>NZ_BMYQ01000004.1 GCF_014652355.1 Gemmobacter lanyuensis | reverse complement strand
AAGATCGTCGACTGGTACATGGACGGCAAGGTCGAGATCGACAGCATGATCACCCATACCCTCCCCCTCGACCGCATCAACGAGGCCTTCGACCTCATGCACGACGGAAAATCCATCCGCGCCGTCGTCGTGTACTGACGGCCCTCGCAGGACCGCACACAGCCCCCATCCGCAGCCCGCGAGTGGGGGTTTTCCTTTGCGTCCAGGGCTTATCTGACCAACGTCAGAGAAATGGAAATCCGCGCCGAACCCGGTTGAAGACGCTGCGCCGGCGGCTATGCTGGCCGCCACCCTGCGGCAGGATCGGACAGACAAGATGGCATCGACACCGGGGCTGAAAGCCCTTGAAACGCTGGGCGTGCAGGTCACGCTGCACCCCTATGACTATGACCCGAATGCCGATGCCGTGGGCCTGGCCGCCGCTGCGGCGCTGGGGCTTGATCCGGGTCGCACCCTCAAGTGCTTGATGGTTGAGGTGGATGGTAAGCCTGCATGTTGTGTCATCCCTTCGGATCGGCAGCTGTCGATGAAGAAGGTGGCCGCAGCCTTCGGGGCCAAATCCGCCGCGATGATGCCCCCCGCCAAAGCCGAACGACAGACCGGCTACAAGGTGGGCGGGATTTCCCCCTTCGGCCAGAAAAAGCGCGTGCCGACCGCGATCGAGGCCAGCGCCTGCGGCTTTGACCGGATTTGGATCAATGCCGGTGCGCGGGGGCTCTTGCTCGGGATTGCCCCTGCCGATGCCCTGCGCGCCAGTGGCGCAACAGCCCAGCCCCTGATTGCCTGACCAAAGTCTCTGACCATAGTCAGGGATTTTCCTTACCGCCGCTCCCGCGCTGAAATGTAGATCGCGCAGGAAATCAGCACCGCCACGCCCACAAAGGTCCAGAGATCGGGGAAATCCCCGAAGAACCACCAGCCCACGATCACCGCCATGATCATTTCGGTATAGGCCAGCGGGGCCAGAAGGCTTGCCTCGGCGCGGTCATAGGCCATGACGATCAACCCGTGCCCCAGCGTGGAGATGAACCCCAGCGCCAGAAACAGCGCCCATTGCAGCGGTGTGGGCGGCACCCAGACCAGCCAGACCACGGCGCTGACCAGCACGGTTCCCAGAAGGCTTGTGCGGAAGGTGGTGACCATCGCGGGGTCGCGCCCCGCAATGCGGCGGGTCAGCAGGAAGTAAAGCGCAAGGCAGGTCCCTGCCCCCAAGGCCAGCATCGTGCCGGGGTTGAAAGCCTGCAAACCGGGCCGGATGATGATCATCGTCCCCAGAAAACCGATGCCCACCGCTGCCCAGCGGCGCGGGCCGACCCGTTCCTTTAGCACCAGTGGCGACAATGCCGTCACCAGCAGCGGCTGCACGAAGAACACCGCCAGCGCATCGGCAATGGGCAGAAAGCGCAGCGCGAAGAAGAAGCAGAAAGTGGCCAGGATCAGCAGCATGGCGCGCAGCCCGTGCAGCCCGATCCGTTCCGGCACCAGACCGCGCGGCCCCGCCGCATGCCAGGCCAGCGGCACCGTCATCACCGTGCCCATCGCCATGCGCGCCCAGACGATCTGCAACACCGGCACCGCCTGATTGCCCAGCGTCTTGGCGACGACATCCAGAAAGGGCAGCACCGCCATGGCCCCCAGCATGAAACCGACCCCTGCCAGCGAGCTTTGCCGTTCTGTCATGGCCTGCCCTGTCATGGACTGTCCTTCCCGTTGCGCCCCTTCGTGCCTAACGGCCCGGCCGCCCCCGGTCCTGCCCAAACCCGACGAAATGGGCCGCGTTTGGGCAAAACTCCTTTCCATGTCAGCGCGAACCTGTGACAATGGGAACAACAAGAACAAGAGGTGCCTCATGCCCGATCCCCGTGCCCCCCGCCTTTGCGTGCTGATCGACGCCGACAACGTGCCTTCGGGCTATGCCGAGGCGATTTTTGAAGAAATCGCCAGTCTGGGCGAAGCCTCGGTCCGGCGCATTTACGGCGACTGGTCGGCACAGCGGCTGGGTGGCTGGGCCAAGAAGGTCGCGGCGCTTGGCATGGTGGCGGATCAGCAGTTTTCCAATACCAAGGGCAAGAATGCCTCGGATATCGGGCTGGTGATCGCCGCGATGGATTTCCTGCATTCGGGCCTGTTTGACGGCTTCGTGCTGGTCAGTTCGGACAGCGATTTCACCCGGCTGGCCGCGCGCATCCGCGAACAGGGGCTTGATGTCTATGGCATCGGCGAAAAGAAGACGCCCGAGGCCTTCCGCATGGCCTGCAAACGTTTCATCTATGTCGAGAACCTCTCGGCCGACGAACCGGAAGAGGCCCCCGGTACCCCTGCCCGCCCCGGCCAGCCGAGCGAGGCCAAACCCGCCTCGCGCCGCGAGAAAGAGCCGCCGCAAAAGGCCATTCCGCTGATCGTTGCGGCCATGCGCGCGATCGACCCGGAAGGCGAATGGTATTCGCTGGGCCAGATCGGCCAGTATATCACCCAGGCCAACCCCGATTTCGACACGCGCACCTATGGCAGCGCCAAACTGTCGGATCTGGTCCGCAAGATCTCGAGCCGGTTCGAGGTCAAACCCGGTCCGGGTGGGCAGCTTCTGGCGCGCGATCTGTCATGATCCGCCCGGTCCCGTAGCGGGCCAGGAACATTTCGACCGCGCCCTGCACCACTTTTTCGGCTGCGGGGGGCGGTGCGCAGGTGCAAACGCCGAACATCGCCTGTTCGTGCAGGGTCGCCTTGCACAGCGTGGCGAATTGATCGGCGGCAAAATCCAGATCGTCGATCTGCAATTCGCCGCGCGCCACCGCCTTTTGCAGGAATTCTACCAGCCGTTCCCGCACCATCTGCGGGCCGGAGTGGTAGAATTGGTGCCCAAGTTCCGGGAAACGGTCGCTTTCGGCCACACAGATGCGAAAGACCCGGCGCGAAAAATCCGAAAGCAGAAAGGCCACGATCCGCCGGGCGGCCTCGGTCAGAACCTGGGCGGCAGGGGCGGACTGATCAATCAGCTGCACGGCCTCTTCCGCCTGTCGGGCACATTCGGCGCGCGCAACCTCAAGGAACAGCAGCTTCTTGTCGGGGAAATAGCTGTAAAGCGTGGCCTTGCTGACACCTGCAACGCGGGCGATATCGTCAACCGAAGCCCCTTCAAAACCGTGTTCCAGAAATACGGTGCGGGCGCCTGCGAGCACCTGATTGAACTTGCGCCCCCGGCGGACACGGCTGTCGTCTTGCTGAACCATGTTGCCAGATTAGCCCAGCGGCCGCCCTACGGGCAAGGCGGCTTACCCTGCGGGCGCCGTGCAGACCGTGGCAAGCGCGTTTGGCTGGGTACAGGCCTGCCCCACCGGGACCGGATCGGCGGGGGCCGGGTAGGTCAGTGTCGGCAGGCCGAATACGATGCCCTGTGCCGCGGCAGCCATAGGCAGCAGCAGGGCGGAAACGAGGAAGAGGCGACGCATGTGGCAATCCCATTCTGAACTAATTAGTTCACTTTTCTAAACCGAAGCGTTCGGAATGCAAGAATTTTGAACCAGTCAGTTCAAATTATCCGCTTGCAGCGGCCTTGGATGATCATAGATTGGAATCATTCTAAATGAGGTCATCATGCTTTCCGCCCTGACCAACCGGCGCCGATTTGGCGATCTGACCGAACAAGAGGTGCTCGCACTGGCCATTTCCTCGGAAGAGGATGACGCACGGATCTATCGCAGCTACGCCCAGCGTTTGCGCGCCGATTACCCCGCCACAGCGGCCGTTTTCGAAGGCATGGCCGCCGAGGAAGACAGCCACCGTCAGGCCCTGATTGATCTGCACCGCGCCCGCTTTGGCGACGTGATCCCCCTGATCCGTCGGGAACATGTGGCAGGTTTCTACGCGCGTCGGCCAGTCTGGCTGATGGAAAATCTCAGCCTGCCCACGATCCGCGCCGAAGCCGCCGCGATGGAGAAGCAGGCCGAAGCGTTCTATCTGCGGGCGGCGCAAGCATCGCAGGATGCGGCGACCCGCAGGCTTTTGGGGGATCTTGCGGCAGCCGAGGGCGGCCACCAGCGTGCAGCCGAAGGGTTGGAACGCGCCCACCTGCCCGAAGATACGCGCAGCGAAGAGGATCTGGGCGCCCATCGGCAATTCATTCTGACCTGGGTTCAGCCCGGCCTGGCGGGGCTGATGGACGGGTCGGTTTCAACCCTGGCGCCGATCTTTGCCACGGCCTTTGCCACGCAGGATACCTGGACAACCTTCCTCGTCGGGGCGGCGGCCTCGGTCGGGGCGGGGATTTCGATGGGCTTCACCGAAGCGGCTCATGATGACGGCGTACTGTCCGGGCGCGGCAGCCCGTGGAAGCGCGGCCTTGCCTCGGGGGTGATGACGGCATTGGGGGGGCTGGGCCACGCCCTGCCCTATCTGATCCCGAACTTCTGGACAGCGACGGGCATCGCGATCTTTGTCGTCTTCGTCGAACTTTGGGCGATTGCCTGGATCCAGAACCGTTACATGGAAACGCCCTTCCTGCGGGCGGCCCTTCAGGTGGTGCTGGGCGGGGCGCTGGTCTTTGCCGCAGGCGTGCTGATCGGGGGCGGTTGAACCGGACGCGGATTTCCGCAGGCCGCCCCAGTTTTTCGGCCGCACAGCCTTCATAGACACGGCTGCCCATTGCACAGACCCACCCATTGCCGCTAAGGCCGCAAGGGACAGGGATGACGCGATATGCGGCCATGCTGCGGGGCAGATTGATCAATTTTGCTGATCTTTCGTCCCCGGCCGCGCAGTGTAACCCCGAACCTTTCCGGCGGTCAGCGCTTGACCGTCCCAGCAGACAGGGCCGGAGGACAGGCCCGAGGAGGACCGATGAAAACTGTATCCGAGAACCGTTGCTTCGGCGGTGTGCAGGGCGTGTATACCCATGCCTCCGACACCACCGGCTGCGACATGACCTTTGGCCTTTTCCTGCCCGAAGAGGCCGAGCGCGGCCCGGTTCCGGTGATCTGGTATCTGTCGGGCCTGACCTGCACCCATGAAAACGCCATGGTGAAGGCGGGCGCGCAGAAATGGGCGGCCGAAGCAGGCGTGGCACTGGTTTTCCCCGACACCTCGCCGCGTGGCGCCGATGTCCCGAACGATGAGGCCTATGATCTGGGTCAGGGCGCGGGCTTTTACGTCAACGCCACCGAAAAGCCCTGGTCTACCCATTTCCGCATGTGGGATTATGTGACCGAAGAGCTGCCGCGCATTCTCTTCAACGCATTCCCGGTTGCGGAAGAACGCCAGTCGATCACCGGTCATTCCATGGGTGGCCACGGCGCGCTGACCATCGCCATGAGCTTTCCGGGCCGCTTCCGGTCGGTCTCGGCCTTCGCGCCGATCTCGAACCCGAGCGCGAGCGACTGGGGCCGCAAGCAGTTCACCGCCTATCTTGGCACCGACGAGACGAAATGGGCGCCCCATGACGCGACCCTGCTGATGAAAAAGCGCGGCTTTGATGGCCCGATCCTGATCGATCAGGGGTCGGCCGACAATTTCATCGACCTGCTGAAGCCCGAAGCGCTGGCCGAGGCCATGGCCGCCCGCCGTCAGGGTGGCATCCTGCGGATGCAGAAGGGCTATGACCACAGCTACTTCTTCGTCAGCACCTTCATGGAAGACCATATCGGCTTCCACGCCGCGGCGCTTTATGACTGAGGCGCGGCTTCTGATCGACGCTGATGCCTGCCCGGTGAAGGCCGAGGCGGAGACGGTGGCCACGCGCCACCGCATCCGCATGGTGCTGGTGTCGAACGGGGGCATCCGGCCTTCGGCCAATCCGCTGGTCGAGAGCATCTTTGTCAGTGAAGGTCCGGATGAGGCCGACAAGTGGATTGCCGAACAGGCCGGGCCGCGGGACGTAGTGGTGACGAATGACATCCCGCTGGCCGCGAAATGCGTGGCCGCGGGGGCGCAGGTCATCAAGGCGAATGGCGAGGCACTGACCCCCGCCAATATCGGCAATGCGTTGGCCACCCGCGACCTGATGCAGGATCTGCGCAGCGCCGATCCCTTCCGTCAGGGCGGCGGACGGCCGTTTTCCAAGGCGGACCGGTCGCGCTTTCTCGAGACGCTGGAACGGCTGGTGCGTGCGGCAAAGACACGCTGATGTCGCGGGCAGGCCAGACGCGCCCTGCCCGTGACGCCATACAGGGGGCATGACTGCCGACTCCGCCTCTCGTACCACGCTTTTAGGCATGATGGCCGCCCTGACGGGCAGCGCGGTCTTTTCCATCAATGATTTGGCGATCAAATCCCTGTCCGGCGCCTATGCGCTGCACCAGGTGATCCTGACGCGGTCAACGATCAGCCTGCTCATCCTGCTGGGCTTCATGGCGATGACGGGCGGCTTCGGCGGGCTGCGGACAACGCGGGGGCGCGGGCATCTCTTGCGGGTCAGTTTTGTGATGCTGTCGAACATCACCTATTTCCTGGGCCTCGCCGCGCTGCCGCTAGCCGATGCGGTGGCGATTGCCTTCGTCTCGCCGCTTGTGGTGACGATGATGTCGGTGGTGGTGCTGGGCGAAAGCGTCGGGCCGCGCCGATGGGCTGCCGTCGCGGTGGGGATGCTGGGCGTCCTTGTGATGATGCGGCCGGGCAGCGGGGCGCTGCAACCGGCGGCCGTTCTCGTGTTCCTGTCGGCCTTCACCTATGCCGCGACCCATATGATGACGCGGCGGATGCGCGCGACCGAAAGTGCGGCCACGCTGAATTTCTACGTCCAATGCGGGTTCATCTGCGTCAGCACCGTTTTTGGCCTGACGGTGGGCGACGGACATCTGGCAGGGTCCGAGAATGCCTCGCTCGCCTTCCTGTTCCGCGCCTGGATCTGGCCGCCGGTGTCGGATTGGCCCTATTTCCTCGCGACGGGCCTTGCGGTGACGGTGGGTGGCCTTCTGGTCAGCCAGGCCTATCGTCTGTGCGAGGCCGCGCTGGTAGCCCCCTTCGAATATGCGGCCATGCCCTTTGCGATCCTCTGGGGGGTTGCCTTCTTCGGCCAGTGGCCGGACCTGACCGCCTGGATCGGCATTGCGCTGATCTGCGGCGCGGGGCTTTATGTGTTGTGGCGTGAAACCATGCTCAGGAGGCGGCAATGACCATCGACGCGGTGATCTTCGACATCGGCAATGTGCTGATCGAATGGAACCCCGAACGCTTCTATGACTGGCAGATCGGCCGCGCCAACCGCGAGGCGATGTTCGCCGAGGTTGACCTGCACCGCATGAACGACCTGATCGATGCAGGCGCGCCTTTCAAGGAAACCATCTACGAATGGGCCGACATCTACCCCGACTGGGCCGATGAAATCCGCATGTGGCACGACAACTGGATCGACATGGCCTCGCCCCGGATCGAGGGGTCGATCGCGCTTTTGCGGGCACTGCGGCTGCGGGGGGTGCCGGTCTTTGCGCTGACGAATTTCGGCATCCACAGCTTTGCCTATGCCAAGACGCAGTATGATTTCCTGTCGGAATTCGACCGGGCCTATGTGTCGGGGCATATGGGGGTGACCAAGCCCGACCCGCGCATCTTCGAGATGCTGGAAGAGGATTGCGACCTGCCGCCCGACCGGCTGCTGTTTACCGATGACCGCGAAGACAATATTGCCGCCGCCCTTGCACGGGGCTGGCGCTGCCACCGGTTTGACGGCTGGCAGGGCTGGGCGCATCGCCTTGTCGCCGAAGGATTACTGACCGAAAAGGAAGCCGGCCTATGACCGTTGAGATAATTGGACCCGAGGCCGAGCGCCACCTGGATTGGCTGACCCACTGCGATGCGCTGACCGCTGGCCACCGCCTGCCCCGCGCCGATATTGCCGACAGCATTCTTTACCGTGGCAAGGACACGCTGCTGAACCGCTGCGCCTGGATCGACGGGTTGGGCAGTCTGGTGAAATGCGCGACGGTTCACCCCGGCAATGCCGCAGCTGGCCTGCCCACGATCAATGGCGCCGTCACGCTTTATTCCGACCTGACGGGCGAGCTGGAGGCCGTGGTCGATTTCCATCTGGTGACCAAATGGAAGACCGCGGGCGACAGTCTGCTTTCGGCCCGCCATCTGGCGCGGCCCGACAGCCGCAAGATCCTGCTTGTCGGGGCGGGTACGGTGGCCCGGTCGATGGTGCAGGCCTATCGGGCGATCTTTCCGCAGGCCGAATTCACCGTCTGGAACCGCAGCCCCGCCACGGCCGAGGCGATGGTGCGCGATCTCGGCGTCAGCCTGGCCACGGACCTGCCGCAGGCGGTGGCCGAGGCCGATATCATCTGCACCAGCACCATGGCGACGGCGCCGCTGATCCGCGGAGAATGGCTGCAACCCGGCCAGCATCTGGATCTGATCGGCGCATACCGCCCCGACATGCGCGAGGTGGATGACGAGGCGCTGACCCGCGCCACGCTGTTCGTGGACAGCCGCGCCACCACCATTGCCCATATCGGTGAATTGCAGGACCCGATCGCCCGCGGCGTGATCTCGGAATCCGATATTCAGGCCGATTTCTACGACCTGCCCGCAGGCCATTATCGCCGCCGCACCGCCGATGAAATCACCATCGCCAAGAACGGCGGGGGGGCGCATCTCGATCTGATGACGGCGACCTATATCCTTCAGGCTTGGCGGCACCGCTGACCGCCGGGGCCGCCAAGGTCGGCGGCCTCAGCTGCGGCGGAGCAGGTCCAGAAGATCACGGTCGGGATAGCCATCAGGCACCAGCCCGCGCGACGCCTGGAAAGCCTTGACCGCCGCATAGGTCTTGGGTCCGACATTGCCATCGGTGCCGCCGGTGTCATAGCCGAGCGCGGTCAGGCGTTCCTGCAGCTCCATCCGCTCTGACAGGCGCAGCGTCGCATCGCCTGCGGGCCAGGGGGTCCGCAGCGGGCCGCCGCCCTTCAGCCGGTCGGACAGATGCCCCACGCCGATCACATAGGAATCGGCCTGATTATAGCGCTCGATCGCATGGAAATTGCGGTAGATCAGGAAGGCCGCGCCCTTCACGCCCGAAGGCAGCAGCAGCGCAGCCGGGCCATCCGGCACCGGGCCGCCATCTGCGCGGCGGATGCCCATGGCCCGCCATTCCGCGCCCGACCGCTTGGCCGTCTTGCCCGAAACCTCGGCGCCAAAGCCTGCGGGCAGAGTGACCTCCATGCCCCAGGGCTGCCCGAGCTGCCAGCCCGATTTCGCCAGATAGGCCGCCGTTGAGGCCAGCGCATCCGTCGGATCGTCCGACCAGATATCGCGCCGCCCATCGCCCGTGAAATCAACGGCATAGGCAAGGTAGGACGTGGGGATGAACTGGGTATGCCCCATCGCCCCCGCCCAGCTGCCGAACATGTGGCGGGCGTCGGTATCGCCCGCTTCAAGGATTTTCAGCGCGGCGATCAGCTGGCCCTGGAAGAATTCCGCACGCCGCCCGTCATAGGATACCGTGGCCAGCGCCTCGATCAGCGGCAGGTCGCCCCGCTTTTCGCCAAAGCTGCTTTCCATGCCCCAGACGGCAACGACAACCTCTTTGTCCACCCCATAGGTCGCCTCGATCTGGGCCAGGGTGGCGGCATGACGCGCCAGCATCGCCCGGCCATTGGCCACGCGTTTTTCCGAAACCGCAGTTTCCAGATATTCCCACAGCGACTTGGTGAATTCGGCCTGATTGTTCGACCGTTCGATGACCACCGGGTTATAGACCACATCGCGGAAAGCCGCGTCATAGGTCGCGGGCGACACGCCCGAAGCCAGAGCCCGCGGCCGGAAGGCCGCAATCCAGGAGTTCAATCCGGCCACCTTGGCGGGGTCGGGGTTCTGATCGCGGCCGTATTTGATCACGGTCGGGCTGCTCCCTGATTGCGAAACCTCGGAGCCGCCGCCGATGCAGCCCGCCAGCGATGCGACGACGAGGAGGGGAAGAATGGTTCTGGAAATACGCATGATAGGCCCCTGTTGCGGGTGTTCTGAAACTGCTCTGGCCTCAGTTTAGCGGGAACACCCCAAAGGGGAAAGCACCCCGCCCCCCGATCGGCGGGCGGGTGCCGTGGCATCAGCGCCGCTTGCGGATGACCTTGCGCTTGGCGATGGCCGCGCGCACGGGCTTGCGCGGAGCATAGCGCCCGCCCTTGCCCTTTTTCGGCCCCGGCAGGGCGCCGCCCTCGATCTCGACCAGTTGCAGGGTCAGGCCCCCTGTCACCGGGATCGCCTCGGCCAGACGGACGGTGACGCGGGCGCCAAGGCCGATGGTCAACCCAGTGTCCGATCCGGTCAGGGTCTGATTGTCGGCGTCATAGTAAAAGAACTCGCGCCCCACCTCGCGGATGGGGATCAGCCCGTCGGCGGCGGTTTCATCAAGCTTCACGAAAAGGCCGAATTTCTGCACCCCCGACACGCGGCCCGTGAAGGTCTGCCCCACGCGGTCTGACAGATAGGCCGCAAGGTAGCGGTCCACCGTATCGCGTTCCGCCGCCATCGACCGCCGCTCCGCATCAGAAATCAGTTTGGCGGTTTCCTCCAGCATTTCAATGTCTTGATGGCTCAGGCCGTCATCGCCCCAGCCATGCCCGAGGATCAGCGCGCGATGCACGATCAGGTCGGAATAGCGCCGGATGGGCGAGGTGAAATGCGCGTAGTTCCGCAGCGCCAGACCGAAATGGCCAAAGTTCTGCGGGTTGTAATAGGCCTGCGTCATCGACCGCAGGGTCGAGATATTCAGCAGCTCGTCGAACTCGGTCCCTTGGGCCTGCGACAGCAACCGGTTCAGGTGCGACGTCTTCAGAACCTGCCCCTTGGCCAGCGTAAAGCCCGACGCCTCGGCCACTTCGCGCAGCGCATCCAGCTTTTCGGGGCTGGGTTCTTCGTGGACGCGGAACAGAAGCGGACGCTTCAACCGGATCAGCTCTTCCGCGGCGGCGACATTGGCAAGGATCATCGCCTCTTCGATCACCTTATGGGCGTCGAAGCGTTCATAGAAGGCCACCGACAGCACCTTGCCTTCGTCGGAAAGCAGGATCTTGCGTTCCGGCAGCTCAAGGTCCAGCGGCTGACGGATGGCGCGGGCGCGTTTCATCACCTCATAGCAGGCGTAAAGCGGGCGGATGACCTCTTCCATCAGCGGTGCGACCTTGGGCTCAATCGCCCCGTCCATCGCCGCCTGCACCTGCCCGTAATGCAGCGAAGCCTTGGACCGCATCAACCCGCGGGTAAAGCGATGCGACAGCTTGTTGCCCTGCGCGTCGATCTTCATCCGCACCGCCATGCAGGCGCGGTCCACACCTTCGTGCAGCGAACACAGATCGCCCGACAGCGTGTCGGGCAACATCGGCACCACCCGGTCGGGGAAATAGGTGGAATTGCCGCGCTTGCGCGCCTCGCGGTCAAGCGCCGATCCGGGGCGGACGTAATGCGCCACATCGGCAATCGCGACCCAGAGGATAAAGCCCCCGGGGTTCGCCGGATCGTCATCGGCATGGGCATGCACGGCATCGTCGCGGTCGCGCGCGTCGATCGGGTCGATGGTGACCAGCGGCAGGTCGCGCAGATCTTCACGTGATCCCAGCGGGCAGGGCTGGGCGGCGTCGGCTTCGGCCAGAACGGCGGCGGGGAACTGATCGGGGATGCCGTGCTGGTGGATGGCAATCAGGCTGACCGCGCGCGGCCCCGAAGGATCGCCCAGCCGTTCCACGATGCGTGCCGTAGTCAGTCCCATGCGCTTGGCACCGGCCTGTTCGGCCTCGACCAGCTCACCATCCTCGGCGTCAAGGGTCAGGCCCGCAGGCACGCGCCATTCCTTGTCGCCCCCCTTGTCGATCGGCACGATCCGCCCGCCTTCGTGGCTGGCGCGGAAAATGCCCAGCACGCGGATGGCATTGGTGCCCAGCTGGCGGATGATGCGGGCTTCATGGCTGAAACCGTCGCCCGCGACGGGGGCCAGCTTGGCAAGGATGCGGTCCCCCTGCCCCAGCGCGGGATCGCCCGCGCGGGTAATGACGTGGATGCGCGGGGGGGTGTCCCCCTCCCATTCGGCGGGGACGGCAAACAGATCGCCCGAGGCATCGGGGGCCGTGATCCGCAGGATCGACACGGGCGGCAGGGTGCCTGCCTCGCGGAACTGGCGCTTGCGCTTTTGCACGCCGCCTTCCAGCTCCAGCTCCTTGAGCAGGCGCTTCAATTCGATGCGGCCGGGGCCGCCCTTGATGCTGAAGGCCTTGGCAATATCGCGCTTCGACGCAAGCGTCGGGTTATCGGTGATCCACTGGCGGATCTGGTCTTTGGTGGGCAGCTGGTCCATGGCCCTGCCTAGCATGGGGCGCGGGCCGCGTCACCCCATCATCCCGGCGCGGGCCGGACCGGCGCCTCTGTCACGCAATCTTTATGGACCTGCGGCGCCGTTGGTGCTGGCCCGTCCCGGCGCGCGCCGCTAGGATGCCGTCGAACGGAGGATGCATGACAAACGACGGCCCCGGCCCGATCCCAGACGAAAGCTATCGCTGGTCCCGCAAGGGGCGCCGGATGCGTGGGTTCGAGGCGGCATCGGGCCTGCTGAAAGACCGCATCCGCAGCGCAGGCGAAAGCCGCGGCTTTGCCGTGACGCGCCTCCTGACCCATTGGCCCGAGGTCGTGGGCGAGGACCTGGCCCGCGTGACCCGTCCGGTGAAGGTAGGTTATTCCAAAGGCGCCTTCGGGGCGACGCTGACGGTGTTGGTCAAACCCACCGATGCGCCGATGGTGCAGATGCAGTTGCCGCGCATCCGTGACCGGGTGAATGCCTGCTACGGCTATGCCGCGATCAGCCGCGTCACGCTGACCCAGACCGCCCCGATGGGCTTTGCCGAGGGGCAGGCACAGTTCCTTGCGCCGCCGCCGGTGGCCCCGCCCGCCCCGCCGCCCGAAATTCTGGCCAAAGCGCATGAAACCGCCGAGGGCGTGCAGGACGAAGGTCTGCGCCGCGCGCTGGAAATGCTGGCCGCCAATGTCTTAACACGCCGCAGAACCTGAGAGGCCGACGAGATGACCAAATACACCCGCCGCGACGTGATCGCCCTTGCCGCCTCGGCGGCCATGGCTGCGGCCATTGCCATTCCGGCCTGGGCCGAAGGCGAAGCGGCTGCCCCCGCCGCCGATGCCCCCCTGGAGCTGCCCGAGCTGGTTCTGGGCAATGCCGATGCCAAGGTGACGCTGACGGAATATGCCTCGTATACCTGCCCGCATTGCGCGAATTTCCATGACGCTGTCTTCAAGCCGCTGAAGGCCGAATATATCGACACCGGCAAGGTGAAGTTCGTCTACCGTGAGGTGTTCTTTGACCGCTACGGTCTCTGGGCCGGGATGCTGGCCCGCTGCGGCGGCGAGATGCGCTATTTCGGCCTGAATGGCGTGCTGTTCGAAAAGCAGAAGGAATGGGCCGCCTCGGATGATCCGACCACGGTGATCGGCAATCTCAAGACCATCGGCAAATCGGCGGGCATGACCGATGCCGAGCTGGACGCCTGCTTCAACGATCAGAAACTGGCCGAGGCCATGGTGGCGAATTTCCAGAAGAACATGGAGGCCGACGGCGTTGAAGGCACGCCGACCCTGTTCATCAACGGCACCAAACATTCCAACATGTCCTATGAGGACCTGAAGGCCCTGCTGGACGCCGAACTGGCCAAGTGATCCGGGCGGCAGCGGGGCGGCCTGGCCCTGCTGCCCCTTCCCCTCGCTGCCGCGGCGTCATGTCCGGACCGAAGCCCTGCCCCGCCTTTTCCTTTGCCTCGTCATCCGCTAGGGTCCGCCCCACACTGGACGGAGAAAATCCATGGCGCAGCGTCTTCACCTCGTCTTTGGCGGCGAGCTGGTAAGCCCCTCGAAAAACGTATTCAAGGATGTCAAGAACATCCACATCGTCGGCATGTTCCCCGATTACGAATCGGCCTTCGCCGCCTGGAAGGCCGAAGCGCAGCGGACGGTTGATGATGCCCATATGCGCTACTTCATCGCGCATATCCATCGCCTGCGCGATGAGGCGCAGCCGGGTTCGGCGACCGAGGAACTGGGCGCCTGAGCGCTGACGGATCATGGCGCCACTTGGCCTGTCGCTTTACAATCTCGCCGCGCGGCGGCGGGTGGCGCAGCCGACCGAACGGCCCGAGCGGCCGCCCGGGCGCCTGATCTGGCTTCACGCCCCGGAAGAGGAACATATCCGCAGTCTGGGCGTGCTGGCCGAAAAGATCCGGGATGAGGACGGCCACCCTGTCCTTGTCACCACACCGGGCAGCACCGCACCCGCGGCACTGGCGGGCGGCACGCTGTGGCAACCTTCGCCGGGGGAAACCGTGGCCGAGGTCACGGCGATGCTCGATCACTGGCAGCCCGATGCCATCCTCTTTTCCGGCGGCGAGCTGCGCCCGGCGCTGATCGATGCAGCGGCGGGGCGCAAGATCCCCATGGCGCTGGTCGAGGCGCGGGTGCCCCATCTGCCGGATGGCCGGGATGGATGGTATCCCGGGCTGATCCGCGCCACGCTGGCGCATCTGCAGGAAATCCTCGCGCTGGATGATGCCGCCGCCCGCGCGCTTCGCAAGGCGGGGGTCAATGCGCGGATGGCGGTGACGGGCCGGATGGAACAGCCCTGCGCCGTCCTGCCGGGGAATGAGGCCGAGCGGGAAGAACTGGCCCGGCTGATGAATTCGCGCCCCGTCTGGCTGGCCGCGGCCCTGCCGCAGGCCGAAGAGGCCGCAGTGATTGAGGCGCATCGTGCCGGTCTGCGTCTGGCCCACCGGCTGCTGCTGATCCTTGTACCGGAAGACCCCGCCCGCGCGACCGAGCTTGCCGCCAGCCTTGAACGCGCCGAGGGGTGGATGGTGGCCAGCCGCAGCGCGGATGAGGAACCCGAGCCGGAAACCGAGGTCTTCATCGCAGATGCCGCCGAGATGGGGCTTTGGTATCGGCTGGCGCCGATCACCTTTCTGGGCGGGTCGCTGGCGGGCACCGGTTGCATCCGCGACCCGATGGAGGCCGCGGCGCTGGGGTCTTCGCTGATCCACGGCCCCCGTCCCGGCCCGCATGGCGCGATCCTCGGGCGGCTGGGGGCTGCGCGGGCCACACGCTCCGTCGCCTCGGGCGGCGATCTGGCCGAAGCGTTGGCCGAACTTCTGTCGCCCGACCGGGCTGCAAAACTGGCGCAGTCGGCCTGGACCGTGGCCTCGGACGGGGTCGAAGTGACCGAGCGGGTGCATAGCCTGCTCCGCCGCATGTTGGGGGAAGACTGATGCAGGCGCCCGAATTCTGGTATCAGCCGCGCCCGACGGTGCTGGCGCGCCTTCTTTCACCGCTGGGGCGGATCTATGCGGCGGCGACCGCCCGGCGCGTGGCAAAGCCGGGCTATCGCGCCAAAGTGCCGGTGATCTGCGTCGGCAACCTGAATGTCGGCGGCACGGGCAAGACCCCGACCGCCATCGCGCTGATCGAACGGCTACCCGGGGTGCATGTCGTGACGCGCGGCCATGGTGGAAGCCTGCCCGGCCCCGTGCAGGTCACCCCCCGCCATCAGGCGGCCGAAGTGGGGGATGAACCCCTGCTGCTTGCGGCTTTCGCGCCGACCTGGGTCGCCAAGGACCGCGCCGCCGGGGTGCGCGCGGCCGAAGCTGCGGGGGCGAAGGTCATCCTGCTGGATGACGGGTTCCAGAACCCCTCGGTCCAGAAGGACCTGAGCATCATCGTGGTCGATGCCGCGCGGGGCTTTGGCAACGGGCTTTGCCTGCCTGCCGGGCCGCTGCGCGAACCCGTCGCGGCGGGGATGCAGCGGGCCGATCTGGTGATGGCGATCGGCACCGATGCGGCGCAGGATGATTTTGCCGCCCGTCACCCGCTGCCGGTCCCAGTGATCCGCGCGCGGTTGGAGCCGCTGCAGATGGGGCTCGACTGGACGGGCGAAAGGGTGCTGGCCTTTGCCGGGATCGGCCACCCGGAAAAGTTCTTTGCCACCCTGCGCGATCTGGGGGCGGTGGTGGTGCGCGCACAGGCGCTGGATGATCACCAACCGCTGGCCACTGCACTGATGACCCGGCTTGAGACCGAGGCCAGCGCGTTGCAGGCCCAGTTGGTCACCACCGAAAAGGATGCCGTCCGCCTGCCCCCGGCCTTCCGGTCGCGGGTGCTGACTCTGCCGGTGCGGTTGCGCCTGCCCGATGCCGCGCCGCTGCAAGCCGCGCTGGCGCGATTGGGCCTGTCGCTGGCCCCTTGACGCGCCGCTTGCCGCGCGCGGGGTTCCGGCTTAGGAGAAGGCGGTTACGAAAGGATACGGCATGAGCGACAGCGAAAGTCAGGACAGCAAGGCCAAGCGTCCCCAGCAGGTCTATACGCTGGTCGTGGAAGTCGGCCGCAAGTCGGGTGACGGCCTGCCCGACAAGGCCACCGGTGCCGCGCTGATGATCTATGCCAGCGGGGTGGATGAGGCCGAGGCCGTGCGCGAAACCGTGGCGATCCTCAAGCAGGCCGATCTCGCACCGCTGGACGTGTCGGGCTATGGCACGCTGTCGGAACGCGAGGCCGCGGGCGACGAAATCGATGCCGAAGAACGCGAGCTGATGCAGCGCGCGTTGGACGAAAACTCGGTCGTCGTGGCGCAGATGACACCGTTCTACGACTGATCAGTCAGGCGGCGCGGCGCCCGTTGCCGCGCCCCAGCAGCGCCAGAAGCGGCACAGCTTCGTAGTGACGCAGGATCGGCAGCGGCGGCGGGGCCAGCACCCGGTCGTGGCTGGCTGACAGGAAGGCCAGATCTTCGCCCGCGATCAGATCAGGTGCCCCGATATCCAGCGAAACCGTCCCCGCGATCATGCGGCGTCCATCGTGATAGGCGGATCGGCCATCGGTCAGGTGTTGCGCGCGGGCCAGAACGGCCTCGGTCGAGAACAGATATTCGACCTCGGCCCCCGCAAGAACGATGCACTGGTCCGCGCTGACCAGAATATCCCGCATCCGGCTGAAATAGGGTGCGCGTAGCAGGACAGGCGCCTGCCGCCCCCGCGCCGGCAGTACCAGTTTGCGGACGGAACGCAGGGGCCGCACCAGCCCATCGGCCGTCAGCACCCGGTCGCCACCTTGCAGGGTTCCCGCAGGCCGCAGCCCCGAGGGCGTGGCAATGAGGGTGCGTTGACCGACCCAGCTGGCCTGACGCGGCGGGCTGTCCTGCAGGGTGACACCAAACCACAAGAGCGCGGGATGGCGACGCGACTCGCCCAGGCCACGGCAAAGCGCGTCAAGCAGGGGCACCGGCAAAGCCACCACAGCCGCACCCCTGGTGCGGATTTCCTGGTCGGTATCGGGCGGCAGATAGGCCAGGGTCCAGCCCCGGTCGTCCCAGCCAAAAGTGATCCGGGCCGTACCCGCCCCCTGCGGAAACGGCCCGTGGACCATGGCGCGCAGCACCCGGCTGCCCACCCGCAGCACCAGCCCCACCCCAGAATCAGGCGCCAGAAAAACCGACAGCAGGCTGTGACCCAGACGCTGATCCACCAAAACGGCAGCCGCAGGCAGGGGCACTGCCACCTCAAGAACCAGCGAGCCCTGCGCCAGCTCTGCCTGCCCGATCAAGGGCCCCTGCCCCACGGGTCCGTCCTGATCGGAGAGGGCGACCCAGCCGCTCATGTCGGGTCAGGCCGCGCCTGTCAGCAGCAGTTGCGCCTCATATCCGCGCAGCATGCGGCGGGCGGCGGGGCCATAGCCGTGACCGGTCATCGGGTCCAGTTCAGGAAAGAGCGTGACCAGTTCCTGCAAAACGGCGCCGTCGAAGCTGTGCGACATCTGCGGGCCGGGCAAGAAGCTTTCCGTGGGCAAACCTTCGGCCCAGATCACCTGATGGCGGTCAAACAGCAGATGGACATATTCGACCTGCCCGCCTTCGACCCGGCACACGCCATCATGATTGAGCAGATCCTTGGCCGCCACCAGCACCTCATCTTCACCAAACAGCAGCTCGGCCATGGCATCGCGCAACAGCACCCGATGCTGCGGCGAGACGAGCAGGGTGCCGTGATCCCCGAAGGCGCCGGCAGCAATGCGGATGGGGGCGAAGTTGCCGGTCGCCGGAACGGTCCGCCGACCGATCCAGCGCAGGGGTTGGGCGCCGTCATCCACCGTCAGCACCAGATCCCCAGGGGTCAGGCCTTCAACCCGCCGCGGGCCGCCCGGCGTGCCGATCAGGGTTCCCGCCACAAAGCAGGGGATCTGCGTCAGGTTCACGATGGCGGTATCGGTGACGCCGTTGCCGTTCCCGTGGGCATTTGACACGGTATAGGTGAACGAGGTGTTCTCGGTCTGCCCGTCGCCGGTGATGGTGAAGGTGCCATCGGCATTCAGCCGGATTTGCTGCCCCGAGGGCAGGACGACAGTCTGCCCCGCCACCACCGGCACCCCGTTGATCTGGGTGATGACAAGGGCGTTGCCGCTGGCCGACTGATCATTGCCAAGGACATTGATCGTCTGGGTGCCGGTTGCAAACATCGTGACCGAATCGTCACGGGCGACCACGGCGGTCTGCACGCTGTCGGCCGCGATCAGTAGGTTGCTGTCATATTGCGCGTCCGACACATCGGCGATGCCGATGCGGATGGTGTTCGCCACACCCGGTGTCACCTGCATGTCGAGCGACAGCGTGACGGTAAAGCCGTCCATTTCCGTATTATAGGTGTCGTTGACATTCGACACCGTCAGGTTCGGCTGGGTGTTGGTGTTGATGTTATTGACACTCGTCCGCCCGGTGCCGACCGAAATCGGCACGGCACTGCCGTTGACCCAGACCCCGACAACATCGTTGAACTGCGAATTGATGTATTCGGGGTATTCCTCAGAGGCAAAGACGAATTTGATCGTCATGGTATTGCCGGTCGGAACAAAGGTCGCATCCAGCCAGACGGCATCGTAGGTCGGCGCCCCGGCAACCGCGTTGAACTGGGCGTTGTTGTTCGTGCCGGTGGTATCTGTCGAAGTGCCGGTCGACCGGTTGGGGTTTCCGTTGTGCTGGGTGAAGGAATCCGCCCGGCCCGTCGAGAGGATCACGCCGCTGTTCGACGGCACGACCCCGGGCGACAGCTGGCCATCGCTGTAAATCGCCGCCGAATAGGACGGCCCGGAATAGGACGCGGACAACACCGAGACCCCATCCCCGAAAATCGTATTGGCCATCTGCAACGCCGTGACGTTGCTGTTATAGGTAAGCTCGGCGCCCACACCCATCGTGCCTGTTCCTTGTCCCTCGGACGTCCCCCACCGGTGCAGGGTTTTCCCTGTCAGGTCCGGTGCTGCTCGGGGCGCAGGGGTTTTTCCCCCGGCTGTCTTGGATCAAACCCATACTTACGACACTCGCACATCCATAAGTTAGATTTGGATTTTCCTTTTTGTCATCACGATTCCCGCGACAATCCCCTGAAGCCCCACCGATTGGTTGCAGGCCGGGCACAGTTTTCACCCGTGCCGTGGTCAGCCGGGGTGCTTGCGGTGGCGAAAACGCCCCTTTATCCCTTGGGCGACAGAAGGAGAGCGCCGATGACCCACCCCCGGACCGAATCCCTTGACCCGGTTCAGCTGACCGCCGATCTGATCCGCTGCAATTCGGTCACGCCTGCCGAAGGGGGCGCGCTTGTGCTTCTGGAAGGGCTGCTGACGCAGGCCGGGTTCACCTGCACCCGCGTCGATCGCGGCGGGATCGCCAATCTCTATGCCCGCTGGGGGGCCAAGGGGGCCAACCGCAGCTTCGGCTTTAACGGCCATACCGATGTGGTGCCGGTGGGCGATGCCGCCGCCTGGACGCATGATCCGTTTGGCGGCGAGATCATCGATGGCATCCTGTGGGGCCGGGGCGCGACCGACATGAAGTCAGGCGTGGCGGCCTTTGCCGCGGCGGCGGTCGATTTCGTGCGCCAAACCCCGCCCGACGGCGCGATCATCCTGGCCATTACCGGGGATGAGGAAGGCGATGCAGAACATGGCACCGTCGCATTGCTTGACTGGATGGCAGCCGAGGGCGAGCGGATGACGCATTGCCTTGTCGGCGAACCCACCTGCCCCAATGAAATGGGCGAAATGATGAAGATCGGGCGGCGCGGCAGCATGACCTGCTGGTTCACCGCCACCGGCGTGCAGGGCCACAGCGCCTATCCCCACCGCGCCCGCAACCCGATGAGCGCGCTGGTCCGCCTGCTGGCGCGGCTGGAGGAAAAGCCGCTGGACGAAGGCAGCGCGCATTTCGACGCCTCGACCCTTGCGATCACCACCATCGACTGCGGCAACCCGGCCAATAACGTGATCCCCGCCAAGGGCAGCGCCACCGTCAATATCCGCTTCAACGATCTCCACAGCGGTGCGAGCCTCAGCGACTGGCTGCGCGGCCATGCCGCCGCGGTCGAGGCGGAAACCGGGGTGCGCTTTGACCTGCGGATCCAGATTTCGGGCGAAAGCTTCGTGACCCCGCCGGGCGCCTTCTCGGACATGATCGCCCGCGCGGTCGAGGCCGAAACCGGGCGGCGCCCGGAACTGTCGACCTCGGGCGGCACTTCGGACGCGCGCTTTGTCAAGGATCACTGCCCCGTGGTCGAATTCGGGCTGGTGGGTAAGACCATGCACCAGGTCGATGAACGGATCGAGGTCGAACAGATCGAACAGCTGAAGGCGATCTATACCCGCATCCTGCAGGATTACTTCGCATGACCATCGAGATCCGCGTAACGCAGGATATCGCCGCCTGCCACGATCTGCGCCGCCGTGTCTTCATCGAAGAACAGGGCATCTCCGAGGCGGATGAGATGGATGATCTGGATGATCAGGCCACCCATCTTCTGGCCCTTCAGGATGGCCAGCCCGTCGGCACGGCACGGCTGCTGCAAAAGGGCCGCACCGGCAAGATCGGGCGGGTCTGCGTTCTGCCCGTCGCGCGCGGCACCGGCCTAGGTGCGGCGTTGATCCGCGCGGGGATTGATCATTTCGCCGCCGACCCCGGCTTTGATGAGGTCTATCTGAGCGCGCAGGTGCCGGTTCTGGGGTTCTACGAACGGCTGGGGTTTGTGGCCCACGGTCCGGAATATGACGATGCGGGCATCCCGCACCGGGACATGACCTTGCCGCTGGCACGCTGAGACGGGGGCGATGAGCGAACTGAGCGATCTCTCCGCCCGGCTTCTGGCCTGGTATGACCGTCACCATCGGTCGATGCCATGGCGCGTGGCGCCCCCGGACCGGGCCTTGGGGGAACGCCCCGATCCCTATCGCGTCTGGATGTCCGAGGTCATGCTGCAGCAGACGACCGTGGCGGCGGTGCGCGATTACTTTCGCCGCTTCACCGACAGATGGCCGCGCGTCACCGATCTGGCCGCGGCTGAAGATGCCGATGTCATGGCGGAATGGGCGGGGCTTGGCTATTACGCCCGGGCGCGGAACCTGCTGAAATGCGCCCGCGTCGTGGCCGAGGCGCATGACGGCCGTTTTCCCGACAGCGAAGAGGGGTTGCGCGCCCTGCCCGGCGTTGGCCCCTATACGGCCGCGGCCGTGGCGGCGATTGCCTTTGACCGGCCTGCGACCGTGGTTGACGGAAATGTGGAACGGGTCATCACCCGGCTGCGGCGGATCGAAACGCCCCTGCCCGCCGCCAAGCCCGAGATCGGCCGCCGTGCGGCCGAACTGACACCCGCCGACCGGCCCGGCGATTACGCGCAGGCGATCATGGATCTGGGCGCCACGATCTGCACCCCGCGCAACCCGGCCTGCGCGCTTTGCCCCTGGTCCGAGGATTGCGCCGCCCGCGCGGCCGGCGATGCCACCAGCTTTCCGCGCAAGGCGCCCAAACAGGCCAAACCCGTGCGGCAGGGCACTGTCTGGATCGTCCGACGCAGCGATGGCGCAATCTTGCTGGAAGACCGTCCCGCCAGCGGCCTTCTGGGTGGGATGCTGGGCTTTCCGACCAGTGGCTGGGACGGGAGCGCCCTGCCCGCACCCCTGCCCGCCGACTGGGAATCACTTGGCGAGGTGCAGCACACCTTCACCCATTTCCAGTTGCAACTGACCGTGCTTTGGGCAGAAAGCGATGCCCCGCCCGACCGTGGCCGTTACATTCCCGCCGCCGATTTCGCGCCGGGGGCATTGCCCACGGTCATGCGGAAGGCGTGGTCGCAGGCCGCCGCGACATTACGCCCCGTCAGTTCCGCCAAGCCCTGACCAGCAAGAGTTGAGCGCCCCTTCCGCCCCGCCTAGACTGCGCGGGACGGAGGAGCCAATGACCGATACTGCCGCTTTCAGAAATGCCCTGCCCTTCTGGCTGTCGCTGGCGCTGCCGCCACTGGTGGCTGTGGGCGTGACGCAGGGCGGCTGGACCGTGCTTTTGCCGCCGCTTTACGCCTGGGCGCTGATCACGGTGCTGGACCTGCTTCTTGGCAAGAATGAGGACAACCCCGATCCCCAGACGGATGAGGGCGATCTGGTCTGGTATCGGGCCATTACGCTGATCTGGCTGCCCCTTCAGGCCGCCACCATCTATGGTGCGATCTGGTGGATCACCCGATCCCCCACGCTGGGCTGGGCCGAGATCTTGGGGCTGATGTTCGGGATCGGCGTCGCCTCGGGGACGGTGGGCATCGTCTATGCCCATGAACTTCTGCATCAGCGCAACCGGCTGGAACGCTGGCTGGGCGACCTGCTGCTCGCGACCGTACTTTACAGCCATTTCCGCACCGAGCATCTGCTGGTGCATCACCGCCATGTCGGCACGCCGCGCGATGCGGTCAGCGCGCGCTACAACGAAGGCTTTTACCGCTTTTTCGCGCGGGTGCTGCCGGAATGTCTTATGTCCGCCTGGCGGGCCGAGGCGGAAAAGCTGGGCCGCGTCGGCCGCCCGGTCTGGCACCGCAGCAACCCCTTTTGGCGCTATGCTGTGCTGCAGGTGCTGGCGGTGCTGGCGGCCTATGGGGTGGGCGGGGCCTTCGGGGTTCTGATGTTCGCGCTACAGGCCTTTTTCGCGGTCTGGCAACTGGAGCTGACGAATTACATCGAACATTACGGCCTTGTCCGCCGCCGCCTGCCCGATGGCCGTTATGAGCCCGTCCGCCCGCATCATTCCTGGAACGCGCCGCAGCGCGCGTCGAACTGGTTGCTGATCAACCTGCAGCGCCATTCGGACCATCACACCCGGCCCGACCGCCGCTTTCCGCTGCTGCAGACCTATGACGCAACCGAGGCGCCGATCCTGCCGATGGGCTATCCGGCGATGGGGGTGCTGGCGCTGATCCCGCCGCTCTGGCGCCGCCGGATGAACCCGCGCGTCCGCGCCTGGCGCAAGCGGCATTACCCGGACATTACCAACTGGTCCGAGGCCGCCTGACCGCGCCCATGAAAAAACCCCGCCATGCAAGCATGGCGGGGAGGTGTGTCCCCGGCGGAACCGGGACACAGGCGTAACCGTCAATCTTATGATTTCGGGTGTCGGGCGGGGTTCACCCCCGCCGCGTTTCAGTGACGCTGACGTTCGTCAGCCTCCATTTCGGCGCGGATCTGCTGACGCAGCAGATCGATGGGAATCATCTTCCCGTCGCGCTTGAAATGCCAATATGTCCAGCCGTTGCACGAGGGCGCACCCTCAAGCGTCGCGCCGACCTGATGGATCGAGCCCTTCACGTCATTGCCGATCAGGGTGCCATCGGCACGCACCTTCACCTTGAAGCGGTTGCCGATGGAATACAGCTCTTCGCCCGGGCGCAGCATGCCGCGTTCAACCACCTGACCGAACGGCACACGCGGTTCGGCGCGCTTCGACCCCGTGACCTCAAGCCCCGTGGCGTCAAAGCGGCGGGTGCGGGCGATGCGCTCGGCCGCGACCTTGCGATAGCTCTCTTCCCGCTCGATCCCGATGAAATCACGGCCCAGCATCTTGGCCACTGCTCCGGTCGTGCCGGTGCCGAAGAACGGGTCCAGCACGACATCGCCGGGGTTCGTGGTGGCCACCAGCACGCGATGGAGCAGCGCCTCGGGCTTTTGCGTCGGATGGGCCTTGTCGCCGTTGTCATCCTTCAGGCGCTCATTGCCGGTGCAGATGGGCAGTACCCAGTCCGACCGCATCTGCACGCCGTCATTCAGCGCCTTCAGCGCCTCATAGTTGAAGGTGTATTTCGCCGCCTCATCGCGCGAGGCCCAGATCAGCGTCTCATGCGCGTTGGTCAGGCGCTTGCCGCGGAAATTGGGCATCGGGTTCGACTTGCGCCAGACCACGTCGTTCAGCATCCAGAAGCCCAGATCCTGCAGCGCGGCCCCCACGCGGAAGACGTTGTGATAGCTGCCGATCACCCAGATCGCCCCATTGGGCTTGAGCAAGCGGCGCGCGGCAGCCAGCCAGTCACGGGTAAATTTGTCATAGGCGGCAAAGCTGGAGAACTGATCCCAGTGATCGTCCACCGCATCCACCTTGCTGTTGTCAGGCCGATGCAGTTCGCCCTTCAGTTGAAGGTTGTAGGGCGGATCCGCGAAAATCAGATCCACCGAGTTGGCCGGAAGCGCGTTCATCTGTTCGATGCAATCGCCGGCCAATATCTGATTGAGCGGCAGGGCGGGTGCCTCTGCTGCGGTTTTGCGTGTCGTCATTACTGCCTCTGCTCTCGGCCTCTTTGTGCCGATTTATTGGCTCTTAAGATGAGTCAGAGGGGATTCGCCGTCAAATTCTTTTTTGAATCAAGAGGTTACTGAAAGGTCTTGATACAAGATATTGTGGACGGGCTTGAACGAACGCCTATGGTGAGGGGTCACCCCAAGATTTAGAAGCGCCGTCAGGTGATCCTTGGTCGGGTAACCCGCGTTGCGTTCCCAGCCATATCCGGGATGCTGTTGCGCCAAATCCACCATGATGCGATCCCGCTCGACCTTGGCGATGATCGAGGCCGCCGCGATGGACAGGGACCGGGCATCGCCCTTCACCACCGCCTCGGCCGAAAGGGCCAGCCCGCGCGGCAGGCGGTTGCCGTCGATCAGCGCATGATCGGGGGGTGGGGCAAGCTGCGCGATGGCGCGTTCCATCGCCAGATGGCTGGCCTGAAGGATGTTCAGGCGGTCGATCTCTTCCACGCTGGCATGGGCGACCGCAACCTGTGCGACAGCGCGGATTTCGGCGGCCAGCCGTTCACGCTTCGCGGATGACAGGGCTTTGCTGTCGCCTATACCTTCCGGTATATGCGCCGGATCAAGGATCACCGCAGCCGCGGTGACAGGGCCGCACAGCGGGCCACGCCCCACCTCGTCCACACCGGCAATCCGCAGGAAGCCGCGCGCCCGCGCGGCCAGTTCAAAGCTGAAATCGGCACTCATCTTGGTCATGGACGGACAGAACCGCATCCGGGCCGGAAAGAAAAGCCCTGCGGGCGGGGGTGCCGTTTACCCCCGCCCGCACGCTGCAGCCCCGGGGGGCAGGGCCGCGGCGGTCGGGGGATCAGGTGGCGCAAGACCTGACCGCGGGGTCCGAAAGATCCATATGGCAGGCGTGCGCCTCGGACTGGCCAGATCCTGCGGCCAAAAGCACCCCCACCGTAAGGATAAGCCCGCCCACCATCAGCACGGCAAAGCCCAATCCCTGATGCTTTTGCCAGATCTTCTCCTGCGTCATGATTGCCTGCCTTGTTTCCGTTTGTGTCTCGGATCTTAGGCAAAAGGGTGGGTCGACACCGCACCGACACGCAATATCAGCACCGTGTCATCCCATAACAAAGCCACAAACCTATGGATGATATTGAATTGCCCCGCGCCAAAGCCCATCATCCCCCAAAGACCCGAGCAGCCACGGACACCCAAAATGCGCCTCTTCCTCGCCGCCGCCCTGCTCTGCCTTGCCAGCGCCGCGCAGGCCGAATGCTATGCCGATTACAAAGCCAAACAGGACGATCCGCTGCGGCTTCATTACGGGGTCGCGCAGGTTTCCGCCTGTGACAAGGGTTCGGCCAAGGCCGAGCTGAAACCCCGTCTTGCACAGGCGGGCTGGAAGCTGTTGAACGTGATCTCTACCTTCGGCCCCGAGGGCCTGAACGAGAGGAAATCAAGTGCCGGAGACTACTTCCTCCGTTTCTGACAGCCTTCGGGCAGGCAGCCGCACCGTCGCGCTGGGGATTGGCGCCATCGTTCTCATCCTTGGGGCGGCAGCGGTCTTTCTGTTCCTGAATCTGCCCGATGCCAATGCCTTCAACGCCCGCGTCGAACAGCTTTTCGTGGCCAATGATGATCTGCGGACATTGGCTGAAATCAAGCTGCTGGAAATCATCGCGCAATCGGGCACCACCTTTCAGGAGGTTCTGGCCAGCTATCGCATGGTCATCTTCGTGCTGCTGGTGTTTTCGACCGCGCTGCTGGTGGCTTGTCTGGTCTTTCTGGTGACCATCGTCACGCTGAACCGCAGGATTTCGGCCATCCAGCGGTCGGGGATTCAGGTTTCATCCCTGCTGATCAGCCGTGAAAGCCGGGCGGTCTATATCAACGATCTGGAATTCAAGCTGACCGAGGCCGCGATCGAGACGCTTTCCGTGCTGGCCGAGGCGCGGATGGATGATGACGTGCTGACCGGCGCGCAGATCGAGGCGGTGATTTCCGGGCGCAGCGAATCCGACTGCGAAGAGGCCGCGGGCGCTACCCGTGTCAAACGCCTGCGCGATGCCCTGGGCAATCAGCTGGTGTCCGAGCTTCTGGTCAAGACCATCGCGCGGCGCGGCTATGTGCTGGCCGTGAACAAGGACACGATCCGCGTGATCTGACGCCCCTCTTGCATGGCGCCTGCGGCTCTGCCAAGCCTCAGGCCATGTGAGGGAGGGGTGCATGGGTAATCAACCGGATATCATCATCAAGCTCTGGGGCTGGGTTGAACCTGGCTGGACGCTCGCACAAGGGTGGCTGCTGTCGCCGGGCGCCTGGTCACAGTTTGCGCTGCTGATTCTGGCGTTCTACGCGGCCCGGCATATCGCGCAGCGCCTGCAACCCACGCTGGACCGGCTGATCACCCCGCCCGAGGGCAAAGCGGGCCTGCTGGTGACCGCCCGTCTCTTTGCCCGCCGCTTCCTGCCGCTGCTCTTGCCGGTGCTGGCCTATGCCCTGACGGCGGTGGGCGAGGAAATTACCCGCTCCATCTTCGGGTCCGGCGCGGTGATCGCCTTTGGCAAGCGCGCGTTCCTGTTCCTTGCCGCCCGCATCTTCGTGCGCGAGGTGCTGACCGACAGCTTCTTGCGGCTGCTGGGCCGCTATGTCCTGCTGCCGGTCGCAGCACTGTATGCGCTGGGGCTGCTGGATGACATCTCGGCCCGGCTGGAAGAAACCGTCATCGCGCTGGGGAATATCCGCTTTTCGGTCATGGCGCTGATCCGCGGGTTGATTGCGGGGTCGTTGCTGTTCTGGCTGGGTACCTGGTCCAACCGGCAAAGCACCGACTACATCAAGAAACAGGAAGAGCTGCGCCCCGCCACGCGCGAACTGGCGGTCAAGGCGACCGAGGTGCTGATCTTCGGCGCGGCCTTCCTGCTGCTCATGTCCATCATGGGGATCGACCTGACCGCCGTCGCAGTTCTGGGCGGTGCGCTGGGTGTAGGGATCGGGCTGGGGCTGCAACAGATCGCGGCCAATTTCGTGTCCGGGATCATCCTGCTGCTGGAGGGGCAGACCACCGTCGGCGATTATGTCGAACTCGACGGCGGCGAAAAGGGCACCATCGTGAAGATGACGGCGCGGGCCTGCGTGCTGGAAACCTTTGACGGCAAATGGATCGTGGTGCCGAATGAACATTTCATCACCAGCCGGGTGGTGAATTATTCGGACCAAGGCAGCGCCAATCGCTATGAGGCGGCCTTCTCCGTCAGCTATGACACCGATATCAACCTTGTGCCCGCCATCATCGAAGAGGCGGTGGGCAAACTGCCTTTTGTGCTGCGCCACCCCGATGGGCCGGATTGCGAATTGAAGGGCTTTGGCGAAAGCGCGGTGGATTTCGCGGTGGAATACTGGGTGAACGGGATTGATGACGGGAAGAACAAATATGGCAGCCCGGTGCTGTTTGCGATCTGGAACGCCTTGAAAGAACATGGAATCGAGATGCCCTACCCCCATCGCGTGATCGAGGTGAAGCGCGCAGCCGCCAAGGCAGGCGCATGACGGCGCTGGTCATCGGCGCGGGTCCGGCGGGCCTGATGGCGGCAGAGGCGCTGGCTGATGCAGGCCATGCGGTGCTGGTGGCAGAGGCGAAACCCAGCCCGGCACGCAAGCTCTTGATGGCGGGAAAATCGGGGCTGAACGTCACCAAGGACGAGGCCCCCGCCGATTTCGCCGCGCGCTATTACGAGGCCACCTGGCTGCAGCCCATGCTGGAGCGGTTCGGCCCCGCCGAGGTGCGCGCCTTTTGCGAAGGGCTGGGCCAGCCGGTCTTTACCGGCTCATCGGGGCGGGTGTTCCCGGTGGCGATGAAGGGATCGCCGCTGCTGCGGGCCTGGCTGGCGCGGCTGGCGGGCAAAGGGGTGACTCTGAAAACACGTTGGCGCTGGACCGGGTTTGACGGGGATGCGCTGGCCTTTGACACGCCCGAGGGGGCAAAGGTGCTGACGCCCGCTGTCGCGGTTCTCGCGCTTGGCGGGGCCAGTTGGCCGCGGCTGGGGTCGGATGCGGCCTGGGTGCCGTGGCTGCGCGACAAGGGCGTCGGGATCGCGGATTTCGCCCCGGCGAATATGGGCTTCCGCATGGATTGGTCTGCGCATATGGCCAAGCATCTGGGCCAGCCGATCAAGGGCGCCTGCCTTCTGGCGGGGGACCGGCAGGAACGCGGCGAATTCGTGCTGTCGGAACGCGGGCTTGAGGGTGGGGGCATTTACACCGTCAGCCATGATCTCCGGCTTGGCGCGCCGCTGGCGCTAGACCTCTTCCCAGACCTGACACTTGATGCGCTGCGGGACCGGCTGGCGCGGCAGAAACCGGGCGACAGTGCCGCGAACCGACTGCGGAAACTGGGCCTGTCGCCCGCCGCCGTCGCGCTGGTGATGGAGATGGCGCGCCCCCTGCCCTCCGATCCGGCGCCGCTGCTGAAACGCCTGCCCATCCGCCACGCCGGCCCCCGCCCGATGGAAGAGGCGATCTCTTCCGCGGGGGGGATCACCCGCGACAGCCTGACCGAGGATCTGGAGCTGCGCGCCCTGCCCGGAGTCTTCGCTGCCGGTGAAATGCTGGATTGGGAGGCGCCAACGGGCGGCTATCTGCTGACCGCAAGCTGGGCCACGGGGTTGCACGCCGGGCAGGCCGCTGCCCGGCGACTGGGTTAAAGCGCCCGCATCCAGAATTGCAGGGGTTTGCGGCTCTCTGCCTCTTCCCCTACATCCTTCCACGAAAACTCCGCCACGATGCCGGGCAGCTGTTCATAGCCGCGCTTGCGCCAGAAGGCGTCATTGCTGCGGTAGATCGAGGGGCGCAGGGGGTGATCCTCGGGGCGCTGCACGCCGCAGAAGGCCACATGGCTGCGGTTCAGCGCGCGGGCATGGGCCTCGCGCGCGTCAAAGAACCGGTGCCCGATGCCCTGCCCCCGATATTCCGGCAGCAGCACCGATTCGGCGCAGTAGAAGATCCGGTCCAGCGGCAGGCCCACCGATTTGAACGGCTCGGCGAATTCGTCGGCGTGATCTTCCATCGGTGTGCCGGTCGCAGCCCCGACCAGACGCCGCCCGTCAAAGGCCCCCACCAGAATCGCGCCGGGGCTGTCGCGGTAGGTCTGCAGATATTCGCGTTCATATTCGACCGACCCGTCATAGAGATAGGGCCAGTCGCGGAACACGGTGATCCGCAACCCCGCCACGTCATCCAGCGCGGCATCCAGCGCCGCCCCCGTCAGGACGCGGACATCGATCATTTGGAAACCTGCGCGACCCAGTCGCTGAGGTTGTAGAAGGTGGTCACGCGGGCGATCTTGCCATCTTTCAGATCGAAGAACGCCCCAGCGGGCAGGATGTATTTCTGGCCCTTGGCCTCGGGCAGGCCCGGATCGGTCTGCAGATATTCGCCATGCACCACGAATTCGGCGGCGCCGCGGCTCGCATCCTCGTTCACGAAGATGACCATGTCCTTCAGCTCTTCGCGGTAGCTGACGCCCATATGGCTGCAGAATTCGGCGAACTTGTCCTTGCCAAAGCGGATGGCGCCTTCGTTGACGCGATGCTCCACGTCATCGGTGACACAGGCCAGCATCCCCTCGGGGTTTCCGGCGTTGAAGGCGGCGTAATAGGCTTCGAGGGTGGCGCGAGTCATGGGCAGGCTCCTTCGCAAATCGCTTCGCGCCGCAACCTGCACCGGAAAAGCCGCGCCGCCAATGCCCCTTCGGACATCCGGCGGCGCGATTGCGACGTCACGTCAGCGCGGCGCGCACCGTGGCGGCAAAAGGCGTGGTCGGACGGCCGATCAGGCGCGACAGGGTGTGGCTGTCATCAAACAGCGCGCCTTCGCCCGCGCGGGCATCGCTGTCAGCCAGCACGGCGGCAAATCCCGCGGGCAGACCGAACCCTTCCAGCGCCTTGGCGTAATCCGCCTGCGGCAGGTTCACAAAGGCCACCGGCTTGCCCGATTGCGCCTGCACCTCGGACGCCAGATCGGCCAGCGTGTAGCTGTCATCGCCCGCAAGTTCATAAATCTTGCCGGAATGGCCTTCTTCCAGCGCGGTGACGGCGATGGCCTCGGCGAAATCGGCGCGGGCGGCGGTGGACAGGCGCCCCTCACCCGCGGCCCCCAGAATGGCGCCATGCGCCAGCGCGGCCCCCAGAGCGCCGGTGTAGTTCTCGGTGTACCAGCCGTTCCGCAGGATCGTGGTGGCAAGGCCAGAGGTGGCCAGCGCGGCCTCGGTCGCGATATGGTCCTCGGCCAGGATCATGGGCGAGGCATCGCCCTTCAGAAGCGACGTATAGATGATCCGCCCCACGCCCGCGGCCTTGGCGGCCTCGATCACACGGGCATGCTGCCCGGCGCGGTCGTTGAAATCATTCGACGAAATCAGCACCAGCACCGAAACACCTGCCAGCGCGGCCGCCTGACCTTCCTCCTGAAGATAATCAAAGGCCCGGACGGGCACGCCCAGATCGGCGGCCTTGGCCGGGTCGCGGGCCAGCGCGATCAGATCGGCGCCGGGGGCGCGGGCCTTGATGGCGGCAATGGCAAGGCGGCCGAGCTGGCCGGTGGCGCCGGTAATGGCAATGGTCATGGGATCATCCTTCACGGAGAGGTTTCGTTGATGACCGGAACTTGCGCCCTTTACTTACGAAAAGGAAGTGCCTACATTTTTGTAAGTATACCGCAGGGGCGCACATGACAGCCAAGGACAATGCACAGAAGACGCTTTCCCGGCTTCAGCCCGATGTGCTGGCGGCGGAGTGCCCCTCGCGCTTGGTGCTGCAGCATCTGACCAGCCGCTGGGGCACGCTGGTCATGCTGGTGCTGATTTCAGGGACGCATCGCTTTTCGGAACTGCGCCGCAGGATTGGCGGGGTCAGCGAAAGGATGCTGGCGCAAACGCTGCAACAGCTCGAATCCGACGGCTTCGTGCGCCGACACGTGCATGATGTGTTGCCGCCGCATGTGGATTACCGGCTGACGGATCTAGGACAGGAAGCAGCGACGCATCTGGCGGCGCTGACCGGCTGGATCGAGGATGCCCTGCCGCGCATTCAGGCCGCCCAGACGGGCGAAAACGCTGATCAGCCCGCCGGGGAACTGGCCTGAGCCCCGTCCGGCTCGGTCGGCGGGCCGAAGCGGGCGATCATGCGATCGCGGATCATGTCGCGTGCCTGGCGATAGGCGGCCAGCTTGGCCTCGCGCGTTTCCCCGATGCCGGTGGGGTCGAGGATGGGCCAGTATTCGACATCGAGGTGGTAATAGCGCGTCAGCTCCAGCGCCATGCGCTGACTGGCGGGGGACAGGGCGATGATCAGGTCGAACTGCCCCAGATCATCACCCCATTCCTGCATTTCCTCGAACGAGCGTGAGCGGTGGCGCGAAAGCTCGATCCCCATCTCCTGACTGACGGCCACGGTGAAGCCGTCAATCTCCATGTCATTATGCACCCCGGCCGACTGCACATAGGCGCGCTGGCCGTAAAACTTTTTCATCAAGCCCTCGGCCATTGGCGACCGCACGGCGTTATGGTCACAACAAAACAGCACGGATGAGGGGAAACGGCTCAAATGTCAGCCCCAATGCAACACGCAGATCAGGGTGAACAGGCGGCGCGCCGTGGGGGTATCGACTTCGGCCTTGCCCTCAAGGCGTTCCTGCAGCACGCGGGCGCCTTCGTTGTGGATGCCCCGGCGCGCCATGTCGATCGCCTCGATCTGGCTGGGGGGCAGGCGTTTGACCGCGTCGAAATAGCTTTCACAGATCTGGAAGTAATCCTTCACCACCTGCCGGAAGGGGCCAAGGCTGAGGTGAAACTCACCGATCTTGTCGCCGTTTTCGGTGGCAATGTCGAAGACAAGCCGCCCTTCGCGGATGGCCAGCGCCAGACGATAGGGGCCGGGCGGCACGTCGCGCCCATCACGGGTGGGCAGGGCAAAGCTGTTGTCTTCCAGCAGGTCGAACACCGCCACGCGGCGTTCCTGTTCAATCGCGGGGGTCGCCGCCTTCAGGCCGCGTTCGTCGATTTCGATGTGACAGATCCGGTTACTCATACTTCCCCCCGTTCAGGCGGTTGAGACGGGCCCGCACCGACAGGCCATGCGCCTCGAGGCTTTCAGATTGCGCCAGACGTTCCGCCGCGGGGCCGATGGTGGCCAGCGCCTCGGGCGTCATCTTGGCAAGCGTCGTGCGTTTGAGGAAGTCCATCACCGACAACCCCGAAGAGAACCGGGCCGAGCGTGCGGTGGGCAGCACGTGGTTTGGCCCCCCAACGTAATCCCCGATCGCTTCGGGTGTCCAGCCGCCAAGGAAGATTGCCCCGGCATGGGTGATCTTGGCCGAAAGCGCATCCGGGTCGGCCACGCAGAGCTCCAGGTGTTCGGGCGCCACGCGATTCGACAGCGCCGCCGCCTCATCCAGATCGCGGGTCACGATGACGGCGCCAAAGTCGCGCCAGCTTGCCCCGGCGATGGCGCGCCGCTCCAATGTCTCAAGGCGCTTTTCCACCGCGGCGACCACGGCTTTGGCAAAGGCTGCATCTGGGGTGATCAGGATCGACTGGGCCGATTCGTCATGTTCAGCCTGCGACAGCAGGTCGAGCGCGATCCAGTCCGGGTCATTGTCGCCATCAGCGATGACGAGAATTTCGGACGGCCCGGCAATCATGTCGATGCCGACCTTGCCAAAGACGCGGCGCTTGGCGGCGGCGACAAAGGCATTGCCGGGGCCGGTGATCTTGTCCACCGGGCAGATGGTCTTGGTGCCATAGGCCAGCGCCGCCACGGCCTGCGCGCCGCCGATGCGATAGACGGTATCCACGCCCGCGATCTGCGCCGCCAGCAGGACGAGCGGGTTCACCACCCCATCCGGCGTGGGGCATACCACCACCAGCCGTTCAACCCCCGCCACCTTGGCCGGAATCGCGTTCATCAGCACCGAGGAGGGGTAAGAGGCCAGCCCGCCCGGCACGTAAAGGCCCGCAGCCGAAACCGGCGTCCAGCGCCAGCCCAGCATCGCGCCGGTTTCATCCTGCCACATGGCATCTTCGGGCAGCTGACGTTCGTGATAGGCGCGCACCCGCGCTGCGGCGAGTTCAAGCGCCGCGCGATCCTCGGCCGAAACCTTGGCGATTTCCGCCGCAATCTGCGCGGGCGTGAAGGCCAGCGTTTCGGGCGTCAGGGTCAGCCGGTCGAATTTTGCGGTCAGGTCGATGATGGCCTGATCGCCCCGGTCGCGCACATCGGCGATGATGGCGGCCACGGCGGCATCCACATCGGGGCTGTCTTCGCGTTTCATGCCCAGCAGCGCAACGAAGGCGGGCTCAAAACCGGCGTCCTGGGTGTTGAGAAACTGCGGCATCGGGGTCTCCGGTCTGGTTTGCGCCCTGCATAGCCGCCTTGGCCCCGCGCCTCAAGCGTGGCGGGGGGTGGACTGGGGCTCTGCCCCGGACCCCGGGATATTTTTGCCAAGATGAAGGGGGATCGGTCAGTCGTGCTTCGGCGCCCGCCCCGAGGGAGCGAGATAGGGGCGCGTCACATCGCGGAGGGTAAGGTCGAGGGCCTCGACCTCAAGCGCGATGGCGGCGCCTTCGGCCAGCGTAAAGATGACCCGGCCGCCGCATTCGGCGCCCGGTTCGAACTGGATGTCGAGGAGGGACAGCACCCGATCGCCCGCGGCGCGGTCGATGCCCTGGGTCCGGACTGCCATCACATCCCGCACGAGGAGCATGGCGCGGACCCGTTCAAAGCCGCGCCCCGCGCGTTCGGCGGCGGCGCGGTCTTCCCAGCGGAATCGGTTAAGGAGCAGGGCGAATTCGCGGCGCGGGCGGGCGTAGGTCACATCCGAAAGGCGGAAGACCGCATCCTGGGTGAGTGTGGCCAGCACGCGCAGATCATCGGCATCGGCGGCACCCAGCCAAAGGGGCGCATTGCCCGCGTCTTCGAACCCTGCGTCCCCCATCAGCCCTTGATCCTTTCGATCTGTGCCCCGCAGGCGCCCAGTTTTTCCTCGACATGTTCATAGCCGCGGTCGAGGTGATAGACCCGGCTGACCACGGTTTCGCCTTCGGCGGCCAACCCTGCGAGGATGAGCGAGACCGAGGCGCGCAGGTCGGTGGCCATCACCGGCGCGCCCTTGAGCCGTTCAACCCCCGTCACCGTGGCATGGCCGCCATGCACATCGATGCGCGCGCCCATGCGGATCAGTTCGGGGGCGTGCATGAAGCGATTCTCGAAAATCTTTTCTTCCAGCACGCTGGTGCCCTGGGCGGTGCAGAGCAGCGCCATCATCTGGGCCTGCAGGTCGGTCGGGAAGCCGGGGAAGGGCTCGGTCGTGACATTCACCGCCTTCACGCGGCCGTTCTTGCGGCTGACCTTGAGGCCAGTGGCGGTTTCGGTGACGGAGACGCCGGCCTCATCCAGCTTCTCGGCAAAGCTTGCGACCAGATCCATACGGCCGCCGAGGCATTCCACCTCGCCGCCGCAGATCGCGGGGGCCAGCATATAGGTGCCAAGTTCGATCCGGTCGGTCACGACCGGGTGGGTCGCCCCGCCGAGGCGGTCAACACCCTGGATGGTGATGGTGCTGGTGCCCTCGCCCTCGATCTGCGCCCCCATGCGGCGCAGGCACTGAGCCAGGTCCACGATTTCGGGTTCGCGCGCGGCGTTTTTCAGCACCGTGGTCCCTTTGGCGAGCGTCGCGGCCAGGAGCGCGTTTTCCGTGGCCCCGACCGAGACGAAGGGGAATTCGACGACAGCCCCCTTGAGCCGTCCGCCCGGCGCCTTGGCATGGACATAGCCATCGCGCAGGTCCAGCTCGGCCCCCATCGCCTCCAGCGCCTTGAGATGCAGGTCCACCGGGCGCGCGCCAATGGCGCAGCCACCGGGCAGCGACACGATCGCATGACCGTCACGGGCCAGCATCGGCCCCAGCACCAGAATCGAGGCGCGCATCTTGCGCACGATATCGTAATCGGCGGTGTGGTTGCCGATCGTGTAAGAGGACATGGCCAGCACCTTGCCGCCCTGCAGTCCCGCCACCTCGGCCCCCAGCGATTGCAGCAGCTGCGTCATCGTGGCGATGTCCGACAGGCGTGGCGCATTGGTCAGGGTCAGCGGCTCTTCCGTCAGAAGGGTGGCCGGCATCAGGGTGAGGCAGGCATTCTTTGCCCCCGCGATGGGAATCACCCCGTTCAGTTCACCGCCGCCGCGCACCAGAATCGAATCCATCGTCCCGCCTCACTCTTTCTCGTTTTCATTTCCGAGAGCCTTCGCACCGCGCGCCTTGGCCTGTGCCTTGCGCCGGGCCATATTGGCCTTCAGCGCGGCTTTCAGCCGGTCTTCGCGCGACGGTTCACCTCCGTTTGCCTTGGCATATGCCTTCGCCTGCCCTTGCGGGACAGGCGTTTCTCCGGGGCCATCGGACGGTTGGGGAAGTTCGCGGGGCTCGTTCATGAGCATTCTGTTACCGCAGGACAAAAAAAGGGTCCAGATTGCCCTTGCACCCGCCGCGGAATACGTCTATCTCCCCGCCACGCCCGGCAAGAAGATGCCGAAGCGAAGATGAAAACGGCGCTGCAGTAGCTCAGTGGTAGAGCACTCCCTTGGTAAGGGAGAGGTCGAGAGTTCAATCCTCTCTTGCAGCACCATCTTATTTCATTTTAAATAAAAATCTTAGCATTTTCTTGCACTTATGCCTATTGCGCTGTACCAGCGTGACATTGGTACACAGGTGTAAACGATGGCACTGGCAAAGGTTTCGGGCACCAAGATACGCGGTGGCGTCTATCATCTTAACATCGCGATTCCGCCGGAAATCCACCACCTACACCAAGTCCGGGCGTTGCTGACTGGCACGCCCAAGACGGCTGACCCCAAGGTCGCGGCGAGGGGCGTAACCTTCGCCCGCGCGCAGCCAATCCAGCAAGTGGAAGAGACGGCGCGCAGTGCAGACGTGAACGCGCGCCTTGCAGAACTGCCCCCCGGATCAACGGGCGCTGTATGACCGCGCGGGCGGGCTGGAAGGCCTGCTAGAAGCCTTCCAGCGGACCCAGAAGGCGCAGGCCTTCCTTGCGGCGGGTGACCCGTCCACCATGGCGGACACCGACGAATTGCCGCCTGACCCACTGGAAGGTGAAATGGCAGCCGCAGAGCACCGGGCGGCGTCAGCCGCGCTTGAGGGGATCGCCCGGCGCGAAGCCAGAACGCTGCGCGCCTTGGGCAAGAAGGTTGACGTGCCGGGCGGCGATGTGACCGGGCTTGCGGAATTGGCGGAGTCCTTCATCCGCGCCAAGAGCTACACCGTCCAGAACGCGGACTCGCTGCGGTACACTGTCCGCCGCTGGACCGAATTCCATGGCGACCAGCCCCTTGCCAAACTGACCCGCGCGCATTTGGCAGAATTTGAGGACGCCGCCCGCGACCTTCCAGTCGCGCGGGAACGGCTCAAGAAGCCCATGCGCGCCGCCGTTGCCGCCGCCAAGAAGGGCAATCTTGACCGCGTCAGCTATAAAGTCCGGGAACGCCTAATCACTCACCTAAAGGCCCCTCTCCGCCTTCGCCTTGGACAAGGGCGCGCTGGCCATGGCCCCTTGGGCGGGCTACCGGATCGACAAGCCGAAGGAAAAGGTCGCGGACCGGAAAGCCCAGAAAGTCGCGGGCTTTACGCCCGCCGAAGTGAAAGCCATTCTTGCCCACGTCGCCGCGACCGCTCACGCGGACACCGCAGACCACTGGCTTCCTATGCTGTCCGCCTATTCCGGCGCGCGCCGTGAAGAGCTGGGGCAACTGCGCGTGGAAGACGTCATGACTAGTGGCAATATCCCCGCCCTTCGGATCACTGACGAAGGCGAAGACCAAAAGGTAAACAACGCCCATTCGCTGCGGACAATCCCTGTCCCGCTGGCCTGTATCGAAAGGGGCTTCTTGGAATTCGTCCCACGCCGCCGCCAGGCTGGCAGGACCACGATACCATCATCATTATGCAGGGGGTATATTTGGTCGGAGCGAGAGGATTCGAACCTCCGACCCCCTGCTCCCGAAGCTATGGCCTGCCCACTTTACCGCGCTTTAGAACACTGGCGATTCACTAAAGAAGTCCTTGTATTCTCCTTTATTATCTAGCGATTTCAGTTGCTTGGCTCGGACGATAAGCCGTAGGCGGGGTTGAGCGGTGTAAAGTGGCGCTTGGCGCTGCTTCGCCGCAACTGCTTATGATCTGCTTACGAGGAGCCAAACCCATGCCTGACCCGACCCCCAAGCACCCGCCCGTGAAGCTCACGAAGGGGTATGTTGACCGCGTGAAGCCCGGTCAGAATGACGAGTATCACTGGGACGCTGAAACCAAGGGCTTCGGCCTGCGGGTCAATCCTAGCGGCAGAATGAACTTCATCGTGCAGGGTCGCATTGACCCGCGCAAACCCCCGGCCCGCATCACCATCGGAGCCTACGGCGTCTTCACCGTGGACCAAGCCCGCGACGTTGCCCGCGAACACCTCCGGTCCATGCGCATGGGGATCGACCCGCGCGAGGTGAAGCGCGAGGACGAGGCTAAGGCCGTCACCTTGCGGCAGGTGGCCGACGCGTTCTTTGCGCGGCCCGGAATGCTCAAGGAGAACACCCGCGACGAGATGGACCGCCACCTGACTACCGCCTTCGCCAAGTGGCTTCCCCGCGCTATCGCAAGCATCACGCCGAATGACTGCCGCAAGCGGTATGAGGAAATCGCCACGAAGGGACTGCGCAAGACGCCCGCACCTGCCCCCGGCAGCGCGGCCTCAGCCTTCAAAATCCTTCGCACTCTCATCAACTTTGCGATGGAGGAATATCAGACGCAGGACGGCGCACCTCTCATTGCCCGAAACCCTGTGGCCATCATCAAGAAGGAACTGGCCGCGCATGAGAGCAAGGTCCGCACCCGGCACATTGACCGCCGCGACGTGGGAAAGTTCTGGCATCACTTGACCACAGCGCGGCAAAATCCCGCGTTCAGCGCCGACACACGCTGCGGCATCGACCTTGTGATGTTTCTTCTCCTGACGGGCACGCGCCGCAACGAGGGGGCCATGCTGACATGGGACCGCGTCAACCTTGACGACGCCGACCCCGCCAACAACTGGTTCCACCTGCCCGACCCGAAGAACAAGAACCCCGTCTGGTTGCCTCTCTCGTCGCAAGCGGTCGCCGTCCTCAAGGCCCGCCAACTGGCCGAAGAAAAGACGGGGACCAAGAGCAAGTTCGTGTTCCCGTCGCGCAGCGCCGCAGGCCACATCAAGGACACCCGGCCAGTTGGCATTCAGATAAGAGCAGTGACATGCACAAGGTAACAGACGGCGGATTCGGTCCGCAACCGGGCCAGCTTGCGCTGGGCACCAGCAACGGCGGGGTGCAGCATGGCTGACCTCACAGACTTCATTTCGTTATACGGGCAAGGCGCGGCGGCCCATCAGGGCGGTCGGAAGAAGGCGGCCACCGCAGAGGATGGGGAGTTCAGCGAATACGTTCTTCCGCGCCCGGTGCTGCACGAATCCGCCCTGCATGGAATGCTCGGGCGCATGGCCGAGGCAGCCTGTTCCAATTCGGAAGCGGTCCCGGCCAGCGTGGCTATCCACATTCTTGCCCGCTTCGCCGCAACCCTCGGGCGCAAGGCCTACATTGAAATTGGTGACCACAGGCGTCACTTGCGCATGTTCGCGCTGATCGTTGGTCCCACAGCGAAGGGTCGCAAAGGCACCAGTTCCGAAATGCCGAACAGGCTGTTCGAGGCAGTCGAGCGCAACCTCTGCCCCTACGGCCTGCTTCCCCTCGAAAAGCTGACGGCGCTGTCAACGGGCGAAGGGCTGATCCAGAAGGTCCGTGACCCCTATTCGTGGACGACTGGTGACAAGGAACACAACGACCCCGGCGTCTTGGACAAGCGCCTCCTCTGCGACATCAGCGAGTTCGCGGGCGTGTTGGCGCAGGGGCGGCGCGAGGGGGCGACCCTCAGCACAGTGCTGCGAGACGCCTTTGACGGGGTGATGTTGACCACACCTTCCGCCACTGCCTTCCGGCGTGCATCTGACACCCATGTCTGCGTCGTTGGCTCGGTGCCCGAAACAGAGATCGTCAAAAGTCTGAACGACATTGAGAAGACGAACGGTTTCGCCAATCGCTTCCCCATGTTCTATTCGGCCCGCACCAAGATCGTGCCGTCGCCCAAGCCAACCGACCCCATGCTGATGGCGCAGTTCGCGCAGCATGTTTCGTCAGCCCTTTGGGAGGCGGCAAGCATTGGCTTGGTTGAAATGGACGACGACGCGCAGAGCCTCTGGGAAACGACGCTCTACGCCCGGATTGAGGATCAGACCTATCCCGAACTGATCGGCAGCTTGCTTGGCCGCCGAAGCCTCCACACCATGATCTTCGCTGCGCTGATCGCGCTGTTCGACCGCAAGTCGAAGATCAACGCGGATCACCTGTTGGCTGCGGACGCATGGATGGAATACTGGGAGCAGACCGTTCTGTTCGTGTTCTCGACCGCCGAGTCGAACGAAAAGGCGATCAAGGACAAGGCGCTGCAAGACCGTCTGGTGAAGATGATCGACGAACTGGGCGGGGTGAAGGTGAGCCACAGCGCCCTCGCCATGAAGGCGACGAACAAGTATCAGCGACGGGATTTGACGGCGGTTGATGTGAAGCGGGCCATGGAGGCGCTGCAACGCGAGTCGCCCCCGCGCATCCACACTGAAACGATGACCACAGCGGGCCGCCCGGCCAACTACTACACGCTGATCGACCTTTATGATGCTTCGGATGAATGAGGTGGGGCCGGGCGAGGGGGAAAAGGGGCATAGTCCCCGCCTAGCCCCCTACGCTAAGTCATTGAAATACAGCTTTTTACCCTTAATCCCCTTTTTCTTCATACTGACTTCTACACTGTTAGCACCTTAGCCCCTTAATACGCGCTGCACAGATCAGCCGGGGCGAGGGGGTATGGGGAAAAAGGGGACAAAGCCCCCGTTTACAGGTCGAACGCCTTACCCCTCAGCAGGCGGTCGCCACGGGGCAAGCGGCTGGACTGCATCGGCTTTGCCCTGTGGTCATTTCGACCGACAAGCCGGGGGCAAGCATTTGCCCGCCTTGTCACTGCACCTCGGGGACGAAGTGTCTCAGGAACGCAACATGACGCTCGTTCCACTCGCCCGTCATGTCAGCCATCGTCCTTTTGGCTCGCCACTTCGAAATGGTGAGCTGATCGTTCAATGAAAACAGCAGGTCAAGGGTCTTCTGGCAGTAATCAAGGGCATCGCCGTTCACGACGCCAAAATCGTGCTTCCCATTTATGTCGCTCTTGTAACGGTCTTTGCTTTTGCCAACCATGACGCTGTGGGCCAACGCCTCGGTGCGAACGACGCGAAGCCGAGTGCGCAAGGGATCGGCGTAAAGCGTGTCGAACAATACACGGTCCTGATGACTGGACTTCAACCCATGACACCCCAGAAAGTTCTGGTCCGCGAAATGGGTGGCGAGCATCGGAATGGAGATTAAGTTCAAGTGGCTTTGGTCTTTTCGGACTTTGCAGTCTTTATCCCATACCCGGGACAGCCCCAAAGCCATGCCCTCGAATGAACATCCGAAGCAGTGATGCAGGGTATGGTAAAATGGCGTCTCCTCGTCCTTGAACAGCAATTCGTTGTTCCTGAACACAACTCGAGCGAAGGTCATCTGCTCCAATAACTGCTGAAACTCGACCTTGAACCTGTGCGAATACTCCATGTGCAGGCTGTTCAGTTCGCCCACTGTCAGCACCCTCACAGTCATCTGATTCACTCCATCCCAATCGAGGTGCATTTTGCCGTTGTGACGAACCGAACGCCAGTCGCAGCGTGCGCCTGTGGTCACAACCCTTGGAGTATCAACATCATGCTTACCCGACTTGAACATTTCGCCGTGGAGGCGATGCAGGCAATGATCATCCTCGCGCGTGGAAGCAGCATCAGCGACGAGTTCCTTGCACAGCGGGCCTTCCAGATTGCCGCAGCTATGGAAGCCGAAGCTGCCAAGCACAACCCCTCTGATATCGCGGAACGATCGGCAATCGCCAAAGGCGCTGAATTGATGGCACGGCTCAGTGCACAGAAATAACGCACATGATAGGCGAGCTGGTAGCGATAACCGCATGGCTGACAGCATGGGGAACTGCTATCGAGTGAAGCCAAAGAAGCTGCCGGGTCGTCCACGCCACGCACGGGGCCTCTGAGCATTAGCAGGCCATCCCTATGGTGGCCTGCGTTACTTCGACCCTATCGTTGAGCATTCATCCAAGCGATGAACTGCGCCCAAGTAACGGACACCCCGTTCGCGCGCCGCTCTCTACCCTCGCACCAGATCAGGCCAGTCTTGGTCACGATGCAATCGCCAAGATGGTCCGCGCCATTCGGGGAATACACATCGAACTCGATGCCCTTATTCTTAACTTCCATTTCGACATCGAATTTCTTGATGCTGACCTTCATTCTGCCACTCCGGGTTGCTATTCCACAATCAGAAGGCATTCGGCATTTGGGCTTGTCAAGCGCTGTGCTCGAGCACAGCACCGCTTGCCGCTGCCGCCAGTGCACAGGGGGCGAGTTGCCCCGCCCCCTGTGCTACAGCCTCGGCACAGCCAGCGTGTCACCCCGGCAGGTCCAGCGAATTGTGTTGAAATTGTGGTAATCGCTTCGGATAAAGCCGACCCCCTGCTTTGCCATAGGAAAGCCGACCGAACAGGGGTTCTTGCATCATATTGATTTATATACGTTTTTTGTCGCGCCGCCTGCGAAACCGTCCTACCCTGTAAGCCAATGGCAAGTATCACGCCTGAAAGCGAGGGTTGAAATGGCACGGGATTTGGAGCTTGGGGTTGACGGACGGGTGACGCCATCTCTGCATCCGCAGATTGTGGCGAGCCTTGAGGACTTTGACAGCGACACCGAGGGCGAACTGCAACAGGTCGTCGAAGCCTTCACGCACGCCTATGAGACGGTCGGGAAGGTTCTCGATGCCCGCGAAGCGGTGGAGAACGACCTGACCTTGACGCCCGCTGACCGCGTTCTGCGTGTCGCGGACGTGGCTGACAAGGTGATGGAACGGGCCACCAAGGCGTTCGACAAGGCCGCCGCCAACATGCGCAGCGGGATTGCGAACATCGAGAAGGAACTGACCACACCTGTCCAGTCGCGTGCCGCTCATACCATCGCGGCGGAGGTGCGGGCCTACATCCGTGGGCTGAAAGCCGAGGGCAAGTCGCCCATGGATTTCGTGCGCAACGCCATCGTGTCGGGTGACACTGACACCGCGATGAGCGCGCTCGGTGGGCCCGCATACCTGAGCGGGCTTGACCCGAATGCGCAGGCGGTGCTGCTCCGCATGTTCCACGAGAAGAACAACCCGGCCCTTGTGAAGCGCCAGCGTGCGATGCAGGCGGCGGCTGACCTGCTGGACCGCAACGGCGGGCTGATCTTCCAGAGCATCGAAAAGGCCGTGGGTGTCTACGAAGACCCCAAGACCAAGCGCAAGTTCCACCCGAACGAGCTGCGCAAGCTCAAGCAGTCCTCCGCCAAAGCCTTCGCCCAACTGGGCGGGTGAGCACCTGAATGGAAACCAGATTAGCAGGAAACCTGATGAACGAAGTGGTTCAACAGCCCAGCTGGATGCAGGGGTTCGTTCCCGGACCTGACACGAAGTTCAAGAAGGGTCAGAGCGGGAACCCTGCCGGCAAGCCGAAGGGCGTCAGGGACAAGCGGGCCAAGCTGCTCAACACTCTGCTGACCGAGGCTGGCGAGGTGGTTGACGCGGTGCTGGCACGCGCCAAGGAGGGCGATGCCGCAAGCGCTGCGCTTGTTCTCGGGAGGGTGCTGCCCGCCCTCCGTGCGCAGTCGCAGACCGTCGAGTTTCAGTTCGACCCTGAAGCCTCCATCACAGTGCAGATTCAGCAGGTGCTGGCCGCTGTCGCTGCCGGGGAGGTGCCGCCCGACACAGGCGAACAGATCATCCGGGCCATCGGCACGCTGAGCCAAGCCCGTGTCACCGAAGAACTTGCTGCCGAAGTGGCAGCGCTCAAGGCAAGGGACATCACGCCATGACGAACATTCACACACCCGGCGGCGGTCGCGTCGTCGCCCTTTCACCCGGCCCGGACGACCTGTTTGTGGTCACCACAGTTGCAGGCCGCAAGGTGTCGCTGCACACCGTGGAACAGTTCGGGCACGCCCTCAAGCTGGCCGAAGCCGCTGCCAACCGCATGTCCCCCGTGCCAGTTTCGGTGAAGGTCCTGTGCCTGACACTGACCGAGGCGCAACGGTTCGGCCTGATCCCTGCCGACTTGGGTAAGGACGAGACCCTCGAAGGGGACGCGGACCGTCGGCAGTTCGTAATTCGCACCCTCTGGGACATCGTCCGCAACAGCAACCAAGCGAAGCCCCGCGCCGATGCGCTGGACATGCTCAAGCATCTTGGAGCCATGACATGAACGACGAACCGATGAACGACGTGGCCCGCTGGGCAGCGATGCAAGACGCGGCTGCCGCGAAGGGCGCTGAGAACCGCGCCAAGCAGCGCGAGGCCAAGCCCGCTGGTGCGCTCAAGGCCGATGGCACGGTTGACGGCAAGGGTGACAGCAACCGCCACGGGGTGACGAATGCTGACCTGGACGCAATCCACCAGCGGCGGGCCGAAGGGGCGCTCACCTCGGAGGTGCGCGGCGAGATGGCGTTCGCGCAATGCCTCGGCGCTGCACCGTCCATCGCCGCAGCCATGCAGAAGCTGAAAGACGATGGCCGTGCCTGAGCGCAAGACCCCGGCTCAGTTCGAAGGCAAGACGGTGCGGCAGATTGAGGCCATCCTCATCGCACGCCGTGTTGACCGTATCGTCACCGAGCGGTTGGAGCGCCCCGCTGCTGTGCAGCGTGCCAAGGTGCTGGCAACTGCCCTGACGACACTGACCCCGCGAAAGCTGAACTTCTGATGGCAAGCCCTCGCGCCCTCCTGTCGCAGGTGAAGCAGCTCAAGGCGGCGCAGCAACCGCGCCCGTCACCGATTGCAGCGCTCTACGGTAGCACGGAAGCCTTCGCTGCCGAGTGCATGGCCGAGGTGGAAGCGGGCAAGCTGTGCGGCACCGACATGCCCGTGCTGCTCGACTGCCTGCGGCGGTGGGACACCGAGGGGTCTTGGGACGTGCGCCGCGCCACAGGCAACGGGGTCTGGCGGCGATGACCACACTGGCCGACACACCCGCTTGGCTCGCCGCATGGCAAGCCGACAACCGCGAACGGGTTGAGGCAGGCGCAAAGCGTGCGGCAGAGCAGGCCGCGCAGCGCGAAGCACGCGCGGCACAGCGTGCGGCCCGTGCTGCCAGCACCCCCAAGCGCGAGGCCACCCCCAAGCCGCGCACAGCGCCAGCACAACGAGCGCAGGCCCCGAAGGTCGAGAAGGTCAAGCCAGCCGGTGCCAAAGCTAGGCTCCACGAACCGCAAGGCCTCGGGCACGACCTTGAGGAACCCGAGGCTTGGCCGTGGGACGGGGGCAAGCGGCGCGAGCAGGTGCTTGACCACAATTTCCGGCCGCCCCGTGTGGTCAGGCAAGTCGGGTGGCGGTGCTGCATGAAGTGCGGCAAGGCCTACTTCTCTCAGGACGTGATCCGCCAGCGCATGTGCGATGGATGCCGTCCAGAACAACCGCCGTGGTGAAGGAGACTCTGGGCTTCCACGGCGCGGGGGATGCCACCCCCGACGAGGCATAGCGTCAAGTTCCTCGGTAAATCCAACGGACGCAGCAGCGGGGGCTTGCCTCCTTTCAGGTCTCGACGCTGTAGCACCTCGGGGGATGGCTCCCGAGGTGTTTTGCTGAGCGAGTCGCCCGAAGGGTCTGCGCTGCTTATCAGTTGCTTACGGGATAGGTCCAAGCGCTGGGCGATCCCCCGAGGGGTTTTACTATGTGCTTGAAATTGTGCGGGAAATTGGTCGGAGCGAGAGGATTCGAACCTCCGACCCCCTGCTCCCGAAGCAGGTGCGCTACCAGGCTGCGCTACGCTCCGACCGTGGAGTGGGGGTTAAACCGTCTCGGCGGGGTTTGCAAGGGGGCCGGGGAACTTTCTTCACCGACCCCCCGCAATCTTCAGCCCTCGCTCAGATCCCGGTTCGCGCGGCGGCGCAGCAGCAGCGAAATCCGCGGCATGACCCCGGTTTCTGGACGCGACCGCGTGCCCAGCACCGGACGATTCTCGGACACGGCCGTCTTGCCTTCGCGCATCACGATATAGATGCCGGATGCGATGATGACCCCGGCACCGACCAGCGTCCATTCATCGGGCACCTCGTCGAAAATCAGATAGCCGTAGAAGGCCGCCCAGATCATCTGGGAATATTGCATGGGCGCCACGATCACCGCCTCGGCCCGGCGATAGGCCATGATGATCAGCAGGGTCGCGATGAACCCGAAAAGCGAAATGATCCCCAGCATCCCGATCTGGTGGATCTCCATCGGGCGATAGACGAAGGGCAGCGCCAGGCCCAGCACCACGAAGTTCGCCACCATCGGATAGAGCAGCAGCACGACCGACCGTTCATCGGACCCGATCTTGCGCACGACGACCGAGGCGAGCGAGGAGAACACCGCCGCCGCCAGTGCCGCCATATGCCCAAGGCTGAGCGGCGCCGACCCCGGCCGCAGCACGATCAGCACGCCCAGAAGGCCCACCAGCACCGCAAGGCCCCGGCGCAGGCCCACCTTTTCCCCCAACACCGGAATGGCGATCAGCGTGATCAGCAGGGGGGCTGCGAACAGAATTGCATAGGTCTGCGCCAGCGGCAGCACCGAGAAGGCATAGAAGGCCGAAACCCCGGTGATCACGGTCGAAATCGTCCGCAGCGCCGTCCACCACGGATGCACCGGGCGCAGGTGGCCGTCGGTGCGGTCATTCATCAGCATGACCGTCACAAGGGGGAAGGACAGCAGACCCGCAAAAAAGATGATCTGGATCGCGTGAAAATCGACACCCAGAAATTTCACCACCACATCATGGGTGGCATAAATGCCAAAGGCGAGAAGGGCGAACAGGGCGCCCTGGACGTTGGAGCTCATGGATATGCGGACCTGAAAGGGGCGGAACGCCCGGCGTTTGCGCTATCAACCATCGCAGATACGGCCCGGTTCCTCAATCTTTCACAACGGCAAAGGCCCGCCGAGGGGGCGGGCCTTCTGAAAACTTGTGACAGATCGCGTGAGCGGATCAGAGGCTCGCGTCCAGCGCGGCGATGATCGCATCGCCCATGGCCGAGGTCGAAACCGGAACGCCACCTTCGGGGCCCATCAGATCGGCGGTGCGGACGCCGTCGGCCAGCACTTTCTCGACAGCCTGTTCCAGACGCGTGGCCTCTTCCCCCAGATCGAAGGAATAGCGCAGCGCCATGGCAAAGCTCAGGATGCAGGCGATCGGGTTGGCCTTGCCCTGCCCCGCGATATCGGGGGCCGAGCCGTGCACCGGCTCATACAGCGCTTTCGGGCGGCCATTGGCCATCGGCGCGCCGAGGCTGGCCGAGGGCAGCATGCCAAGGCTGCCGGTCAGCATGGCGGCTGCATCCGACAGCAGGTCGCCGAACAGGTTGTCGGTGACGATCACGTCGAACTGCTTGGGCCAGCGGCAAAGCTGCATGGCGCCCGCGTCGGCGTACATATGCGACAGCTCCACATCCGGGTATTCCTTGTCGTGGATCTCTTGCACGACCTGACGCCACAGGATGCCCGATTCCATGACATTGGCCTTCTCCATCGAGCAGACCTTGTTGTTGCGGCGGCGGGCCAGTTCAAAGGCCGAACGCGCCACGCGGGCGATTTCCGATTCGGTGTAACGCTGGGTGTTGATGCCCACGCGCTCATTGCCTTCGGTGAAGATGCCGCGCGGTTCGCCGAAATAGACGCCCGAGGTCAGCTCGCGCACGATCACGATATCCAGACCGGCGACGACCTCTTTCTTCAGCGAGGAGAAATCGGCCAGCGCATCAAAGCACTGGGCCGGGCGCAGGTTGGAGTAGAGATCCATTTCCTTGCGCAGACGCAGCAGGCCGCGTTCCGGCTTCACGCTGAAATCCAGCGAGTCGTATTTCGGGCCGCCCACGGCGCCCAGCAGAACGCAGTCCACGTCCTGCGCCTTGGCCATGGTGTCATCATGCAGGGGCGTGCCATGCTTGTCATAGGCGCAGCCGCCGACAAGATCTTCGCTCACATCAAAGGTGATGCCGCGTTTCGCGTCATACCAGCCGATGATCTTTTTCACCTCGGCCATGACTTCGGGACCGATGCCGTCGCCGGCGAGGATGAGAATGGAAGGATTGGCCACGGAAGGCTCCTGCGCTGCAAGAATGTTGTGCGTGGCCTAGCCCCTTGGGGCAATCGGGTCAAGCAGACTTGGGCCTTTGGGCGCCTCAAGGCAGGTCGAGATCGACCCAGACGGGGCGATGGCGCGCAGCCCGAGCCAGTGTGTCGGCCAGCGGCCCTTGGGCAGGCCAAAGCACCCCTGCCCCCGCCACCTTCAGATCGGCCGAGGGCAGGATGTAATCCACCCGCATCCCGCCCGGGCCGTCGGGGTAAAGCACGGTATCCAGACGCGGATCGCCCCTATGGCCGGGATCATGGTGGCCCGAGTCATTCTGCGGCCGCGGGTCTTGCAGGCGCGGATCGGCCAGCAGTGCGCGAAGGGCCGCCGGGCGGCCCTCACCATCCGCGGGGTCCAACCCCGCCTCGCCCAGCAGGACAAAGGGGGCCTTGGGCGGGGCAAAGGGCAGGCTGCCATCCAACATGCGCAGCCAGAAGGCGCTTTCATCATGGTTGCGGCGGCCATTGCGATCTTCCGGCCCGTCAAAGACCGGGGGCGTCGCCGAATAGGCCATCAGGGCGAGGTCGCCGCCTCCGGGCAGCTCCACCGCCACCTGCCAGGCGCTGGAGGAATGAAGGCGCTGAACCGCAGCCTCGGCCCCGGTCAGGTCGGGGGGCAGCAGCGCGCCGGGCAGATCGGCCCAAAGGAACGCGGCATAATCCTGCGCGGCGTCGGACCGGATCGGCAGGCGCGACAGCAGGGCCACCCCCTCTTCCCCCAGAAAGCGGCCATAGCCGATGGCATCCCGCGGGCCTCCCATGCGGCCATCGTGGTTCAGATCGAAGCCGGAGGGCAGGCCGGAATTGCCCGGCAGGGCAAAGCGGTAGGGGTATGGCGCCCCCGCCTCGGCCAGTCGATCCGCCAACAGGCTCATGGCGACCAGCCGCGCATCATGGTTGATCCCGGTCAGGAGCAGCACATCGGCATCCAGCGCCACGACCCCCTGCACCACCGCCGCAATCTGGGGCGCTCCTTCGGCGATGTCTTCCACCAGCAGGCCCGGACCGTCACGGCCCAGATCGGCGTTCCAGGTGGCAAGGCGCAGCACCTCGGCCCCGGCCGGGGCCGCAAGCAGCAGGATCAGGCCGGCAGATAGTCCGAGCCTTCCTCGACCCCGGAAATGCGGCGCTTGTCGCGGATCATGTCGGCAATCTTGCCCATCGCGATTCCGCGCATGAACAGGCTGCAGGGAAGAAAGGCCCATGCGGTCATCGTCCAGATCAGGGTTTGCGGGGTGGTCAGGGTCAGCGGTTCAAACCCGGTCGAGCCGATCTTGACCACGGCCGGAATCAGGAAAGGCAACAGGAAGCCCAACGCGATATTGATGCGCGAATCCCGTTCCAGCCGCACCACCACATCACCGTTCGACGTAGGGTCGAACGTCGGCAGATTGACCCAGACATTGAAGCCGCCATCGCGGTTCGGCCAACCTTTAAGCTTGAGCAACAGCACAAAGACCGCCAGCCCCAGCAATGAGATCAGATAGGCCGTTCCCGCCGCCGTCCGCACCGCCAGAACCTGCGCCTCGGACGCGCCATCGGCCATCATCAGCGTCGCCAGACGCACCGGCGAATAGGGGAAATCCAGCGCCCCGCTGACCACGATCCCCAGCGCGCTGACCAGCGTGCTGAGCGTGGTCGGTTCCACGCTGGTCTTTTCGATGACGGTCAGGGTGAAGACGGTAAAGAACAGAATCAGGAACCGCACCCGGTTGAAGGGCGGCGCATCGCGGAATTCGATCAGGCTGGGATAGCTGGTCTTGTATTCGGTGAAGGTCAGCGCCCCGGCAAACAGCGCGACCAGCGCGATCATCTGCTTGCCGTCCGAATCCGTGCCGGGCAGCAGCACCGAAGGCGTTGCAACAAGCAGCATTACCAGAACTGCACGCAACGCGGCGCCTGCCAGCCGTGCGACCACTGCCTTGCCCTTCCCACTCTTGGTGGACACGATGCTTTGCCGTGCCCTTTTCCCAAAGATGTCCCGCACATTATGACGGGCTGCCTCAATCCTGCCCAAGTTTTGCCTTCTTTCAGTCTGTGCTGCAACGGTTGGCTGCACTAGACCCCGTCAATGCGGCAAATCCTTGGAAAAACTGTCGCCAGATTGCATCAAATGCGGTTAGAAAAAGGCCGCCCCGGAACGGCAATTCCGAGGCGGCTCAATATCTTGTGGTGGCGGCCGCTGGGGCCACCAAGTCAGATCCAGGGACGCAGGGTCTTGGCCTTGGCCTCGAAGGAATCGATGGCCGTGGCCTTTTCCAGCGTCAGACCGATGTCATCCAGACCGTTCAGCAGGCAATGCTTGCGGAAGGGATCGACGCTGAACGCGAAGGATTGCCCGTCCGAGGTCGACACCGTCTGCGCCTCAAGGTCCACGACCATGCGGGCATTGCCCCCCTTGCGGGCGTCTTCCATCAGCACGTCCACAACCTCTTGCGGCATCACGATCGGCAGGATGCCGTTCTTGAAGCAGTTGTTGTAGAAGATGTCGGCGAAGCTGGTCGAGATGACGCAGCGGATGCCGAAATCGAGCAGCGCCCAGGGGGCGTGTTCGCGCGACGACCCGCAGCCGAAGTTGTCACCCGCGATGATGATCTCGGCCTTGCGGTAGGGTTCCTTGTTCAGCACGAAATCCGCGATCTCGGCCCCATCTTGCGTGTAGCGCATCTCGTCGAACAGGTTCTTGCCGAGGCCCGAACGCTGGATCGTCTTGAGGAACTGCTTGGGGATGATCATGTCGGTGTCGATATTGACCAGCGGCATGGGCGCCGCAATCCCGGTGAGTTTGGTGAACTTGTCCATTTCAATGGTCCATTGGCTGGCCGCGCCCTGGGGCCGCAACCGGCCCAAACGGGCCGGAGGGGCCGCGCAGGTTCGCGGCAGAAAAGGCTTGGCGCCGGGGCCGGGCCTGCACCCGAACCCCGACCCCAACCGGGATCAGACGGTTTCCGCCATCAGCTCGCGCACATCGGTCAGATAACCGGTGATCGCGGCTGCGGCCGCCATGCCGGGGCTGACCAGATGGGTGCGGCCGTTGCGGCCCTGACGGCCCTCGAAATTGCGGTTCGAGGTCGAGGCGCAGCGTTCCCCCGGCGACAGCTGGTCGGGGTTCATCGCAAGGCACATCGAGCAGCCGGCCAGACGCCATTCAAAGCCCGCATCGATGAAGATCTGCGCCAGACCCTCTTCCTCGGCCTGGGCACGGACCAGACCCGACCCCGGCACGACCATCGCGCGCATCCCCGGGGCAACCTTCTTGCCCTTCAGGATGGCGGCGGCGGCGCGCAGATCCTCGATCCGGCCATTGGTGCAGGACCCGATGAAGACCGTGTCGATCTTGATGTCCGTCAGCTTCTGGCCGGGGGTCAGGCCCATGTATTCCAGCGAACGGCGGGCCGCTTCGACCTTGCCGCCGGTGAAGTCCTCGGGGCTCGGCACGACACCGGAAATCGGCAGCACGTCCTCGGGCGAGGTGCCCCAGGTCACGACCGGCTCGATCTCTTCGCCCTTCAGGGTGATGACCTTGTCGAAATGCGCGCCTTCATCGGTGAAGAGCGTTTTCCAATAGGACACCGCAGCCTCCCAGGCCGCGCCCTTCGGCGCGTGCGGGCGGCCCATGCAATAAGCAAAGGTCTTTTCGTCGGGCGCGATCAGACCGGCGCGGGCGCCACCTTCGATCGCCATGTTGCAGACGGTCATGCGGCCTTCCATCGACAGATCGCGGATCGCTTCGCCGCAATATTCGATGACATAGCCGGTGCCGCCGGCGGTGCCGGTCTTGCCGATCACCGCCAGCGTGATGTCCTTGGCGGTGACGCCCGGACGCAGCTTGCCGGTGACTTCCACCTTCATGTTCTTCGATTTCTTCTGGATCAGCGTCTGGGTGGCCAGAACGTGTTCCACTTCCGACGTGCCGATGCCATGGGCCAGCGCACCGAAAGCGCCGTGGGTGGCGGTGTGGCTGTCACCGCAGACCACGGTCATGCCCGGCAGGGTCCAGCCCTGTTCGGGGCCGACGATATGCACGATGCCCTGACGCACGTCCGAGACCGGATAGTAGTTCACGCCGAAATCCTTGGCGTTCTTGTCCAGCGCCTCGACCTGAATGCGGCTTTCCTCATTCTCGATGCCCTTGGCGCGGTCCAGCGTGGTGGGCACGTTGTGATCCGGAACGGCAATGGTCTTTTCCGGGGCGCGGACCTTGCGGCCCGTCATGCGCAGCCCTTCAAAGGCCTGCGGGCTGGTGACTTCATGCACCAGGTGGCGGTCGATATAGAGCAGGCAGGTGCCGTCTTCGGCCTGATGGACGACGTGATCGTCCCAGATCTTGTCATAAAGGGTCCGCGGAGCGGTCATGGCTCTCACCTATGTCTGTGGGATAGCTGGTAGGGGTCTTGCGAAACAGTCAGGGGGTGGGGGCACGTCTTTCCCATGGAAAGCCGTCGCCTGCCCGCGTCAAAGCCGCGCGAGGACGGTGCGGGTCATGCCGAAGAAACGGGCCGGAAGCCGCGCATGATCGGTGATGTTGAAGTAGATGAACCCGTGCATGGGCCGTTAAATACGCCCGAATCTGTTTCGGCGCAAGTTCGCCATCCGGGGGGCTGCGGCAGTTTTCCCTGTGTCTATTGCCCCAGCGCACGCAAGCGTGTATGGCCCTGCCTTCGCAAAAGGGCTGCGGTCCGGGGGCTGGATGATTGAGTCGCCCCCCCCAAGATGCTACCCTTGATGACATGAGCCCGAGCGCCGGGGCGGATGCGGCGCGCCATCTGGAGGACGAAGTCCTGTCTCATTCTGATCCTGCGACCGGCCTGCCGGTCGGCCCGCGCGCTGCCCGTCCGACCGACACCGACCCGTCCAGCGAAGTGCTGCTGGCCCGCGTGATCGCCTCGCTTGAGGACGACAAGGCCGAAGACATCGTGCAGATCGACCTGCGCGGGCGTTCGGACATGGCGGATTACATGGTCATCTGTTCGGGCCGTTCGTCCCGTCAGGTGGCCGCGATTTCCGAAAAGCTGGCTGACCGGCTGAAACAGGAATTCGGCCGCCAGTGCAAAATGGAAGGCAAGGAAACCGGCGACTGGGTGCTGATCGATACGGCCGATGTGATCGTCCATGTTTTCCGCCCGGAAGTGCGCGAATTCTATCAGCTCGAAAAAATGTGGCTTCCGGCTGACCAACAGCTTCCGTCATCGCGGGTCTGACCCGCGATGCGCGTGCATCTTTGTGCGGTGGGCCGGTTGCGTGCCGGCCCCGAGCGCGACCTGATGGACGATTACGTCACGCGGTTCGACCGCACTGGCCGCGCGCTCGCGCTTGGGCCCTTTTCCGAACATGAAGTTGAAGACAAGAAGGGCGGCGGCATGGAAGCCGAGGCCGATCTTCTGTCGCGCGCCCTGCCGTCGGGCGCGATGATCTGCACGCTGGATGAACGTGGCAAGGTGCTGTCCAGCCCGGAATTTGCCGAACATCTGGCCCGCTGGCGCGATGGCGGGCGGCAGGATCTGGCCTTCATCATCGGGGGCGCGGACGGGATCGCGCCGTCCCTGCGCGCGCGTGCCGATTTCTCGATCAGCTTCGGGCGTATGGTCTGGCCGCATATGCTCGTCCGCGTCATGTTGACGGAACAGCTCTATCGCGCGGCCTCGATCTTGGCGGGCGCGCCCTATCACCGGGCCTGACGGGCGCGCGATGGCGCGGGTGAAGCCCGTTGCACCCTTGGGCCGCGCGGCGTAAAACCCCAGCAATCAAGGAAAGGACCGCGCATGACCCCCCCGAAGCCCGTCGTTCTCTGCATTCTGGATGGTTGGGGCTATCGGGAAGAGCGCGCGGCCAATGCCCCGGCCCTGGCTACCACCCCCAATTTCGACCGGATCTGGACGGGCTGCCCGCATAACCTGCTGATCACCCATGGCCCCGATGTGGGCCTGCCCAGCGGCCAGATGGGGAATTCCGAGGTCGGGCATACCAATATCGGCGCGGGGCGCGTGGTGGCGATGGATCTGGGCCAGATCGATCTGGCAATCGAGGACGGGTCGTTCTTCCAGAACGCCGCCCTGCGCGCCTTCATCGCAAAGCTGCAGGAAACCGGCGGCACCGCGCACCTTATGGGCGTGGTGTCGGATGGCGGCGTGCATGGCCATATCACCCATGTTCTGGCCGCCTGCCGCGCCGTGGCCGAGGCGGGCGTGCCTGTCGTGCTGCATGCCATTACCGACGGGCGTGATGTGGCACCGTCGTCCGCCACCACCTTCGTGCGTGAACTGATGGAGCAGCTCCCCGCGGGTGTGCGCGTCGGCACGGTGATCGGGCGCTACTGGGCGATGGACCGCGACAACCGCTGGGAACGCGTGGGCCGCGCCTTTGATGCCATGGTCAAGGCTGAAGGCGAAACCGCGACTGACCCGGCCCGCGCCGTGGACATGGCCTATCAGCGCGGCGAAACCGACGAATTCATCGCCCCCACCGTGATTGGCGATTACGCGGGCACCCGCGACGGCGACGGCTTTTTCTGCCTGAACTTCCGCGCCGACCGCGCGCGCGAAATCCTTCTGGCGCTGGGGGATGCCGAATTTGACGGCTTCGATGCCTCGGCCCGGCCGCACTGGGCGACGCTTCTGGGCATGGTGGATTATTCGACCCGCCATAACGCCTTCATGACCACCGCCTATCCCAAGCAGGACATCCGCAATACGCTGGGCGAATGGGTGGCACAGCACGGCCGCAGCCAGTTCCGTCTGGCCGAGACCGAGAAATATCCCCATGTCACCTTCTTCCTGAACGGCGGGAAAGAAAGCCCCTCGACCGGAGAAGACCGCTTCATGCCAAAATCGCCCAAGGTTGCGACCTATGACCTGCAGCCGGAAATGAGCGAACCCGAAGTGGCCGCGCAATTGGTGGGTGCCATCGAAAAGGGCTATGACCTGATCGTGGTGAATTTCGCCAACCCCGATATGGTCGGCCATACCGGCAGCCTGGAAGCCGCGATGAAGGCCTGCGAGGCCGTGGATGACGGCCTGGGCCAGGCGCTTGCCGCGCTGGAAAAGGCGGGCGGCGCCATGATCGTGACCGCCGACCACGGCAATTGCGAGCTGATGGTCGATCCCGTCACCGGCGGGCCTCATACTGCGCATACCACCAATCTCGTCCCGGTCATTCTGGTGGGTGGCCCCGCCGGGGCGCAGCTGCGCGCGGGTGGGCGTCTGGCCGATCTTGCGCCCACGGTGCTGGAGCTGATGGGGCTGCCACAACCGGCCGAGATGACGGGCCAGAGCCTGATCGTCAAAGCCTGAGCCGGATGATGCGGCTGAACGGCCTTCCCGCCCTGCTGTCTTTGCTGGTCGCACTGGGCGCCTCCGGCGCGGTGCTGCATGCGCAGGACACCGCCCCCGCCCCGGTCGCAGAGGGCGCCCAGACCGTGGCCGCCCAAGCGCAGCGCGCCGCCGGCAATCTGCAAACCGCGGTCGAGGCGCTGGACAAGGCGCGCGAGGCGCGCGACCGCGTTCAGGCCCTGACCCAGACCATCACCGCCTATGAAGAAGGCCTGACCGCCCTGCGCGAAAGCCTGCGTCAGGCTTCGATCCGCGAGGCGACGCTGCTTTTGCAGTTCGAGGCCAAGCGCGACCGCGTGGCCCAGCTGGTCGGCGTGCTGAGCCGGATGGAGGCGGACCCTGCCCCCCTTCTGCTGCTCCACCCCTCGGGGCCGCTGGGCACGGCGCGGTCGGGGATGATGATCGCCGATGTCACCCCCGCCCTGCAGGCCGAGGCTGAACTGCTTCGCAAACAGCTGCAAGAGGTGCGCGACCTGCGCGCCCTGCAGACTGCGGCGGGCAAGACGCTGGCCCAGGGCCTGCGCGTGGCACAAGAGGCGCGGACGGCCCTGTCCAAGGCCATTTCCGACCGCACCGACCTGCCCAAACGCTTTACCGAAGACCCCGAGGTATTGAAGGGCCTGCTGGAAAGCGCAGACACGCTGGATGCCTTTGCCGCGGGCCTTGCACTGAACGAAATCGAAAGCGCCGATATCAAGGATTTCGGCTTTGCCCATGGTCAGCTGCCCCTGCCCGTCCTGGGCACCATCCTGCGCCGCCCTGATGAGGCCGACGGCGCGGGCGTGCGGCGCCCCGGCATGGTGCTGGCGGCGCGCAAGAAATCGCTCGTGACGTCGCCCTGGTCGGGCACCATCCGCTATCGCGGCCCCTTGCTGGATTTCGGAAACGTGATCATCCTCGAACCGGGGGCGGGCTACCTTCTCATTCTCGCCGGGATGGAAACGGTCTATGGCGAGGTGGGCGAAGTGGTGGCCGAAGGCGCACCGCTGGGCCTGATGGGAGGCGGTGAACCGGGCATGGAGGAATTCCTCGTCTCGGCGCAAGACGGCGGTGGCGCACGCGACACCGAAACACTGTATGTAGAGCTGCGGCAAGGGGGCGAACCGGTTGATCCCATGCCATGGTTTGCGGCAACTGCGCCCCTGGCCGGCGCGCAGCAGGTGCCTTGAGGAAGAGGATGGGCAGGCGATGAAGAAATACATGATGGCCGCGCTTGGCGGGACGGTGGCGGGGGTGCTGCTGACGACGCAGCTTGCTGGCCCTCTCATCGCACAAGAGGCCGACAAAGGGGGTTCGGTCTATGAACAGCTCGATCTGTTCGGCGACATCTTCGAACGCATCCGCGCCCAGTATGTCGAAGAGGTGGATAGCAAGAAGCTGATGGAAGCGGCCATCAACGGCATGCTGACCTCGCTTGACCCACATTCGAGCTATATGGCCGCCGATGACTTCAGCGACATGCAGGTGCAAACCCGCGGCGAATTCGGCGGGCTGGGCATCGAGGTGACGCAGGAAAACGGCTTTGTCAAAGTCGTGACCCCGATGGATGACACCCCTGCCGCCAAGGCCGGGATCCAGGCCGGCGACTTCATCACCCATGTCGATGGCGAAAGCGTGCTGGGCCTGACGCTGGACGAAGCCGTCGACAAGATGCGCGGCGAGGTCGGGTCCGAAATCGTCGTGACCGTGGTGCGCGAAGGGACGGAAGACCCGTTCGATGTCTCGATCATCCGCGACACGATCAAGCTGACCGCCGCCAAAGGCCGCGTCGTCGGCAATACCGTGGTGATCCGCCTGACCACCTTCAACGACCAGACCTTCCCGGGCCTGCAGGAAGAGCTGAAAAAGGCGGTCGAAAGCCTCGGCGGGATGGAGAATGTGAACGGCTTGGTCCTCGACCTCCGCAACAACCCCGGCGGACTGCTGACCCAGGCGATCGAGGTGTCAGACGCCTTTCTCGACAAGGGCGAGATCGTCTCGACGCGCGGCCGCAACCCGCAGGATGGCGAACGCTTCAACGCCAACAAAGGCGACCTGATCGATGGCAAGCCGATGGTGGTGCTGATCAACAGCGGGTCGGCCTCGGCCTCGGAAATCGTCTCGGGCGCGCTGCAGGATCACCGCCGGGCCATCGTGGTCGGCACCAAGAGCTTCGGCAAAGGCTCTGTCCAGTCGGTCATCCCGCTGCGTGGCGATGGCGCGATGCGCCTGACCACGGCGCGCTACTACACGCCCTCGGGCCGGTCGATCCAGTCGCTCGGCATCTCGCCGGATGTGGTGGTGAACCAGCCGATCGCCAAAGAAGGCGAAACCGGAACCGAGGCCGCCGCCGCCGAAGCCGCGGCCAAGGCCAAGGGCGAGGCAGATCTGCGCGGCGTGCTGTCCAATGACAGCATGACGGAGGACGAAAAGCGCCAGTATCAGGAAGAGCAGGCCAAGGCCGCCGAAGCCGCCAAACTGCGCGACGAGGACTATCAGCTCGCCTATGCCGTCGACATCCTGAAAGGGGCCGCCGCCATTACCGTCAAGGCTGAAAACTGATCGCAAGGAAGGGGGGCCGGGTGACCGGCCCCGATATCAGATGACCCAGACCGCAACCGACCTGCCCTATCGCCCCTGCGTGGGCGTCACGCTCATCAATCCGCAGGGGCTGATCTTCTGCGGCAACCGCAAGGACAGCAGCACGCCCGCTTGGCAAATGCCCCAGGGCGGGATCGACGCGGGCGAAAAGCCGCGTGTCGCCGCGCTGCGCGAGCTGTGGGAAGAAACCGGCGTGACCGAGGATCTCGTAGAATTCGTCGCAAAGACCGAAGACTGGGTGACCTACGACCTGCCACCAGAACTGCTGGGCCGGGTCTGGGACGGCAAATACCGCGGGCAAAAGCAGAAATGGTTCCTGTTCCGCTATCTGGGCCGGGATGACCAGATCAACATCGAAACCGACCACCCGGAATTCGACCGCTGGCAATGGACCCGCGCAGATGACATGGTCGCCTCGATCGTGCCCTTCAAACGCGCAGTCTACGAACAGGTCGTTGCGGCCTTCCGGCCCCATCTGGCCTGATCCCGAACCCGGCGGCGCGCGGCCCTTGGCCGCGCATTGCATTTGGGTCGCCTGCGCGGCCTCTGGCCGCTGGTCTCCGTTGCCTCCGGCGGGGATATTTGGACCAAGATGAAACCCGGACCCTTTTCATCTTGGAAAAAATATCCTGGGGGTGAGCGCCGAAGGCGCGAGGGGGCAACGCCCCCTCACTTTCCTTTTGTTCAGCCGTTTTCGCGCAGGATCGTCCCGGCGAGATAGAGCGAGCCGCAGATCAGCACCCGCGCCTGCGGGTCTTGGGCGGCGATGGCCTGCAGGGCCGAAGCCACGTTCTCGGCAATATGGGCGGGGATACCAGCGGCGGTGGCAGCCTCGGCCGTCACTTCGGCGGGAAGGGTGTTCTTTTCCCCTGGGATCGAGACGGCGTGAAGGCTGTTCAGGCAGGACGTCAGAGGGCGGAGATAGCCGCCGATGTCCTTGGTGTTCAGCATCCCGCAGATCGCGTGTGTCGGGCGTTGGGGCATCGCGGCCAGCGTGGCGGCAATCGCCTCACCCCCGGCGGGGTTGTGGCCACCGTCGAGCCATAGCTCCACCCCCGGCGCGGCCTCGACCAGCGGACCGGTCTTCAGGCGCTGCATCCGGGCGGGCCAGAAGGCACGGGTCACGGCCGCTTCGCAAGCGGCCTCATCAGCGCCGAGATGGCGCAGGACAGCCAGGGCGGCGCCTGCGTTCTGGATCTGGTGGGGGCCGGGGAGATTGGGCAGCGGCAGGTCCAAGAGGCCGCGTTCATCCTGATAGATCAACCGGCCGCGTTCAGTCGTGACATGCCAATGCTGGCCATAGGCGAGAACCGGGGCGCCCAGGCGTTCGGCGCGGGCCTCGATCACGGCGAGGCCATCCTCCATCTGCGGGCCGACCACGCAGGGCACGTGGCGCTTGATGATCCCGGCCTTTTCGCCGGCGATTTCGGGCAGGGTTTCGCCCAGATATTGCTGGTGGTCGATCGAGACAGGGGTAATCACCGTCAGCACCGGATGATCAATCACATTGGTGGCATCCAGCCGCCCGCCCAGACCCACCTCAAGCAGGGTGTAATCGGCAGGCGTGCGCGCAAAGGCCAGAAAGGCCGCGCAGGTGGTGATTTCAAAGAAGGTGATCTCTTCGCCGCCATTCGCAGTCACGCATTCATCAAGCAGCGTTGCAAGTGCGTCTTCGGTGATCAGTTCACCTGCCAGCCGGATGCGTTCATGGAACCAAGCCAGATGCGGCGATGTATAGGCGTGGACACGTTTCCCCATCGCCTCAAGGCCCGCGCGGATCATTGCCTGGGTGCTGCCCTTGCCATTGGTTCCGGCGATGTGGATCACCGGCGGCACGTTCCGTTCAGGGTGATCCAGTGCTGCCAGCATGCGATGCACGCGGTCCAGCGTCAGGTCGATGATCTTGGGGTGGAATTCCATCATCCGGGCAAGGATGGCGTCGGAACGGGTCGTATCGGTCATGGGGCCTCGCAGCGGGCAGATTGGGGCGAGGATAGCCCCAAGGGGCGGTAAGGCGGTCGCCCGGAAGCGACCGCCGCGCGAAAACGGGCGTCAGGCCTTGGGCGCTTCGGCCGTGGCAGGCAGGTCGCCATGCACTGCGGGCGATTGCCGGGTCAGCATGCGGATGATGGTCACCAGCTCTTCCCGCAGGTTCTTGCGGTGGGTGACGCGGTCCAGCATCCCGTGATCCAGCAGGTATTCCGCGCGCTGGAACCCTTCGGGCAGCTTTTCGCGGATGGTCTGTTCGATCACGCGCGGGCCGGCAAAGCAGATCAGGGCATTGGGTTCGGCGATCTGCACATCGCCCAGCATCGCGTAGGAGGCGGTCACCCCCCCGGTCGTCGGATGGGTCAGCACGACGATATAGGGCAGACCCGCTTCCTTGAGCATCTGCACCGCCACGGTGGACCGCGGCATCTGCATCAGGCTGAGGATGCCTTCCTGCATCCGCGCCCCGCCCGCGGCCGAGAACAGCACCAGCGGGCGTTTCAGTTTGACCGCCCGTTCCGCCGCCGCGATGATGGCATTGCCGACATACATGCCCATCGACCCGCCCATGAAGGCAAAGTCCTGCGCGATGGCGACGATGGGGGTACGCATCACCTCGCCCTCGGCCACCAGCATGGCATCCTTTTCGCCGGTCGACTTTTGCGCAGCCTTCATGCGGTCAGGGTATTTCTTCTGGTCGCGGAAATGCAGCGGGTCGGCCAGCGGCTCGGGCACCTTGACCTCAAGGAACACGCCGCCATCGAACATCGCCTTGAACCGGTCACGCGGCGTGATCGCCATGTGATGGTCGCAATGCGTGCAGACATTCAGATTGTCCGCCAGTTCGCGGTGAAACAGCATCGTCCCGCATTCGGGGCATTTCGTCCACAGGTTCTCGGGCACTTCCCGGCGCGAGAAGAGCGAGTTGATCTTGGGACGGACGTAGTTCGAGATCCAGTTCATGCCGGATGGCCCTTTGTGCGATGTCGGCCCTCGAAATAAGACGCAAAAGGGCGAAATGCAATCTGAACAGGGGCCGGGGCCTGTCGGACCCCGGCAAACGGGTCAGAGCAGGCGGCGCAGCGCCTGAACCACCAGTCGGTGATCCTCGACCTGGGGCAGGCCCGAAACGGTCACGACCGCCACGACCCCGGTGCCTTGCACCCGGATCGGCACCGCGCCGCCGTGGGCTGCGTAATCGGTAGCAGGCAGGCCCTGATCGGCCAATGTCCGTTCCTTGGCGCGCAGCCGGGCGCCAACAAGCAGCGAAGGCGCGTGAAAATGCAGCGCCACATTGGACTTGCGCCGGGCCCAGGCGTCGTTTTCCGGGCTCGACCCCGGCAGGGCCGCGTGAAAGAGCGTGCGGTCGGCGGTGCGGACATTGATCACCACCGGCAGGCCGTCGGCACGCGCAAGTTCGACCAGATCCAGCCCAAGACGCAGGGCTGTTTCTTCGGAAAAGGCGGGCAGGACAAGGGCGGCGGCCTCGGCCTCAAGGGCTTCGATCTCGGACATGGATATTCCTTTCATGCGCCCGACGGTGATAGCGCGCTTCGGCCCGCCACCCAAGCCCTTTGCACTTTGCGCCAGTTGCCGGATGGTCCGGGCAGCGCTATCCCGAGGCGAAGGATAGGGGAGAACGAGTCATGCGGTTGCGGTTCCTGGTACTTTCGACAGTCTTGGCAGGCTGCGTCGCCCCGACGACGCCCGCCACACTCGCCACACGGCAGCCGGTTCTGGCCGGGGCTGTCACCCTGGCTGCGCCGCAAGGCTATTGCATCGAAAGCCGGTCACGGCTGGAAAAGGATGACAGCGCGTTACTTCTGATCGGGCGCTGCGCGGGCGAAACGGCCCGCAGCCCTGCCGTTCTGACGGCAACGGTGGGCCAGACCGGATCGGCGCAGGGAATTGACGTGGAAGGCGGCGGGGCCGAAATCGCGGCTTTCTTCCGATCAGACCGAGGACGCATGGCGCTGAGCCGCCGGGGCCGTGCCGCCGATGTGACCGTGCATCAGATCTCGGGCATCAAGGGCGCGCTGTTGCTGCGCTTCAGCGACCGCGGCCCCACCCGTGGCAAGGCCCCCCTGCAGGTCGATGGATGGCGCGCACTGATGCCGGTGGGCGACCGGCTGGTGACCTTGACTGTAACCGGCCTGCAATCCGGCCCGTTGACCGCCGAAGCCGGCCGCGCGTTGATTGGCGAATATGTCGATGCGGTGCGTCTGGCCAATCGGTGACGAATTTTTCTGGTGCCCTGACAAATTGGATCACGTTATTAACCAAAGGGATAAATAAACGAATCGTTTCCGGCAAAGAAACATCCGGCCGGAGGGGTAAAGGTTGCGGGCAAGCGCCCGTCAGTAGGGTTATGGGGACCAAGATCGACACATTCCTGGACCGTGTCCTCCACCGCCGTTCGCTGGCGCGGTGGGAACGCTGGGCCGCCATGGCGGAGACGCTGACGCTCGACCGGCTGCGCGAGATGCGCGGGCGCGCACGCGAAGCCCGCCGCCAGCTGGACAAGGTGATCCATATCGCGGAACACCGTCTGGCCCTGCCGGTCATCGGGTCGAACGCGCTGCGCCGCCCGATGGGGTCGGACTGGGTCTGGCGCCCGCCGCTGTGGCGCGGTGAAATCCCTGTGCCGGGCTTTTCCTCGGTGCCGTCGAAACAGCCGATCTGCGACGGATCGGTGGTTTATCACGATTGCCGGCGGTCGGAACTGACCGTGCGCCAGATCCGCAACACGCGCGAGGCCGATCTGGCCCCCTTCGGCCTGCGGATGGACGTGTTCCGCTTTGACGGATCGTTCCTGTCGCTGGTCGTGGATCTGCCGCCCGAATCAGTGCAGGGCCTCAAGCTGCGGCACCTGGTTCGGCTGGATGTGATCGTCGAGATGGAAAAGCCGCTGGAAATCTTTGCGCGGCTGAACATCAAGCACGGCCCGAACGTCGAACAGATCGTGCGCGAACTGCCGCTGGCCGAGGAAGAGGTGATGGTGGAATTCGACCTCGCCTATACCAAAATGAACGAAAAGCGGGTCGAGAGGCTCTGGGTCGATCTGATCTTCGAAGGCCCGGAAATGAACCAGATCATCCTGCGGGATGTGACGCTGTCGCGCCGCCCGCGCGCCGATTTGTGAGGGAACCATGGCCGAAGTGACGCTGACGAAAACCCGCGTGCGGGCCGGTGTCTGGGAAGGGGTCCTGTCCACGCCCGGTTCCACCAAACCGCAGCTTGAGGTGCTGCACCTGGAACAGAAGATGCCCGGTCTGACCGTGTCGGAACTGCCTGATCAGCCGGGCCGCTATGCCGTGCGCCTGCCAATCCCGGCCAGCCTGCTGTCGGAAGGGGTGCAAACCTTCCTGTTCCGCGATGCCGAAACCGGGGACCGGCTGGGCCATTTCACCATCATCACCGGCGTCGCAATGGAAGATGACCTGCGCGCCGAGGTCGATCTGCTGCGGGCCGAGCTGGACATGCTCAAGCGCGCCTTCCGCCGTCATTGCCTGGAAACCAGCGCCTGAGTCTGGACAAGCTGCCCCCCTGCCCCATCTATGAGGCCAGAGCGGCGACCCGACCGGCGAAAGGAATCCCGATGACCAGACCCTATGCCAAAAGCGCCGAGGCCATTGCCCGGCTGACCCCCGAACAATACCGCGTGACGCAGCAGAACGGCACCGAACGCCCCTTCACCGGCGAATATGACCATCATTTCGAACCGGGGATCTATGTGGATATCGTCTCGGGCGAGCCGCTGTTTTCCTCGGCCGACAAATACAACAGCGGCTGCGGCTGGCCCGCCTTTGCCCGCCCGATCACCGATGACCATATCGTCGAACTGCATGACAGCACCCATGGCATGATCCGCACCGAGGTGCGGTCAGCCCATGGCGACAGCCATCTGGGCCATGTCTTCAACGACGGCCCGCGCGATCTGGGGGGGATGCGCTACTGCATCAACTCGGCCAGCCTGCGCTTCATCCCGCGCGACCGGATGGAGGCCGAGGGCTATGGCGACTGGCTCGACCGGCTGTAAAGAAAAGGCCCGCCACCGCGGCGGGCCTTCTGTTCCGGCCCTCAGGCCCAGGTGCGGAAGAATTTGTCCGCGGGCGAGGCGGTGAAGATCTCGCATCCCGTCGCCGTGACCCCGATGGAATGTTCGTATTGCGCCGAGAGCGACTTGTCCCGCGTGACCGCCGTCCAGTCATCGGCCAGCACCTTGGTTTCGGGGCGGCCCAGGTTCACCATGGGTTCGATGGTGAAGAACATGCCCTCTTCCAGCACCGGGCCGCTGCCTGCGCGGCCGTAATGCAGCACATTCGGCGGCGCGTGGAACACAAGGCCAAGCCCGTGGCCGCAGAAATCGCGCACCACCGACATGCGGTTCGATTCGACATAGCTCTGGATCGCATTGCCGATGTCGCCAAAGGTATTGCCCGGCTTCACCGCCGCAATCCCGCGCATCAGGCCTTCATGCGTGACCTCGATCAGGCGTTCGGCCTTGCGGCCCAGCTGACCGGCGACATACATCCGGCTCGTATCGCCATACCAGCCATCGACGATCACCGTCACATCGATGTTCAGAATGTCGCCATCGGCCAGCACCTTGGTGCCGGGGATGCCATGGCAGACGACGTGGTTCACGCTGATGCAGGAGGCGTGCTTGTAGCCCTTGTAACCGATGGTCGCGGAAATCACGCCGCGGCGATGCACCTCTTCGGTGATGAAGGCATCCAGCTCGGCCGTGGTGACGCCGGGTTTGACCAGCGGGATCACGGCATCCAGAATTTCCGCCGCCACCTGACCCGCCGCGCGCATGCCCGCGAAATCGGCGTCCTCATAGATACGGATGCCGTCTTTGGTGATGCGGCCGCGCAGATCGTTCACGGGGCTTGTCCTTTCCTGCAAAACTGACCCGTAGATAAAGGCTGAAGCGGGATTTGGCCAGAGGCCGGGCAGCGGGGGCTTTGAAAGCCGGTCCGACGCGCTATACCTTTGCACGAATGAGCAGGAGAGCATCATGACCAACCCAACCGCCGCCATGCTGGTGATCGGGGACGAAATCCTGTCGGGCCGCACCCGCGACAGCAATACCCACCATCTTGCGACCGAACTGACCAACCGTGGCATCCGCCTGATGGAAGCCCGCGTGGTGGCCGATGACCATGCCGAGATCATCGCCGCCGTGAATGCGCTGCGCGCGAAATGGGACCATGTCTTCACCTCGGGCGGGATCGGGCCGACGCATGACGACATTACCGCTGATGCCATTGCCGCGGCCTTCGGTGTCGCGATCACCCATCGCGCCGATGCCATGGCCCTGCTGCAGGCGCATTACGACCGCGCCGGGTTGGAATTCAACGAGGCCCGCCGCCGCATGGCCCGCATTCCCGATGGCGCCACGCTGATCGACAACCCCATCAGCACCGCCCCGGGCTTCACGCTGGGGAATGTGCATGTGATGGCGGGGGTGCCGAACATCTTTCAGGCCATGGTCGCAGGCGTCCTGCCCACCATCACCGGGGGCGCCCCGCTGCTGAGCCAGTCGCTCCGCGTGAACCGGGGCGAGGGCGAGATCGCCGGCCCCTTCGCGGCGCTGGCTGCCGAATATCCCGATCTGTCGATGGGGTCCTATCCCTTCATCCAGTCGGGGGCGCATGGCACCAATCTGGTGATCCGCGGCACCGATGCCGCGCGGCTGGATGCGGCGATGTCGCGGCTTTGCGCGCTGTTCGGATGATCCTTGATCCGCCCCTTGCTGCGGTCTTGGCGGCCACCTGGCCGCCGGAACGCAGCGAACGGCTGGGGCCGTGGCGCCTGCGCGTCAGTGCGGGCGGTGGGCAGCGCGTGCAGGCAACCAGCGTCGAAGACGCTTGGCAGCCCGGCGATATCGCGGAGGCCGAGGCTGCGATGGACCGCCTGCACCAGCCCCGGATCTGGGTGCTGGGGCCGCAGGATGCCGCGCTGGACGCCGCCCTTGCCGCGCGGGGCTACCGGGTGAAAGACCCGGTCATCGCCTATGTCGCGCCCATCGACCGGCTGGCAGGCGCGGTCAGCCCCATGGCTGCCTTTGCCCATTGGCCGCCGCTCGCGATCACCCGCGACATCTGGGCCGAAGGTGGCATCGGCCCCGACCGCTGCGCCGTGATGGACCGCGTGACCACCCCCAAGACCGCCATTCTGGGCCGGACCGATGACACGCCCTCCGGCGCGGCCTTCGTGGCGCTGGCGGGCCGGACGGCCATGCTGCACGCGCTTGAGGTGCGGCCTGCGCTGCGTCGGCAAGGTTCCGCCCACAAGATGCTGACGGCGGCCGCAAACTGGGCGCAAGATCAGGGGGCAACCACCTTTTCTCTGGTGGCGACCGAAGCCAATACCGCCGCCCGCACCTTGTATGAACGCACGGGCATGATAGCCGTGGACCGCTATCATTATCGGGTGATCTGAAACATGCGGCACCTGCTGCCCTGCCTTCTGCTGTTGCTCGCCACACCCGTGGGGGCGCTGACGCTCGATTTCGGCGACCCTGCCGCGCAGACCACCACCAGCAGCGAAGGCGGCACCTCGATCCGACTGCCTGATGGCGCCTGGACAGCCGGGGCGACCCCGGCCCGTGCGCTGGACGGGCTGGTCGAGCAAACCGCCTGGCGCATCGACACCCGCCAAACCACCCTGCAAATCCTGACCCATCTGCAGGCGCAGCTTGAGGCCGAGGGCTGGCACCCCGCCTTCGCCTGCGAAACGGCGACCTGCGGCGGCTTTGATTTCCGCTATGCCCTGCCGCTGATCACCGAACCCGACATGCATGTCGATCTGGGCGATTTCCGGTATCTGCTGCTCGACCAGCAGGATGAGGCGCTGGCCCTTGTCGTCAGCCGCGCCCGGGCGGCGGCCTTCGTGCAGCTGATCCGCGTGCGCCCCGAAAGCGCCACGCCCCGCCGCGACATTGCCGCCCCGACCCCGGTGCCTGCCGCCACCCCCACCGGCGATTTCGCCCGCCAGATTGAAACCGCGGGCAGCCTTGTGCTGGCCGATCTGGTCTTTGCCTCGGGGGCCGGGACGCTTGCCCCCGGTGATTATCCCACGCTGCGGGCGCTGGCCGATTACATGGACCAACGTCCCGAAGCACGGGTTGCGCTGGTCGGGCATACCGATGCCTCGGGCGGCCTTGCGGCGAATATCGCCCTGTCGCGCGCGCGGGCGCAATCGGTTCGCAAAGCGCTGACGGCGCTTGGCATTTCCGGCGACCGGATCGAGGCCGAGGGCGTGGGCTATCTTGCCCCGCGCAGCACCAACCTGACCCCGGAAGGCCGCACCCAAAACAGAAGGGTCGAGGTCATGCTGACCTCGACCCAGTTGGTCGCCGCACCTTAACTCTGTCAGGCCGGATCACCAGTTGTCCGGCCCCTTCTCCATGAACTGTCGCGCCAGGAAGTCGATGAAGGCGCGCACCTTGGGCTGGGTGAATCGCCCCGGCGGATAGACCGCATAGATGCCCAGCGTTTCCACCGGCAGGCCGGGAATGGCCTCTTCAACCTGGCCGTTCCGCATCGCCTCGGCATAGAGGAACGAGGGGAGGTAGGCGATGCCCAGACCCGCAATCGCCGCATTCAGCAGCGACTGGCCGTCATTCACCGTCAGCCAGCCGTTCGAGCGCACCTGCCGCTTTTCGCCCGAAGGCGCCGTCACCTTCCAGACATTGCCATTGGCCTGGTTCGAATAATGCAGCAGCTTGTGGTCGTTCAGATCGTCGATCTTCATCGGGCGACCGTATTTCTGGAAATAGCTGGGCGACCCGATCATCCGCTTGGAGGTTTCGGTCAGCTTGCGGGCGCGCAGGCTGCTATCCTCCAGATCGCCGACACGGATCGCCATGTCGAACCCTTCCGAGATCAGTTCGACATAGCGGTTGTTCAGCACCATGTTCACGGTGATATCGGGATATTCCAGCAGGAAATCCCCCAGAATGGGCGAGAGCAGATTGACCCCGAAGTCGGTGGCCACGCTGATCCGCAGCAGACCCGAAGGTGCGGATTGCATGCTGGTGACCAGTGCATCCGCCTCACCGGCATCGTTCAGCACGCGGCGTGCGCGGTCGTAATAGGCAAGGCCGATTTCCGTGGGGCTGACGCGGCGGGTGGTGCGGTTCAGAAGCCGCGCGCCGAGGCGCGCCTCCAACGCCGAGACATGCTTCGACACCGCCGATTTCGAGATGCCCATCTTCTTGGCCGCATCCGTGAAGCCACCTTGGTCCACCACGGTGGCGAAGGCTTCCATTTCGGTCAGTCGATCCATTGTCTTCCCCATGCGGCCGATGCGCTGCGATAGGGCAGTATTGATCGCCAATTCGGGCGAGATAGGGGCAAGGGCGCGACGAGTTCGGGGAATTCCCGCGGATCGTTGATGGCGCGGAAACGACCGGGATCGACAGAATTCTGCCGTTTTCCAGACTTCAAACGAGGGGAGAGTGGTGGCGAGGGGGGGACTCGAACCCCCGACCCCGCGATTATGAGTCGCGTGCTCTAACCAACTGAGCTACCTAGCCACTGGCGCGGTTCCTATGGGATGGGCGCGGCAGGGTCAAGCGGAAAACGCGAGATTTTTGTTCAGCCATGCGCGACGCGCGGGCGCCCCGCAGCGGTGACGGTGACCGTGGCTTCGATGAACATCATGCGGCCTTCAATCTCGGCTTCGCGGATGTCGCGGGTCGCAGTCAGTTGCACATCTGCGGCCCCCGCGCGTTCGGCACGGTCGCGCACCTCATCTGACAGCGCGGCCTCCAGTGCGGCAAGGGCCTCGTCCCGATGGGCGAACATGGTGTTGCCGCTGGGCAGATGGGCGACGAATCGGCCCTCGCCCGGGCTGCTGACAAGGCCGGTCACGCGCTGGCGCACCTGCCCCACCACGGCGCCGATGGCATTGGCCACCCCGGCGTGCTTGGGCAGAATCATCCGTGCCTCCAGCCGGTCGCCGACCGCGCCGTAATAGGATGGGGCCGAAGCACCCAGCCCGATCACCGGCACGCCCAGCCGCAGCGTCGCCTGCACCACGCCCCGATGCCCCGCGACGCCCCGCTGCGTCAGCAGGTGGCGGGCCAGCCCCTCGGCGCTTTCCCCGGCAAAGGCGGGATCTTCGGCAAAAGCCGCTTCCAGCAGACAATCGACCGTCTGCTGCGTCAGCTGATCCACGATCATCTGGGCAAGCTGCGCCGGATCGTTCGAGAATCGTTCACCGCGCCCGGTGCGGCGGCGCCCCAGCAGCCGCAGCGCCTTTTCGGCGGCGGTGCGGTCCCAAGCCTCCAGCCGGCCCAGCACATGGCTGGCGTCCGACGGCGTGACGCCAGAGACCATCACCAGACCGCGCGCGACCAGCCGCTCCATCGCCGCAACCTCAAGCCGCGAGGTGATCGGCCGCGAAAACGGCATGGCTTCGGTGATCCGCGCGAGCAATGCCGCCTCGCGTGCGTTCAGGCCGCCGGTCTGCCCGGCCATGGGCACCACAAAGCGCCCGTCGAATTCACCCGCCACCTCGGTCGAAAGGGCTCGGTCCAGCGCGGCATGGACCATTTCGGCATGATCCACTGCCAGAAGCGAAACGGGAATCAGCCGCCGCGGGCCAAGACGCAGACCGCCCTCCAGCCCGCTTTGCTGCAGATGCACCTCGGAATCGCCGCCAAGGCCAGTTGTGCGCATGGCGACGGCCTCTACCATGGTACGGAAACCACCGACGCGAGCGCCCTCGGGGTCGATCTCGGGCAGACCGTCTTTCAAAAGCGCCACATCGGTGGTGGTGCCGCCAATATCGGACACCAGCGCATCGCTTTCCCCCGTCAGCCAGCGCGCACCCACGATCGAGGCCGCAGGCCCCGACAGAATCGTTTCAATCGGGCGTTCGCGCACCATCGCGGCCGAAATCAGCGCCCCGTCGCCGCGCACCACCATCAGCGGCGCGGTGATGCCGCGGGTTTCCAGATGCGCCTCGCACGCGCGGACCAGACGGTCGATCATGCCGATCAGCCGGGCGTTCAGCACCGCCGTCAGCGCGCGTTTCGGCCCGTTCAGCCCGGCCGAAAGCTCATGCGAGCAGGTGACCGGACGCCCCGAGACGCGGCGAATCACCTCGCGCGCGGTGACTTCGTGGCTGGGGTTGCGGGTGGCAAAGCGCGCGGCCACGGCAAAGCCCATGACCTCGGGCGCAAGGCGCGCGACCTCAGCCTCCAGCGCGGCGATATCAAGCGGCGCTGTCTCGGCCCCGGAATGTTCATGCCCGCCCGCAAGCAGCACCACCGGATCGCCGCCCAAGGCCTCGGACAGACCGCCGCGCTCCAGATCGCCCGCATCAAAGCCGATGAAGATCAGCGCCACGCGCCCGCCTTGGCCCTCCACCAGCGCATTGGTGGCCAGCGTCGTTGACAGCGACACAAGCGATACCTCGGCGGGCTCCACCCCCGCCTCGGACAGTGCGGCATCAACGGCCCGGCCAACGCCCAGGCTCAGATCCCCGCGCGTGGTCAGCGATTTCGCCGATCCGATGACGCGGGTCGCGCCCTCATCCACAATGACCGCATCGGTATAGGTGCCGCCCGTATCGACCCCGAGGAAATATGCCATGGTTCTGTCCCTGTTCGCGTCCCCCTGACATAGGCCGAAGCCGGGGCAAGGTCAGCCCCGCGCGCGACGCGTTCTGTCGCAGCCGCGCCACTCGCCCCGGCGGGCCGGGGCGGTTAAGCTGGCCAAAGCTTAGGAGCAGGATGAAAATGCGGGAATTGCCTCAGGTTGCGGATCTGGTGCTGGTGGGCGGGGGCCATGCCCATGCGCTGCTGGCGCGGATGTGGGGCATGGACCCGCTGCCGGGGGTGCGGTTGACGATCATCAACCCCGGACCGGTCGCCCCCTATACCGGGATGCTGCCCGGCCATATCGCCGGGCATTACGCGCGGTCCGAGATGATGCTGGATCTGGTGCAGCTTGCGCGCTTTGCCGGGGCGCGGCTGATTCTTGATCGGGCGGTGGGGCTTGATCCGGTGAACAGGCACGTGATGCTGCAGAGCCGCCCGCCCGTTGCCTATGATTTGGCCAGCCTCGACATCGGGATTTCGTCGGACCTGCCGCAGATCCCCGGTTACGCGGACCATGGTGTTTCGGCCAAGCCACTGGGCGATTATGCGGCGGCTTGGGCACGGTTCGTTGACCGGGCGCTGCCCGCGCCGCAGGTTGTGGTGATCGGGGCCGGTGTGGGCGGGGTCGAACTGGCGCTGGCCTCGGCCCATCGGCTGCGCGCGGGCGGGGCAAAGCCGCAGGTCACGCTGCTTGACCAGTCGGAGATGGCGTTGCCGCATATCGGTGCGGGCGCGCGGCGGGCGCTGCTGGCGGAACTGGCCGCGGCCGGAATCACCCTGCTTACCGGCGCGCAGCCGGCCCAGATCCTGGCGGGACAGGTGCTGCTGCAGGATGGCCGGGTGCTGCCGTCGGATTTCACGCTGTCGGTTGCGGGGTCGCGTCCGCAGGGCTGGCTGCGGGACACCGGGTTGCAGCTCCATGACGGGTTTGTCGCCGTGGGGCCTACGCTTCAATCGTCGGACCCGGCCGTCTTTGCCGTGGGCGATTGCGCGCATCTGACCCATGCCCCCCGCCCCAAGGCCGGGGTCTTTGCCGTGCGCGAGGCGCCGATTCTGGCCCATAACCTACGCCAGTTGTTGCAAGGCACGGGCAATCTGCGCCCCTACTACCCGCAGCGCGATTACCTGAAGCTCGTGTCCACCGGGCGGCAGAACGCGGTGGCGGACAAATTCGGCCTGCGCCTGTCGCACCCCGCCCTTTGGCGCTGGAAGGACCGGATCGACCGCCGCTTCATGGCGATGTTCCATGACCTGCCCGCGATGCCCGCGCCCGCGCTGCCCCACCCGGCCGCGGCCGGTCTGGCCGAGGCGGTGGGGCCAAAGCCGATGTGCGGTGGCTGCGGCGCCAAGGTGGGGGCGGCCGATCTGGCCCGCGCGCTGGCGGATCTGCCAGCACCGCAGAACCCGGCGGTGCTGACCGGGCCGGGCGATGATGCCGCCGTGATCCGGCAGGGGGACAGCTATCAGGTCCTGACCACCGATCACCTGCGCGCCTTCACCCCCGACCCCGGCGTGATGACCCGCATCGCCGTTCTTCATGCGCTAGGGGATATCTGGGCCATGGGCGCGCGCCCCGAATTTGCGCTGGCGCAGGTGACGCTGCCGCGCCTTTCGGCCGAATTGCAGGCCCGGACCTTGGCCGAGGTGATGCAGATCGCCGCCGAAACGCTGGCCGAGGCCGGGGCCGAGATCATCGGCGGCCACACGAGCGTGGGCGAGGAATTCACCATCGGCTTCACCCTGACCGGCCGCGCCGACCACGTGCTGACCAAAGGGGGCGCCCAGCCCGGCGATGCGCTGATCCTGACCAAGGCGCTTGGCACCGGCACGGTCCTTGCGGCTGAAATGGCCCGCACCCTTCTGCACGGCGCCCTGATGGCGGGTGAGGCGGTGGCGGCCACCTATGCCTCGATGCTGCAGAACCCTGCCCCTGCCGCGCGGATCCTGACGCCGGTTTCCCATGCCCTGACGGACGTGACAGGCTTTGGCCTTGCCGGGCATCTGCTGGAACTCTGCGCGGCGTCCGGCGTGGCGGCTGAGCTGGATCTGGCGGCCCTGCCCCTTCTGCCGGGGGCCGAGGATTGGGCGGCGATGGGCGTGGCATCGACCCTCGCCCCCGCGAACCGGGGGGCCGTGGTGGGGCGGATCTCGGCCCCTCAGACCGCGCGGGCGGCGCTTCTGTTCGATCCGCAGACGGCGGGCGGCTTTCTGGCCGCGGTGCCGGGCGAACAGGCGCAGAACGTTCTGGCCGATCTGCACCAGGCGGGCTACGCGGCAGCCATCGTGGGGCAGGTCACCACGGGTTCGCCCTTCCTGACCGTCAGGGATGGTGCCTAAAGCGCGGCCTTGATTCGGGCGGCGATGGCGGGCAGCGCCTCGGGGCACAGGCTCTCGGCCTCGACCACCGTGGCCGCGTGGGCCATGCGGGCGCGGTGCTTGGCATAGCGGGGGTCGTAATGGCGGGCCATCAGATCCTCGGCCAGCGCGGCAAAATCACCCGCTTGGGCCAGCGCCTGCCAGCCTTCGATCACCTCGGCCGCATGCAACGGGCGCAGCAGGCCCACCACCTGCACCAGCCGCTCCGGGTCTGCACAAAGATCACCATAGGCGCGGGTCAGATAGGCGGCACGGGCCTCACGCGGGGCCGAAACCTCGATCCGTGGCGCGGCCACCATCGCCTGCCACAGCGGCGGCGGCAGGCGGCAATTCCCGACCTTGGAGCTTTCGGCCTCGATCACCACAGGTCGGGCGGGGTCAAGCGCGGCCAGTGCCATGGCCAGCCCGCCTTCAAACGCCTTCTGCGACGGCTGCCCGCCTGACATGGCCCCGAAAAGCGACCCGCGATGCCGGGCCAGCCCCTCAAGATCGATGACTTGCACCCCCTGAAGCGCGAGTTCCGCCAGCAGCGCCGTCTTGGCCGACCCGGTATTGCCATCCAGCACCACCACGGGCGCGGCAATGGGGCAGTGATAGACCTGATCCACCACCAGCCGCCGCCAGGTCTTGTAACCGCCTTCGATCACATCCGCGCGCCAGCCCACACTTTTCAGGATGGTGGCAAAAGACCCCGACCGCATCCCCCCGCGCCAGCAATAGACCAGCGGCCTCCATCCGCCCTCTTTGTCGGCCAGCGGGCCTTGCAGATGGGCCGCGGCATTCTTGGCGACCAGTGCGCCCCCGACCTTGCGGGCCTTGAAGGGGCTTTCCTGCTTGTAGATCGTGCCGACAAGCGCGCGTTCGTCATTGTCCAGCACCGGCAGGCTGATGGCGCCGGGGACGTGATCTTCCGCCCATTCGGCAGGGGATCGCACGTCGATGATGGTGTCGAACCCGAGGTCCGCGATCTGGGTGAGGGAGCTGAGTGTAATGGCCATGAGGCGAGATTAGCCGCGAAGTCCCCGACACTCAAACCCCGATCAGAACCCCGCCTCGCAGCGCGCGATCAGCGCATCGAGCATGGCGGCCCCGCGTTCCATCTGTTCGACGGTGACGAATTCGTCGGGCTTGTGGCCCTGCGCCATGCTGCCCGGCCCGCAAATCACCGTGGGGATGCCGGCCACCCGCGAAAAAAGCCCGCCTTCCGTGCCGTAGGCCACCTTGATCGTGCCATTGGCCCCGGTCAGCCCTTTGACGAAATTCACCACCCCCGCGTCCGAAGGCGTGCCAAGACCGGGGTAATCCCACAGGCGGTCGATGCGGATCTCGGCCTCGGGGAATTCGGCCCGCAGGGGGGCACAGATCGCCTCGGCCCGGGCGCGCAGATCGGCAATCAGACTGTCGGTGTCCTGTTCGGCCAGACTGCGGATTTCGAAATCCAGCACGGCGGTATTGGGCACGATGTTCACCTGCACCCCGCCCTGCATCTTGCCCACATGGATCGTGCTATAGGCCACATCGTAATCGCCATCGAAGGGGCCTTCGGCAGCCACGCGGGCCTGCAGATCGCGGACCGCCTGCACGAAATCCGCCGCCAGATGCAGGGCATTGAGCGCAAGCGGCGCCAGCGCGGAATGCCCCTCGCGTCCGGTGCAGGTGGCGCGTAGCGCGATCTTGCCCTTGTGCCCGGTCGCAACCTGCATCCCGGTGGGTTCGCCCACGATGCAGAAACGCGGCTTGACCGGCGCCTTGGCCAGCATATCGACCATCGACCGCACGCCCATGCAGCCGATCTCTTCATCATATGACAGCGCAAGGTGCAACGGCACCTTCAGCGGGCGGTGCGTCGCCTTGATCATCGCGTCGATGGCAAGGGCGCAAAACCCCTTCATGTCGGCGGCACCCCGGCCATAGAAGCGCCCGCTCTCTTCCGTCAGGGCGAAGGGCGGCTTGGTCCAGACCTGCCCCTCGACAGGGACGACATCGGTATGGCCAGAGAGCATCACCCCCCCCACATCCGCAGGGCCGACCGTGGCAAAGAGGTTGGCCTTCTGCCCGCTGGCATCGGGCAGCAGCAGCGCCTCGATCCCCGCCGCGGCCAGTTCCGCCTTGACCCAGAGCATCAGCTCCAGATTGGGCTTGGCGCTGACGGTATCAAAACGCATCAGCCGGTCGAAAATCGCACGCATCGGGGCCTCCTGATTTGTGCGGACAAATAGACCGCCCCCGCCCCGTGCGAAACCCCCGATCAGGCGAAGCGGTGCTTCGGCCTTTCCTTTCCCCGACGGCGCTGCCAGTCTGCCGCGATCCTGACCCGACCCTTCCGAGAGTGCGATGCCCCGCCTGCCCCTTCTGCTGATTGCCGCCCTGCCCACCTTCCTGGCCGCGCCCGCCCAGGCCGAACCCGCCACCGCCGGCCCGGTGGAGCGGCTGGTGCTGGCGCATCGGCTGTTTGCCACCGGGCAGGCCGAGCGGGACGGGCTGTCACAGATCGCAGCCGCCCGCATTGCCGCCAGCGTGGCCCTGCAAACGGTTGAGCGCAAACCCGAGGTCGAGGGCAAGGGCACCCCCAAGGCCGCCGCCATCCCCCCCGATGCCGCACGGATGCTGGAAGGCGCCAAGGCGGCTGTGGCCGCCGACGAAACGCTGGGGATTTTCCTGACCTCGGCCATGGCCAGCGCCGAGGTGCTGCCCAAAGGCAGCGTCCGCAGCTCGGCTGCGGCGCTGGCGCCCGGTCAGGCGCATCGCTACCGCCTGCCCGCCGATGGGGGGGTGAAGCTGGATCTGGGGGTGGTGACCGATGGCCTGTCGCAGCTGGAAATCGAGGCGGCGGCAGGCGATGCGGTGCTGTGCCGGGCGCGCGGCTATTGCGGCGTAACGCTGGTCGAAAGCGGCTTTGTCACCGTAACCCTGCGGAACCCCGGCCCCGAAGATGAGAATTACCTGTTCCTCAGCAACTGAAGATACAGAAAGGCCGCGCAGAGCTTGCACCCTCTGCGCGGCCCGACCCTGATCTATTGAGGGAAGATCAGAGAACTTCGCTCACCAGCACGGTGCGCTTTTCGGCAACCGATTTGACGGCAGCATCGGCCAGCGCCAGCGCCACCAGCCCGTCTTCGCCCGAAGGTGCAGCCGCACCCTTGCCACCGGCAGCGGCGATGAAGGCCGCGATTTCGGCGGCATAGGCCTCGGTGTAGCGGGTCATGAAGAAGTCATGCAGCGGCGGGCGGTTGTAGCCGGTCGCGGTCGCAACCTCGATCGACACCGGGCGCTGGTTCTCGGCCGAGGCCGCACCTTTCGACCCATGCACCTCAATGCGCTGGTCGTAGCCATAGGTGGCGCGACGCGAGTTCGAGATCATCGCCTGCTTGCCCGACGCGGTTTTCAGCAGCACCTGAACGCTGTCGAAATCGCCAGCCTCGCCAATGGCCGGATCGACCAGAACGGCGGCGGTTGCGGAAACTTCGGTCACTTCCTCGCCCAGCAGGAAGCGGGCCATGTCGAAGTCATGGATGGTCATGTCGCGGAAGATGCCGCCCGACCGCTTGATGTAATCCACCGGCGGGGCGCCCGGATCGCGCGAGGTGATGACGATCATCTCCACGTCACCGATGGTGCCCTTGTCGATCTCGGCGCGGACAGCGGCGAAATGCGGGTCGAAGCGGCGGTTGAAGCCCACCATCAGCGTGCCCTTGTGGGCGCGCACGACCTCGAGGCACTGCTTCACGCGGGCCAGCGACAGGTCGATCGGCTTTTCGCAGAACACGGCCTTGCCCGCTTTCACGAAACGCTCGATCAGGTCGGCGTGGGTGTCGGTCGGGGTGCAGATCACCACAGCGTCGATGTCTTTGGCGGCCTCGATCTCATCGATCGAACGGACGGCGCAGCCGTATTGATCGGCAATCGCCTGGGCGGCCGCCGGGAAGGCATCGGCCACCGCAACGAGTTCGGCATTGGCATCGCCGGTCACGGCCTTGGCGTGAACCTTGCCGATGCGGCCTGCACCCAGAAGCCCGAATTTGACAGTCATCTTGTCCTCACAGGGTTGGCCCGGACGGGCCGGTTGTTCACTCCGGGTAAGCCCCGGAGACATTCTGATCAAAGTCCACCACGGCGCCGGTCATCACGCCCGACGCCGCAGAGAGCATGTAGCTTGCCAGTCCGGCCACATGAACCGGCTTGACCAGCATTCCCATCGGCTGCGCGGCCTCGGCCTGCGCCAGCCAGTCGTCGCCTGCGCCATGATAGCGGCGCTGGGTCGCATCCTCGCCGGGGGTATCCATCCAACCGCAGTTGATGGCATTCACCCGGATCCGGTGGGCCCGCAACGCCTGCGCTGCGTTTTTCGTCACATTGGCCAGCGCCGCCTTGCTGGCCGAATAGGGGGCCAGAAAGCTCTGGCCGCAATGCACCACCATGGACAGGATATTCACCGCCTGCGCCGGATGTCCGTTTTCGATGGCGAGCTGCGCGAAACGCTGAAGCGCGAAGAACGGCCCCCGCGCATTCACAGCCATCAGCCCGTCCCAAGACGCAGGCGTGGTATCGAGTATCGATCCCCGGTCCGTCGCCGCCGCCGCATTCACCAGCGCCGTGACCCGGCCAAAGCGCGTGGCCGCGCGATTGATCAGGTCGATGGCATCCTGCGGATCACCCATATCTACTGGCAGAAAGCGCACATCGGCCCCGGTTTCCCGCAGACGTTCCGCCGCCTCTTCGCCCTTCATCACACCCCGACCTGCAATGATCATCTGCGGGCATCCCTCGGCCAGCAGGCGTTCGGCGATCGCAAGGCCAAGGCCCTGCGATCCACCGGTAATCACTGCAACGGTCTGCGCGTGATCACGCATAGGTCGCGTCCGTGCCGCCCTTCACGCCCGTGATATAGGACACGATGTCATTGCCATCGGTTTCGTCCTTGTTCAGGCTGGCCACGATCCGGCCGCGACGGAACACCACGATCCGGTCCACCAGATCAAAGACCTGACGCAGGTTGTGCGAGATCAGGATCATCGGGATGCCGCGCTCTTTCAGGCCGCGGATGATGTTTTCCACCTGCGCGGTTTCCTGCACGCCAAGCGCCGCCGTCGGTTCGTCCATGATCACAAGCTTGGAGGCGAAGGCCGCCGTCCGCGCGATGGACACGCACTGCCGCTGCCCGCCCGACATGTTGCGGATCGGGTTGTCCACGTTCGGGATCTTGACGGCGGTGGTCTTCAGCGCCTCCATCGTGCGGTCGCGCATCGCCTTGCGGTCCAGAACCGAGAAGGGGCCAAGGCGGAACTTGTAAAGCTCGCGCCCCAGGAAGAGGTTCGAAGGCACATCCAGATCATCGGCCAGCGCCAGCGTCTGGAACACCGTCTCGATCCCGGCCTCGCGCGCTTCCAGCGGGCCGGTGAAGTTCACCTCTTGCCCGTCGAAGAACACCTGGCCGCCGGTCTTCTGTTCCACCGCGGTGATCTGGCGCACGAAGGTCGATTTCCCGGCCCCGTTGTCGCCCACCACGGCGATATGTTCGCCCTTGCGGAGGATGAAATTCGCGTCGTCGAGGGCGTGGACACCCCCATAGTGTTTCGTCAGGCCACGCGTTTCAAGAATGATATCGCTCATGATTACCCCCGCGCGCGGCCTTTTTGCCGCCATTGATCCAGCACCACGGCTGCCACGATGATCACGCCCTTGACCATCTCTTGGTAGTAGGCGTCGAGCTTGAGGAAGGTGAACCCCGAGATGATCACCCCGAAGATCAGCGCGCCCAGCACCGTCCCCAGGATCGACCCGCGGCCCCCTTGCAACGACACGCCGCCGATGACCGCCATGGCGATGGCGTCAAGTTCGTACATCACGCCCATGCCAGCCTGCGCCGTCAGGTTTTTCGACGACAGAACCACCGCCGCCAGCGCCGACAGAAGGCCCGCGATAACATAGATCAGCACCTTGGTGCGGTCGACGTTGATGCCCGACATGCGGGTCGCCGCTTCGTTCGAACCGACCGCGTAGCAATGCTTGCCATAGCGGGTATAGGTCATGATCAGGTGGAAGAGGATCGCAAGGCCCACAAAGATCACGACCGGCATCATGCCCTTGCCGATGGCGGCATAGCTTTCCGTCGGGAACGAGATCGGGTTGCCCTTCGACCACCATTTCGCGATGCCGCGGGCCGTGACCATCATGCCCAGCGTGGCGATGAAGGGCGGGATCTTGGTGTAGGCGACCAGCGCGCCGTTCACCAGACCGGCGACCAGACCGCAGCCAAGCCCCACCAGCACCGGCACGATGACCGGCAGGTCAACCCAGCCCAGTTCGCCGAAAATGGCCTTGGGGTTGGGGTTGCCGTTCACCATGGCGACCTGGGCGAAGCTCATCGCGATCATCGCGGTGGCGCCCACCACCGAGCCGGAGCTGAGGTCGATCCCGCCCGAAATGATGACCTGCGTCACGCCCAGGGCAATGATGCCGGTGATCGACACTTGCAGGATGATGATTTGCAGGCGCTGTTCGTTGAACAGGCTGCTGACGTTTTCACGGGTATTGAACAGGAAGCTGTCCGCCATGAACACGCGGCCGATGACCTCGAAAATAACAATGATGCCGATCAGCGCGAAGAAAACGTTCCATTCCGGCGCGCGGGCCTTTTTCGATGGATCATACTTCAGGCCGCCCAGCCCATGTGTAGTGGATGACATGGTGCGCTCCCCTCTCCCCCGGTAATGTCATGAATAGCTTGCCCCGCCTGCGCCCCCGCGCCCGGTCAGGGAAGAAATGGGGGCGGCGCTGGCCGCGCCGCCCCTTCGCCCTTGGGCGATCAGTTCTTGGCGAGGAAATCGCCAACGTTCGCCGGGGTCACCAGCTGGAACGGGATGTAGACCTTCTGGTCAACCGCCTCGCCCTTCGACAGCTTGATGGCTGCGTCCAGCGCGCCTGCGCCCTGACCGGCAGCGTCCTGGAACACGGTCACGTCCAGATCGCCGGCCTGCATGGCGGCAAGAGCGTCCTGGGTGGCGTCGATCCCGCCAACCACAACCGAAGCCATGTCGATGCCCGCGGCTTTCATCGCCTGGATGGCGCCAATGGCCATCTCGTCGTTGTTGGCGATCACGCCGTCAAAGGCGGTGCCGGTCGACAGCCAGTTGGTCATCAGCGATTGCGCCTGGTCACGCGACCAGTTCGCGGTTTGCTCGTCGATGATGTTCAGTTTCACTTCGCACTTGCCGGCGGCGATCACGTCGTGGATGTCGGCGGTGCGCTGAACGGCGGCCTGGTTCGACAGTTCGCCCATCATCACATAGACGTTGGCTTCGGTCTTGCCGGCTTCTTTCAGCTGACGGCAAACCTCGATGGTTTCCAGCGTGCCGGATTCCACTTCGTTCGACGCAACGAAAGCCTGGTTGTCGGGCAGGGTATCGACGTTGACCGGCTGACGGTTCACATAGACCAGCGGGATATTGGCGGCAGCGGCCGCATCCGACATCGCCTGGGTGGCCGAGGTATCAACAGGGTTCACCACGATGGCCGAAACGCCGGACGCGATGAAGTTGTTGATCTGGTCCAGCTGCTTGGCCACGTCGTTCTGAGCGTCTTCGATCTGCAGCGAAACGCCCAGTTCCTTGCCCTTGGCATCCATGCCATTGCGCAGGACGGTCAGGAAGTTGTCATCGAACAGCGCCATCGACACGCCGATGCCATCCGCCATGGCGCTGGTGCCCATCAGTGCGGCGAAACCAGCGACGATAAGGGTCTTTTTCATTGTCTTTCCTCCACATCAGGTGTCCGGCGCACCCGTTTCTCCCTGCCGGACCGCCCCTCCCCGGAGCGGCTGTTCGCCGAACGCAGTCGCCTCAGGCGGCAACACCACGTTCGATGAAGTCCATCGAGGCCTTCAGGGCGGGACCTGCGTCATCCAACGCATGCACCTCGGGCGAGAAGGGCTCGTAGCTGATCGGGCCGGAATAGCCCGCGGCACGCAAGGCACGGATCTGTGCCACGTTACCAAGAACGTCGTCCGCGTCCACAAGAACGCGGTGCGGATCGCGCATATCGCCGACATAGGCGGGGGCGGTCACGCCCGAGACATGGATGATCCCGGTCAGTTCCGGGAAGATCGGACCCCAGCCCGCCAGGGCGTGGTGGAAGGTGTCATGCACCATGTAATAGGTGCCAACGCCGCCCACGGCATCAATGGCATCGGCCAGAATGTCCTTGTAGCGCAGCGAGCAGACCTCAAAACCCAGCGGCTCGACCATGGCTTTCAGGCCATGGGCCTTGAGCATGGGCAGGATCTCTCGCAGGGCCAGTTCGCTCACCCGGCGGCTTTCGCCGCGCTCGGTCGCCACGCCATCGTTGCGCGGGATCAGGCTGACAGCATCTGCCCCGGCGGCCACAGCGATCTTCATCAGGGCCTCGGCCTCGGCGGCCTTGGCGTCAGACCAGTCGTTGAACATCTTCACTTCGGCCAGCGCAAGGAAGCGCAGGCCACGGGCGCGGACAGCTTCGCCGACGCGGGCCGGATCTTCACCCTGGAACAGCGCGCCCGGCAGGTCATTCCGGAATTCCACGCCGACGCAGCCCAGCGATTTGGCGAGGTCGAGAAACGCCTCCCAGCCCAGTCGCGGCGTGGTCATGTGGTTCAGCGCAAACGGCAGCATTTGGATCGTTCTCCCCCGGGTCACGACGGGACTCACCGTCGCCTTGATGGAATTGATATTCCATTTATGGACCATATCAACCAAAAAATTCCAAAACGGCAGAGCAGAGCGGCTTGCGGGGGGCGAGGGATCGTCAAATATCGTCAAATCCCAGCATATCCCTCAGAACGGACGATTTTGTCGCAGCTTTAAATGAAAAGATTGGAACCACGTCGCAACCGGCTGGCAAGCGCCGTCCAGTCGAGGCAGAGGCGGATTTTACCTCGCAGGCCCCGTTGGTTCCGAATTGATCCAGAGATCTGCCCCGCCAGGCTTGCAACCCGGCGGGGGTTTTCCGGGTGCTTTTATTCCGCACCGCGCAGCACATGTGCCGGGCGCACACGCAGGGGGCGCAGCGCAAAGAACAGGCCCGCCAGCACCGTTGCGGCAATGCCCCCCACGATGATGGCCAGGGCAGAGAGCGGCTCAAAGGCGTAGTCGGCCTCCATCACCAACTCCAGAACCGCCCAGCCCGCGACGGCCCCGGCCAGAATCGCCACCGCCCCGGCTGCAGCCCCCATGAGCATGGCCCGCAGTGCAAAGCTCAGCAGGATGCGGCGGCGGGTGGCGCCCAGCACCTTCAGAACCGCCGCCTCATAGGTGCGGCTGCGTTCACCGGCTGCCGCCGCGCCGATCAGCACCACAAAGCCCGTCACCAACACTGCCGCCGCGGCCCAAGCGGTGGCCGTGGCAATGGCATCCAGCGCCTCGGTCACGCGGTCGATGGCGTCACGCACACGAATCGCGGTGATATTGGGCCAGGTGCTGGCCAGATCGCGCAGGATGCGGGCCTCGGCCTCGGGCGGGGCGTAGATCGTGGCGATATGGGTATGCGGCGCCCCCTGCAAAGCCGCGGCATTGAAGGTCATCACAAAGCCCATGCCGCCGGTCGCAAAATCTACCTCGCGCAGGCTGGTCAATGTGGCGGTAATGTCGCGGCCCAGCACATTGACGGTCACGGTATCACCCAGTTTCAGGCCGATCTCTTCGGCCTCGGCGGCAGAAAAGCTGACCTGCGGGTCGCCGGTATAGCCCTTGGGCCACCAGCTCCCCGCGACGATGCGGGTGGTGGGGGATGGTTCATCGGCATAGGTGATGCCCCGATCCCCGCGCACCACCCAGTGTTCGCCCGCGACCTCGCGCGCCGGGCGACCGTTGATCTGGGTCAGCACCGCGCGCAGCATCGGCGCCGTTTCCACGCGCGAGATATCGGGGTCAGCCGCCACACGGGCCTTGAAGCCTTCGATCTGGTCAGGCTGGATATCAACGAAGAAATAGGCTGGCGCGCGGGTGGGCAGGTCGCGGTCGATGGCTGCGCGCAAATTGGCGTCGATCTGCCCGACGGCGGCCAGCACCGACAGGCCCAGCCCCAGCGACAGCACGACCGACACGGCCTCGCCCCGCGGGGCGGCAATGGCGCCCAGCGCCGCGCGCAGCGCCACGGCACCACGCACGCGGCGGGCCAGATGCCGCGCCAGACGCCGGAGCCCCAGCGCCGCCAGCGCCAGCAGCGCCAGCGCCCCCGCCACGCCACCGGCAGTGCCCAGCGCGAGGGTCCAGACCCCCGACAGCCAGACCGCCCCGCCGATCAGCAACACCGCCAGCGCGACGATCGCCACCAGACGCCGCGGCGCGGGCCAACCCTGCCGCGCAACCCCGCGATATAGGGCCGCCGCACGGATCTGTTCGACCTGCGCCAGCGGCCAGAGGGTAAAGAGGAAGGCCGTGGTCATACCATAGAACGCGGCCTCGAGCAGCGGCACCGGATAGACCGCAAAGGCCACCGGGAACGGCAGCGCCGCGGCGATCAGCGGCCCCGCCAGCAGCGGTACCAGTGCACCCAGCGCAAGCCCGATCACCACCCCCAGCCCGGCCAGCACACCGATCTGCATCAGATAGCTGCGGAAGATCAGGCTGCCCTCGGCGCCCATGGTCCGAAGGGTGGCAATGACCGGCACCTTGCCATCCAGATAGGCGCGCACGGCGGCCGAAACCCCCACGCCGCCGACAGCCAGCCCCGCCAGCCCCACCAGCACCAGAAAGGCGCCCATACGATCGACAAACCGCTCCACCCCGGGGGCGGCGCGGCGCGAATCGCTCCACCGCAGGCCCTTGTCGGCGAAACGGGCCTCGACCTCGGCCTCCAGCGCCGCCAGATTGACGGTCGGGGGCAGATCCAGCCGGTATTCGGTTTCAAACAGCGCCCCCGGCACCAACAGCCCGGATTGCGCCAGATCCGCCGTCCGCACGATGGCGGGCGGGCCAAGGCCGAAGCCGCCGGTCGCGCTGTCGGGCTGGCGCAGCAACACGGCACCCAGACGGAAGTCTTGCAGGCCCAGCTTGAAACGGTCGCCCGGCTTGAGGCCCAGCCGGTCCACAAGCACCCGGTCCACCACCGCGCCCGGCACACCGCCCTCTGCCGCCAAGGCCTGTGACAGCGGCTGCGGCGGATCCAGCTCTACCTGACCCAGCAGCGGATAGAGATCATCGACGGCCGTCACCTGCGTCAGGGTGCGCTCATCCCCCACCACGATCATGGAGCGGAAATCGACCACCTCGGACACGCGCTCGGCGATCTGGGCCATATAGGCGCGCTCGGCGTCATCAGCGAAACGATAGGTGAATTCCATCTGGGCATCGCCGCCCAGAAGCACCGCCCCCTGATCGGCCAAACCGGCCTCGATGGCGGATCGCACCTGCCCCACTGCCGCAATCGCCGCGACACCCAGGGCCAGACAGGCCAGAAAGATGCGAAAGCCGCGCAGACCACCCCGAAGCTCTCGTCGCGCAAGGCGCGCCGCAAGGGACCAGCTCATGCCACCACCCGACCGTCGGCCAAGCGGATAACGCGGTCGCAGCGTTCCGCCAGTTCGGGGGCATGGGTCACCAGAACCAGCGTCGCGCCGTGCCGGTCGCGCAGCCCGAACAGAAGATCCATGATCGCAGCACCGTTCACACCATCCAGATTGCCAGTGGGTTCATCGGCCAGCAGGATCGCGGGCCGGGGTGCGGCAGCGCGCGCCAAGGCCACGCGCTGCTGTTCGCCCCCCGACATCTGCGCCGGGTAATGGTCGATCCGGTGGCCAAGGCCCACGGTCCGCAGCTCGGCCTCGGCCCGGTCAAAGGCATCGGACACCCCGGCAAGCTCCAGCGGAACCGCCACGTTTTCAAGCGCGGTCATTGTGGGGATCAGGTGAAAGCTTTGAAACACCACCCCCATGTTGCCGCGCCGGAACCGCGCCAGCGCATCTTCATTCATCGCGCCCAGATCCTGCCCCAGCGCCGCGACGCGGCCACCGGTTGCGCGCTCCAACCCGCCCATCAGCATCAGAAGCGAGGATTTGCCCGACCCCGAAGGCCCGATCAGCCCCACGGTTTCGCCGCGTTCAACTGTCAGTGTGATGCCTTTCAGAATCTCGACCGGACCAGCGTTTCCCGCCAAAGTCAGTCGCGCATCGTCCAATGTCAGAATCGGTTCACCCATGGTCACTGCCCTTCGCCTTGTTTTCTCTCTCGGATATGGGGCAGGACGCTGCCTCGGCAAAGCCCTTCTGACGTTCGCGTTATCCTTTGGAGTGGCGCATGCCGAACCTTTGAGCGTTGTAGCCTTGGGTGACAGCCTGACCGCCGGGTATGGTCTGGCCGAGGGCGAAGGGTTTGTCCCCCAGTTGCAGCAATGGCTGGCGGCGAACGGGTCGGATGCCACGGTGGTCAATGCCGGGGTGTCAGGTGATACCACGGCCGGGGGGCTTGCCCGGCTCGACTGGTCGCTGACGCCGGAAACCGATGCGCTGATCGTGACGCTGGGCGGGAATGACCTGCTGCGCGGGCTGGACCCTGCCGTCACGCGCTCCAATCTGGAGGCGATCCTGACCAAGGCGGACGCGCGCAAGCTTCCGGTGCTGTTGATCGGCCTGCCGGGGCCTGCAAATTTCGGCCCCGACTGGAAGGCGCAATTCGATGCGATCTACCCCGAGCTTGCGGCCAAGCATGGCACATTGCTCGCGCCGAACTTCATGGCGGGGCTGGGGGGCGACGATCCGGCCGCGGCGCGTCGCCTGATGCAGGCCGATGGCATCCACCCCAACCCGGAAGGGGTGAAGCGCATCGTGGCCGATCTGGGTCCGAAGGTGCTGGAGCTTCTGGCCCGCGTTCAGCCCTGAGGGGCCGGCGCTTCGGGCTTGGGGGCGGCAGGATTGATGAACTCGGCCTCGATCTCGATCTGCACGGTATCACCCACGCCCAGCGTGCTTCCCGGTGTGGGCAGACCATAGGTGATGCCGAAATCCGACCGTTTCAGGCTGCCCTTGGCGGAAAAGCCCACCCGCGCCCCGCCGGGGTCCATCGGATGCCCGGCCCAGCCGCCATTGTAGGTGACATCCAGCGCCACCGGCTTGGTGACACCATGCAAGGTCAGGTCGCCCGTGACGATGGCCGTCTTTTCCCCCGTCACCAGCACGGCGGTGCTGACAAAGGTGATTTCAGGGAATTGCGCGGCATCCAGAAATTCCGGCCCTGCGATCAGCGCATTGAAATTGACCCCCGGATCGGAAAACAGCGTCTCGACCGAGGCTGCCTTGACTTTGGTCGCCACGCTCATCGCGGCGGGGTTCGCGGGATCGAAGGCCAGATCGGCACTGAAGTCGCGGAAAAAGGCGGTGTAGTTGGAAAAGCCCAGATGGCTGACCTTGAAGATCAACCGCCCATGGGTCAGGTCAAGCGTATAGGCCCCCGCCGGCGGGTTCGGGTCTACTGCCAGAACCTGTGCCTCTTGTGCCTGTGCCCCGGTCACCAGCATTACCGCTGCGGCCAGCACCCATCCCCGAAGTTTGCGCATCGCGCCCTCATGTCTTGATCCCGCGACAGCCTTTCCCGAAGGCGGCGGGGCGTGTCAACACCCTCTGGTCAGGGCGGCGACAAGTCGCCATTCTGCCGGGGAAGGAGCCCCCGATGACCCAAGCCCTGCTGACTGATCTGATTGCCTGTCTGGGCGCCCCCCATGTGCTGACCGGGGCCGATCGGGCACCCTATTTGACCGATTGGACCGGCGCTTATGTTGCCGATCCGCTGGCCGTGGTGCGCCCCGGATCCACCGCCGAGGTGGCCGAGGTGCTGCGCCTTGCCGCGCAGCGTGGCGTGGCCGTTGTGCCTGCGGCAGGGCGCACGGGGCTGGTGGGCGGGCTGATGACACGCGGCGGCCTGATGGTGTCGGTCGAGCGGCTGAACCGCATCCGCGACATCCGCCCCGAGGCCCGTGTCGCCGTGGTCGAGGCTGGGGTGATCCTGTCGCGCCTGCATGAAGCTGCGGCCGCGCTGGACCTCTACTTCCCGCTCTGGTTCGGGGCGCGCGGGTCGGCGATGGTCGGGGGGGCGCTGTCCACCAATGCGGGCGGGTCCAATGTGCTGCGCTATGGATCGACCCGCAGCCTTTGCCTGGGGCTTGAGGTCGTGCTGGCCGATGGCCGCGTGCTGAACCTGATGAACGCGCTGCACAAGGACAATTCCGGCTATGCACTGAAGGATATGTTCATCGGGGCCGAAGGCACGCTGGGCATCATCACCGCGGCGGTGATGAAACTGGTGCCCGCCCCGCGCGCCCATGCCACCGCCACCCTTGCCGTCCGCAGCCTGCCCGAGGCGCTGGTGCTGCTGAACCGCCTGCAACAGGCGACCGGCGGTCTGGTCGAGGCGTTTGAATACATGCCCGCGAGCTATATGCGCCGCCTGTCCGAGGCGCGGCCCGACATTGGCGAACCCTTCACCCCCCGCCCCGATGTGACGATTCTGGTCGAACTCGGCGCCACTGCCACGCGCGACACCACCCCCCTGCCCGATGGCAGCCTGCCCCTGACCGACCTTCTGGAAACCACTCTATCCGATTTGATGGAGGACGGGCTGGTGCTGGATGCCCAGATCGCCCGGAACGAAAGCCAGCGCGCCGCGATGTGGCAGCGCCGGGAACTCGCAGCAGAAATCACCTTTGCCCGCCGCCCCTTCATCGACACCGATGTCGCCGTGCCGCTGGATGCCGTGGCCCCGCTGATGGAAGGGTTCGAGGCGCGGCTGCAGGCCTTTGAGCCGGCGGCCGAGATGATGGCCGTGGCCCATCTGGGCGACGGCAATGTGCATCTGACCGTCTTTCCCCCGACCGCCGATCCCGAACAGGCAGACCGGATCGTCGAAATGTTGGAGGAAGAGGTGCAGCGCCTTGGCGGCACCTTTTCCGCCGAACATGGGGTGGGCCTGTCCAAGCGCAATTCGATGCGGCGGCGCAAAGACCCGGTGGCCCTTGCGGTCATGGCGCAGATCAAGCAGGCGCTCGACCCTGACAACCGCATGAATCCCGGCAAGGTCCTGCCCTGAACGGCGGTCAGACCACCCGCACCACCGCGGGTGCCAACCCGTCGATTTCAACCCGGCAGTCCTGCCCCCGCAGGATGGGGCCGACACCTGCGGGCGTGCCGGTCATGATGATGTCGCCCGGCGCCAGCGTCACCAGACGCGAAAGATAGGCGATGATCATCGGCACCGGCCAGATCATCGTGGCCAGAGGTGCGCTCTGGCGCAGCTCATCCCCCACCCAGGCGCGCAGGCCGCCCTCCGGCACCGCCTGACCCGGACGGATTGCCGCGATCACCGCCGAACGATCAAAACCCTTGGACATGTCCCAGGGCCGCTTGGCGGCCTTCGCCTCCCACTGTAGATCGCGGCGCGTCAGGTCATTGCCGGCCGCATAGCCAAACACATGGGCCAGCGCATGTTCAGCCGGAATATCGGCCCCGCCGCGCGACAGGCAGACCACCAGCTCGGCCTCATGATGCAGGTCTTGCGTCGCCGGGGGATAGGGGATCTCTGCCCCGCTTTGAACCAGCGCATCGGCGGGTTTGGTAAAGAAGAACGGCGGCTCGCGGTCGGGATCATTGCCCATTTCGCGCGCATGTTCGGCATAGTTGCGCCCGACGCAGAAGATGCGGCGCAGGGGAAAGCGGGCGGCGCTGCCCTCGACCGGCAGGCTGGGCTGCGGATGCGGCGGAAAGACATAGTCCATGAAACGAAACCTCCGGGTCAGGGGTTCACCCTGCCCGGAGGCGGTTCATCGTGCAAGGCGTGGCTGGGGGCGTTACGGCCCGATGGCAAAGCATTGCGTGCCGCGCGCCTGAAGACGCAGGCAGGCAAGCTCGGCCTGTTTCTGGCTCAGCCCCATGAAATTCGCGTCAAAGCCGGTGGGGCGCTGCACGATCTTGCGAAGGCCTTCGTTCAGCGTGGCGCTTTCTTCCAGCATGGTCTGCATCAGCGCACGTTCCGCAGCCACACGGCTGGCAAAACGGCCGATGTTCACGCCCCAATGCCGCCCGCCCGAGGTGGAGATTCGGGTCACGACCTCGGCCTCGGTCGGCACGGGATCCGGGGCGACCATGGCCACATCGGTCGCGGTGGTGTGAATGACGGTCGGCACATGTTCCGGCTCGGGCGCAGGTACCGGTGCGGCGGGTGTGATGGTCGCCGCAGCGAGGTTGATCACGCTGCCGTCATCCATCGCCGGGACCGCAGGTGCGGCTGTCGCCTCGGCCAGCGCCCCGGCGATATCGCCCTGCATGGCGTTCACGGCCACCTCGGCGGCAATCATTTCCGCCAGCGGGTCATCGCCGCTGGGCGCGGGTTCGGCTGCAGCAACCTGCACCGGCGCGGCGGCGGCGATCTGCGGGCGGGGGCGCGGCCGGATCGAGGTTACAACGGTGGTCGAAACCCGCACTGTCTTGGCGCCCTGAACGCGGGTGCCTTCGCCCGTGGCCTCGGCCATCAGGACAGGCTCCTGCGGCGCGGCCTCATAGACAGGCGCAGGCGGCGGCACTACGGCCTTGCCCGGTTTCGCGCGCGAAAAACCCAGATCCAGCAGCTCGGCCACCTTGGCGTTGCGCTGCGCGGTCGAGGTGCCACCAAAGACGGTGGCGATCAGGCGCACGCCATTGCGTTCGGCCGAAGCCGTCAGGTTGAAGCCCGCCGCATTGGTGAAGCCGGTCTTGATGCCATCGGCACCTTTGTACATGTCCAGAAACTTGCGGTTGGTGGACACAACGTCACTGACGCCCGCATCGGTTTCCCGGCGCGAGAAGATGTTGTAATACTGCGGAAAATCATAAAACAGCCGACGACCCAGCACCGACATGTCCTTGGCGGTGGACAGATGCCCCTTGGCTGTCAGACCGTTGCAGTTCACGAAATGCGAATTCGTCATGCCGATGGCCTTGGCCGTCCGGTTCATGCGATCCGCGAATTTTTCCTGCGACCCGCCGATGCCTTCGCAGATGGCGGTGGCCGCATCATTGGCCGATTTGATTGCCGCGGCCCGAATCAGATGGCGCAACGCGATCTTCTGGCCCGGCTTCAAACCCAGACGCGACGGCGGCTGTTCAGAGGCATGACGCGTGACCTTGATCATCGAATCAAGGCTGATCTCGCCCCGCTCAATCGCCTCGAAGGCGATGTAGAGCGTCATCATCTTTGTGAGAGAGGCCGGATGAAGCCGCGTTTCCGCGTTGGTTTCATACAGCGTCTCGCCCGTGCGGGCGTCCATCACATAAGCCGCATAGGGCGCGGCATCCGACACCGTCGGTTTCGTGGCGGAACAGGCTGCCACCACGATGAACGTCGTGAGCAGTGTGATGTTACGGACGAACTGCCCAAGTCGCGAAACCACGTCGCTGCCCCTTGCCTTCGTTTCTCTGCCTCGATGTCCCGTGTTTCCGGGACTTTCCCGGATGCTATCACAGCAGGCTGTCAGCCGAAAACCCCTTAAATTCGATACAGTTAGCCTGTGGCAAGACTGCGCGAAGGAACATCTAGTGGGCAAGATGGGTAGCAGATACCAGATCAGGGGTCCACCCTGTTCAGAAGCGGCAACAATCCTCCCAGATCGGAAAGTTCACAAAACCGCTCATGGCCGTGGGGGGGCTCTGCGTGTTCCAGCGCCCAGGTCAGGTGATGGGGGACATGCACGCCCCAGCCACCCGTCTCAAGCACCGGCAGCACGTCGGACTTGAGCGAGTTGCCCAGCATCATCGCCCCCTCGGCTGCAACACCATGGCGCATGAAGAGGCGGGCGTAGACATCGGCCGTCTTGTTCGACACGATCTCGACCCCGTGGAACAGATCCCCCAACCCCGATTGGGCAAGCTTGCGTTCCTGATCCAGCAGGTCGCCCTTGGTGATCAGCACCACCCGCGCCCCGTGATCGGCGGCCGCAACGACGGCGTCACGCGCATGGGGCAAAAGCTCGATCGGGTGGGCCAGCATCTCGCGGCCCGCGGCCATCAGTTCTGCAACGACCGAGGCCTGAACCCGGCCCTCCGTCACCTCGATGGCGGTTTCGATCATCGACAGGACAAAGCCCTTCACGCCAAAGCCATAATGCCCGACATTGCGCCGCTCGGCCGCCAGAAGGCGGTCATGCAGATGAGCGGGATCGGCGTGATCGGCCAGAAGCGATTCAAACCTTTCCTGCGTCAGGCGGAAAAAGGTTTCGTTCTGCCAGAGGGTGTCGTCGGCATCGAAGCCGATGAAAGTGATGCGCGCCATGGCAGGACCCTGCCGGATGCAGGGGATTTTTGCCAGCCCCTTTTCGTGACACAGTTTTCCGCTATAATTCCGGGTCTGAACCGATCCCGAATCCGCCCGCCAACCCCGGAGAGCGCCGTGCCCCTTCGCCCCCTCATGATGTCCGACAAAGACCATGGGAATGGATCGGATGCTTCGATCCTGACGAAGACCCGCACGCGCACGCAGCGCCCGCCGCTTTATAAGGTGCTGCTGCTGAACGATGATTACACCCCGATGGAATTCGTGGTGCATATCCTCGAACGGTTTTTCGGCCTGAACCACGCGCAGGCGTTCGAGATCATGTTGACCGTCCACAAGAAGGGGCTTGCCGTTGTTGGCGTGTTCTCTTTCGAGGTGGCGGAAACCAAGGTGGCCCAGGTGATGGATTTCTCGCGTCGGCATCAGCATCCGCTGCAATGCACGATGGAGAAGGAATGACCGGCCCCGGAAAATAGGACCGGGCCGCCTTGGCTGCCCTGCTACAGCCCGACATGCGATCTGCCCGCCTTGCCCTTGCGCTGGATTCCGGCGCGATTTCCCTGCCCACCGAAGGCCGCATCGCGGTGTTCCGCCCCCGCAGCGGGGATGATCTGTCGGATCTGCCGAAAGACCGCGTGACCGTCATCACCGGCTTCCGGCCCGATCACGACTGGTTCACCGCGCGCGGCTATGCCTGCGCGACGGCGGTCGAGGGCGCCTTTGCCGCGGCGCTGGTCTGCCTGCCACGCGCCAAGGCCGAGGCCCGCGCCCTGCTGGCCGCGGCCTGTGCCGCCCTGCCCCACGGTGCGCCGGTGGTGGTCGATGGACAAAAGACCGATGGCGTCGATGCGGTGTATAAGGATCTGCGCGGTCGGGTTGCCGTGTCCGAGGCGATGGCAAAAGCGCATGGCAAGATCTTCAGCTTCCCTGCGGGCAATGCCCTGACCGACTGGGCCGGGACTGTGGCCGAGGTCGAGGGGTTTGTGACCGCCCCGGGCGTCTTTTCCGCCGATGGGCCGGATCGGGGATCCGCGCTTCTGGCTGCGGCGCTGCCGGCCAAGTTCCCCTCGCGCGTTGTCGATCTGGGCGCGGGCTGGGGGTATCTGTCGCGCCACATCCTGACCCGCGCTGGCGTGAAAGAGCTGCACCTGGTCGAGGCAGAGCTGGCCGCGCTGGACTGCGCGCGCCAGAATGTGACCGACGACCGCGCCCAGTTCCACTGGGCCGATGCGACCACCTGGCAGGTGCCGCATCTGGCGGGGTCGGTGGTCTGCAACCCGCCCTTCCACACCGGGCGCGATGCCGACCCCGCGCTGGGGCTGGCCTTCCTGCGGGCGGCGGCCAAGATGCTGGCCCCCGATGGGTCGCTCTGGGTTGTGTGGAACCGCCACCTGCCCTACGACCCCGCCCTGCGCGCCCTCTTCCGCGAGATCGAGGATGTCGGCGGCGACGGTGCCTTCCGGGTCACCCGCGCCTCCTATCCCGTTCGTCGCTGACCCGGAGCCCCCATGTCCCTTTCCATTCAAGGCAAGACCGCCATCGTCACCGGCGCCGCCAATGGGTTCGGCCTCGCCATCGCGCGTCACTTTGTCGACAAGGGCGCGAATGTGATGTTCGCCGATATCGACGAGGACCGGCTGGTCGATGAAATCGGCGCCGAGGCCCGGGCCGAAGGGCCGGTGCGGCTGTTTGCCGGGGATCTGCGGCAGAAGCTGGCGATCACCAATCTGCTCTCGGCCACGATGGATGCCTTTGAACGGGTGGATATTCTGGTGAACGCGACGCGGCAGGTGATCCTGTCCGACCCACTGGCAAGCGAGGATGACGGGGTGGAGCAGATGCTGCAGCAAAACCTGCTGGGCAGCCTGCGCCTGGCCCAGCTCTGCGCCAAACGCATGATCGCCCAGACCGAAGGGGCAGAACCGGGCACGCCCGCGGGCAGCATCATCAACCTGTCCTCGATCGTGTCGCGCCAGACCCGGCCCGAGCTGCTGGGCTATTCCATCGCCTGCGCCGGGATTGATCAGATGACCCGCAGCATGGCACTGGCACTGGCGCCGCGGGGCATTCGCGTCAATGCCATAGCCGTAGGGTCGGTGATGAGCGCGAGCCTTCTGTCCCAGATCAAGGAAACCCCCGATTGCCGCGCGGCCATCACTGCGGGCACGCCGCTTGGCCGCATTGCGGCGGCGGCGGAACTGGCGGAAACGGTGCAATATCTGGCCTCGGATGCCTCGGGGTTCATGACCGGTCAGGTGCTGACGCTGGATGGCGGGCGCAGCTTGCTCGACCCCGTGGCGACGCCCGCCCATTAAGGAACAGGAGAGGCCCATGTCCGATGATTTCGCCGCCCGCAAGGACCGCGCGGCCAACTGGTTCCGCAGCCTGCGCGATGACATCGTCACCGCCTTCGAGGCGCTGGAAGACCGCTTTGGCGGCGACCGCGCCGGGCGGTTCGAGGTAACCCCCACCACCCGCGAAAGCGGTGGTGGCGGGTTGATGAGCGTGATGCGCGGCGGGCAGGTGTTCGAAAAGGTCGGGGTCAATGTCTCGACCGTGCATGGCACGCTGGGTGAACGCGCGCAAAAGGCGATGGCTGCACGCGGTGTGCCGGGCATGGCCGATGACCCGCGCTTTTGGGCCAGCGGCATCAGTCTTGTCGCGCATATGCAGAACCCCCATACCCCGGCGGTGCATATGAATACCCGCATGTTCTGGACACCCCATGCCTGGTGGTTCGGCGGCGGCGCGGACCTGAACCCCTGTCTGGAATACCCCGAGGATACCGCGCATTTTCACGCCACCCTTCAGGCGGCCTGTGATGCCCATGCGCCCGATTACTACCCCCGCTTCAAGGCCTGGGCCGACGACTATTTCTTTGTCCCGCATCGGGGCCGTGCGCGGGGTGTCGGCGGGATCTTCTATGATGATCTGAACACCGGCGACTGGGAGGCGGATTTCGCCTTTACCCAAGACGTGGGCCGCGCCTTCCTGCCGGCCTTCCTGCCGGTCACGGAACGGCGCCTTGGCACCCCCGCCTCGGACGATGACCGCGAGGCCCAGCTGCGCCATCGCGGGCTTTATGCCGAATACAACCTTGTCTATGACCGGGGCACGAAATTCGGGCTGGAAACAGGCCACAATGCCGATGCCGTGCTGATGAGCCTGCCGCCCATCGCGAAATGGTACTAAACCGCCGAAAGGGCCGGGAATGAGCGAACTTGTCGTAAAGGCCGCCTATGCGACCGTCGCCACCGAAGAGGGCGCGGTTTTCGTTGGGTTTGTCGATGGCCGCGAGGAAAACTATGCCCTGTTCCGCCAGCCCGTTGGCGGCGGCGCGGTGTGGTTTGAGGTGAATGACGAAGATTTTGGCGCCGAAGACGCGATTGCCGCTGTCGCCACGCAAGGCACCGACCTTCTGGTCACGCTGCGGCCGGAAAAGGCGGGGCGTTTTGGCTATGCAAGCCAGGTTGCCGTGCGGCTGAAAACCTGCGACGGGGCCGAGGCGGCCTTGGCGCAGCTCCAAAAGATGGGCCTGCCGGGCCTGTAATCGAAACGGGCGCGCGGTTCCCCGCGCGCCCTTTCTGTTTCACCGCCGCAGCAGCCGACCCAGCCGCGCGATGCCCTCATCAATCTGGGCATCCGAGGCGCAGGAATAGCTGAGACGCAGCGTGTTACGGTTGCTGCCATCGGCATGGAAGGCCCCGCCGGGAACAAAGGCCACCCGTTCCGAGGCCAGCGATTTCGCCAGCAGATCGGCGCCATCCATGCCCTCGGGCAGGGTCAGCCAGATGAACATCCCGCCTTCAGGCCGCGTCCAGCGCACGCCTGCGGGCATTTCCCGTTCCAGTGCCGCCAGCATCCGGTCGCGCCGCCCGCTGTAGGTGGCCTTCAGCTTGGCGACATGGTCGTCAAACATCTCGCGGGCGACGATCTCGGTCGCGATCTGGCTGAGGGTCGAGGAGTGCAGATCCGCCGCCTGTTTCAGCAGCACCAGACGGCTGATCACCTCTTTCGCGGCGCAGATCCAGCCCACGCGCAGCCCCGGTGCCAGCGTCTTGGAGAAGGAGCCGCAATAGATGGTCCGCGCGGCCTCGATGCTGCCGGTCCGCTCGATCTCCAGCGCGAGAATGGGCGGCACGGGCGTGCCGTCAAAGCGCAGCGACTGATAGGCGGCATCCTCGACGATGGCGATGCCAAGCGCCTCGGCCTGATCCAACAGGGCGTGGCGGGCAGCGACGGGGATCGTCTCGCCCGTCGGGTTCGAGAAGTCAGCCGTCAGATAGGCGAATTTCACGGTGCTGCCGGCGGCCGCAGCCTCGGCCTTCACCGCCTCGGGGCTGGTATTGGCCATCGGGTCCAGCCGGACATAGCGCGGCTCATAGGCGTTGAAAGCCCCCAGCGCGCCCAGATAGGTGGGCCAGGTCACCATGACGGTATCGCCGGGCGAAATCATCAGCTTGCCCAGATAATCCAGGCCCTGCTGCGACCCCGAGGTGATCAGGATATTCTCGGCGTCACAGGGAATCCCGAGGTCGGCCATGCACCCCGCGATCCAGTCGCGCAACGGGCGATACCCTTCGGAGACCGAATATTGCAGCGCCGTGGCCGCCGTGCTGCCCGACATGGCCGTAGCAAAGGCCGCAGCGAAGGCATCCGCCGGGAACAGCGCCGGATCGGGGATCCCGCCCGCGAAGGAAATGATGTCAGGCTGATCGAGAAGCTTCAGCAGCTCCCTGATCTCCGACGCCTTCATGCGCGTGCTGCGCGTTGCCAGCACATCCGTCCACTGCATCGTCATCCTCCCAGATGCCCCTGTCGCTTGTGGCGCAGACTGCGCCGCGGCGCGAAGCGTGTCAATAAGCCTGACCTAACTGGTCAGGCCGAGCGCACGGTTTCAATCATGAGGCGCACGTTTTCCGGATCGGCATCCGGCGTGATCCCGTGGCCAAGGTTGAAGATATGCGGCCCCTTGCGGAAGGCTTCGACCACGCGGCGGGTTTCGCGCACCAGAGCCTCGCCCCCGGTGACCATATGGTCGGGCGCAAGGTTGCCCTGCACACAGCCGTCAACCTGCACATGGGCCGCCGCCCAATCCGCGCTGACGGAATTGTCCAGCGCCACACAATCGGCGCCGGTGGCCTTGGCAAAGCCGACATAGCCCTGCCCCGCCTCCCGCGGGAAGGCGATGATCGGCAGCCCGGGGTGGCGGGCCTTCAGTTCGGAAATGATCCGCGCGGCGGGTTTCACGGCAAAATCGGTGAAATCCTCGCCCTTCAGGCTGCCCGCCCAGCTGTCAAACAGCTTTACGACCTCAGCCCCGGCCTTCACCTGTTCCGACAGGTAATCCACCGTCGCCTCGGTAATCAGGTCGATCAGCGCGGCAAAGGTCGCGCGCTCGGCGGACTTGAGCGCATGGGCCGGACCCTGATCCTTGGTGCCACGTCCGGCGATCATATAGGTCGCCACCGTCCAGGGCGCCCCGGCAAAGCCGATCAGCGTGGTTTCGCGCGGCAATTCGCGGGACAGGATCTTCACCGTCTCATAGACCGGCGAAAGGCGATCATGGATCGCGCGCGCGGGCTTCAGCCGGGCCAGATCAGCGGCCGAGGTGATGGTGGACAAGCGCGGGCCTTCGCCCGTTTCAAACCACAGGTCTGCCCCCAGCGCCTGACAGATCAGCAGGATATCGGCAAAGAGGATCGCCGCATCAAACCCGTAGCGGCGGATCGGCTGCAGCGTGACCTCGGCCGCGAGTTCGGGATTATAGCAGAGCGAGAGGAAATCGCCCGCCTGCGCGCGCGTCGCGCGATATTCCGGCAGATAGCGCCCGGCCTGACGCATCATCCAGATCGGCGGGGTCGGCAGAACCTCGCCCTTCAGCGCACGGAGGATGGTCTTGTCGGTCATGGGTCGCGTCCTCTTTCCTGATGGCTCTGACTTGACTGCCCGCCCTGCGAAGTCAAGCGCGGCGATTGTCGCGGCCCTGCGCGATCACCCGCCGCAGGTGCCAATGGCTGCACTGCCAAAGCCCCGCGAGCAGCGTGATTTGCAGCGCGCCGAGGCCAACCGCCGCCTTGCTGCCCAGCAGGAAGGCCACAAGCCCCACGGACAGAAGCGCAATCCCGACCGAAACCACAAAAGCCGCCAGCAGCATCAGCCCGTTGCCGCCCGAGATGCGGTCACGGATGGCGCCCGCCTCGATCCGAAGGGCAAGGGCCACCAGAAGCAGGGGCAAGGCAAGGGCGATCAGGAAAGACAGGGTCATGCCGCCGTTCTAGCCGCGCCCCCGCCCCGCGCAAAGGGGGTGCGACGCAAGAGCCGTTGAAACATTGCCCCGGCACGGCTAGGACTTGGCCATGACGATCACGCTCCCCTCCCCCGCCGAACCCCTGAAGATCGGCACCCGCGGTTCCCCGCTGGCGCTTGCCCAGGCCCATGAGACGCGCAGCCGCCTGATGGCGGCCTTCGACCTGCCCGAGGCAGCGTTCGAGATCGTGGTCATCAAGACGACCGGCGACCGCGTGCTGGACCGCCCGCTGAAAGAGATCGGCGGCAAGGGTCTGTTCACCAAGGAAATCGAAGAGGCGATGCTGGCCGGTGCCATCGACATTGCCGTCCATTCGATGAAGGACATGCCGGTGGCCCAGCCGGACGGCCTGCTGCTGGATTGCTACCTGCCGCGGGAAGATGTGCGCGATGCCTTCGTCTCGCCTCTGGTGGAACGGCTGGCCGATCTGCCCCAAGGTGCGACCGTGGGATCGTCGAGCCTGCGTCGCCGCGCGCAGCTGGCCCATCGCCGCCCCGACCTCAACCTGGTCGAGTTCCGCGGCAATGTGCAGACGCGGATGAAAAAGCTGGAAGATGGAGTCGCGGTTGCGACCTTCCTTGCCATGGCGGGCCTGAACCGTCTGGGCATGGCGCAGGTCGCGCGATCGGCTATCGCGGTAGAAGAGATGCTGCCCGCCGTGGCGCAGGGGGCCATCGGCATCGAACGCCGCGCCGCGGATGACCGCGCCGCCGCGATGCTGGCCGCGATCCATGATACGCCCACAGGCCAGCGCCTTGCGGCGGAGCGCGCCTTTCTGGCCGCGCTCGACGGGTCTTGCGAAACCCCGATTGCGGGGCTGGCCCTGCTCGAGGGGGATCAGGTCTGGCTGCGCGGCGAAATCCTGCGCCCCGACGGGTCAGAGGTCATCGTCGGCGAGGCGCGCAGCAGCATTGCCGACGCCGCCGCGATGGGGGCCGATCTGGCCCGTAGCCTGCTTTCGCAGGCTCCGTCCGGGTTCTTCAGCTGGCGCTGAGACAGGCCGGAATCGATGTCGAAAAGGGGGCCTCGCGCCCCCTTTTTCATGGCTTCGGATGATCGTCGTAATCCGTGGTCAGGATGCGGTTCGCGTCGCCCTGCGGGTCTTCGAACTGCCCCTTGCGCAGCGCCCAGAAGAATGAGGCCAAGCCGATCCCGCCCAAAAGCAGCGACACAGGGATGAGGATCGTCAGAATTTCCATGGCATCACTTCAGGCGCAGGGCGTTGAGGGTGACCGAGATCGACGAGAGCGACATGGCCAGCGCCGCCGCCAGCGGCGTGGCCGCCCCGACAAGCGCAAGCGGCACGGCCACCACGTTATAGACCGCGGAAATGGCGAAGTTTTCCTTGATGCGCTTCGTTGTCTGCCGGGCAATGCGCGCCGCATCGGCGATGGGCGACATATCCTGCCCCAGCAGCACGATATCCGAGGCCACGCGCGCGGCATCGAGCGCCGTAGCCGGTGAAATCGACACATGTGCCGCGGCCAGGGCCGCCGTGTCGTTCAGACCATCGCCCACCATCAGCACGCGCCGTCCCTCGGCCGTCAGATCGGCGACCAGCGCGGCCTTTTCCGCGGGCAGGGCACCCGACACCCAGTTGGCAATCCCCAGCCGCCCGGCCAGCGCCGCCACCGCCCCTTCGGTATCACCGGAAATCAGACGGATCTGCATGCCTTGGCCGCGCAGGGCGCTGATGGCCTCGGCCGCGCCGGGGCGCAGGCGATCCACAAAGGTGAAGGCGCGCGGGGTGTCTTCGCCCGTGCAAAGCCAGGTGGCCGTCACGCCCAGATCGGCGCTGGCACCGCACCAGCCCGCGCGGCCCAGCCGCACCCGACGCCCGCGCCATTTGCCTTCGACACCATAGCCCGGCACCTCTTGCAGGTCGGTCACCTCGGCCGGGGTGATGCCCGCCGCCTTGGCCCCCTGCACCAGCGCCAGCGCCAGCGGATGCGACGAGGCCGCGGCCAGCGCCATGGCGACTTCGCTGGCAACGCGCGGATGATCTTGCAGGTTGGTCACTTCCGGCACACCCAGCGTCAGGGTGCCGGTCTTGTCGAAGACCACGGTATCCACCTCGGCCAGACGCTCCAGTGCGGTGCCATGCTTGATCAGCAGGCCCTTGCGGAACAGCTTGCCGCTGGCCGCCGTCACCACGGCAGGCACGGCAAGGCCAAGCGCGCAGGGGCAGGTGATAATCAGCACCGCGGCCGAGATATTGATCGCAAAGCGCAGATCGCCGCCCGTTTTCCACATCCAGAACCCGAAGGCGGTAAAGGACAGCAGATGCACCAGCGGCGAATAGGCCCGGGCCGCGCGTTCGGCAAGGCCGGTGTAGCGGGTCTTGGCGGCCTCGGCCACGGCGACGAGATCGGCCATGCGATGCAGGCTGGAATCCTTGCCCGCCGCAGTGACGCGCAGGGTCAGCGGGCCGGTCAGGTTTACCTCACCCGCGCTGACCACGGTATCGGGGCCGGCCCAGACCGGCAGGCTTTCCCCGGTCAGAAGCGAACGGTCCACCTCGGACGTGCCTTCGATCACCACGCCATCCACCGGCATCCGCCCACCGGGGCGCACGCGGACGATCTCACCCACCGCGATTTCGGAAATGGCGACGGTGCGCTCTTCCCCTTCGCGGATCACCACGGCGCGCGGCACTTCCAGCGCGGCCAGCTCTTCGGCGGCCGATCGGGCAATGGCGCGGGTGCGATGGTCGAGATAGCGGCCCAGCAGCAGGAAGAACGACAGCATCACCGCAGCATCGAAATAGGCGTGATGGCCGGAATTCATCGTCTCGAAGACCGAGATCGAAGAGGCGAGGATCAGCGCAAGGCTGATCGGGACATCCATCCCCAGCCGCCCCACACGGAGCGAGGCCCAGGCCGATTTGAAGAACGGCTGGCCCGCAAAGACCACCGTCGGCAGCGCAATGGCGCCGGAAATCCAGTGGAAGAGATCGCGCGTCGCATCCTCGGCCCCCGACCAGACGGCGACCGACAGAAGCATGACGTTCATCATGGAGAAGAACGCCACCCCCAGCCGCATCAGCAGGTCGCGGCCCTGCCGATCGGTTTCGGTGGCGGACAGAAGCCCTGCGTCCAGTTCATGCGCCTCATAGCCCACGCCTTCCAGCGCGGCGATCAGCGGGGCGGCATCGACCTCAGGCCCGGCATCGACCGAGACGCGCTTCATCGTCAGGTTCACGCGGGCCGATTTCACCCCCGGCACCTGCGCCAGCGCGCCCTCAACCGTCGAGATGCAGGCCGCGCAATGGGCGGTCGGGATCGACAGCATCAGCCGCGTATCCCGCGCCGCGCCCGCCTTGGCCAGATCCTCGGCCGAAGGGGCTGCGATGCAGGCCGGGCAGGCCGAGGCGGCCAGCCGGGCTTCCGTCTCGATCGGGGGGATGCGCTCTGCCACGGCCATGGCTCAGCCCTTTACGAAAAGGTCGAGCCGCTGCCGGAACCCCGTGCCATCGGGGGATTTGGCCTCGACATGCAACACCCATTTGCCCGGCGCCAGATCGACGGCGGCGGTATAGCGGCCCGCCTCACGCACGAAGTTCGGCCGCTGGTCATCGGCGACCGAGGTGGAGCGGCCCACCAGCACCTGCAGATCCTCGACCTGCACCGGCAGACCTTCGGCATCGGTGAAGGTCAGGAACAGCCCCGCGCCGGGTTGGTAATCCTGCGTCAGGGTCCAGCCGAGCGCGGTCTGCGCCTCACGTTCGGCGTCGAATTGCTGCGAGGCGACGTAGGAATTCTGCACCTCAAGGCCCGGAAAGGTGGAAATCGCCTTCCAGGCCATCAGCACATTCACCGCGATGATGATGCTGAAGGCACCCACGGTGAAGACAAGAACGTGACGTCCGGTGATCTGGGCCATGTTACTGCGCCTCTTTTCCGTTGAAGACGGTGTCGTGGTGAATGCGGGCCGGGGTGCCGCCCTTGCCTTCGTCATCGGTGACCCAAAGGCGCACCTCGGTCCGGCCCTCATGCGCGGCCTTGCTGTCAGGCAGTGCATCCAGATAGACCCGGGCCGACAGGGTGTCATTGGCCGGAACCGTCACCACATTGCCCTCGGCCCCTTCCACGCGCAGCGCCAGGTCGGCATCGGCAGTCACGGTCAGCGCGTAGTCATGCGCCTCGCCCAGCTTGTTCCGCAGACGGATGTCATAGACGTTGCGGATCGTGCCATCCGACAGGGTGATGTAAAGCGGGTTCCGCACCGGGCTGACGTTCATGTCAATGTCCGAGCGCAGGAACAGCGCCACCACAAGGCCGATGCCCACCGCCGACCAGAGCGCCGTATAAAGAATGGTGCGCGGGCGGAAAACGTGTTTCCACACGCTTTTCGGCGGCAGGCCAGTCCGTTCGCGGGTTTCATCGGTCAGCGCCAGATAGCTGATCAGGCCGCGCGGGCGGTCGATCTTGTCCATGATCTCATTGCAGGCGTCGATGCACAGGCCGCAGGTGATGCAGGCCATCTGTTGACCGTTGCGGATGTCGATGCCCATCGGGCAGACGTTGACGCAGGCCATGCAATCGATGCAATCGCCCTGCCCTTCGGCCACGCCGCCGCCTTTGGCCATCTTGCCGCGCGGTTCGCCCCGCCATTCGCGATAGGCGATGGTCAGCGTGTCTTCGTCCATCATCGCGGCCTGGATGCGCGGCCAGGGGCAGGCATAGATGCAGACCTGTTCGCGGAAGAAGCCGCCGAAGCTGAAGGTCGTCGCGGTCAGGATCGCGATGGTGGTATAGGCGATGGGATGGGCGTTCCCGGTGACCAGATCGCGTGCCAGCGTCGGGGCATCGGTGAAGTAGAAGACCCAGGCCCCGCCCGTGGCCAGACCGATCAGCATCCACAGCGTCCATTTGATCGCGCGTTTGCGGATCTTTTCCATGTCCCATTTCTGGCGGTGCAGGCGCAGCCGGGCATTGCGATCGCCTTCAACCCAACGCTCCACCAGAATCATCAGGTCGGTCCAGACGGTCTGCGGGCAGCCATAGCCGCACCAGACCCGCCCCGCCGCCGAGGTGAACAGGAAAAGCCCCAGACCCGCCATGATCAGCAGGCCCGCGACGAAATAGAATTCATGCGGCCATATCTCGATCATGAAGAAGAAGAACCGGCGGTTCGCAAGGTCCAGCAGAATCGCCTGATCCGGCAGCGCGGGGCCACGGTCCCAGCGAATCCAGGGGGCAAGATAATAGACCCCCAGCATCAGCGCCATGAGCCACCATTTGAGGGTGCGGAAGGCGCCTTTGACGCGCTTGGGGAACACGGGTTCCCGCGCGGCATAAAGGGCATGATCGGTATCTGGGCTGGACACGGAAAAACTCCGACTGGCGTTCTGGCGGCAGATATGCGCGGAAGGGCCACGCCCCTGCCTTGACCTGTATCAAAAATCGCATCGGCGATACACCTAAGCCATGCGTCATATTGGCCAAAAACATCCCAAGGGCCGGGCGGCTTGACTTTTGCGGTTGAAAACCAGGCTTTGACCGCTGTTTCGCAGCCTGTCATGCTGCGGCCAAGGGACGCATCACCGCCCGCGCGCCCAGAAACAGGAGCGCCCATGACCGAACCGGCCAACCCCAAGGACCCAGCCGAACTTAGCGCGGCCGAGATCGGGGCGCTGGCGCATCTCTACCGAGGCGAGGTCTATCGTTCCACCGTGTGGCGCACGCGGCTGGATACCACGACAAACTGGTCGGTCGTGACACTGGGGGTGGCACTGTCGATCACCTTCAGCTCGCCCGAGGCGTCGCCCCTGCCGCTGGTTCTGGTGGGGGTGCTGGTGCTGTTCTTCCTCGCGCTCGAGGCGCGGCGCTATCGTTACTTCAACGTCTGGCGCGCGCGGGCGCGCTGGATGGAGCGGCATCTCTATGTGCCGATTCTGGACCCCGTCGCACCGCATGATCCGGTCGTCTGGCGCAGCGTTCTCGCACAGGATTATCGCGCGCCGGATTATCACGTCAGCTATCTGGTGGCGGTGGCGCGGCGGGTGCGGTCGAATTATCTCTGGATCGTGCTGATCCAGTCCCTGGCCTATGTCGGCAAGCTGCTGGTTCATCCGGTTTCGGTGCCCGATCTGGCCACGTTCATCGCCCGCGCCGACATCGGGCCGCTGCCCGGGCTTGTCGTGCTGGGCTTGGGGGCCACCTATATCGTGACATGGGCCGGGCTGGCGATCTGGATCACCCGACGCGACAGTCGGCGTCTGGCCGAACGCGGGCAAAGTCGCGGGGCGTCGATGGGCTGATCTGGGGGCTGATCCGGCGGAAAGAAAAAGGCACCGTCGCCCCCAGGAAACGCGCGAACAGGATGGGACGGCGGTGCCATGCCCGGCCTTGCAACCGGAACAAGATCACCTTGCCCGCGATCCGCGGGCCGCACCTTGACCTGCGTCAAATGCCGGGGGGCGGTTTGGGCGCAAAGCCTGCGCCAGACTGTCGCAGCACCCAGGTGGTAAAGGCGCGCAGGGCCGGGCGCTGCGGGCCGGGGCGGGTAACCAGAAAATACCCCTCGCGCGCGGCATCTTCGTGCAGAACATGCAGGCGCCCCGCCGCAAGATCGGCCTCGACAAAGCCGCGGGCGATCACCGCTACCCCCTGCCCGTCGCGCGCGGCGTCAAGCATCAGATTGCCGGGCAATGAGATGATGGCTGCGCCTGCCCGCCGCGTCAGGCCGTTCTGTTCCAGAAAGGCGGTGGCTTCGGTGGTGCCAAGCTCTTGCAGCCAGGGCAGACCCGCCAATCGGGCGAGATCCGCACCGTCGCCCGGCGGAACCAGCCGGGGTGCGGCCACCACCACCACCGAAGACCGCAGGATCAGCCGCGTCTCCAGCCCCGGCCAGTCGCCATTGCCGTAGCGCAGGCCGACATCGGCCTCGCGCCCGATGTCGCGGTTTTCGGGGGCGGGGTCGATGGCAAGGTCCACATCGGGGTGGCGCGCCCGGAAATCCGGCAGGCGCGGCATGAGCCAACCGGCGGCAAAGGTGGGGGTCGTGGTGATCCGCAACGGCGCCGTCTGATCCGCGCCAGTCAGCGCGGCGATCACAGTGGCAATCTGGCCAAAGCCTGCCTCAAGCGCCTCGGCAAGGCGGCGGCCCTCTGGCGTCAGGGTCAGGCGGCGACCGCCACGTTCGACCAGCGACAAACCCAGATGCGCCTCAAGCGCGCGGATCTGCTGTGATACGGCGGCATGCGTCACCCCGATCCGCGCGCCGGCCGCCTCGATCGCGCCGGCCTCGGCAAAGGCGGCAAAGGCACGCAGGGCTGAAAGCGGCGGCATCAGGCGCCAATCCATAATGTAACCTCAACTTACATGCGCGAAAAATCTCTGAGTCGATGCAACCCTCTTTTCATGCCATATTCAACCCATCCAGACAGAAAAGGAGATGGAGATGTTAGCCTTGATTGCAGAAAGCCTGATGGTAGCCACCCGCACCACCCCGCCGCGCGACACGACGCCGCCCAGCCCCCGGACGCGCTGATCATGCAGGATGAACAGTAAAGGCCCCCGGATCGCTCCGGGGGCCTTTTGCATTTTGAAGGAAGGGGTGGGGCGATTACTCGCCGCCGCCCAGACCATGCACATAGACCGCAACGGCGCGAATCTCGTCTTCCGACAGGCGGGCATTCCAGTTCGGCATGACGCCGAAACGGGCCTTGGTGACGGTTTCCGTGATCTTGGCGCGATCGCCACCATAGAGCCAGACGGCATCGGTCAGGTTCGGCGCGCCCTGCGTGCGGTCACCCAGACCCTGTTCACCGTGGCAGGCCACGCAGTTTTCCGCAAAGATCTGTGCGCCAGCGGTGGCCTTGGTCGCGTCATGCTCTTGCTTGGACAGCTGCAGCACATATTCGACCACCTCGCCGATCTGGGTCGGCTCAAGCAAACCATCGGTGCCGAAGGCGGGCATCTGCGAATAGCGCGCGTCAGGATCGGTGGTGTTGCGGATGCCGTGGGTGATGGTGGTATGGATCGCCTCCATATCGCCCCCCCAGAGCCAGTCGTCGTCGAGCAGGTTCGGGAAGCCCCCGGCCTGCACGCCCGCCGCACCGGCACCGTGGCACTGGGCACACCAGGTCTTGAACACGGCGGCCCCGGCGGCCTTGGCGTAACCGCCAAGTTCGGGATCGGCGGCAATCGCGTTCAGGTCGGCGGCCACCAGCTTGGCCTTGATCGGGGCGTTGGCATCGTCAAAGCGCTTGATCTCTTCGGCGACGGCCAGACGGGTATCCCCGGAGGCCGACTGCCCCACCATCCCCTGCGTGGCCTGCGTCAGCAGCGGCCAGGCGGGGTAGTAGATCGAATAGCCGACAGCCCAGATGATGGTCAGGTAGAAGGTCCACAGCCACCAGCGCGGCAGCGGATTGTTGAGCTCGGCAATGCCGTCCCATTCGTGGCCGGTGGTTTCGACGTCACCGACCTTCTTCACTTGCTTGGCGCACATCTCTCACGCCTCCTTGAAATTGCGGCTGGCCGGTTCCGCAGCGGGCGGCGCGGGGCGCCGCTCATTGCGGAAGATCGAGTTGGCGGCATCGTCCTGAAGCTTGCGGCTGCCGGGGCGGAAGGCGTAAACCACCACCCCCACAAACAGCGCCGTCATCAGCAGAAGCATCCAGCTGTCAGCGAAGTGGCGAAGGAAGGAATAGGTATCCATGATCCCCCCTCCTCAGCGGCTCGGATCGGGCTGGAAGGTCGAGAAGTCGACCATCGTGCCCAGCACCTGCAGATAAGCCACCAGCGCATCCATCTCGGTCAGCTTGGGCTGGCCATCGAAGTTGCTGACCACGGCACCGGGGTAGCGGGCCAGCAGGCCTTCGGTATCGGCGTTCGGGTCCGCCTGGGCCTGGAAGTCGGCCTGGGCATTTGCCATGGCCTCATCCGTGTAGGGCACGCCCACCACGCTGTTCGCCCACATGCTGTCACCGATATGCGCGCCATCCAGTTCGTTATCCATGAGATGCGCGTATTTCGGCATCACGGATTCCGGCACGACGGATTGCGGGCTGATCAGGTGCTGCACATGCCATTCGTCCGAATAGCGGCCACCGACGCGGGCCAGATCCGGCCCGGTGCGCTTGGAGCCCCACTGGAACGGATGGTCATACATCGATTCCGCCGCAAGACTGTAATGGCCATAGCGTTCGACCTCGTCCCGCATGGGACGGATCATCTGGCTGTGGCAGACATAGCAGCCTTCGCGCACGTAGATTTCACGCCCGGCCAGTTCGAGCGGGCTGTAGGGGCGGACCCCTTCAACCTTCTCGATGGTGTTTTCCAGGTAGAACAGCGGCACGATCTGCACCAAGCCCCCGATGGTCACGACCAGGAAGGACAGGACCAGCAGCAGCGTGGCATGGGTTTCGATTGCTTTGTGTTTGTCGAGGAAAGCCATTTCGTTTCCCTCCTCATTCAGCCGGGACAGCCGCGCCGGCAGACACCTTCGCAGGTGCGGCCTTCACGGTCATCCACAGGTTGTAGCACATGATGAGCGCCCCGCTGAGGAACATGACCCCACCCAGACCCCGCACCACATACATCGGGAACTTGGCGGCCACGGTATCGGCGAAGGCATTCACGAGGAAACCGTTCGCATCGACTTCGCGCCACATCAGGCCCTCCATGATGCCGGTCACCCACATCGAAGCCGCGTAAAGCACGATCCCGATGGTCGCCAGCCAGAAGTGCCAGGACACGAGTTTCAGCGAATAGAGCCCCGAGCGGTTCCACAGACGCGGCGTCAGGAAATAGAGCGCGCCGAAGGTGATCATGCCGTTCCAGCCAAGCGCGCCGGAATGGACGTGACCGATGGTCCAGTCGGTGTAGTGCGACAGGCTGTTCACCGCCTTGATCGACATCATCGGGCCTTCGAAGGTGGACATGCCGTAGAAGCCGATCGACACCACCATCATGCGGATGATCGGGTCGGTCCGCAGCTTGTCCCAGGCGCCCGAAAGCGTCATCAGGCCGTTGATCATGCCGCCCCACGAGGGCATCCACAACATGACCGAGAACACCATGCCCAGCGTCGCGGCCCAATCGGGAAGCGCGGTGTAGTGCAGGTGGTGCGGACCAGCCCAGATATACAGGAAGATCAGCGCCCAGAAGTGGATGATCGACAGCTTGTAGCTGTAGACCGGACGTTCGGCCTGTTTCGGCACGAAGTAGTACATCATCCCCAGGAAGCCCGCGGTCAGGAAGAAGCCCACCGCGTTGTGGCCATACCACCACTGGGTCATCGCGTCCTGCACGCCGCCGAACAGCGACACCGACTTGGACGAGAACATATTGACCGGGATGGCGAGGTTGTTCACCACGTGCAGCATGGCCACGGTGATGATCATCGACAGCAGGAACCAGTTGGCAACGTAGATATGCGGCTCTTTGCGCATGATCAGCGTGCCCAAGAACACCACCAGGAAGGCGACCCAGACGACCACGATCCACCAGTCGATGTACCAGACGGTTTCAGCATATTCCTTGCCCTGGGTCCCGCCCAGAACATACGAGGTCGCGGCCAGCACGATCATCAGCTGCCAACCCCAGAACACGAACCAGCCGAGGTTCCCACCCCAGAGCCGGGTCGCGCAGGTGCGCTGCACGATGTAGAAGGCCGACATGATCAGGGCATTGCCGCCAAAGGCGAAAATGACGGCCGAGGTGTGAAGCGGACGCAGGCGCCCGAAGTTCAGAATGCCCTCGACGCCAGGAATGTTCAGCGACGGAAAGGCCAGCTGGAAGGCGATGACCACGCCGACCAGAAAGCCCACGACGCCCCAAAAGGCCGTCGCGATGACGCCGGCGCGCACGACGCCGTCGTTGTATTCATTGGCGGAAACCGCGACCTTCGGCTCATACATTCCGCGGGCCACCACGATGAAGGTGATGGCTGCCGCAAGCATGACGACGATCGCGTTCACCATATAGGCGAGGTCGAGCGCGTAATTGGCCGCGATCGCGGCAAAGACCGCGATCAGGCCGAGCACGACCAGTTTAACGTAATCCCACATATTGCGTCCCTTCGTCTTGGCCCGGTCCGTCCCGCTTGCACGAGTCGTCCGGGCGCTTTTCGACCATTCCGCTTTCGCAGATGAGCGTCCAAGCGGCATTGATCCATGTCAACACAAAGGGGGGGCTCGCTTGATCGAGGTCAATGCGGCAAGGTGACCCCGCGCATAGCTTGGGGCATCTTCCCAACACCCGAGGAGACAGCGTCATGGCCTACAAATCCTTGACAACGATCATTTCTTCGCCGGATGAAGCCAGATCCGCACTTCCCAGCGCGGCGCATCTTGCAGTTGCACTCGATGCACATCTGGATGTCCTTGCCCTCGGGATCGACCGCACCCAGCTGGGGTATTCCTACCTTGGGAGCGGGGCGGTCCTGATGCAGGTCGCAATGGAGCGCGCCGAACAGGACGCGCGCGAGTCGGAGACTGCGGCCAAGGCGCTGCTTTCGGCCGAGGCGGTGGACCTGCGCTGGTCGCTGGAAAGCGCGGTGGCCCAGGTGGGCGCCGTGGGCGAACTGGTGGCACAGCGTGCGCGCTTTGCCGATCTCTTGGTGCTGCCGCGCCCTTATGGCAAGGGCCGGGGCGGCGAAGCCGAGGCGGTGCTGGAATCGGCGCTGTTCGAGGGGCAGGCCCCGGTGCTGGTGCTGCCCGACAGCGCGGATGTGAAACTGCCCGAACGGGTGGTGATCGGCTGGAACCAGAGCCGCGAGGCCATGGTCGCCGTGCGCCGCGCGCTGCCCTTCCTCAAACGGGCGGGGTTGGTGAACATCGCGGTGATCGATCCGCCGCAGCATGGCCCGGAACGGTCGGACCCCGGCGGGATGCTGTGCCAGATGCTCGTCCGTCACGGCGTCAAGGCCGAGGTTTCGGTGCTGGCACGGTCTATGCCGCGCATTTCAGACGTGCTGAACCGCCATGTGCGCGACATGAATGCCGATCTGCTGGTGATGGGCGCCTATGGCCATTCCCGGTTCCGCGAGGCGATTCTGGGCGGCGCAACCCGCAATATGCTGGAACAGGCGGAGGTGCCAGTTCTGATGGCGCATTGATGCGCCGACCCGGCGGCCCGTATCGCGGGCCGCCCGAAAGCGTTCAGTCCAGAACGCCGCCGTCGCTGTCGTCGCCCGCCTCTTCCAGCAGGCGGTCCAGATCGGGAATGGTGACGTGGCGCTTGCCATCCAGCAGGATGACGCCGTCGCGCTTGAGCGCGGACATCTGGCGGCTGACCGTTTCCAGCGTCAGCCCCAGATAATCGGCCATTTCTTCGCGGGTGAGCGGCAGGTCGAACACCAGGGCGCCCTTGGCCGCTTTCACCCGGAGCGAGGCATCGCGCCGCGCGATGATCGCCAGCAGCGAAGCGATCTTTTCCCGCGCCGTCTTGCGCCCCAGAAGCAGCATCCATTCCCGCGCGGCATCCAGTTCGTCCAAGGTCATTTCCAGCAGACGCTGGCCGATATGCGGGGTCGAAACCATCAGCTCTTCAAACGGTTTCTTGCGGAAGCAGCACATCACCAGATCGGTGGTGGCGGTCACGTCATAGGCAGCGGTCGACCGCCCCGGGCGCCCCACGAAATCCGACGGCAGCAAAAGCCCGACCATCTGGCGACGGCCGTCTTCCATCGTCTGCGTCAAAGTGGCAATGCCCGACACGACCGAAGCCACGAAATCCATCCGGTCGCCCGACCAGATCAGCGTCTGACCAGCCTGATAGGTACGATAATATTTGATCTGTTCAAGGCGTTGCAGTTCATCTGCTTCGCAGCGGGCACAAACCGCACGGTGACGGATGGGGCAATCCCCACACTCGTGATGCACAAGGTGCATGTCCTGCATCGGCATCCGGGTCTTCCTGATATTGATCTGTATCAATGCTTTCGCACGGCGTGCCTTTAACTGTAGCCGGATGGAACAGGAATCGCAACTCGCCAAGCTTGGTCTGTTTGACGCGCGCGTGCCGCGTTACACCAGCTATCCCACTGCCCCGCATTTCGGAAATGCCGTCACGCCCAAGCTCTTTGCAGCATGGATCGAGGCGATTCCCGAGGGGTCGGAAATCTCGCTCTATCTGCATGTGCCCTTCTGCCGCAGGCTGTGCTGGTTCTGCGCCTGCCGCACGCAGGGCACCTCGACCGATGAGCCGGTGAAGGCCTATGTCGAAACGCTGAAGGCCGAAATCGCCCTGCTGCGCCGGCATCTGCCCCGTGGCGTGCGGCTCAGCCGGCTGCATTGGGGCGGCGGCACCCCCACCCTTCTGGCCCCCGATCTGATCCGCGATCTGGCCGGAACGATCTTTGACGCCGTGCCGATGGGCGAAGGTGCGGAATTTTCGGTCGAGATCGACCCCGATGAGGTGGATGCCCCACGTCTGGACGCGCTGGCGCAATCGGGGATGAACCGCGCCTCGATCGGGGTGCAGGACTTTGACCCGGAAATCCAGCGCACCATCGGGCGTATCCAGCCCTATGAACTGACCCGCGACGTGGCCGAGATGATCCGCGACCGCGGCGTCAAAAGCTTGAATGCCGATATCCTTTACGGGCTGCCGCATCAGACGCAGGCGCGTATTTCCGACAGCGTGCAGAAGCTTCTCAGCCTCTCGCCCGACCGGGTGGCGCTTTACGGCTATGCCCATGTCCCGTGGATGAGCCGCCGCCAGCAGATGATCCCCTCGGATGCCATTCCGACCCCGCAGGAACGGTTGAAGCTGTTTGAAACCGCCGCCAAGCTGTTCCAGTGGGACGGGTATGAGGCGATCGGGATCGACCATTTCGCCCGCCCGACCGATGGCATGGCCGTGGCTGCGCGCAACGGCACGCTGCGGCGGAACTTCCAGGGTTATACCGATGACACGGCGCCGGTCCTGGTGGGGCTTGGCGCCTCGTCCATCTCGCGCTTTCCGCAGGGCTATGCCCAGAATGCCTCTGGCACCTCGGATTACACCAAGGCGATCCGCGCGGGTGAATTCACCACCCACCGCGGCCATGTCTTCGCGGGCGAGGACAAGCTGCGCGGCCGCATCATCGAGGCGCTGATGTCTGACTTCCGCGTGAACCGGGCCGAGCTTCTGGCTGATTTCGGCGCGACCGAGGCGCAGCTTGCGGCCATGTTCGACAAGGCTGTCGCCCAGTTCGGCGATATGGTGCAGCTCACTGCCGACGGGATGTCGATCCCGGTCAAGGCGCGCCCGCTGACCCGCATGATTGCGCGCTGCTTTGACGATTACGACCAGTCAAAGGCGCAGCATTCCGCCGCGATCTGATGAAAAGGGCCGGGTCCTCCCCGGCCCTTTTGCTTATGGACGGGGGCCGAAGCTTTCGACCCAGTCGATCATCCGCGGCAGGCAGACGGTTTTCAGATCATAGCCCCGCAAGATGGTTTCCCGCGCCTTGCGGCGCATGTCGTCAAAGCGTTCGGGGCGTGCCAGCGCCTTGGTGATCATCCGCGCCCATCCCGGCGCATCAAAGAAATCCACCAGACGCCCATTCGCACCATCATCAATCAGCTCTTGCACCGGCGCCGTGCGCGACCCGATCACAAGGCACCCCGCGCTCATCGCTTCAAGCATCGACCAGCTGAGGACGAAGGGATAGGTCAGGTAGGCATGCACGCGGCTGACCTGCATCATGCTGACAAAGGTCGGATAGGGCACCTTGCCCATGAAATGCACACGGCTCAGATCCAGTCGGTCCTGAACCTCGGACAGGAAGATGTCGCGCCATTTCTGGCCCTTGGGGGCGGGGCGACCATAGCTGACATCATCGCCCCCCACGATCACCACCTGCGCCTCGGGGCGTTCGGCCAGAATGGCAGGCAGCGCGCGCATGAAGGTGTGATAGCCACGATAAGGTTCAAGGTTGCGGTTGACGAAGGTCAGTACCTCATCCCCCGCCTTCAGCACCCGGCCATTGGGCAGGGCCAGCGTGGCGGTGGGGTCAGGGCGCATCGTCTCGGTATCCACCCCGTCGAAAATCACCTCGATCCGCTCGCGCAGGATGGGCGGATGGGTCGAGGCCTGCCAATGCGTCGGTGACAGCCCGGCATCGGCATGCAGAAGCGCCTGCCCCAGATGGGCCGCCCGCCCCTGCGCGATCATCACTTGATCAAAGCTCGGCTGTTCGAATTCGGGATCAAAGCCCACATCGGCGCCGCGGCCCTTGTAGTAGAATTCGGAATAGACCAGCAGCTTCGCCTCGGGCCAGACCTCTTTCAGGAACAGCGTCTCGCCCCAGCCGGAATGGCCGAAAATCACGTCGGGGACATAGCCCTTTTCCCGCAGCTGCAGGCAGGCACGGGCCACCGTGACGCCCCGGTCGCTCATCTGCGTGAAGTTGCGGCCCAGACGGCAGGCCTGCGGTTCGGGCGCAGGACTGCTGTGGCGATATTTCACCACCGGGATGGCCGAAGGGCGGTTATTCGCCCCGTCGGTCAGCGCCAGACACTCATGCCCCCGCGCCTGCAGCGCCGGGGCCAGATGCAAAAACTGGCCCGGAAAGTTCTGATGCACAAACAGGATTTTCATAATTACACATCGGCGCCGAAGGCCGCTTTCATCAAGGTTCGGGTATAATCGCTTTGCGGGGCGTCGAAGACGGCCTGCGCCGCGCCCGCCTCGACCACGTCGCCATTCTTCATCACGATCACCTTGTGCGACAAGGCACGCACCACACGCAGGTCATGGCTGATGAAGATATAGGCCAGCCCCCATTTGCGCTGCAGATCGCGCAGCAGATCGACGATCTGCACCTGCACCGTCATATCCAGCGCCGAGGTGGGTTCATCCAGCACCACCAGCTTCGGGCGCAGGATCATGGCCCGCGCAATGGCGATGCGTTGCCGTTGTCCGCCCGAAAATTCATGCGGGTAACGGCCCATGGCGGCAGGGTCGAGCCCGACCTCGCCCATGATTTCGGCCACCATGTCACGCCGGTTGCGGCCCGGTTCAACGCCATGGACGCCCAGCCCCTCGGCGATGATCTCTTCAACCGTCATGCGCGGCGAAAGTGATCCGAAGGGGTCCTGAAACACGATCTGCATATCGCGGCGCAGGTCGCGCATGGCGCCCCCGGTCAGATCCGCGATCTCGCGCCCCTGAAAGGCGATCTTCCCCTCGGAGTTGATCAGCCGCAGCAGCGCAAGCGCGAGCGTCGTCTTGCCCGACCCGCTTTCGCCCACCACGCCCAGCGTTTCGCCGGCGCGGACCGAAAGGCTTGCGTCATTCACCGCTTTCACATGGCCCGTCACGCGGCGCAGAAGCCCGGTCTGGATGGGGAACCAGACGCGCAGGTGATCAGCGCGCACCACCTCGGGCGCGCCCGGAGCAAGCGGCTCGGCCCGCCCCTTGGGTTCGGCCGCCAAAAGCTTTTGCGTGTAGGGGTGCTGCGGATGGGCGAAGATTTCGGCCGCGGGGCCTTGTTCGACGATCTCGCCATCCTTCATCACGCAGACGCGGTCGGCGATGCGGCGCACGATTCCCAGATCATGGGTGATGAACAGAAGGCTCAGCCCTTCCCGCGCCTTCAGATCGGCCAGCAGATCCAGAATCTGCGCCTGGATCGTCACATCCAGCGCGGTGGTCGGTTCGTCGGCGATCAGCAGGTCAGGGCCGTTGGCCAGCGCCATGGCAATCATCACCCGCTGACGCTGCCCCCCCGAAAGCTGGTGGGGATAGGCGCTCAGCCGGGTTTCGGCGTCGCGGATGCCGACCTTGGTCAGCAGTTCGAGAATGCGGCTGCGCGCGGCAGCACCCGTCAGGCCCTGATGCAGCGACAGGCTTTCCCCCAGCTGCCGCTCGATGGTGTGCAGCGGGTTCAGGCTGGTCATCGGCTCTTGGAAGATAAAGCTGATGTCATTGCCGCGAATGCGCCGCAGCGCGGGTTCCGGCGCCCCCACCATCTGCGTGCCGGTATAAGTGATTGACCCGTCCACCTGCGCCGCATCGGGCAGCAGGGCGACGGTGGACAGCGCGGTAACCGATTTCCCCGACCCGCTTTCCCCCACAAGGGCCACGGTTTCGCCCTTGCCGACGCTGAAGCTGACGTTCTTGACCGCATGGATCAGGCGCCCGTCCTGCCGAAAGCGGATGTTCAGGTTTTCAACCGACAGCACGCTCATTGGAAGGTCTTTCTCGGGTCAAAGGCGTCGCGCACCCCTTCAAAGATGAAGATCAAGAGCGAGAGCATCAGCGCAAAGGTGGTGAAGGCCGTAAAGGCCAGCCAGGGCGCCTGCAGGTTCTGCTTGGCCTGTTGCGTCAGCTCGCCCAGCGAAGGGGCCGAGGCAGGCAGGCCGAAGCCCAGAAAATCCAGCGCGGCAAGGCTGCCGATGGCCCCGGTGACGAGGAAGGGCATCATCGTCAGCGTGGCCACCATGGCATTGGGCAGCACATGCCGGAACATGATCACCCGGTCGGGCACCCCCAGCGCGCGGGCGGCACGAACATATTCGAAGTTGCGCGCGCGCAGGAATTCGGCCCGCACCACCCCGATCAACGAGGTCCAGCCGAACAGCACCATCAGCCCGATCAGCAGCCAGAAATTCATTTGCCAGATCGCCGCCACGATGATGATGACATAGAGCGACGGCGTCGCACCCCAAATTTCAATCACGCGCTGAAAGACCAGATCGACCCAGCCGCCGAAATAGCCCTGCACCGCCCCCGCCACGATCCCGATGGCCGAGGTCAGCGCCGTTACGATCAGCGCAAAGGCGATCGACAGGCGGAAGCCATAGATCACCCGCGCCAGCACATCGCGCGCGGTGTCATCCGTGCCCAGCCAGTGGTTCGCATCGGGCGCCGAAGGGGCCGCCCCGCCGATGTCATTGATGGTGTTGTAGCTGTAGGGGATCGGCGGCCAGATGATCCAGCCCGGCGTGATCGGCCGGCCTTCCACCGTGCCCTGCTGAGCCTCGGCCAAAATCCCCTCTGGGTCGTCCCAGCAGGCCTCGGCCCCTTGGGCCACGATCAGGCATTGCACCTCGGGGTCGCGATAGGCGGCCTCAGTACGAAAATCACCGCCGAATTCGGTTTCGGGATAGAACCGCAGGAAGGGGGTGTAAAACTCGCCCTTGTGGCTGACCAGCAGGGGGCGGTCATTGGCCAGCACCTCGGCAAAAAGCGACAGGCCGAACAGCACCGCAAAAATCCACAGCGACCAGAACGCCCGGCGGTTGGCCTTGAAATTGCGCCAGCGTCGCTGGTTCAGCGGGGACAGCGCCATGGATCAGCCCCTCCGCTCAAAATCAATCCGGGGATCAACCCAGACATACATCAGGTCCGACAGGATCCCCACCACCAGCCCCATCAGGCCAAAGATGAACAGCGTCCCGAACAGCACCGGGTAATCGCGCGCAATCGCCGCCTCATAGCCCAGCCGCCCCAACCCATCGAGCGAGAAGATCGTCTCAATGATGAGCGACCCGCCGAAGAACACCCCGATGAAAATCGCCGGAAAGCCCGCAATCACGATCAGCATGGCATTGCGGAAGACATGGCCATAAAGCACCCGCCCCTCGGACAGGCCCTTGGCGCGGGCGGTCATCACATATTGCTTGCGGATTTCATCAAGGAAGCTGTTCTTGGTCAGAAGGGTCAGCGTGGCAAAGCTGGAAATGGTCGAGGCCGTGACCGGCAGCACCATGTGCCAGGCGTAATCCGCGATCTTGCCCAGCCAGGACAGCTCCTCCCAGTTGTCAGAGGTCAAACCCCGCAAGGGGAACCATTGGTAGTAGCTGCCCCCTGCGAAGACCACCAGCAGAAGGATGGCAAACAGGAAACCGGGGATGGCATAGCCGATAATGATGATGCCCGAGGTCCAGGTATCAAAGCTGGAGCCATCCCGCACCGCCTTGCGGATGCCCATCGGGATCGAGATCAGATAGGCGATCAGCGTGGACCACAGCCCCAGCGAGATCGAGACCGGCATCTTTTCCAGCACCAGATCCACCACCGAGATGGACCGGAAATAGCTTTGCCCGAAATCGAAGCGGGCATAGTTGCCCATCATGATCCAGAACCGCTCCATCAGGGCGATGGGTTCCTTGGCACATTCGGGCGCCTTGGTGGTGACAGGGCCGTCATAGCCCGGCGCGCAGGTGATGCGGGCAAAGCCGAACTGCACCTCAAGCGCATCAATGAATTCGGGCGGCAGACCGCGCGCGCCGATATAGCTGCCCTCGGACCCCGAGGCGCCGGGGTCTTCCACCCCGGCATCCCCACCGCCCGAGATGTTCTGGAACGCATCCCCCTGCCCTTCCAGCCGGGCAAGGACCTGTTCAACAGGCCCCCCTGGCACAAACTGGGTCAGGGTGAAGTTGATCAGCATGATCCCGAATAGCGTCGGAAGGATCAGCAAGAGCCGTCGGAAGATATAGGCGCCCATGGGGTGCGTCTGCCCGTTCTTGTTATTTGATGGCGCCAGCAGCTTTCAGGGCGGCGGCCTTTTCGGCGTCATACCACCAGAAATCCAGCTCGCCCAGAGCGTAGGGCGGCAGGGCCTCGGGGTGGGCGAACATGTCGAAATAGGCCACCGTATGGGTATCCTTGAACCATTGCGGCACCCAGAAGCGTTCGGCACGCAGCACGCGGTCCATCGCCTTGGTGGCAACCGTCAGGGCATCCTTGTTGTCGGCCGCGAGCAGCACATCAATCAGCCGATCCACCGCCGGGCTTTTCAGCCCCATCAGGTTGAAGGCCGATACATCCGCCGTGGCCGAGCCATAGTACTGCTTCAGCTCTGCCCCCGAGATATAGCTTGATGCCGCGCGCCCGGTGATGATGTCGAAATCATATTGCGGCGGGCGGGTGCGGCTTTCCATCTGCGCCGGGTCCACCTTGGTGTTCACCGCATCGACGCCAAGCGCGCGCAGGTTTTCCACGAAGGGGTTGATGACGCGGTCAAAGGACGGGTCATCATTGAGGAATTCGATCTTCAGCACCTCACCCTTGGCGTTCCGGCGCAGACCGCCCTCGCCCACCGGCCAGCCCGCATCATCCAGAAGTTTCGAGGCCGCGCGCAGCGCCTTGCGATCAAGCTGCCGGTCAGAAGACACGGGCGCCATCACGGGCGCGTCGGTCAGGATCGTGGCGGGCAGCAACCCTTCATCGACCAGGGGCTTGAGAATCGCCGCCTCCTCGGGCGAGGGGGTGCCTTCGGCTGCAAGCCAGCTGTTTTCCCAGACCGAATTGATGCGCTTGTACAGCCCGTAGAACAGCGTCTGGTTCGACCATTCGAAGTTGAACATCAGGCCGATCGCCTCGCGCACGCGGGGATCCTGAAAGGTGTCGCGGCGCAGGTTGAACAGGAAGGCCTGCCCGGTGGCCTTGTTGCCATTGGGCAGTTCGGCCTTCACCACATGCCCCGCGGTCAGCGCCGGGAAATCATAACCCGTCGCCCATTGCTTGGACGAGCTTTCGTTGCGGAAGGTATAGGTCCCGGATTTGAACGCCTCGAACGCGGCCGAGCTGTCTGCGAAATATTCCAGTCGGATGCGGTCGAAATTGTTGCGGCCCTTGTTGATCGGCAGATCCGCGCCCCAGTAATCGGGGTTGCGCTTGTAGACGAGGGTGCGGCCCACCTCCATCCGGTCGAACATATAGGGGCCGGAGCCGATATAGGGCTTCAGCGTGCTTTCCTCGAGATCGAGGCCGTCGCGTTCATATTGCGCCTTCGACAGGATCGGCAGCCCCCCCACCTCTTGCGGCAGGTCGCGTTTGGGGAATTCGGCCTTGAAGGTGAACTTGATCTTGTGGGGGTCCAGCACCTCGACCTTTTCGACCTGCTGGCCCAGCACGGCGCGGTAATCGGTCAGGCCCTTGGCCAGAAAAGTTTTATAGGAAAAGAGCACGTCCTCAGCCGTCAGCGGCGTGCCGTCCGAAAACTTGGCTTCGGGGCGCAGGTTGAAGATCACCCAGGACCGGTCGGCAGGATATTCCATCGTCTCGCAGAGCAGGCAGTAAGCTGCGCCGATCTCATCCGCCGTTCCGGTCAGGATCGATTCGAGCATGATGGTGGACAGGCTGCCCGCCACGCCCTTGACCGAAAAGGGGTTCATGGAATCGAACCCGCCCATCGTCCATTCGCTGATTTCACCGCCCTTGGGGGCATCGGGGTTCACATAGTCCAGATGCTGGAAATCGGCCGGGTATTTCAGATCCCCGAAGGTCGAGATGCCATGCGCGACGGTGACGCCATCTTCTGCCCGGGCCAGTGTCGCGACCATCCCCACCGACAGCGCGGCCAATCCGAGGCCAAGCCAGTGCAACGCGGGGTGAAGCGGGGAAACGGCGGCTTTGGCGGCGGCACGGGATCGGGACATTCGGCACTCCTGTCACGGGCCGTTCTGCGGCGGCCCCGGGGCAGAGAGTAGCGAAAAATCCCGCCCCCTCAAGGCGCGAATGCGTGAGCCGCGCCTGCGGCCGGGTGCCGCGCAAAGCAAAAGGGCCACCCCGGCGGGATGGCCCTGAAATCAGGCTGCTTTGCCGATCACTGCTGGGTGGCCAGCCAGGCGATCAGGTTGGCGCGATCTTCGATCTTGGGCAGACCGGCGAAGGACATCTTGTTGCCCGGCGCATAGGCCTTGGGGTTTTCCAGCCAGTGGTTCAGCTCTTCCGGGGCCCAGGCCTTGCCAGCCATACCCTTGAGCGCGTCCGAATAGCCAAAGCCCGCGGCGGCGGCGATCTGACGGCCCACGACGCCGTTCAGGTGCGGGCCGGTGCCATCGGTGCCATCGACCTTGTGGCAGGCCTTGCACTTGGCAAAGACCTTTTCGCCCTTGGCGGCATCGGCCGCAGCAAAGACTTCGGCGAAGGCCGGGCCGGCATCGGCAGCAGCGCCACCGGCGGCATCGCCACCTTCGACCGCGATGCTGTAGGCCTGCGTTTCCTCGCCGCCGTGACCGCCGTCCATCGAATAGAGGGCGTCAGCTGCCCAGTTGCCCAGAAGGAACACGAGCAGCGACCCGCAGACCGCGCCCAGCACCTTGGTGAATGTCATCGTGTCGAACATGTCGCGTCCCGTTTTGGCATGTAGCTTCGGGGGCTTCTATCCGCTTCCCCCCTCCGGTTTCAAGGTGTAGTAGCACGTCCGGCCCCGCAAATGCGGCGATTTGACCACGACCAATCCGTCCGCAGCCCGCCAAAGCCGCCCCCCGCCGCGATGGGAGCGCAAACAACAGGAGAAGGACACATGGCCGGACGCATCGCCTTTCAGGGAGAGCTGGGCGCCTATTCGCATCAGGCCTGCCGCCAGTCGCGCCCCGACATGGAGGTCGTGCCCTGCGCCACCTTCGAGGATGTGGTCGACATGACCCGCCGCGGCGAGGTCGATCTGGGCATGCTGGCGGTGGAAAACTCGACCTATGGCCGCGTGGCAGACGTGCACACCCTGTTGCCGAATTCGGGCCTGCACATCATCGATGAGGCCTTCGTGCGCGTCCATATCGCACTGCTGGCGGTAAAGGGCACGCCCATCGACCAGATCCGCCGCGTGCGCTGCATGTCGATCCTGCACGGGCAGTGCCGCAGCTTCATCCGGTCCCACGGCTTCGCCACGATGAACTGGCACGACAATGCTGCCGGCGCGATGGAAGTGGCCCGTCTGGGCGACCCGGCCGAGGCGGCGCTCGCATCCGAACTTGCCGGGGAAATCTACGGGCTGGATGTTCTTGCGCGTGAGATCGAGGATCAGAAGAACAACACCACCCGCTTTCTGGTGATGAGCCGCGATCCCGACCACAGCCGCCGCAGCCCGCGGATGATGACCACCTTCACCTTCCGCGTCCGCAACATTCCGGCCGCGCTCTACAAGGCACTTGGCGGCTTTGCGACGAATGGCGTCAACATGACCAAGCTGGAAAGCTACATGGTGGGCGGCAGCTTCACGGCGACCGAATTCTACGCCGACATCGAAGGCCACCCGTCGGACCCGAATGTCGCGCTGGCGCTGGACGAGCTGCGCTATTTCACCTCGCACATGGACATTCTGGGGGTCTATCCGGCCGACCGCAGCCGCGACTGAGGGTCTGCCCCCACCGGCGCGGCGCAGATCAGCGCCGCGCGGATTGGCGATACCGTTCTTCGATGTCGTTGCAGAGCTGCGCGATGCGGGCCTCGAACTTGCGTTCGATCTTGCCCCGCGCGAGCTTGAGCGACTGCAGGAACACCCGCGCGCCCAGATTGCGCGGCTTGAGATCGACGGCAAAGGCCACGCGGGTACGACGGGCCGAAAGCTCCACGAATTCAAGGGCCAAATCCGCCTCAACCGAACCGCCAAAGCCTTGGAAACGCAGGCTGTTCGGCGGGTCGATGGCGGCAAGTTTGATCGAAACCCGCCGCATCTTGCCGCGCCAGTTGTAGGCGGCATTCCACGCCATCCCCGGCCCCGGCGTGGCCAGACGATCCGTCCGCGTGACCTCGGCGCCCCGGCGCATCGCTGCGCGCTCCCACCCTTCGGTGTCGGCAAACGCACCGAAAACGAATGAGAGCGGGGCCTCGATATCTTCGCGCGTGCTGAGTTTCATTCGGCTCAAAACCCTCGTTCAGAAAATCGTCTAGATTTTCGTGGTGATTTTCTGTTTCCAATCAATTCAGGCGATCCGCAAGCCAGTTCGTCAGCAGGAAATGGGCGATGGAGCCCTTTCGCGCAGGCATCAGGCCGGGCCTCTCGCCACTCTGGGCCGCCAGAAGATCCTCGCGGCTGATCCACAGGGCGTCTTCCAGCTCGGCCGGATCGCGGGTGATGGTCTCGGTCAGCGCCTCGGCGGCACAGCCGATCATCAGCGAGGCCGGGAAGGGCCAGGGCTGGCTCGCCAGATAGCGCACCGGACCGACCGTGACCCCGGCCTCTTCCAGCACCTCGCGCCGCACTGCAGCCTCAATCGATTCCCCCGGTTCCACAAACCCCGCAAGGCAGGAATACATCCCCTCGGGCCAGCCGGGGGACCGGCCCATCAGCGCGCGGTTACCGTGCGTGACCAGCATGATGACCACCGGGTCGGTGCGTGGAAAATGCTGCGCGCCGCAGCCGGGGCACTGACGTTGCCAGCCCGCCATAACCATGTCCGAGGCCTGCCCGCAGGTGGCGCAGAAGGCATGGCTGCGGTGCCAATGCAGCACGGCGCGGGCGGTGGCGGCCAGCTCTGCATCGCGCGCGGTCAGGCGCACCATGACGGCGCGGAGTTCCTCGAACCCGTAAGCCTCGTTCAGCGCGGGATGGCGCTGGATGGACTGGTCCAGAAACCCCTGCTCCACCGCCTCGGCCCCGGCTTCGGGCGTCCAGTCGGAAATGTCTTGCGTGAAATAGGCCAGCCCCGCCTCGTCCAGCCCCAGAAAGACCGGGCTCCGACCATGGGCCAGGGCGGCATGGCCCGCGGGCAGCCACCCCAGCGCGTCTGCGCACAAAAGCGGCTTGCCCCGCCAGACCGGCAGCACACAACCCGTGGACAGGGCCTGTTGCAGCGCCGCCGCATCCCCGCGCAGATGGGCCGCGCGGTTCAGCCCAGATCCCCCGAAGGTCACCGTTTCTGCCAGCCGCATCCGCTTCCCCCGCCTGTTGCCCCGCGGTTCTGGCACGCAGCCCGGGATCGGTAAAGCCCCTGTCCGCAGCCTGAGGCGCGCGGCCTGTTGCGAAAGAACAACCTGAACGAGAATTAACGGCTGTTCGCGTTGACATGGTCCCACCGAAGCCTAGCCTTGTCAGTATCTTACCTTCCTCTGTCCGGCGCGACGCAGCCCCCGCGCCGCGAACGGAACCGACCGCCCTGTTGGCAGCAAGGACAGCCCGTGCCTGGTACCGCGTCCACAGATCCGCCCCCCGACCGGAACAGCGCCCGGCTGCGGATCATCGCGACCACGGATGTGCATGTGCATCTGATGGGATATGACTATTATGCCGACCGGCCCGACCCGACACTGGGTCTTGCGCATGCCGCCACCCTGATCGCTGCAGCGCGGTCCGAGGTGGCAAACAGCCTGCTCCTTGACAATGGTGATTTCCTGCAAGGGAACCCGATGGGCGATTACGTTCTGGGGCCCGGCCTGCAACAAGGGTGCATCCATCCGGCGGTGCGTGTGATGAACCGGCTCGGTTATGATGCGGCAACGCTGGGGAATCATGAATTCAACTATGGCCTGCCCACGCTGACGGGAATGATGGAGGGGGCCCGCTTCCCATTCGTTTCCGCCAACATCGCCTGGGCCTTGGGCCCATCCCCGGCCGAGGATGTAACCTTTGTCGCGCCCCATGCGCTGATCACGCGGGAGATCACCCTTGGCAACGGCCGGACCGAGAGCCTTCGGATCGGCATCATCGGCTTTGCGCCGCCGCAAATCGTGGAATGGGACCGCCCCTTGCTCGAGGGTCGGATCTTTACCCGTGACATCGTGGAAACCGCGAAGGCCCGCGTTCCGGAATTGCGCGCGTCGGGGGCGGATGTGGTGATCGCCTTGTCCCATTCCGGGATCGGCACGCCCATGGCTGGCGACCGCGCCGAGGATGCAAGCTCTGCCCTCGCACAGGTGGCGGGAATTGATGCGATCATCGCAGGGCACAGCCATCTTCTGTTCCCGTCTGCCACCTTTGCCGGTGCGCCGGGGGTGGATCTTGCACGCGGCACCATCGCGGGGGTGCCCGTGGTCATGCCCGGCTTCAATGCCATGCATATCGGCGTGATCGACCTGCAGCTTGAACGGCACGCGGGCCGATGGACCAGCCGCCCGGCCGCCGTTTCGCTGCGCAGCATCACACCCGGGACCCCCGCCCTGCCCGAGGTGGTCGAGGAAGTGCGCGCCGAACACGGCGCCACGGTCGCCTTTTCGCGCCGCAGCGTCGGGCGCAGCCTGGTGCCGCTGGACACATTCTTTGCCACCGCCACCGCCAGTGCCGCCATGCGCGTGGTGGCCGAGGCGCAGGCCCGACACGTCGCCCGCCAGGTGGCAGGACGGACCGAGGCCGCGCTGCCCATCGTATCGGCGGTTTCGCCGTTGAAGGCCGGGGGGCGTGGCGGGCCGCAGAACTATACCCAGATCCCGGCGGGCGACCTTGCGCTGCGCCATGTCGCGGATCTTTACATCTTTCCCAATACCATCGCGGCGCTGCGCCTGACCGGGGCGGAACTGGCTGACTGGCTGGAAAATGCCGTGACCTTGTTCCATCAGATCCAGCCGGGCGCGGTGGATGTGCCGCTGATCGACGCTGATTTTCCGTGCTACAACCATGACCGGATCCTGGGACTGAGCTTCGAGATCGATCTGAGCCAACCCAGCCGCTACAATCGCCACGGCCGTTTGCGCGCACCCCATGCCCGACGTGTGCATGACCTGAGGCATAACGGGCTTCCCCTTGACCCAAATCAGGAATTTCTGCTGGCAACCAACAGCTATCGGTCAGCCGGATGCGGCGGCTATGCGCAGGCGCGGCCCGAACGGTTGGTTGATGTCGGCCGCGCCCCGATCCGCGATATCCTGCTGCGGCATCTGGCCGAACATGAACCAACCGCCCCCGCCCCGGCCGAGACATTCCGCTTTCGCCCCATGCCCGGCACGACGGTCACATATGATACCGCACCGGCCGCCACCGCGCATCTGGACAGGATCGCCCATTTCCGGCCAGAGCCACTGGGTCTGACCGACGAAGGCTTTGCGCGCTTCCGTCTGCATCTCTGATCCGTTAATCCTGCAGGGCAGCAGGGAAGGGCACACCATGTTTGACGCCGTGATCTTCGATCTGGACGGAACGCTGATCGATACCGAATCCGTCGCCATGCGCGTCGGGGTCGAATCCTTCGTGCAGATGGGCCTTCCGGCAGATCAGGCGATCTTCCACAGCCTGATCGGCAAGGATGCCCCGACCAGCAATGCCATTCTTTGCGCCGCATATCCGCAGCTGGATCTGGAAGAACTCAATCGCCTCTGGCGCGGCGGATTCGAGGCCGCGATCGCAACCGACCTGCCGCTGAAGCCCGGGGCGCGCGACCTGCTGGACAAGATCACCCTGCCCATGGCGATCTGCACCTCCTCGCATCGGGACAGCGCCCATGTGAAACTGGACAAGGCTGGTATCGCAGCGGCCTTTCGCCATGTGGTGACACTGGAAGATGTGCAGAACGCCAAGCCGCACCCGGAACCCTATCTGCTGGCCGCGGCGCTGCTGGGGGCCGATCCCGCCCGGTGTCTGGTGTTCGAGGACAGCGAACCGGGGGCCGAGGCTGCCCGTGCGGCGGGGTGCACCGTGATCCAGGTGCCGGACATCCTGCCAACTGACGGTCGGCATGCCCATCATGTCGCTCGCGATCTTATCAATGGCGCGCGTCTGGTGGGGTTGATCTGAAAATGAAGAAACCCTCCCCCTGGCCCCGCCGCCTTATACTGGCCGTCACGCTGCTGGCGGGTCTGGCTGTCCTGTTTTCAACCTGGTTCACCCATCGGTTGATGGTGCAGGTGCTGTCGGGTCAGGCCTTTTCCGACCCGGATGCTTCGATCACCGACCCGATGACGTTGGGCTATCGCGGCACGCCGCAACAGGCATTTGGCCTTCCGTTCGAAGAGATTGCCATCGAGACGCCGCTTGGTGCCGCACCCGCCTGGTGGGTTCCCGGCACGCCAGGCAGCAAGACGGCCGCAATCTTTGTCCATGGGATCGGCGGCGCGCGTGAAGATGGGTATCTGTACCTGCGCGACCTGCATGCCGCAGGTCTGCCGGTGCTGATGATGACCTATCGCAACGACGCGGGGGCCCCGGCCTCGCCGGAAGGGCTGCGCCTTTTTGGCGTGACGGAATGGCAGGATCTTCAGGCCGCGGTCGCCGCCCTGCAAACCCGCGGGATCGACAAGGTGGTTCTGATCGGGGCTTCGATGGGGGGCGGCATCGTCGGGCAGTTTCTTGGTCATTCCACCCTGGCCGACCGGGTCACGGCGGTCATCCTCGATGCGCCCGCGCTCGATTTCCCGATGGTGATGCAGCATATCACCGACCGGCTGGGCCTGCCTTTGCGGAGCATCGGGGTACCGCTGGCGATTTCGGCCTTCGCGCTGACCCATGGGGAATACATGGGCCATGCACAGGTGATTCCTGTGCTGGCAAACTTCAAAGGTCCGATTCTGCTGTTCCACGGCTCGGCCGACCGCATCGTCCCCGCCGACATCAGCTTTGCCCTGCTTGAGGCACGCGCGGGCGGGACGACCTTTCTCCACACCCGGGGCGACCATCTGCAAAGCCAGCGGGCGGAACCGGACAGATTTTCTGCCCTGCTGCGCGATTTTCTGACCACCCTGCCACGTTAGTGATGGGCCTTTGGGGCTTGCAGAATCCTGCCGCCTCCCCTATTTGAGGCGGTGAGAGGTTGGCGCGGGCGAGCGCCTCGCCAACCCGGTCAGGTCCGGAAGGAAGCAGCCGTAACGAGCCCCGCTTGGGTCGTTGTCCAGCCTCTCACCCATCGCCAAAAATGACCAAAACCCCGCGGTGTCGCGGGGTTTGTCATTTGTGGGTCGGTGGATGTGGTCAGTTCAGCGTGCTGCGATGGCTGATCGGTGAGACGCCGTAATGGCTGCGGAACACCTTGGAGAAATGCGAGGTCGAATTGAACCCGCAGGCCATGGCGATCTGGGCGATCGACTGTTCCGTCTGCACGATCAGATTGCGCGCGCGATGCAGACGCATTTCCATCATGTAGCGCTTGGGCGACGTGTTGAGATAACGCCCGAAGAGACGCTCCAGCTGGCGGGTGGAAATGCCCACCTGATCGGCGATTTCGAAGGGGGAACAGGGGTCCTCGATATTCGCTTCCATCAGATGGATGGCCCGGGCCAGATGGGCGTTCCGCATCCCATGGCGCGATTGCAATGACACGCGCTGCGCGGCGCTGCCTTCACGCACGGCATTGTAAACCATCTGGTCGGCCACCGCGGTCGCCAGATCGCCGCCATGTTCCTTGGCAATCAGATGCAGCATCAGATCGGCCGCCGCCGTCCCGCCCGAGGCGGTGATATGCTTCTGATTGGCCACAAAGACGTTCCGCACCAGCGAAACCTCGGGGAATTCCTCGGTGATGAGATCGTGATATTCCCAATGGATCGCCGTATCGATACCATTCAGGAAGCCGGCCTTGGCAAGGACATAAGCGCCCGAACAGATCGCACCGATCTGCGTGCCGGCAACACGCTCGCGCCGCAGGAAATTCAGCACTTCGGGGCTGGTATGGTTCTGCACGTTCAGGCCCGAAACCAGAAACAGCCGATCCACACGGGACAGGGGCTGGAGCCCGGCATCAACCAGCGTCACAGACCCGTTTGAACAGCGCGCAGAGATGCCGTCGGCACTGGCAAGCGACCATTTGTAGAGAGGCTGGCCCGAAACGAAATTCGCGATCCGAAGAGGCTCGACCGCGCAGGAGAAAGCGAGATGGGTATAGTCTTCAAGCAGCAGGAATACGAAGTGCGAGGTTTTGGTCATGGTTCCGCATCCCATAAAAGGGAAGGCGCCGTAGCGCCCTCCCCCGTGTCATCAGATCATTCCGACGCTTTGCGCGCCGCGTCCAGCCAAGAGTCGTAGGTGGCGCGGTTGTCCGCAATCCATTTGTCCGCCAGAGCCCAGATTTCTTCGGTGCTGTCTGCGCCTTTCGAAATGGCGAGTGCGGCGACCGAAACGTCATTCACCGGGATTTTGGCAGTTTCGAACAGCGCATTGGCCGCCGGGTTCGCCGCGAGGAAGTCATTGCGGGCCAGAACGCTCACATTGTCCACGGCGAAGCCAAGGTTCTTGCCATCGAAGGTGGTGTTCGCGTCATTGCCATCGGGCAGCGAGGTGTAGGGAACGCTCAGCCATTCCACGTCCTTGCCCGGCACCAGCACGCCCGAGACCCAGTAGGGAACCCAGTTGTAGTAGATGATCGGGTCGCCGTTGGCGTGGCGGGCAATCGCGTCACCAATGATCGCCTGATACGAACCCTGGTTGTGGCTGACGGTATCGCGCAGGCCGAACTCGGTGAGTTGGTGCTCAATCACACGTTCGCAGCCCCAGCCGGGCATGCAGCCGACGAGGTCGGCCTTGCCATCACCATCGGCGTCGAACTTCTTGGCGACTTCCGGGTCCTTCAGCATGGACAGGTCGGTGATGCCGGCATCATACGAGGCCTTGTCGACCATGTAGCCCTGCAGCGCGCCTTCCAGGATCACGCCGACCTTGGTCATCACGGCAGCGCCGCCGGATTCTTCGTAGAAGGCGTTATGGAGCGTCTGCCAGTGGTTGGCGGTGAAATCCGCGTCGCCCGACCCGATTGCCAGGTGGATGGTCTGGTATTCCGCTTCGGCGGGCTCGGCGGTTTCATACCCCAGATCCTGCAGGGCGCGCAGCAGAACGTAGTGGTGGAAGTGCTCTTCGATCTGCGTCGGCATGATGACGCGGACGGTTTTCCCCTCGCCGGGCTTTTCGCTGGCGAATGCGGGCATCGCAAGGGCCAGGGCAAGCATCGAGGTCAGAGCCAGATGTTTCATTGAGTCCTCCTGTTGTGGCTTTTGATTTGGTTTTAGTTGCGGGCGAAAAGCCCGGTGATCAGGCCGACGGGGCCGGTTTGCCACCAGTGACGGTGGCCACGTTCGCGCCCCGAACGACCCAAACCTTGCGTGATGCGGTCCAGCACGATGGCCAGCATCACGATGCCCAAGCCGCCCACGATCGCCTTGCCGGCATCGAGGCGCCCCATGGCGCGCAGAACTTCGTTGCCCAGCCCCTTGACCGAGATCATCGAGGCAATCACGACCATCGACAGCGACAGCATGATGGTCTGGTTCAGGCCGGCCAAGATGGTGGGCGTGGCCAACGGCAGCTCGACCTTGAACAGGATCTGCCCGGGCGTTGCACCAAAGGCGCGTGCGGCTTCAACGACGCTCTGGTTTACGCTGCGGATGCCGAGCGAGGTCAGACGCACCAGCGGCGGCAGCGCGAAGATGATGGTCACGATCACGCCCGACACGTTGCCAATGCCGATCAGCATCACCACCGGCACCAGATACACGAAAGCCGGAATGGTCTGCATGGTATCAAGCACCGGACGCACGAAGGATTCGAACCGGTCGCTCTTGCCGGCCAGAATGCCAAGCGGCAGCCCGATCAGCACGCAAAGCAGCACCGAGGAGGTGACGATGGCCAGCGTCGTCATCGCAAGGCCCCAGGCCTCCGGATGCAACAGGCCGAGAAGGACGAGGCAGCACCCCACCAGAATGGCCACGCGGCGCCCGGCGGCCTGCCAAGCAATCAGCGTCAGCAGGATAAGCATGACAACCGGCGGTACGGCGTGAAGCGCCGCCTCGATCCGCACGATCACGCCCTCGAAGAAGATTTTGAGCGGTTGGATCAGATCCCGGTTGGAAATCGCCCAGCCCTTGATCCCGTCAGCCCAGGCCCCGATGCCGAGGTCGATCGAAGCAAAGGGGTTCAGCCAGTCAAAGGTCTTTTCTTCCATCACGCCGTCTCCATCGCGCTGGTGCCGACTTCCTCGCGGCCCTGGATGCCACGCAGCAGCGCGCGGCGCGTCACAACACCCACGGTGCGACCTTCGGCTTCGATGCGGATCGGGCTGTCCGACCCCACGGCCAGATCGACCAGCGTATTGAGCTTGTCTTCAGGCCGGGCCACCGACCAGGCACTGATATTCTGCGGGCCGTTGGCGGCCTCATACTGGGCCAGCGGCTGCATGATGCGCGCGGCCGTCACCAGATCGAGCTTGGAGATCCCGGCCACGAATTCCGCCACATAATCGTCGGCGGGTTCTGTCACGATCTGTTCAGGCGTGCCGATCTGCACCAGAACGCCGTCCTTCATGATCGCGATCCGGTCACCGATGCGGATGGCTTCATCCAGGTCATGGGTGATGAAGACGGTGGTCTTGTGCAGCTCTGCCGAAAGCTCCATGAAGGTCGTCTGCAGCTGCTTGCGGATCAGCGGATCCAGCGCCGAGAAGGGTTCGTCCATCAGCAGGATGGTCGGGTCGGCGGCAATGGCGCGGGCCAGACCCACACGCTGCTGCATCCCGCCCGACAGCTCGTCAGGGTATTTCTTTTCCCAGCCGGTCAGGTCGACTGCCTCGATGGCCTGGGCGATCTTGGCGCGCTGCGCATCTGCAAGACCGCGCACCTCAAGCGAGAAGCCCACGTTTTCCTGCACCGTGCGGTGCGGCATCAGCGCCATGCTCTGGAACACCATCCCGATGCGCTCGGCGCGCAGGGCGCGCAGGTCGCGGGCGTTCATTGCGTTGACGTTCTGGCCCTCGATGATGATCGACCCGGCGGTCGGCTCGATCAGGCGATTGATGTGCCGGATCAGGGTAGATTTCCCCGACCCCGACAGGCCCATGATGCAGAAGATCTCGCCACGACCCACCGTGAACGAGGCGTTCTGCACCCCGATCACGCAGTCATACTTTTCCCTGATCAGCTGCTTGGACAGGCCTTGGTTGCGGATCGCATCCATCGCTTCCCGGGATCTTTCACCAAAGATCTTCCAGATACCCTCGCAGCGGATGACGTCCTCTCTTGCGGATTTTGTCATGCAGATTCCCCCTGTTTCCATACTACAATCATAATTTTTAGTAATAGACAATATGTATTATCACCGCTTACACTCAGAACCTGCAACAAGCGGACGCCAATGGGCAGCGCGGTGCTGCACGATGCAGGAGACGAAGGTGGACGGGGATTCGCGGAGTCGGAAGGCGGAGTGTGTTGTTGACTTGCGTCGTCGTGTTCTGACGCAGGAGTTGGAACCCGGCGCCTATCTTGACGAGGTCGAGCTGTCGGAGCGGTACGGGATATCGCGTCCGCCGCTTCGCGAGGTTTTGCGCCAGCTTGTGGGGGAGGGGTATCTTCTTCTGCATGAGAACCGGGGCGCGCAGGTTGCGCCGATGACACACAAGACGCTGCGGAATTTCTTTGTCGCGGCGCCGATGATTTACGCGGCGGTGTCGCGTCTTGCAGCGGAACATGCGCGTCCTGCACAGATCGCGCAGCTGAAAGAGATCCAACTTGGGTTTCGACGGGCGATTTCCGGCGGGGATGCGGCAGAGCGTGCGCTGCTGAACGAACAGTTTCATTCGCAGATCGGCGAGATGGCCGACAATGAATACCTGCTGCCGAGCCTTCGGCGGCTTCTGATCGACCACGCGCGCATCGGGATGACCTTCTACAGCCCGCGGCGCGAGGTTTCGGCCCAGCAGGTGATTGCGGCCGACCAGCACGACGCCTTCATCGCCCTGATCGAGGCGGGCGATGCCGATGGCGCGGGGGATCTTGCGGTAGCCCATTGGGAGCTGGCACGGGCGCAGATCGAGAACTTTATCTCGCCGGAAAGCATGCAATTGCCGCTCGGCCGCGTATCTGTCGCGAGTTAGCGTCTCTGTGCTGCAACCGCTGCTTCGGGCCGCAGCCCGGCCCGAAGCAGCGCCGCCGGCATCGCCGCCACCGAAGTCGCCTCGGGACAAACCTGAAATCTCACCACTACTTCCTTGCGGAACCACCCCCGAAAAAGGGGGTGGTTGGGGTGTTACGGCAAGCTTAGTTTCGCCATGCGGCCCCCGTCGACCGTCCAGACCTGCCCGGTGACAAACCCCGCCTCAGCGGACCCAAGCCAGGCCACAAGCGCGGCGACTTCTTCGGGTTTTCCCGTGCGGCCAACGGGGTGAATGCGGCCGATCTCGCGCCGGAAGGCAGCGGGATCGGGCATCGACTCGATGAAATCGACGTTCAGGTCGGTGTCGATCCAGCCGGGCGCCACGGCATTGCAGCGGATGCCCTCGGCCCCGTGATCAACCGCCACCGCGCGCGTCAAGCCGTGCAGGCCCGCTTTGGTCGCGCAATAGGCGGCGTGACGCGGGTTCGACCCCAGCCCCTCGATCGAGCCGATGTTGACGATGGCCCCCTGCACCGCCCGCAGATGCGGCAGCGCGGCCTGGATCAGCAGGAAGGGGGCCGTCAGGTTCACCATGACATTGCGCTGCCAGTCGCCAAGGCTCATGGCTTCAACCGCGGCTTCCTGCATCATGCCGGCATTGTTCACCAGCAGATCCAGCCGCCCGGCCCGGTCGATCACCCGCGCCACCACCTGCGCGGGGCTGGCGGGATCGGTAAAATCGGCCTCGATCCCTTCATGTTCGGCATCCGCCCCGCGCTGTGCGGTGAAGACGCGCGCGCCCTCGGCCGCAAGGCGCCGGGCGATGGCCTGCCCGATGCCGCTGCGGCCGCCCGAAACTAGCGCAACCTTGCCCTGATAGCGCATCAGCCCACCGCCTTTCCGCCATTCACCTCGACCACCGCACCGCACATGTAGCGGCTGGCGTCCGAGGCGAGGAAGAGGATCACATCCGCAATATCCTGGGGTTCGGCGATGCGGCCCAGCGGCACGGTCTTGCCAAGCTCGGCCACCGCGCTGTCGGGGTCAAAGCCGCGACGGACAAAACCGGTGCGAAGCATGGGCGTATTCACCTCATTCGGGGCGACGGCATTGATGCGGATGCCCTGATGGGCGTGATCCATGCCCATGCACTGCGTGAGCGAGGCAATGGCCGCCTTGGTCATGCAATAGACCGCGTGATTCGGGCCGGGCCGCAGACCCCAGCAGGAGGCCACGTTGACAATGGCGCCGCCGCCCGCTTCCGCCATCAGCGGAATTGCCGCGCGGCAGATGCGGAAGGGGGCTTCGACATTCACGCCCAGCGATAGGTCCCAATCGGCATCGCTGCTTTCGGTCACTTTTCCACGGGTGATCACGCCCGCATTGTTGATGACGATATCAAGGCCGCCAAGTGCCGCCCGCGCCGCGCCCGGCAGAGCATCGGCATAGGCCGGGTCCAGCAGGTCGCCCGGCAGATGCGCCTCGGCCTCAACGGCCAAGGGGTCACGGTCGGCCACCGCCACGCGGGCACCACGGGCACGCAGCGCCGCCACCACCGCCGCACCGATGCCACCGGCCGCCCCGGTCACAAGCGCGCATTTTCCAGTCAGGTCCATCATGTCACAAATCCTTCAGTCGAATGAGGCGACAGGCGCGCCAAAGAGGGTTTCATCAGGGGTAATGCCCAGACCCGGCCCCTTGGGCAGGGCGATGTGGCCACCCACGATATTGACGCCGTTTTCCACGTCGAAATTGCCTGCGATATAGGGGGCGGCCAGCCAGACGCCTTCGTTCAGGCGCGGCTGCACGGTGGCGCCGATATGGGTGCAGGCGGCGGCAATGATATCCCCGCCCCAGGCATCGTCGCAGGTATGCGGCATGGCGCGCACTTCGCAGATGTCGCGGAAGGTGGCCATCGGGCGCAGCCCCCCGATGCGCGTGACCTTCATCCCGAACCCATCACAGAGCCCCGCCCCCACCGCGCGCAGCACGGCATTCAGATCAGTGCCGTTTTCATCGACATAAACCGCATGATGCAGCTGGCCGCGAATGGCCGCGATCTCTTCCATCGTGTTGCAGGGTTGCTCCATGATGAAGGGAATCTCGGGGCATTCCCGCGACAGGCGCAGGGCGTCGCGCGTGGGCAGGCCGCGGTTCGCGTCGACCGCAAGGCGCATGCCGGTGCCGCGCAGCACCTCCCACACCTTGCGGACCACGGCGATATCCACCTCGACCGGGCGGCCGCCGACCTTGACCTGCATCCGGGGATAGCCCTCGGCGAGCTTTTCGGCCGCGATGCGCGCGATTTCATCAGGTTCGCCCACGCCCGAGGCATAGTAGGACGGCACCCGGTCCGTGACAGCACCGCCCAGCAGATCGGCCACGCGCACGCCATAGGCTTTGCCGGTCAGGTCATGGGCGGCAATGTCGATGGCCGCCTTGGCATAGCCATGGCCATTCAGCAGGCTGTCCATCTTGCGGTGCAGCAGGCCGATCTGGGTGGGGTCCACCCCGATCAACCCCTGCGCCATTTCCATCAGCGCAGCACGGGCGCCTGCCGCGTGATGGGGCTGATAGGTGGGGCCAACAGGGCAGGTTTCGCCCCAGCCCACAAGGCCGCTGTCGGTGACGATCTTCACGATCGTCGTATCCAGCGACCAGACCAACGCATTGGCCATGCGATATGGGCCATTCTTTACCGGCAGATCATGCCGGTAGATTTGGATTTCCGTGATTTTCATAGTCTCGACCTGTTGGGGTGTTATCGGATGTCTTCTGCCGCCAACGCCGCACGGGCCGCGCGCATTGCGGCCTCGGTCGCGCGTTCGCGCCCTTGCAGGCGGGCGGCCTGGGTCATGCCTTCGTGCAAAAGGAACAGCGTCGCGGCCAGGTCCCGGGTATCCTGCCCCGGCGCCACGCGTTCCAACCGCAGGCGGAATTCGTCCGCCAGACGGGCCTTGTGATCTTTCACCACCGCGGCAATCGCCGCGCTGTCAGGGTATTCGGCCAGCGCATTGAGGAAGAGGCAGCCGGTATTGGCCACCTCGCCCAGCCAATCGCCCAGCCGCACCAGCGGATGCAGGACATGGTCCACCCCCTCCGCAGCCCCCCCGGCCAGCCAGTCGAAATAGGTGCGGTCGCGGTGTTCCAGCGCGCCGATGATCATCGCCTCCCGCGAGGGGAAGTGTTTGTAGAGCGTGCGAAGTGAAACATCGGCCTCGGCGCGGAGCGCCTCGACCCCCTGCTCGGCAAAGCCCTGACGGGCAAAGCTGCGTTCCAGTTCGGTGGCGATTCGGGATTTTGTGCTGGTCATGGCGCACATGGTAGAGTGATCACTCTACCTTTCAAAGCAGAAAGTAGAGCGATCACTCTACTTTCCTTCGCCACCTCAAGACGCATGACCGGCGCATGGCAAATTACCCGCCATGATCTGGCGAGCACCTTGAAACCGCAGTGAAAAAGGCCGCCCGAAGGGGCGGCCAGTGGGAGTATTCGTCAGTATTCGGTGTTCAGCGCATCCTCGGCCGGGATCTCGCGCTCGCGCTTGGCGATATAGGCGCGCAGGGCTTCGTCGATGCCCTCATCCAGCTTCGGTTCCTCATATTCGCGCAGCAGCTTTTTGGCATAGTCCAGCGCGCGCTGGGTGATTTCGACCGAGCCTTCGGCCTGCCACTGCTCGATCGAGTTGTTGTCGAAAAGCTTGGGCATGAAGAAGGCGCGTTCAAAGTTTTCCAGCGTATGGGGATGGCCAAGATAGTGGCCACCTGGCCCCACGTCGCGCACGGCCTGCATGGCAACATCAAAGTCATCCCAGCGCGGACCTTCGGCCATGCGATAGCCCATGGCGCACATCTCGGCATCGACGACGAATTTCGCGACCGAGCAATGCATCCCGGCTTCGTTCCAACCGGCCGAGTGCCAGATGTAATTGGCACCCGCATGAAGCACGGCGTTCATCGTCATGGCCGATTCGTAGCCCGCCTGCGCGTCAAAGGTCTTGGCCCCGCCCAGGTTGTTCGAGGTGCGCCACGGCACGCCGTAGAACCGCGCCATCTGCCCGATCATGAAGTTCATCAGGCTGATTTCCGGGGTGCCCGCCATGGGGGCGCCGGATTTCATGCTGACGGTCGAAAGGTAATGGCCATAGATCGCCGGGGCGCCCTTGCGGATGACCTGGGTATAGGCCAGCGCCGACAGGGCCTCGGCGTTCAGCTGTGCCACGGCAGGCGCGACCGAAGCAGGCGTATTGGCCCCGCCCAGCACGAAGGGTGAACACAGCACCGGCTGCTTGCGCTTGACGAAGGCGCGCATGGCCGACAGCATGGTTTCATCCCAGACCAGCGGCGAATTGCCGTTGCAGTTGCCGGTGACGACGGGGGTTTCCTCCATCACGTCGCGGCCGAACAGGATCTCGCACATGTCCATCACGTCCTCGGCATTCTTGCCGCTGGTCGTCATGCCCATGAAGGTCTTGTCCGAATGTTTCATCGAGGAATAGGTGATGTGCAGGTGCCGGTGGCTGACCTTCATGTCCATCGGTTCCACGATGTGATGCGCCGTCGAATGCAGCGCGGGCGACATGTGCGACAGTTTGTGGAACATGTTGAGGTCTGCCATCGTCGGCCAACGGCGCACATCTTCCAGATCGCGCAGGAAGGGCGCGCCCGTCATCGGCACGAAGATCGAATGGTTGCCACCGAAGGGCAGGCTGCGGTCCGCATTGCGGGCGCGGTAGGTCCAGCCCGAGGGGATGGTCGAGATCAGTTCCCGCACCAGACCCCGGTCCAGATGCACCCGTTCCCCCCGTACATCGGCCCCGACGCGGCGCCAGTCCTCCAACGCGATATCATCGCGGAAAACGACGCCGACATCCTCAAGGATCGCCATCGAGGCTTCGTCGATACGCTCGACCTGCTCGGGGCTCATGGGTTCGCAGAGCGGCAGGTTGCGCTTCAGCGCGGGCAGCATGTCGAAATCCGGTGCGGCGCGCATGGCCCGGCGGGCCCCACGGCCACCGGCGCGGCCCTGTTTGGTCTGAAGTTCGGTCATGGTTCAGGTCCCCGCTAGAGTTTCCCCCATCAGCGTCAGAAGACCCCCTTTCCTCAGTAGCGCGAGCGAAGGAATCCGACCAAAATTCGACATAATGTCGAATTCGGCCAAGTGCGGTCAGGCCGCGCGGGCCGAGGCGACCAGCCAGTCGCGCAGCAGCAGCGCCTTGGCCGGCGCCCCCGACCGCGCAACGATGTAGAACGCATGGGGCGCCTCGATCCGGGGGCCAAGGACACGGACCAGTCGCCCGCTGTCGATCACCCGGCGCAGCAGCGCCTCCCATCCCAGAATCAGGCCAAGACCGTCTTCGGCGGCCTGGGCGGCGATGGCATAATTGTTCACGCGCAACCCTGGCCCGAAGCCCCCGTCATAGCCCGTCAGCTGCGCCCATTCGCGCCAGTCGATCCAGCGGCGATCCTCGGCATGCATGCGAATCACGGGCAGGGTTGCCAGCATTTCCGGCAGGATCGGCGCATGGCGGCGCAGGAAATGGGGGCTGCCGAGGACGGAAATCCAGTCCCGGAACAGCAGCTGCACATCGCCCACCTCATCCGTGGGGCTACCGTAAAAGATCTTCAGATCGCAGGGCCGGGCGACATGGGCGCTGTCGGTCACGGTTTGCGAAACGGCAATATCACCATGCTCCCGCCAGAAGCGGGTCAGCTGCGGCGTCAGCCAGAAGGCGGAGACCGCCGTGGTGGCCTGCAGGCTCACATCCTCGTTCAACGAAGTTTCGCGCAGCTGATCGATGGTGCGGGCAATGCCATCAAAGCCCCGGCGCACCGCCCGAAAAAGCTGCGCCCCCGCATCGGTCAGCGTGACGCCGCGTGCATTGCGGTGAAACAGCGCAAAGCCCAGATCCTGCTCCAGCGCCTTGATCTGCTGGCTGACAGCGGCGGGGGTCACGTTCAGATCGGCCGCAGCCATCTTGAAGCCCTCGTGCCGCGCCGCCGCCTCAAAGGCCACAAGCGCCGTGACCGAGGGCAGACCCATCGCGCGCTCTGACCGGCGGGTGCCGGGATCCTGTGCCATTCCGCCCCCGATTGGCTTAGTATTTCTAACTCTAGGGTTAATCTTTGTGGCGTTGCGGCGCAATGGCGTTGGGTGTTCCTTCAGCGCAGCCAGATTGCTGTCCGGGGCCGCGCAGACCGCCCGTCCCCGGCCCCGCGCCAAGGAAACGCCCATGACCCAGTACACCGAACTCCGCGCCCTTTTGGATAGCCGCCGCCCGTGGCATTCGCTGCCCCAGCCCTTTTACAATGACCCCAAGATGCATCAGGCCGATCTGGACCTGATCTGGTCGAAGAGCTGGATCTTCGTGGCCGCCTCGGCAGAACTGCCCAAGGGCGAGACGCTGCAGACCGTGCAGATCGGCGCGGCCTCGGTGCTGCTGGCGCGCGCCAAGGATGGCGTCGTGCGGGCCTTCCACAATTCCTGCCGCCACCGTGGCAGCCGTCTTTGCGCCAGCCACAAGGCGAACTCTCCGCGCATCGTGTGCCCCTACCACCAGTGGACCTATGATCTGGACGGGAAACTGCTTTGGGCGCGGGAAATGGGCCCTGATTTCAAGCCGCAAGACCACGGCCTGCGCCCCGTCCACTGCCGCGAGATTCAGGGCATGATCTATGTCTGCCTCGCCGATCAGCCCGCCGATACGGCCGAGCTTGAGGCTCAGGCCGCCCGCTACATCGGCCCGCATGATCCGGCGAACCTGAAGGTCGCCTATCAGTCGCGCATCGTGGAAAAGGCCAACTGGAAGCTGGTGCTGGAAAACAACCGCGAGTGCTATCACTGCTCGGGCAACCACCCCGCGCTTTGCGTGACCTTCCCGGATGATCCGAATCTGGTGGGGGCGGATGACAGCACCACCTCGAACATGGGTCTGGCCCATGTGAACCGCTGCGAGGCCGCGGGTCTGCCGTCGAAATACAAATGCGCCGAGGATGAGCGCTGGCGCTTTGTCCGCATCCCGTTTGTCGGTTCGGCCGTCAGCTATACGCTGGATGGCAAGGCCGCGTCGCGCCGCCGTCTGGGCACCGTGCCCTTCGATGATGCGGGGTCTTGCCTCTATTACCACTATCCCAACACCTGGAACCACTTCCTGTCGGATCAGGTGCTGAACTTCCGCGTGCTGCCCCTTGGCCCCGAGGAAACCGAGGTCACCACCACCTGGCTTGTCCACAAGGATGCGGTCGAAGGGGTGGATTACGACCTCAAGCGCCTGACCGAGGTCTGGATCGACACCAATGACGAAGACCGCCGCATCGTCGAGGAAAACCAGCAGGGCATCAACAGCCCCGGCTATGTCCCCGGCCCCTACAGCCCCGTGCAGGAAGGCGGCGTGAACCAGTTCGTGGACTGGTATTGCCAGGCCCTGCGCGACGGCATGGATGCCCCTGCGGCCCGTCTGGCGGCGGAGTGATCCCATGATCCCGATGCCCCACCGCGACAGCCCGGTCTGGACGGACGACGAACCGCTGACCTGTGTGATGGTCATTCCCGAAGCGCCGGAAGTGATGACCTTTTCCTTCCGCCCCGCCTCGGGCGCGACTTTCCGCTTCATGGCGGGGCAATTCATCACGCTGGAACTGCCCCTGCCCGAGGGGCCGGTCTGGCGGACCTATACGATCTCGTCCTCACCTATAACCAACTCTTATCTCACGGTGACAGTGAAGGCGCAGCCCGGGTCGCTTGGCACGCGCTGGATGCTGGATCATCTTCGTCCCGGCATGGTGTTGAATGCGCGCGGCCCGGCGGGTGAATTCCACCTGCCGACGCAGCCTGATGGCAAATACCTGTTCATCTCGGCCGGGTCGGGCGTCACGCCGATGATGTCGATGACCACCACGCTGTTTGAACGCGGCGATGAACCCGACATCTGTTTCGTGCAATGCGCCAACCGCCCGGTCGATCTGATCTTCCGCAAGCGGCTGGAATACATGGCCAGCCGCATTGCGGGGCTGAAGCTGCATTTCGTCGTCATGGGGGCGGATCCCTATGAGGTTTGGACCGGCTATCGCGGCACGCTGAACCAGCTGATGCTGGGTCTGATCTGCGGCGATTATCTGGAGCGCGAGGTCTATTGCTGCGGCCCCGAAGGCTTCATGGCCAATGTGCGCGAGATCCTGAATTCGCTGCATTTCGACATGTCGCGCTACCATCAGGAAAGCTTTGGCGCAGCCCCGGCACCGCAACCCGCCGTCTTTGACGACCGTGTCCCCGACGAGGCGGTGCAGGCGCAGGTCATCTTCACACAAAGCGGCATCACCCGCAGCTGCGCAGAAACCGACACCATCCTGCAGGTCGCCAAGACCGCCGCGATCCGCATGCCTTCGGGCTGCAACTTCGGGCTTTGCGGGACCTGCAAGGTCAAGAAAGTCTCGGGCGAGGTGCATATGGTGCATAACGGCGGCATCAGCGACAGCGACATCGCCGAGGGCTATATCCTCGCCTGTTGTTCCCACCCGATCGGCGCTGTCACGATCGAGGCCTGAAAAGACGGTTGCCTTTCGCCGGGGCTCTTGCATTCTGCGGGGGCAGCGCTGCGGGCCTGCGCCTGACCACGCGAGGTCGGGCGCCGCCCGCGCCCGGGGGGAGCCGGAATGAAACGACTGGAAGGCAAGACCGCCCTTGTCACCGCCGCCGGGCAAGGCATTGGCCGTGCCTCGGCCGAACGTATGGCGCGCGAAGGGGCGCGGGTGGTGGCCACCGATATCAACCCCGCCTTGCTGGCCGATCTGGCCCAGCAGCCCGGCATGACCGCACGGGTGCTGGATGTGCTGGACCCGGCCGCGATCACCGCGCTGGTGGCGGAAACCGGGCCTTTCGACATTCTCTTCAACTGCGCGGGCATCGTGCATGCCGGCACCGTCCTTGAGGCAACCGAGGCGGAGTGGGATCTGGCCTTCGATCTGAACGTGAAGGCGCAGTTCCGCATGATCCGCGCCGTGCTGCCGGGGATGTTGGCACAGGGTGCCGGGTCGATCATCAACATGTCCTCTGTCGCAGGGCCGAAGAAGGGGCCGGTGAACCGCGCGGTCTATTCCGCCTCGAAGGCGGCGGTGGTGGGCCTGACCCGCGCCGTGGCCGCCGACCATGTGACGCAGGGCATCCGCTGCAATGCAATCTGCCCCGGCACGGTGGACAGCCCCAGCCTGCAAGACCGGCTGCGCGCCACCGGCGATTATGACGCCGCTCTGAAGGCCTTTGTCGCGCGGCAGGCCATGGGCCGGCTGGGCCGGGTCGAAGAAATCGCGGCGCTTGTCTGCTATCTCGCCTCGGACGAGGCGGCCTTCACCACCGGCACCGAACATGTCATCGATGGCGGCTGGACGACCTGAGCCGCCCCTCCCTGCTGACCAACCACAGGATCTGAAATGAAACTTGTCCGCTACGGCGCCCGCGGTGCCGAAAAACCCGGTCTGATTGATGCCCAAGGCCGCCTGCGCGATCTTTCGGCCCATGTCAGGGACATTGCGGGGCCGGTGCTGGCCGATCTTTCACCGCTGGCGGCCCTGGACCCGGCCACTCTGCCGCTGGTCGAGGGGAACCCCCGCCTTGGCGCCTGCGTCGGCAATGTGGGCAAGTTCATCTGCATCGGCCTGAACTATTCCGACCACGCCGCCGAAAGTGGCATGGCCGTGCCGCCCGAACCGGTGATCTTTGCGAAATATACCAGCGCCATCTGCGGGCCGAACGACCCGATCCTGATTCCCCGCGGATCGGAAAAGACGGATTGGGAAGTCGAGCTGGGCTTTGTCATCGGCAAGACCGCCAAATATGTGACCGAGGCCGAGGCGATGGCCCATGTCGCGGGCTATTTCGTGGTGAACGACGTTTCGGAACGCGCCTATCAGACCGAGAGGTCGGGGCAGTGGTCCAAGGGCAAATCCTCGGACAATTTCGGGCCCACCGGCCCTTGGCTTGTCACCGCCGATGAGGTGCCAGAGCCGAACAACCTGAACATGTGGCTGAAGGTCAACGGCGAGACGATGCAATCGGGCTCGACCGCGACGATGGTCTATCAGGTGCCCTTCCTTGTCTCCTACCTCTCGCAGTTCTTCACGCTGCATCCGGGCGACATCATCTCGACCGGGACGCCGCCCGGCGTGGGCATGGGGATGAAGCCGCCGCGTTATCTGAAGGCGGGCGATGTGGTCGAGCTGGGGATCGACGGCCTGGGCAGCCAGCGCCAGGTCTGCGAAAACGACGCCTAACGCCCCTGCCCGGCCGTCGTGTGGCCGATGAAAGCCCCGTGAAGCGCGGAAACCCGGCTCATCCGCGCTTCCACCTCGGGGCCAAGTTCGCGGAATACGGCATTGACCAACAGCCCCGACAGGCTGGCAAAGGCCGAGGTCGCATCCCAGAACAGGTTGAAATCGGTGGGCACGGTGAAAAGCTCATCCACCACGCCATGCGCCCATCCGCAATGCGGATCGGTGATCAGTGTGACCGGCACCCCGGCAGCACGCGCCTGCCGCGCCAGCGCCTCGGTCAGACGGGAATAGCGGCGGGCGTCAAACAGCACCAGCGCCACCTGCCCCGGCGGTGCCAGCAGAATTTCCGAAAAATGCCCCCCCTCGACATCGGCCAACTGCACCCCGGGGCGCAGGTATTGCAGCATATGGGCCAGACAGCTTGCATGGCCGCGCTCGGTCTGAAAGCCCGCGACAAAGACCTGCGGCACCGTTGCCAGACGGTGGGCGACACGGTGGAATTCGGGGCTGCGGGCGGTTTCATGGTTGCGCAGGATCGCCAGCACCTCTCGCTGCAGGCCGATATCGTCGGCCTCGGCGCCGCGGGCGGCAAAGTCGCGCAGCCAATCTCCCCCGCGCCAGGCGCCATCGCGGCGCTGATCCTGCAAGGCCGTCTTCAGCGCCTTGAAATGCGCATATCCCAACGACCGGCAATAGCGGCCCACCGTCGCCTCGGACACGCCCGCATGGCCCGCCACCGAGGCCGCCGTTTCAAAGGGCAGCTGATCCAGATTGTTCAGCAACCAGCCCGCCAGCGCGGCCTCGGCCCGGGTGGCGCCTTGCAGGCTGTGTTGCAGGCGGTTGCGCAGATCCTGTTCCATGCGGCCCTCGGCAGTTTCATTTTTGATAGTTTTCTATCATTGTTGACTTACATGCAAGTTTTTCCGACATTGCCCCCAGACCGAGATTCAGGAGAGGCCATGCCCCTACGTTCGCCCCTGCACATCGACAGCGCCGAGCTGCGTCTTGTCCGCCTGCCGCTGGTCACGCCCTTCACCATTTCGACCGGCACGATGCACGACAAGGTCTTTCCCTTGCTGACCCTGCGGTCGGGCGACCTGGAGGGTTATGCCGAAGGGGTGATGGACCCGCTGCCCGACTATCTGGATGAAACCACCGCCGGAGCCATGTCTTTCCTGACCGAGGTGCTGCTGCCCGGCGTGGTGGGCAAGGCCTTTGCCAACCCGCAGGCCCTGCATGCGACGCTGCGGGGCTGGCGCGGCAACCGCATGGCGCTGGCCACGCTGGAAATGGCGTTCTGGGATTTGTGGGCCAAGTCGCTGAACGTGCCGCTTTCGACCGTGCTGGGCGGTCAGGGCCAGGCGGTCGAAGTGGGCGTTTCACTGGGGATCACGCCCGTTGACGACACGCTGGCGCGGGTCGAAAGCCATCTGGCGCAGGGCTATCGCCGGATCAAGCTGAAGGTGAAGCCGGGGCATGATCTGGACCTGCTGCGCGCCGTACGCGCGGCCTTCCCCACGGCGCATCTGACGGTGGATGCCAATTGCTGCTACACGCTGGCCGATACGGCGCTGTTGCAGCGGATGGATGATTTCGATCTGGACTACATCGAACAGCCGCTGGCCTGGAATGACATCCATGATCACGCCACGCTGCAGGGGCGCATCCGCACGCCGCTGTGCCTGGATGAAAGCATCCAGACCCCCGCCCATGCGCGCAAGGCGCTGCAATCAGGCGCTTGCCGGGTGATGAACATCAAGGTCGGCCGGTCAGGCGGCTATACCGACAGCCTGCGAATCCATGATCTTTGCGATGCGTTCGACGTGCCGGTCTGGTGCGGCGGCATGCTGGAAAGCGGGATCGGGCGGGCGCATAACATCCACCTCTCCACCCTGCCGAATTTCCGCAAGCCGGGGGATGTCTCTTCGGCCAGCCGCTATTTCCACCGCGACATCATCGAACAGAAGCTGGAAACCGAAGGCGGCTGGATGCCGCTGCCCGAAACCGGCGCCGGGATCGGCGTCACGCTGGATCGGGATTTCCTGTCGCATGTCACCCTGCAAAAGCATGAGATCCCCGCATGAGCATCGAAATCCGCGACCTGCGCGGCATGGCCGAATGCCGCGCCGCCGAAGACCTTCAGCGCGATGTCTGGGGGGAAGGGGATGTCCCCGATCCCGCCGATCTGATGATGGTGATTCAGCATGAAGGCGGCCTGCTCGCGGGCGCATTTCAAGGCGACCGGCTGCTGGGCTATGTCTTTGCCTTCCCCACCCGTGACCCGCAGGTGCAGCATTCGCACCGGCTTGCGGTGCGGGCCGAGGCGCGGGGACTGAAGCTGGGCGCGCGGCTGAAGTGGTATCAGCACGATTGGTGCGCCCGGAACGGGGTGGCGCTGGTGCGCTGGACCTATGATCCGCTGCGCCGCACCAATGCGACGCTGAACATCGCAGCCCTTGGCGCCGGGGCGCATGTCTATCTGCCCGATTACTATGGGGAAATGGCGGGGATCAACGCCGGCACCGCCTCGGACCGGCTGATGGCGGAATGGGTGATCGGCAGCCCCCGCGTGCAGGCTGCGCGCATGGGCCAGCCGGTGCTGTCACCGACAGAGCTTGCACAGGCCCGTCGCATCGCCATTCCGGCAGGGTTTGAGCGGATGTTGGAGGAAGACCCCACCGCCGCTGGCGCTGCCCGCGCAGAGATGCGTCAGGCGCTGACCACGGCCTTCGATCAGGGTCTTGCGATTGTCGGGCTCGACCGGGAAACGGGCGATTACCTGCTGCTGCCGCGCTAAGCGGTCACCAACGGGTCAGCGCGTTTTCGTCGCTGGCCTTGGCAGCCACCCATTCGGCCCCATCAGCGCCGATTTCCTTCTTCCAGAAGGGCGCACGGGATTTCAGGTAATCCATCAGGAATTCCGCCGCCGCAAAGGCATCGGCCCGGTGCGGCGCGGCGGTGGCGACCATCATGATCTGCTCTTGCGGACCAAGGCGCCCGTAGCGATGGATCACCAGCGCATCTTCCAGCGCCCAACGGGCCTTGGCCTCATCCATGATCGCGCCGATGGCCCGTTCCGTCATGCCGGGGTAGTGTTCGATCTCCATCGCGGCAAGCTGACCGCCATTGTCGCGCACCAGCCCGGTGAAGGTGACGACTGCCCCGGCATGGCGCAGCCCGGCAATGAAGGCTTCGGTTTCGCGGCCAATGTCGAACCGGTCTTCCTGCACCAGAAGATGCATCTCAGCCCCCTGTCATCGGTGGGAAGAAGGCAATCTCGCGCACCCCGGCAAGAGGGGCGGCGAAATCCGACAGTTCCTGATCCAAGGCCACACGCAGCGCCGCGAGATCGGCAAAGGCCAGGGCATAGCGCTCTTCCCGGGATGCAAGCTCGGCCACAAGGTCGGCAACCGTAGCGGCCTCGGTCTCGACCCGCTCGCGCGGGAGGCCAATGCGTTCGCGCACCCAGGCAAAATAGAGAATGTCGATCTGCATCACTTGTCCCTCAGATAGGGCAGCGCCTTGCGGAAATATTCCCATCCGGTCAGCAGCGTCAGCATCGCGGCAATCCAGATCAGCACCAGTCCGATATTGGTGGCAAAGGCTGCACAATCCCGTGCGCCGCAGGTGCGGATCGGATCGGCCAGACCTGCGGTCACCGCCTCGGCATATTGCTCGGGCGTCATGCCGCGCATGTGGATGCCTTCAAGGTATTCGAGGCCCGTGCCCAGAAAGAGCACTGCAATCGCCACCATCTGCGCCGTGGTCTTCCACTTCGCCAGTTTGGTGACCTTCAAAAGGCCCGCCGTGCTGCCCAGATATTCGCGCAGGCCCGAAACAAAGACCTCACGGAACAGGATCGCGGTGGCGGGCAGGATCAGCCAGGGATTCATGCCCGAATAGCCGGTGATCACCATGATGGCGATCACCACCATGGCCTTGTCGGCAATCGGGTCCAACATGGCGCCGAACTTCGATTCCTGCTTCCACAGGCGGGCCAGATAGCCGTCGAACCAATCGGTGATGGCGGCGCCCACGAACAACGACAGCGCGAACCAATCGGCCCAGGGACGCTGGAAATACAGGAACATCACCGCGACACCGGGCGCGGCGAGAAGGCGCAGAACAGTCAGGATATTGGGGATGTTCCATGTCATGCGACAGTCGTAGCCCAAGGCCCGCGCGGGGGGAAGGGGGTGCGGGCTTTACACCGCGCCGCCTGCGCGCTAGGCCGCCGCCTTCGGTCAAAGGGGGCGCCCATGCAGAGCTGCGGAATCGACTTTGGAACCTCGAATTCCACCCTTGGGGTGGTCGAGGGGGGGCAACCCCGGCTCTTGCCGCTGGAGGGGGGCGCGGCAACCCTGCCCTCGGCCGTGTTCTGGGCCGAGGATGGCCCGCCGCTTTTTGGCCGCGCAGGCATAGAGGCCTATCTGGAAGGCGATGACGGGCGCCTGATGCGGGCTTTGAAAAGCACGCTGGGCACGCCCCTGATCACCGAACGCACGCGCGTGGGCGGCAAGACGGTTTCTTTCCGCGAGGTGCTGACCCGCTTTCTGGCCCATCTGCGCCGTCAGCTGCCCGCGCCCTGCCCCGCCGTGGTGCTGGGCCGTCCTGTCCATTTCGTCGATGATGACCCACAGGCTGATGCCCAGGCCGAAACCGTGCTGGCCGAAATCGCGCGCGAGATCGGCTTTTCCGAAGTGGGGTTCCAGTTCGAACCCATCGCCGCCGCGCTAGATTATGAAAGCACCTGCACGCGGGAAGAGTTGGTGCTGATCGTCGATATCGGCGGCGGCACGTCAGACGTGTCACTGGTGCGAGTGGGGCCGGAAGCCGCGAAAAAGGCCGACCGCGCAGGCGACATTCTGGGCAATGACGGCATCCGCGTCGGTGGCACTGATTTCGACCGTCTGTTCAGCTTGTCCGAGGTGATGCCGCATCTGGGCTTTGGCGCCAGCACCAAGGGCGGCGCGGGTCTGATGCCCCGCCACTATTACCTCGATCTGGCGACCTGGCACCGGATCAATTTCCTTTATTCCCGCCAGACCGAGGCCGATCTCAAGGCGCTAAGGCATGAGGCTGACAACCCCGACCTGATCGCCCGCCTGCAGCGCGTGATTGCGGAACGTCAGGGCCATGCCATCGCGATGGAGGTGGAGCGCGCGAAGATCGCCCTCACCGGCGCCGAGGTGGAGCGGCTGATGCTGTCCGCGCTGTGCGGGGCGCCGAACCCGATGGCGCAGCGCGCGCGGCTGAATGCGGCGCTGGCGGCGCCCTTGGCGCGGATCGGGGATCTGATCGAGCGGGTTCTGGCACAGGGCGGTGTCGCGCGGGATCAAGTGGCGACGGTGTTTCTGACCGGCGGGTCAAGCCGTCTGCCCGCCCTGCGCGATCTGGTGGCGCAGCGCCTGCCCGAAGCGGCGCTGGCCAGCGGCGATGATCTGGGCAGCGTTGGCACCGGCCTTGCGATTGAGGCCGCGCGACGCTTCGGCTAGGCCTGCGGGGCCCTGCGGCCCCGCGAAGGGTTACGCAGCCGCCGGGCGGCGGATGCTGGCGGCGGCATCCATTACCAGCGGACGCAGGCCCTCGCCGCCCTTGTCGAGCAGTTCGAACAGGTGGCGGCGCATCCGGGGTTCCCAGAAATCGTTGATATGGGCCGCCAGACCGGCCACGCCTTCGGCATGGGGCTTGGATTCCATGAAGCGCGCAATCTGGTTGGCCATGGTGATGATCTTGTCGTGCGGGCGGTGATCAGGCGACATCGGCGGCGTCCTCCGGCATGATGCGGTCGGGATGGGTGAAAACCTCGAACCCGTCGGGACGGGCCAGGGCGATAAGGGTCAGGCCTGCCGCATCGGCCATCTGGACGGCGGCAGCAGTGGGGGCAGAGACGGCGATCAGCACGGGGAAGCCCCCGGCACAGGCCTTCTGCACCATGTCGATCGAGGTGCGGCAGGTCAGGACCAGCGCCCCTTGGCCGCGCAGATCGGCGGGCAGCGCACCAATAAGCTTGTCCAGCGCATTGTGCCGCCCCACATCCTCGCGCGCGGTATGGATGCCGTCGGCAGCGGTCCAGAAGGCGGCGCAATGGGCGGCGCGCGTGAGATCATGCAGAGGCTGGTGCGCTTCCAGCGCCGCCACCGCCTGCATCACCTGCGCGGGCGTCAGCCGCAGATCCGAGGGCGGCACGGGACGGGCCACGCGCATCGCCTCTTCCAGACTGTCGATGCCGCACAGACCGCAGCCCACCGGCCCCGCCATCGACCGGCGGCGCTTGGCCTGTCGGTCGGCAGCATCGGCATGAAGCCAGATCTGCAGATCGATGCCGCGGGGAGTTTGCACGGCCTCGATGCTGTCAATTTCCGAAAGCGTGGCGATGCCTTCGGTCTGGGTGAACCCACGGGCGAAATCGGCCAGATCGGCCGGCGTCGCCATCATCACGGCATGGGTGGACCCATTGTAGGACAGCGCAACCGCCACCTCGGACGGCAACTCACGGCTGCCGTCGCGGAACGCGCCTGCCCGATAGGCCAGCCGCGCGAGGGGGCGGTGCGTCTCCATCACTCGGCCGCAGCGATCCGGCGCGACAGGCTGGCCTGGGCGTCGTAGGTTTCCTGCCACTCCGACGGCCCGTTCGAGGGCATCACCTGCACCGCCGTCACCTTGTATTCCGGGCAGTTGGTTGCCCAGTCCGAGAAATCGGTGGTGACGACGTTGGCCTGCGTCGCGGGGTGGTGGAAGGTCGTGTAGACCACCCCGGGCGAGACCTTGTCGGTGATGGTGGCCCGCAGCGTGGTTTCCCCCGACCGGCTGGCCAGACGGACGAAATCGCCCTCGCGGATGCCACGTACTTCGGCGTCATGCGGATGGATTTCCAGCACGTCTTCGGCATGCCAGACCACGTTTTCGGTGCGGCGGGTCTGCGCGCCCACGTTGTACTGCGACAGGATGCGCCCAGTCGTCAGCAGCAGCGGGAAGCGCGGGCCGGTCTTTTCATCCGTCGCCACATATTCGGTGCGGATGAACTTGCCCTTGCCGCGCACGAAGCCGTCGATGTGCATCATCGGCGTGCCTTCCGGCGCCTTTTCGTTGCAGGGCCACTGCACCGAACCCATGGTTTCCAGCTTTTCATAGGTCACACCGGCAAAGCTCGGCGTGGTCATGGCGATTTCATCCATGATCTGGCTGGGGTGGGTATAAGTCCAGTCGGCGCCCATGGCATTGGCGAACATCTGGGTGACTTCCCAGTCGGCATAGCCCTGTTTCGGCGCCATCACCTTGCGGACGCGGTTGATGCGGCGTTCGGCGTTGGTGAAAGTCCCGTCCTTTTCCAGGAAGGTCGAACCGGGGAAGAACACATGCGCGTAATTCGCGGTTTCGTTCAGGAACAGGTCATGGACGATCACACATTCCATCGCAGCCAGACCGGCGGCCACATGCTTGGTGTCCGGGTCCGATTGCAGGATGTCCTCGCCCTGGCAGTAGAGGCCCTTGAACGTGCCCTCGACCGCGGCATCCAGCATGTTGGGGATACGCAGACCGGGTTCGTTGTCGATCTTGACGCCCCAGGCCTGTTCATAGATCGCGCGCACGTCGTCGTTCTTGACGTGGCGATAGCCCGGCAGTTCGTGCGGGAAGGACCCCATGTCGCACGAGCCCTGCACGTTGTTCTGACCGCGCAGCGGGTTCACGCCCACGCCGGGACGACCGATGTTGCCGGTCAGCATGGCGAGGTTCGCAATGCCGATGACAGTGGTCGAACCCTGGCTGTGTTCCGTCACACCCAGACCGTAGTAGATGGCCGCATTGCCGCCGGTGGCGTAGAGACGCGCGGCACCGCGCACCTCGGCCGCGGGAACGCCGGTCAGCAGCTCGATCGCTTCCGGGCTGTGGCGCGGATCGGCGACGAATTCCATGTAGTCCTGGAATTCATCCCAGTCGCAGCGGGTGCGGATGAACTCTTCGTTGTAGAGCTTCTCTGTCACGATCACATGGGCCAGCGCGGTGACAATGGCCACGTTGGTGCCGGGCTTCAGCGCAAGGTGATGCGCCGCCTTGTAATGCGCGCCTTCCACCATCTCGGTCCGGCGCGGGTCGACGACGATCAGCTTGGCGCCCTGACGCAGACGCTTTTTCAGGCGGCTGGCGAAGACCGGGTGACCCGAGGTCGGGTTCGCTCCGATCACCAGCGCCACGTCGCAATGTTCGACCGAATCGAAGTCCTGCGTGCCAGCCGAAGTGCCGAAGGTCTGGCCCAGACCATAGCCGGTGGGCGAATGGCAGACACGGGCGCAGGTATCGGTGTTGTTGTTCATGAACACCGCGCGGGTCAGCTTCTGCACCAGATAGGCTTCTTCATTGGTGCAGCGGCTCGAGGTGATCACGCCCACCGACTGACGGCCGTATTTCTCCTGAATGCCCTTCATGCGGGTCGCGGCGAACTCCATCGCCTCGGCCCAGCTGACCTCTTTCCACGGATCGTTGATGCTGTCGCGGATCATCGGGTTGAGGATGCGATCCTTGTGCGTCGCATAGCCATAGGCGAAGCGGCCCTTGACGCAGCTGTGGCCGCGGTTGGCCTTGCCGTGCTTGTAGGGAACCATGCGGACCAGCTCATCGCCGCGCATTTCGGCCTTGAACTGGCAGCCCACGCCGCAATAGGCGCAGGTGGTCACGACACCACGGTCGGGGGTGCCAATGTCGATCACCGACTTTTCGGTCAGCGTGGCGGTCGGGCAGGCCTGCACGCAGGCGCCGCAGGACACGCAATCCGACGACAGGAAGGTGTCGTCCTTCATGCCCGCCTTGACGCGGCTGTCAAAGCCACGGCCTTCGATCGTCAGCGCAAACGTCCCCTGCACTTCTTCGCAGGCGCGGACGCAGCGGTTGCAGACGATGCATTTCGACGGATCGTAGCTGAAATAGGGGTTGCTGTCGTCTTTCGGCAGCCACTGGGGGTTGGCCTCGCCCGAGGTGTCCTTGGCGCGGAAATGGGTCTCCACCGCCTCATAGCGCACATCGCGCAGACCCACGGCACCGGCCATGTCCTGCAGTTCGCAATCGCCATTGGCGGCGCAGGTCAGGCAGTCCAGCGGGTGGTCCGAGATGTAAAGCTCCATCACGCCGCGGCGCAGCTGCTTGAGCTTGGCGTTCTGCGTGGTGACCTTGATGCCGGGCGCAACCGGCGTGGTGCAGGAGGCCGGGGTGCCATTGCGGCCCTCGATCTCGACCAGACACAGGCGGCACGACCCGAAAGCATCGAGGCTGTCGGTCGCGCAGAGCTTCGGCACGGTGATGCCGATTTCCGCCGCAGCGCGCATGATGCTGGTGCCTTCCGGCACGGTCACGTCAAAGCCGTCAATGCTCAGCGTCACCATGGTTTTCGATTTCGCGGCCGGGGTGCCGAAATCGCGGTCGGGGATGATGAAGTCTTTCATTCGGCGGCCTCCTTGGCACTGGCGGAGAAGTCGTCGGGGAAATGGGTGAGAGCGGACATCACCGGATAGGGGGTGAAGCCACCCAGCGCGCAGAGCGAGCCGGATTTCATCGTCTCGCACAGGTCGGTCAGCAGCGGGATGGCGGCGGTATCGCCGCGCCCGATCCGGTCAAGCGTTTCCACACCGCGCACCGCGCCGATACGGCAGGGGGTGCATTTGCCGCAGGATTCGATGGCGCAGAATTCCATCGCGAAACGGGCCTGTTTCAGCATGTCGGCGCGGTCGTCAAAAACCACGATCCCGGCATGGCCGATCAGGCCGCCCTTGCCCGCATATTCTTCGTAACCGAAAGGCGTATCGAACAGGTCGACCGGGAAATAGGCGCCCAGCGGGCCACCCACCTGCACGGCCTTGACCGGACGGCCCGAGGCGGTGCCGCCAGCGATGTCATTCACGATCTGGCCCAGCGACAGGCCGAAGGCGATTTCGTAAAGGCCGCCGAATTTCACATTGCCCGCGATCTGCAGCGGGATGGTCCCGCGCGACCGGCCAAGGCCGAAGTCCGCATAGAACTGCGCGCCCTTTTCAAAGATCACCGGAACGGTGGCCAGCGAAATGACGTTGTTCACGACGGTGGGCTTGCCCATGAAGCCTTCCAGCGCCGGCAGCGGCGGCTTGGCGCGCACGGTGCCGCGCTTGCCTTCCAGGCTGTTCAGCAGGCTGGTTTCCTCGCCGCAGACATAGGCGCCTGCGCCAGTGCGGATTTCCATATCGAAGGCATGGGCGCTGCCCAGGACCGACACGCCCAGCACGCCCGCCGCACGGGCGATTTCGACCGCACGGGTCATCACCTCGATCGCGTCGGGGTATTCCGAACGGATATAGACAAAGCCCTTGGTCGCGCCGGTGGCGATGCCCGCTATGGTCATGCCCTCGATCAGGGTGAAGGGGTCGCCTTCCATGATCATGCGATCGGCAAAGGTGCCGCTGTCGCCTTCGTCGGCGTTGCAGACGATGTATTTGCGGTCGGCCTTGGCCATCCGCACGGTATCCCACTTGATGCCGGTCGGGAAACCGGCGCCGCCGCGTCCGCGCAGACCCGAGGTTTTCACCTCATCCACAATGGCCGCGCCGGTCAGCGTCAGCGCGCGCTCCAGCCCCTTGAGGCCGCCATGCGCGCGGTAATCCTGCAGCGACAGCGGATCGATGATGCCGCAGCGCGCAAAGGTCAGGCGCGTCTGCGCCTTGAGCCAGGGAAGGTCGTCTGTCAGGCCGAGCGCCTTGGGGCTGTCACCATCAAACAGACCCGCCACATCGGCCACCGTCATCGGGCCATAGGCCATGCGGCCTTCCGGGGTTTCAATCTCGACCAGCGGCTCCAGCCAGACCATCCCGCGCGATCCGTTGCGAACAACGGTCACGGTCAGGCCACGCTTCATGGCTTCGGCTTCGACGGCCTTGGCCACCTCATCGGCGCCAAGCGCCTTGGCGGCGGCGTCGCGGGGAACGTAAATCTTCATCAGCGCACCTCTTCCAGCAGGGCGTCAAACCGCGCGGCATCGACCCGGCCCACCAGACGGCCATCGACCATCGCCGCCGGCGCACAGGCGCAAAGGCCAAGGCAGAACACCGGCTCCAGCGTGACGGCACCGTCCTTCGTGGTTTCGTGCCATTCGATGCCAAGCTTGTTCTGCGCATGGGCGGCCAGATCATCGGCCCCCATCGACTGACAGGCCTCGGCCCGGCAGAGCTTGAGCACATGGCGCCCCGCGGGGTTTTCGCGGAAGTCGTGGTAGAAGGACATCACGCCATGGACCTCGGCCTTGGTCAGCGAAAGGTCCTGCGCGATGATCGGCAGCGCCGCTTGCGGCACATATCCGAAGGCTTCCTGAATGGCGTGCAGGATCGGCAGCAGCGATCCCTCCATCCCTTGATGCGCGGCGAGAATTTCATTCACCCGCGCGATGATGGCGGCATCGTCCTGCATGGCTCACCTCTGAATGGGCGGTTGGCTTTGCAGGCGTTCTACGCCGTTCAATAGACAATTCAATATCGTTAAATCGTCAATCGATAGACAAAATCTATCAAAGCGTGGCAACCCGCCGCCCGGCATCCAGCAGCGCGGCAATCAACGGCGTATGTGGTTCACGATGTGCCGCAATCAGACCAACCAGATGCTCGGCCTCGGGCGCGACGATGGGAATGGCGCGCAATCCGCCGGACCGCGCGAAGAGATCGGCCAGCTTTTTCGGCAGGATCGAGGCCCATTCCCCCGTCATCACATGGGTCAGCAGCGTGATGGTCGAATTCGATTCGACCATGGGCGCCGCTGTCACCCCCGCCTCGGCCAGATGCAGGTTCACGATGCGGCGGTTCTGCATGTCGCTGGTCAGCAGGCAAAGCGGCAGGCCCGACAGCTCACCCCAGGTCACGCGGTCACGGTCGGCCAGTGGCGCGCCTGGCACGCAGATCAGGCGGTAGAATTCGGAATAGAGCGGCACCTGCGTCACCCGCCCCAGCGGTTCATTGTCCAGATAGGTGATGCCCGCATCCAGATCGAGCCGCTCGATCCCGGTCAGGATCTCGGCCGAGGTGCGCGACAGGATCGTCACCCGCACATTGGGGTGGCGGCGCGTGAACGGTGTCGTCAGATCGGCGACCATGGGCAGCGCGGTCGGGATCACCCCGATCCGCAGGTTCCCCGCAAGACCCTGCCGCGAGGCGCGCATCTCATCGCGCAGCGCGCGGGCATCGCCCACGATCCGGCGGGCGCGGTCCAGCACGCGCTGACCTTCGGGGGTCAGCCCCTGAAAGCGCGACCCCCGCCAGACCAGCTGCACCCCCAGCTCGCCCTCCAGCTGCTTGATCGCCGAAGACAGCGACGGCTGGGTCACGCCGCAGGCCTCGGCCGCGCGCCCGAAGTGGCCCTCATTCGCAAGGGCAATGAACATTTCCAGCTTGTCGATCATGGGGCTTTGTCGCCCATCCCGCCCCATCCGGGCAAGAGACAATGGGCCACGGCCCAAAGCCCTTGTTCCGTGGCGCGGCGACCTCTACATCCTTGGTATGAAATTCCGCATCCCCTTTGTGAAGAAGCCGCCGGTGGTTCCGGTGATCCGCCTGCAGGGCACGATCGGCACGGGTGGCCGCTTTGGCGCTGCGCTGAACGATGCCGGGCTGGCCCCGATCATCGAACGCGCCTTCCGCATGAAGCCCGCCGCCGTGGCGCTGGTCATCAATTCGCCCGGCGGATCGCCCGTGCAATCCAGCCTGATCGCGGCACGCATCCGCAGGCTGGCCACGGAAAAGGGCGTGAAGGTCCATGTCTTTGTCGAGGATATCGCAGCCTCGGGCGGCTACTGGCTTGCCAGTGCAGGGGACGAGATCTGGGTGGATGAAAGCTCGATCCTCGGCTCGATCGGCGTGATCTTCGCGGGCTTCGGCTTTCCCGACCTGATGCAGCGCCACGGGATCGAACGGCGGGTCGTCACCTCGGGGCGGTCGAAATCGCTGGCCGATCCGTTCCAGCCCGCCAAGCCGGAAGACATCGCCCGCCTTCAGGCGCTGCAAGACCCGATCCACCGCGCCTTCATTGCCCATGTGCAAGCCCGGCGCGGAACGCGGCTCGACAGCACCGCAGATCTGTTCAACGCCGATGTCTGGGTCGGCCAGCAGGCCGTCGAACTGGGTCTGGCGGATGGCGTGGCGCATCTGGTGCCCAAGATGAAAGCGCTCTTCGGGGACAAGGTCCGGCTGGTGCCGATGGGGCAGAAACGCGGCCTGATCGCGCGCCTGACCGGCCGCGCCCTTTCGGGTGCCTGGGCCGAGATCGAAGACCGCGCCGCCTTTGCCCGGTTCGGGTTGTAACCCATGATCAAGGGCGTCACCCTCTTTCTGATCGTCATGGTCGTCATGGCCATCTTCTTCCGCCATCGCGTCACCGATCGGCTTGTCGGGCCGGGGCGCTGCCCTAAATGCGGGCGACACAGGATTGGCAAGGCGCCCTGCCCCTGCGGCGGCACCGGGCGAAAGGACAAGGCATGACAGCACCTCGGGCATTGGTGACCGGCGCAGGCAAACGGCTTGGGCAGGCAATGGCGGTCTATCTGGCGCAGCGCGGCCATGATGTTGCGGTGCATTACGCAGGAAGCGCCGAGGGTGCCGCCGAAACCGTAGCGCAGATCACGGCACTGGGCCGCAAGGCCGTGGCCTTGCAGGCCGACCTGCTGGCCGAGGACGAGATGCAGGCCCTGCTGCCCCGCGCCACCGCCGCGCTTGGCGGCCCGCTGACGGTGCTGATCAACAACGCCTCGGTCTTTGAATATGACAATATCGGCACGGCCACCCGCCGCAGCTGGGACCGGCACATGGAAAGCAACCTGCGCGCGCCCTTCGTGCTGACGCAGGCCTTCGCCGCACAGGCGCCCGAGGTCGGCACCGATGCCGCAGGTGAACCCATCGCCACCGGCCTGATCATCAATATGATCGACCAGCGCATCCGCAAGCTGACACCGGAATTCATGTCCTACACGCTGGCGAAGATGGGCCTTTGGGCACTGACCCAGACTTCGGCCCAGGCGCTGGCCCCGCGTATCCGCGTCAATGCCATCGGCCCCGGCCCCACCCTGCAGGGCGCCCGCCAAAGCGCCCAGCACTTTGCCAACCAGCGCACCAACACCGTGCTGGGACGTGGCGCCAACCCGTCCGACATCACGGCAGCGCTGGGGTATTTCCTCGATTCGCCCGCGGTGACGGGGCAGATCCTCTGCGTTGATGGCGGGCAGCATCTCGGCTGGAAAACGCCGGACGTTCTGGGCGTTGAATGACACGACCCCAGCGGCGGCGCGGCAAGTTGTCCACTTTCCGCGTTGCCGTCACGGAAACGTTAAGAAAATCCTGCCCTTTCAGGCGTTTGCCAAACGTATAAATTTTTCTCCTTACTTTTCAGTCGGTTGCAAAATTGCCTAATTTTTAGGCGTTGCTGTGAAATGGGCCGAAAACAAGGGAAAAATGCAGTCTTCCGGATTTTCTCCCCGCAGTTATCCACAGAAACGGTGGATAGGTTTGCTCTTGCCCTCAGCCCCCGATCATTGCAGCGAGAAGGGGAGAATCGATACATCCGGAAGGAGCCCTTTCCATGCAGGATGACGCACCGCCGCCCCCCGCAAAAACCGGGCATGACCTCATTCAGGACTACCTCAAGACGCTGGATGGCTCGCCCGGCGTCTACCGGATGTTGAACGCCCAGAACGAGGTGCTTTACGTCGGCAAGGCGCGCAACCTGAAGGCGCGCGTGTCGAACTATGCGCGCCCCTCGGGCCATTCCGGGCGGATCGCCCGGATGATCCATGAAACGGCCTCGATGATGTTCCTGACGACGCGGACCGAGACCGAGGCCCTGCTGCTGGAACAGAACCTCATCAAGCAGCTGAAGCCGCGCTACAACGTGCTGCTGCGCGATGACAAGTCGTTCCCGAATATCCTGATCCCGACGGACCACCCCTTCCCGATGATCCGCAAACATCGCGGCAAGCGGTCCGATCGCGGCAAATACTTCGGCCCCTTCGCCAGCGCGGGCGCCGTGAACCGGACGCTGAACCAGTTGCAGCGTGTGTTCCTGCTGCGAACCTGCACCGATGCGGTGTTCCAAAGCCGCACCCGGCCGTGCTTGCTGTTCCAGATCAAACGCTGCGCCGCGCCCTGCGTGGGGCGCATCTCGGAACAGGATTACCGGGCGCTGATTGACGATGCGACGCGGTTTCTGGAAGGCAAATCCACCACCGTACAGGCCGATCTGGCCAGCGCCATGTCGGCTGCCGCCGAGGCGATGGAATATGAACGCGCCGCCGCCCTGCGCGACCGGATCAAGGCGCTGACGGCGGTGCAATCGGCCCAGGGCATCAACCCCCGCGGCGTGGCCGAGGCCGATGTCGTGGCGCTGCACCTGGAAAGCGGGCAGGCCTGCGTCCAGGTTTTCTTCATCCGCGGCCATCAAAGCTGGGGCAACCGGGATTTCTACCCGAAAACCGGCGCCGGCGCCGATGAGGCCGAGATCCTCGAGGCCTTCCTCAGCCAGTTCTACGATGAAAAGGAACCGCCGCGCCTGATCCTGCTCTCGCACCCGGTTGAAAATGAGGATCTGGTGACCCAGCTTCTGTCAGACCGCGCCGGACGCAAGGTGGAACTGGCGGTGCCCCTGCGCGGCGAAAAGGCCGAGCTTGTGGAAAACGCCGCCCGGAATGCGCGCGAAAGCCTCGCCCGGAAAATGGCGGAAAGCAGCACGCAGAACAAACTGCTCGCGGGCCTGGCCGAGGCCTTCGACCTCGAAGCCCCGCCCCGCCGGATCGAAGTCTATGACAACAGCCATATCCAGGGCGCCCATGCCGTGGGCGGCATGATCGTCGCCGGGGCCGAGGGTTTCCTGAAAAGCCAGTATCGCAAGTTCAACATCAAGGGCGAAGCGGGCGCCCAGGGCGATGACTTCGGCATGATGAAAGAGGTGCTGACCCGCCGTTTCGAACGCCTGCTGAAGGAGGACCCGGACCGCAAGACCGACCTCTGGCCCGATCTCCTGCTGATCGACGGCGGCGCCGGGCAGATTTCGGCCGTGGCCGAGATCATGGCCGAACTGGGCGTCGATGACATCCCCTTCATCGGCGTAGCCAAAGGCGTGGACCGCGACCACGGCAAGGAAGAATTCCACCGCCCCGGCGAACCTCCCTTCGCCCTCCGCATGAATGACCCGGTGCTCTACTTCGTCCAGCGCCTGCGAGATGAGGCGCACCGCTGGGCCATCGGCGCCCACCGCGCCAAACGCGCCAAAACCACAACCGCCACCCCGCTTGATGAAGTCCCCGGCGTCGGAGCGACCCGCAAACGCGCCCTCCTCGCCCATTTTGGCAGCGCCAAAGCCGTCTCCCGCGCGGCGGTCGAAGACCTGATGGCCGTCTCCGGCATCTCCGCTGCCCTTGCCCAGCAAATCCACGACTTCTTTCACGACAAGGGCTGACAGAAGGGGGCGCTCGCGCCCCCTCTGGCCTGCGGCCATTCACCCCCTGAGGATATTTGAACAACGGGAAGCCGCAAAACGTGGTCATGTCAGGGGTGCCCAGAGATCGCCCTGTTCTTCCCGTTGTTCAAATATCCTCGGGGGTCCGGGGGCAGACAGCCCCCGGCTTGGTCTCAGGCCCCGCGCGCCAATCGGGCCTGTCGCGCGACCACACGGGCGCGGTAGAGGGTGAAGAGGGCCGCGCCCATGACGAGGGCTGCGCCGATGACCATGTTCATCTTCACCTCTTCATCAAAGACCGTGATACCGAGGATGGAGATGAAGACGAGTTGCAGCAGCGCGAAGGGCTGAATGTCGCTGGCTTCTGCGACTTCATAGGCCTTGATCATCATGTAATGTGCGCCGGCACCCGACAGGCAAAGGATGCCCATCCAGATCCAGTCGCCCTGGGTCATCGGTTCCCAGAAAAAGAGGCCGACCGGCGTAATGAGAATCGCGGCGACAACGCCCGTCCAGAGAAAGCTCGTCATGGCCGCATCGCCCCCGGCCACATAGCGGGTGAGCAGGCCGTAGAGCGCAAAAAGCAGCGCGGCGGCGAGCGGGACGAGCGCCCAAGGGGAAAAGACGGCCACCCCCGGCTGCAGGATGATCAGCACGCCGACAAAGCCCACGCCGATGGCGCACCAGCGCCGCCAACCGACATGTTCGCCAAGGATCGGGCCGGAGAGGGCGGCGATGATCAGCGGGTAGCTGACGAAAACCGCGTGGCTTGCGATCAGGCCCAGTTTCACGAAACCGAGGATCATCACGCAGACCTCGATGATCAGGATCGCGCTGCGGGCAAATTGCATCAGGGGATGGCGCGAGCGGATCACGGTCGCGATGCCGCCGGGCCGCCGCGCGGAGAGCGTCAGGGCGAACAGGGCGAAGAACCAGAAGCGGATCATCACCACCATCCACACATTGTAATTCTCGGCCAGGTGGCGCGAAATGCCATCCTGCAGCGAGAAAACCAGCGAGGTGATCGCCATCAGCAGGATGCCGAGCGAGGTGTTCTGTTGGGCGCGCGGGACCATCGGGGTTCCTTAGATCGGCAAGGGGCGTCGCGGTCGGCGGCGCGGGTTCAGGGCAGGCGCCCGACGGTCATATGGCGTTTGCGGCCATGGCCAGCTTCGCGCTCTACCGCAAAGCCCGCGTCACTTAAAGCCCGCCGCACCGCACCAGCGGCAGTATATGTCGCAAAGCTGCCATGCGCTGCGGTATGGGCTGCAACCTCGGCCAGGATTTCAGGCTGCCACATTTCGGGGTTCTTGGCAGGCGAAAAGCCGTCGAGGAACCAGGCATCGGCCTGCCCAGCCCAGGCGGGAAGGGTGTCACGCACATCGCCCAGGATCACCTCGGCCTCGATCCCCGGCAGATGCAGGGTGGTGCTGCCGGAGGCCCATTGATCCAGCAGCGGGCCGGCCACGGCGCGGGCCTCGGGGAAGTGGTCGAGCGCGCGGGCCATGTCACCGGCCTGCATCGGAAACCCCTCAAAACTTGTGAAGCGGATCATCCCCTGCGCGCCCATCTGCGCCCAGAGGATCTGCAGCGCCAGCAGGTTCAGCCCCGTGCCGAAGCCCAGTTCCGCCACATGGAACCCGTCGCGGAGCCGTTCCGCCAGACGGTTGCCGCGCAGGAAAACATGTCGCGTTTCGCTCAGGCCGTCATTGAGGCTGAAATAGGGGTCATCGAAGCGGGTTGAGACGGGAATCACCCCGTCGCGCCAATCAAGGCTGGCCTTTTCGGTCGGCATGGTGCTTTCGTCCTGCGCGCCCGGATGGCGCATTCGGGGGTGAAACTGCGGAAAGGAACGGGGAATGGCAAGCTGCGATGTGACGGTGCGGGGCGGCGGAATCTTCGGGTTGGCCTGTGCCTGGGCGCTGGTGCAGGGCGGCGCGCGGGTGCGGCTGGTGGAAACCGCGCGCATCGGGGCGGGGGCCTCGGGCGGGCTGGTGGGCGCCCTGTCGCCGCATATGCCGGAAAACTGGAACCCCAAGAAACAGTTTCAGTTGGAAAGCCTGTTGATGGCTGCCGATTTCTGGGCGGGGGTCGAGGTGGCGGGTGGACAGCCCAGTGGCTATGCCCGGTCGGGGCGGCTGCAGCCGCTGACCGATGCCGGGGCCATGGCCAAGGCGGCAGAGCGGGCGCAATCGGCGGCAACACTCTGGGCCGGGAAGGCGCTGTGGCAGGTGGTGCCCGCCACGGGCGCCACCTGGGAACCTGTCAGCCCCAGCGGCCATCTGATCCATGACACGCTGTCGGCGCGGCTGCATCCGCGCATGGCGGCGGCGGCCCTCGTGGCGGCGCTGCGCGCGAAAGGGGCCGAGATCGTGCTGGGCGCGGCCGAGGATGAGGGGATTGTCCTACATGCCACGGGCGCTGCGGGGTTGCAGGATCTGTCGGCCGCGCTGGGGCGGCCTGTGGGCAACGGCGTGAAAGGTCAGGCGCTGAGCCTGCGGTTCGAGGCCGCTGACAAGGCGCAGCTTTATGTTGACGGGCTGCATATCGTGCCCCATGCGAATGGGACCGTGGCTATCGGCTCGACCTCCGAGCGGGACTATGACGATCCGACCGCGACCGACGCACAGCTGGATGACCTGCATGCTCGCGCCGTGGCGGCGCTGCCCTGTCTTGCCGGGGCGCCGGTGGTGGATCGCTGGGCCGGTCTGCGGCCCCGCGCGCGGTCGCGGGCGCCAATGCTGGGGGCCTGGCCCGACCGCCCCGGCCATTTCATCGCCAATGGCGGCTTCAAGATCGGCTTTGGCATGGCGCCCAAGGTGGCCGAGGTCATGGCCCGGCTGATCCTGACCGGCGAAGATGCCATCCCGCCCGGCTTCCGCGTCGAAGACAGCCTTTAGGCCTGCAGGCGGCGGGTCAACCATATGCCCAGCAGCAGGCCGCCCCCGCCAAGGGCGGCACAGGCGGCAATAACCCCGTCCGCGCCCCCCCAATCCAGCAGCGCCGCGCCGACCGAAGGCCCGGCGGCGGTGGCAAGGATGGGCGCCACCGCAATCGCGCCAGAGACAACGCCAAAGCCCTCACGCCCCAGCTTTTCGGCCTGAAGCACAGGGCGGAGGATCGACAAAAGCCCCGCCCCTGCCCCCTGCGCCATGGCAAAGCCGAAAATCAGCAGCGGCGCTGCCCCGGCCAGATGCAGCAGCGCCGCCGCCAGCAGGATCGACCCCAACGCTAGCCGTGTGGCCATGCGGTTATCAACCCGCGCTTCGTTCAGCATCAGCGCCAGCCGCCCGATCACCTGCGACGGCCCGATGCAGCTTGCCGCCAGAACCGCCGTGGCCGGGGTGGCGCCCTGACTTTCAAACAGCGTCAGCGCATAGGTGATCAGAATCGCGTGGTTCAGCCAGATCGCCCCGAAGATGGCCGCGATCAGCCAGAAGGCTGGCTGGCGCATGGCGCGGGCCAGCAGGCCCGGCTGCGGCACGGCACGGCCCCCGCCTGCACGGTCTGACCGGCGCAGCACCCGCACCGCCCAAAGGTTCAGTGGGACCACCGTCACCACGCCCAGCACCGCAAAGGCCAGCAGCGCCCCGCGCCCGCCAAGGGCACTGCCCAGAAGGCTGCCCAAGGGGAAGGCAAGGGTTGAGGCCAGTCCCGCGACCAGCGTGATCCGCGTGATGGCCGCACGCGCGCCATCACCCAGTCTACGCGTCAGGAAGGCGAAACAGGTTTCGTATAGGCTGCCTGATTGCGCCAGCCCGATCACGGCCCAAAGCAACACCCAGACCAGCGGCGTCGGCGCCAGCGTCAGAAGGGCAAGGCCCCCTGCGCCCACGGCGGGCAGGATCACCAGCATCTCTCCGCCCAGACCGCGGTCCACCAGACGGCCGGTCAGCGGGGTCAGCACCGCCGTCACCAGAAAGGCCAGCGTCGGGCCAGCGGCCAGCTGCGCCTTGGTCCAGCCGGTCGCCGCCTCCAGATGCGGCAGCAGGGCGGCGAAGCCGTAGTAGAGCGTCGCATAGGTCAGGGTCTGGCCAAGCGCCAGCGCCCAGACCGCCCTGCCCTGCATCCGCACTTACAGCCCGTAAAGCGCGCCGAATTTGGCGTCGAGATAGTCAAGCAGCGGCCCCTCGCTGGGCGTGAAGCCACAGGCGCGGGTGATCGTGTCGCGCGGCAGGTAAAGCCCGCCATGGCGCTGCACATGTTCGCGCAGCCAACCCGTCGCCGGGGCCAGATCGCCGCGCGACAGATGATCATCCAGATCGGTGATCGCCTCGCGCAGGGTATGATGCAGGCAGCCCGCATAGACATTCCCCAACGTGTAAGTGGGGAAATAGCCGAACAGCCCGCAGGACCAATGCACATCCTGCAGCATGCCGTTGGAAGGACGGTCCACCGCCACGCCGAAATCGGCAAGGAAGCGGTCGTTCCAAGCGGCCTCAAGATCACGCACCTGCAGATCCCCGCGGATCAACGCGCGTTCCAGATCGAAGCGCATCATCACATGGAGGTTGTAATGCACCTCATCGGCCTCGGTCCGGATGAAACCGGGCTGCACTCGGTTGACGATGCGGGCGAAATCCTCGGGGCCGGCGACGCCGAAATCGCCGAAGCGATCCAGCATCTGGCGGAACATCCAGCCGGTGAAGGCGGGGCTGCGACCCAGCTGGTTTTCATAGATCCGGCTCTGGCTTTCATGGACACCCATAGACACGCCGTTGCCCAAGGGCGTCAGCAGGTAATCCTGATCAATCCCCAGTTCATAGCAGGCATGGCCGACTTCGTGGATGGTTGAATAGAAGCAGTTGAAGGGGTCTTTCTCGACCACGCGGGTGGTGATGCGGACATCATTCCCCGACCCCGAGCTGAAGGGATGCACCGCCAGATCCAGCCGCCCGCGGGTGAAATCATAGCCGAAGGTCGCCGCCAGATCGCGCGCAAAGCGCAGCTGGGCGTTTTCACCGAAATGGTGGTCCAGCTTCGGGGGCGGCGCGGCCTCCAGCACGGCGGCGCGCAGACGCACCAGACGCGGGCGCATGCGGTCGAACATGGCGCCGATCGTCTCTGCCGTGGCGCCCGGTTCGTAATCATCCATGAGCGCATCATAAAGATTGCCGCCCGCCGCAAGGGCCGCTGCCTCTTCGCGCTTCAGGGCGATGACCTCGGCCAAGGTGGGCAGGAAATCCTCAACCCGGTCGGCGGCCCGGGCCTCGGCCCAGATGCCCTGCGCGGTCGAGGTGACGCGGGCCAGCTTTTGCGCCAGCTCGGCCGGGATCTTCGTCGCCCGCTGATGCGCGCGGCGGATCTGGCGCAGTTGCGCGCGGTCTTCGTCATCCTGCGGCTCGGCGGTGGCCAACCATTCGGCCACGCGCGGATCAGTGCGGCGGGCGTGCAGGACGCCCTCGATGGCTGACATTTCCTCGCCACGCTGATCGGCGGCGCCGCGGGGCATCATGGTTTCCTGATCCCAGCCCAACCGGCCCGCGATCTGCGCCAGCGCCTCGGTTTCGCGCTGGAAGGCCATCAGCTCATCGAATGCGGTCATGTTACTGCGTCCCTTCACGGATCGACCCGGCAACCGGGTATTGCGACAGATAGCGGGCCCGCAGGATCAGCACCCACAGAAGGATGGCGCCCAGCTGATGGGTGATCGCCACATGCAAATGTGCGGCGGTCAGCGCGGTGACGATGCCCAGCACCATCTGCAGGATCAGCATGCAGAGGATCGCCAGAAAGGCCGTGCGCGTGGCGCCATGGGCGGATTTGCGGCCGCGCAGATAGACCACGACGCCAAAGGCCACCAGCAGGTAGCCCGCCATGCGGTGCATGAACTGCACCAGGCCCGGATTTTCGAAGAAGGCCGCCCAAAGCGGACGCCCCGGCACATAGAAGGCATCCGCCGGGAAGAACTGGCCGTTCATGTCGGGCCAGGTCGGGAAGGCGCGGCCCGCGTCAATCCCCGCCACCAGCGCCCCCAGCAGGATCTGCAGGAAGGCAAAATGCATGAGACCGGTCGAGAGGCTGAAAAGCTTGCCCTCCCGCGCGCGGCGGGCCTGCAACAGCTCGGCCTCGGAACGCCCCAGAAGAAGGACATACCAGGCCGTCAATCCCAGAATGACAAAGGCGATCCCCAGATGCGTGGCAAGCCGATACGAGGCCACATCGACCATCTCGCCCTTCAAACCCGAAGACACCATCCACCAGCCGATGGCGCCCTGAAGCCCGCCCAGCGCCCCAAGGCCCAAAAGACGCCCCGTCCACCCGGCCGGGATCTTGCGCGCGGCCAGAAAGCCCACAAAGCCCAGCGCCCAGACCAGACCGATCACCCGGCCCAGCTGACGATGCCCCCATTCCCACCAGAAGATGGATTTGAAGGCCGCAAGCTCCATCCCCTTGTTCTGCAGCTGATATTCGGGGCTGGCCTGATATTTGGCGAATTCCTCGGACCAGGCGGCATCGGTCATCGGCGGCAGCGCACCCGTGACCGGCTTCCATTCAGTGATCGACAGGCCACTGTCGGTCAGTCGGGTCAGCCCGCCGACGACAATCATGCTCGCCACCAGAACGAAGATCAGCACAAGCCACATCCGGATCGCGCCGCGCGCGCCACCTTGGCCACGGTCGATCAGCCCCGGCGTCGCGGGGGGGACAGGCCGGGTATCGGCCCCGACTTCTTCAAAGATGCTGCGTTTCTGTGCCATCGGCGTCTCCATTCCTTGCGGCGGAGACTAGGCCTCACCCTGCCGGGGTTCAAGGGCGCGCGGGAAGTTGCGCGCTCAGGGTTTCTTCTGCCCGCCCTCGCCCAGCTTGAAGGCGATCTGGCGCAGCATGCCGTGGAAAGTCCGCACCTCAGCCGTGGTCAGCGGCAAACGCGACCACATGTTGCGAAGCGAGACCTTCATCCCCGGGGCTTTGGCCGGCGGGAAGAAAAAACCCGCAAGCTCCAGCCGCTCTTCGAAATGCCGGGCCAGCGCCTCGATCTCATGCGCCTGCGCGTATTCGGTGCGCGCGAAGTTCATCACCTCGGGCGCGACCTCCTGCTTCTTACGGCCCCATTCATAGCCCATCAGCAGCACGCATTGCCCGAGGTTGAGCGAGGGAAACTCCGGGTTCACCGGAACAGTGATGATGGCATTGGCCAGAACGACATCCTCATTTTCCAACCCCGCGCGTTCCGGACCAAAGAGAATGCCGACCCGCTTGCCCTCGGCCGAGAGCGCGCGGGCATATTCCATCGCCCGTTCCGGAGTCATCACGGGTTTGGTCAGCTCACGCCCCCGCGCGGTGGTGGCAAAGACGAAATCACAATCCGCAATCGCGGCGGGCACATCGGCAAAAAGCCCCGCCTGATCGAGGACCCGCCCGGCACCGCTGGCCATGGCCACCGCCTTGGGGTTGGGCCAACCATCGCGCGGCCCCACAACCCGCATCCGCGTCAGACCGAAGTTCAGCATCGCCCGCGCCGCCGCGCCGATGTTTTCGCCCATCTGGGGGCGGACAAGGATGATGGCAGGGTCGATCATGGGCTTTGTCCCTTTCAGCACGCCGGGCCTGATACGCCGGACACCACAAGGAAACAAGGGCAGGCGCGGGATGGCAGAGAAGCAGCGGGGGCTGTCTGCCCCCGCACCCCCGAGGATATTTGGACAACGGGAACTGGAGGAGTGTTCATACTTGCTTAACCCATTTCAGTCAGTCTGATGAGACGGTACAGGCGGGGACGCCGATGACCGTCAACGGGAAGGCCCCTGTCGGCTTGATCTGATCTCCCGGCAGGGGCTGACCTCGCACTTATGTCCTTCCCGTTGTCCAAATATCCTCGGGGGTGAATGGGCCGCAGGTCCAGAGGGGGCGGATAGCCCCTTTCTGTTTCTTGTCTGCGTGGTAGCCAAGGCCGAGGAAAACCGCTAAAGCGCCCCAAACCTCAGCTGGATTTCAACCATGTCCGAAGCAGAACGCCCTCAGATCTACCTTGTCACCCCTCCGGCATTTGACCTTGAGGTCTTCCCGGCACGTCTGGCAGGTGTCCTGGACGCGGTCGAGGTTGCCTGTGTGCGTCTTGCCCTTGCCAGCCGAGACGAGGACAACGTTGCCCGCGCGGCCGATGCGCTGCGCGAGGTGGCCCATGCCCGGGATGTGGCGCTGGTGATTGAGCAGCACGCCCTACTGGTCGAGCGTCTCGGGCTGGACGGCGTCCACCTGACCGATGGCGCCCGCAATATCCGCAAGCTCCGCAAGGATCTGGGTGAGGATGCCATTATCGGCGCCTTCTGCGGGACGACGCGACATGAGGGCATGGCTGCCGCCGAAGCCGGGGCCGATTACGCCGCGTTCGGCCCGGTGGGCGAAACCCCGCTTGGTGACGGGTCGCGGGCCGAACTGGACCTGTTCCAGTGGTGGTCCGAGATGATCGAGATCCCGATCGTGGCCGAAGGCGCCCTGACCACTGCGCTGGTCGAAAAGCTCGGCCCCTATACCGATTTCTTTGGTGTGGGGGAGGAGATCTGGAAGACCGAGGACGCTGCGGCGGGCCTGCAGGCCTTGCTCGCCCCGCTTGGCTGAGCCCTCGCGCGCACGCTGATCATAGGGGCGGGCGCGACCTTGACCGGCCGGGTCTGTGCATGCGCTGACCGGGTCGCGCCTTGAAAAAAGGGGGCCGCTTCCGGCCCCCTTTTCCGTCTCAGTGAACGCGCGCCTCGGCAGGTTTGCCGCGGTGCGAGGCGATGACCCGGTCGCCAAGGATCAGCCCCTCGGGGCCCGCCGTGATGGCGACGGTCGTGCCGTCCAGCACATCGCCGCCCAGGATCATCTCGGCCAGCGGGTCCTGCAGGTGGCGCTGGATCACGCGTTTCAGCGGACGTGCGCCGAACACCGGATCATAGCCTTCATCCGCAAGCCAAGCCTTGGCGCCTTCATCCAGCGCCAGCGTGATCTTGCGCGCGGCCAGGCGTTTCTCCAGCCGTTTCAGCTGGATTTCGACGATCCCGCCCATATCGGCGCGGTTAAGGCGGTCAAAGATGATCTGCTCATCCAGACGGTTGAGGAATTCGGGGCGGAAGTGCGCCCGCACGGCCTCTTCCACTTCGCGACGCGCAGCGCTGCTGTCGGCGCCTTCGGGCAGCTCGCTCAACGCCCGCGCCCCAAGGTTCGAGGTCAGCACGATCAGCGTCTGCTTGAAGTCGACCGTCCGGCCCTGACCATCGGTGAGGATGCCGTCATCCAGCACCTGCAACAGCACGTTGAAAACGTCGGGATGGGCTTTCTCCACCTCGTCGAAGAGGACAACCTGATAGGGACGCCGGCGGACCGCTTCGGTCAGCACACCGCCCTCATCATAGCCGACATAACCCGGAGGGGCGCCGATCAGCCGCGCGACCGAATGCTTCTCCATGAATTCGCTCATGTCGATGCGGACCATGGCGGTTTCATCGTCGAAGAGATATTCGGCGACGGCCTTGGTCAGTTCGGTCTTGCCGACCCCGGTCGGCCCGAGGAACAGGAACGACCCGAGCGGGCGGTTTTCATCATTCAGCCCTGCGCGGGCCCGGCGAACGGCATTGGCCACAGCCTGCAGCGCTTGCCGCTGGCCGATGACGCGCTGGCCCAGCTCTTCCTCCATCCGCAGCAGTTTCTCGCGCTCGCCCTCCAGCATCTTCGTGGTGGGGATGCCGGTCCAGCGTTCCACCACCTCGGCGATCTGTTCGGGACGCACGGCTTCGGCGACCAGCGCCTCGCCCTCACGGGCCTCGGCCTCGGCCAGCTGCTTTTCCAACCCCGGGATGCGGCCATATTGCAGCTCACCGGCCTTGGCGAAGTCGCCTTCGCGCTTGGCCTGTTCCAGTTCGGCGCGGGCGCGGTCGAGCTGTTCCTTCAGGTCGCGGCTGGCCTCCAGCTTGTCACGTTCGGCCTGCCATTTCGCGGTCAGCTCGGCCGAGTTCTGTTGCAGGTCGGCCAGTTCCTTTTCCAGCTTCTCCAGCCGGTCTTTGCTGGCGGCATCATCCTCTTTCTTCAGGGCCTCGGCCTCGATCTGCAGCTGCAGGATCTGACGATCCAGCGCGTCAAGCTCTTCTGGCTTGCTGTCAACTTCCATGCGCAGGCGGCTTGCCGCTTCATCCACGAGGTCGATGGCCTTGTCGGGCAGGAAACGGTCGGTGATGTAGCGGTGCGACAGCGTTGCCGCCGCAACAAGGGCCGAGTCGCTGATCCGCACGCCGTGGTGCAGTTCATACTTTTCCTTAATCCCGCGCAGGATGCTGATCGTGTCTTCCACCGTCGGCTCGGACACCATCACCGGCTGGAAACGACGGGCCAAGGCCGCGTCCTTTTCCACATATTTGCGGTATTCATCCAGCGTGGTTGCCCCGACGCAATGCAGTTCACCGCGCGCCAGCGCCGGTTTGATCAGGTTCGCGGCATCCATCGCACCATCAGATTTGCCCGCGCCGACCAGCGTGTGCATTTCATCGATGAACAGGATGATCTCGCCCGCGGCATTCTCGATCTCTTTGAGAATGGCCTTCAGACGTTCCTCGAATTCGCCGCGGTATTTCGCCCCGGCGATCAGCGCGCCCATATCCAGCGCCATCAGCTTCTTGTTGCGCAGGCTTTCGGGCACATCACCATTGACGATGCGCAGCGCAAGGCCTTCAGCAATCGCGGTTTTCCCGACGCCGGGTTCGCCGATCAGCACCGGGTTGTTCTTGGTGCGGCGCGACAGCACCTGCATGGCGCGGCGGATTTCCTCATCCCGGCCGATGATCGGGTCGATCTTGCCCTCGGCTGCGGCCTCGGTCAGGTCGCGGGCGTATTTCTTCAACGCCTCCATCGTATCTTCGGCCGAGGCGCTATCTGCCGTGCGGCCCTTGCGGATATCGTTGATCGCAGCGTTGAGCGATTGCGCCGTGACCGCGCCCGCCGTCAGCGCATCGCGCGCCCGGGTATTGACCAGCGCCAGCGCCGTCAGCAGGCGTTCCACCGGAACAAAGCTGTCCCCCGCCTTCTTGGCGACGGTTTCAGCCTCATCCAGCACGCGCACGAGGCTGGGGTCGATATAGGTCTGCCCTTCGCCGCCCGAAACCTTGGGCTGCTTGGCGATCAACGCGTTCGCGGCCTCCATCACCCGTTCGGGCGACCCGCCCGCGCGGCGGATCAGGTTCGAGGCCAGCCCCTGATCATCATCCATGAGGGCCTTCAGAAGGTGGTCGGGCAGCACACGCTGGTGGCTTTCCCGCATGGCGATCGTCTGGGCGGCCTGAAGGAAACCGCGCGACCGTTCCGTGAATTTCTCCAAATTCATCGGCATCTCTCCTTATCAAAGCACCGCTGCGCGCCGCCCCCGAAAGGCACGGCGCTGTCGGCCTTGGGCATGACATGGGGGCAGTCTGAAGCGGCCGCAAGAACCCTTCCTTGATCCGGCGCAAAGATTTTCGCGCGGGTTTCCGCCCGCGGGGCCGGACGGTCCTTTCCTTGCCGATGGCGGAGGTTCATTCCAGCAGAAAGCCGCGGCCCGATGCGGCGGTGCGCCCCTGACGCTTGTCACCGTCGCCCGGGGGGCCGATCCTCGCGCGCAGCCCGATCCGGGCTTTTCCCTTCATCTGGAAAGGCACGCATGACCCACAGCTTTCGCCCCATTCTGCACAAGACACGCGTCCACGGATTGCGGCTGGATGTGCGGCGCAGTGGTCTGTGCCTCAACGATCCGGTGTTGATCCATCCGCAAGAAGACGGGCGGCTCGCGCTCTTTGCTGTGGTGGAGAAGATGTTTCTGGGCCTGCTGCCCCGGCAGCGGCACCTGGCGCTTGGCCATCTTGGCCCCCATGCAGAACGGCTTTTGCAGCCTTGGCTTGCGACGCCCAGCCCGCTGCGGCTGCGAATCGTCAGCCTGACGCCCGAACATCTGGCCGGTGACGGACCGCCCGAGGTTCACGTTTCGGTCTGGGGCGAGCCGCTACCGCAGCGTATTCCACGGCCCGGCATGCCCGCCTGATTGCGCCGGGATAGGCGCCTCCATCCCTTCGGATATTCAAACCCCGACTCCTGACATCACGAACCCGTTTGAACCGCGTGCTACGTTTTTTGGACTGCAAGATCCGAATTCATACCACCGTTTGTCAGGAGTTCGCGCCGATGACTGCCTCCGCCCGCCCCAAGACCGCCGGACGCAAATCGGCCACGGGCCTGCCGGACATTCAGGGCTGCCAGACCGGCATCTGGCATGAACTTCGGCTGCGGGAAGAGGCCCGCGCCCGTGCCATCGCCGAAAAATACGCCGTCACCAAGCCCGCGCGCCGCACGCTGATCAGCGGCCTGTTGCGGCGGCTGATCCATGTGAACCCGCTGCCGAGCCAGCACTAGGTCCGGGCGTAGCGCATAAAGGCAAAGGCCGATCCGTCCGGCGCCCAGCAAGGGACGTTGATGCTGCCCTGCCCGCCGAACAGGTCAAGGATCTGGCGGCGGTTTTTCCCTTCGGGTGTCATCAGGCACAGCGTCACGGGCAGGTCGCGCGGGTGGCCTTCGGTCCCCGGTGGATAGGACAGATACAGCACATGCGCGCCGCAGGGCGACGGATGCGGGAACCAGTTCACCCGGTCATCGGCAAAGACCTGCACAGCCTCTGACCCGTCGCGCCGCATCCGCCAGATCTGGGCATGACCCGTCGCATCGCTGTTGAACCAGAGGAAATCGCCGCAGGCTGAATAATCCGGCCCGTCATGATGCGCGCGGCCTGGTGTCAGCACCCGTTCCTGCCCGGTCCTCAGGTCTATCTCGGCGATCCGCACCACCCGGTCCCCCCCGCGCGCGCAGGCATAGGCGATGCAATCGCCCCGCGCCGCATGCCACCAGCTAGGCCGGTCTGACAGGATCAGGCGGGGGCCGTCACGCTCCAGCACATAGATGCCCGATCCCTGATCGGCCGCGTGGCAGGAAAAGATGATGCGCCCATCGGGCAGAAACCCGTGGTCATTGTTGCAGCGGGTCAGCGGCCCGGTGTCGATGGGCTGCAACGCCCCGGCGCCTTCCGGCAAGTGCCAGAGCCGCCCCTCGCCATTCACCAGAAATCCGCCGGACGGGTGCCAGTTCGGCGCCTCGATCAGGCGGGGGGTGCGAAAGACCACCCGCACCGTGCCGCGCGCCAGATCATAGACCTCAAGCGACGACCGCCAGCTGGTGGCCACCTCAGTCCTCCTTGCGTTTCAGCAGCTTGGCGGGGCGCATCGCCTCGGCCGCCTTGAACAGGCCGAAGGTCTGGTTGACGTAATTCACCACGCCACCGATCTGTTCCATATAGGTTTGCAGTTCCGGCGTGCGCTCGGCCTGCACCAGCTGCACCGGTCGGTCCGGGCCATTGGCCTCAAACTGGACATAGAACAGCGGCTCGCCCCGGCGCAGGATGATGTCCTTGGTCGGGTCATGCCATTCAAAGGCCCACATCAGCGGCCGCGGCCAGATGTTCAGCGGGAAGCGCCCGCCAAAGATGGTGCCGGGCAGCGGATCGGGGCGGTAATGCATGAAAGCCGACAGCTGCGTCACATAGACCGTCTCATCCGCAATGAAGCAGTAAGGAAGCGACAGCTGGATGGTGGGCCGGTCGGGATAGCGCCATTCGGCTTCGTTGACCAGGGTCAGCACCTCGCCCAGCTTGTTGCCGCGGATGCTGGAGGCCGTTCCCGCCCGGTTGATCAGATGCGGTTTGCCCTTGTCATCGCGGCCAAAGCCGATGTGGATGTCAAACGGGCATTTCACCATGAAATAGCGACTTTCCAGTTGGATCACCGCGGGGCAGCGGCTGGCCGATTTCGAGTGGCTGCGGTTCGTCTGGCGATAGCTGACGCGTTCGGGCGCATCATAAAGGATCGCGCCCTTGTCGCTGGTCAGGAACCAGCCGACCGTCACCGGGCCAGAGTCAGGCCCCTCTTCCGGGCGGTCGAAACTGAGGTTGATCTGCATGAAAGGCCTCAAAATGTTTTCCAAGACTCGACCACGCGGCCCCGGCCCCTGTCAATCGCGCCTGAAGGGGCTGGCGGTGCTTGACATGCGCCCAAGCCCGCCGCAAACCCCCGCCATCTTTCATAAGGAGCCCCGCATGAGCGACGACCGTCTGATCGTGGCACTCGACGTGCCGAACGTGGTGCAGGGGCTCGACCTTGCCAATCGCATCGGGGATGCGGCCAGCTTTTACAAGATTGGGCTGGGGATGCTGACGGGCGGCGGCTTCGCGCTGGCCAATGAGCTGAAGCATGAACAGGGCAAGCGCGTCTTTCTGGACATGAAGCTGTTCGACATCGGCGCCACGATCGAGGCGGCGGTGCGCGGCATTGCCCAGCACGGGCTGGATTTCCTGACCGTGCATGGCGACCCGCAGGTCGTGCGCGCCGCGGCCGAGGGCAAGGGCGGGACTGACCTCAAGATCCTTGCGGTGACGGTCCTGACCTCGCTCGACCGGGCGGATCTAGATGCAAACCTGATCATCCCCGGCGATATCCACGAGATCACGCTGGAGCGCGCCGCCCGCGCGCTGGAGGCCGGGGCCGATGGCGTGATCGCCAGCCCGCAAGAGGCCGCAATGATCCGCGCCCTGCCGCAAGCCAAGGGCAAGCTGATCGTGACGCCGGGGGTGCGCCCGGCAGGGGCCGCGCTTGGCGATCAGAAACGCGTGGCCACGCCGGCACAGGCGATTGGCGATGGCGCCAACCACATCGTCGTGGGGCGCCCGATCTGGAAGGCCGACGACCCGCGCGCCGCCGCCGCCGCCGTCGTGGCCGAGCTGCCGCCGCGCGGCTGAGCCAAGGGTCGCTGCCCGACCAAGCCTATGAAGCTTGGCGAAATGAAAAAGGGCGGTCCATCGGGCCGCCCTTTTGCCTAGGTTCAGTTGTTGGTGGCCGGGGGCGTCGTCGCCTCAGGCTGTGGTGTCACCGGATCGGCGGGCGACGGGCTGTCAGGCACCGGGTCCGCGGGGACCGGGGGTTCAGGCTCGGTGTTCGGGGCGGTGGGATCAGGCGCCTCGATCGTGGTGTTCACATCGCCCTCTTCCTGCACGATCGGCGCAGGGGTCGCATCGCGATCCGGGGTCTGTGCGAACCACAGCACGGCCAGAAGCGCGATCACCCCGCCCAGAATGAACAGGATCACCCCCATCCCGCCCGAGCTGCGCGACTCGGCCTGGATGTTTGTCGACGACGGGGGCACGTCGGTTCTGCGGATATCAGCCATCTCGTTCTCCCAGGTTCAGGGTATCCGATTGACCAACCCGCCGGGCGCCGCAAAGGTTCCCGCTCAGTCGTTGATGTCCCGCGTCCAGTGTTTGACCGACCCGCGCTGGAACGGGAACAGCGCCCGCAATCCCAGCCAGGCCCCCAGCGACACAACGGCGAACACCGCGATCTGCGCGGCCAGCGACAGCGCAATCCAGCCCGTCCACAGCACCAGCCCCACCAGCACGGCGCCGCAGGCAAAGCCCAGAAAGACATAGCCGGGCAGGATCACCTCGACGATGCCCAGGGCAAAGCCCGCCACGACCCAGAGCCACCAGACCATCAGCCGCGCCCCTTCAGCATCCCGAAGGCATTGGCAAAGGCATCCAGCGCATGGGCGGGCAGCAGGATCGTCTGCTTTCCGTCGCCCTTGGCGACCTCGGCCAGCGCCTCGACCTGTTTCAGCGCGACCTGATATTGCGCCGCCTCAAGCCCGCTCTGCTTGATCGCCTCGGCGATGACGCCGGTGGCATAGGCTTCGGCATCGGCCAGCACGCGGCGGGCCTTGGCCTGCTGTTCGGCGGCGTAAAGCTCGGCCTCGGCATTCAGCTCGACCGCGCGCTTCTTGCCCTCGGCCTCGGTCACCTGGGCGCGGCGGGCGCGTTCGGCGTTCAGCTGCTGCAGCATGGCGGCGCGCGTGGCCTCGTCGAGGTTCACGTCCAGAACCTCGGCGCGCGTGACCTCGATCCCCCAGTCATCGACCATGGCGGCGACCTGCTCGCGCACCTTGAAAATCAGATCGGCGCGGTTCGATTGCACCTGATCCAACTCCATCTTGCCGATCTCGCTGCGGACGATCCCGGCGACGGTGGTGGCAATGGCGGCATCCACATCGCGGATCCGGTAGACGGTCTTTTCCGGTTCGATGATGCGGTAGAAGACCGAGGTTTCGACCTTCACCAGCACGTTGTCGGCGGTGATGGCATCCTGCATCGCATTGGGCAGCTGACGTTCCAGGATCGAAACCTTGTGCGCGATCCGGTCGAGGAAGGGCACGACAAAGTTGATCCCCGGCCCCAGCACCGCGCGCAGTTTGCCAAAGCGTTCGACCACATGTTTCTGGCTTTGGGGCACGATGCGGACCCCAAGGAAGATGCAGAGGATGATGAAGGCCGCAAGGGCGAGGAAAATCGCATTGCCGCCCAGAAGGGCTTGGTTGTTCATGGTCCCTGAAACTCCGCACTGAAATGATGTGGTCAGGATGGACTTCACAAACCGCACAAGCAAGAGGCAGATGATTCCGCCGCGATTGGACGATATGGCGCTGCAATCTTGCGCCTGATTGGACAGGTGCAGAAATTTCCACCATCATGACGCCACTTGCCGCAGATTTCTTCGAAAGAAGGCTCGCGCCGCGACAGAGAACGCCAAGAAATCCCATGGCGGAAAGGTATCATTCTCTCACAACAGTTTAACGGCGGAGCGGGCCATGAAAATCGTCATCCTCGGTGCGGGCGTCATCGGTGTCACCTCGGCCTGGTATCTGGCGCGTCAGGGGCATGAGGTGACGGTGATCGACCGTCAGGCCGCCCCGGCGCTGGAAACGAGCTTTGCCAATGCCGGTGAGGTCAGCCCCGGCTATTCCGCCCCTTGGGCTGCGCCGGGCATCCCGCTCAAGGCGGTCAAGTGGATGTTCCAGAAGCATGCACCGCTGGTCATCCAGCCGCGCCCGGACTTCGCCAAACTGTCGTGGATGGCGAAGATGCTGATGAACTGCACCGCCGAGGCCTATCACGTGAACAAATCGCGCATGGTGCGGCTGGCGGAATATTCGCGCGATTGTCTGGGCGAGCTGCGCGCTGAAACCGGCATCACCTATGACGAACGCACCCAGGGCACGCTGCAGCTGTTCCGGACGCAAAAGCAGGTGGAAGGCGCCGCGAAGGACATCGAGGTGCTGCGCGAAGACGGCGTGGCCTTCGAGGTGCTGGACCGCGCGGGCTGCGTGGCCGCCGAACCGGGGCTTGCCGCTTCGGCCGACAAGATCATGGGCGGGCTGCGTCTGCCGGGCGATGAAACCGGCGATTGCTTCAAGTTCACCAACCGTCTGGCCGATATGGCCGCCGCCGCGGGCGTCAAGTTCCGCTGGGGCGTGTCGATCCAGCGGCTGAATGTGGAAATGGGGCGCGTGTCCTCGGTCGAGACCTCGGAAGGCCGTGTCCATGCCGACAGCTTCGTGCTGGCGATGGGGTCTTATTCGCCCTTCCTTGCGGCCCCGCTGGGTATCAAGCTGCCGGTCTATCCGCTCAAGGGCTATTCGATCACCGTGCCGATCGTCGATGCCGACCGCGCGCCGGTGTCCACCGTGATGGACGAAACCTACAAGATTGCCATCACCCGTCTGGGCGACCGTATCCGCGTGGGCGGCATGGCCGAAATCGCGGGCTTTGACCTGTCGCTGAACCCCAAGCGGCAGGCCACGCTGACCCATTCGGTGGAAGACCTGTTCGGGGGCGCGGGCGACCAGTCCAAGGCCGAATTCTGGACCGGCCTGCGCCCGATGACGCCCGACGGCACGCCGATCGTGGGCCGTTCGCCCATTCCGAACCTGTTCCTCAACACCGGCCACGGCACCTTGGGCTGGACGATGTCCTGCGGCTCGGGCCGTCTGCTGGCGGATCTGATTTCGGGTCGCGTGCCAGAGATCGAACATGCCGACCTCGGCTATGCACGGTATGAGGGCAAACGCGCCACTTCCCCGGTGCTGCGCCCCGTCCCGGCCGAGTGAGGCATCGGGGGGGCCGGGTTCGCCCGGCCCCCGTTTTTTGCCCCTCACCTTCACGGGCGGGCGTGGTAGATTGCACCATGCCCGCCCTGTGCCGTTCCTGCCTGACCTGCTTTGACACCGGCCCGCGCTGCCCGCAGTGCCGGTCGCCGCGTATTCTGTCGCATCCCGAACTGTTCGATCTGTCCATCGCGCATATGGATTGCGACGCCTTTTATGCCTCGGTCGAAAAGCGCGACAATCCGGGGCTGCGCGACAAGCCCGTGATCGTGGGGGGCGGCACGCGCGGGGTGGTTTCGACCTGTTGCTATATTGCGCGGATTTCCGGGGTGCGGTCGGCCATGCCGATGTTTCAGGCGCTGAAGCTCTGCCCCGAGGCGGTGGTGGTACGCCCGCGGATGCAGGTCTATGCCGAGGTGTCACGCCAGATCCGCCAGATGATGGAGGATCTGACCCCCGCCATCGAACCGCTCAGCCTCGATGAGGCCTTCCTTGATCTGACAGGCACCGCGCGCCTGCACGGGGCGCCCCCGGCGGTGATGCTGGCGCGGCTGATCCGGCGGATGGAGACGGAGCTGGGGATTTCCGGCTCGGTCGGGCTGTCGCACAACAAGTTTCTGGCCAAAATCGCCTCGGATCTGGAAAAGCCGCGCGGGTTTTCGATCATCGGCCGGGCCGAGACGGCCGATTTCCTGACACCCCGCCCGGTTCGCATCATCTGGGGCGTGGGCACCGCCACGCAGGCCGCGCTGGAACGCGCGGGCATCCGCACTATCGCCGATCTCTTGCGCTGGGATCAGGCCGATCTGGTCGCGCGGTTCGGCCAGATGGGCGACCGGCTCTGGCATCTGGCGCGCGGGCAGGACCGCCGCCGCGTGAGCCGCGATGAAAAGCTCAAGTCGATTTCCAAGGAAACCACCTTCAACGAAGACACGCAGGATGGCGATCTGCTGGATGGTCATTTGTGGCGCCTCTCGGTGCAGGTGGCCGACCGCGCCAAGGCCAAGGATCTGTCGGGGCGGACCGTGACGCTCAAGCTCAAGCGCGCGGATTTCACCCAGATCACCCGCCGCCACGGCCTGACCAGCCCCACCCAAATGGCCGACCGTCTGTATCGCGAGGCGCGCGCGCTGTTCGATCAGGTGCCGGGGGGGGCGGCCTATCGGCTGATCGGGGTGGGGCTGTCGGATCTTGCGCCGGGCAGTGCGGCGGATGCGGGGGGCGATCTGCTCGACCCGCAGGCGGTGACCCGCGCCCGCGCCGAACAGGCGACCGATGCCATCCGCGCGCGATTCGGGCGGGATGCCATCATCAAGGGCCGCGCCCTGCGCTAAGCCTATTCGGCCGCCAGGGCTGTCCGCCCGGGGCGGAACGCCGCGATGACTTCGGAAAGGACACCCTCGATCAGCTGCTGGAAGGCCGCAAAATCGGGACGTTTGGCCACCCGTGCCTCATCAAGGTAAAGCGCGCGGTCGATTTCCACCTGCACCACATGCTGCCGGCGCGAGGGTCGGCCATAGGCCTGCGCGATATAGGCGCCCGCAAAGGGCGCATTGCGCGCCACCCGCAGCCCGGCGCGCCGGAAGGCCATTTCCAGCCGGTCGGTCACATCGCGGCTGGCTGCGGCACCAAACCGGTCGCCCAGCACCACCTCGGGCGGAAGGGCGCCGGGGCGGCCCTGCGTCTCGATCGCCTCATGCGGCATGGAATGGCAGTCGATCAACACCGCCTCGCCAAAGGTTTGCAGCGTTTCTTCCATCAACCCCTGAAGCGCCGCGTGATAGGGCCGCCAGACGCGGGCAATGCGGTCATCGGCCTCGGCACGGGTGATCTTGCCATGATAGATCGGGCGGCCCTGCGCCACGACGCGGGGAATCACCCCCAGACCCGAAGAGATTCGCGGATTATGCGGCGCGCGGACCAGACCTTCGATCAATGCGGGGTCCAGTTCATCCGCGGCGCGGTTCAGGTCCAGATAGGCGCGCGGGGCATTGGCCTTGAGGAAGGGCGCCCCCCGCCCCGGCACCGAGGCGAAAAGATCATCCACGAATGCATCTTCCGAAGACCTTATTTCCAAGGCATCCAGCTGCGCGCGCTGCAGGAATTCGGGCGCATAGGCCCGGCCGCTGTGCGGCGAGGAAAACACCAAGGGGGTTTCCTGCCGCAGCGGGCGGATCAGTTCAAAGGCTGCTGTTGCGGTCCTGAAACTCATAAGAAAAGCTATAGCGCGGAAATTTTGTCTGCCGAAACCCTCTTGAACACCTCGGCGACTCTATTTATAGACCCCTTCACCGAGGCGGAACGGCCCGCAGCTTTCGACTTTGACGAAGGTTGCAGTGGCAGAACCGGACGGCGTGTGGGCGGTTAGCTCAGCGGTAGAGCACTACGTTGACATCGTAGTGGCCACTGGTTCGATCCCAGTACCGCCCACCATTTCACCGCTTTCGCAAGAAGGCATTTTGAATTCAAGGCGCACGCGCGCCGCGAAAAGGAGACGGCCATGAAGGTCAAGAACTCGCTCCGCTCGCTGAAGTTGCGTCACCGCGACTGCCAGGTCGTGCGCCGCAAGGGCCGCGTCTATGTGATCAACAAGACGCAGAAGCGCTACAAAGCCCGTCAGGGCTGAGGCTTCAGCCGCAGAAATGCAAAAAAGACCGCCGCGGGAAACCCGGCGGTCTTTTTCTTTTCTGCCCACGGATTGCGCACATAGGTTCCCTGCCGGAATGGGCCGTCTTATGCTGAACCCGAATCGATCACCTCGGGGGGCAATATGCGGCTCTATCATTCACCCACCTCGCCCTATGTGCGGAAGGTCATGGTCGCGCTTCATGAAATGGGGTTGGCCGATCAGGTCGATCTGGTGCCGGTGTCCGGCACCCCGGTCGATCCGGGCAATATGCCGCTGGATCAGAACCCGCTGGGCAAGATCCCCGCGCTGGAGCGCGAGGACGGCCCCGCGATCTATGACAGCCGTGTGATCTGCCGCTATCTGGATGACCGTGCAGGAACGGGCCTTTACCCCGCCGCGCCGAAACTGTGGGAAACGCTGACGCTTGAGGCGACAGCGGACGGCGTTCTGGATGCCGCGCTGCTGATGGTCTACGAAGGCCGTGTCCGCCCCGAGGAGCGGCGCCATTCCCCGTGGGTCGAAGGGCAATGGGGCAAGATCGCCCGCGCACTGGGGGCGATCGAAGAGCGCTGGATGGCCCATCTGAACGGTCCGCTCGACATGGGGCAGATCGCGGTGGGCTGCGCGCTGGGATACCTCGATTTTCGTCATGCCGACCGTGGCTGGCGCGCCGCGCATCCGCATCTGGCGGCATGGGAGGCAGAGTTTTCGGCCCGCCCCTCGATGCAGATCAGCCGCCCGCCGCAGGCCTGATCCCGAATCGTCAGGCACCTTCGCGGCGGCCCCGGCGGCCGGTACGCCGCCCGGCCCGGCCCATCCCCCTGCCCCGTCCGTTAGCGCCCCCATAGGAAGCGCATGCGCGCCTTCAAGGCCACACAATGACAAAAGCGCGCAATCCACCTGCCTGCGCGCCTTTGACCGCTGGACGTGGCAGGGTCGCTTGGCTAAAACCCGCCCATCAAGGCTGCGGGCAACCGCGGCCACTGATTTTGCATGGGTCGCATGAGGCGGCCCTTGAGAGGGAGAAGATCTCGTGTCCCACGCAGAAGATCACGCAGGCACCCGCAGGGATTTCCTGTACTACGCCACGGCCGGTGCCGGCGCAGTGGCGACCGGGGCGGCCGTCTGGCCGCTGGTCAATCAGATGAACGCCTCCGCCGACGTGCGCGCCCTTGCCTCGATCTATGTCGATGTGTCGGGCGTGGCCGTGGGTTCGCAGCTGACCGTGAAATGGCTGGGCAAGCCGGTCTTCATCCGTCGCCGCACCCCGGAAGAGATCGAAGCCGCGCGCAAGGTGCAGCTGTCCGAGCTGGTGGATACCGCCGCCGAGAACGCCAACCTCGCCGATCCGGGCGCCGACGCATCGGATGCGAACCGCACGCTGGACGAAGCGGGCGAATGGCTGGTGATGATGGGCGTCTGCACCCATCTCGGCTGCGTGCCGCTGGGCGATGGTGCCGGTGATTTCGGTGGCTGGTTCTGCCCCTGCCACGGGTCGCACTACGATACCGCCGGGCGCATCCGCAAAGGGCCCGCGCCGCGCAACCTGCCTGTGCCGGTGGCGCAGTTCACCGATCCTAACACCATCAAGCTGGGCTGAGGGAGAGACCGATGGCCGGAATTCCGCACGACCATTACGAGCCCAAGACGGGCTTCGAACAGTGGCTGCACAAGCGCCTTCCCATTGTCGGGCTGGCCTATGACACGCTGATGATCCCCACGCCCAAGAACCTGAACTGGATGTGGATCTGGGGCATCATCCTGACCTTCTGCCTCGCTCTGCAGATCATCACCGGCATCGTGCTGGTCATGCACTACACGCCCCATGTCGATCTGGCCTTCTCGTCGGTCGAACACATCATGCGCGACGTGAACGGCGGCTTTGCCATCCGTTACCTGCATGCGAACGGCGCTTCGCTGTTCTTCGTGGCCGTCTACCTGCACATCTTCCGCGGTCTCTACTACGGGTCGTACAAGGCCCCGCGTGAAGTGACCTGGATCATCGGCATGCTGATCTACCTCGTCATGATGGGTACCGCCTTCATGGGCTATGTGCTGCCCTGGGGCCAGATGTCGTTCTGGGGTGCAACCGTGATCACCGGCCTCTTCGGCGCGATCCCGGGCATCGGCCCGGACATCCAGGCCTGGCTGCTGGGCGGACCGGCCGTGGACAATGCCACGCTGAACCGCTTCTTCTCGCTGCACTACCTGCTGCCCTTCATCATTGCCGCGCTGGTCGCCGTCCATATCTGGGCCTTCCACACCACCGGCAACAACAACCCGACCGGCGTCGAAGTCCGTCGTACCTCGAAGGAAGAGGCCAAGAAGGACACCGTTCCCTTCTTCCCCTACTTCGTGATCAAGGACCTGTTCGCGCTGGCCGTGATCATGGTGGTGTTCTTCGCCATCGTGGGCTTCATGCCGAACTACCTGGGCCACCCCGACAACTACATCGAGGCGAACCCGCTCGCGACCCCGGCCCATATCGTGCCGGAATGGTACTTCCTGCCGTTCTACGCGATCCTGCGCGCCTTCACCGCCGACGTCTGGGCCGTTCAATTCGTGCAGTTCATCACCTTCGGCATCGTGGACGCGAAATTCTTCGGCGTGCTGGCCATGTTCGGCGCCATCGCCGTGATGGCTCTGGCCCCCTGGCTGGACACCTCGTCGGTGCGTTCGGGCAAATACCGCCCCATGTTCAAATGGTGGTTCGCCCTGCTGGTCGTGGACTTCATCGTCCTGATGTGGGTTGGCGCCCAATCGACCGAGTTCCCCTATGACTGGATCTCGCTCATCGCCGCCACCTACTGGTTCGCCTATTTCCTCGTGATCCTGCCGCTGCTTGGCGTGATCGAAAAGCCGCTGCCGATCCCGGCAACGATCGAGGAAGACTTCAAGGCCCACTACCCCCACGCGGCCGAGTAAGAGAAGGAAGTGACTGAGATGCTTCGCAAAATCGCAATCACCGCGCTCTCTGCTCTGGTTCTGGGTTCGGGTTCGGCCATGGCTGCCGGCGGCACCGCGCATATCGAGGACGTTGATTTCTCGTTCGAAGGGCCGTTCGGCAAGTTCGACAAGCACCAGCTGCAGCGCGGCCTTCAGGTCTTCACCGAAGTCTGCTCGGCCTGCCACGGGCTGAAGTTCGTGCCGATCCGCACCCTGGCCGATGAAGGTGGCCCCGAGCTGCCGGAAGATCAGGTTCGCGCCTATGCCGCGACCCTGACCGTCATCGACAAGGAAACCGGCGAAGAGCGTGCGGCCGTTCCGGCGGACAAGTTCCCCGCCAATACCGGCGCCGGTGCGCCCGACCTGTCGCTGATGGCCAAGGCCCGTGCGGGCTTCCACGGCCCCTATGGCACCGGGATCAGCCAGCTGGTCAACGGTATGGGTGGCCCGGAATACATCCACGCCATTCTCACCGGCTACACCGGCGAGACCAAGACCGAGGCCGGTTCGGAGTTCTATGAGAACCACGCCTTCTCGACCGGCTGGATCAAGATGCCTGCGCCGCTGTCGGACGATCTGGTGACCTATGCCGATGGCACCAAGGCCACCGTCGACCAGATGTCGCAGGACGTCTCGGCCTTCCTGATGTGGACCGCTGAACCCAAGCTGATGGCGCGCAAGCACATGGGCTTTGTCGCGGTGCTGTTCCTCGTCGCACTCTCGACGCTGCTGTATCTGACGAACAAGAAGCTCTGGGCCGGTGTGAAAGGCAAAAAGACCGCCTGATCCGGTCTTTGCAGAAAAGAAAAAACCCCGCGGGCGACCGCGGGGTTTTTTTCATGTCTTGCCTTCAGGCCCGCCCCAGATAGGCCGCCAGCGCGGGCGGCGGATCGGCAAAAAGGGCCGCGGTATCGCGCGGCGGATGGACCAGCCCCTCGGCCACCAACACCGTTTCATCGGCGAACTGCCGGGCATCGCCGGGGTCATGCGTCACCATCAGAACCAGCGCATCGGCGGTGGTTTCGGCCACCAGCGCCAGCATCTCGGCCTTGAGCGCGGGGCCAAGCGCGGCAAAGGGTTCATCCAGCAGCAGGATCGGCCGCGACCGCAGCAAGGCCCGCGCCAGCGCGACGCGGCTTTGCTGCCCCCCCGACAACTGCGCCGGTTTGCGCCCACCAAGGCCCGACAGCCCCACGCGCGCCATGACCGCCTCAACCCGCGCGGCATCGACCCGGCGGAGCGAAGGATCAAGCCCCAGCCCGATATTCTGCGCCACCGTCAGATGCGGAAACAGGTTTTGGTCCTGAAACAGCATCGACAGCGGCCGGTCGCCGGGGGCAAGGCGGCTGATGTCCTGCCCGTCCCACAGCACACGCCCCGAGGCGGCGGGAAAGAACCCCGCCAGCGCGTTCAGCAGCGTGGATTTCCCCGCACCCGAAGGCCCGATCACCGCAATACGCCGGCCTGCAGGCGCCGACCAGTCGGCGGTCAGGCGGAAATCGTCCTGTTGCAGCACCAGCTGCTCAATCCTCAGTTCCGCCACGGCCCCACCTGTCACAGATCCAGAAAAGCCCGAAGGCACAGATGACCAGAAGCAGCGCCGCCCCCGCGGCCTGCGTCATGCGATAGGAGCCCATCAGCCGCGAAATGACCAGCGGCAGGGTGGCTCCATCCTCGGTCGCAAAAAGCGCGATCACCCCCAGGTCCCCCACCGCCAGCGCCGCCGTCAGGCCCAGGGAAAAGCCCAGCGGGCGGCGCAGGCGCGGGATCACCAGCAAGCGCAGCGCCGCCATACCCCGCAGGTTCAGCGACCCGGCAAGCCGCCCATAATCGGCAACCAAGGCCCGCGCCTCTGGCGCAAGCATGCGATAGGCAAAGGGGAGCGCCATGATCGCCGTCACCAGCACCGTCACCGGCACCGCCACCGCAGCGGGTGAAGCGAAGGGAAAGATCATCAGAAAGAGCCCCGTCCCCAGCACCAGCTGCGACCCTGCCATCGGCAGCATCGCCGCGGGTTCAAGCCAGCGCGTCCCCTGCGCCCGCCCGAGCGCGAGCGCCAGCGCCGACCCCACTGCCAGCGGCGCCGCCAGCACCGCAACCAGAAGCGAGGTCATCAGCGCGGGCCAAACCGCATGGGGCAGCGCCATCAGCCCCGGCAGGCCACGCAGCAGCACCGCCACCAGCGGCCCCGCCAGAAAGGCCGCCGCCAGCAGGATCACGCCCGCATCGGCCAGCCGCCGCCAACCGCGCGGCGGGTGCAGCTCCAACGCCCGGTCCAGCCCCGCACCAAAGCCACCCGGCGCGGTCATCCAGGCAGCCACCGCCACCGCGCCCCCGCAGACCGTCACCTGCAACAGCGCCAGCATCGCCGCCCGCGGCAAATCGAATTCAAAGCGCACCGCCTGATAGATTGCAAGTTCGATGGTCGTGGCCGAAGGCCCGCCTCCAAGAACCAGCACCACCGCAAAGCTCGACAGACAAATGGCAAAGACCGCGAGCAGCGCGCCCGGCACCACATCGCGCAGCATCGGCCGTTCGATATGCCGCCAGTGATCGGCGGGCCGGAAGCCAAGGCTTTGCGCCAGCCGCAGACGTTCAGCCGGGATGGCTTGCCAGCCTTGCAGGATCATCCGCGTGGCCAGCGGCATGTTCAGAAACACATGGGCGAGCAGCACGCCCCCCAGACCGAAGATCGAAACCTCGGGCAGGGCCAGCCCGCGCAGCGCGCCATTCACAACACCCGCGCGGCCAAAGATGGCCAGAAGGCCCAGAACCGCCACCAGCACGGGCAGCAGAAACGGCGCCCCCAGTGCCGCGATCAGCACCCCGCGCCCGGGGAACCGGCGCCGCGCCAAGGCGCGCGCGAGGGGCGCCGCACAGGCGACTGACAGCAGCGCCGACAGCGCCGCCTGCAGCACCGTAAACCGCAGCGCCGCGTAATCGGCAGAGGAGAGCGCCCCCTCCCCCGCCTGCATCATCACGATCCCGACCGGGCCCAGCGTCAGAAACGCCAAGCCCGCCGCGATCAGCGCGCCAGCGCGGCGCGCCATTCGTCCAGCGCCGCGGGACGGGCGGCCTCGGCCTCATCCGCCGACAGGAGCAGCGATTTCGACGGCTGCACCAGCGTCTCGAACCCCTTGGGCAGGCCCTCGGCCGGGGTTTTGGCCGGGTACATCCAATTCGTCGTCGGCAGCACCGATTGCGCTGCATCCGACAGCATGAAGGCCAGGAACTTGTCGGCCAGATCGTTCTGGTCGGTGGACTTCAGTTTGCCCATGACCTCGACCTGCATATAGTTGCCTTCGGTGAAGACGGCGGCGGTCTTGCTGTCATCTTCTTCGGCGATCAGGTGATAGGCCGGCGATGTCGTGTAGCTCAGCACCAGATCGGCCTCGCCTTCCAGGAACATGCCATAGGCTTCGGACCAGCCGGGGGTAACGGTGACGATATTATCCGCCAGATCGGTCCAGATCTGCGCGGCATCATCGCCATAGGCGGCCTTCACCCACATCAGCAGGCCCAGACCAGGGGTGGAGGACCGCGGGTCCTGAATGACGATCTTGAGATCGGAGGCGGCCAGCGCCTTGAAATCGGTCGGCGCGGTTAGCGATTTGTTATGGACGAAGGCGAACCAGCCCCAATCATAGGGCAGGAATTCGGCATCGTCGAAGGCGACCGGCAGGGTCAGCGCCGGGGTCTGGCCGTGCGGCGCAAAAAGACCCGTGGCCCGCGCCGCGGCGGTCAGGTTGGTATCAAGGCCCAGCACCACATCGGCCGTGGTCTTGGCGCCTTCCAGCTGCAGCCGCGCCAGCAGCGCCGCGCCATCGCCCGCAGGCGTGAAGCGCAGATCGCAGCCGCATTCGGCCTCAAACGCCTTTTCGATGGCGGGACCGGGGCCCCATTCCGACACGAAGCTGTCATAGGTCAGCACGTCAAGCACAGGGGTTTCTGCCAGCGCCGGGGCGGCGATGCACAGGAAACCCGCGGCAAATTTGAGCGATTTCATCTCTCTCTCCATCTGCGACGGGCGGAGACGGAGCAGGGCGACAGCCCGGACACCTTCCCTCCGCCGGTCCTAACCGGTTCAGGTTCAACGGGTCCGCAAGATGCGTCTCAGCCCAATGGGCACCCCGAGGTGCGACGGAAAATAGGGCAAAGCCCGTCAGGCGCAAGGGAAAGCTGCACCAACGGCCCGTGCGGGCATGGATGCAGGGGTTTTCCCCCGCGGGCTTTTCGCATATTCACAGCCCCGCATAGGGAGACGCCGCCATGAGCTTCAATACCTTCGGTCACCTGTTCCGCGTCACCACCTGGGGCGAAAGCCACGGCCCCGCGCTGGGGGCCACTGTCGATGGCGTGCCGCCGGGGGTTCCGGTGGATGCGGCCCAGATCCAGCACTGGCTGGATCGCCGCAAGCCGGGCCAGAACAAGTTCACGACCCAGCGGCAGGAACCCGATCAGGTCCGCATCCTTTCGGGCACCTTTGAAGGGCTGTCCACCGGCACCCCGATCCAGCTGATGATCGAGAATACCGACCAGCGGTCCAAGGATTACGGCGATATCGCCAAATCCTTCCGCCCCGGTCATGCCGACATCACCTATTACCAGAAATACGGCCTGCGCGATTATCGCGGCGGCGGGCGGTCCAGCGCGCGGGAAACCGCGGCACGGGTGGCGGCGGGCGGGCTGGCCCGCGCGGCCTTGGCGCAGCTTGCGCCCGACCTTCGCATCAGCGGCTATATGGTGCAGGTCGGGCCCCATGCGATCGACCGCGCGCGTTTCGACGCGGCCGAGATCGAGCGTAACCCCTTCTGGTGCCCCGATGCCGAAATGGCAGCCTTCTGGTCGGGCTATCTGGATGACCTGCGCCTGTCGCACAATTCGGTCGGCGCGGTGATCGAGGTTGTCGCCTCGGGCGTGCCGGCGGGCTTGGGCGCGCCGATCTATGGCAAGCTCGACAGCGATCTGGCCAGCGCGATGATGTCGATCAACGCGGTGAAGGCGGTCGAGATCGGCGAAGGCATGGCCGCCGCCGCGTTGACCGGGGTCGAGAATGCCGATGAAATCCGCTTTGGCCCCAATGGCCCGGAATATCTGACAAACCACGCGGGCGGCATACTGGGCGGCATCTCGACCGGGCAGGATGTGGTGGTGCGCTTTGCCGTCAAGCCGACCTCTTCGATCCTGACGCCACGCCGCACCATCACCACGGCAGGCGATGAAATCGACCTGATCACCAAGGGCCGCCATGACCCCTGCGTAGGCATCCGTGCCGTGCCGGTGGGCGAGGCGATGATGGCCTGCGTCCTGCTGGACCATTTGCTGATGGACCGCGGCCAGACCGGCGGGGTGCGCGGTCAGATCGGCTGACCCACCCCCTTCACGCCATGCAAAAAGGGCCGCCCCATCGGGACGGCCCTTTTTCAATTCCGGCCTGCGGATCAGGCGTTGACGCTGTCTTTCAGCGCCTTGGCGATGGTGAATTTCACCTGCTTGTCGGCGGGCTTGGTCACGGTTTCGCCGGTCGCCGGGTTGCGGACCTGACGCTCGGGACGGGCACGGCAGACAACCTTGCCAAGGCCCGGCAGGGTCACGGCACCACCAGCGGCAACCTCACGCGCAACCAGTGCGGCGATGGCATCGAGCGCGGAACCCGCAACTTTCTTGTCAGCGCCCATGGCTTCGGCCAGAGCGGCCACCAGCTGCGTCTTGGTCATCGGTTTGGACATCATGTCACCCTTGTCGTTTTGCCGCCCGTCGGGCGGAAGAATGGCGGCCCGACCAAGGTCGGGCATGTGGCCCCGCTACACAGGTTTTCGCGGCAAAGTGCAAGCCCCGATTGGGCGAACCGGGGGCGCACGCGCGGATTTGCGCGGATTTTCACAGGAAAGCGGTCTCTTCGAAGCTCCGCAATTTACGGCTGTGGATGCGCTCCACAGGCATCTCCCGGATGAGCTCCATCGCATGAACCCCGATGAGAAGATGCCGCGCCACCTGCGTTCGGTAAAAATCAGAGGCCATGCCCGGCAGCTTCAATTCGCCATGCAGCGGCTTGTCCGAAACGCAAAGTAGCGTGCCATAGGGCACCCGGAACCGGAACCCGTTCGCAGCAATGGTGGCGCTTTCCATATCCAGCGCCACGGCGCGGGATTGGCTGAGCCGCTGCACCGGCCCCGACTGGTCGCGCAATTCCCAGTTGCGGTTGTCGATGGTGGCGACGGTGCCGGTCCGCATGATGCGCTTCAGCTCATAGCCTTCCAGCTGGGTGACAGCCTCGACCGCGTCTTCCAGCGCGATCTGGATCTCGGCCAGCGCCGGGATGGGCACCCAGACCGGCAGGTCAGCGTCCAGGACGTGATCCTCGCGCAGATAGGCATGGGCAAGGACAAAGTCCCCCAGGCTTTGGCTGTTGCGAAGACCCGCGCAATGGCCGACCATCAGCCAAGCATGGGGCCGCAGCACGGCGATATGGTCGGTCGCCGTCTTGGCGTTGGACGGCCCCACCCCGATGTTGACCAGCGTGATGCCCTGCCCGTCGGCCCGCTTGAGGTGATAGGTCGGCATCTGCGGCATCTTCGAGGCTTGGTTCAGCGGCGCGTCGGGGGCCGTGATCTCGACATTGCCGGGGGCGACGAAGGCGGTGTAGCCGGAATTCGGATCGCCCAGTACCTTGCGGGCATAGGCCTCGAATTCATCGACATAGAACTGGTAGTTGGTGAACAGCACATGGTTCTGGAAATGCGCCGGATCGGTGGCGGTGTAATGCGCCAGCCGCGCCAGCGAATAATCCACGCGCTGCGCGGTGAAGGGCGCAAGCGGGCGTGACCCATCGGCATATTCGGTCAACACGCCGTTCACGATATCATCGTTGGTCGTTGACAGATCCGGCACGTCGAACACGTCGCGCAGCGGGAAATCCAGCACACCTTCCTGCGGCACGGTCACGCCGGGGCGGCCTGCCAGCGCGAAATGCACCGGGATCGGGGTTTGCGACAGCCCCACCTCGATCGGGACGCCGTGGTTCTGGATCAGCAGGCCGATCTGCTGGGTCAGGTAATTGCGGAACAGATCAGGGCGCGTCACCGTGGTGACATAGGTCCCCGGCATGGCGACATGACCAAAAGAGAGGCGCTGGTCGGTCTTGGCAAAGCTCGTGGTGGTAAAGCGCAGCTCCGGATACCAGGCGCGGACCCGCGTTTTGGGCTGCGCGCCCGAAATCACCGCATTGAACTGGTCCAGCAGAAAGCCGATGGCCTCGGCATAAAGCGCTTCAAGCCGGGCCACGGCCGCGACGGCATCGGTAAAGCTTTCATGGGCCACATCGGGTGGCGCGAGATAGGTCTGAGAAATCTGATTCACGTGTGTTTTTCCGTTTTGATCAATCTTTGTGCATCCTGAGGGGCGCGTAAAGCAAGCATTCTGTTGGGCGCTAACGGCAGGACGTGACGACGCCATGACGCAGCCCTTTGCAGCAGCAAGGCTTGCAGTTGCCCGCCTGAAGGCCAAATATGCGCGGATGAAACAGGTTCTTCTCTCGCTCGGTCACGGATATTCGGCTCAGGCGCTGGCGCGGCGTCTGCTTCCGCAGGGGTGGCGCATCATCGGCACCACCCGGTCGGCCGAAAAGGCGGCGCGGCTGCAGGCCATGGGGGTCGAACCCCTAATCTGGCCCGGCGACCCCACGGGGCTGGCGCGCGCATTGGCCGAGGCCACGCATATCCTCGCCTCCATCGCGCCGGATGCCAAGGGCGACCCGGTGCTGAACGCCCATGCCGATCTGTTCCGCGCCGCGCGGCCGGAATGGGTGGGCTACCTCTCCACCACCGGGGTGTATGGCGATCATCAGGGCGGCTGGGTCGATGAATCCACGCCCCTGACCCCCGGCACGACCCGGGGGCACCAGCGCGTGCTGGCCGAAACGCAATGGCGGACGCTGGCGGCCGAGGCGGGCTGGCCGCTGCATATCTTCCGTCTGGCCGGGATCTACGGGCCGGGCCGCGGCCCCTTCCGCAAGGTCAAGGATGGCACGGCGCAGCGCATCGTCAAGGAAGGGCAGTTCTTTTCGCGCATCCATGTCGATGACATCGGGCAGGTGCTTGAGGCCTCGATCCTCCGCCCCGACCCCGGCGCCATCTACAATGTCTGCGATGACGACCCCTCGCCGCCGCAGGACGTGCTGGCCCATGCGGCCCATCTGCTGGGCCTGCCCATCCCGCCCGAGGTCGATATCGACAAGGCAGACATGACCCCCATGGCACGCAGCTTCTATGCCGAAAGCAAACGGGTGCGGAACGACCGGCTGAAGGCCGATCTGGGCGTGGATCTCCTGTATCCGACCTACAAACAGGGCCTTCTGGCGCTGCTGGCGGCCGAGGGCGGGCAACCTGCCGCAGACGGATTGGCGCCCGGCCCCTTGCGGCCGGGACCCGCGCCTCTTACCTGAGAAGGACCGCACCAAGACAGGCGCCATGATGAGCCCCGACCCTTCTGCCCTGCCCGATGCCCCGCCGCCCGGACGGCAGAGATTTTCGCAGCTTCTACAGCAAGTGGCCGATGACCATCTGGCAGAGCGGATCACCATCTCGGATCTTTTGCAGGCGATGGAGGGGCGGGCCATTGCGGCGCTGCTGTTCCTGTTCGCCTTTCCGAACATCCTGCCCACGCCGCCGGGCGTAGCCGCGATCCTCGGGCTGCCGCTGATCTATCTGTCGTTCCAGCTGATGCTGGCGCGGCAGCCGTGGTTGCCCCGCTTCATAGCCGACCGGTCGATGACGCGCGATGCCTTTCGCAACATCATCTCCAAGGCCACGCCGATCCTGAACCGGGCGGAAAAGATGCTGCGGCAAAGGTGGTGGCCGCTCGTCAGCCCGGGCATGGAACGGGTGATGGGGTTTGTCTGCCTGATGCTGGCGGTACTGTTGTCGATGCCGATCCCGCTGGGCAACCTGCTGCCCGCAACGGCGATCTGCGTCATCGCGCTGGCGCTCTTGGAGCGGGACGGTCTGTGGATCGTGATCGGGCTGCTGGCCACCGTCGCCGCCTTCGGCTGGGTGGGCAGCATCGCCTATGGCCTGATCAAATCGGCGGTCTTCGTGGTGATGAACGCCTTCTGACGGGGGGCCGCGCGCCGATCAGGCGCGCAGACCCACGACCGACACGCCCAAAGCCTCCAGCACCTTCGCCTCGATCTGCGGTGCGTTCATGCCGGCAACGGCATACATGGCTTCGGGGCTGGCCTGATCGATGAAGGTATCGGGCAGCACCATCGAGCGGAACCGCAGCCCGCGGTCGAACACGCCCTCATCCGACAGAAGCTGCGCCACATGGCTGCCAAAGCCGCCGACAGCGCCTTCCTCGACGCAGATCAGCGCCTCGTGGTGGCGGGCGAGTTGCAGGATCAGGTCGCGGTCCAGCGGCTTGGCAAAACGCGCATCGGCAATGGTCGCGGTGATGCCGCGCGCCGACAGCGCTTCGGCCGCCTTCAGAACCTCGCCCATTCGGGTGCCGAAGGACAGGATCGCCACGCGGCTGCCTTCCTGCATCACGCGGCCCTTGCCGATTTCCAGCACGCGGCCACGTTCGGGCATATCGACGCCCAGGCCTTCGCCGCGCGGATAGCGGAAGGCGCTGGGGCCTTCGTCATAGGCGGCGGCGGTGGCGACCATATGGACCAGCTCGGCCTCATCAGCCGCGGCCATCACCACCATGCCCGGCAGGTTCGCCATGAAGGCCACATCGAAAGACCCCGCATGGGTCGCGCCATCGGCCCCCACCAGCCCGGCCCGGTCAATCGCAAAGCGCACCGGCAGGCGCTGGATCGCCACATCATGCACGACCTGATCATAGCCGCGCTGCAGGAAGGTCGAATAGATCGCGCAGAAGGGTTTGAGGCCCCCCGCCGCCAGACCCGCGCTGAAGGTGACGGCATGCTGTTCCGCGATGCCCACATCGAAACACCGCTTGGGGAATCGTTCGGCAAACAGGTTCAGCCCCGTGCCATCCGGCATGGCGGCGGTCACGGCAACGATCTTGTCATCGCGGCTGGCCTGATCGATCAGGCTTTGCGCGAAGACCTTGGTATAGCTGGGCGCATTGGATTTCGCCTTTTGCTGCACGCCGGTCAGCACGTCGAACTTGGCCGTGGCATGACCCTTGTCCGCCGCCGCCTCGGCAGGGGCATAGCCCTTGCCCTTCTTGGTCAGCACATGGATCAGCATCGGCCCGGTCGCCCGCGCCTTCAGCGTCCGCAACAGCGGCAAGAGCTGGTCCAGATCATGCCCATCCACCGGGCCGACATAGGAAAAGCCCAGCTCCTCGAACAGCGTGCCGCCCACGGTCATGCCCTTGAGCATTTCCTTCGCCCGTCGCGCGCCTTCCTGGAAGGGTTCGGGCAGCAGGCTGACCGCGCCCTTGGCGGCGGCCTTCAGCTCTTGAAACGGGGCGCCTGCATAGAGGCGCGACAGATAGGCCGACAGCGCCCCCACCGGCGGGGCGATGGACATCTCATTGTCGTTCAGCACCACGAACAGCCGCTTGCCCAGATGGCCCGCATTGTTCATCGCCTCGAACGCCATGCCCGCAGACATGGACCCGTCGCCGATCACCGCGATGGCATCGCCCGGATCGCCACCCAGATCGGCCGCCACCTTGAACCCCAGCGCGGCGGAAATCGAGGTCGAGCTATGTGCCGCCCCGAACGGGTCAAACGGGCTTTCGCTGCGCTTGGTGAAGCCCGAAAGGCCGCCTTCGGTGCGCAGGGTGCGGATGCGATCGCGCCGCCCGGTCAGGATTTTGTGGGGATAGCACTGGTGGCCCACGTCCCAGATCAGTTTGTCGCGCGGGGTGTCAAAGACCGCATGGATGGCCACGGTCAGTTCGACCACGCCCAGCCCCGCGCCCAGATGCCCCCCCGTGACCGAGACGGCGCTGATCGTTTCGGCGCGCAGCTCATCGGCCAGCTGGCGCAGGTCACGGTCGCTCATCCCCTTCATATCGGCGGGAAGGCGCACGCGGTCGAGCATCGGGGTCTTGGGCAGATCGGTCATGGCGCCCCTCCTTGGGGGTTTCAGCTTTGCCGCGAGATAACGAAGCGCGCTGCCGCGATCAAGGCTTGCGCCCGGTCGCCATAGGGAAGAAGTGCGGCCTCTGCCTCGGCGATCAGGGCCTCTGCGCGGGCTTTCGCCTGATCCAGCCCCAGAAGCGAGACGAATGTCGCCTTTCCGGCCTCGGCATCCTTGCCCACGCGCTTGCCGGTCGCGGCCTCATCCCCTTCGACATCCAGAATGTCATCGGCGATCTGGAAGGCCAGGCCCAGGGCCCTGGCATAGGCGCGCAGGGGGGCGGGATCAGCCCCCGCCAGCAGCGCCCCGGCCTCGGCCGACCAGCAGATCAACGCGCCGGTCTTGCCGGCCTGCAGGCGGGTGATTTCCGCTAGGGTCAGTGGCGCTGGCGCGGTTTCTGCGGCGATATCCAGCGCCTGCCCCAGCACCATGCCCTGCGCCCCGCTAGCACGGGCCAAACCCGCGACCAGTGCAAGCCGCCGGTCTGCGGGCCCCAGCGCGGGGTCGCACAGCAGTTCAAACGCAAGGGTCTGCAGCGCATCGCCCGCCAGAACGGCCGTCGCCTCATCCCATTTCACATGGACGGTGGGCAGGCCGCGGCGCAGGTCGTCATCATCCATGCAGGGCAGATCGTCATGGACCAGCGAATAGGCATGCAGCGCCTCGACCGCGGCCGCGGCGGAAATCGCCTGATCCGGTGCAATGCCGTGAAGCCGTGCCGATTCCAGCACCAAAAAGGCGCGCAAACGTTTGCCGCCTTGCAGGGCATAGCGCATGGCCTGGACCACCGGCAGGTCATCATGCCCAGCCAGTGCCGCATCCAGCCGCGCCTGCACCTGCGCGGCATCAGCCTTCAAAAGCTCGGGAAAGGTCACAGCCCCTCCACCGGGGTGGCGGCGACGGCGCGGCCCTCCTGGGCGCGGATCAGCTCGACCTTTTCTTCGGCATCCTTCAGCTTGGCCGCGCAATGGGCCTTGAGCGCGGCGCCGCGTTCGTAAAGCGCAATCGACTGCTCCAACGCCACATCGCCGCGTTCCAGCTGGGTGACCACGCCTTCCAGCGCGCTCATCGCTTCTTCAAAGCTCAACTCGGCAATCGGTTTTTCGGTCATTCGCCTCTCCGCAGCAGCACATCGACATGGGCAGCGGCCGAGGCCGCCAGCGCGGGCAGATCATAGCCGCCCTCGAGGACCGATACCACCCGCCCCCCGCAGCTGTGATCGGCCAGATCGCAGATGGCCTCGGTCAGCCAGACGAAATCCTCGACCTCCCATTCCAGCTGGGCCAGCGGGTCATCGGCATGGGCATCAAACCCGGCGCTGATCAGGATCAGCTCGGGCGCAAAGGCCCGCACCTGTGCCAGCGCGGGCGTCCAGGCCGCACGCATCGCCCCGCCGCCCGATCCGGGCCGCAGCGGCAGGTTGACGATCTGCCCCTGCGCCCCGGTTTCCGAGGCCAACCCGGTGCCGGGGTAAAGCGGCATCTGATGGCTGGAGACAAAGATCACCCGCCCCTCATCCCAGAGCAGATCCTGCGTGCCATTGCCGTGGTGCACGTCGAAATCCAGCACCGCCACGCGCGACAGCCCATGATGATCCAGCGCCCGGCGCGCGGCAATCGCCACGGCGCCGAAGAGACAAAAGCCCATCGCCCGCGCGGTTTCGGCATGGTGGCCGGGCGGACGCGCGGCGACAAAGGCGTTGCGTGCCGCGCCTGCCAGCACGGCATCCACCGCCGCCCCGGCCCCACCCACGGCCCGGAGCGCCGCCTTCAATGATCCCGGCGACAGATAGGTATCGCCATCCACCTGCGACCAGCCGCGCGTCGGCAACGCCGCCTTGATCCGCGCCAGATATTCTGGCGGATGACAGCGCAGGACCTCGGATTCCTCCGCCAAGGGGGCATCACGGCGGATCAGGTCAAACCCCGAGAGCGCCTGAGTGACGGCGGCGATGCGGGCGACCTGTTCGGGATGACCCGGCGGTTCAACATGGTCCAGAAAATCGGTGTGCGTAAAAAGAAGGGTTGCCACGCTGAGGCCGATCATTGAAGGGCGCGCCACGACATCGGGGCGCTAAAGGAAAGAACGGGGGGAAAGCCCCCCGTCCGCATGCGAGATCAGCCTTGCTGATCCTGGCATTCCACCGCGCGCGACAGGGCGGCGGCGCTGCCGCTCAGGTCGATGGTCATGACCGGACCGCTGGAATTCGACAGTTCCATCGTCTGCTTCTGGGCCAGGGCCATCAGGAAATCGACGCTGTCGAATTCGATGTCCACGCCGGGGGCATCATCAATGTAAAGACCCTTGCCTTCGCCTTCATAGACCTCGCCATCGAGGCTGAACGACAGCGGATAGCTCTTGCCCTCTTCGATATCGCCCCAGGCCGCATTCGACGCCCAGACATAACCGGTGTTCGCCGCCATGTCGAAACCGATGCGGACATCCGAGCCGTCTTCGAATTGTGCGTTGATCAGGCAGCCATTGCCGATGGTCGGGTCGATCAGGATGTCCCAACCTTCGACGCTGTCGAAGGTTGCCAGATCCTGGGCCTGCGCCGAAGCCGTGGACAGCAGCAGGGCCGCCATGCCGATCAAAACTTTACGATTCATCATCATTCCAAACTCTCCCTCGGCCATCCAAACGACGGCAAAGGCAGACTTAAACGGACAAAAAGATACGTCAATCCGGTTGCAGCATATATCCTGCACCCCGGACGGTCTGAAGATAGCGCGGCTGTTTCGGGTCGGCCTCTATCTTTCTTCTCAGGCGTGTAATCTGAACGTCGACAGCACGTTCTTGCGCTTTTTCGGCACTGTCAACCTCGGCGGGGCCCAGATCGCCGACCAGTCGCTCGCGACTTACGGCTTCCCCCGGCTGGGCGGCGAAAATCCGCATAAGCTGCGCCTCGGTCGCGGTCAGGCGGACGGGTTCATTGCCCCGCCACAGCTCGCCCCGCTCCAGATCATACCGCACCTCGCCCAGATGCAGCACCTTCGGCCCGGTCGCCTGCGGCTTGGCCGTGGGCACGCGGCGCAGGATGGCGTTGATCCGCAGCAAAAGCTCTTTCGGCTCGAACGGCTTGACCAGATAATCGTCAGCCCCGGCCTCGAACCCTTCGATGCGGTTCGCAGCTTCGCCCTTGGCCGTCAGCAGCAGGATCGGCACGGCATCGCGTGATCGCAGATCGCGGGTCAGGGCAATGCCGTCTTCCCCCGGCATCATCACATCCAGAACGATCAGGTCGAACTCCAACCCGGAGAGCAACCGACGCGCCTGCGCGGCATCGCGCGCGACCGTCACCAAAAACCCGTTTCGGATCAGGAACTTCTGCAAAAGCCCCCGGATGCGTTCATCGTCATCGACGACCAGAAGATGCGCCTGCGGATCGGTCATGCCCCGCCCTCCTTCAGGGTCTGATATTGCCGCTTCATCTCGGGGTCCATCATCGCTTCCAGCACGGTGCGAAAGCCCTGCACGGCCTGCGGCCCCGCTGCGCGATAGGCCGCCCGCATGCGCGCGCGCTGCGCGTCTGACAGCTGACGCTCCAGCTCCAGCCCCTTGGACGTCAGATGCAGGTGGCGTTCGCGCTTGTCCTGCTTGCCCACCCGGCTTTCCACCAGGCCATCATCGATCAACGTCCGCAGCACCCGGTTCAGGCTTTGCTTGGTGACGCCCAGAATGTTCAGCAGATTGTTCACCGTCGTCCCGGGCGATCGGTGGATGAAGTGAATCGCCCGGTGATGCGCCCGCCCGTAATCCATGCCGTCCAGAATGCGGTCAGGATCGGCCGTGAAGCCGCGATAGGCGAAGAACATCGCCTCGATCCCCTTTCGCAGCTGTTCGTCTGTCAGAAACAGCAGGCTCTCGCCGCCCGGTCCCGGCTCCGTCATTCCCGCCTCCTTGGTTCCCGGCGAAGTTACGTCAGCCTTGTTGACTTTCCAAGATACGACTGTTAGCGAAATGCAGTTTTTGCGCAACTTTCGGCCCTTGGCAAAAAGATCGGCGCAACTTTCGAAAAATCAGGAGAGCCCGATGGCTGGTTATGACGATCGTGACGGCAAGATCTGGATGGATGGCAAACTGGTGGAATGGCGCGATGCCAATGTCCATATCCTGACCCATGCGCTGCACTATGCCTCGTCGGTGTTCGAGGGCGAACGCTGCTACAATGGCAAGATCTTCAAATCGACCGAACATTCGCAGCGTCTGCTGAAATCGGGCGAACTGCTCGACATGCCGATCCCCTATACCGTCGAAGAGATCAATACCGCCAAGGAAGAGGTCCTGAAGGCCAATGGCCTGACTGATGCCTATGTGCGTGCCGTGGCCTTCCGCGGCGCGGGGGAGGAAATGGGCGTGGCCAGCCTCGGCAACCCCGTCCGTCTGGCGGTGGCTGCCTGGACCTGGGGCGCCTACTACGGCGACGCCAAGATGAAGGGCGCCAAGCTTGACATCGCGAAATGGAAGCGCCCCTCGCCGGAAACCATTCCGACGGCGGCCAAGGCGGCGGGTCTTTACATGATCTGCACCATGTCGAAACACGCCGCGCAGGCCAAGGGCTGCTCGGACGCGCTGTTCTTCGACTATCGCGGTTATGTGGCCGAGGCGACCGGCGCCAATATCTTCTTCGTCAAGGATGGCGAAGTGCATACGCCGCTGCCGGATGCGATCCTGAACGGCATCACCCGCCAGACCGTGATCGGCATGCTGCGCGCCAAGGGCATCACCGTGCATGAACGCCACATCATGCCGGCCGAGCTGGAAACCTTCCAGCAATGCTGGCTGACCGGCACTGCGGCCGAAGTCACCCCCGTGGGCCAGATCGGCGATTACACCTTCGAGGTGGGCGCCCTGACCCGCGACATCGCCAATGAATACGAGGCGCTTGTGCGCGCCTGATGATTCCGGCCCTGCCCCGCGAACGGGGCAGGGTCATCTCCCTTTGGTGTCAGACCTGACGCCCGCGCTCGATCCGCAGGAACTCCACCGCGCGGCGGTTGCTTGCAGGAACCCGGACCGGCTGCCGCAGCAGCTTCATCCAGATCGAACTGCCGCCGTCATGGGCAATCCGCAGGAATTGCTTCACCCGCCCCCCGTTCGAGGGCGTCCGCTTGTCTGCCAGATGTCGGCTCATGCGCTTCTCCTCCAGAGCATTGCGGGGCAAAGCCTAGCCGGGAATCGCCGTTCTCCCAAGCGAATTGCCCGTAGCCGTGCCGGCTTCCGCCGATTGGCCACCACCTTACCGGCGAAAGCCTGCCGGGATCAGCCTTTTGCCAGCCGCGCCACAGCCCAATGCGCGGCATCGGCCACCGCCGGGTCCGGGTCCGCCTGCAGCGGGACCACAACGCCGGCAAGCGCCGGAATCCCCGAATTCCCGATGGCATAAAGCACATTCCGCACAAAGCGGTCACGCCCGATGCGCTTGATCGGACTGCCCGCGAAACGCGCGCGGAACGCGGCATCATCCAGCACCGCCAGCTCGGCCAGTTCGGGCGCCCCCACCTTTGGCTGATAGCCGATATCGCGCGCGGCCTGGGCGAATTTGTTCCACGGACAGGCAGCCAGACAATCGTCACAGCCGTAGATCCGGTTCCCCAGCGCCGCCCGCAGATCCAGATCCACCAGCCCTTTGTGTTCGATCGTCAGATAGGAAATGCAGCGCCGCGCATCCAGCTGATAAGGCGCGGGAAAGGCCGCCGTGGGGCAGGCATCCAGACAGGCGCGGCAACTGCCGCAATGGCTGATTTCGGCGGCGTCCTTGGGCAGATCGAGCGTGGTGAAGATCGCGCCCAGAAAGAACCAGTTGCCCATATCGCGCGCCAGAAGATTGGTGTGCTTGCCCTGCCAACCCAGCCCCGCCGCTTGGGCCAAGGGCTTTTCCATCACCGGCGCGGTATCGACAAAGACCTTGATCTCGGTTCCCGCAGGCGCCTGATCCAGCAACCAGCGCCCCAGCCGCTTCAACCGCCGCTTCACCAGATCGTGGTAATCCTTGCCCTGCGCATAAACGCTGACAGCCGCCCGATCCGGCTGCGCCAGCACCGCACGCGGGTCGGCCTCGGGCGTATAGACCTCGGCCAACATGATGACCGACCGCGCCTCGGGCCAAAGCGCCGCCGCCGATCCGCGCCATGCCTCGCGCTCGGCCATCCAGCCCATCTGGCCATGATGGCCCGCCTCCAGAAAAGCACGCAGACGGCCCGCCGCCTCGGGCACGGCATCGGGCGCGCAGATGCCCATCTTGGAGAACCCTTCCTCCAAGGCGCGCGCGGCCAGCCGGTCTTTCAGCACCTCTGCCATTTTCTGTCTCTAAATATCCATGCGCGGCAAGCCGCCCCCGGACCCCGTCAGAAGTCGAGATCGATGTAATGCCGCGGCGGCGGCAGCCCCGGCACATGATCGGCCAGAAGGCTGCGGAAGCAGGGCCGCGACTTCAGCTTGACATACCAGTCCTTGACCACGGCATGCCGATCCCAATCCACGTCCGAGATATAGTCGAGGCAGGACAGATGCGCCGCCGCCGCGAAATCGGCCAGCGTCATGCTGTCGCCCGCAAGCCAGCGGCGCTGATCCAGCAGCCAGGCCATGTAATCCAGATGATACTTGATCCGCGTGGCGCCCGATTTCACGTTTTTGCTGTCAGGATAGCCGGTGCCCTGCACCTTGCGGTTGACCCGCTCATACAGCAGCTTTGACGTGACCTCGTTGTGAAACTTGTCGTCGAACCAGTTGCACAGGCGCCGCACCTCATAGCGCGCATCCACATCGCGCGGCATCAGCGCGGGGGCGGGATAGGCCTCTTCCAGCCATTCGCAGATGGCCTGGCTCTCGCTCATCAAGCGGCCTTCGACGCGCAGGACCGGCACCTTGCCCGCCGGGTTGCGGCGCAGGAAATCGGGCGTCTGCTCCCAGTAGCGCTCCTCGACCAGCTCCACCTCGATGCGCTTTTCGGCCAGCGTCAGGCGGACCTTCCGGCAGAACGGCGAGAGGGGAACATGATAGAGACGGTTCATGGGCAGGGTCATTCCTGGGGGAAAGTCTAACGGTGATACCCCCGCCACGCGGGGGGATCAATGCCGTATGGCGCGAACCGGCTTTAGTCCGCCACATCCTCAAAGCAAGTCGCACGGCCATCTGCCCGTATGGTTTCTGCCCCCGATATGATCTGCCCGGTGCGGCGGCGCACCAGCGGGCCGGGTTTCGCGGGGTTGCGGCCCTTGGGGTCGGGCAGCACGGCAGCCAGACGGGCGGCCTGCGTGGGCGTCAGTTCGGCCGCCGATACGCCAAAGTAATGCTGGGCCGCAGCTTCGACCCCGAAGATGCCTTCGCCGAATTCCGCCACGTTCAGATAGACATGCAGGATGCGCCGCTTGGTCCAGACCAATTCGACCACCGGGGTCAAAAGCCCCTCGGCCGCCTTGCGCGCCCAGTTCCGCCCATGCCAGAGGAACACGTTCTTCACCACCTGCTGGCTGAGGGTCGAGGCCCCGCGCCCCCGCCCCTCTTCCAGCGCGGCGCGGATCGCCGCCATGTCAAAGCCCCAGTGCAGGCAGAAATTCGCATCCTCGGCCGCGACCACGGACCGCGCCATGACGGGGGCGATGTCATCCCAGCCGACCCAGTCCTTCTCGATCCCGCCCAGACGCCAGCTTTCCTGCAGCTGATAGACATTCGTCGGCACCGGCAGCACCGCATAGATCAGGATCAGCGCGGCATAGCCCCCCAGCACCACCTGTGCCCCACGCTTGAGCGCGCGCAGAAGACGCGGCTTCCACGGCTCGGGCGGCGGCGGCGCGAGGATCTCTGGCTCGGGCGCCGCCTTTGGCTTTCTCTTGCGGGTGGGTTTGGACATGGGTCCCAGAAATCACGAAGTTTGCGGCCGGGTCAAGGCAAGCCCGGTAAAAGACGAAAGGCCCCCGGAGGGGGCCTTTCTTCAGTCGATCTCTGCGCCGATCATTCGGCCGGAACGGCGGTCCGCTCATCCGAAAGGGGATGGGGCAGATGGATCAGCATCTCTTTCGGGCAGACCTGCAGGAAGTTCGCCCGCTCGGCCTCCCAGTTCGCCAGGATGCGCGCCGCCTTGACGCTGCCGGTTTCGGCGGCGTGACGCTCGACCAGACCTTTCAGCTGCGCTTCCCAATGCGGGTGGCTGACCGCACAGGTCACGAGGCTTTCGAGGTTCATGTAATCCTCGGCCATCCCGTCCGGATCATAGAGATAGGCCATGCCCCCGGTCATCCCGGCGCCAAAGTTCGCGCCGATCTTGCCCAGGATCACGGCGACACCGCCGGTCATGTATTCACAGCCGTTGGAGCCGCAGCCCTCGATCACCACCTTGGCCCCCGAGTTGCGGACGGCAAAGCGTTCGCCCGCCTTGCCCGCCGCAAAGAGGTAGCCGTCAGTTGCCCCGTAAAGCACGGTATTGCCGATGATGGTGTTCTGATCGGCCACCAGCGGCGAGGCCATCTGCGGCCGCACCACGATGGTCCCGCCCGACAGGCCCTTGCCGACATAGTCGTTGGCGTCGCCCTGCACCTCAAGCTTCAGACCGTTCACCGCGAAGGCGCCCAGCGACTGCCCGGCATTGCCGGTCAGCTTTACCGTCAGATGGTCGGGTTGCAGGTTGTTCCGCATGCCGAACTTCTTGACGATATGGCTCGACGAGCGCGTGCCGATGGTGCGCAGCGTGTTGCGCACCGCATAGCTGAGCTGCATCTTCTCGCCATCCTCGAAGAAGCGGGCGCCGTCCTTGACGATTTCCGCATCCAGCGTATCCGGCACGGCATTGCGCGGCTTCGAACGATCATAGGTGATCTTCTGCGCCCCATCGACCGTGATCAGCAGCGGGTTCAGGTCAAGGTCATCAAGGCTGGCCGAACCGCGGCTGACCTGGGTCAGCAGGTCGGCACGACCGATCACCTCATCCATCGACCGGGCGCCGATGCTGGCCAGAATCTCGCGCACTTCCTGGGCGTAGAAGGTGATCAGGTTCACCACCTTGTCGGCCGAGCCACTGAACTTGGCGCGCAGATCGGGGTTCTGGGTGCAGACGCCCACCGGGCAGGTGTTCGACTGGCACTGACGCACCATGATGCAGCCCATCGCGATCAGCGCGGCGGTGCCGATGCCATATTCCTCGGCGCCCAGCATCGCGGCCATGACCACGTCACGCCCGGTGCGCAGGCCACCGTCGGTGCGCAGCGTCACCCGCTCGCGCAGGTTGTTCATGGTCAGCACCTGATGCGCCTCGGTCAGGCCCATTTCCCACGGCAGACCCGCATATTTGATCGAGGTGCCGGGCGAAGCGCCCGTGCCGCCGTTATGGCCGGAAATCAGGATGATATCCGCCTTGGCCTTGGCCACGCCCGCCGCGATGGTGCCGACGCCGCTGGCCGAAACCAGCTTGACCGTCACCTTGCAGCGCGGGTTGATCTGCTTCAAGTCGTAGATCAGCTGCGCCAGATCCTCGATCGAATAGATGTCGTGGTGCGGCGGCGGCGAGATCAGCGTCACGCCCTTGGTCGAATGGCGCAGGCGCGCGATCAGTTCCGTCACCTTCATGCCGGGCAGCTGGCCACCCTCACCGGGCTTGGCGCCTTGGGCGACCTTGATCTCCAGCTCTTCGCAGGCGTTCAGGTATTCCGCCGTCACGCCGAACCGGCCCGAGGCCACCTGCTTGATCTTGGCGCAGGGGTTGTCGCCGTTCGGGAAGGGGTGCTGGTGCGCCGGATCTTCACCACCTTCACCGCTGTCGGATTTCGCCCCGATACGGTTCATGGCGATGTTCAGCGTCATATGCGCTTCGGGCGACAGCGCCCCCAGCGACATGCCCGGCGTCACAAAGCGTTTGCGGATCGAGGTGATCGATTCGACCTCTTCGATCGGCACGGGCTTGCCCAGCGGCTTGATGTCCAGCAGATCGCGGATATGGATCGGCGGGTTCGCCCGCATCGCGGCCGAATACTGCTTCCAGATGTCATAGGACGCACGATCACAGGCCGCCTGCAGCATATGCATGGTCTGGGCTTCCCAGGCATGCTTTTCGCCGGTGCGGCGGGCCTTGTAAAAGCCGCCGATCGGCAGCACGTCGGTGCCACCCTTCCAGCCCTTGGCGTGGATTTCCACCAGCTTGCCCTGGATGCCGTGCAGACCGATCCCCGAAATGCGGCTGTGCATGCCGGGGAAATACTCGGCCACCATGGCGCGCGACAGGCCGACGGCTTCGAAGTTCAGGCCACCGCGATAGGACGAGATGACCGAAATCCCCATCTTCGCCATGATCTTGAGCAGACCCGCGTCGATGGCATCGCGGTAGCGGCGCATCGCATCGGTCAGGCTGCCTTCCAGCAGGCCGCGGCTGATGCGGTCGGCGATGCTGTCCTGCGCCAGATAGGGGTTCACCGTCGTCGCGCCGCAGCCGATCAGCACCGCGAAGTAGTGGGGGTCGATGCATTCCGCCGCGCGCACATTCAGCGAGGTGAAGGTGCGCAGGCCCTTGCGGGTCAGCCAGCTATGCACGGCCGAGGTCGCAAGGATCATCGGCATGGCGACCTTTTCGGCCCCCTGATATTCGTCGGTCAGCACCAGATGGGCCGCGCCCGAACGGACGGCATCTTCGGCTTCGGCACGGATACGCTCCAGCCCGAGGCGCAGCGCCTCTGGCCCGCAGTCGGTCGGGAAGGTGCAGTCGATCACCGCAACCTGCGTGCCGAACTGCTTGAGCATCACCTGATATTCGGCATTGGCGATGAAGGGGCTTTCCAGCACGAGGATTTCGGTCTGGGCCGAGCTTTCATCCAGCACGTTCTTCAGGTTGCCGAACCGCGTCTTGAGCGACATGACCCGCGTTTCGCGCAGGCTGTCGATCGGCGGGTTGGTGACTTGGCTGAAGTTCTGGCGGAAGAAATGCGACAGCGGGCGATACTGTTTGGACAGAACCGCAACCGGGGTGTCATCGCCCATCGAGGCGATCATTTCCTTGCCGTCCTCGGCCATCGGGGCCAGGACCTGCTCCAGCTCTTCGACCGAATAGCCGGCCGCGATCTGGCGCTTGCGCAGCTCGGCCCCGGTGAAGGTTTCGGCTTCCGGCACGTCGCGCAGCATCGAGTTCAGGTCCACGACCTTTTCGATCCATTCGCCATAAGGCTGGCTTGCGGCCAGTTTATCCTTCATGGCGGCATCGTGATAAAGCTTGCCCTCTTTGGTATCGACGGCAATCATCTGCCCCGGCCCAAGCGCGCCTTTTTCACGAATGGTCGATTCATCGACCGGCACCATGCCCGCTTCGGACCCGGCAATCAGCAGGCCATCCCCCGTGACGACATAGCGCATCGGACGCAGGCCGTTGCGGTCAAGCCCGCCACAAACCCAGCGGCCATCGGTCATCGCCAGCGCGGCGGGGCCGTCCCAAGGCTCCATCACGGCATTGCAATAGGCATACATGTCGGTCCAGGCCTTGGGCAGCTCGGTCGAGGTTTTCGACCAGGCTTCGGGGACCAGCATGGTTTTGGCCATGGGGGCCGAGCGGCCAGAGCGGACCAGCACTTCGAACACCGCATCCAGCGCGCCCGAATCCGAAGTGCCGCCGGGGATGATCGGCTTGATGTCTTCGGCCATGTCGCCAAAGGTGGACGAGGCCATGCGGATCTCATGGCTCTTCATCCAATTGACGTTGCCCTTCAGCGTGTTGATTTCGCCGTTGTGCGCCAGCATGCGGAAGGGCTGGGCCAGCCACCACTGCGGGAAGGTGTTGGTCGAATAGCGCTGGTGATAGATCGCGAAGGCGCTTTCGAAACGCTCATCTTCCAGATCGGGATAGAAGACCGACACCTGTTCGGCCAGCATCATGCCCTTGTAGATGATCGACCGGCAGGACAGGCTGCAGAGATAGCAGCCCGCGATCCCGGCGGCGGTCACGGCCTTTTCGATGCGGCGACGGATGATGTAGAGCTCGCGCTCGAACTGTTCGTCGTCGATGTCCTTTTCGCAGCGGATCAGGATCTGTTCGATCTCGGGGCGCGTCGCATTGGCCTTTTCGCCCAGCACCGAGGTGTCCACCGGCACATGGCGCCAGCCATAGATATAGTGGCCCATGCGCAGAACTTCGGTCTCCACGATGGTCCGGCAGCGTTCCTGCGCGCCAAAATCGGTGCGCGGCAGGAAGACCTGGCCGACCGCGATCAGCTTGTTCATGTCGGGCTCATGCCCGGTGCGGCGGACCTGATCGTAGAAGAACTTGACCGGGATCTGCACGTGGATGCCCGCGCCGTCGCCCGTCTTGCCATCGGCATCAACGGCGCCACGGTGCCAGATCGCGCGCAGGGCATCAATGCCCGCGTCCACGACCTTGCGGCTCGGCTTGCCCGAAATCGACACGACCAGACCCACGCCGCAGGAAGAATGTTCGTCATCTTCCTTGTAGAGGCCATGTTCGGCCATCCATGCGCGCTTGGTCTCTTCGGCCTTCACCCAGGCTTCGTCATAGATCGTCATGGCTAAGGGCCTCCTTGGCTTCGGAAGATTTGCGATAGGACGACATCAGCGCCCCGCATTCATAGATTGGCTGTGTGGCGGCGAACCCCGGTTCGCCCGGAAGGATGAACTTGACCGGGCTGCCATCCATCGGCAGCCAGGCCTCGCCATCGCGGTATTCAGAGGGGCCGGCAAAGAACAGGCGCCACTCTGCGCTGATATATTCGTTCCCGCGCGATTGCCGCAGGATCGTGCCCTCGGCATCGGTTTCGGTATATTCGAATTCGGTTTCCTGCAGCGCGACACCATCGATGGTGATGCTGCGGCCGGTCAGGGCGTCAAAGCCGGTGACCTCGGTGTTCTGCCCATCGGTGCGCGAGAGCGAAAATGCGAAATCATCGCGCCCGCTGGACAGCAGCTTCGAAAACTCGGCCGGGTCCGCCGCCCCATCGTCCAGCGACTGGCGCACATCCGGGTTGAATTCGAAGCTTTCCACCCATTCCGCTTCGCGGTTCACATGGCTGAGGAAGAAGACACCTTCCTGATCGAAATCGGCGCGCCACTGATCACCGGGGGCGTCGGCCTCGCAGCGGTAGTGGTTCGACACGCGGCAGCCGCGCGCCTGCACCGTCAGGAAGGTTTCGCAGCCCTCGGGCGGGGTGAAGCTGCCTGCCTCTGCGGGCAGGGCTGCAAGCAGGCCAAGCGTCAGGATCAGCGGCTTCATGCCTCGGCCCCCTCGGGTTCGGGTGCGGCCTGCACCGCCTTCATACGGTCGCGCAGCAGCTGACGCAGACGGCGCGTGCGCCCGGCGAAGGCCAGCTGCACCACCTCATCCAGCACACCGGCCTGATGAATCCGCACGACGGAATCATGGCGGACGCGCGGCAGATCAAAGCATTGCACATTCGGCGCCGGGCGCAGCAGGCGGCGCTGCGGCGTCTCACGCGCGGCGGTGCCGAACAGCACATAATGCTGCGTGGCGCGCGCCATATGATCGGACGCAGCGCGGATGCGGAAGGCGGGAATCCGCGCGCGCAGCGTGGACCAGCGACGTTCATCCGGCACCAGCGCGGGGTCGATCGACATCTGCGGTGACAGCGCCAGCACCACGTCAAACCGCGTGAAGCCCGAAAGGACCAGCGCCGAAAAGCCCCCCAGCGAATGCCCCAGCGCCACCACCTGCGTGGCGCCCGTCCGCGCGACCTCGGCCTCGATCAGCCCGGCGATTTCCTCAGCCAGCAGCGGGGCATTCAGCCAGCTGCGCGCGGGATCGGCAAAGTAGAGCGCATGATCCCGGCCCGCGGCGCAGGCGGTCTTGGCCAGTTCCAGCCGCGGCGGCACGCGCCAATCGCGCCCAACGCCGGAGAAGCAGACCACCAGACGGTTGCTCTGCCCCCGATGGCGCCAGACCCGCAGGCGGCGGTCATCGCGCAGCGTCTCGATCTGGATCTCGGGGCGCGGCGGACGGTGTGCCGCGACGGGCGCTGCCGCGCCGCCCTGCCCTTCCGCTCGCATCATCTCGCCCATGGCCATCGGCCCCTTCATATCCTGATCCTGCCTGCCCCACCGCCGGGGTCAGGCCTGCTGCCTGTGCCGCGCCCCGAAGGGCGCAGCTTTCAGATCATTCCGCCGCGACGCTGGCCGGTTGGGTCAGATAGGCGGCGATGGAATCGGCGGCCTCGCGGCCATCGCGGATCGCCCAGACCACCAGCGAGGCCCCGCGCACGATATCGCCCACGGCAAAGACGCCGGGCAGCGAGGTCGCATGGGTGCGGAAATCGGCCTTGATGGTGCCCCAGCGGGTCACGGCCAGTTCCGGCACCCCCCAGAGGGTCGGCAGCTCTTCGGGTTCAAAGCCGAGCGCGGTGATCACCAGATCGGCGGGCTCCACATAGTCGGCGCCTTCGATCACTTCCGGCGACTGGCGGCCGGTGGCATCGGGGGCGCCCAGACGCATCTTCTGCACGATCACACCATCCACCGTCGTGCCGCCGGTAAAGCCCTTGGGCGCCGAAAGCCACACGAATTCAACGCCTTCTTCCTCGGCGTTCTGGGTTTCGCGCTGCGAGCCGGGCATATTGGCCTTGTCACGACGATAGAGACATTTGACCGAGGTCGCGCCCTGACGGATCGCCGTGCGGACGCAGTCCATCGCGGTATCGCCGCCACCGATGACGACCACGCGCTTGCCTTCGGCGTTCAGCTCGCCGCTATCATAGGCCTCGACATCGTCGCCAAAGCTCTTGCGGTTCGAGGCGGTCAGATAGTCCAGCGCCTGCACGATGCCCGAGGCCCCGGCACCGGGGCCGCCCACGTCGCGCGCCTTGTAGACGCCCGTCGCGATCAGCACGGCATCATGTTGGCCGCGGATGGCGTCAAAGCTCAGATCCTCGCCCACCTTGCAGTTCATGACAAAGTTCACGCCCGAGGCTTCCAGCTGCTCGATGCGCTGCATGACGACAGGCTTTTCCAGCTTGAAGCCGGGGATGCCATAGGTCAGCAGGCCGCCCGCGCGGTCATAGCGATCGTAGACCGTAACCTGATAGCCCTTGCGGCGCAGCATGTCGGCCGCCGCCAGACCGCCCGGACCGGCGCCGATGATCGCCACGCTTTCGGCGCGCTCGACCTCGGGCTTGGCGGGCTTCACCCAGCCATTTTCCCAAGCGGTATCCGTGATGTATTTCTCGACCGAGCCGATGGTGACGGTGCCGTGGCCCGATTGTTCGATGACGCAATTGCCTTCGCAGAGACGGTCCTGCGGGCAGATGCGGCCGCAGATTTCCGGGAAGGTATTGGTGGCCTGGCTGATGGCATAGGCCTCTTCCAGACGGCCCTCGGCGGTCATGCGGAGCCAGTCAGGGATATTGTTGTGCAGCGGGCAATGCGCCTGGCAATAGGGCACGCCGCACTGGCTGCAGCGGCTGGCCTGTTCCGTGGCCTTGTTCGCGGCAAATTCCCGATAGATTTCATGGAAATCCTGCGACCGCAGATTGGCCGGACGCTTCTCGGGCATCTCCCGATTCACGGTAACAAACTGGAGCATCCGTTCCTTGGCCATAGCGGCGCCTCCCTGCGGCAAATCGGTGGGTGCGCCTTGATACTTTGGGCCGGGTCAGAATAAAAGTCAGCAAGGCTGACCTAGTTTGCAGTTTTTCGCCTGCGGAACTTTGCTCGTGATGTTTTTTGCAGAAAATTAGGTCAGTAAACGATACCTATGCCTTCAGAACCCCAAGGAAAGCGCCACCAAAGCGATAGAACCGACAATGATTCGCCACCACCCGAACAACCCGTAGCCATGGCGCGAGATGTAATTGAGCAGCGACTTCACCACGAAGACCGCCGCGACAAAGGCCACGGCAAAGCCCACGCCAATCTCGGTCATGGCGCCGGTATCCAGCACGTCGCGGTTTTTCCACAGGTCATAGGCGAAGGCCGAGGCCATGGTGGGCATCGACAGGAAGAAGGAAAATTCGGCCGCGCCCCGTTTGCTGACGCCCAGAAGCAGCGCCCCCACGATGGTCGAGCCCGACCGACTGACCCCCGGCACCATGGCAAGGCATTGGAAGAACCCGATCTTCAGCGCGACGCCCAGCGGCACCTCGGTCGCCTCATTGTAACGCGGGTTCAGCGCAAGCCGATCGACAAACAGCAGGATCACGCCGCCCACGATCAGGTTGATGGCGATGAGCATCGGGGTTTCGAACAGCACGGTCTTGATGAAATCATGCGCCAGAACACCGATCACCACCGCGGGGAAAAAGGCCAGGGCCACCGCCACGATGAATCGGAGCGCGGCCGGGTCGCGATGCGCGGTCGAGAACACCTGCCAGAGCTTTGCCGCATAGACCGACAGCACCGCCAGCACGGCGCCCAGCTGGATCACGACCTCAAAGGTCTTGCCGGCGCTGTTGAAGCCCATGAAGTGACCGGCCAGAAGGATATGGCCGGTCGAGGAGACGGGGATGAACTCGGTCAGCCCCTCCAGCAAACCCAGAACGGCGGCAGCGAGGAGCGACTGGTCGGCCATGCATCAGGCCTTACGCAGGTTCTTGGCCGAGGCCTTGATGGCGTCATATTGGCCCGACGGCCGGAAGGGCCAGAGATAGTCGGGCAGCACGGCCTCATAGGCCGCGGGGGTGATTCCCAGATCGGCAAAGGTCTTGGCGCCGGGCGAAACCACGTTGTCGCGATAAAGGTTCTTCAGCTGATCGCCGGTCAGCACCTTGTTCACGATCAGACCCAGCGTCACGGCCTGCACGCTATCGAAGACGGCCGCCATGATGGCACCGGCAAAGCGCGGCAGCGGCAGCACCAGACGGCGGCGGTGGATAATGCCCAGCATGGCCTGCATCAGCTCGGCAAAAGTGGCGACATCGGGGCCGCCCAGTTCATAGATGCCCGCCGGGGCCTGCCCCAGCACGCCCTTGACCGCAGCGGCGGCCACGTCCTCCACATGCACAGGCTGGAATTTCGTCCCGGCGCCGAAGATCGGCAGGATCGGCGACAGACGCGCCATGCCGGCAAAGCGGTTGAAGAACCCGTCCTCATTCCCGAAGATGATCGAGGGACGCAGGATCACCGCACCGGGGAAAGCGGCCTGAACCGCGGCTTCGCCTTGGCCCTTGGTGGCGGAATAGCTACTGGCGCTGTTCACATCGGCCCCGATGGCCGAGATATGCACCAGGTTCGCGACGCCCTCTTCAGCGGCAAGGCGTGCCACGCGCCCGGCCCCTTCGGCCTGCACGGCGTCGAACTTGTTCTTGCCGACCGCGTTCAGAATACCGACGCAGTTCACCACCGCATCGGCGCCCTTCATGGCAGCGCGTACGCTGGCGTCATCGCGGATGTTGCACAGCACCGGTTCGACCTGTCCGACCACGCCATACGGGCGCACGAAAAGCGCTTCGTTCGGGCGGCGGACCGCAACGCGCACGCGCCAGCCCTCTTTCGCCATGCGGCGGGCAATGTAACGCCCGACAAAACCCGAACCGCCATAGATCGTGACCAGCTTGCTCATCTGCGAGCCCTTCCCGGTAGGTAATGGTGCAAAATTCCTTGTCTCCATAACTTTAAGGCCCTTTCCAAACAAGCCGCAAATCCCGCGCGGCAGGGGTACAAAGTTTTTTGTCGCGGACTGTTGACACCCCCTGCGGCTGCCCGTAGATACCGCCCCACGACATCGCCCAGATGGCGGAATTGGTAGACGCGCTGGTTTCAGGTACCAGTGCCGCAAGGCGTGGAGGTTCGAGTCCTCTTCTGGGCACCAATTTCCAAAGGCCCGGCCCCGCAAGGTGCCGGGCCTTTTGGTTTTCCGCCCCGATGCAGCCCCGACCGCGAGGCGCCGGAAATTCATCGCATTTCGTGCAAGATGTGCCGTTGACACCCCGCGCGCCAGCCCGTAGATACCACCTCACGACATCGCCCAGATGGCGGAATTGGTAGACGCGCTGGTTTCAGGTACCAGTGCCGCAAGGCGTGGAGGTTCGAGTCCTCTTCTGGGCACCAGTTTCCAAAGGCCCGGCCCGCAAGGTGCCGGGCCTTTGGCATTCAAGCCCGGCGTTGACCCGCTGCCCCGGCGGGTCTATCCCCGGCAGGCGCTGTCCGCGGAGGCTTCCTTGACCATCTACCTGCACAAGACCGATCTGCCCGACGGGCTTGATCTTGGCCCCATCGTGGCCATCGACACCGAAACCATGGGCCTTGATCCCCGGCGTGACCGGCTGTGTGTGGTGCAGCTTTCGGCGGGCGACGGTCATGCCCATCTGGTCCAGATCGCGCGTGGACAGACCCGGGCGCCGAATCTGGAACGTCTGCTGACCAATCCCGATGTGCTGAAGCTGTTCCATTTCGGGCGGTTCGACATTGCGGCGATGAAGAATGCCTTTGGCGTGACCACTGCCCCCGTCTGGTGCACCAAGATCGCCTCGCGGCTGATCCGCACCTTCACCGACCGGCACGGGCTGAAATACCTGCTGCAGGAAATGGTCGGCGTGGATGTCAGCAAGCAGCAGCAGACCTCGGACTGGGGCGCCGCCGAACTGACCGAGGCGCAAAAGGACTATGCCGCCTCGGATGTGCTTTATCTTCATGCGCTGAAGGCGGCGCTGGAACTGCGGTTGCAGCGCGAAGGGCGGATGGAACTGGCACAGCGCTGTTTCGATTTCCTTCCGACGCGGGCCGAACTGGATCTTATGGGCTGGGATGAACCCAATGACATCTTCCACCACTGATTTCCGCAGCATCGGCCGCCGCGTCATCCGCCGCGAGGCCGAGGCCTTGACCCTGCTGGCCGATCAGCTGGACGACAGCTTTGACCGCGCGGTCGAGCTGATCCTGGGCGCCAAGGGCCGTGTCATCGTTTGCGGCATGGGCAAATCGGGGCATATCGCGCGCAAGATGGCGGCGACCTTCGCCTCGACCGGGACACCGGCGCAATTCGTCCATCCGGGCGAGGCGAGCCATGGCGATCTGGGCATGCTGACGGAACAGGATGTGGCGCTGGTACTGTCGAATTCCGGCGAGACGCCCGAGCTGGCGGATGTGATCGCCCATACCCGCCGCTTTGCGATTCCGCTGATCGGGGTGGCAGGGCGGCCGGGTTCGACCCTGCTGCGGCAATCTGACGTAGCGATTCTGTTGCCCCCCGCGCAAGAGGCCTGCGAAACCGGCATCGTTCCCACCACCTCGACCACCATGACGCTGGCGCTGGGGGATGCGCTGGCGATTGCGCTGATGGACCACCGTCAGTTCACGCCGGAACATTTCCGCATCTTCCACCCCGGCGGCAAGCTGGGGGCGAAGCTGGCCACCGTGCGGAACCTGATGCACACCGACCTGCCGCTGGTGACTGCGCTCACGCCCATGGGCGACACCCTGCTGACCATGAGCCAGAAGGGCTTTGGCGTAGTCGGCGTGACCGATGCCGATGGGCTGCTGGTGGGGGTGATCACAGACGGTGACCTGCGGCGCCACATGCAGGGCCTGCTGGATCTGACCGCGGAACAGGTGATGACCCGCAACCCGCGCAGTATCGGGCCTGATGCGCTGGCCGAAAAGGCCGTGGCGGTGATGCAGTCGAAGAAGATCACCTCGCTTTTCGTGGTGGACCCGGAAGGATCGGGTCAGGCCGTCGGGCTGATCCATATCCATGATTGCCTGCGGGCGGGCGTGGTGTAACCGATGGACCGGCATTCGCGCCTTGTGGGATGGCTGAAGGTGGCGCTGCCGCTGATGGCGCTGGCGATTCTCTCCAGCCTCTTCTTGGTCGCGCGGCAGATCGACCCGCAGGGGACGATCGGCTTTTCCGAGGCCGAGCTGGCCGACCGCCTGCGCGAACCCCGGATCACCGCCCCCACCTATGCCGGCACCACCCGTGATGGCGCGACGCTGACCATCAGCGCCGATGAGGCCCGCCCCGATGCCGGCAACGGGGCCACGGCCGCGGCGGTGCATGCCGAGCTCTCCACCGCCGATGGCGCGCGGTCGGTGCTGACCGCGGGCGCCGTGCGCTTTCTGCAAGAGACGCGCGCGGCGGTGCTGGAGGGCGGTGTCCTGCTGGCCAATTCGCTGGGCTACGAATTCCGGACCGAGGCGATGACCCTGACCCTTGATACCGCCGGGGCAAAGACCGCCGGCGCGGTCGAGGGCTTTGGTCCGCTGGGGCGGATAACCGCCGGTCAGATGCAGATCACCCCGACGGGGGATGGTGCCGAAACCTATCTTCTGGTTTTCAACGGCGGCGTCCGCCTGATATACCAACCGCGCACCCGCTGACCGAGGCCTTTCATGTTCCGCCCCCTTCGCATGCTGCTTCTGATCTGCGCCATGGTCCCCGGCTTGGCCAGCGCACAGGGCGCGGGGGTGTCTTTCGGCGGGCTGAAACAGGACACCACCCTGCCGGTCGAGGTGAAGGCCGACAGCCTCGCCGTCAATCAGGCCGATGGCAGCGCCACCTTCACCGGCAATGTCGTGGTGGGTCAGGGCGACATGCGCCTATCGGCGGCCGAGGTGCGCGTGGAATACGATCCCGAGGGCAAGGCCATCCGCCAGCTGCACGCCACGGGTGGCGTCACCCTTGCCAGCAAGACCGATGCCGCCGAGGCGCGCGAGGCGGTCTATACCATCGACGAGGGCCGCGTAGTGATGACCGGCGATGTCCTGCTGACGCAGGGCAAAAGCGCGATTTCCGGGCAGAAGCTGGTGATCGACCTCAAGTCGGGCAGCGGCCAGATGGAAGGCGGCGTCTCGACGATCTTCGTGCCGGGTGGCAACTGATGACCGACACCCCCCAGCCGCTTGGCCTGCAGGTCCGGGGCTTGCGCAAAAGCTACAAGAAGCGCCCGGTGATCCGGGATGTGACGCTCACGCTCAACCGCGGTGAGGTGGTGGCGCTGCTGGGCCCGAACGGATCGGGCAAGACCACCTGCTTCTATTCCATCGCGGGGCTTGTGACGCCCGAAGGCGGGCAGGTGCTGATCGACGGGCGCGACGTGACGACCCTGCCGATGTATCGCCGCGCGCAGCTGGGCGTGGGCTATCTGCCGCAAGAGATGTCGATCTTCCGCGGCCTCTCGGTCGAGGACAATATCCTGGCCGTGCTGGAGATCCGCGAATCCGACGCGCACAAGCGGCGAGAACGTCTGGAAGAACTGCTGTCGGATTTCTCGATCACCCATCTGCGGCGCGCGCCCGCGCTGGCGCTGTCGGGCGGGGAACGGCGGCGGGTGGAAATCGCGCGCTGTCTGGCCGCCGATCCGAAATACCTGCTGCTGGATGAACCCTTTGCCGGGGTGGACCCCATCGCCGTGGGCGAGATTCGTCACCTGGTGCAGGACCTGAAATCCCGCGGGTTGGGCGTGCTGATTACCGACCATAACGTGCGCGAAACGCTCGAAATCGTGGATCGCGCCTATATTCTGCACGATGGCCACGTCCTGATGAGCGGCACGACTGACGAAATCGTGCGCGACGAAACCGTGCGCCGCGTCTATCTGGGCCAGAACTTCCGCATGGTCTGACCGGCGGCGCCCTGCGCCCGCAACGCCATACCCGCGCCACCGTGACAATCCGTGACGATGAAGCTGTTGACATCCCTGCCGGGTATGCCACCAAATACCCTAGATGCGTGTGATAACCGCCCCCGACTCCAAGGCCCATGCGGCAGGTTTCTGCCCCCGTGGCACTGGTGTCGAACACCGGGCGGCCCCATGTAAAATTCATCGGCGGGACACCCTGCATGATGCGGGTTGTGCTTTGCCGTCATCGCGAAGGAGGAGCCATGCGTTATCAGATCAGCGGGAGACAGATCGACATCGGTGAGGCGCTTCAAACCCATGTGAAGGCCGAACTGGGCGAAGTGATCGAGAAATACGCCCAACGCCCCACCGATGCCGTCGTCGTGTTTTCCAAGAGCGCGCATGAACATGTCTGCGAAGCCACGATCCATCTCTCGACCGGCCTGAATGCGGCGGCCAAGGGCCATGCCCCTGAAATCTATGCCGCTTTCGAAGCCTGCCGCGAACGGCTGGACAAGCAGCTGCGCCGCTACAAGCGCCGTCTGCGCGACCACCACCGTGACCGCACGGCACCTGTTGAATTCGACGGAGGTTCCTCCTATATCCTCGCCCCGACCGACGACCACGAGGAGTCGGACACCGCGACGCTTCAGCCGATCGTCATTGCCGAAATGGAGACGAAGATCCCTTCGATCACCGTGGGCGAAGCCGTGATGCAATTGGAGCTGGCGGGTCAGAAGATGCTCGTGTTCCGGAATGAGGGCCATGGGGGCGTGAACGTCGTGTATCGTCGTGAAGACGGCAACATCGGCTGGATCGACCCGCGCAACAGCAAGTGACGCGCCGCGCGGCGCTGATTGGACGACGATCCTGATGGAACTTTCCAAACTTCTTCACCCGCAGGCCGTCAGGGTCGTCAGTCAGATGACAAGCAAGAAGCGCCTCTTCCAGGAACTGGGAGAGGTGGCCGCACAGGCCTACAAGTTCAACGCCTCGGTGGCGATTGACGGTTTGCAGGAACGCGAAAGCCTTGGCCCCACCGGTGTGGGCCATGGCATCGCCCTGCCCCACGCGCGGCTGGAAGACCTGCCGGGCATTGTCGGGGTCTTCATCCGCCTGGAAAAGCCGCTGGATTATGACAGCGTCGACCGCCAGCCGGTGGACCTGATCTTCGGGCTGTTCGCACCGAAGGATTCCGGGGTGGAACACCTCAAGGCGCTGGCGCTGGTCAGCCGCACCATGCGCGACGCCGGGATTTGCGCCAAGCTGCGCGCCAATACCGATCCGGCCAAGCTTTACGCTATCCTCACCGAAAGCCGGGCGCCTGCCGCGGCCTGATCAGGGGGCGATCAACGCCCCCATTTCGCAAAGCCGAAGCCCAGATAATCGCGCTGATAGGCGTCCCGCGCGGCCTCTTCGACCTCTGCCGTCCAGATATCGGCCAGCGGCAGGGGCAGGTCGCTTGCCAACGGACGGAACTCTGGTGCGGGCAGGCCCAGATCGGCGGCCAGAAAGGCCAGCCCCTCGGCCAGGCGCTCCTCGCGCAGCACAAGATCGGGCGTCTGGAACTGGGCAAAGCCCTGCAGAACCGCCGACTGGCTGGCGAGGCGCGGGTCGATCTTCTGCCCGGTCTGGCCCGCCAGATAGATCTTCAGCCAGCGCAGAAAAGCCACAAAGCCCGCGCGCTGCATCTCTGCGTCAACCTTGGGTCCGCGTGCCAGATCAAGTCCATAGGCCTTGGTCAGCAGGCGATAGAAATCGCCCTCACCCGCCAGCACGACCCGGCAATAGGCCTCATAGGCCCGCGCAACGGGATGGCGCAGCACGGTAAAGCTGCGATGGGCGCCCTGCTGGCGTTTCCACTGCCGCAGTGACTTCTGCACGAAATCGGTGATCAACCCGCCGCGCCCCAACCGCCCCAGCCAGTCACGCACCGCCTGATCCGGCCCGCCGCGCACCGGCATGAACAAGACCGGTGCATCCGCCGCCGCCACAAAGCCCGGAATCCCCGGCGCCCGACGCGGCTCGAAATTCGGCGTGCGTGCCAGATTGAACCGATCGAGCCGCGCCAGCGCAGCCTCCATCTCGGTCGCGTTAACCACCTTGGCCGTCACATCCTCGGGGTTCTGCTTTTTCAGCTTGGGGTCCAGCGCATCAAGCCGCCCCTCAACCCCCAAAAAGGCGGCAAGCCCGTTCAGCACCTCAAGATCATTGAGATCTTCGTAATCAATATAGAAGGCCGTCTGACCGCTGATCTGCAGAGCGTGCATCAGCTCGATCTGAAAGGCCTGGGCCTGCTGCAGATGCGCCTCGAACTCCGCCGCCTGAAACGGCACCCGCGCGGTTTTCAGCCGCGTGGCATTGGTCAGGCGCCATTGATCCGTCGCCTGCGCGATCTTGAGGCTGACATAGCTTTCCACCGGATTGCGCGTCAGGATGATCTTGGCGCAGGTCGGATCGGCCAGCACATGGGCGATGACCCGCAGGTCATGGTCATGGAAACAGCGGAACCCGGCCAGCCCGGCGGTTTGGGCACGCATCGCCTCCAGCACCGCCAGCGGCTCCGCCTCGCGTGCGGGCAGGTCATAGCCAAAGAGGCTTTGGCAATCCTTCTTGCCCATGAAATGCGGGTTGAACACCTCACCATGGCAGGTGACGCCGGGCAGCGCGTTCAGGTTCGCCTCAAGGAAATTCGACCCGGTCCGCATTTCGGCGAACATCACGAAGGAACGGAACCGCTGCTGCACTTACTTCACCAGATAGGGGCGGCCACGCCGCGTCGTTGTGGGACGGGGGTCATCGCCTGCCGGGAAATCGCCCATCAGCACCGGCTGCATCCCCTGATTGCGGAGGTTCTGCAGGAACTGGCCAAAGCCCGTGAGGTCGGCCATGCGCGGCGCCTCGGTCAGGCGGCGGTTTGACCGGGGGCTGATTTCGTCGATGATGGTCTGGAGCGGTTCCATCGGGTTTTCCACGAATTCGGCCAGCGTCCAGATCCGGACCTTGGCCTTGACCGAGGGGTCGCGCAATTCAGCCAGATGTGCGGCCTCGATCTTCTGCAACCGCGCGGCCTCTTTGCGGATTTCCCCGAAATTCACATTAGCGCGGAACAGCGGCACCGCCCATGCCCCCGAAATCACCGAGATCTGGGCGTTCGGATCACGTGCGAAGAAGGCACCGATTTCCTGATTGTCATCAGGCCCGAATTGCAGGCATTGCCGTTCGCCGCGGGTGTTCCAGATCAGGCTGACAAGGAAGCTGCGGGGGTTGTAGTCACGCAGCTTGGCACTGTCGCTGAGCGCCCCGTTATAGACCTTCTCGCCCCCGGCAAAGGCCACGCGATCAGGCGCAAAGAGGTGGCCATGCACCCGCGTCCCCGTCACCTTGCCAAGCCAGATATCAAAATTTTCAAAGAGTTCCGAGAACCCTTCAAAAACTGAATAGGGCGCCGCGGTCATGCCGTTTTCCCAGTTCCACTGCGGAAAGCGGCTTTGCATGTAAAGCCCGGCGCGTCCCTTGGTCCGCCGCTCCACCGCCTTGGAAAACAGCCGGTCGATCTTGCCGGGGTTTGGTTCGGCGGCAGGCTGGTTGCCCGCATCATCCGACAGGAACACGCGATAAAGCTTGTCGGCATGCGGCCAGATCTTTCGCGCGACAAAACAGTCGGATTTCCGCAAAAGCTGGAGGTGGTCGTCGTAAAAGATATGCGGTTTGCCCTGGAAATCGAACTTCGACAGCGTCAGCGACCGGCTTTCGACATTGGCCGAGACCTGCCGGACCAGCGTCTGGAAATAGCTTTCGTCGGGAATCCAGACTCGCTTGAAATAGGCATCATGCGCCGCGCGGTCAGGGCTTTCGAGAATGGCGCTCAGCGTTTGTCGCGTCAGGCACCACCATTGGCTGCCCAGATGCGGCACCAGCCCCGCCGGGATGCGACGGCGAAAACCCAGCCGCCGTTGCAGGCGGACATAGCCGTCAAACAGCCGCCGTTGCTTGCGCCAGGAAAACGGGAAACGCAGGGTAAAGCGTTCGATATTCAGCCCACCCACGGTCCAGCCGACATCCTCGGTGGTGACGCTTTCGATGAAATCAGTGCGCGGGCGACTGTCCAGATAGGCGACCAGCTCTTTCACCGGGCGCAGCGGCAGGCACGACCCCGAGGCAAGATAGACATGCCGCACCGCCGGAAAATCGCGCAGCATCAGGGTCGAGGCCGCCTGCGTTGCGGCAACGAGCCCCCAGGTGCCCCATTCACAGGCAAACCGTTCGGAAAAGCGGATGTCAGCCACACCTTCCAGAACGCGCTGCATCCGCCGGAACGGGCCTTTGCCCACGCGACGGTCAACATGGATCACAACAGGGCAGCCATGCTCGGCCCAGTGGCGGGCAACCTGTGCCGCCCGGTCCAGCGCCGTATGACAGAGCATGACAAAGCCGACGCTCACCCCTGCCCCCTCATGCCCAGTTGCCCTTGGACATCAGACCCAAAATCTCGAGCTGACGCCAGTTGATATATTTCTCGCTCCATTTGCACCACAGATCAGGGCTGGCCAGCAGCCCCTCCTGATAGGCGCGGTATTCGTGGCTATTGGCGAAATGTTCCTTCCGGCGCAGCTCTTCGGCGGTTTTGGTGGCCAGCGTATCGATGAACTTCGCGTGCAGAAGGCAGCCCGAGGCCTTTTCCCCCCCCCATTCGTCATAAACAAGGTTCAACCCGCGCGGCAGCAGCATATGGGTCGAACTGACATAGGCGTAATCACGATGCCATTTCACCAATGGCACCTTGTTCAGCGCGGGCGCACGTTCGGGATTGTCGGCAAAGAACACGCGCGACCGGGCGCCGCCCTGAATCCAGAGATTCCCGTAGGACGGGTTCTTGGCCATGGTGTAATTGCCGCTGTCAAACCAATTGGCAATTTCAAAAGGGTCCTGCCCTTCTCGATAGGGCTGCGCCGAGACTGGCCCTTTGGGATACATGTCCAGCAACATCGCCGAGAAGGACTTGATCGAACTCGCATCCAGCCAATCCGTCAGCGCACGCAGCGGCCGGGTATCGCAGAAGGGATAGACGAAGAATTCATCGGGATCGACGACCATGGTCCAATGCCCGTGGCCATGCCGCATGAGCAGCCAGTTCAGCCAATCCACCCCGAACCGCGCACGTTTGTAACTGGCCTTTGCCCGCCAAAGGGAAACATCGGCCTGTTCCGCAAGATATTCGCGGGTGCCATCATCACTGTCATTGTCGACGAAAAAGAAATGGTTGATCCCCAAATCCCGATAATAGCGCAGGAAATAGGGCAGCCGGATCTTTTCGTTCCTGACGGTCGAAAACAAAAGCAGGTGATTGGGCCGCACGGCATTGATGCGGCTGACAACGGGAGTCAGCTCCCGCCGCTTGCGGAAGGCCCTGAGGCGCCATCGCTTGCGTGCAAGACGCAGGCGGTATGTGGTCCAGATCCCCACGCTTCACATGCTCCGACCAGGTAATTCCGGCCTATCTGACGTTTCTTAACACCGCATTGAAATGCGTGTCCCAGCCTGGCAAAGCAAGGGCAGGTTTCATGCCACCGACGCCCCCGTCCGGGGAATTTGCCCGTTCCCCCCCCGCCAAAACAGCGGCAATTGTTTCCACCCAAGAATAAACCGCGTCAACCGGCAGGTAAACCGGATAGTCTCCCAAGACCTCATGGAAGACTGGCAAATCTGACAGATAGGCCGGCACGCCCAAGGCCGCGGCCTCGACCGGCGGCAGGCCAAACCCCTCGGCATGGCTGGGGAACAACAGGCCATGGGATCTGTACAACAGCGCGGCCAGCGCAGGATCCGACAGGTCGGCCACCTCGATCACATGGGGTGGCCGGGCATCCAGCCGGCGGAAGACGGCCTCATTCCGCCAGCCGCGGCTGCCCGCGATCACCAGTTGCGGCATCTGGTTCGGGGCAAGACGGGTGGCAAGCTGTTCCCAGACATCAAGCAGAAGCGCATGGTTCTTGCGCGGCTCGATCGTGCCGATGGCAAGGAACCAGGGCCGCCTGGGGTCAAGCCCCGGCAAATCAGGAAAGCGACCCGGCGCAGGCACATCCACCCCAAGCGGCGCGACCACCGCGGGAGGGACGCGCCCCATGCGGGCAAAGTGCCGCTCGGTTGCCTGACGTGCGGCGGCGGTGGAATGTACCACCAGATCAGCCCGGCCTGACACCGCCGCCATCTTGCGCCCGAATACCATCGGAATATCGGGCCGGGTGAACTGAGGATAATCCAATGGGATCGTGTCATGCACCAGCACGACAACCTGCCCCCGCATCGCGCCGAGAACCTGTGGCGTCAGATTGGCGTGACCGACGTTAAAATACGGCGTGTCCGGTGGCACATGGCGCGCCAGCATCCAGCCCAGCAGGGGCATGGGGGTCTGCGCGCGGGCAAGCCGACGCACCGCTGTTTCTGCCCTGGCGCGCAGGGGATCGCGCCGCCGCCCCAGTCGTCCGCGCAGATCCGCCGCAGGCAGATCGGCGCCGCGCGCGAGCGCCGCCACCGCGCGTGCCCCAGGCCCATCGAGCAGGGCAAAACCGTCAGCCATCCGCACCAAAGCAAAAAGGGGAAGGCCCGAATGGGCCTCCCCTTCGATCAGATGATCCAACCAGGCAAGCTCGACCCGGTCCACCCCTGTCAGCGGCCCCCGACCCAGACGCGATACAATCCGCGTCAGATCCAGAAGCCGCGCTGCGGGCACGGATTACTGCGCAGCCTTCTGCTGGGCGATGAGGTCATGCAGATAGCTGCTGAACTCGTCTTGCAGGTCGGGGCGCGACAGGCCGAAGGCCACGGTGGCCTGAAGGAAGCCGGCCTTCGAGCCGCAGTCATAACGCTGACCGCTGAAGCGGTAACCGTAGACGCCGGTGCCCTCCTCACCCACTTCCTCGGCGATGGCGTCGGTCAGCTGGATTTCACCGCCGGCGCCCTGCTTCATCTTGTTGAGGTTGGTCATGACCTTTGGCGACAGGATATAGCGTCCGATCACGGCAAGGTTCGACGGCGCCTCTTCGGCTTTGGGCTTTTCAACCATGCCCTTTGCCTTGACGATGGCGCCCATGTCCTCGGCGATGTCGAGCACGCCATAGGCCGAAGCCTTCGAAGGCGGCACCTCCATGGTGGCAACCATATTGCCGCCGGTTTCCTCATAGGCCTCGACCATCTGGGCAAGGCAGGGCTTCTCTGCCGCGATCACGTCATCGGGCAGCAGCACGGCAAAGGGTTCGTTCCCGATCAGACGGCGGGCGCACCACACGGCATGGCCAAGCCCCATGGCCCGGTTCTGACGCACATAGGCAATCGCGCCGGAATCCATGTTGGTGGTTTTCAGCACTTCGAGCAGATCATTCTTGCCCGCGCGCTTGAGGGTGTTTTCCAGCTCGGGCGCGTGGTCGAAATAATCCTCAAGCGCGGATTTGCCGCGCGACGTGACGAAGATGAATTCCTTGATACCGGCTGCGCGGGCTTCATCAATCGCGTACTGGATCAGCGGGCGGTCAACCAGCGTCATGATCTCTTTCGGGATCGACTTGGTGGCCGGCAGGAACCGCGTTCCCATGCCAGCCACGGGAAATACCGCCTTGGTGACCTTTCTAGACTTCATGATAGCGACGATCCTCTCGGGTGTCTTTTCAATGCCCTGCGCTACTGCAGCGCCGGGTCTGATGATGGCTTAAAAATCGACAAAAATCAGCAAAACTAACGAATCACATCGCCAGGATACCGACTTCTGTCTCATTTTTCATCGGGATTGCTAATTCAGGCGCGGCAATCACTCAAGCTTATCCTGAAACCGCAAAAAACTTGGGCGAAACTCTGCCCAGCGCAGGCTTTCCTGGTGAACACGGCGGCTGAAAGTGAAGGGGCGAACAGCAGGTTCGTGTCGCTCAGCTGCGCCGAAAAGACCGCCTGTCTGTTCCCAATAGCCGTCGGGATGAAAGCGGATCGAATGCCGCCGCGCGGTTGGGCTGAGGCGCATCACCACAGCCACTGCCCCCTCGGCCACAGCTGTGCGGGCGGCCCGGGCCAAGGCATGGCCTTGCCAGGCCCGACCCGCAAAAAGCCGAAGCTGACGCGGCCCGGTGCCAGGCAGGGGCAGGAAAGGCTGATCCGGCAGGGGCAGAGGGCTGAGCGGCTGCAGATGGCGGCTGGCACCCTCGGCTATGCCCGCCTCCAGCGTCGCCAGAAGTGGCCCCACCTCGCCCGGCAGAAGGGCGCCGCCGACCATATGGCCCAGCGCGCGCAGGCGTTCGGTCGCGCGACGCCGGGCCAAAGCGGCAGGCCACGCGGCCTCATCGGCATGGCGGCGCAGGAAAACCATGGAGGATGCCCCAATCTCGTGCAGTGTGGTGGGAACCCGGTCCGACCGGCGCCGATCCGAAGCATGAAAGCCGTGATGCACCCGTGCCTTCGGCACCACCGCCGTGCGTCCCGACAGGGCAAGGCGCAGGTCCAGATCCGCTTCATCCAGAAAGAAATGATAGGCCGGATCAAATCCCCCCACCTTCCGCAAGAGTCCAGCGCGGAAGGCGCAATTGGTGCCCTGGGTCTTGATCGTGCGGCGGGCCGAGCCCGCCTGAACCATGCCGGTATCGGGGACCTGCAGCGGGTGGTCTTCGCCCAGATGGTCAACCTCGGATGCGCGCCATTGATACGAAAATCCATTTCGACCAATGACATATCCTGTAGCAGCAACAATATCTGGTTGCTGGAACGGCGCCGTCAGCCGCGACAGCCAAGGGGGTTCCGGTACCGCGTCATCATCCAGAAAGGCGATGACCTCTCCGGCTGCGACAGCAAGCCCCGCGTTCCGCGCCGCCGAGATATTGGGGGTATCGAAGGGCACCTTCTTGATCGGCAGATCAGGCAGCCCCGCAAAAGCGGCTGGATCAGCCACCACGATCAGTTCGACCTGCTGATGGTCCAGTTGGCAGACCGCCGCGACCGCCCGCCTCAAGGCCGCCGCGCGGTGGCGGCTGACGATGATCAGGCTGGTCGCGGGCAGCGCCATGGCGCGGGCTTAGCCCTGCCCGGCCATCTCGGCCATCATGGCCTCGATCCGGGGCACGTCTTCGGGGTTGTTCAGCTCCCAGAACTGGCGGCCCTTGGCCTCCACCTCGACGCAGAGCACGGCGCGCCCCTGTTCCAGGAAACGCAGCTGCTCAAGCCCCTCCAGCACTTCCAGCGGACCGATGGGCCAGGACGGATAGGCCCGCAGCGCGCGGGGGCGGTAGGCATAGACGCCGACATGGTGAAAGACAGGCGTCGGGTCTTCGTCGCCATAGGTCTTGCCGGTATAGGGGATCACCTCTTTCGAGAAATAGAGCGCACGCCCCCCCGCCCCGAAGACCGCCGTAGTCCCCCCCACGCGGCCCGCGCGGCGATCGGCCAGAAAGCTGTTCACCGCGCGCCCGTCGCAGCGCAGCACCGGCGTCGCGATATCGGCCTGCGGATCGGCGCGCAGCCCGGCGATCAGATCCTCGACGAACCAGGCCGGGGTCAGCGGCGCATCGCCCTGCAGATTCACCACGATCTCGAACCCCGGCAACTTGGCGGCCACTTCGGCGCAGCGTTCGGTCCCGTTCTGGCAGGCGGATGAGGTCATCACCACCTCGGCGCCAAAGGCCTCGGCATGGGTCTTGATGCGGTCGTCATCGGTGGCGACGACGACCCGGTCCACCCCGCGCACCGCCTTGGCGGCCTCCCAGCTGCGCTGGATCAGGGTCTTATCCCCGTCCGGGCCACGCAAGGAAACCAAGGGCTTGCCCGGATAGCGGGTTGAGGCATAGCGGGCCGGAATGGCGAGAAGGACGCTCACTTTTTCAGCTCCACGCCGGGCGCATAGGCGATGAAGAAGGGGTTGTCCCAGCCCGACTTGCCGTAGGCCAGCACGCTATGATCATCGAAGCGGACAACCTGCCCCCCTGCCCCGCGCAGAACGGCGTCACCGGCGGCGGTGTCCCATTCCATCGTGCGGCCCAACCGCGGATACAGATCCGCCTCGCCCGTGGCGACCAGGCAGAACTTCAGCGAGGACCCGGCCGAGCGCATGTCCTTCACTGAATATTTCGAGATGTAATCATCGGTAGCCGCATCGCGGTGCGATTTCGAAGCCACCACCATCAGCGCGTCATTATCGGGCATGCTGACCGAGATCCGACGCAGGGTGCCGGGGCTCGACTTGTCCAGCGTGCCGGTTTCTTCGACCGCGCTGCCGTCGGCCTGGGTGTAGAACAGCCGCCCCTGTGCGGGGGCATAGACAACGCCGCGCATCGGCACGCCGTCCTGAACATAGGCGATGTTCACCGTGAAATCGCCCCGACGCTGGACGAATTCCTTGGTGCCATCCAGCGGATCGACGATCAGGAAGGTCTTGGCCTCAAGCGCGTGGCTGTCGGCCTGTTCTTCGGTGATCAGCGGAATTTCGGGGAATTCGGCCTGAAGGCCCGCCGAAATCAGCGCATCGGCCGCCTCGTCCGCTTCGGTCACAGGGCTGGCGTCACCCTTGGACTTCACCTCGAAATCGGGGGAATTGTAGACCTCCATGATCCGGTCACCAGCCTCGAGCGCGAGACGGCGAATGACGGGGACAAGGCGGTTGAAATCCATGGTACGGCTCCGGCAGGCGGCCGGTCGGGCCGCAGAGTTGAATAATTTGGTCGATCCCTTATCATCGCTCGCTAAGGGAACGGCAAGATTTCCCGTTCAGGATCGGGCAGGGCGCGCCCAGAGAGGTCTGGCAGATGTTTGAGATCGAGCAGCCGAAATCATCGGTAGGGTCGGCGTTCACGACGCTCGAGCTCATTTTTCATGCCAGCGTGCGCCATGTACGCAAGAATCATGGCAATGCCATTATCGGCCTGCTGATGAACATCCTGCAGACGGTAATCTTGATCGTCGTCTTTTACGTCATCATGAACATCATGGGCGGCCGGTCGAACGCCATCCGCGGGAACTTCGTGCTCTACATCATGTCGGGCATCTTCATGTTCATGACCCATACCAAGGCCTTGGGCGCGGTCATGGGGGCAGAAGGTCCGACCTCGCCCATGATGCTGCACCGCCCGATGAACACGATCGTCGCCATCTGCTCTTCTGCGCTCAGCGCTTTGTATCTGCAGGTCTTGTCGGCCTCGGTGGTGCTGTATTTCTACCATGTGATCTTCACCCCGATTTCGATCTACGAACCCGTGGGCGCACTGGGGATGCTCGTGCTGTCCTGGGCCAGCGGCGTGGGCATCGGCATGATCATGCTGGCGGCAAAGCCTTGGGCCCCCGATTTCTTCGGCATCCTCTGTTCGCTCTACATGCGGGCAAACATGATCGCTTCGGGCAAGATGTTTGTTGCCAACAAGATGCCGGGCCATGTTCTCGCCTGGTTTGACTGGAATCCCCTTTTCCACACGATCGACCAGGGGCGCGGTTTCATCTTCCTGAACTACCATCCGCACTACAGCTCCATCGACTATCCAATCAAGGTGACGGCAGCCTGTATCGTGATCGGGCTGATGGGCGAATTCTTCACCCGCAAACACATCTCGGCCAGCTGGGCCGCCAAGCGCTGACGCGCCAGCACAACTTGGCCGGTTCGCCCGCGGCTTCCGCCTCCGGGCGCCGAGACCTTGGCGGCGCGCAAGGCCCCGTACGAGACGGCGGATCGCCCATCCGCGACAAGTTTCACCAGACTGTCGAGATTCCCCGCGCGGTCACGCTTGCAGGCCCGTTTTTGCCTGCCTATATACGCCCAGAAGCCGGTTGGGGCGGGCCGCCCTAGCCTGCCGGATTGGGATCGGGGACGGAAGCCTTATGAGGGTCCGGCCCCACAACATCGCCGAAGGAAGAGGTAGTATATCATGGCCAAAGTCATCGGGATTGACCTCGGGACCACGAACTCCTGCGTTGCCATCATGGATGGTTCGCAACCCCGCGTCATCGAAAACTCGGAAGGCGCGCGCACCACGCCCTCGATCGTCGGTTTCACCGAAACCGAACGCCTGGTCGGGCAGGCTGCCAAGCGTCAGGCCGTCACGAACCCCACCAATACCATTTTCGCCGTCAAGCGTCTGATTGGCCGTCGCCATGATGACCCGGCGATCCTCAAGGATCAGAAGAACCTGCCCTACAATGTCGTCAACGGCGGCAATGGGGATGCATGGGTCGAAACCCGTGGCGAGAAATACTCGCCCGCCCAGGTTTCGGCGATGATTCTGCAGAAGATGAAGGAAACGGCCGAATCCTATCTGGGTGAGACCGTGACCCAGGCCGTCATCACCGTCCCGGCCTATTTCAACGACGCCCAGCGTCAGGCCACCAAGGACGCGGGCAAGATCGCGGGCCTCGAGGTGCTGCGCATCATCAACGAACCGACCGCCGCCGCGCTGGCCTATGGTCTGGACAAGAAAGACACCAAGACCATCGCCGTCTATGACCTTGGCGGCGGCACCTTCGATATCACCATCCTCGAAATCGACGATGGCCTGTTCGAAGTGAAATCGACCAACGGCGACACCTTCCTCGGTGGCGAAGACTTCGACATGCGGATCGTCAGCTATCTGGCCGACGAGTTCAAGAAAGAGCATGGCGTCGATCTGACTCAAGACAAGATGGCGCTGCAGCGTCTGAAGGAAGCTGCCGAAAAGGCCAAGATCGAGCTGTCGTCCAGCCAGCAGACCGAGATCAACCAGCCGTTCATCTCGATGGACCGCAACTCGGGCACCCCGCTGCACATGGTCATGAAACTGACCCGCGCCAAGCTGGAAAGCCTGGTGGATGACCTGATCAAGAAGTCGATGAAGCCCTGCCAGGCTGCGCTGAAAGATGCGGGCCTGTCGACCAGCGACATCGACGAAGTGGTTCTGGTCGGCGGTATGACCCGTATGCCGCGCGTCATCGAGGAAGTGACCAAATTCTTCGGCAAGGAACCCCACAAGGGCGTGAACCCCGATGAGGTCGTGGCGCTTGGCGCGGCGATCCAGGCGGGCGTGCTGCAGGGCGACGTGAAGGATGTGGTGCTGCTCGACGTGACCCCGCTGTCGCTGGGGATCGAGACGCTGGGCGGCGTGTTCACCCGCCTGATCGACCGCAATACCACCATCCCGACCAAGAAGAGCCAGGTCTTCTCGACCGCCGAAGACAACCAGAACGCTGTGACGATCCGGGTGTTCCAGGGCGAGCGCGAGATGGCGGCTGACAACAAGATGCTCGGGCAGTTCAATCTGGAAGACATCCCGCCGGCTCCGCGCGGCATGCCGCAGATCGAGGTGACATTCGACATCGACGCCAACGGCATCGTGTCGGTCAGCGCCAAGGACAAGGGCACCGGCAAATCGCAGAACATCACGATCCAGGCTTCGGGCGGTCTGTCCGATGAGGAAATCGACAAGATGGTCCGCGACGCCGAGGCCAATGCCGAGGCCGACAAGAAGCGCAAGGAGCTGGTCGAGGCCAAGAACCAGGGTGAAAGCCTGCTCCACTCGACCAAGAAGTCGCTGGCCGATCATGGCGACAAGGTTGATCCCTCGACCGTCGAGGCGATCGAGCTTGCCATGGGGGCGCTGGAAGAAACGCTCAAGTCGGAAGACGCCGGCAAGATCCGCGGCGGCATCCAGAACCTGACCGAAGCTGCGATGAAGCTGGGCGAGGCGATCTACAAGGCCCAGCAGGCCGACGCGGACGGGGCAGAGGACGGCGATGGCCCGCGGGCCTCGGACGATGACATCGTCGATGCCGACTTCGAGGACCTCGGCGAAAACAAGCGGAAGTAAGACCGCTGGAAACGGAAAGGGGGCGGTCCGGCGACGGGCCGCCCCTCTCCGGTTCCTAAGGGGAGTTTGCGATGGCAAAACGCGATTATTACGAGGTGCTCGGCGCATCTCGCGGCGCTTCCGCCGAAGAGTTGAAGAAGGCCTATCGCCAGAAGGCCAAGGAGCTGCACCCCGACCGCAATTCCGACAACCCCAATGCCGAAGCCCAGTTCAAGGAAGTGAACGAGGCTTATGACGTGCTGAAAGACCCAGACCGGAAAGCCGCCTATGACCGCTATGGTCATGCGGCCTTCGAAGGGGGCATGGGCGGCGGCGGCGCGCGGGGCGGCTTTGGCGGCGGCAATGCCGATTTCGCCAGCGCCTTCTCGGATGTGTTCGAGGATCTGTTCGGCGATTTCATGGGCGGCGGGGGCCGTGGCGGCGCGGGCGCGCGCAGCCGGGCGCAGCGCGGGTCTGACCTGCGCTACAATCTGCGCGTCTCGCTTGAGGAGGCCTTCAAGGGCGTCCAGAAAACCATCAACGTCCCGGCTTCGACCGCCTGTGAGGCCTGCCATGGCACCGGGGCGGAGGGCGGCGCCGAGCCTGTGACCTGCCCGACCTGCTCGGGTCTGGGCAAGGTGCGGGCGCAGCAGGGCTTTTTCACCGTCGAACGCACCTGCCCCACCTGTAATGGCATGGGGCAGATGGTCAAAAACCCCTGCAAGGTCTGTGCAGGCGCGGGCCGGGTGGAGAAAGACCGGGCGCTTTCGGTCAATATCCCGGCGGGTGTTGAAACCGGCACGCGCATCCGCCTTGCCGGTGAGGGCGAGGCCGGTCTGCGTGGCGGGCCTTCGGGGGATCTCTATATCTTCATCGAGGTGCGGGATCATTCGATCTTCCAGCGCGATGGCGTGCATCTGTTCTTCCGCGTCCCGGTGCCGATGACCACGGCCGCAATGGGCGGCGAGGTCGAGGTGCCGACGATCGACGGCGGCAGGTCACGGGTGAAGGTTCCGGCGGGCAGCCAGACCGGCAAGCAGATGCGCCTGCGCGGCAAGGGGATGCCTGCCCTGCGTGGCGGCGGGGTCGGCGATCTGCTGATCGAGCTGGTCGTGGAAACCCCGGTGAACCTGACCGCCCGCCAAAAAGAGCTGCTGCGTGAGTTCGAGAAGCTTTCCGAGGAAAACAACCCTGAGGCTTCGTCCTTTTTCTCGAAGGTCAAGAACTTCTGGGATGGCATGAAGAACTAACAAAAGGGCGCCCGCGGGCGCCCTTTTCCGTTTCAGGCGCGGCGGTCGGCGCGGATGGGATCGGCCAGCAGCCGCAGCCCGTTCAGCACCACCAAAACCGTGCCGCCCTCGTGGCCGAGAACAGCCAGCGGCAGTGGCAGGTTGAAGAACAGGCCCCCGATCACCAGACACCCCATCGCCCCGATGGCGAAGATCAGGTTCTGGCGAATGATCCGCGCCGTTCGTGCGGCCAGACGATGAGCGGCAGCCAGCTGCCCCATCTCTTCGGACAAAAGCGCCACATCGGCGGCCTGCAGTGCAACCTCGCTGCCGGCCGCCCCCATGGCGATGCCGACATCGGCGCGGGCCAGGGCGGCGGCATCGTTCACCCCATCGCCGACAAAGGCCACGCGGCCCTTGGCGGCCAGCCCCGCGACCAGATCAACCTTGTCCTCGGGCATCAGCCCGGCGTGGATGTCGTCGGGTGCAAGGCCCAGCTCGGCCCCGATCCGTTCGGCCACCGGGCGCCGGTCGCCCGTCATCAGCGCCACGGTAACACCCCGCGCCTTCAAGGCCGCCAGCGCATCGCGCGAACTGTCGCGCGGCCGGTCCGCTACGGTGATTGCCCCCATCAGCACCGCCCCACGACCCAGCCAGATCAGCGTCTCGGCGCCGTTGCTGACGCCCTCCAGATGCGGCAGGTCGGCCCCCATGCGGGCGGCCATGCGCGGATTGCCGGCCCAGATCGGGCCCTGGTCATCGCGCCCTGTGATCCCTTCGCTCGGATGGGCCATGACATCGGTCACCGGATCGGGCTGCAGGCCGCGTTCCGCCGTGGCGCGGCGGATCGCATCAGCGATGGGATGTTCGGAATGGGCCTCAAGCCCGGCGATCTTGCACAGAAAGCGATCGGCATCCTCGGCATAGATGCCTGTGACCTCGGCCTGGCCCGTGGTCAGGGTTCCGGTTTTATCGAAGGCGAAGGCGCGCACCTCGGCGAGGGTTTCCAGCGCCGCACCGCCCTTGAACAACACCCCCCCACGCGCCGCCGCCGACAGCGCCGACAGGATCGCCGCGGGGACCGAGATCACCACCGCACAGGGGCTTGCCGCAACCAGCAGCGTCGCCGCGCGATAGAGCGCCTCTTGCTGCGCGATACCGAAGGCAAGCTGGCCGCCATAGGCCAATACCGCCGCGACCAGCACCAGCACTGTATAGCGCTGGCCGAACCAATCCGAAAAACGCTCGGACGGGGCCTTGGCGGCCTGCGCCTCGGTCACAAGGCGAACCATCCGCGCCACGGTGCTTTCGGCAACCGCGCGTTCAACGCCTACATCCAGCACGCCATTCAGGTTCACCGTCGCCTCAAAGACCGGGTCCCCGGCCCGCCGCTGCACAGGCATTGATTCGCCGGTGATGGTCGAAAGATCCATCGCAGCTTCGCCCGCAACGATCCGGCCATCCACCGGGATGCGCCCGCCAGGCCGCACGACGACCACATCGCCCGGCTGAAGACTGTCGGACGGCACCTCGCGCAGGCCACCCGCCGTTTTCAGGAAGGCTGTGTCGGGGCGCAATGCCATCAGTGCCTCAACAGCGCGGCGGGCCCGGCCCATCGCCCGGTGTTCCAGCGTTTCAGAAATGGCAAACAGCGTCAGAAGGACCGCCCCTTCCAGATGCGACCCCACAAGGGCCGCCGCCGCGGCCGCGAGGGCCATCAGAAAATCGATGTCCAGCCGCCTTTCGCGGAGCAACACCGAAAGAGCGCCCAGAACAAGCGGCACCCCGGCAGCCAGATAGACGGCGATGATCCCGAGATGATCCCACCAGCCGTCGAGAACAAATTCACCAAAAAGGGCCGCCGCCATCCCAATCAGGGTGACGGCGGTCAGCAGCGTTTCCAATTGCGATTCGGTCGGGGTATGGACGTGATCTTGGGCCATAGGGAACTCCTTCCCGACGACCCTAGGCGGTGAGCTGACCGGCGGCAAACCCATTGATGGTGGCTGCGATAATCTGCCCCTCGGGCTGGTCGGCCGCGAAGGCCACTTCGGTGAACTGCTCCGTGCGGCCCAGACGCGGCCCTTCCATCAGAACACGATGGCTACGCCCGACCTGCGCCTGCAGATGCCGCGCCAGCGCCAGATCGCCCGCCGCGCGCAGACGCCCCGCGCGGTCCTTGACAACTGGCCCCTTCAGCTGCGGCATGCGGGCCGCGGGCGTCCCCTTGCGCGGGCTGAAAGGGAAGACGTGCAGGAAGGTCAGACCGCAATCTTCCACCAGCTTCAGCGAGTTTGTGAACATCTCTTCGGTTTCGGTCGGGAACCCGGCGATGATATCAGCGCCGAAGATGATTTCCGGGCGAAGCCGCCGCGCGTCTTCGCAGAACCGGATCGCATCATCCCGCAGGTGGCGACGTTTCATGCGCTTGAGGATCATGTCATCCCCGGCCTGCAGGCTGAGGTGCAGATGCGGCATAAGGCGCGGCTCGGTCGCGATGGCCTGCATCAGCATCTCATCCGCCTCGATCGAGTCAATCGAACTGATGCGCAGCCGCGGCAGATCGGGGACCAGCCGCAGGATCCGCATGACCAGATCACCAAGGCGCGGCGTTGCGGGCAGATCCGCCCCCCAGCTGGTCAGATCGACGCCGGTCAGCACCACTTCGTTGAAGCCGCGGTCCACCAGACGGCGGATCTGTTCCACCACGACACCGGCGGGCACAGACCGGGAATTGCCCCGGCCAAAGGGGATGATGCAGAAGGTGCACCGATGGTCACAGCCATTTTGCACCTGCACATAGGCGCGATGCCTGCCGAAGCCGTCGATCAGATGGCCCGCCGTTTCCTTGACCGACATGATATCATCGACCTGGACCTTTTCAGTCGCGCCGATCAGATCGGGAACGCGCAGACCCGTCCACGTCTCTGCCTGCATCTTTTCGGTATTGCCGACCACCCGCGTCACCTCGGGCATGGCGGCAAAGGTCTCCGGCTCGGTCTGGGCGGCGCAGCCGGTCACGATAACCGGCGCACCGGGATTTTCGCGTGCGAGACGGCGAATCTCTTGCTTGGCCTTGCGGACCGCCTCGGCCGTTACCGCACAGGTGTTCACGACCACCGCGTTTTCCACACCCGCAGCGGCAGCCAGCTCCTTCATCGCCTCGGTTTCATAGGCGTTCAGACGGCAGCCGAGCGTCGAAAAGACCGGCGCGCTCATGCGACGGACCGCAGAAATTCGGGGGACAGAACCGCGTCGAAAACATGGGCGACGGGGCCCGCCATCCAGACGCCATCATCACGCCAGTCGATCTCCAGCACACCGCCATCAAGATCGAGCGTCACGTTCCGGCCAGTAAGGCCGCGGGTCGCCGCCGCAACCGCCGTCGCGCAGGCCCCGGAACCGCAGGCCAGCGTGATGCCGGCGCCACGTTCCCACACCCGCATGCGCAAGCGGTCAGGGCCGATGAGGCTTGCGAATTCCACATTGGTTTTCTGCGGGAAAAGCGGATCGGTCTCGTAGCGGCGGCCCTCGGCGGTGATATCCAGGGCGTCGGCATCTGCGACGAAAAACACGCAATGCGGATTGCCCATGCCCACAGCAACCGGGTCCCCGGGCAGAGGCAGGTGGTCGGTATCCACCGCATGGGAAAGAGGCACCTCCTGCCACGCGCGCTGCGGATGCCCCATGTTCACACAGACCAATCCATCCGCCCGGCGCTGCGCCGACAATCGGCCACGCTGGGTTAGCAAAGTGACCTGATCGCGACCCAGTTGCTGCATCATGTAATGACTGACGCAACGGGTTGCGTTTCCGCAGGCACCAGCGCGGCTGCCGTCACTATTCCAGAAATCGAGTGCGAAATCAGCATCTTCCGCATCGCGGATTTCAGCAAGCTGATCGTAGCCGACACCACGATTCCGGTCGCCCAAAGCGCGCGCCAAGGCAGATGTGGTCACCGCCCCGCGCCCGCGCGAGTCGAGAATTACGAAGTCATTGCCCGCACCGTGCATTTTCATGAACGGCAGGCCTTGGGAAAAATGCTCAGCCATTCGCGCCTCCTACCCCAGATTCAGAGATTTTGCCAGTGTCCCACATTTTTGTGTTTTTTCGCTCTTGACCCCCCCGGCCGAAGACCGTAGTTACCCGCTCACAGACAGTGGGCCGGTAGCTCAGTTGGTAGAGCAGCTGACTTTTAATCAGCGGGTCACAGGTTCGAATCCTGTCCGGCTCACCACTGTAAACTCAAGGGCTTGCGCAGAAATGCGCAAGCCCTTTGGGTTTTCTGACAGATCATTTCGCTGTCAGAAATAGCTGCGTACCAGCGCGCTCGACAACAGCGCCCAACCATCCGCCACAACAAAGAATGCAAGCTTGAACGGCAACGCCACGACGGCGGGTGGAACCATCATCATCCCCATCGCCATCAGGACTGCCGCCACAACCAGATCAATGATCAGGAACGGCAGAAAGACAAGAAACCCGATTTCAAAGGCGCGCTGGATTTCCGACAATAGGAAGGCAGGAATCAGCAGCGACAACGGTGCGCCAGCCGCGGGGCCCGATTCGCCGGGGCGAAGCTCCTGCAGGGTCGTGAAGGTTTCCGTATCCGTGCGTGCCGCCATGAAACCGCGGAAAGGCTCCATCGCGAGGGGGGCCGCCTCCGCGAGGGTCATCTCACCGCGCGAAAAGGGGCCGATTCCCTGGCTCCAGGCAGCGGTCAGCACCGGATCCATGACAAACCAACTCAAAAACAGCGCGAGGCTGACCATCAGCATATTCGGCGGCGCCTGCTGCAGGCCGATGGCCTGACGCAGGATGGAAAGCACGGTCACGATAAAAGGGAAACAGGTGACGGTGACCGCGAGCCCCGGAACGATACTGAGCACCGTGATCAGGCCGATCATCTGCACCGCGCGGGATGAAAGCTCCGAGCCTTCTGGAAGAACATCGGGCAGTGTCTGCGCTGCGACTGGTGACGCCAGCAGACAGGCCACGATGATCAATCCCCAAAATCGCATTACAAACTGCCTTTCATATTGGCCACTTCCGTCAGGCGAACCGCCAGTTGCCCGGATTGGTCGCCATCGAGTTCCTGCAATTCGCCCCGCGCGATCAGTCTGTCCCCGACATAGAGTTCCACTGGATCATCGACACGCCGGTCCAGCGTCAGCACCGCGTCCCGCTGCAGGCGCATCAGATCCCGCACCATGGGCCGGGCTTTCCCGACTGAAATGGTGATCTCGATCGGGACCTGGCTGAACGGATTGCCATCAGCGAAGTGTTCCATCTGTTACTCCTGTTCCTGTAATCCGAAGAATCCACGCAAAGCTTTGGAAATCTGGGTGACGGCGCCCGTCAGATCGACCCGAAGTTCCTGATCACCGAGGCGGATCATCGCCTGGCCGAGCGCCAACGCGGGTTCTTCCAGAATAACCGTCGGGAAACCGGTCGCTTGCTCAAGCAAACTGGCAACCGCTTCCCGATCTGCCGGGTTCACCATCAGGGTCACGGGGGCATCCGCACTTTCCTCGGCGAGCGGCATCAATGCTTCAAGAATGATCGGGGCCAGCGTCTCGCGTGCGAGTTCCGGCAGCAGCTGGCTGACGATGCCCTGAACCAGGGGACCGAATGCTGCGAGCATATGCGCACGCGCCTCGTGATAGGTGAAGCCAAGGGCCTGCAGGCTTCGCGCCAGATCAGCCCGCATCAGCGTCTGATCCTGGGACTGTGCCCGCGCCGCATCTTCCCATCCGGCGCTATAGCCCTGCTCATAGACGGCCAGATGAACATCTTCGGGTTCCACCTCGACCACAGGTGGCGCCGGAGCGGCAAAATCTTCGAGTTTCAGCGCCATCACGCCTCCTCCTCCCGCTCCAGCCAGCCGCGGAGGATCTGAACGGATTCGGCTTGCCGTGCGTCAATCAATCGACGGAGTCGGGCTACCGGATCATCTGCAACCTCCTCGGCTTTGCCGGAAACAATCGGCAGATCCGGCAGATCGCCGATGTCCTGAATTTCGCCAGAAAGGACCGGAGGGGAAGTTTCACCGGCGGCCGGAAGCGCCAAAACGGAATTCGCCTGTATCCCATCGGGGCCACGCCGCGACAGCAAAGCGGGCCGCACGACGAAGACACCAAGCAACGTTGCGACCAAGCCCAGAATACCGATCTTTGCGAGGGTCATCACGTCGAAGGCAGAGAAGCCCGACCCGCCCTCGGCCGTGGTGCCCTGTTCTGCAACCGGCTCAAATGCCAAGGATTTCAGCGTGAGTTGATCTCCGCGCGACGCGTCAAAACCGACCGCAGATGCGACAAGCTCTTTCAGTGCCGACAGTTCCTCCTCGGAGCGCGGTTGCAACGCGGCTTGCTCACCCTCGCCCGACGTGACATCGCCATCGATAAGCACGGCAACGCTGAGACGACGTATGGCGCCAGGTTCGCGGATCAATTCGCGCGCGGTTTCTGAGACCTCATAATTCACGCGTTCGCGCGACTCCGCATTTTGGCTGCGGTTCTGTGCCCCCGGGCCTGCGTCTCCCTCTGGCAGATTCGAGGCCACGGTCACGCTCTCTTCGCCTGCAGAGGATGTGCCCGAAGTCTCTGACGTTTCGGTCGATATCGCCACACGGCCTTGTGGATCGAACGTTTTCTCGTTGATCGTCTCCCGTTCCGTCGCCAGCTCGACCGTCACCTCCACAACTGCCCGTCCAGCGCCGACACGCGCTTCCAGAAGCCGCAGAACACGGTCTTTCAACAACTTTGCCTGATTTTCGGCAGACCCATCTGCCCCAGCAGGCCCAGCGTTTTCCCCGATCAACCCCCGAACGCTGTCAATGACCGAGACATCTTCGGGCTGCATTGCATTGACGGCTGAAGCCACAAGATGCTTCAGCGCGCGGGCCTGGGGCTCGGACAAGCTGCCGGAAGCCATCGTGACCGTCACGGCCGCGCTTGCCCGACGGTCTTGCTGAAAGGGCTGCGAGGGCGCATGTGCGATATGAACCCGCACCGATCTGACCCCCGGGGTCGCCAAGATCGTCCGCGCAAGCTCGCCTTCCTTGGCCCGCCAATAGGCGGCATCAAACATCTGGCTCGTGGTGCCAAAGCCTGTCAGCCCATCGAGAAGTTCATAGCCCTCTCCCCCAATTTCAGGCAGTCCCTGCGCCGCAAGTTCCATGCGAAGCTGGTCGCGGACCGCAGCCTCCACAAAAATGGAATCGCCCCGCACCTCATAGGCCGCACCGCGCTGCTCTAACGCCGCCAACACCTCGCCGGACTCTGCCCCCTCCAAACCGGCGTAAAGCAAGGCCATGTCGGGTCGGGTTGTCATGGCCGACATTGCAAGTATCGCCGCGAAGACCGCCAAAGTTGCGAAAATCACGGCGGCCTTACCGCGGAAATCAAGGCCCAACCAAAGATCAACGACGTTCTGCACAACACGACTCCGCTTTCGGGCTTCTGCCCGGTTCGAATGGAGCTTTGCAGGCCACGCCTTAAGATTCGGTTAGTGACCTGCAGGTTATAGATGTCGATGCAATGTCACCGGAGGCCGAAATTGGCAGAGTTGAACCAAGCCCAGCCGAATCGACCAACCCCTTGGAAGCCTTGGATTATGGGCGCGGCGCTTGGGGTTGCGTCGGCAGGGGCAAGTTTTGCAGCGACCTACACAGATCTGTTGGAAAAGATCACGGCGCATCGGCCAGCGGCGTCAGAACTGGCCGACATCGCTTTCCTTCCGATCGATTCCCTTGTGATCTCGCTCGGACCTGCGGCGCAAAATAGGCATCTGCGGCTCACGACACAGCTGGAAGTCAAATCCGCAAAACTGACGGAAGCTGCTGCATTGATGCCCCGCATACTGGACACAATGAACACCTATCTGCGCGCAATCTCTGTCGCCGAACTCGAAGACCCGGGCGCACTCCTTCACATCCGGTTGCAGCTGCTGCACCGCATCCAGGTGGTCGTCGGAGAGGACCGCGTTTCAGACCTTCTGATCACCGAATTTCTGCTAAGTTGAGGAACGCACCATGGCATTTATCGCCGATATGCTCCTGATTGCTGGCGCGCTCTGTGTCGCGGCATACTGTTATGTGCTCGCAAAGCGTCTAAAGCGATTTGGGACTTTGGAATCCGGAATGGGCAGCGCCATTGCAGTCCTTTCCGCTCAGGTCGACGACCTCACCAAGGCGCTAGAGCAGGCGCGGGGCACTGCTCAGGATTCAGTGAGCAAGCTTGTAGCCCTCACCGATCGAGCAGAGACGGCTGCCGAAAACCTGGAGGCATTGTTGGGCGCACAGCACGATTCGCTCCTGCCAGAGCCCACAGATCCTGACCGGCGGATCCGCTTTGTACGTCGTCGTGCGACACGATCCAGCGTTGAGGCCGCAGAATGAAAGCGGCGTTGCACGCGCTACGCATGCCGCTGCTGATGCCATTCGCGGTCCTTCTCCTGTCCAGCGCAGTTATCAGGGTCGGTCTTGAGGCAGGCGTTGCATTTGCCGCAAGCCGGCCAGCGCTTGGAAGAGCTGAGGAGGCCCTCGTCTGCGCGCCGACCCCGGCTGACATCGCTAGGTCTCTTGATGTTCGTGAACAAGCGATTGCTGCGGAGGAGGCAACACTTAAAGCTCAAAAAATGAAGCTGGATCAAACAGAAATCACAATCAATCTTAAAATGAAGGAGCTCCAAGCGGAGCAAGAGCGTCTCAATAGGATTGTTGCCTATGCGGATGAAGCTGCTGAAAAAGACTTGACCAAGTTGACGGACATTTACCAGTCCATGAAGCCCAAAGACGCCTCTGCGCTATTTGACAGCATGGAACCCGAATTTGCCGCAGGATTTCTTGGACGAATGCGGCCAACGGAGGCGGCTGCAATCCTGGCGGCTATGGAACCCACGCGCGCTTATGCCCTGAGTGCTACACTAGCCGGCAGAAACGCAGAGGCAAAAAAATAGACTTTAAGGAAGAAGTAAATGCTTGGTTTTGCTGGTCTCGCCATTCTTTTTGTCATGGTCTTTGGTGGCTATTTGCTTGCTGGGGGCAGTATGGGTATAATTTTAAAGTCTCTTCCATTCGAAATGATTATGATCGGCGGTGCCGCACTAGGGGCATTTCTGGTGTCAAACGATACCCATACAGTTAAGCATACCATCAAGGACATCAAGATCGTGTTCAAAGGGCCGAAGTGGAATCATAAAGATTACCAAGATTTGCTTGGCCTCCTTCATGAACTGATCCGCACAGCACGTGACAATCCGGTTAGTCTGGAAGCACACATTGACAACCCGGAGGAATCGCCAATCTTCCTCAAGACGTCGAAGATCTTGAAGGATCCGGAAGCAGTCTCGCTTATCTGTGACACACTCCGTGCAGCGAATTTGAATTACGACGACCCTCATCAGGTCGAAGAAATATTAGATAAAAGAATGGATATCGCGTTTCACTCCTCACTCCACACATCTCATGCCCTACAGGGAATGGCTGATGCACTGCCGGCACTTGGCATTGTTGCAGCAGTTCTCGGAGTTATCAAAACAATGGGTGCGATTGATCAACCCCCTGAGGTTTTGGGAAAAATGATTGGGGGTGCGCTGGTGGGTACATTTTTAGGTGTTTTTCTCGCATATGGGATCGTTGGGCCCTTCGCGACAAAGGTAAAATTGATCTCAGAAGAGGAACGCCACTTTCTACAAGTCATCAGAGAAGTTCTTGTGGCCAACCTTTACAATCATAGCGCACGTAATTGCATCGAAGTGGGGCGGCAAAGCCTACCTAAACACCTGAGACCAAGTTACGATGAGATAAGTGGTACAGGCTAAACAATCTGATCAGGCTTGTTTGGGGGCCTGATCCTAAGCGGCTGCCGGTTTCGTGGACAGCAGGTTAAGCTAGCATAGCGGGGGCTTCGAACTCCATCGGGCTAAGATAGCCCATTGGACCTGCACCGGTTCTGTTCCGGTCAGGTGCTCATGTTAGGCGGCCCTCTGTTCGAAGGCCACGGGTGATTTCCAGCCGAGGGCTGAGTGTTTCCGGCGCGGATTGTAGAAGCCGTTGATGTATTCGAAGAGGGCGATCTCGACCTCGCGACGGGTTTGCCAGTTGCGGCGCCAGACCAGTTCGGCCTTCAGGTCGCGCAACCTGAGCCGAAACGCTGCGACCTGCTCATCGAATGGCCGCCTCAGGTAGAGCTGAAGAGGGTCAGCCATCCAAGGCCCCTTCACGCCCGGCCAGCTCCGCCGAGAGCAGCCCGGCTGCCACTCGCGCAGCCAGACGGCTGGTCGCCAGATCGGGATATGCTGATGCCAGCAATTCGCGCAGTTCGCCAAGGTCGCGGGCTGACCCTACAATTATCTCAATCTGGTCGATGAGAAGGGCCATCTCGGGATCGGCTTCGGCCCCCATTCGTTCAGTCAGAGCGGCGGTTTCATAAACCCCCTCAGAAACGCCCGTCAGGGGGCTTTGAGATTGGAGGGCGGTCTGCGGTGCTGCAACAGCCTGACCCCCTTTAATTTTTGAGCTACGGCCTTCAATGGGCCTATTGCCTTGCGGGGGTGCGGGGGCGAATGCGCCCGGCCCGGTGATCGGCGTGGAAATGGCCTGCAAAAGTCGCGCGCCCGGCTTGGGCTCGGCGAAGCCGAAGCGAGACCTCACCTCGGCCTCCTCGATCTCCATGCCCAGTCGCACCATCTTGTCCACGGCCGTTGCCAAGCGGTCGAGATCTTCGGTCTTTGCCCGTGCGATCCTGAGGCGCGGGTAGCGCTTCTGCGGGCCGTGCTCCAGCTGGATCCATGGTCGGATCAGATCACGGTTGAGGATGGCCGCCAAGGACATGGCATCAGCCGTTTCGATATCCTCCTGCACCAGGCGGTGTTCCCGGCCGATCGCGTGGCCACCGGCGATGGCATCCGTCGTCGCGGTTTGGCCGAGGACCGCCTTTGAAATCTGCTGATCGAGATGGTCGATGCGCTTCTGGAACAAGTCGCCGCTTGCCCCGATCGATTTGGATTCGATGAAGTCGATCGACATCGTATCCGGGATGATGGCCGCGCAGTCCCCGGCGATATTTGCCACGGCGCGGAATAGGGTATCCTTGTCCTTGTCGCTGGCACCCGGCTGCCACTTTCCGACGCGGAGCGGTTGCCCATAAGTTTGGGTAAAGATCGCCCAATCCCGCGCTGTGAAGGCCTTGAACATCCATCCCCACATCGCAACCCGCGCCAGGCCAGAGCGCGCTGGCAGACCCGACTTGGCCGGAATGTCCGCGAAAATGAACTTGAAGGCGGGCAGCGGCACTTCGCGCCCGGAATCGCCCACCATCATGGGCGTGGCCAGGTCCGTGCGGTTGAACCGGAAGATCCGCGGATCACGGATCCTCAGTTCGAGCGGCATGTACTGCCGTTCTGAGGTATCCCAGATGATCTCCGTGCCGGAGTAGCCCTTCGAGATGCAATCCAGAATGTGGAACAGCTCTTGCTGGAGTTCATCGCGCTTCAGCCATTCGCGGACCATTTCCGCCAGCATGACATCATGGGCGTCCTCCGACGCGGCGTCGACGGTTATGTCCAGCTGGCTGACGGCCCGCTTGCGTGTGCCAATGACCCCCAGAAAATGCGGATCGCGCTCTTCGACCACCTCGGCCAGTTCCATGTACTGGACCGGATCTCCGTGGTCGGCCGCGCGCAGGATCGAGGCAAGGCGTAGCGGATTCAGGCCATCACCTGGATAGCCGGAGATCGGTGAGCGCACGCCGGTGGTGGTTGGTCCCCCGACTTCAGCGGTCAGGAAATCGCGCTGGACCGGATTGCCCCAGCGGTCGGTCAGGATGAGGTTCGGGGCCATGTCATTCGTCCTTCAGGTGGTGGTTGGCAGCAGCAGGCACTTCAGATGGATCCGCGCAATCGGGCACCCAGCGGCCCGTTCCAAGCGCGGCCATGCTGATCCTCGAACATGGCTGGACCGCCATTGTGGCCCAACGGCTCGGGTCGCGAGGGCACCGGCACATAGCCGTATTCCACCCACCGCATCCGGCTGGCAAAATGCGCCAGGGCCAAAGCGATGGCATAGTCGCCATGGCGCTTCTTGCCCTTTTCTCCCTCGCGGGTCGGGGGCACGCGGGGGATGCCCCGCAGCAGCTTGACAGCACGCAGGTCGGACAGGTGATCGTCATCACGGATGATGGCGATCAGATCGCCTTCAAACGCGTCCTTCAGAGGAGGCATCTGAAGGCGATACCATTCCTCCGAGAACTTGATTGCCCAGGGGCTCGATGTCTGCGGCTGGATCGGCCGCAGGATAGATGGTTGCAAAGAAGCGGGCCATCGCCTCGTCGGCGCTGCGGCAGCCGGGTTCATTGTCACGGAAACCCTCGCGGCAGGCAAAGGCCCAGCAGCCCCGGCCAGACAGCTCGGCACCGTCCACCTGGATTGCGCGGATCTGGGGGCGGCCATCCTCATCACGCGCCCGCAAGATGCTGACAGTCTGCACTCCCAGCACCCAGCTTTTCCGCAGAAGCCTTCCGCTGCCACTTTCCACAAGCTCCACCGGATCTCCGGCTTGGCCACGCGTCGCGCCGAGGCGGAAGGATTGCACCTTTTGGCCTGCCGCGATATCCGCGCTGAAACGGGGCGCAAAACGAAGTTGAACCATCATTTACCCCCCCCGGATGACGATCCCCAGAGTGTTCGAGACCATCTGCCATTCGCGCTGGCTGACGAGGTCCATCCGCGTCGGCCAGCGCCGTGTCGGGCGACTTATGCGCCAGAATGGCATCCAGG
>NZ_BMYQ01000003.1 GCF_014652355.1 Gemmobacter lanyuensis | reverse complement strand
GAAACGCCGACACCCGAAAAACCAAAAAACAGGGAATAACTGTCGAAGTCCGGAAGTCAGGGTCGCAACCCGCTATGACAGATGCGCCAAAACCTTCCTCTCCGCCGTCGCTCTCGCGGCCACCGTCATGTTCTGGCTGTGAAAATCAATGAGTCTGGAGCCTAATCAGAATTCCAGATGATACGCCGGAGATGAATAGTCTCTGCTTCGCTTTCGCCGACGCGGTTAATATTAACTTCGAGCCATTGGCCATTGAAGATTTCTATGACCGGCATGCATTTGCGAACGGGCATCGCTGGGACTTGGTAATCGAAATGCTCATCAGAGCATTGACCCTCTGCAAGCTGGCCGGTCGTTCTGAAATTGATATCTCCTACTGCGAAAAGGCGTTTGCCCAAAAGACCAGAGTCCCTTTTGGATTTTCCCCATTTTCAGTGGATGACTATGAGGAAGCACTCTCTCCGGCTGAAATCTTGAGGCTCATGACCCAGCGCTGAGCCATGAAAACACCAGGAGAACGAAATCTGAAAGCCCGCCTTGGCGGGCTTTTTGCTTTCCGGGGTACAGCCAAACACGGGGCTGAGCACACTTATGGTTTTTCTGCAGTCACCGGTCACGCACCCCCCGAATGGGACCGACGCGGCGTGCGTTGATGAAGATCGGGTCGAAGCGGCGCAGGACGGGATAGCCACCATTGCCCCATTCATAGGTTTGCCCATCGATGTGGAAGAGGTAAAAGCCCGCGTCCGTGAGCAGATCGAAGACCTCACCAAAGGCCACATGCAAGCGGTTGTAGCGGTTGGCGCTGGTTTCGCACTGGATGAAATCGATCTGGTCAAGCATGGCGCCCGCACCGCGCAGCACGGCCAGGTCATGGCCTTCGGTGTCGATCTTCAGAAAATCGATATGATCGATGCCCAGATCGGCGCAGACCCGGTCAAGACGCCGGGCGGGAATGGGCGTGCCCTCGGGCGTTGCCGGATCAAGCACGCGGTTCATGGTCGAGGAGCCATCCAGCGCCATGCGAAGCGTGCCTTCGGATTGTGACAGCGCGAGGTTATGGCAGCTGATCCCGCCATGGGCAGCGCTTGCGCGGGTCAATTCGGCAAAGGCGGCCGGGGCGGGTTCAAAGGCGTGGATGCGGGCCTCGGGGAAGGCCACGGCGTAATGCAGGCAGGATTGGCCGCGATTGGCGCCCACATCGAAGATCATCTCGAACCGCTGATCCGGCACACGGGAACGGATCTGGCGCAGCGCCCTCGGCATTCCCAGCGCCTTTTGCGCCTCGGGGTGGCCGGGGTGATGGGCGGCGAAGGCCTGCCAATGGGTGCGCGCGTCCTCGGCCCGGCCTGCGCCGTCCAGCGCGCGGGCAAAGAGGATGTGGTGCCAGCCGGCGGCCTCAACCCCGCTGGGAATCAGCGCCTCGGCCTCGGCCCAGCGACCCTGCGAGAGGAGAAGGCGCATCAGCTCTTTGCGGAAATGCGGATGGCCGAACCGGTCGAGACGGCCGGGGTCTTCCTCCATCCCTGCGCGCAGGGTGGCAATCCGGTCAGCGGCAGCGTCCATCTTGGGGCCTTTCTGTCAAGTCGCGGCGGCACGCGGCCGACGGTCGGTGCTGCAAGCAAGGATCGGGCCAAATCATGGCTGACCTTGCGGTATGGGCGGCGTTCGGGGCGTCAGGCGCAGCCAGATCCCATCCTTGGCACGCACGGTCAGATGGGCGACGGGCACAGGCACACGGCCTGCGATGGGTTCAAGACGGAAGGCGCGCAAGAGCATGGCAAGCAGCAGCGGCCCCTCCGCCATGGCAAAGCCCGCACCGGGGCAGACGCGCGGCCCTGCGGAAAACGGCATATAGGCATCGCGCAACCCGGCACGGCCGTTTTCGGTATCAAACCGCGCGGGGTCAAACTGGTCGGGGTTATCCCAGATCCGTTCGTGGCGGTGCAGATGCCAGGGCGACAGGACAATCTGCGCGCCCGGCGCAACCGCCCGCCCGCGCAGCTGCACCGGGCAGCGGTTTTCACGCACCATCATCGGCACCGGCGGGTAAAGGCGCATCGCCTCGCGGAAGACCGCGCGGGCCTGACGCAGGCGATTCACCACCGACAGGTAGCCCGCATCAGCCAGCTCGGCCTGCGCTTCGGCGGCGACGCGATCCTGCCAGTCGGGATGGGTGGCCAGCAAGTAAAGCGCCCACCCCAGGGCCGAGGCCGAGGTTTCATGTCCCGCGAGAAAGAAGATCGCCACCTGATCGACCATTTCCTCGGTGTCAAAGCAGGCGCCGGTCTGCGGGTCGGGGAAGGTCATGATCTTGGTGGCAAGATCATCGGGCGCAGTGCCAGCGGCAATGGCGGCGGCCCGGTCTGCCGTCAGGCCGGCGATCAGCTTACGGATGCGCGTCGCGGTGGCACGGGTCTGACGGCTGTGAAAGCGCGGGAACCAGCGCGGCAACGGCAGCAGCGCCCCCAGATTGACCACGGGCTGCGCGGTCTGATGGGCGCGGAATTCGTGAAACACCGCCCCTGCCACCGCATGATCAATGGGGATGGAAAAGAGCGTGCGGAAGATCACATCCGCGGCGGCGTGGCTCGTTTCGAATTCGATCTCGACCGGTTGGCCATCGGCCCGGTGCTGCAGCCGCGCGACCATGGCCTGACCGGCATCCCACATCGCGCCAAAGGTATCGCGCAAGCGCCCGCCTTCAAAGGCCGGGTCGATGATGCGGCGCTGACGTTCCCACGTGTCGCCATTCGTCACGAACACCGAATTGCCGAGAAGCGGGCGCAGCCCCTCGCGGATGCGGTCGGATTTCGGAAAGTCGCGCGGACGCCCCTTCAGCACCAGATCGACCAGCGCCGGATCGTTGCACAGATAGCTGCGAAAGAACGGCGTGCGGAATTCGGCCATCCAGGCCCGATACAGCCGCGCGGGCTGGGCCGAGAGGATATCTTGCCGGAACAGGCGGAAATACCGCCAGAGCGAGACCTTATCCGGGCGCGAGACGGGTTTGGGCGGGATCATGACAGGCCCGTAAAGCGGTTGGCCGCCAGCGTGATGCGGCTTTTCGATTGCGGACGACCGGCGAAATGGTCGGCCAGACGGCGCGGCCCGGCGGTGATGCGGAAATAGTCATAATCCCAGGGCTGGCCGGGCAGGTTGTCAAAGGCACAAAGGTATTGGAAATGCAGCCGGAAATAGCGCCGCTTCACCTGCGCCCAGGTAGAGGGACGCAGGGTCTGGCTGAAGGCGGCGGAATAGATCAGCGGCCATAGCTGATCCTCGGGCGCGACACCGGTCACGCGCACCGGATCGCAGAGCGCGAAGGCACAGCCATCGCCCGGTGCCGTCACGTCGACCCAGGTCAGCGCCGGGCTGCGCGACAGATCCTGCAGGTCGCGGCGCAGGCGGTGGGCCTTGGGCAGATAGCTGACCATCGGCACCACCTGCCCCAAGGACAGGAAAGACAGCGCAGGCCCCCGCCCCGCCCGACCCTCGCGGATCAGATCGGCCAAGATCGACACCGCCAGATGCGCGCCGGAGGAATGGCCGACGACCAGCACCTCATCATAATCGCCGGTCAGGGCCGCGGCGATGGTCTGACGAAAAGCCGTCATGCGGGCCTCAAGCTCGGGCGGGTTGGCCCCGCCTGCCTGTGCGGAATAGGCGTAATCATGCATCAGATAATAGGCGTAAAAGCGCGAATCGCGGGCCTTGAACCAGCGCAGCACCCAGACCGCCGCCCCCGCCCCAAGCGCCGCCCCAGCCCAGCCCGCCCCCGTCAGCGGCAGCAAGGACAACAGGCCCCAGACCGCCCCCCAGACGATCAGCGCCACCAAAAGCTGCGCCAAAAGCACCGCAATCGGATAGAGCGCCGCCACAATCGGCCCCTTCCGCAGGCGCATCAGCCGGAACAGCGCCCCGGACCCGAGATAGGCCCAGGCGGTGCGGATCAACTCCAGATAGGTGCCGGGGATCGACTGGCTCATGGATCCGCGGACGATATCGGACCAGACCAGCACCTCGACATCGGTCTCCACCGTCTGCCCGTCGATCTCGGCCGTGACATGCCAGCCATAGGGGCCCTGCACATGCTTGCCCCGCAGATCCAGCCGATAGCCCGACAGGGCCGCCTGCTCCGCCCCCTCGCGCCGGTAAAGCTCGCGGTAGCGGCGGGGGTGGATGGGGTCATAGCCGGGAATATAGAAAACGCGCCGCCGGCGAACGGGGTCAGGCACAGGCTTGGCGGCGTCATCCATCACATCGTTACTCCGGCCCGATCAACAGCATGGGCAGGGTAAAGCGCCCCGCCCGATCAGCCAAGGGTCGCCAGAAACGGGAAGGTGTCGAGCAACCAGAAGGACATATCCGACAGCGCCCCGGTGACCAGCGCCACCCCGACCAGCAACAGCAGCAGGCCCATCGACCGCTCGATCAGCCTCATGTGCCGCTTGAGCCGGGTCATCACCCCCATCGCCCGTTCGATGAACAGCGCCGCCAGCAGGAACGGCACCCCCAGCCCCAGCGCATAAACGGCCAGAAGCAGCGTCCCCCGCGTCAGGCTGGCCTCATTCGCCGCCAGCGACAGGATCGCGCCCAGCTGCGGCCCGATGCAAGGCGTCCAGCCAAAGGCGAAGGCCAGCCCCAGCAGATAGGCGCCAAGCGCCGATCCGCCCTGATCGCCAGCATTCAGCCGCGCCTCGCGGTCGAGCATCGGGATGCGGAACACGCCCAGGAAATGCAGGCCCAGCACGATGACCATCGCACCCGAGATGCGGGCAAACAGCTCCTGATTCTTGAGGAAGAACGCGCCGAAAGCCGAGGCGGTGAACCCCAGAAACAGAAAGACCGTCGAAAGGCCCAGGACGAAGAACAGCGCAGGCAACAGGATGCGCCGCCGCGCGGCCCGGTCGCCTTCGCGCAGTTCGGGCATCGAGATCCCGCCCATATAGGCCAGATAAGGGGGCACGATCGGCAGCACGCAGGGGCTGAGGAACGACAGCACCCCGGCGACCAGCGCCACCAGCATTGCGGGCGCCAGCCCCGCGTCGAAAAGGTCGATCCCGAACATCTTGCCTCCGTTCCTTCCCGGTGGTGATACCGCAATCCCGCCCGCCCGTCACGCGGCGCGGCGTCACATGCGCGTGGCCGCAGCCGCGGCTGACTTTGGCCGCACGGCGGTGTATGGCTGCGACACAAGGGAAAGGGGCAGGCCGATGGAATTTGACACCGATCTGGATTGCGAGGGGCTGCTCTGCCCCCTGCCCGTCCTGCGCGCGCGCAAACGGCTTTTGGGGCTTCCGGCGGGTCAGGTTTTGCGGGTGCGCGCGACCGACCGGATGGCGGCGGTGGACCTGCCGCATTTTTGCGGCCAGACCGGGCATGTCTATCTGGGGTCGGAACCCTTGGGCGCGGCCACCGCCCATTTCATCAAGGTGGGGCAGATAGAAAAAACGCCGGGCTAAGGCCCGGCGTTTTTCTGTTTCGCGGATCAGCGGTTCACCGACCACCAACCCCGGCGCTTGGACTTGCCTTCGCTTGCGTCCCCGGTGGCGGCAGCCTCTGCCGGGTCAGCAACCACGGCTTCCGCCACGGCCAAACCGGGGTCCGCCTGCAGCGGCGGCAGGTCAACCGGCGCGGGCTGTTCGGCGACCGACGCATCAACGACGGGCGCAGCTTCCACCGCAACCTCGGCCACCAGGGCCTCTGTCACGGGAGCTTCCGTCGCGGGGGCCTCGGCCGCTTTGGCCTTGGATTTGGTGCTGCGCGTCCGGGTGGTCTTGGCCTTGGGCTTGGTCACTTCTTCGACCACGGCCTCGGCCACCGCTTCGGCAGCAATCTCTGCCGGGGCATCGGCAGGCTTGGCTTTGGCTTTGGTGCTGCGCGATCGGCTGCGGGTGGTCTTTTTGGGCGCCTCGGCGACCGGCTCTTCGGTGGCAACTTCGGCAACCGGAGCGTCGGCGACAACAGCCTCGGCCGGTGCTTCGCTTACGACCTCGGCGAGAACGACGGTCTCGACAGCGGCGGCCACTTCGACGACGGGCTCGGGCGCCTCAGTCTCGGCGGCATCATCGCCCTCTGCATCGCCTTCCTCGGCCCCGTCCTCTTGCGGACGGCCAGCGGCATCCTTGCCCTTGCCCCCCCGACGACGCGGACGGCGACGACGCTTCTTCTTGGACCCGCCATTGCCATCGCCCTCAGCGGCCTCGGCCCGGCCTTCCTCTTCGACGGCCTCGACCTCTGCCTCGATTTCATCTTCTTCGATCGGCAGTTCCGGATCATCCTCCTCCTCGACGGGCGCACCCATCAGGGCGGCATTGCCGGAGATCACGGTGCCCGCTTCGGGCACGGCGCGGATGGCCGTCTTGAACTTCTCGATCGAATAATCGGGCGACACGAGATGCGGGTCAGCCTCAAGCCGGACCGACATGCCATAGCGTGCCTCGATCAGGGCGATATGTTCGCGCTTCGAGTTGATGAGGTAGTTGATCACCGCGACCGGAGCCTTCAGCAGCACCTCGCGCGAGCGTTTCCGCGTGCCCTCTTCCTCCAGCGCGCGCAGGATCGTCAGGGCAAGGCTGTCGTCCGAGCGGATCAGGCCGGTGCCGTGGCAATGCGCGCAAGGCTGCGTGGTGGATTCAAGCATGCCGGGGCGCAGGCGCTGGCGGCTCATCTCCATCAGGCCAAAGCCCGAGATGCGGCCCACCTGAATGCGCGCGCGGTCCGTCTTCAGCTTTTCCTTCAGGCGCTTCTCAACGGCGGCGTTGTTGCGACGCTCTTCCATGTCGATGAAGTCGATGACGATCAGACCAGCCAGATCGCGCAGGCGCAATTGGCGCGCAACCTCATCGGCGGCCTCGAGGTTGGTCTTGAGCGCGGTCTCCTCGATCGAGCCTTCCTTGGTGGCCCGGCCCGAGTTCACGTCGATCGCCACCAGCGCCTCGGTGACGCCGATCACGATATAACCACCCGATTTCAGCTGCACGACCGGGTTGAACATGCCCGAAAGGTAGCTTTCCACCTGATAGCGCGCGAACAGCGGCATCTGGTCGGCATAGCGCTGCACCACGCGGGCGTGGTTGGGCATGATCATCCGCATGAAATCTTTGGCAGTGCGGTAGCCCGTTTCGCCTTCAACCAGGATTTCCTCGATCTCGCGGTTATAGAGATCGCGGATCGACCGCTTGATGAGGTTGCCCTCTTCATAGATCGGCGCGGGTGCGACCGATTTCAGCGTCAGTTCGCGGATCTCTTCCCACAGACGCATCAGATATTCGTAATCGCGGCGGATTTCCTGCGGGGTGCGCTTGGCGCCCGCAGTCCGCACGATCAGGCCGGCGCCTTCCGGCACCTCCAGCTCGGACGCGATATCCTTGAGCTTCTTGCGGTCGGCGGCATTGGTGATCTTGCGGCTGATACCGCCGCCCCGCGCCGTGTTCGGCATGAGAACGCAGTAGCGACCGGCCAGCGACAGATAGGTTGTCAGCGCCGCACCCTTGTTGCCCCGCTCTTCCTTGACCACCTGCACCAGCATGATCTGGCGCACCTTGATCACTTCCTGGATCTTGTAGCGGCGGGCACGCGGCTTGCGGGGCGCACGGATTTCTTCCGACACGTCCTCTTCGGCGACCGATTCGATTTCGTCATCGATATCGGCAGCGTGGTCGAGCGCCTCGTAATGGCCGTCATCCTCGGTGCGTTCCGAGGCCACCGAGGCCCGGTCGGCATTGCGCGAAACGAGCAGGTCGTCCTCGGCCCCCTCCTCGCCCAGGTCGATCACATCCATGCCGGAAATCGCCACCGGGGTTTCGGCGACATCGGCCACGGGCGCGGCCTCATCCGAAACGACCACCGCGTCGGCGGCAACGGCTTCGGCCTGCGCGGGCTTGGCGCGCGACTTGTGGTTGCTGCGGCGCGGACGGCTTTCCTCTTCCTCTTCGGCACGGGCCAACGCCCGCTCCTCCTCGAGCAGGGCTTTGCGATCCGCGACGGGGATCTGGTAATAATCCGGGTGGATTTCCGCAAAAGCGAGGAAGCCGTGACGGTTCCCGCCGTAATCCACAAAGGCCGCCTGCAGCGAGGGTTCGACCCGCGTCACCTTGGCAAGGTAGATGTTTCCTTGCAGCTGACGCTTGTTTACCGTTTCAAAGTCGAACTCTTCGACCTTGTTTCCGTCCACCACGACAACCCGGGTTTCCTCCGGGTGCGTGGCGTCGATGAGCATTTTCTTAGCCATAGTGTTCCATTGCGCCATGGCGCATCGCGGCCCCCGCCGGGTGTATTCCCGGCAAAGGTTCGATCCAGCAGATGGCGGCTTGTTCGGGCGTGGCCGTGCGGTGCGGATGGCGCAGGGCGAGCCGAAAGCCCCCTGTCGATCGTCATCGCTTTTTGCACGCGGCTCATCGCGGTTCTTTATCCCGGCACCCCATGCGGGGCACCCATCTAAAAGCCTGCAATCCCGAGGGAGAGCCGGCAAACTTGCGGCCTTGCGGCCAGTGAATGCTGCGGATGGAGGCAGGAAAGACCCTTGGTCAGACGTGTGCCACCGGCAGTGAAACTTGTGGGCGAATGTCGCGGCATCCGGACATTGGCCCTCAGGTCAAGTTTAAGGGTTTACCCCCGCGCTTTGCAATGACAAATATCCGCAGCCGGAAAGGCGGGCTGTGGTTCCGCCCGAACCGCGCAATCAAAGGTGGCCGTCATGCAGATCGATTTCTTTGTTGCGGGCGTTCAGAAGGGCGCCACAACCGCCCTGCACGGCATTCTGAGCCAGCACCCGGAGCTGAGCCTGTCATCGCCCAAGGAACTGCATCTTTTCGACGATGAATCAAGGGATTGGGGCGCTGCCCTGCCCGATCTTTCGCCCCATTTTCCCGCCCCCGGCCGCCTGCGGGGCGAGGCCACGCCGATCTACACCTTCTGGCCCCGGGCCATCGAACGGATCGCTGCCCACAATCCGGGGGCGCGGCTGATCATGCTGTTGCGCCACCCCACCCTGCGCGCCCATTCGCAATGGCGGATGCAGTTCCGAAAGGGTGTCGAGACACGGGCCTTTGTCGAAGCCATCGCCCCGGTGCCGCTGATCTCCGAGAGCCAGCTGCGCCAGCACAGCTATGTTGCGCGCGGTTTCTACGCCGGGCAGGTGCGCCGGTTGCTGGCGCATTTTCCGCGCGAAAACCTGCTGTTCCTGCGCACCGACGCGCTTTGGCTGCGCCCCGCCCCGACCTTGGGCCAGATCTGCGACTTCCTCGGGGTCGCAGCCCCGACGGCGGCGATGCTTGAGCGGGCAACGGTCTATACCGTCCCTGTCCTTGCGCGGGATCTGGGGGAGATGCCGGAGCCATTGCGGCGGGATCTGGATCGCCGCTTCGCGGCCGATATCATCGAAACCGCCGCATTGACCGGGCTTGGCCTGTCCGACTGGCTGGACCCGGCCTATGCCGAGCCCATGCGCCCGCAAGAGACCGCGGGCGGTCAGGTGTAATCTGACCGCTGCAGCCCGTATTTGGCCATCTTTTCATTCAGCGTCCGCCGCGGCAGGCACAGTTCTTCCATCACCGCGACGATGCTGCCCTTGTGGCGGCGCATCGTATTGTCGATCAGCATACGCTCAAACGCATCGACATATTCCTTCAGCGGCTTGCCCTCGGTCGTCAGCGCCGGCCCCGAGGCCTCGTTATCCGCCATCAGAAGCGAGGCGATCGACCCAGACCCGCGGCGGTTCTGCAGCACTGCACGTTCGGCGATGTTCACCAGCTGCCGCACATTGCCCGGCCAGGGCGCCTGCAGAAGCTGCGCGGCCTCTTGCGCGGTCAGACCGGGGGCGTCGCAGCCATATTCCTCGGCGAACTGTTCCGACAGGCGGGTGAACAGCGACAGGATATCCTCACCCCGCGCGCGCAGCGGCGGCAGGACGATGGTCATCGCACCCAGGCGATAGAACAGATCGGGGCGCAGGATGTCTTCAAGCGTCTTGTCGGGCGCATGTTCGTTGCAGATGGCGATGATGCGCGTTTCGGGCGGGGTCCCTTGTTCGTTGATCACCGTCAGCAGCCGCGATTGCAGGGCATGGCTCAGCGCCTCGATGTCCTCAAGGCACAGGGTGCCGCCCCGCGCCTCTTCGATCAGCGGCACGCCGTCTTCGGTGGGGCCGAAAAGCTTGGCGGCCAGCTGATCTTCCGACCAGGCCGCGCAGGAAACGGTGACGAATTTCTTGGACGCCCGCGGCCCCACCGCATGCAGCGCATGGGCGACCAGCGTCTTGCCGGTGCCGGTTTCGCCGTCGATCAGCACATGGCTGTCGGCCTGCCCCAGATCGAGGATATCCTCGCGCAGACGCTCCATCACCGGGCTGCTGCCGATCAGCTTTTTCATGATCGTCGTGCCATCCGACAGCTCTTTGCGGAGCGCGCGATTGTCCAGCGTCATACGGCGCGACTGGGTGGCGCGCTTGGCCAGATCGGTCATCCGGTCGGGGTTGAAGGGCTTTTCCAGAAAATCGAAGGCCCCCAGACGCATCGCTTCAACCGCCATCGGCACATCGCCATGGCCGGTGATCATGATCACCGGAAGCGAGCTGTCCATGCCCATCAGGCGTTTCAGAAACGCCATGCCATCCATGCCGGGCATGCGGATGTCGCTGACCACGGCCCCCGCGAAATCGGGGCCGATCGCGGCCAGCGCCTCTTCGGCACTGCCATAGGTTTCGGTATCAAAGCCCGACAGGGCCAGCCATTGGCTGATCGACTGGCGCATATCCGCCTCGTCATCGACGATGGCGACTTTCATAGCACGTGCCATGTGATCCTCATTCTGCTGCCTTGGCGTCCTTGCCCAATATGGGGAGCTGGACTTCAAATACAGCCCCCCCACCTTCCGCATTGCGCGCGGTCAGGCGGCCGCCAAGATCGGTGACGATCCCCGAAGAGATGGCAAGGCCAAGCCCCACCCCCTCACCGGGTTTCTTTGTGGTGTAGAAAGGCTCGAACAGGTTATCGAGATCCTTGATGCCGTGCCCGTTGTCGCGCACGGTCAGAGTCGCAGTCTCGCCCGCCGAGAGGATCAGGTCGATCTGCGGATTTCGGGTTTCCTTGGTGGCATCCAGCGCGTTTCGCAGCAGGTTGATGATCACCTGCTCCAGCCGCACGCGGTCGGCCATGACCATGACGGGGCTGCGCGGCAGGGTGCGGGTGATCCGCACCACCCGGGCCTTCAACTGCGGCTCCATCATCGACAGGGCCGAAGACAGCGACTGACGCATGTCCACAGGCTCAAAGGCCTCGCCGCCCTTGCGGGCATAGGATTTCAGCTGCCGGGTGATCGCGCCCATGCGGTCGATCAGGTCATCGATGCGCTGGAAGGAGGACAGCGCCTCATCCGGGCGCTTGCGCTGAAGCAAAAGCCGCGCGCCCGCGAGATAGGTCTTCATCGCGGCCAGCGGCTGGTTCAGCTCATGGCTGACGGCGGCAGACATTTCCCCCAGCGCCGCCAATTTCGACGATTGCGCCAGCGTAAGTTCAGCCACCTCAAGGGTTTTCTGCACCTTCTCGCGTTCCGCGATCTCGCGCTGAAGGCGCGCGTTCAGCATCCGCAGTTCAGCGCTTTCGCGCTGAAAGGTCACGCTTTGCGACCAGGCCCGGCGCGAGAGCATGTAGAAGGTCACGGCAAGCAGGATGGCAAAGCCCATGATCTCCAGCGCCAGCACGCCGTTCACGCGTTCGCGGACGGAATCATAGGCGGTGAAGGTGATCATGCGCCAGCCGCGAAAAGCCACGCGCGTTTCGGTCTTCATCACCGCCTCGCCCGAGACATAGGCATCGGGCGGTTCCTGCGCCCAGTCGGCCGCGCCCTGCAGCGCCCGGCGGATAGCCGAAGGCGCATCCCGCGCCTCAAGCGCCCGGTCCAGCGGCAGGCCACGCCAGCGCGGCTCGGTTGCCAGAAGGACGACACCTTCGCTGTCCGTCACCAGCACCGCATCCTGCAGCCCGGCCCAGGCGCGTTCATATTTCATCAGGTCCACGGCGACCAGAATCACCCCAAGCACCTGATTTTCGACGCGGATCGCGCGGGAATAGGTAAAATCGAACCCGTTTGTCTGCCGGGGGGCCACAGTAAAGATCGTGTCGCGCACACGCTGGGCATCAATGAACTGGGCGGCGTTGCGATAGGTCTCGCCCAGCTGGTTGCGGTTCGTCGCCCCCACCACACGACCTTCACCATCCAGCAGGATGATCGAGGCCGCACCGATTTCGGCCTGGAACGAGATCAGCCGCGCTGAGGTCGTGGAATAGTCCTTCCGCTCCAGCGCGCCGATCAGTTCGGGGTCGCGCGCCAGCAAAAGCGGGACGACCGAGTTGCGCTGCAATTCGGAAATCACGTTGCCGGAATAAAAGGCCAGCCGCAGTTCGGCGCTGTTGCGCGTCACCTCGGTAAAGCGTTCCGAAAGCCAGCGGTTGGTGAACAGCACGACCCCGGCGGCCAGCACCACCAGCAGCGCCACCACAAGCTTTACGCGCCAGGAAATGCCCGGCGCGTGGCTTTCGGTGTCAGGTGAAGGGCTTGCGTCCAGCATGGGGCGCAGTCTAGGCCGCGCCGGGGGGCGGCCTCAAGACCCGGTCATATCAGGCCAGCGCCATCTTGCCGATCAGGCCCGCAAAGACGGCCGCGCCATCGGTGCCGCCGTGTTCGGCATCGACCACACGCTCGGGGTGGGGCATCATGCCCAGCACGCGGCGGTTGTCCGACAGGATGCCTGCGATATCTTCCATCGACCCGTTCGGGTTCGCGCCATAGCGGAAGGCGATCCGGTCTTCGCCTTTCAGACGGGCGATGGTTTCGGCATCGGCGGTATAATTGCCGTCATGGTGCGCCACCGGCACGGTGATCGCCTGCCCCTTGGCATAGCCCGCGGTGAAGGCCGAGTCGGTGGTGCCCACGATCAGCTGCACCGGTTTGCAGATGAACTTGAGCCCCGCATTCCGCATCAACGCGCCGGGCAGCAGGTGCATCTCGGTCAGCACCTGAAAGCCGTTGCAGATCCCGATGACATAGCCACCACGATCGGCATGAGCCTTGACGGCAGCGGCGATGGGCGATTGCGCGGCAATGGCGCCGCAGCGCAGGTAATCACCGAAAGAAAACCCGCCGGGCACGCCCACGACATCCACACCGGCCGGCAGTTCGCTGTCCTTGTGCCAGACGCGCACAACCTCGGCCCCCGCCTTTTCAAAGGCCACCGCCAGATCGCGGTCGCAGTTGGAACCGGGGAAGGTGACGACGGCGGCTTTCATGGGGGCGTCCTTTCAGGCGGTCGGGGATGCGCTTGCCCTTAGCGCAAAGGCTGCGCTGCTTCCAGCCCCTTCGGGCGCGCGTGACGCGATTTCCTGCCCGCTGCCCGCTGCCCCGCATAAGAAAACGCCGCCGGGCCTGCGGGGCGCGGCGGCGTTCATCCTGTCCGGTCGGGCCGGATCTCAGGCGATCTCGACCGAGTATTTCTCGATCACGGTATTGGCCAGCAGCTTTTCGCACATGGCCTTCACCTCGGCCTCGGCGGCGGCGCGGTCAGTTGCGGCCAGATCCAGCTCGATCACCTTGCCCTGGCGCACGGCCTCAACCCCTTCGAAGCCCAGCGTGCCAAGCGCGCGGCGCACAGCCTCGCCCTGCACGTCGAGAACTCCGGTCTTCAGCATCACGGTCACACGCGCTTTCATGGTCGGGGGGCCTTTCAGTTGATGAGGGTCGGCTTGGTGGTATGGGTGACGTTCGAGGGCAGCACGCCCAGACGGCGCGCCAGCTCGGTATAGACATCGGCCAGGGGGCCGGGTTCGCGGATCTGGCCTTCGCGGTCGGGGGCGTCCAGACCGCGCATATCCCATAGGCGGCAGCTGTCGGGGCTGATTTCATCGGCCACGATCAGGCGCATGAAATCGCCTTCCCAGATGCGGCCCACCTCGATGCGGAAATCCATCAGACGGACGCCCACGCCCATCATCACGCCCGACATGAAGTCATTCACGCGCAGCGCCAGTGCCACCATGTCATCCAGGTCCTGCTGGTTGGCCCAGCCGAAGGCGATGATATGTTCCTCGGACACCAGCGGGTTCCCCAGCTTGTCGTCCTTGTAATAATATTCCACGATCGGGCGCGGCAGGGCCACGCCTTCCGGGATGCCCAGACGGCTGGTGATGCCACCGGCGGCGAAATTGCGGACGACCACTTCGAGCGGAATGATCTCGCACATGCGGACCAGCTGTTCGCGCATGTTGATGCGGCGGATGAAATGCGTCGGCACCCCGATGGAATTCAGGCCCGACATGAAGAATTCGCTCAGGCGGTTGTTCAGCACGCCCTTGCCTTCAACCGCGGCGGGGGCCTGATTGACGGCATTGACGCCCGCGACAGCATCGTCCTTGAAGTACTGGATCAGGGTTCCCGGCTCCGGACCCTCATACAGGATCTTCGCCTTGCCCTCGTAGACCTTCTTGCGACGTGCCATGAACTTTCCCGAATCGGATAAGGGACACGGCGGCGGGCGCACGCGTCCTTTCTGGGCCGGGCTATAGTCCAACCCCCGCCCGCCCGCAAGGTTTAGCGCCAACCGGGGCCAGACGGGCCTTGCGGCGCAAGGCGCGGGCGGGCATATGAAGGGGGACATACCATTGCCGAACCAATTCAGGGGGGCCTTCCCATGACCACCTTCGACGACCGCGAAAAGGCGTTCGAGACCAAGTTTGCCCATGATGCAGAGATGCAGTTCAAGGCCGAAGCCCGCCGCAACAAGCTGGCCGGTCTTTGGGCCGCAGGGCTGCTGGGCAAATCGGGCGATGCCGCCGCAGAATACGCCCTGACCGTGGTGCAGGCCGATTTCGAGGAAGCGGGCGTGGAAGACGTGGTCCGCAAACTGGCCGCCGATCTGGGCGACAAGGCCAGCGCCGAGGAAATCCGCGCCAAGCTGTCGGAACTGCTGCCGGTCGCCAAGGCCCAGCTGATGACCGAGATCTGATCCCCCGCGGGACCGGACCGGAGGGCCGCCCTGCCGGGGCGGCCTTTTCATTTGCGGGGGGGGGGGCAAACCCGCGCCTATTTCACCATCATCATGAAGATTATGAATTTGCCTCACCCGCAGCCGCGTGGCAGAGGTTGAACAAACGATCAGCCGTGCGGCCCACGTGCGGCGCTTTCTTCCGCGAGGCGACATGACCGACGCTCTTTCCAAGCTGCTTTCCACCCGCGATTGGCTGATGGCCGATGGGGCCACCGGCACCAACCTGTTCAACATGGGGCTGGAATCGGGTGAGCCGCCCGAATTCTGGAACACCGACAAGCCCGACAATATCCGCACCCTCTATCGCGGCGCGGTCGAGGCGGGGTCGGATATTTTCCTGACCAATACCTTCGGGGGCAATGCCGCGCGTCTGAAGCTGCACAACGCCCAGGGGCGCGTCCGCGAACTGAACCGCATCGGTGCCGCGCTGGGGCGCGAGATCGCCGATGCCTCGGGGCGCACTGTGGTGGTCGCGGGGTCCGTCGGCCCGACGGGCGAGATCATGGCCCCGATGGGCAGCCTGACGCATGAGCTTGCGGTCGAGATCTTCCATGAACAGGCCGAGGGTCTGAAGGAAGGCGGGGCCGATGTGCTGTGGATCGAAACCATCTCGGCGCCCGAGGAATTCCGCGCAGCCGCCGAGGCGGCCGCGCTGGCCGGGATGCCCTGGTGCGGCACCATGAGCTTTGACACCGCCGGGCGCACCATGATGGGCGTGACCTCGGCCGATCTGGCGCAGCTCGTCGAAAAGCTGCCGAACCCGCCGATCGCCTATGGCGCCAACTGCGGCGTCGGCGCGTCCGATCTGATGCGGACGGTGTTGGGCTTCTTCGCGCAAGGGTCGGAACGCCCGGTGATTGCCAAGGGCAATGCGGGCATCCCGCGCTATCAGGATGGCGCGATCCATTATGATGGCACGCCCGAGCTGATGGCCGAATATGCCGTGCTGGCCCGTGACGCCGGGGTGCGGATCATCGGCGGGTGCTGCGGCACCATGCCGGAACATCTGCGCGCCATGCGCGCCGCGCTGGAAAGCCGCCCGAAAGGCCCGCGTCCCACGCTGGAAGACATCAGTAGCAAGCTGGGTGCATTCTCGTCGGCCTCGGACGGCACGGGCGGCTGCGGCCACGACCACGGCGCCCCCCGCCGTGAACGCCGCCGGTCGCGCTGAACACGACACAGGCCCGCGCATCACGCGCGGGCCTTTTTGCCTTCAGAACAGCGTCAGCTGATCGCCCGCGCGCGGCGGCGGTGCGAACAGATCGCAGCGCAGCGGGGGTTGCGCCACTGCCAGCCCCAGACGCGCCACCGCCGCGTCAAACCGGCGGGCAATCAGCTCGGCCCAGATCCCCTCACCCCGCATGCGACGGCCCCAGGCCGGGTCATAGTCGCGCCCGCCATGCACCTCGCGGATGCGGGCCATGACCTTGGCGGCCCGCCCCGGCACCCGCGCCTGCAGCCATTGCTGCATCAGGGGGGCCACCTCCAGCGGCAGGCGCAGCATGATCCAGCTGGCCGCCACCGCCCCCGCCTCTTTCGCCGCGGCAAGGATCGCGTCGAGTTCGGGGTCAGTCAGCCCCGGCACCACCGGCGCCACCATCACCCGCACCGGCACCCCCGCCTCGGCCAGCCGCCGGATCACCTGCAGACGCCGCGCGGGCAAGGGCGCCCGCGGCTCCATGCTGCGTGACAGGGCGGGGTCGAGCGTGGTGACGGAAATCCCCACCCGCACCAGCCCGTCACGCGCCATTGGCGCCAGCAGATCGAGATCGCGTTCGACCAGCGTGCCCTTGGTGGTGATCGCCACCGGGTGCTGCCAGCGGGCCAGCACCTCCAATACCCCGCGCATCAGGCGATGCTCCACCTCACACGGTTGGTAAGGGTCGGTATTCGTCCCCAGCGCAATCGGTGCCACGGCATAGGATTTCCGCGCAATTTCGCGCTCCAGCACCGCGTCGATGCCGGGCCGCGCAATCAGCCGGGTTTCGAAATCCAGCCCCGGTGAAAGGTTCAGCCAAGCATGGCTGGGCCGGGCAAAACAATAAACGCAGCCATGTTCGCAGCCGCGATAGGGGTTCACGCTCCGGTCAAACGGCAGATCAGGCGAACGGTTCCAGCTGATTGCCGATCGTGGGCGCTCCAGCCGCACCTCGGTCTGCAGCAGGCGCTCCTCCTCGGGAAGATCCCAGCCATCATCCAACGCCACGCGCTGCACGGCCTCATACCGCCCGGTCGCATTGCCAAGCGCGCCCCGCGCCTTCAGGCGCAGCTCCGGTCGCAGAGTCGGATCGCGTTCCATGCCCCCACAATAGAACACAACAAGAACACTCCGCAACTGCGCGCGCACCTGCGACACTGCTTTCCCCTTGACTGTCGCCTTTGCCTGCGGCCATGTCGCAAAGTGAAAAGTCCTGAAGCCGCATTAGCCGCATTCAGGCAAAGACACATTCCCCCAGGGAGCCCTCAAATGGCCGACGAAGACGATATCATCCTGTCCGAACTCAATGACGAGGAACTTGTGCTGCAGATGCACGATGACCTCTACGACGGCCTGAAGGAAGAAATCGAAGAGGGCGTGAACCTCCTCATCGAGCGCGGCTGGGCCCCCTATGACGTGCTGACCAAAGCGCTGGTCGCCGGCATGACCATCGTCGGCGCCGACTTCCGCGACGGCATCCTTTTCGTGCCGGAAGTGCTGCTGGCCGCCAATGCCATGAAATCGGGCATGGCGATCCTCAAGCCGCTGCTGGCCGAAACCGGCGCGCCGCGCATGGGCAAGATGGTCATCGGCACCGTCAAGGGCGACATCCACGACATCGGCAAGAACCTTGTCGGCATGATGATGGAAGGCGCTGGCTTCGAAGTGGTCGATCTGGGCATCAACAACCCGGTCGAGAAATACCTCGAGGCGCTGGAAACCGAAAAGCCCGATATCCTTGGTATGTCGGCGCTGCTGACCACCACCATGCCCTACATGAAGGTCGTTATTGACACCCTCAAGGAAAAGGGCATGCGCGAAGACTATATCGTTCTGGTGGGCGGCGCGCCCCTGAACGAAGAATTCGGCAAGGCCATCGGTGCCGACGCCTATTGCCGTGACGCGGCCGTCGCCGTGGAAACCGCAAAGTCCTTCGTGGCGCGCAAGCACAACCAGCCGAACGCCTGATCCGGGCCGCAGCTGACCTGATCGGACCCCGGCCAAGGCCGGGGTCTTTTCACATCTGCCCTTCCCCCGCGCCCGCCCCACCCCCATATCGGCAGGGGAAAGGAGGGCCAGATGCCGCCCAAGATCTTCGCGCTCTTGATCCTTGCGGTCATTGTCGATGCGGGGCTGACCCTTTGGCTGGTCCAATGGCTGGGCCTGCCCATCGCCATGGTGGCCCAGCTTGCGCTGCTGGCCGCACTTCTGACAAGGTTGAAGGCATGACCCTGCTTCCCGATGATTCCACGTTGACCGAAACCGGCCTTGCCCCCGCGGCGGCGGGCCGGGTGCTGCTGATCGCCTGTGGCGCGCTGGCGCATGAGGTGCTGGCCATCAAGCGCAGCGGCGGCTGGGATCATCTGGACCTGCAATGCCTGCCCGCGAACCTGCATCTCTGGCCCGACCGCATCCCCGATGCGGTCTCTGCCGCCGTCGCGGCGGCACGCGGGCGCTATGACGACATCTTCATCCTCTATGCCGATTGCGGCACCGGCGGGTTGCTTGAGGCGCGCTGCCGCGAGCTGGGGGTCGCCATGCTGGAAGGGCCGCATTGCTATTCCTTCTTCGAAGGCAACGACCGCTTTGCCCGGATCGCCGACGAAGAGATTACGGCCTTCTATCTGACCGATTTCCTCTGCCGCCAGTTCGACGCCTTCGTCTGGCGCCCGATGGGCTTTGACAAGCACCCTGAACTGATCCCGATGATGTTCGGCAATTACACCAAGCTGGTCTATCAGGCCCAGACCGATGATCCGGCGCTGGATGCCAAGGCGCGGGCGGCGGCGGAACGGCTGGGCCTCGCCTATGAACGCCGCTTCACCGGCTATGGGGATCTGGCCACTGCGATGGCCCGGGTCGCCACCGCATGACCGCTGCCAGGGCGGCGTCGTGCGCGCAGCCGATACCCGGCAGATGCCGCTGCGGGCCTAGCTCATTTGTCGGGCATGCTCTGGCGCTGCGGGCAAGCGAGCCATCAACTCGCTGGGAATGTTGAACCCTGGCAAGCTGGTGCCGCCCGCGCAAGCCTTCAGTGGAAGCCGTTCAGCGCGCGGCGGAAACGGCCGTTGTCGATCTCGCGCTGGCGCATTTCCAGATCGTAGGCATTGGCTGAGGCGTTCAGATAGTCACGCTCAAGATCGGCAACGGTCGGAATGTGCAGGGCACGGATCAGTTTGGAAACGACGGTCAACATGGCAAACCTCTGTCTGGTTGCCCTCCCTGACCACGAATTTATGCCCCCTGCCCCGGCGCAACAACGCCCGATCCTGCCGTGCCGCCATGCATTTGCTGCAACGCAGCATCAGGTGTCGAGCAGCGCCCGCGCCGCAGCCCGCGCGGCATCCGACACGGTATCGCCCGCAAGCATCCGGCCGATTTCCTCAACCCGGTCAGCCGCCGAAAGCGGCGTCACGGTCGAGGTGGTCATCCCCCCCGTCACGCGCTTTTCCACACGCCAGTGATGCGCCCCCAGCGCCGCGACCTGCGGGCTATGCGTCACCACCAGAACCTGCGCCGTGTCGGACAGCGCCTTGAGCCTGCGGCCCACCGCATCGGCCGTGGCCCCACCGACACCGCGGTCGATTTCATCAAAGATCAGCGTCATGCCGGGGGTATCGCCCGTCAGACAGACCTTCAGCGCCAGAAGAAAGCGCGAAAGCTCGCCGCCCGAGGCGATCTTGTTCAACGGGCCCGCAGGCGCGCCGGGGTTGGTGGCCACGGTAAAGGCCACGGCATCCTGCCCTTCCGGCCCGGCATCGCAGGGGGTGACCTGCGTGGCGAAAACCGCCCGCTCCATCTTCAACGGTGCCAGTTCGGCGGCCATGGCGGCATCCAGACGTGCGGCGGCCGTCTTGCGCGCGGCAGACAGGCGCGCGGCCTCGGCCCGATAGGCATCTTCGGCCAGCGTCAGCGCCCGGCGCAGCGCCGCAATATTCTTTTCGCCCCCATCCAGCGCCTCCAGCCGCTTCCGCAGCCCCTGTGCGAAGGTGCCGAGATCATCCGGCAGGACCGAGTGTTTGCGCGCCAACGCCCGGATGGCAAAAAGCCGCTCTTCCAGCGCCTCAAGCTCGGCCGGGTTGAAATCCAGCGCATCGAGGCAGCTTTCGACGCCGGATTGCGCCTCGCCCAGTTCCGTCAGGGCGCGGTTCAGGGCGGCAATCGGCGCCTCCAGCGCGCCTTCAGCATGGTCGGACGCCCCTTCCAGCCGCCGCAGGGCCTCCAGCAGCATCGCTTCGGCGCCCTGTTCAGACAGCGCGGCATGCGCGCGGGCCACGTCGGCGCGGATCTTCTCGGACGCCTGCATGCTGCGCCTGCGGGCATCCAGAACGGCCTCTTCGCCCGGTTCGGGGTTCAGCTTGTCCAGCTCGGCCACGGCGTGACGCAGGAATTCCTCTTCCGCCCGCACGGCCGCCAGCGCACCTTCGGCACTGGCAAGATCCTTGCGCGCCTGACCCAGCGCGCCCCAGGCTGCCCGCACCGGCGCCAGATCCAGCCCGGCAAAGGCATCCAGCATCTGCCGATGCCCGCGCGGGTTCAGAAGCCCGCGGTCGTCATGCTGGCCATGCAGTTCCACCAGCGTTTCCGACAGTGCGCGCAGCACCTCGCCCGAGACGCGGCGGTCATTGGCCCAGGCGGTCTTGCGCCCGTCGGCGTGGTTCACACGGCGCAGGATCAGCTCGCCCTCGGCCTCGATCTCATAATCCGCCAGCACCGCCAGCGCCGGGTGATCGGCAGGCAGATCGAAGACGGCGACAACCTCGCCCTTTTCGGCACCTGCACGCACCAGCTCGGCGCGGCCCCGCCAGCCCAGCACGAAGCCCAGACTGTCGAGCAGGATGGACTTGCCCGCCCCGGTTTCCCCGGTCAGCACGTTCAGCCCCGGCTGGAACGCCAGCGAGAGCCGCTCGATGATGAGCATGTCACGAATATCAAGAGAGCGCAGCATTGCCTTACCCGTCGGTCAGGGTTGCCCCCGCCTGCCTTACAGCCATTCGCCCCGGATCACCTGCCGATAGACCGAGGCCAGCCAGCTGTCGCCCTTGGCCTTGGGCTCCAACCCGCGGCTGGTCAAAAGCTTGTAGCTGTCCTGATAGAACGGGCTGGATTGATAGTTGTGGCCAAGGATCGCGGCAGCGGTCTGGGCCTCATCCGTCAGCCCCAGCGCGAGATAGCATTCCACCAGACGATGCAGCGCCTCGGCCGTGTGGGTCGTGGTCTGGAAATCCTGCACCACGACGCGGAAACGGTTGATCGCCGCCGTGTAATGCCCGCGCTTGAGGTAGAAGCGCCCGATCTCCATCTCTTTTCCGGCGAGATGGTCGAAGGCGAGGTCGAACTTCAGAATGGCCGAACGCGCATATTCGCTGTCGGGATATTCCTCGATGACCTCACGCAGCGCCTGAAGCGCCTGGAAGGTCAGCCCCTGATCGCGGCCCACCTCGTCGATCTGGTCATAGTAGGACAGCGCCATGAGGTATTTGGCATAGGCCGCATCCTCATCGCCCGGATAGTAATCAAGGAACCGCTGGGCCGCCTGACGGGCGTCCTCATATTCCTTGCTCTTGTGATAGGTGAAGGCCTGCATGATCAGCGCGCGGCGCGCCCAATCGGAATAGGGGTAAAGGCGTTCCACCTCGGTGAAATAGCGGACAGCCTCTGTGGGGTCGTTGTCCTGCTCAAGCAGGAATTCGCCGCGTTTGTAGATCTGTTCGGCGCTGAGCGTGTCCAGCGGGGCCTCTTTCGGCGCGCCTGCCCCGCAGGCTGCGAGGAATGCTGTCAGCAGCAACCCGCCAAGGATGCCCGCCCCCGAAGATCCGCCCGTCATCTGTCGCACATCTGCCTCGTCAAATCCCGCCCGGCGGACCCAAAGCCAGCCAGAGCCTGTTCCGACCCGATGGAGGCCGGACCCGTTTGGCTTGTCCTAGCACAGAAAAATCGGCGGCGCAAAACGCCTTTCGCCGCCGCGCCCCAGGTCAGTGATGCGCCGGCAGATCGCCGCGATGCACACCCATGCCGGGCAGCTTGCGTTCGGTTTTCGCGCCACATTCGACAAAGCACCAGGCATCGGGCTGGGCAAAGAGCGCACGCAGCAGCCGGTTGGTCAGCGCATGGCCCGCACGGATGCCGGTGTAGCGGCCAAGGATCGGCCCGCCCGCAAGCGAAAGATCGCCGACGGCATCCAGCATCTTGTGGCGCACAGGTTCATCGGCGTGACGCAGGCCGCCGGGGCTCAGCACTTCACCATCCTCGAACACCACCGCGTTTTCCAGTGTGCCGCCCAAGGCCAGGCCATTGGCGCGCATGAAATCGACATCGGCCTGCAGGCAGAAGGTGCGGCTGTCACACAGTTCGCGCACAAAGGCGCCGTTGGCCATGTTCAGATGGCGTTCCTGACGGCCGATCGCGGTTTCGGCAAAGTCGATGCGGAAATCGATCTCAAGGTTGTCGGAAGGCTCAAGCCGGGCCACGGCCTCGCCGTCGCGCACTTCGACGGCCTTGCGGACGCGGATGGCGCGCACCGGCGCATCCTGCGCCACGATGCCCACGGCAAGGAAGCGATCCACGAAAGGCACGGCCGAACCGTCAAGGATCGGCACTTCCGGCCCGTCGATTTCGATCAGCGCGTTATGGATGGCGCAGCCCGCCAGCGCCGCCATGATATGTTCGATGGTCGAGACCGAAACCCCCGAAGGGTTCGCGATCAGCGTGCAGAGTTTCGACGGCACCACCGCATCCCAGCGCGCCGGGATCAGCACATCGCCAGTGTCAAGATCGGTGCGTTTGAACCAGACCCCGGAATCGGTCGCGGCGGGATGCACCACCATGCGCACGGGTTTCCCCGAATGCAGGCCGAGCCCGTCAAAGACCGCAGCGGATTTCAAGGTATGTTGCACGTTCAACCCTCAGAATGGTCCGATTCCGCAGCGCAGCCCTTACGGGAAACGCCGCGAAGTTTAGGTAATTCCGAGGGGGTTCTGGAACAACTCACTCTTTGTAACCGGATGTAACAGAGATCCAAACAGACTGCAAAAATCCGCCAAGCTACACCCAACCCCTTAATATAAAAAAGAAAAAGGCCCGGTCGCCCGGGCCTTTGCGGAAAACTTGTTACCTTGACGTAGCGTCTGTCAGTTGGCCTGACGGCGCAGGAAGGCCGGAATTTCGATGCGTTCCTGATCGGCCGAAAGCTCGGGCTCTTCATCATAGGCGGTCACTTGCGGCTGCTGGCGCGGCGCGCGCTCGGCGGCCGGTTCGGCCCCGTGACCGGCCATACGGTTGATGAGCGAGCCGATCCCGAAGCGCGATTTCTCGGCCGGGCGGGCGGCAGGTGCCGGGGCCGCAGGGGCGGCCGGGCGCTGTGCAGCAGGCTGCGGACGCTGCCCGGTGGCGGGGTTCTTGGTCACGGCCGCCTGCAGACGGGCCAGCGCCTCGGGCGAGGGTTGCCCAGCAGGGCGCGGACGCGGGGCGACAAAGACGCCCGGATCATCGTTATGGGCGGAATAGCCACGCTGCGGCGCGGGCTGGGCCGCCGGCTGCGGACGATAGGCCGGAGGCGGCAGGTCATCCATCGCCTCGGGCTGTTCGTGCATCGGCTGGAATTCATACTGCTGCGGCGCCGGAGTCTGTTCGAACATCATCTGCTGCTGCGGCGGCACGGGCTGCTGCATGACGGGCTGCTGCTGCATCACCGGTTGCTGCGGCGCGGGCTGATACTGCGGCGCGGGCGCGGGCTGCGCCATCATCGGGGCGCGCGGCTCGGGCTTGGGTTCCGGCGCGGGGGCGAAGGTCGGCGCAGCGCTGCCCATCGGGCGGCGGGTCGGCGTTTCGGCGCGGTTCGAGGCCGAGGCATCAATCCCCGTCGCCACGACCGACACACGCAGCATGCCATCCATGTTCGGATCGAGGGTGGAGCCCACGATGATATTGGCGTCCGGATCGACCTTTTCGCGAATGATATTCGCGGCCTCGTCCAGTTCGAACAGGGTCAGATCATAGCCGCCGGTGATATTGATCAGCACGCCCTTGGCGCCATTCAGGCTGATTTCGTCCAGCAGCGGGTTGGCGATGGCCTTCTCGGCCGCCTCGCGGGCGCGTTCGTCGCCGCTGGCCTCGCCGGTGCCCATCATGGCCTTGCCCATCTCGTCCATCACCGAACGCACGTCGGCGAAGTCGAGGTTGATCAGCCCCGGACGCACCATCAGATCGGTCACACCCTTGACGCCCTGATACAGCACGTCGTCGGCCATGGCGAAGGCTTCGGTAAAGGTGGTGCGTTCGTTGGCCAGACGGAACAGGTTCTGGTTCGGAATGATGATCAGCGTATCGACGACCTTCTGCAGGGCTTCGATGCCCTCATCGGCCTGACGCATCCGCTTGTTGCCCTCAAACTGGAAGGGCTTGGTCACGACGCCCACGGTCAGCACGCCCAGCTCGCGCGCGGCCTGCGCGATGATCGGGGCTGCGCCGGTGCCGGTGCCACCACCCATACCCGCGGTGATGAAGCACATATGCGCCCCGGCCAGCTGGTCGACGATGGCCTCGATGGTTTCCTCGGCGGCGGCGGCGCCCACCGACGGACGGGCCCCTGCCCCCAGACCCTCGGTCACTTTCGGACCCATCTGGATGCGGGCCGTGGCCTTGGATTGCTGGAGCGCCTGCGCGTCGGTATTGGCGACGACGAACTCGACCCCTTCCAGCTGTTTCTCGATCATGTTGTTCACGGCGTTGCCGCCCGCGCCGCCAACACCGAACACGGTGATGCGGGGCTTCAGCTCTTCACGCTGGGAAGTCATCATCAGATTCAGGGTCATCGCCAATCCGCCTGTTTATACTTGGGCCGCCGTGTTTTCTTTGAATTTCAGAGCATTGAGCGCATCTGTCCCGGACGCGGACGCTCTGAATTATCCTCAATTCTATCCACAGTGGCGGGGAAGGTCACGAAAAAAACGCTCATCCCCACAAAATATGGGGGATAAGGGCCTCCCTTTAAGCGGGATTTCGCCAGATGTGCTGAATGTGGGGGTTACCAGTTGTCCTTGAACCACTTGAAGGCCCGCTTCAGGGACCGGGCCGGGTATTTCTCGGCCGGGATGTCGAAGTCCCACCATTCATCCTGCGGATGGGTCGCAAAGAGACACAGGCCCACCGCCGAAGAAAAGGCCGGGCCGGTCACCGCCTGCGGCAGCCCCTGGATCCGCAGCGGGCGGCCCAGACGGACGCGCTGACCGAGGATGCGGGTCGCCAGATGGGCAAGACCCGGGATCTGGCTGCCCCCGCCCGTCAGCACGATCTGCTGGCTGGGCAGATGTTCGAACCCGGCCGCATCCAGACGGACGCGCGCTTCTTCGAGGATTTCTTCCACGCGCGGGCGCATGATGCCGATCAGCTCGGTCCGGCTGACCTGACGGCGGTCCTTTTCCCAATCACCGCTGTCGCCGCCGATGTCGATCATCTCGCGGTCGTCCTTGCCCGTGGCATGGACATCGCCGTGCTTGGTCTTGATGCGCTCGGCCACCGCCATCGGCACCTGAAGCCCCTTGGCAATGTCCGAGGTGATGTGATCCCCGCCCATGCGGACGCTGTCGGCATAGATCATGTGCTTCTTGATGAAGATCGAAATGCCGGTCGAACCGCCGCCCATGTCGATGCAGGCGGCGCCCAGTTCCTGTTCGTCTTCCACCAGGCTCGAGACGCCCGAGACATAGGCCGAGGAGGCAATCCCGGCCAGTTCGAGGTCACAGCGCTTGATGCAGTAGAACAGGTTCTGCACCACGCTGGCCTCGACCGACAGAAGGTGCATGTCGCAGGCCAGACGGTTGCCGATCTGCCCGCGCGGATCGCCCAGACCCGACCGGTGATCCAGCGCAAAGTTCACCGGCTGGGCATGCAGCACCTCGCGCCCCGGCCCGATGTCGGGCATGTCGCAAGAGGCCAAAACCCGCGCCACATCCTGTTCGGTGACGACACTGTCGGCCAGCTCGATTTCCCCGGCCAGACCATAGCTGCGCGGCTCGGCGCCCGAGAAGCAGGCGATGACGTGGTCAACCCGCACATTCGCCATCTTCTGCGCCGCCTGCACGGCCGTGCGGATGGCGCGTTCCGTTTCGCTCATCACATGGATTTCGCCAAAGCGCACGCCGCGCGACCGCGTGGTCGCAGCGCCGATGATGCGGAATTGCGATTGCCCCGCCATCGACCCCACACCATCGGCATCGCGCCGCCGTTCGGGGCCATCAAAGCGCAGGACAAGGCAGGCGATCTTGCTGCTGCCGATGTCCAGAATGGCGACAACGCCCCGCTGCATGGCGGCGCGGCGCATGTTCCGCATGGCACGTTGGGATTGATAGAGATCGGTCACAGGTCGTTCTCCACAGTCTCAATTCCCTGAGCCCGGCGCAGGGCGCGCAGGGCATTGGGGGCAAGTCGCAGGGTGGGGCGCTGCTGGGACCGCAGGTCCACCGTCAGCACATCCCGGTTCAGCAGGTCTTCGGCCTTGTCGAGCGCGAGCAGACGTTCCAGCGCACGCACGGGGTTGTTGGCGGGCAGCAGGATGCGCTGACCGCGGTCCAGCACCACGTCCCAGCGGCGTTCGCCCACACGCACAAGGCCGCGCAGGCGCGGCACGATCGGTTCGGCGGCGGCCACGATCTGCAGCGCCTCGGCCGCGTTCATATTGGCCCCGTCCCCCGCGATCACCGGCAGGTCGGGGCGATCGGCGCGCGTCAGCACCCGCGCCACGCGGCGCCCGGTTTCATCCAGCAGGTCCAGTTCGGCGCCCCGGCGCCAGATCAGCGCGGGCATGCGCTCGGTCACATTGACTTCCAGCACACCGCCGCCCGCGACCTTGAGTTCGGCCTTGGCCACCGCATCCAGTGACGAAATCCGCGCCTGCGCAGCCTCAAGGTCGATATCGAAGCTCGAGGCCGGCAGCTGGACCGCCAGCTTTTCACGAATCGCGGCATCCAGCGTCGGCGAGGCGCCCGTCACCCGCAGGACCGAGACGCGGAACTCGGGGCGGCTTTCCACCGCCTCGCGCAGCGCATCGATCTGGGCAAACAGGGCGGCACGGCGGGCATCATTGCCCAGCCAGACCAACCCCACCAGCCCGATGACCAGCAGGGGCAGCCCAAGGCGAAAGAAGATGCGGAACACCGGCGTCAGCCACAGGCGCTGCATCCGATAGGCCATGCGCGTCGGTGCAGGGTCGCGCCGCACATGCGACTGCGGCGCCTGGGCCGCAGGGGCGGTGCGCGGGCGCGCGGCCTGCGGGCGCTGCGGCGCCGTCACCGGGGGATAGCGTCGGTCCGCGATCAGCGGTCGCATGACGCATCCTCCACGATCCAGCGGCAAAGTTCGGGGAAGGAAATGCCGCAATGCGCGGCCTGTTCGGGCGCAAGCGAGGTGGGCGTCATCCCCGGCTGGGTATTGGTTTCCAGCAGGATCAGCCCCGCCAGACCGCGGCTTTCATCCCAGCGGAAATCAGTGCGCGACAGGCCACGGCACCCCAGCGCCCGATGCGCGCGCAGGGCGTAATCATGGCAGGCGGCCGCAATATCCGCCGGGATATTGGCCGGAATTTCGTGGCGCGACCCGCCGACCGAATATTTCGCGTTATAATCATACCAGCCGGTGGTGATGATATCCGTCACCCCCAGCGCCCGGTCGCCCATGACGGCAGTCGTCAGTTCGCGCCCCGGGGCATAGGTTTCGACCATCACCTGCGCGGGCATGGTGTCGGGCAGTTGCGGCGGCGTATTCGCGCCATCCTGCACGATATAGACCCCGACGGAGGAGCCTTCGTTATTGGGCTTCACCACATAGGGCGGCGGCAGGACATGGCGACGCCCCACCTCATCACGCGCGGCGATCACGCTTTGCACGACTGGCAGCCCCGCCGCACGATAGGCCTCTTTCGAGCGCTGCTTGTCCATCGCAAGGGCCGAGGCCAGCACCCCGGAATGGGTATAAGGAATGCGTAGCCATTCCAGCAGGCCCTGCACGCAGCCATCTTCGCCCCAGCGGCCATGCAGGGCGTTGAAGACGACATCAGGCTTGATTTCGACAAGACGCGCGGACAGGTCGGGGCCGGCATCGACCTCGATCACGTCATATCCAGCATCCCTGAGGGCGCGGGCACATTCCTGCCCGGATACCAAAGAAACCTCCCGCTCTGCGGAAAGTCCACCTTTCAAAACCGCCACCAGGGAGCCTGTCTTGCCCGACTTGCTCGCCATTTACTGCCTCTTCAGGGTCTATGCCCCGATATTCTTGTTATTTTGCAGCCGGTTCACCGACACGCATGATTTCCCACTCTAACGTGATCCCGCTGTGTTGGAAAACCCTTTTTCGCACTTCCTCGCCCAATTCTTCCAGATCGGCGGCCGTGGCCCCCCCGGCATTGATCAGAAAGTTGGAGTGCTTCTCGCTCATCTGTGCGCCTCCGATGCGGGCGCCGCGCATGCCTGCGTCGTCGATGACCTTCCAGGCCTTCAGCTCATGGCTGTCATCGGCCTGGCCGGTGGAACTGCGCCCCAACGGATTGCGGAAGGTCGACCCGGCGCTGCGGTCCTTGGTGGGCTGGCTGGCGTCCCGCTTGGCCAACTGATCTTCCATCCGCGCGGCCAGTGCCGCCGCATCGCCCTGCGGCGCGCGGAAGGTGGCCGAGACGACCACAGCGCCTTCCGGCAGGTCCGACTGGCGATAGCGCAGGTTCAGCGCGGCGGCGGGCAGAACCTGCAGCGTACCATCGCGCAGGATCACCCGGATTTCCTCAAGAAAATCGGCAACATAGTGGCCATAGCAGCCTGCATTCATCCGCACAGCACCGCCGATTGATCCCGGGATGGTGCGCAGGAAGGTCAGATCCAGCCCCGCCTCGGCCGCCTTCTTCGCGACATGGGCATCCAGCGCGGCGGCCCCGGCGGTCACACGGTCGCCGTCGACCTCGATCCCATTGAAACCGCGCCCCAGCCGGATCACCACGGCGCGCAGCCCGCCATCGCGCACGATGAGGTTGGACCCCACGCCCATCGGAAAAACCGCCACATCCGGGTCCAGCCGGGCCAGGAAATCGGCCAGATCGGCCTCATCCGCGGGCTGAAACAACCAGTCCGCAGGCCCGCCCACGCGCAGCCATGTCAGATCGGCCAGAGGGCGCTGGGGGGTCAGGGTGCCACGCGGCGTCGGAAGGGGGGAAGGGATCGCTTGGGTCATGCCCCTATGTGCGGCAGGATGCCCCGTGGCGCAAGCGTCCCTGCCCCGGATTTCCATCGAAAATCCGCAAGCAGCGCGTCGCCAGAACCTTAGCCGCGGATCCGTCGCGCAAGCCGCAGCAAGGGCCAGCGCAGCACGCTTGCCCCCGCCAGAAGGCAGACAAAGCCCCAGATCGGCCCCTCGGCCCAGGTAACCCAACCCAGAAGCGCAATCCCGCTGACTGTCAGCAGATGCGCCGCTGTCCAGTGAAAGCGCCGCGGCATCATCGCCGCAAGGGCCGCCACCACCACCCAGAGACAGGCCGCCGTCAGCGCCCCGCTCATGCGGCGGAGGCTTGCAGCTTTGCCGGAAGCCCGTTGGCCCAGGCCGAGATCGTCCCGGCGCCGAGGCAGACGAAGATATCGCCCGGCCGCGCCTGTTCGCGGAAGAGCCGTGCCAGATCGGCCTCATCCATGATGGCGCGGGCATGGCGGTGGCCATGGGCGATCAGGCCGGACACCAGATCATCCCGACTTGCCCCCACGATCGGCTCTTCGCCCGCGGCATAGACCTCGGCGATGGCGACGACATCGGCCTCGTTGAAGCAGGTGCAGAAATCATCGAACAGGCTGTGCAGGCGGGTATAGCGGTGGGGCTGATGGATCGCGATCACCCGCGCGCCGTCGCGCCCGGCAATCGCCTGACGCGCGGCCTTCAGCACGGCGGCAATCTCAACCGGGTGGTGGCCGTAATCATCAATGATGGTCACGCCCGAAACCTCGGCCACTTTGGTAAAGCGCCGGTTCACGCCGCCGAAATTGGCCAGTGCCTCGCGGATTTCGTCCTTCTTCATGCCCAGATGCCGCGCGACCGCCACGGCCGACAGCGCGTTCGAGACATTGTGGTCCCCCGGCATCGGCAGGGTGCAACCCTCGATCTTCGAACCGGCGTCCTCATTCTGCAGCAGGATGTCGAAATGCGCGATCCCGCCTTCAAACCGCAGGTTCACGGCGCGGATATCGGCCTGGGCGTTGAAACCGAAAGTGACGATGCGCCGGTCGGTGACGCGGCCGACAAGGGCCTGAACCTCGGGGTGGTCGGTGCAGCAGACGGCAAGGCCATAGAAGGGGATGTTCGACACAAAATCATAGAACCCCTTCCGCAGCGCATCAAAGCTGCCCCAGTGTTCCATATGTTCGGGGTCGATATTGGTGACGATGGCGATGGTCGCGGGCAGGCGGTTGAAGCTGCCGTCGGATTCGTCGGCCTCGACCACCATCCATTCCCCGGCGCCCGCGCGGGCGTTCGACCCATAGGCATGGATCACGCCGCCGTTGATCACGGTCGGGTCGAACCCGCCCTTGTCCAGCAGCGTCGCCACCATGGTGGTGGTCGTGGTCTTGCCATGCGTGCCCGCAATGGCGATGTTGGACCGCAGGCGCATCAGCTCGGCCAGCATCTCGGCCCGGCGCACCACCGGCAGACCGCGGCGCCGCGCCTCTTCCAGTTCAGGGTTGCCCTTCTTGATGGCCGAGGAAATCACAACCACGCCCACGTCTTCCGTGATGTTTTCCGCACGTTGCCCCTCGAAGAAGGTCGCCCCCAGCTGCACCAGCCGGTCCGTGATCTTCGAGGCCTTCGCATCCGACCCCTGCACCACATAGCCCAGCGTGATCAGCACCTCGGCAATGCCCGACATGCCGATGCCGCCGATCCCGACGAAATGGATGGGGCCCAGTTCTCCGGGCAGTTTGGTGGCGGCAGCGTTCATGGGTCACTCTTTTCCGGCAAGGCGCAGGACCAGCTCGACCAGACGCGCGGTCGCGTCGGGGCGGCCCTGGGCAAGGGCATTCGCGGCCATCTGGGCCGCAGCCTGCGGGTTCGACAGCACGGCGGCCATTTGGGCGCTGAGCGTCGCGGGGTCAAGGGCGGATTCCGGGATCAGCACCGCCGCCTGAGCATCGACCAGCCCGCGGGCATTGGCCGTCTGGTGGTCCGCAGTGGCCGCGGCAAAGGGGATCAGGATCGACGGCCGCCCGATGATCGAGATATCGGCAATCGACGACGCGCCCGAGCGCGAGATAACCAGCTGCGCCTCCGAGAGGCGGCGCGGAATATCGGTGAAGAAGGGTGCAACCTCGGCCGCGATCCCCGCCCCGGCATAGGCCGCAACCACGCGCTCCAGATCTTCGGCCCGCGCCTGATGGGCCACGCGAAGGTTCTTGCGGATCGCTTCGGGCAGGGCGGCCACGGCAGCGGGCACCACATCCGACAGGATCCGCGCCCCCTGGCTGCCGCCGATGACCACAAGGCTCATCGGGTAATCGCCCGGCGGAATGTAGCCTGCCCCGGCACGCTCCAGCACCGCCTGCCGCACGGGGTTGCCGGTCGGCGTGCCCTCAACGCCCTGCGGCAAGGTCGTGGGCCAGGTCCCGCAGGCCACCAGCCCGACACGCGGCGCGAAGATCTGGTTGACCTTGCCCAACACCCCATTCTGTTCATGGATCATGCGCGGCAGCCGCAACAGCGTCGCCGCCGCCAGCGCCGGGATCGACGGATAGCCGCCAAACCCCACCACCGCCGCCGGTCGGTCGCGCAGCATCGCCGCCACTGCCGCCCCGATCCCCCCGGCAATGCGGAAGGGCACCAGCGCCTTTGCGGCCAGCCCCCCCCGCGCGAAGGTGGCCGAGGCCATTTCCTCGATCACCACCTCGGCCGGAAAGCCCCCGGCATAACGCGCACCCCGCGCATCGGTGGACAGCTTCACCCGCCATCCCCGCGCGATCATCGCCTCGGCCAGCGCCTGGGCCGGGAACATATGCCCCCCCGTCCCTCCGGCCGCGATCAGCAGCAGCGGCCCGCTCATCTCAGCGGCCCCGGCGGAACAGAATGTCTTCCAGCGTGCCCTGCGGCCGCGACCGCGTCAGCGCCAGCAGCATGCCCACCGTCAGACCCGCCGCAATCACCGAAGATCCACCATAGCTCACAAACGGAAGGGTCATCCCCTTGGCGGGCAAGAGCCGCACCGCAACGCCCATGTTGATCATCGCCTGCACCCCGAAGATGCAGGCCAGCCCCGCCCCCGCCAGCCGCACGAACGGGTCGCGCTCCTTCATCAGACGAAACATCGACCGCACCACCACCGTGCCATATAGCGCAAGGATGCACAGCACCAGGATCAGGCCATATTCCTCGGCCGCCACGGCGATGATGAAGTCGGTATGGGCATCGGGCAGCGTCCATTTCACCTGCCCCTCACCCACGCCCACACCAAAGAACCCGCCCTCCTGAATCGCGTTGGTGGCATAGCCCAGCTGCGACCGCGGATCGACATCCGCCGCCAGAAAGCCGTCAATCCGCCGCGCAAGGTGTTCGGAAACGCCGTAAAGCCCAAAGCCCACCGCCCCGATGGCCCCGACAATCGACAGGATCACCACCATCGAGGCGCCCGCCACGAAATAGACCACGCACCAGCCAAAGACGACCAGCATCGACTGCCCGAAATCCGGCTGGATCGCGAGGAAGAAGACCACCACCACCGCAATCAGGAAGGAAATCAGCCGCCCCGGCGGCCCGCCCACCTCTTGCGCTGCCGCCATCAGCCAGGCCGAGAGGATGATGAAGCCGGGTTTCAGAAACTCTGACGGCTGCACCGAGGCAAAGCCGAAGGAAAACCACCGCACCGCCCCCTTGCCGAAATCGGTCCCGAAAACCGGCAACAGGATCAGCGCGACAAAGGAAAAGGCAAAGCCAAGAATCCCCAGCCGCCGCACCATCTCGGGCGGCAGCATCGAGGTGCCGATCATCGCCACCAGCGCCAGCGACCCGAAAAACGCCTGCCGCTGCACATAGTAGTAGGGGTCCAGCCCGTTGCGCGTGGCCAGCGGCACCGAGGCCGCCAGCGCCAGCAACATGCCGATGCCAAACAGCACCACCACCGCCGTCAACGACCATTTGTCGATGGTGCGCCACCAACGGGGGAGAACCGGCTCCGTGACCCGTGCGGGCATGGAGCCATAGACCATCTCTGTCATGGGAACCGCCTGAATTCGCCTGCTTGCCTCTGGGGACGGTATTCTCCGCCCTCTTGCCCGCAGACTAGCGCCGAACGATTCGCAAGGCCAGCGCGAAAACGGCCCCGTCAGCCCCGCCGCGCCCGCATTTGCAAGAACCGGCCGGCCTGCCATTTTCTGTCCTGAAATATCCTCGGGGGGCACGGCCGCAGGCCGTTGGGGGGCAGACAGCCCCCCGGCCTCCCCCGCCGCCAGAGCATCGGCTTGCACCCCGCAGCGCCCTTCCCCATTCTGCGCCGGAACAGACAGGAAGGGTGCGGACATGATTCCGGTTCAGGGCGTTCAGGGGCAAAAGATCGCGGTGCTGGGGCTGGGCAGATCCGGCCTGGCCACGGCACGCGCGCTCAAGGCGGGGGGGGCAGAGCCGCTTCTCTGGGACGACAGCGCCGAGGCCCGCGCCAAGGCCGAGGCCGAGGGCTTCGCCTGCACCGATCTCATGCGGAACGGCGCCTTCGACGGGGTCGCCGCGCTCATCACCTCGCCGGGGATCCCGCATCTCTACCCCCAGCCCAACAAGGTCATCGCCCGCGCGCTCGCGCTCGGGGTGCCGGTGGACAATGACATCGGGCTTTTCTTCCGCAGTTTCGCCACCACCGCCTGGGACAATTTCGAGGTCGCGCCCAAGGTTGTCTGCGTGACCGGGTCGAACGGCAAATCCACCACCACCGCGCTGATCCACCATATCCTCACGGTCGCGGGGCGGCCCACGCAGATGGCGGGCAACATCGGGCGCGGGGTTCTGGACATCGACCCGCCGCAGGATGGTGAGGTGGTGGTCCTCGAACTCTCCTCTTACCAGACCGAACTGGCCCGCGCGCTCACCCCGGATGTCGCGGTCTTCACCAACCTTTCACCCGATCACCTTGACCGGCATCAGGGCATGGGCGGCTATTTCGCCGCCAAGCGCCGCCTCTTTGCCGAAGGCGGCCCCGATCGCTGCATCATCGGCGTGGATGAGCTTGAGGGCCAGTTCCTCGCCGGGCAGCTTGCACAGGGACGCGAGGATGATCGCGTGATCCGCATCTCCTCGGGGCAGAAGCTGGATGATTTCGGCTGGTCGGTCTTTGCCCGCAAGGGGTTCCTGGCCGAATGGCGACGCGGCAAGCAGGTGGCCAGCATCGACCTGCGTGAAATTCCCGGCCTGCCGGGCGCGCATAACCACCAGAATGCCTGCGCCGCCTATGCCGCGACACGGGCGCTTGGCATTGCGCCGCGCGTGATCGAAAGCGCGCTGCTCAGCTTTGCGGGCCTGCCCCACCGCAGCCAGCTTGTCGGCGAACGCGGCGGCGTGCGGTTCATCAATGACAGCAAGGCCACCAATGTGGACAGCGCCGCCAAGGCGCTGCAGGCTTTCCCCCGCATCCGCTGGATCGTGGGCGGCATGGGCAAGGATGGCGGCATTGCAGCGCTGCAGCCCTTCCTCGGTTCGGTGGTGAAGGCCTATCTCATCGGCTTTTCGGCCCGCGATTTCGCGCTTCAGATCGGCGACACCCCGCATGAGATCTGTGAGACGATGGACCGCGCTGTGGCCCGCGCCGCGGCCGAGGCCGAGCCGGGCGAGGTCGTGCTGCTGGCGCCGGCCGCCGCCAGCTTTGACCAATACCCCAATTTCGAGAAACGCGGCGAGGATTTCACCGCCAAGGTCCGCGCCCTGATCGGCTGACCCGGCCCCGGATAAAGGAGAATGACCATGGAGGGAGGATGCACCTGCGGCGCAATCCGTTATCGCCTTCAGGACCGGCCCATGTTCGTCCATGCCTGCCATTGCAGCTGGTGCCAGCGTGAAACCGGATCGGCCTTCGCGCTGAATGCGATCATCGAACGCGACCGGCTGGAGGTGACCGGCCCGGTCGAGATGGTGCGCCTCCCCTCGGCCTCGGGTCAGGGACAAGAGATCGCGCGCTGCCCGACTTGCCGAGTGGCAGTCTTCAGCCATTACGCGGGCGCAGGGCGGGCTGCGGCTTTCGTGCGGGTGGGCACCCTGGACCATCCCGAAACCTGCCCGCCGGATGTGCATATCTTCACCTCGACCCGCCTGCCCTGGGTCGCCCCCGACCCGCGGGTGCCAGAATTTGAGGGCTATTACAGCCTGCGCGACCTCTGGCCCCCAGCCAGTCAGGAACGACGGCAGGCCATGAAGGCCCGTTTCACCGGCTGACCCCGATCAAGGCCCCCGCCCCCCCCGGCGAGGGCTTTTTCCATGGACGCGAAAGGCCGCATTGCAGAAAACACGCGATATTGGTAAGAAACTCAAACCAAATTGGAGGTTTCCGCCCATGACCGTCATCACCTGCATTGAAGATCTGAAACGGCTGCACGCGCGCCGCGTCCCGCGGATGTTCTATGATTATGCGGAATCGGGCAGCTATACCGAACAGACTTTCCGCGAAAACGTCAGCGATTTCAGCAAGATCCGTCTTCGCCAAAAGGTGGCGGTCGATATGTCGGATCGCGTCGTGGCGGGGAAGATGCTGGGGCAACCCGTGACCATGCCGGTCGCGCTGGCGCCCGTGGGGTTTACCGGCATGCAATCCGCCGATGGCGAGATCAAGGCAGCCCGCGCGGCCGAGGCCTTCGGCGTGCCCTTCACCCTGTCCACCATGTCGATCTGTTCCATCGAGGACGTGGCCGCCCATACGACCAAGCCCTTCTGGTTCCAGCTTTACGTCATGCAGGATGAGGAATTTGTCGATGCCATCATCGAACGCGCCCGGCGGGCAGGCTGTTCGGCACTGGTGCTGACGCTGGATCTGCAAATCCTTGGCCAGCGGCACAAGGATCTGAAGAACGGGCTTTCCGCACCGCCCAGGCTGACGCTGACCAATATCGTCAATATGGCGACCAAGCCGCGCTGGTGCCTCGGGATGCTGGGCACCAAGCGCCATACCTTTGGCAATATCGTGGGTCATGCCAAGGGCGTGGGCGATCTGTCATCCCTGTCGAGCTGGACCAACGAACAGTTCGACCCCAAGCTCGACTGGTCCAAGATCGAACGCATCCGCGAGAAATGGGGCGGCAAGCTGATCCTGAAGGGTATTCTGGATGCGGAAGATGCGCGCCGCGCCGCCGATTTCGGCGCCGACGCGATCGTGGTCAGCAACCACGGGGGCCGGCAGCTGGATGGGGCGCTGTCGTCGATCCGCATCCTGCCCTCGATCGTGCGGGCGGTGAAGGGCCAGACCGAAATCTGGATCGACAGCGGCATCCGGTCGGGTCAGGACGTGCTCAAGGCGCTCGCGCTCGGGGCAGACGCGGCGATGATCGGGCGGGCCTATATCTATGGGCTTGGCGCCATGGGACAGGCGGGCGTGACCAAGGCGCTGGAGGTGATGAAGAAAGAGCTCGACATCACCATGGCGCTGTGCGGGGAACGCGACATTGCCAATCTTGGCGCGCACAACCTTTTGGTGCCCAAAGATTTTGAAGGCGAGTGGGCCTGACCCTTCAGCGCCGCCGCACCATCAGCGGCGCCAGCACCGACACCAGCGCAAGCAGCAGGGCGGCAAAGACGAACGCCGCCCTGAGCCCGAAGGCCCCCGCAAGAAAGCCCAGCATGGGCGGGCCGAAGAAATAGCCGAAATAGCCGTAAAGCGTAGCACGGGCCACGGCGCGAGCGCGGGCCTCCGGCGCGGCGCGTTCGCCCACCAGCGAAAAAGCCGTGGGGGCGATGACCGATGACCCCAACCCCATGATCACAAAGGCGATCTGCGCCATGCCGGGGCTGGTTGCTGCCGCCGCGGTCAGCGCCCCGCAGGCCGAAAGCACCGCCCCGCCCGCCAGCACCCGCGCGGGCCGAAGCCGGGTCACCAGCCCCTGCCCCACCAGCCGCGCCACCCCCATGGTCAGCGCCAGCGCCGCCGGACCTGCCGCACCTTGGGCCGGGCTGCCGCCCAGCGTCTTCTCGATATGCAGCGCCGACCAGTTTTCGGCGGCATTTTCAGTCAGGAAGGCCACAAGGATGATGGCCCCGCCAATCACCGGCCCCAGACCAAGGCCCCCCGCCCCCTTTTCAGGCCGGGCCAGGCCGTCGATGCGGCCGTCACGTTCAAAGGTCAGTGCTGCCAGCACCCCGGCCACCAGCGCCCCGCCCCCCAGCACCGCCGCCGGGGGCCAGGCCGCATCGCGCATCGCCCCGGTGCCAAGCGCGCCCGCCGCATAGCCGAAGGAATAGGCCGCGTGGCACAGCGTCATCAGATGCAGGCCATGCCGCCCCTCCAGCGCCGCCACGCGGGCATTCATCAGCACATCGGTCAGCCCCGTCGCCGCCCCGCAGAGCATCATCATCGGCGGAAAGAGCCAGAGCCAGTGCACCTGCCCCGGCCCCGCAAAGGCCAGCGCCATGGCAAAGGCCGCACCGGGCAGCGCCAGCCGCCCCAGCCCCGCCCCCACCGCGGGTGCCACCAGCATGGCCAAGACCGCGGCCAGCGGCGTCATCAGCATCAGAAGGCCCAGCTGCGCCTCGGCCACCCCCAGCTGCGCTTTCAGATCGGGCAGCACGGCCGCAAACCCTCCCCACAAGATGCCCATTGCGGCAAAGGCGGCAAGGGGCGCACGGGCCAGAAGGACAAGACGGGGCGACAGCATGAGGGGCTCCTTATCCCCTGCATAGCTAGCCGTCCCGGCCTTGCCGCGCCCGCCCGCCCCCGACACGGGCTTTGCCATGGCCGACACCCCGAAACCGCCCCGAAACCGGGCCGGTTTTCCAGTGTTTTATGGCAGTTTCTGCTTGTCTCTGGCCCCGAATCCCCGCTATAGCCCCCCGATCCGTCATGCACCCTTGGAGGATGGCGGACAGTGCAACAAAAGGAGATTACCTATGGCACGCGAGATCGAAGATCTTCAGGCCGTGGTGCGGACGGGGACGGGCAAGGGGGCCGCTCGTCAAGCTCGCCGTGCGGGCTACGTACCGGGCATCGTTTATGGGGACAAGCAAGAGCCGGTCGCCATCAACATGAACTACAACGCGCTGCTGAAGCGCCTGCGTCAGGGCCGGTTCCTCTCGACCCTGTTCAACCTGAAGGTTGAAGGCCAGCCGGACGTGCACGTCGTGTGCCGCGGCGTTCAGCGCGATGTGGTCAAGGACCTGCCGACCCACATCGACTTCATGCGCCTGCATGACGACAGCCGCATCAACCTGTTCATCCACGTGACCTTCATCAACCATGATGCGGCTCCGGGCCTGAAGCGTGGCGGCACCCTGACCGTCGTGCGTCCGGAAGTGGAACTGGAAGTGCTGGCTTCGGACATCCCGAACGAAATCGTCGTGGACCTGACCGGCAAGACCTTCGGCGATGTCATCCACATCAATGACGTCACCCTGCCGAACGGCGCCAAGCCGACCATCGACCGGAACTTCGTGATCGCCAATATCACGGCTCCGTCGGGCATCGTCGCGGAAGAGTGATCCTGTCACCAGACAGATGAAAACGCGGCGGGGGCAACCTCGCCGCGTTTTTCTTTGTATTGGCAGCGGCTCATGCCGCCTGCGCGATGGAAGGTGTGGCATCGCCCGCAAGCTCGGCTTCGGATGCGGGCTCGGGCTGGGCCTCCAGACGGAAGAAGCTGACCGCCCCCGTCAACCGTCCGGCCTGGTCGGCCAGCTGGGCCGCAGCTTCGGACAGATGTTGGGCGACACGCGAATTATCCTGCGCGCTGCGGTCGATCTGATGCACAACCTGCGTGATTTCGCCCACGCCCTGCGCCATCTCGTGACTGGCGCGCGTGATCTGGGCCACAAGGCGGGCGGTGGTTTCGATTTCGGTCACGACATGGCGCAGCAGGTCATTCGCGCCGGTCGCGGTGCGGACGGTATCGCGCGACAGCCGGTCGATGTCCGAGGCGGCCTCCTGGCTGCGTTCGGAAAGCTTGCGCACCTCGGCCGCGACGACGGCAAATCCCCGACCATGTTCCCCGGCGCGTGCCGCCTCGACCGCGGCATTCAGCGCCAGAAGGTCGGTCTGCCGCGCGATTTCCTGCACGAAGCTGATCTTCTCGGCGATGGATTGCATGGCGGTTGCGGCGGCGGCCACGGTGGTGCCCGCCTCTTGCGCCACGCCCACAGCCCGATGGGCGGCTTCCTCCGTGACCGAGGCATTGCGCGCGGTTTCAGAGATATTGGCCGCAATCTCCTCGATCGAGCTTGAGGCCCGCTCGATCGCCACCGACTGCACCCGCGCGGTCGTGCTGAGCGCGGTCGAGGTCTGCGCCATTTCCGAGGCCCCGCCCGTGACCGAACCGACCCCCTGGGCCACATCCGCCACCACGCTCCGCATCGCAAGGACCATGCGGTTCATGTTGCCGAGCAATGCCGTCATCTCATCATTCCCGCGCAGGCGGGGCGCCACCAGCAGATTGCCCTCGGCGACCGAGGCGCTGAGCTGCCCGGTCGCGCGCAGACCCCGCGTCAGACTGACCATGATCCAGATCCCTGCCGCAAAGGCCCCTGCCACACCGGCGATGACAAAATTGCGCAGCAGTGCCATGACCTGCCAGAAAATGGTTTCCGATGCCTTGGCCATGCGCTGCGCCTGCAAACGCTCTTCCTGGCCCAGACGGGTGGCAATGTCCTTGATCTCGGTCGCAAGCGCGGCCAGCTTGCCCTCTTGCAGGATGCCTGTGGCGGCAGAGCCCGCTGCCGTGGCGTTCTTGTCGGCGGCGAAGATCCCGTCGATCAGCGCGTTGATCTGTGCCGTCTTGGCCGCGTATTCATCCAGCAGCTTCATCGAGGCGGCGGTCGCGCCGTCGCGCGCATGGGTCAGGCGGATCTGCTGTTCCTTGCGCAGGTCATCGATCTGGTTCTGCACCGGCTTGCGTGTGGTGGCGTCGGGGCGCAGTGCATAATCGCGGATCAGCGTCTGGATTTCCTGCTGCGCCAGATCGAGGCGCGCGGCTTCGGCCATGCGGGGCAGGTTCTGCTGAACGATGGCGCGCGTATTCTGGCGGATTTCCCCGAAACGTTCATAGCTGATCAGACCCATGGCCACGAGAATGACACTCAGAAGGATCGCCGCGCCGATGATCTTGGTCTTGAGCGAGATGCCAAAGCCGCCCGGCGGCGGAGATTGGGCATCGGTGCGGGCGGAAGCCGCTTGGGCGGTGTCGGTGTGATCGGTCATCTGGGTCCCTGAGGCTGCGACGGCATGGTCTGCGCCTCTGTCCCAACGGACGGGCAGGGATGGGGTGTTAGGCCCTGAACGGATGGGGGCGGATCTGCCTTCGTATGGGCCTAGCCTGCACGGGCCATATGATGCTGCCAGCGCGGATCTTCTTGCGCGGTGCGCCCCGCAGCCTGGGCGAGACGGGCCGCATAATCGGCACAGCACAGGTGATGCAGACGCGCCACCCCCGGCAGGGCCATGGCGCGGGCATGGATGGCGTCAAACGCCGCCTCATGCCGAAGGGCCGAAAGGTCCTGCTGTTCATTGCGGTTGGTGGATCGGTAATAACTGTCGTTATAGCGATCCGCCCCCTGCACGGCCGAAGGCGTGCCGCGTTTCAGGCCCCAGCTTTCCTCGGACCGCAGCATGTAATGGTTCATCTGCGCGCCCTGATGGGTGACCAGCTCGGGCGGCAGCATCCGCAGATAGGGCTGATCGGCGCCCCAATCCGGCACGACCACCCCATCGGCATTCACCATATGCAGGGGCGGGGCGGCCTTTGCGGGGTCAAGCCCCCGCGGCCCGTGTTCCCCCAGCGCACGAAAGGCACGGGGCGCGCGATGGAGCACCTTGATCCAGCGCGAAATCCAGTTCCGCGTCGGCCCCGCCCGCAGGAAGTGCCGATGGGTCAGCCCGTCCTCCCACAGCTGCCGCCCGGAAGTGCCGAAGACCCGCCAGTTCACCGCAATCGCCAACGCATCGGGTGCCACGGCGATCAGATCGGCCAGCCGCCCCTGCCCGTGATGCACCACCAGAAATTCATCGACATCACAGACCAGCACCCAATCGGCGCGTTTGACCAGCGGATGCGCCCGCGCCAACCGCAGCTTCGGCCCCACCACCTTTTCCCCCGGCAAAACCGGGCAATCCAGATGCGTGACCCAGCCCGCCGCCGCCAGCGCAGCCAAAAGCTGCGGCGACTGATCGGTGCAATCATTGGTGATGATGAGGACATCGGTGAAGCCCAGCATCCGATACCATGCCACCCATTCCACGATGAACGGGCCTTCGTTACGCATGGAACAGACAACCGTGGCGCGCACCCTGCCCCCCAGAACCGCGATTTCGGGCCAGAGTGTCCCGGGTGTGACGCCCCGTCAACCGGGAGATGATGGCTGGATGGTCCGCGGGAGGCTTGCGTGCTGTCTGGCATCGCGGTCAAAATCGCGGCAGAAGGGACCAAGGTCAAGACGCGAGAGAGGTGCCGCATGAAACTATGGGTGGGTCTGGGCAACCCCGGTCCAAAATACGCCGGCAACCGCCACAACATCGGCTTCATGGCGCTGGACCGCATCGCTGCCGACCACGGCTTTGGCCCCTGGCGCAAGGGGTTTCAGGGGCTGGTGTCGGAAGGCCGCTTCGGATCGGAAAAGGTGATCCTGCTGAAGCCCGAAACCTTCATGAACCTCTCGGGGCAATCGGTGGGCGAGGCGCTGCGCTTTCACAAGCTGACCCCCGCCGATGTGACCGTTTTTCATGATGAGCTTGACCTTGCCCCCGGCAAGATCCGGGTCAAGACAGGCGGCGGCCATGCGGGCCATAACGGGCTGCGGTCGATCCACGCCCATATCGGCGAGGCTTACCACCGCCTGCGTCTGGGCATCGGCCACCCCGGCCACAAGGATGCCGTGGCGGCCTATGTGCTGCATGATTTCGGCAAGGCCGATCAGGACTGGCTGGAGGATCTGCTGCGCGGCATCTCGGACGGGGCGGGCGATCTTGCGGCGGACGATTCGGCGCGCTTTCTGAATGCCGTGGCGTTGCGTACCGCGCCCCCGCGCCCCTCGACGGGGACGGCGCGGCCGGAAGGGGCCGCCCCAAAGGCGCCCGAAGCAAAGCCCATGGCGAAACCCGCCCCGGCCAAGCCCGAAGCCGATGCCCCCGCCGACCCGCGCAGCGCGCTGCAAAAGCTCGCCGACAAGTTCCGCTGACGGAAGGATGACCATGCGCCGCCTGCTCAAAGCTCTCGGAGTTGTGCTGATCCTGCTCCTCGCGCTGGGGCTGTGGAAGCGCGAGGATATCTTGCGGCTGCATGCCGTGCTGACGCTGTTCGATCAGGACCGCATCGTGCAGAACTTCAGCCATATGGACGCGGCCTTCCTTTCGGTCCCTGTGCCGCGCGGCAAGGGGCCGGCGCTTCCCCTGCCCGCAGGAAAGCCCCTCACCCTGCCGCCAGAGGCACAGGACTGGATCGGCCAGCGCAGCGTCGGGGCGCTGGTGGTGCTTCGGAACGGGGAAATCCGCCACGAAAGCTATGGCCTTGGCACGGGCCCGATGGACCGGCGCATCAGCTGGTCGGTGGCGAAAAGCTTTCTGTCCGCGCTGATGGGCACCCTGATTGCCGATGGGCAACTGGATCTGGACCAGCCGGTCGAAACCTATGTCCCTGCCCTGCGCGGATCGGCCTATGAAGGCGCCACGGTGCGGCAGGTTGCCAATATGACCTCGGGCGTGGCCTTTGATGAGGATTACCTCAAGTTTTCAAGCGATATCAACCGCATGGGCAGGGTTCTGGCCCTTGGCGGATCAATGGATGACTTTGCCGCCGGGCTGACCGCCCGCAGCACCGCCCCCGGCACGACCTGGACCTATGTGTCCATCGACACCCATATCCTTGGCATGGTGATCCGGGGGGCCACCGGGCGCGGCATCGTTGACCTGATGTCGGAACGGATCGTCCAGCCGCTGGGTCTGGAAAGCGAACCCTATTACCTGACCGACGGTCTGGGCGAACCCTTCGTGCTGGGTGGGCTGAACATGATAACCCGCGATTATGCCCGGCTGGGAGAGCTGTTCCGCCTGCATGGCCGCATCGGCACCCGCCAGATCGTGCCGGCCGATTGGGTGGACCAATCCACCCGCCCGCAGGCCAACACGCCCCCCGGGAAGATGGGCTATGGCTATCAATGGTGGATCCCGCAGAATGCCGAATCCGGCGAATTTCTGGCCCAAGGGGTTTACGGGCAGTTCCTTTATGTCAATCGCCGCGCAGGCGTGACGATTGCAGTAAATTCTGCCGACCGGGGCTTTACCGAACCGGGGGTCGAGGCGCAGAATATCCGCATGTTCCGCACCCTTACCGCCGCATTGGAGGCCCAGGATGGCTGAGAAGGACGCATCCGTGAACGTCTTGGGCGGGCCGCTTGACAGCTGCTCGACCCGGCCGATGACCGGGTTCTGGCGCAACGGATGTTGCGATACCGGCCCCGCCGATGTCGGGCGGCACACCGTCTGCGCGGTGATGACCGAGGAATTCCTCGCGATGTCGAAATATCTGGGCAATGACCTGTCAACGCCCCGTCCGGAATTCGGCTTTGCAGGGCTGAAGGCCGGGGACAGCTGGTGCCTCTGCGCCGCGCGCTTCCTGCAGGCGCATGAAGAGGGCGCGGCCCCCCGCATCCGCCTTGCCGCCACCCATATCCGCACGCTGGACGTGGTGCCCCTGTCGATCCTGCGCCAATACGCGGATGATGCGCCTCAGGCCACCTGACCCAGCTTGCGTTCGGCCTTGCTTGGCACACCTTCCGGGCGCAAGCGGCTATCGTCGCGCATGAGTTCCTCGATGAACAGGCTCAGAAGCTGCGGTCGTCCGCTGACACCGGCCTTGCGATAGATCGCATTGGTCTGCGCCTTCACCGTCCCCTCCGAGGTTTCGCGCAAGGCGGCAATCTCAGCCGTGGACAGGCCCTTGATCGCAAAGAGCGCGACATCCCGCTCGGCAGGGGTCAGGCCCCATTCGGCAAAGCGTTCCGCCAGCAGTTCCGAAAAGGCGCCCGCGGCGCGGCGCAGACGCTCTTGCGCGTCATTGCGCTCCTGCAGCACCCGCCACAGCGCAAAGGCGCCAAGGCCCAGCCCAAGAAGCAGCCCGAAGGCCGCGCAAATCTCCAGCACCTCGCGCAGTTCCCAAGCGATCGGGATCGACCGGAACCCGATCAGCGAAGACAGGATATCGCTGATGAAAACGGCGGCGCAGACCAGCTGCACCGTCAGCAGCAAACCGATGCTGATGGCCCCGCGGCTACGTCGGATGCGCCCCGCCATTCCCCGGAAGGCCAACCTCATTCGGCGGAATCCTGACGCACATCCTCGACCGCCGCCCCAAGGTCGATCAGTTCGGGCGCCGCGCCATTTGCCACCGCCCCCACAGCGGCAGGGGTTGACGCCACGCTGTCGCCTTCGCTTTCCCGCCCGTCCGAGGCATAGCGCGGCACATGGGTCACATAATCCCGCAGGATTTCGCCTGTCGCCGGGTTCAGAACGATCTCACGCCGGGTGCTGCCCTTGTGGGCGTCGATCCGCAAACGGCCAAGCAGGGTGTAGGAAACCTCGATCCCCCCATAGCCCTGCGCCTTGAGTTGCCGCGTCAGCGCAGCATCAAGATCCTCGGCCGAAACAGAAGCACCGGATGCGATCAGCAGCACCGCAAGCAGAAACGTCCTCATCACATCACTCCGACCTTCAGGCCCATATCGGGATCAGGTGGTGCCACCCCGCTTCGGGGGATGGCGCCCTGTCGTCATCGTCTCATGCCCCGCCGAACCGGGTCAAGCGGGGCACACCACGGTCAATCCGGGCAATACATATTGCGCGGATCGCCACCGCACTGGCCGGACGACCCGTTGGTGCTGCGCTGCGCGTCGGCGACGGGGGCCGAGGTCGGCATGCCGGTCGTCGAAATCACATCCCGAATCTCTTCCGGCGACGCGCCACCATCTTCCATCATCACCGGGTCATCGACCACGACCTCGATGCCTTCACCCTCGACCACATCTGCCATCACAGGCTCGTCTTCGGTCCCGGGCTCAACGCCGGTGCTGGTGCAGGCTTCGCAGAAATCGGGCGAGCCGCCGATCCACATCACACCATCGTCATCCTCGGGCACCGGGTCCACAAGGACCTCATCGACCGGAATATCATCCACCGGTGCGGGATCGACCAGAACCTCGTCAATCACCACCTCCGGCTCCGCCGGATCAACCTCGACACCGCCGGTCAGATCGACCTGTGCCTCGTCTTCGGCCGAAATCCGCACCACGTCTGCGGCGCTTCCCTGCCCTGTCGGAACCACATGCGTCCAGGCCCCGGCCTGCCCGACCACAAGCGCCGAAAGCGCCACCCCCACCCAAAGACTCCGCGTATTCACGATTTTCATTATTTGCTCCTGTCACGCATGACCTGCTCACTCATCTGCTCCGAGATTCGGGTCCCGGTGGAACCCCCGCTCGGCAGGCCGAAGTCAGCACCCGAAGACAGGCGCTGTCCATGTGGCGATCGTTTAAAACAATGCCCCGGAAGACGGCTTCCGGGGCATAAACAAGAGTTTAGGGCCGTTTTTCACGCCGGCCGGATGGTCCGCTGATCGAAAGATCAGATCTTCATGTCGAAGTTGAGGTGCTTGGCCACAGTGAAGATGTCCTTGTCGCCGCGACCACACATGTTCATCACGATGATATGGTCCTTGGGCAGCGTCGGCGCGATCTTGATCACATGGGCCAGCGCATGGCTCGGCTCCAGCGCCGGGATGATCCCCTCCAGCTTGCAGCACAGCTGGAAGGCCTCCAGCGCCTCGGCGTCGGTGATGCTCACATATTGCGCGCGGCCAATGTCATGCAGCCAGGCATGTTCCGGCCCGATCCCGGGATAGTCGAGCCCGGCGGAAATCGAGAAGCCCTCAAGGATCTGCCCGTCCTCATCCTGCAGCAGATAGGTGCGGTTCCCGTGCAGCACCCCCGGGCGCCCGCCGGTCAGGCTGGCGCAATGCTGCATCCGGTCGTCAACACCTTTGCCACCAGCCTCAACCCCGATGATGTTCACCGAGGGATCGTCGAGGAAGGGATAGAACAGGCCCATGGCGTTTGACCCCCCCCCGATTGCGGCCACGACGGTGTCGGGCAAACGCCCCTCACCTTCCTGCTCGGCCAACTGCCAGCGCACTTCCTTGCCGATGATCGACTGAAAATCCCGCACCATCGCCGGATAGGGATGCGGCCCCGCCACGGTGCCGATGCAATAGAAGGTGTCGCGCACATTAGTCACCCAGTCGCGCAGCGCATCGTTCATCGCATCCTTGAGCGTGCCGCGCCCGCTGGTCACCGGCACCACCTCAGCGCCCAAAAGCCGCATGCGGAAGACGTTCGGCGCCTGCCGCTCCACATCATGCGCGCCCATGTAGACCACGCATTTCAGCCCGAACTTGGCACAGACTGTCGCCGTCGCCACACCATGCTGGCCCGCCCCGGTTTCTGCGATGATGCGCGTCTTGCCCATGCGCCGCGCCAGAATGATCTGCCCCAGCACGTTGTTGATCTTGTGAGCGCCCGTATGGTTCAGCTCATCCCGCTTGAGATAGATCTTTGCCCCGCCCAGCTCCTCGGTCAGCCGCGGCGCAAAATAGAGCGGCGACGGACGGCCGACATAATGCTTCCACAGATCATCCATCTCGGCCCAGAAGGTCGGGTCGGTCTTGGCATGCTCATACTGCGCCTCGAGATCGAGGATAAGCGGCATGAGGGTCTCGGATACGAAGCGCCCTCCGAAAATGCCGAACCGGCCCTGTTCGTCCGGTCCCGTCATGAAGCTGTTGATCCCGTCCTCGGCCATTGCATCCCCCTGTCTTTGCTGCCTTGGTGTAGCCTTCTTGCCGCGCGGGGAAAAGGGGGGCTGTCTGCCCCCCATCGTGCTCTGCACGATTCCCCCCGAGGATATTTGCAGGACAGAAAATGATATCCCCCATCCTGCTATTTTCTGTCTGAAAATATCCTCGGGGGTGAATTGGGCCGCAGGCCCAAGAGGGGGCAGACAGCCCCCTCTGTGTGAGGGGTCAGCCGGGCATCCGGAAGCCGGAGGGGCGTTGTGCGGCGCGGGTGAAGGCCGCGATACGGGCCGGGTCTTTCTGGCCAGGGGCAGATTCGACGCCGGAGGAGACATCGACCTGGCGGGCATTGGTCAGGCGGATGGCCTCGGCCACGTTGTCCGGTGTCAGGCCACCCGCGAGCATCCAGGGGCGCAGCCAGCGGCGTTGGGCGACGAGGCGCCAGTCGAAGGACAGGCCGTTGCCGCCGGGCAGGTCGGCATTACGGGGGGGTTTCGCATCGATCAGCAGCTGGTCGGCGACGGTTGCATAATCGAAGATCGCGGCGAGATCGCCTTCATCGGCCACGCCCACCGCCTTCATTACCGGCAAGCCGTAGCGGGCGCGCACTTCGGCCACGCGGTCGGGGCTTTCGTAGCCGTGAAGCTGCATCATGTCCAGCGGCACGGATTCGGTGATGGCATCCAGCAGCGCATCATCGGCATCCACGGTCAGCGCCACCTTGGCAAGCCCCACCGGGGCGGCGAGGGCGAGGGTGCGGGCCTCGGCGATCGTCACATGGCGCGGGCTTTTGGGGAAGAAGACGAAGCCTGCATAATGGGCGCCAGCGGCCGCAACCGCCGCGACATCGGCTTCGGTCCGCAGACCGCAGATTTTCACTCGGATATCGGTCATCTCAGGGCTTCTTCTGCAGCAGGGCCAGAACGTCATCCTGCACCACGCCCTTGGCATCCTGCATCTGGGCCAGTTCGCGTTGCAGGCGGCGCGCTTCGGCGGTTTTGGAGGCGGCTTCAGAGCGGTGGCGATGTTCGCGCAGCCATTCCCACACGAATCCCACCAGCAGACCCAGCGCCACACCGCCGAAGATCACCGCAAAGAGCGGCAGTTCCCTCTGCCATTGCCAGCCCGTCAACACCGCGATGTCATCGGGCAAAAGCTGCACCAACACAGGTGCGCGATTAGCCATGGCCAGCACCAGAAGCGCGAAGGCGATGGCCAAAAGGATGAGGTAACGCAGATAGCGCAGCATCGGACCTGCGGCCCCCTTTTCTTCCGTCTCAGGCCTTGCCGTTCAACCGGTCACGCAGCAGCTTGCCGGTCTTGAAGAACGGGACTTTCTTGTCCTCGACTTCGACCGCCTCGCCGGTACGGGGGTTGCGGCCAACGCGGGCATCCCGCGCCTTGACCGAGAAGGCCCCGAAGCCGCGAAGCTCGACCCGGTCGCCCTTGGCCAAGGCCTCGATGATTTCCTCGAACACGGTGTTCACGATCCGCTCGACATGGCGTTGCGTGAGATGCGGGTTTTCGTCCGCGATTTTCTGGATCAGTTCCGAACGGATCATCCGAAAAGTCCCCTCCCCCGGGGCAGAGTGGCAACGCCCACGTTCTTGTTCTTAGGGGACTATAAGCAAGAATTTCCAAGGCTCAAAAGGAAAAGCCGTGAAATCGCGGTAACTTGGCCATTCGGGGCGGCAAAAAACCGCCACAAAAGGCACAGGCCCCGCCGGATGGCGGGGCCTGCGACCACAATCAGCCGTTCAGATCAGTTACGATCCGAACCCTTGAGCGCGGCGCCCAGGATATCGCCCAGCGAAGCGCCCGAATCGGACGAGCCATACTGTTCGACGGCTTCTTTCTCTTCGGCAATCTCGCGGGCCTTGATCGACAGGCCCAGACGGCGGGTCTTGGCGTCGACGTTGGTCACGCGCACATCGACCTTGTCGCCAACCTGGAAGCGCTCGGGGCGCTGGTCGGCACGGTCACGGGCGAGGTCCGAACGACGGATGAAGGACTTCATGCCGTTGTATTCGACTTCCACGCCGCCATCTTCGATCGCGGTCACGGACACGGTGATGACCGAGCCACGCTTCACGCCGTCAACGGCATCGGAGAAGGTGTCGTCGCCCAGAGCCTTGATCGAGAGCGAGATACGCTCTTTCTCGATGTCCACTTCGGTGACGGCGGCCTTGACCACGTCGCCCTTGCGGTAGTTCTGGATGGCTTCTTCGCCGCGCTGGTCCCACGACAGGTCGGACAGGTGAACCATGCCGTCGATGTCGTTTTCCAGACCGATGAACAGACCGAATTCGGTGATGTTCTTGACTTCGCCTTCGATGGCCGAGCCAACCGGGTGGTTCTCAGCGAAGACTTCCCACGGATTGCGCTGGGTCTGCTTGAGACCGAGCGACACGCGGCGCTTGGCGCTGTCGATTTCCAGAACCATGACGTCGACTTCTTGCGAGGTCGAAACGATCTTGCCGGGGTGCACGTTCTTCTTGGTCCAGGACATTTCCGAAACGTGGACCAGACCTTCGACGCCGGCTTCCAGCTCCACGAAGGCGCCGTAGTCGGTGATGTTGGTCACGCGGCCCTTGTGGACCGAACCCAGCGGATAGGCGCGCTCGACCGCATCCCACGGATCCGACTGCAGCTGCTTCATGCCGAGGCTGATGCGGTGGGTTTCCTTGTTGATCTTGATGACCTGGACCTTGACGGTCTCGCCGATCGACAGGATCTCGGACGGGTGGTTCACACGGCGCCATGCCATGTCGGTGACGTGCAGCAGGCCGTCAACGCCGCCCAGGTCAACGAAGGCACCGTATTCGGTGATGTTCTTGACCACGCCATCCACGGTCTGCCCTTCGGACAGGTTCGAGATGACTTCGGCGCGCTGTTCGGCACGCGATTCTTCGAGGATCGCACGACGCGAGACAACGATGTTGCCGCGACGACGGTCCATCTTCAGGATCTGGAACGGCTGCTTGATGCCCATCAGCGGGCCAGCATCGCGCACGGGGCGCACATCCACTTGCGAGCCCGGCAGGAACGCAACAGCGCCGCCCAGATCGACCGTGAAGCCACCCTTGACGCGGCCGAAGATCGCGCCTTCGACGCGGGTCTCGTTGGCGTAGGCTTTTTCCAGACGGTCCCACGCTTCTTCGCGGCGGGCCTTGTCACGCGAGATGACAGCTTCGCCACGGGCGTTTTCGACGCGGTCCAGATAGACCTCGACTTCGTCGCCGACGTTGATCGAGGGCGCTTCACCGGGGTTTGCGAATTCTTTCAGGTCAACGCGGCCTTCCATCTTGTAGCCGACGTCGATGATGGCCTGGCCCGCTTCGATAGCGATGACGCGGCCTTTGACAACCGTACCCTCTTCGGGGGTGTCAATCTCAAAGCTCTCTTTCAGAAGGGCTTCGAATTCATCCATGGATGCTTTAGCGCACATATGCAGTTAGTTCCTTTGTCATGGTTTTCTGGCCATGCGGTTGGCTCCGCCGGTCTTTGGTGGCCCCGAAAAACAGCCGACCGTGCCGGGAATCCGGACGGTCGAGTCTGCGCGGGATGGGGGGCTTCTAGCGGCTTTGCCCCTTGCGGGCAAGCAAAAGCGGCATCCGGCCGGGCATCAGCCCTGCGGCAGGGCGCGGCGCACCTCGGCACAGGCGGCGGCGATGGCCTCGGCGATCGACAGATCGGAGGTGTCGATCACCACAGCCTCATCGGCGGCACGCATGGGGGCCGAGGCGCGGCCCGCATCGCGCATGTCGCGCTCGATCACCTCGCGCAGGACCTGGTCATAATCGCCGCCCAGTTCCGCCCAGCGACGCTTGGCACGCACTTCGGCGCTGGCGGTGACGAAAAGCTTCACCTCGGCATCGGGGCAGATCACGGTGCCGATGTCGCGCCCGTCCAGCACGGCGCCGCCCTCACGCCGGGCAAAGCGGCGTTGGAAATCCACCAGGGCCGCGCGCACATCCGGCAGGGCCGCGACGCGGCTTGCGGCCTGACCGGCCTCAAGCGTGCGCAGATCATCGCGGGCGAGATCCTCAGGCGACAGGGTTTGCGCCGCCTGCACGGGGTCACCGCCCTTGGCGCCCACGGCGCGGTAAAGCGCCCCGGTGTCCAAGTGGGCAAAGCCGAATGCCTCGGCCACGGCGCGGCTGATCGTGCCCTTCCCTGCCGCTGCCGGCCCGTCAATCGCCACCGTGAAGATCATCGTCTCGCCTCCGTCTCTTTTGCCCCATAACGGCGGGGCGCCGCCGAATGTTCGCGCCGTTGCGTCAGCCGCGGTCGAGAGTGGCGCCCAGACCCGTCATCAGCCCCTCGAAAATCGGGAAAGAAGTCACGATGGGCGAGGCGTCATCAACCGAAACCGGCTTTTGCGCGGCCATGCCGGCGACAAGGAAGCTCATGGCGATGCGGTGATCAAGATGCGTCTTGGCGGTGGCGCCGCCGGGCATGCCGCCGGGACCCATGCCGTGGACGATCAGGGTATCCTCATCTTCTTCGATCTTCACGCCGCAGGCCTCAAGCCCGCGGGCCATGGCATCGATCCGGTCGCTTTCCTTCACGCGCAGCTCCTTCACGCCGCGCATGACGGTGGTGCCCGACGAAAACGCCGCGACAACCGACAGGATCGGATATTCATCGATCATCGAGGGCGCGCGTTCCGGCGGAACCTCGATGCCCTTCATATTGCCGCTGAAGCGGACGCGCAGGTCGGCGACCGGCTCGCCGCCCTCTTCGCGGGGGTTCTGGAATTCGATCTCGGCGCCCATTTCAGACAGGGTGATGTAAAGGCCATTGCGCGTCAGGTTCTGGCTGACCCCGGGGACAAGGATGTCCGATCCCTCGACGATCAGCGCCGCACAGACCGGGAAAGCGGCCGAGGACGGATCCCGCGGCACGGCCACGGTCTGCGGGCGCAATTCCGGCCGCCCGGTCAGGGTGATGACGCTGCCCTCGGCGGTCTTTTCGACGTGAAGCTGCGCGCCAAAGCCCAGCAGCATCCGTTCGGAATGGTCGCGCGTCGCTTCCTTTTCGATGACGACGGTTTCGCCCGGCGCGTTCAGACCGGCCAGCAGCACCGCCGATTTCACCTGCGCCGAGGCGACCGGCAGCGTGTAGCGCACCGGGACCGGATTGGCCGCGCCCACGATGGTCATGGGCAGACGCCCGCCCTGACGGCCATAGGCCCGCGCGCCGAACAGCGCGAGCGGATCGGTCACCCGCCCCATCGGGCGTTTGCGCAGCGAGGCGTCGCCCGTGAAGGTCGCCGTCATGTCGGTGGTGGCCATGCAGCCCATGATCAGCCGCACGCCCGTGCCGGAATTGCCGCAATCGATCACATCGGCGGGTTCGCGAAAGCCGCCCACGCCCACGCCCTGCACCGTCCAGCTACCCGGCCCATGCTGCGTGACCTCGGCCCCGAAGGCGCGCATGGCCTTGGCGGTATCCAGCACGTCCTGCCCTTCCAGCAAGCCGGAAATGCGGGTTTCGCCCACGGCCATCGCCCCGAAGATCAGCGCGCGATGGGAAATCGACTTGTCCCCCGGCACGGCGGCGGTGCCCCGCAGCGGGCCCGACTTGCGGGCAGTCATCGGTTGCGCTTCGCCATGGCCGGACATTCGTCTCTCCCCTCGCAGAGTTGTGGTTCCGCGTTAGCGCAAGCGCAGCCCCCGGTCCAGCGCCCGCCCCCGATTTTTCGCGGAAAAATCGGCGCGGCGCGGGTCAGCCGGGCGGGGCTTCCCCCAGCCAGATCGCCGGATTGGTTTCCGCGATCTGGCGAAAGAGCGCCGACCCCAGCCCCATCCGCAGCCGCACCGCCATGGCGCGTTCCGACAGATCCTCTTGCCGGGTCATGTAGAAATCCGACCCGAAGAGCGTGCGCGCCCGCACCCGCGGATGTTTCAGGAACAGGCGCAGGAAGGGCAGGAACGCCTCGGATTGGAAAAGCGTATAGGACACATCGGTCCAGAGATTGGGAAATTCGCCGCTTTCGATCATCTCGCGCAGGGCGAGAAGGAAATTGTCCCGCAGGCCCGCGGGATCAAAAGGGTCGATCCCTTGGGCGACATAGCGTTCCCAATCGGACTGCCCGCCAAAATGGGCAAGATTGACCTGCAGCGCCGGAAAGGCGCGCAGCACCGGGGCAAAGGCGCGGGGATGGGACAGGCGGTCCGCCTCGGCCCGGGGCAGCGGCCCGGTGACACCCCCGCGCGAACAATGGCTGACCACCGCCAGACCGCGTTCGGCCAGCAGCGGATAGACCTCGCGCATCAGGACGGGATGGTCGGGCGCATAGCCAAGACGGGGGTAAAGCTTGAGCCCCCGAAACCCCAGATCCTCGATACAGCGGCGCACCTCGGCCGCGGCACCGGGCAGGCGCGGGTCGCAGGTGGCAAAGGGCAGGATCAGGCCGGGGTGGGCGGCGGCCAGTTCGGCGAGTTCGTCATGCTGGGCGGGCAGCGGCGCGGGCACAGCCCCGGCCCCGATCCCCGCCATCTGCATGGGCAGCACCACGAAGCGCGTGCCGCGCGGATATTGCGCCAGCAGCCGGGCAAAGATTTCCGCCTGCGTGCCAGAGGCGGCCTCACATTGAAAGCGGTGCAGACGCCGCAAAGATTGGGCCGCCCCCTCATGCCCCAGCAGCCGCGCCAGCGCCGCCAGCCCCCGCACCAGCCCCGGCGCCCGTTTGAAGGGCCAGATCAGCGGATGCGGATAGAACCGCGGCACATGACGATGGGTGAAAAGATGCGTGTGGCAATTGGTGATACGCATGGCAGGCTCCGGTTGCGGAACCTGCAGATTGCGCGGGGGTGGCAAACCGCGCCTTACCGCGGCGCGCGTTGCCTGCCCTCAGCCGTTGCGACGAAAGGTGAGGTAATGCGGATCGCGCCCTTCGCGCAGCGCCTTTTGTTCATAGCGGGTGGAAAGCCAATCTTCCCAGGCCGCGCCCTGCCCGGTCTGCGACACCAGCGTAAAGCCCGCAGGCGGGACCTCCTCCAGCGTCTGGCGGACGTAATCGGGAATATCGGTCGCAACCCGGAACTCGGCGCCCGGCTTCATCACGCGGGCCAGCAGGTCAAGATAGCCCGGCGTAACGAAGCGGCGGCGGTGGTGCCGCGCCTTGGGCCAGGGATCGGGGTAGTTGAGGAAGGTCTTGGACAGGCAGGCATCGGGCAGCACATCGAAGAGATCGCGCACATCGCCGGGGTGGATCGTCAGGTTTTCTGCCCCCGCCTCGCGGATCTTGCCCAGCAGCATGGCCACGCCATTCACGAAGGGTTCACAGCCGATGAGAAAGACATCAGGATTGCGGACGGCCATATGGACCAGATGTTCGCCGCCGCCAAAGCCCACTTCGAGCCAGAGCGGCCGCCCCCCGGTCAGGGTGGCGATATCGAGCGGCCGACGTTCGGGATTATCCTCGACCGTGACGCCCGGCAGGCGCACACGGCCCAGATCCTCGGCCAGGTATTGCTTCTGGCTGGCGCGCAGCGTCTTGCCATGGACCCGGCCATAGAAGTTGCGGCGCGCGGGGGTCTGATCTTGCGGGTGGTCGGTCATCGGGCGCTCCGTCGCGGGCAGGATCTGCGGTGGCTGAGGCATCGTGCTTTGGGGCGCAGGGCCTAGCGGGGCGGAAGCAGCGCGTCAAGCGGGCGTGGCGCGGGCGGCCCGCGCCGGGGGTTTCACACCCCCGGACCCCCGTGGGATATTTTCAGACAGAAAATGGGAAGGGGTCAGGCGACGCGCGAGGGGATGCGGCCTTCGAGCCAGCGAAAGAGAAGGACAATGAGGCCGGTGATCGCCATATAGATCACGGCGAGGAGGAGGAGCGGTTCATAGGTGATGAAGGTGTCCTGCCGCACCCGGCTAGCCACGGCATAGATATCGACCACGGTGATGGTGGCGACGAGGGGCGTGGCCTTGAGCTGCAGCACGGTTTCCCCGCCGAGTGTGGGCAGGGCGCGATGCAGGGCCTGGGGCAACCAGATCCGGCGCAGCAGGGTGAGGCGTGGCATGCCCATGGCGCGGGCGGCTTCGAGCTGGCCTTTGGGGACGCCGCGGAAGGCGCCACGCAGGACCTCACCCTCATACCCCGCGAAGCTGAGCGTCAGGGTCAGAAGGCCATAGGGCCAGGCATGACGCAGGAGGGGCCAGAGGTCGCTGTTGCGGATCCAGGGGATCGAGGGGAAGAGCGAGCCGAGGCCGTAGTAGAGGAGCCAGAGCTGGAGGAGGAGCGGCGTGCCGCGGATCACCGTGCAGAAGCCGCGCGCCGGGGCGGCAAGCCACCAAGGGCCGGCTGCCTGGGCAAGGCCAAGGGGAATGGCGAGCATCAGGCCCAGCGCGGCGGAAAGCACCAGAAGCCAGATCGTGCGCCAGAGGCCCAGCGCGGCAAGGCCCGCATAATCGGGAACCCAGTCCCAGCGGAGGGTTGTGGCGCTCCAGCCAATCAAGGCGAGGGCGACGAGGGCCATGATGATGCGGTGAGGCTGACAGAACCCGGTCATCCGCGCACCTCGGGCAAGCCGCGGCGGGCGCGGCGTTCGAGCCGGGCAAAACCCCAGGTCGAAAGGATAGAGAGCAGCAGGTAAAGCAGCCCCGCCGCCATGAAGAAGGTGAAATAGGCCTTGGTGGCGCCTGCCGCCTGCCGCGTCTGCTGGGTGAGTTCGGCAAAGCCCACAACGGCAAGCAGGGCTGTATCCTTGGTGGCGATGAGCCAGAGGTTCGCAAGCCCCGGCAGCGCATTGGCGAGCATCAGGGGCAGCGTCACCCGGCGGGCCAGCAGCCCAGGCGGCATGCCCATGGCGCGCGCAGCCTCGATCTGGCCTACGGGGACGGATTGAATGGCGCCGCGCAGCACCTCGGTCGCATAGGCGCCCTGCACCACGCCAAGAACCGCGATCCCGGCGGCAAGGCCCGAAATCTGGATCCGCTCGTACCCGAAGGCCAGCAGGATCTGGTTCACGCTGTCGGTGACCGCGTAATAAAGGATGAGGATCAGCACCAGCTCCGGCACGGCCCTGACCACGGTGGTATAGACCGCCAGCAGATCGCGCAGGACCGGCCCGCCGTAAAGCTTGCCGAAGGCGCCCAGCGTGCCGAGGCCGAGGCCCAGCCCGAAGGCGCCAGCCGCGATCAGCACCGAATTGGCAAGCCCGCGCAGCAGGTTGCCCCCCCAACCCGGGGGAGCAAGTTGCAGCAGATCGAGCGTCGAGGCCGCCGCCCCGGCAAGCGCGGTCACGTCTTAGCCGCCGTAGATCGAGGAGGCGAAATAGGGTTTCGACACGGCTTCATAGGTGCCGTCCTCAAGCACCTTGGCGATGCCCGCGTTGAACTTGGCCTTGAGATCCTCCTCGCCCTTGCGCAGGCCCACGCCGACGCCCAACCCCAGCACGGCAGGGTCATCGGCGACGGCGCCCTTCAGCGCGCAGCAGGCGGCACCCGCTTCGGTCGCCAGGAAGGCGTCAAGCGCGATGCTGTCGGCCTGCACCGCATCAATGCGGCCTGCGACCAGATCCTGATTGGCCTCGTCCTGGGTCTGGTAGACCTTGATTTCAGCCGCACTGCCCGCGAAATGCTTCTGGGCGTAGGCCTCATGCACCGTAGACACCTGCACCCCGAGGATCTTTCCGGCAAGACCTTCGGGAGTGGCGGTCATCGCCATATCCTTGGGACCGACGATCACGGTGGGGGTGTTGTAGTATTTGTCCGAAAAATCAATCGTCTGCAGGCGTTCCTCGGTGATCGACATCGAGGCCATGATCGCATCGATCTGCCCTGCGGTCAGCGCGGGGATGATACCGTCCCAGGCCACCGGCACGATTTCGCACTCCATCTCGGCGGCCTTGCAGACGGCACCGATCATATCGACCTCCCAGCCGACCCAGGTTCCGCCCGCATCGGGCGAGGCAAAGGGCGGATAGGGTTCGGCCGCGATCCCCACCTTCACGGGGGCGGCCAGCGCGGCACTGGCCATCAGAACGGCCGCAACTGTCAGGGCAAGCGTCTTCATCTTCATACCTCGTGCTGTCGTCGTTGATCCGGTGGTTAACCCACACTTTTCAGAAACTGTTTCAGGCGGTCGGACTGGGGGTTGCCGAACAGGGCGTCCGGCGGCCCCTCCTCCTCGATCACCCCGTTGTGCAGATAGATCACATGGCTCGCGACCTCGCGGGCGAATTTCATCTCATGCGTGACAAGGACCATGGTCCGCCCTTCAGCGGCCAGATCACGGATCACGGCCAGCACCTCGCCCACCAGCTCGGGGTCAAGCGCCGAGGTCGGCTCATCAAACAGCATCGCCCGCGGCGCCATGCAGAGCGCACGGGCAATCGCCGCCCGCTGCTGCTGCCCACCCGACAGGAAGGCCGGATAGGACTGCGCCTTTTCCGCCAGCCCCACGCGCGCCAGCAGGGCTTCGGCCCGCGCCACCGCCTCGGCACGCGGCACGCCCAGAACGTGTACCGGCACCTCGATCAGATTTTCCAGAATGGTTCGATGGGTCCAGAGGTTGAATTGCTGGAACACCATCCCGAGGCTTTGGCGGATGCGCTCGATCTGACGGCGGTCGGCCGGGCTGCCATCGGATTTCATCGCCACGGTCTCGCCGCCGATCACGATCCGGCCGGCGCTGGGATGTTCCAGAAAGTTGATGCAGCGCAGCATGGTCGATTTGCCCGACCCTGATCCGCCGATCACGGCCACGACATCGCCTTCCCGCGCAGTCAGCGACACGCCCTTGAGCACCTCGAGCCTGCCAAAGGACTTCCGCAACCCCTCCACCCGGATCGCCTCATCCCGCGCGGGGGCGGCTTGCCCCGGCATGTCGGTCACGGTCTCGCGGGCATCTCGGGGGTCTGGCATTGGCGCTCCGAAGGTTCCTGATTGCAGTAAGACGCGACCTCTGCAATTATGCAAGTGTATAATTGAGGCATCCATGACCGGCGACAGACGCAAGTTCAGACGCGAAGGCGAAGAGCGGCGGCGCGAGGCGCTGATCACCGCCGCGCTGGAATTGATCGCCGAGGGCGGCCCCGCTGCGGCCACCGTGCGCGCCATCGCCGAACGTGCAGGCGTGACCCCCGGCCTGATCCGGCACTATTTCCAATCCAAGGATGATCTGACCCGCGCCGCCTATCGCGCGCTGATGCAGCGGATGAACACCGACAATGCCGCAGTGCTGGAGAGCGCCCCCCCGGATCCGGTGTCGCGGCTTGCGGCCTTCGTCGCGGCAGCATTGCGCCCCCCGGTGGTCGATCCCGGGCGCATGGGCCTCTGGGCAGGTTTCATGCACCAGGTCCGCAAGACCCCCGAAATGGCCGCGATTCACGCCGAAACCTATCTGGGCTACCGCGACCTGCTCGAGGGGTTGATCGCGGCGCTGCCCCTGCCGATCGACGCCGCCGAACGCCGCCGACGCGCCATTGCCTGCAACGGGGTGATCGACGGGCTCTGGCTCGAAGGCTCCGCCCTTCCCGCCGCCTTCGCGCCGGGCGAACTCGAACGCATCGGCCTTGACGCCGTAGGCGCCATTCTGGGCCTGCGCCTTCCCTCTCCCCAACTGTCGGAGACCTGAACATGAAATATGCAGCGGTTCTGGACCGCCTCGCCGGGCTGGGCGGGGCCAAATGGGAAATCCATGCCCGCGCCCGCCAGATGAAGGCCGAGGGCACCGCCGTCCTCGAATTCACCATCGGCGAACCCGATGTCCCCTGCCCGACCGAACTCATGGAAACCGCCGCCCGGGCCATGATGGCGGGCCGCACGGGCTATTCCAACGGGCGCGGCGAACCCGGCCTCCTGCGCGCCCTTGCCGCCCGCTACAGCGCAAGGCGCGGCCGCCCCATCACCCCCGATCAGGTGATGTGCTTCCCCGGCACCCAGACCACGCTCTTCCTCGTCCTGCAAGGACTCGCGGAAAGCGGGACCGAGATCATTCTCGGCGACCCGATGTATGCCACCTACGAAGGCCTGATCCGGGCAAGCGGCGCAACCCCGGTCCCCGTCACCCTGCGCTCCGAACGTGGCTTCCGCCTCGATCCCGCCGATGTCGCCGCCGCCATCACCCCCCGCACGCGGGCACTCTTCCTCAATACCCCCCACAACCCCACCGGAGCTGTGCTGACCCGGCAAGACCTGCAGGACCTCGGCGCCCTCGCCCGCGCCCATGACCTCTGGATCATCTCGGATGAGGTCTATGAGGATCTGGTCTTCCCCGGTGTCACCTTCACCTCCCCCCTCGACCTTCCCGAACTGGCCGACCGCAGCATCTCCTGCGCCTCGATCTCCAAATCCCATGCCGCCCCCGGCTTCCGCTCGGGCTGGCTCGTGGGGCCTGCGGATTTCTGCACCCGCCTGCTGCCACTCTCGGAAACCATGCTCTTTGGCAACCAGCCCTTCATCGCCGATATGACCGCACAGGCGATCAGCGCCCCCTCCCCGGTCGCCCCCGGCATGGTCGAACGCTTCTCCACCCGGGCGGGGATGATCCACGCCCGCCTCCACGGCACCGCAGGCCTCCGCGTCCACCGGCCTCAGGCGGGGATGTTCGCCCTCCTCGACATCCGCGCCACCGGCCTCTCCGGCCAGGATTTCGCGGCCAGCCTGCTCGAGGCCGAACATGTCGCCACCATGCCCGGCGAAAGCTTCGGCACCGCCCTCTCGGGCTGGCTCCGCCTCGCCCTCACCCAGCCCGATGCGATGGTGGCCGAAGGCTGCACCCGTATCGCCCGCCACGCCGCGCGCCTCCTTTCCAACGCCGCCTGATCCCCATTTTCTGTCCCTGAAATATCCCGGGGTGAATTGGGCCAGAGGCCCAAGAGGGGCAGCGCCCCTCCCCCCTCCCCTCAGATGCGAAAGGCCCGCCATGACCCTGACCGTCGGCCAAGCTCTCGTCCACGGCCTCCGCGCCCATGGGGTCGAGGTCGTCTTCGGCATCCCCGGCGTCCATACGATCGAACTCTACCGCGGCCTGCCCGCCTCGGGCATCCGCCATGTCACCCCACGCCACGAACAGGGCGCGGCCTTCATGGCCGATGGCTATGCCCGCGTCAGCGGCAAGCCGGGCGTGGCTTTCGTCATCACCGGGCCGGGCCTGACCAATGCCCTCACCGCCATGGCCCAGGCCCGCGCGGACAGCGTGCCGCTCCTTGTCATCTCGGGCATCAACCGGCGCGACAGTCTTGGTCAGGGCCTGGGCCTCTTGCACGAACTTCCTGATCAGGCAGGGCTGATGCGCGCCCTCTGCCCCAGCTTCCGCGTCACCAGCGCCGAAACTCTTGAATCCACCCTCGCGCAATGTTTCGCCGCCCTCACCACGGGCCGCCCCGGCCCCGTGCATCTTGAGGTCCCGACCGATGTCATGCCCCTGCCCGCAGCAGCGCCGCGCATCGCGCCGCCCCCTGCCCCCCGCCGGGCCGAGCACGCGCAGATCATCACCGCCCGCAGCCTGCTGACCCGCGCCCAACGCCCCGTGATCCTCGCGGGCGGCGGCACCCGCCATGCGGCCCAGGCAGTGCAGGATCTTGCCGAGCGGCTCGATGCGCCGGTCATCCAGACCACGAACGCCCGCGGCCTTCTGCATGGCCACCCGCTGGGTGTGCCCGCCTCGCCCTCGCTGCAGGCCACGCACGACCTGATCGCGAGCGCCGATCAGATCCTGGCCCTCGGCACCGAACTCGGCCCCACGGATTATGACATGTATGTGCGCGGCGGCCTGCCTGATCTTTCGGGAATGATCCGCGTCGACCTCTGCCCGCTGCAATTGGCCCGCCACCCGGCCGCCCTCACGATGTGCGCCGATGTCGGCACCACGCTCGCCGATCTTCTCACAGATTTACCCGCCCGGCGCGGAGGGCAAGGCGCCCAGCGCGCCGCCACCGCACGCACCGCCGCCCGGGCGGAACTTGCCCGCCTCCACCCCGCCATGCCCCATCAGCTGACCATGGTCGAGGCGATCCGCACCGCCCTTCCCCGGGCCATCATCGTGGGCGACAGCACCCAGCCGATCTACGCAGCCAACCTCTTCTACGATCATGACCGCCCCGGCGGCTGGTTCAACGCCGCCACCGGCTATGGCGCGCTCGGCTTTGCCCCCGGCGCGGCGGTGGGCGCGGCCCTTGCCGCCCCCGGGACGCCGGTTCTCTGCCTGATCGGCGATGGCGGGCTGCAGTTTTCGCCCGGCGAACTCCGCACCGCCGTGGATGAGGCGCTTCCCATCACCTATCTCATCTGGAACAACGCAGGCTTCCGTGAAATCGCCGAATCGATGGTGGCCGTGGGTGTTCCCGTCACCGGTTGCACCCCCAGCCCGCTGCGGATGGAGCCCTTCGCCGCCGCCTGCGACCTGTCCTTCACCCGCATCGACGCCGATCCCGCGGCCCTGATCACCGCCCTCCGCGCGCGTCCCACCGGCCCCCGCATGATCGAGATCACCGCCCCCTGATCGCCGGGGCTGCAGGCCCGCCCGCACCGCAGGCCATGGCAATGCCGGGGCCGGGGGCTCGATGCCCCCGACCCCGGCGCCCCCAGCCCCGGCGCCTTCTGCCCCAAACAGCCCTCTTGAATTTGATCAAATTATGCCGGATAAGCGGGGCAGTACGGAGGTTCCCATGTCCGATCCCGCCCTTGTCGCTGGTATCCGCCGCGACCGTCTCTATGCCCTGCGCCAGCGCGAGGTTGCGGCCTATGCCGCTGCCCGCCCGAAAACCGAAGCCGCGCTGAAGGCAGGCAGCCAACCCTTCCTCGACGGCGTGCCGATGCATTGGATGAAGGATTGGCCCATGCCCTTCCCCATGCTGGTGGATCAGGCCAAGGGCGCCAGGCTGACCGATCTTGACGGGCATGAGATCGACGATTTCTGCCTTGGCGACACCGGGTCGATGTTCGGCCATTCCCCCGCCCCAGTCGCCCGGGCAATCCGCAAACAGGCCCGCCACGGCCTGACCTATATGCTGCCCACCGAAACCGCCCTGCGCGCCGCAGCGCTTCTGACCGAAACCTTCGGCGATTTCCGCTGGCAGATCGCCACCACCGCCACCGATGCCAACCGCTTCGCCCTGCGTGTGGCCCGCGCGGTCACGGGCAAACCCAAGGTTCTGGTCTTCAACGGCTGCTATCACGGCACGCTGGACGACACGATGGTCGAGCTGCGGGACGGCCAGACCGCCGCCCGCGCGGGCCTTGTGGGTCAGGTCGCGGACCTTACCAAGACCGCCACCGTGGTCGAATTCAACGATCTGGCCGGGGTCGAGACCGCCCTGCAAAGCGGGGACATCGCCGCCATCCTGACCGAACCGGTGATGACCAATTCCTGTATGGTCCTGCCCGAGGCGGGCTTCCACGAAGGGCTGCGCCAGCTCAGTCGCAAATATGGCGCGCTGCTGATCATCGATGAAACCCATACGATTTCCTCGGGCTATGGCGGCTATAGCCGGGTCCACTCGCTCAACCCCGATATCTTTGTCGTGGGGAAATGCGTGGCAGGCGGCCTTCCCACCGCCGTCTGGGGTCTGCGCCCCGATGTGGCGGAGCGTTTCGCCGCCTATAATGCCACCCGCGCGCCGGGCCATTCCGGCATGGGCACCACGCTTTCCGCCAATCCGTTGCAATTTGCCTGCCTGGCCGCCACTCTCTCCGAGGTGATGACACCAAAGGCCTATCGCCATATGGAAAAGGGGGCGGAACGCCTGTCCAAGGGCCTGCGCCGCAGCATCGACCGGCATGGCGCGCCCTGGCATGTCGTGCGCGTCGGCGCCCGGGTTGAATTCATCTGCGCCCCCGGCCCGCTGCGGAACGGGGCCGAAGCCGCCACTGCCCATCAGCCGCAGGTCGAGTCCGTGCTTCACACCAGCCTGTTGAACCGCGGTTGCCTGATCGCGCCCTTCCACAACATGATGCTGGTCAGCCCCGCCACCACGCCCCGGCAGATCGACCGCCTGATCGCCGCCTTCGATGCCATCCTTGACGAATTGTTCTGATCCATGACCCAAATCCCCACCGCCGCCACTGCCAGCCCTTCGGGCTCGACCGTCGCCGAGGCCGAAGCCTTCCTCGCCGCACACCCCGAGATCGAGGCCTTCGACATCGTCCTGCATGATGCCAATGGCATCGGGCGCGGCAAGATCATCCGCCGGCATGAACTGCTCTCCTTCTACAAGAACGGGCGTCACCTGCCGATTTCGATCCTCGGCCTCGATATCTGCGGCGAGGATGTGCATGAAACCGGCCTCATCTGGGATCAGGGCGATGGTGACCTTCGCGCCTGGCCCATTCCCGGCACGCTGAAGCCCCTGCACAACACCCAGCCGCCGCGCGGCGAGGTCTTCATGTCGATGTATGACCTTGAAGGGAACAAGATGACCTCGGACCCGCGCCATGCGCTGCAGGCCCAGGTCGATGCCATGGCCGCCGAAGGGCTGCACCCCGCAGGCGCCTTTGAGCTGGAATTCTTCCTGCTGTCGAACGAACGCGATGCCCGGGGCAAGATGGTCCCGGCCCGCGATGTGCTGGATGGCCGCCCCTCGACCAAGACCGAGGTCTATTCGGTGGATCACCTGCACGGGATGCTGCCGCTTTTTTCGGATATCTACGCCGCCGCCGGGAAGGCAGGGATCACCGCCGAAACCATGATCTCGGAATATGCGCCGGGCCAGTATGAGCTGACGCTGCATTACCGCGAAGACGTGATGCAGGCCGCCGATGATCTGATGCGGCTCAAACGGATCGTGCGCGCCCAGGCCCGCGCCCATGGCGTGACCGCCTGCTTCATGGCCAAACCGAATGAGGATTACGCAGGCTCCGGCATGCATTTCCACGTCTCCCTTCAGGATGACACCGGCCGCAATGTCTTTATGGAAGAGACCGAGGGCCTCTGGTCCGACACCATCCTGCATGCCTTGGGCGGCCTGCGCGCCACCATGGGCGAATCCATGCTGGTCTTTGCGCCCCATGCCAACAGCTGGCGGCGGTTTTCATCGCAATCCTATGCGCCCGTTAGCCCGACCTGGGGGGTGAACAACCGTTCGGTCGCGCTGCGCATTCCCGCAGGCGACATCCGCGCCCGCCGGATCGAGCATCGCCCCGCAGGGGTGGATGCAAACCCCTATCTGGTGGCGGCCACCGTGCTGGCCGGCATTCGCAAGGGGTTGCGCGAAAGGCTTGATCCCGGCCCGGAAACCACCGGGAATGGCTATGCCGATGCCGCCGATGCGCCCCCGATCCCGGTGGATTGGCGGTCGGCCATCGAAGCGGCCAAGGCGTCGGGGTTCCTGAAAGAGGCTTTGGGCGAGGATATGCACCGGACCTTCACCGCCATCAAGGCGGCGGAATATGCCCGCGTGGCGCGCACGGTGTCCGAGGTGGATTTCGACCTTTACCTGCATACCGTGTAACCCTGTCCCCGCCGCAGCTTCGGGCTTGCGGCGGGGTGCGGCCTCGCGGCATCTAGGCCGCGGAAGATCAGAGGCCGCCATGACCCAAACCCTGCCCATCGACGACGCCCTGCCCGCACTGCTGGAGGCCCTGCGCTCCCGCGGCATGGCCGTGTTGCAGGCCCCACCCGGCGCCGGGAAAACCACCCGCGTGCCGCTGGCGATGATGGAGTCGGGCCTGATCCGCGGCCGCATCCTGATGCTCGAACCCCGCCGCCTTGCCGCGCGCGCCGCCGCCGAACGCATGGCCGAAACGCTGGGCGAAGCCGTGGGGGGCCGTGTCGGCTTTCGCATCCGGGGGGAGGCCAAGGTCAGCCGCGAGACGGTCATCGAGGTTGTAACCGAAGGCATCCTGACGCGCATGTTGCAGACCGATCCGGGGCTAGAGGGCATCGGTGCGATCATCTTCGATGAATTCCACGAACGCAGCCTGAACGCCGATCTGGGCCTTGCCCTTGCGCTTGAGGTGCGGGGCGCGCTGCGCGAGGATCTGGTGCTGGTGGTGATGTCGGCCACGCTGGATGCGGCCCCGGTGGCCGCGCTGATGGGCGATGCGCCGCTGGTGACCAGCGCAGGCCGCGCCTTCCCGGTGGAAACGCGCTGGCTGCCCCGCCCGCTTGAGGCCCGCGCGCGCTTTGATCAGGCGGTGGCGGCCTTGGTGGTGCAGGCGGTCGAGGAATGTCCCGAGGGCGGGGTTCTGGTCTTTCTGCCGGGCGAAGGCGAAATCCGCCGGGTCGAGGGGCTGCTGCGCGGCCTGAAGGGCTGCGACATCCGCCCGCTGTTCGGGGCGATGGAATTCACCGCCCAACGCGCGGCGCTGGCCCCCGCGGCGGCGGGGCAGCGCAAGGTGGTGCTGGCCACCTCGATTGCGGAAACCTCGCTCACCCTTCCCGACATCCGCGTGGTGGTTGATGGCGGGCGGGCACGGCGGGCGCGGTTCGATGCGCCCTCGGGCATGGCGCGGCTGGTGACCGAACGGGTCACCCGGGCCGAGGCCGAACAGCGCCGGGGCCGCGCGGGCCGGGTGGCGGAAGGTGTATGCTATCGGCTCTGGTCCAAGGGGGAAGAGGGCGGCCTCCAGCCCTTCCCCCCGCCGGAAATTGCGGCGGGCGACCTGACGGGGCTGGCGCTGGAACTGGCGGTCTGGGGATCGGATGCCCTGCCCTTCCTGACCCCGCCCCACCCCGGCGTGCTGGGCGAGGCACGCGCCTTGCTGACCGCGCTTCAGGCGCTGGATGGCGCGGGCCGCATCACAGACCACGGCCGCGCGCTGTCGGCGTTGCCGCTGCACCCGCGTCTGGGCCATATGCTGCTGCGGGCAGGCGGCGGCGAAGACGCGGCGCTTCTGGCCGCCCTGCTGGCCGAGCGCGATCCGATGCGCGACGCCCCCGCCGATCTGGCGCTGCGGATGGCCGCGCTGCGCGACCCCGCGCGTATCGAACGCGAGGGCCACGCCCTGCACCGCCCCACTGTTGAGCGCATCCGGGCCGAGGCCCGCCGTCTTGCCCGCGCTGTCCCCGCCCGGCCTTTGGGGTTGACGCTTGGCCAGATGGCGGCGCTGGCCTATCCCGACCGTGTGGGCCTGCGTCGCAAGGGCGATGCCCCGCGCTGGGTTCTGTCGGGCGGCAAAGGCGCGGCCCTGCCCGCAGGTCAGCCCCTGTCGGGCGCGCGACTGCTGGTTGCCACCGATCTGGACGGCGATCTGCGCGAAGCCACGATCCGGCAGGCAATCCAGATTTCCGAGGCCGAGTTGCGCGCGGTGCATGGCGCCCAGATCGGCTGGCGGGACGTCTGCGAATGGTCGCGCCGCGACGGGCGGGTGCAGGCGCGGCGGCAGGAATGTTTCGGGGCGCTGGTGCTGGATGACCGCGCCTGGACCGATGCCCCGCCCGAGGCACTGGCCCGCGCCGCGCTGGATGGCCTGCGCCAGATCGGGCTGAACTGGTCCCCCGCCGCGTTGCGCCTGCGCAAGCGCGCCGATCTTTGCCGCGCCGATGGCGCCGACCTGCCCGATCTGTCCGATGCGGCGCTGCTCTCGGGCGAGGCGCTGTTGCCCTATCTGACCGGCAAGCGCAGCGAGGGCGACCTGCGCGGGCTCGACCTGCTCGAACCGCTCCGCAGCCTGCTGGGGTGGGAGGGGACGCAGCTTCTTGACCGGCTCGCACCCTCGCATTTCGAAACCCCTTTGGGGCGGCGCGTGCCGATTGACTATGAAGGCGAGACGCCGGGGATCGAGGTCCGCCTGCAAGAGCTGTTTGGCGTGACCGTTCACCCGACCGTCGGGCCAAAGCGCCTGCCCCTGCGGATCACCCTGCTGTCGCCGGGCGGCAAACCGGTGCAGGTCACCGCCGATCTGCCGGGATTCTGGACCAATTCCTATGCCGATGTGCGCCGCGACATGCGCGGCCGCTATCCCCGCCACCCTTGGCCCGAAGACCCGCGCGAGGCCGATCCCACCACCCGCGCCAAGCCGCGCGGCACCTGACAGGGTTTGCGCTGTAACACCCAGTTACAAAGGGTGAAGGCGGCCCGCTTCCGCCGACCGAGCCAAAGGTGTAAAGGCCTTTCCAAAGCGTTTTGGAGATCAATCATGTTGGACGCGAAACGCGGCCGTTGGGCCGTGGCCGCCATGTTCATGGTCAATGGTTTTGCGATGGGGGCCTGGGCACCGCAGATTCCGCTGCTGCTGCCGCGGCACGGGATTGGCGAGGGGGCGATGGGCCTTTTGATCCTTGGCCTCGGGTTGGGCGCGGTCAGCGCAATGCTGTTTGCCGGACGGCTGATCCAGCGCTTCGGATCGCGCTTTGTGCTGACGGGCTTTGCCACGCTTCTTGTGCCGGTGCTGCCGCTGATCGTACTGGCACCAACGGTCCCGCTGCTGGCGCTGGCGATGATGGTTTTTGGCGCCGTGGCGGGCTGCATGGATGTGGCCATGAATGCCAATGCGGTCGAGGTGGAACGGCGTCTGGGACGGGCGATCATGTCCTCGTCCCACGGATTCTGGAGCCTTGGGGGCTTTCTGGGCGGCAGTCTGGGCAGCCTGATCATCGGGGCGGCGGGGCCGGTCACGCAGGCGGGGACGGTGGCCATCGTCATGGCGCTGACCGTAATGCTGGCGCGACCTTTCCTTATGCAGGCCCCCCGCCCCGCCAGCACCGAGGACCATCCGCCCGCGGCCCTCTTTCCGCGCGCGCCGATTGTCTGGCTGCTGGGCTTCACCGCGCTGTTGTGCATGGTGCCCGAGGGGGCGATCATGGATTGGTCGGCGCTCTATCTGACGGATGAGCTGGGCCTGCCGCTTTCGGCCGCAGGCCTGGGTTTTGCACTGTTTTCCGGCGCAATGGCGATGATGCGCTTTGCCGGCGATGCCGTGCGTAACCGCTTTGGCGCCGTGCGCACGTTGCGGGTGTCGGGGCTGATTGCGGCGGGGGCACTGATCGGGGCGGCGGTGGCGCCGACACCCGCGCTGGCGCTGCTGGCCTTTGGCCTGGCGGGTCTGGGCATTGCCAATACCGTGCCGATCATGTTTTCGGCCGCCGGGAACCTGCCCGGCATGGCCCATGGCGCGGCGCTGAGCACGGTGACGATGATCGGCTATGCCGGCATTCTGGTCGCGCCCTCTTCTATCGGGTTCATCGCGGAACATGCCGGGTTCCGCGGCACCTGGGCGGGGTTGGCAGTCTGTCTGATCTTCGTGGCCGCCATGGCGGGCCATGCGAAAGTGGCCGACGGGGTGAGGCCGCATTGAAGCAAAAAGGGGCGCCGCAGGCGCCCCTTTCCCTGTGGTGTCAGACCCCGAGACACCAGCGCATCACGGCCTTCTGCGCGTGAAGGCGGTTCTCAGCCTCATCGAAGATCACCGAATTCGGGCCATCCATCACCGCGCTGGTGACTTCGTCATTCCGGTGGGCGGGCAGGCAGTGCATGAACAACGCATCGGGCTTGGCCAGCTGCATCAGCGTCTCATTCACCTGATAGGGGCGCAGCTGATTGTGGCGGCGTTCCTTGGCGCTTTCGGGATCATGCATCGACACCCAGGTATCGGTCACGACAAGGTCTGCCCCCGCCACGGCGCGGGCCGGATCGCGTTCCACCGCAACCTGCACGCCCTTTGACCGCGCGAAAGACAGCCACTCGGCCTCGGGGTCGAGGGTCGAGGGACCGGTGAAGGTGAAGTCAAAGCCGAACTGCCCGGCGGCATGCAGGAAGCTTGCGCAGACATTGTTGCCATCGCCGCACCAGACCACCTTCTTGCCCGCGATCGGGCCGCGATGTTCCTCATAGGTCATGACATCGGCCATGATCTGGCAGGGGTGGGTGCGGTTCGTCAGACCGTTGATCACAGGCACCGTGGCATGTTCCGCCATTTCCTGCAGCGTCGCCTCTTCGAAGGTGCGGATCATGATCAGATCGACATAGCGGGACAGCACGCGCGCGGTATCGGCAATGGTTTCACCATGGCCGAGCTGCATTTCCTTGCCCGAAAGCACCATCGTCTCGCCGCCCATCTGGCGCACGCCCACGTCAAAGGAGACGCGGGTCCGGGTCGAGGGTTTTTCGAAGATCAGCGCGACCATGCGACCCTTGAGGGGCTGGTCGTCATCAGGCGTGCCCTTGGGGCGGTCCTTGCGGGCGGTCTTCATCGCATGGGCAAGGTCGATCATCTGCCGCAGTTCGGCGGCATCGGTGGTGTGGATATCAAGGAAATGTTTCATGCATCAGGACTTTCTGGCTGGGCGCCGGGGGCTGCCCGCCCCCGGACCCCGGGGGATATTTTTACCAAGATGAAAGGGATGCGGCCGCAGCGCCGCAAGACCGGCTGCCATCAGGGCGCGCCGGAGGTTGCGGGGGCTGGTCGTCGCCAGGCGCGCACCGCGCGTTCCCCGGCAGGGTCGGTGCCGCGGCCGGGTGCGGCGCCCGTGGCGCCCCCTGTCCGGGGCGCGCGTGCAAAACGCCGGGGGGGCGCCCGTCTGGCGGGTTCAGGCGGCATTCCGCTCCACCTCGGTTGCGGCGGCATCGAGCCGCTTCAGCGCCTCGGCAATATCGGCATCAGGGATATTGAGCGCGGGAAGCAGGCGGACGCAATTGTCCGCGGCGGGCACCGTCAACATGTGCTGGCCATAGGCCGCCTTCACCACATCCGTATTGGCGGCCTTGCATTTCAGGCCGAGCATGAGGCCCTGGCCCCGCACGGCTTCAAACACCGCGGGATGGGCCGCGATAAGCCCTTCAAAGCCTTGGCGGAAAAGGCCCGCCTTGCGGTTCACGTCGGCCAGGAAGGCGTCATCCGACACGATCCGCATGACCGCCGCACCCACCGCGCAGCCGAGCGGGTTGCCGCCATAGGTGGACCCATGGGTGCCTGCGACCATGCCCGAGGCCGCGTTTTCCGTGGCCAGCACCGCGCCCAGCGGGAAGCCGCCGCCGATGCCCTTGGCGACCATCATGATATCCGGCGTGATCCCCGCCCATTCATGGGCGAAAAGCTTGCCGGTCCGGCCCATGCCGCATTGCACCTCGTCCAGCACCAGAAGCGCACCGGTCTGGTCACACAGATCGCGCAGGCCTTTCAGGCAGGCATCGGGCAGCGGGCGGATGCCGCCTTCGCCTTGCACGGGTTCGATCATCACGGCGGCGGTCTTGTCGGTCAGCGCGGCGCGCAGCGCATCATGATCGCCGAAGGGCAGCGTGCGGAAGCCCGGCATCAGCGGGCCAAAGCCCTTGACCATCTTTTCGGACCCGGCGGCGGCGATGGCGCCGGTCGACCGACCATGGAAGGCGCCTTCGAAGGTCAGGATCTCGGTCCGGTCGGGCTGGCCTTTGTCATACCAGTATTTGCGGACCATCTTGATCGCCAGCTCTGCCGCCTCGGTCCCGGAATTGGTGAAGAAGACCGTATCGGCGAAGGTATGTTCCACCAGCAGATCGGCCAGCGCCTCTTGTTCCGGGATGCGGTAGAGGTTCGACACATGCCACAGCTTCGCCGCCTGATCGGCCAGCGTCTGTACCAGCGCCGGATGGGCATGCCCCAGCGCGTTGACCGCGATCCCCGACCCGAGGTCGAGGTATCGGCTCCCGTCCTCGGCGAACAGCCAGCTGCCCTCGCCCTTCACAAAGGCCAAGGGTGCGCGGTTATAGGTCGGCAGGACGGAGGAGATCATGGGATTATCCTTGCGGAACGGAAAGCCTAGGGGTGCCAAAGGCACGCGGCTCTGTCAACGGGAGGAAAGGGAGAAGTGCCGGTCGAACCGGCATGATCGCGGAAAGCCCGCGCGCGGTCAGGCGCGTCGGCGTCGGGGCAGCTGAAAAAGGCGGCACAGGGCGATCATGCACATGGCATAGCCCGACCATCCCCGTCAGGCAATCTCTATTTCCACGCGTTCCCGGTCAGACCGGATGTCACTTGGCCGCAGGCTCCAGCCTGTAGCTGCCCTCGGGCAGGTTCAGCGCCGCTGCCAAGTCCTGCACCTGGGCCATGGAGAGGGTGATGATCATCGGCTCCTGCGTCAGGGGATGAACCTGTTCCAGCGTAACGCAATCGTCAAAGGCAGTAACGGTGACATCTTCCTGCAGGGCAACGCTACCCTCATCAATCAGGGTGATCACGGTGGCGTCAAATTCGTGTTCGATGGTAAACATGGATTTAGCCTAGCACCCCCGCCCCCTGACGCAAAGGAAAAGCGCTGCGGGTGACAAGGCCGTGAAGCCGCCGACGGCTGGGCGCTGTGGCCTTTTCCCCCGGAGCGGATGGGCATAGTTTGGGCAAAGCAGACAAACCGGAGAGCAGGGCATGGTGGCAGCGGGTCGGGCAGCAGCGGGGCCGCCCTTGGGTGCAGTGATGATCACGGCGGCCCTTGCGGGCTGCGTGCAGATGCCCGGCGCGGGCATGGCGCCGACAGCGGCCATCATGCGCCCTGCCCCGCCAGCCAACAGCTTTGTCGAGGTGGTCGAACGTGTCGAACCTGTGGCCGAGGGCATGTGCCGCGCCAGCGCGCCACGGGGCGTGAACTGCGATCTGGAGATCATGGTTGACCCCCGCCCCGACCAGCAGCCCAATGCCTTTCAGACCGTCGATGACCGGGGCCGCCCGGTGGTGGTCTTTACCCTGACACTGATTGCCGCGGCACAGAATGCCGATGAAATCGCCTTCGTGCTGGGGCATGAGGCGGCCCATCACATCGCTGGCCATATCCCGCGCAGGCAGCAAACCGCGGCCGAGGGCGCCATGCTGGGTGCTGTTTTCGCAGAGGCGACGGGCGCGGATCAGGCCACCATGGCGCAGCTGCAGCGCATGGGGGCTGAACTGGGGGCCCGGCGGTTTTCCAAGGAGTTCGAGCTTGAGGCCGATGCCCTGGGTGCCGAAATCACCTGGCGGGCGGGGTTCGATCCGGTGCGCGGCACCGGGTTCTTTGACCGCCTGCCCGACCCCGGCGATCAGTTTCTGGGCAGCCACCCGGCCAATGCCCAGCGACGCGCACAAGTGGCGGCCGTCGTGGCGCAGCTTGAAGGCTGGCCCGCCTACTGAGGCCGGTTGATCTGCGTCAACGCCACCGCGCGGCACTTTGCCCATCATGGGGCGACATGTCTGCGACGGAGGATCAGATGATCGGATATGTCGAAGCCCCCAAGGCCTGGTGGCTGACCTATGGCATGGCGCGGGTGGTGGGGGTGAACCTGCCGCATGCGGTGCTGGACGGGTTCGTCAAGCGCAGCGAACTTGCCGCCATGGTGTCGCGCTGTCAGTCTTGCGGCAAGGCCGACGCCTGTAGCGCCTGGTTGGCGCAGGTCGTGACGGAACCGCAGCTGCCTGTCTTTTGCCGCAACAAGGCCGAACTGGAGGCGCTGTCCCCCCGGAACTGAAGCGCGGCGTCCGGGCGCGACTGGCAACCGCCCCCGCTGCGCTGTAGGGTCGCGCCCTGAAAGGGTGGGACGGATGCGGCAGATCGAAAATGTGGTGCGCGACCGGGGATCGAAATATGCGGTCTCGGGCGGGCCGGTGCAGGGGCGCGCGGGATGTGCGGCCTTTATCGCCGATCTGCGCCGGGTGAAGAAATACGCCAAGGCCACGCATAACAGCTGGGCCTGCATCCTGTCGGACGGGGGGCCGGTCAAGGATGACGACGGCGAAACGGGCGCCGGGGCGGTGATCCTGCGCATGCTGGAACGGGCCGAGCTGAAGGATACCATTGTCGTGGTGACGCGCTGGTATGGCGGCGTGCATCTGGGCGGCGACCGATTCGCCCATGTGGTGACCTGCGTGCGTGCCTTTCTGGATCAGACCGAAGTCTGACCCCCACCGGGGCAATGGACAGCCCCTGCCCCGCCGTGTCAGAAGCGGACCGGAACGGGAAGTGGGGTATCATGTTCGCCTGGGCAAAATCCGAGCTGTTGCGGCTGAAGAATACGGCCACCTGGTCGCTTCAGGGGTGGATCTCGACTTGGCGCAACGAAAAATCGCTGCGCCAATGGTTTGCGGTGAATGTGTTGTCCGACACGCTCGCCTTTTCGCTGGATCTGACCAGCGGGGAACGTGCGCTGATCGTGGCGCTGGGGGTGCTGATCCTTGCGGCCGAGCTGATGAACACCGCCATCGAAGAGACAGTGGATTACATCTCGACCAACCATGACCCGCGCGCGGGCCGCGCCAAGGATGCGGGCAGCGCGGCCGTGGCGGTAACTGCCATTGCGGGCGGTCTGGCCTGGCTGGTCATCCTGCTGGGCTGACCCGCCCGTCAGGCGTGGCGCCAGAGGTTGACCAGAAAGCACACAACCCCGGCAAGGATCGAAAGCTCGGCCAGCGGGAACACCGGCCCGATGCTTTCAGCCGCGACCATCCCGCCCATCATCAGGAACAACCCGATCAGCAGGACAAGACTGCCCGCCTGATGCAGCCAGAAATGCGCCTTGGGCAGCATCCCCCCGCCCATGGCAGGCATCACGCGATAGGCAAGGCCGAACAGCGTCATCAGCACAAAGCCCAGAAGGTTGATATGGGCATGCACCGGCGCCAGCGTATGATCGCCCGAGGCGCCCATATGGCTGCCAAGGCCAATCCCCACCAAGAGATACAAGGAACCGATCAACAGGAAGCTCCGGGAAATGTTCATCTTTCCGCTCCTGATATAGCTGCGTCAAAGTGACGCAGCCGCAGGATAGCATATTTTCCCGCACGGGAACGCCCGTTCACAAAAAATGCCTGAAGTTGCTGCAGAGATGAAAAGAACGGGGCGCATTGGCCCCGTTTCCCGTTTTGCGCCCTGATCTTACAGCGCCTTGTGGCTGCCGTCGCAGAAGGGCGATTTCGCGCTGTGCTTGCAGCCGCAAAGAAAGGCAGTCTTGCTGTCCTCGGCGGTGAATTTCATCGGCGCGAAGGTCGTGCCCTTGTGACTGCCATCGCAGAAGGGCTGCTTCTGCGATTTGCCACAGGCGCACCAGAAATAGGTCTTTCCGGCCTCAAGCTCGACCTTGTAGGGGGCTTTCTGCGGAACGTCGGGGGTATCGGTCATCTGGCTTTCCCTCGGGATGGCTAAGCCCCCAAGATGGCAGAGCCTTCCGGCCGATCAAGCCCCATCACGCGACGATCCGGCCCCAAAGGTCGTAATCGCTGGCTTCTTCGACCTCGACCGTGACGAAATCGCCGGGCGCCAGACCTTCGAAACCTTCATCGATAAAAAGGTTGCCATCGATTTCGGGCGCATCGGCCTTGGTGCGGCAGGTCGCGCCTTCGTCATCGACCTCATCGACCAGCACCTGAATCACCTGCCCCACCTTGGCCTGCAGCTTGGCCTCGGAAATGGCCTGCGCCTTTTCCATGAAGCGCTCCCAGCGGTCTTGCTTGACCTCGGCCGGAACGTGATCGGGCAGATCGTTCGACCGCGCGCCCGCAACGTTTTCATACTGGAAGCAGCCGACGCGATCGAGCTGCGCCTCATCCAGCCAGTCGAGCAGGGTCTGGAATTCGGCCTCGGTCTCTCCGGGGTAGCCGACGATGAAGGTCGAACGCAGGGTGATGTCCGGGCAGGTCGCGCGCCAGGCGGCGATTTCGTCCAGCGTCTTTGCCGCCGCCGCAGGCCGCGCCATGCGCTTCAGCGTGTCGGGGTGGGCATGCTGGAACGGAATGTCGAGGTAAGGCAGCACCAGCTCTTCGGCCATCAGCGGGATCAGATCGCGCACATGCGGGTAAGGGTAGACGTAGTGCAGCCGCACCCACAGATCATCCCCCGCACCCAGCCGACCCAGCTCGCGCGCCAGATCGGTGATATGGGCGCGCACCTCACCCTCTTTCCACTTGGCCATGTCATGCTTGCGGTCCACCCCATAGGCCGAGGTGTCCTGCGAAATGACCAGAAGCTCTCGCACCCCGGCCTCGACCAGCTTTTCCGCCTCGCGCAGCACGGCATGGGCGGGGCGGCTGACCAACTTGCCGCGCATGTCGGGGATGATGCAGAACTTGCACTTGTGGTTACAGCCCTCGGAGATCTTGAGATAGCTGTAATGCCGCGGCGTCAGCTTTACCCCGCTGGCGGGCAGCAGGTCGATGAAGGGATCGGGCGACGGCGGCACCGCCTTGTGGACGGCATCCAGCACGGCCTCGTATTGATGCGGGCCGGTCACGGCCAGAACCTTGGGGTGTGCGCCAGTGATGAATTCGGGTTCCGCACCAAGGCAGCCCGTCACCAGAACCTTGCCGTTTTCGCGCAGCGCCTCGCCGATGGCATCCAGGCTTTCGGCCTTGGCGCTGTCCAGAAAACCGCAGGTGTTCACGATCACCGCATCGGCGCCCTTGTAATCGGGGCTGATGGCGTAACCCTCGGCGCGCAGACGCGTCAGGATGCGTTCGCTGTCAACAAGCGCCTTGGGGCAGCCTAGGCTGACCATGCCAATGGTCGGTTGTCCGGCGCGGCGTTCGTCGGGAACGATGGCGCGGGCAAGGTCGGGGCGGAGATTGGGCGGGTTCTGGGACATTGGCCCCATATAGCCGCGATCGCCCCGCGCGCAAAGGGGGCGCGCGGGCCTTTGCGCATTCGGGCAGGCGGCCGGGGCACGGGGATTGCGCCCCTGCCGCGATCAGGGCAAGATTCCCTGCAAAAGAGCAGCAAGAACGAAGAACAGGAGACCGGCCCATGCGCGGCTTGATGCAGGCGGTTTCGGCGGTGGCAGTGCTGATCCTGCTGCTGGCCTTCATGGTGGTGCTGATGCCCAAGGATCAGGTGCTGGCACTGGCCGAGCGGGAATTTGCCCGCACCACCGGGCGGCAGATCAGCATCGGGCCCAGTGCGCGCGTGTCGATCTGGCCGATCCTCGGGGTTTCGGCCGGGCCGGTCCGGATTGCCAATGCCGATTGGGCGCAAGACCCGGCGCTGCTGAGCGCCGAACAGATCGGTATCGGGCTGGATATGGCGGCGCTGCTGTCGGGCCAGGTGCGGATCACCGAGGTGGTGCTGGAGGCGCCCGTCCTGTCGCTGGAACGTGACGCGCAGGGGCGCGGCAACTGGGCACTGGGACAACCCGCCGCCGCCCCGGCCACGCCGGCCGGGTCCGAAGGTCTGGCGCAGGGTCTGCCGCTTGAAAGCCTGCAGATCCGCAACGGTCAGCTGCGCCTGCGCCCTTCCCCTGATGCTGCGGTCATCGAGCTGACCGAGGTGGATCTGCAAACGGCCGTCCCCCTGTTTGATGGGCCGGTGAGCGTCAGCGCCGAGGCCCTGAAGAATGGCCAACCCATTACGCTTGAGGCCCAGGTCGCCTCGCTGGCCGGTTTCCTGGGCGGCAAGCTGGGGGATCTGCAGCTGACTGCGACGGCGGGCACCAACCGTCTGACCTTCACGGGTCGCGCCACGGCCAGCCCCGCCATGGCCGAAGGCCGGGTCGAGATCGACCTGCCCGACCGCCCCGCGCTGGAAACCATGCAGGGCGCCCCCCTGCCCGATCTGCCGCAGGGCTATGGTGCCGAACAGCTTGCGGCCAAGGCCGATCTCACGCTGACGCGCGATGGCAGCCTGCATCTGCGCGGGGCCGAGATCACGACCGATGGTCACCTCTGGTCGGCCGAGATCGACCTGCAGCCCGGAAAGACCCGCCCGCGCCTGACGGGGCGGCTCCAGACCGAATCCCTGCCGCTGCCGGTGGAAGGCGGATCGGGGGATGGTGCCCCGGCGGACGGCTGGCCGACCACCCCCATCGACGCCAGCGCCCTTGGGCAGCTGGATGCCGATCTGGCGCTGTCGGCGCAAAGCGTGGCCGTCGGCGGGGTGACGCTGGGCCCGACCCGCGCGCGGCTGCAGCTGGATGATGCCCGCGCCGTGTTGGTCCTGTCCGAAGTGCAGGCCTATGGCGGAGAGGCCAAGGGGCAGATCGTGGTCAACGCGCGCAAGGGGCTTTCGACTTCGGCCAAGCTTGGCGTCAACGGCCTTGATACCCAGGCGCTTCTGGCCGATCTGGCGGGCAGCGACCGGCTGATCGGCAAGGCCGATCTGCAGCTTGACCTGCTGGCCTCGGGGACCACGGTCGCGGCGCTGATGGCAAGCCTCTCGGGGAAGGCTTCCCTGTCGATGGGCAAGGGTGAGGTCGCGGGGCTGGATATTGCCGGGATGCTGCGGACCATGGACCCCGGCTATGTCGGCGAGGGCAAGCGCACGGTGTTTGACCGCCTGTCGGTGTCCACCACGCTGAAGGACGGCGTCGCCACCAGCGAGGATCTGGCCCTGACCAGCACCCTGTTCACTGCCGGGGGCACGGGCAGCGTCGATCTGGGGCAGCGCAAGATCAGTTACCGCCTGCTGCCGCAGCTTGCCGCCAAGGCCGATGGCAGCGCCGGGCTGACGGTGCCGGTGCTGATTTCCGGACCCTGGGCCAAGCCGCAGGTGCGGTTGGATCTGGAATGGCTGGCCAGCGAACGCGCCAAGGCCGAACAGGCCCGGGCCGAGGCTTTGGCACGGCAGCGGATCGAGGAACTGGCGCAGGAAAAGCTGGGCATCACCCCCGAAGCGGGCGAAAGCCTGGAAGACGCCGCCCGCCGCCGTGCGCGCGAAGCGGCCGAGGCGGAAACAGGCCGCATCCTCGACAAATTGCTTCAGGGCAACTGACCCGGTCAGCTGCAATGCCAGCGGGTGACGACATCGGCGCCGACGCTGTCCTGGCTGATCCGCTGCAGGCGCGGCGCCTCAGCTAGCGCCTGAAGGCCCATGGGGCCAAGGGCCGCACGGCCCTCGGCGCCGATCAGGGCGCCCGCGCCGAAATGCACCAGCTCATCCACCAAACCCGCGCGCAAGAGGGCGGCGGCCAGATCGGCCCCCCCTTCGCAGAAGATGCGCGTCAGCCCCGCCTCGGCCAGCGCCCGCAGCGCCGCCCGCAGGTCGAGATGCCCGCCCGCCATCGCCACCGGCAGCAGCCGCGCGCCTGTCGCGCGCCAACCGTCTTGGGCGGCAAAGGGCGCATCTTGACCATGCAGCATCCAGACCGGGGCGGCCGCGGCGCTGCGGCCAAGGCGGCTGTCGGGGCTGTGGCGCAGCAGACTGTCGATCACGATCCGCACGGGCTGCTGCGGGGCGCCCATGTCGCGCACCGTCAGGTCCGGGTCATCGGCCAGCGCCGTCCCCGAACCGACCATGACCGCATCATGGCCCATCCGCATGGCATGCACCGCACGCCGCGCCTCGGGTCCGGTGATCCAGCGGCTTTCCCCGCTGGCGGTGGCAATGCGCCCGTCGATGGTGGTGGCAAGCTTCAGCGTGACAAAGGGCAGCCCCTGTTCCACGCGCTTGAGAAAACCCGCATTCAGCGCCCGCGCCGCATCGGCCAGCACGCCCTCGGTGACAGCAATCCCGGCGTCCCGCAGCATGGCATGACCCCGCCCCGCCACGCGCGGGTCAGGATCGGTCAGCGCCGAGACGACGCGCGCCACCCCGGCGGAAATCAGACCTTCGGCGCAGGGCGGTGTCTTGCCGTAATGGGCGCAGGGTTCCAGCGTGACATAGGCCGTAGCCCCCCGCGCCAAAGCCCCCGCCTGATCCAGCGCACGGCGTTCGGCATGGGGCCGGCCGCCCGGCTGGGTCCAGCCCCGGCCCACGATGCGTCCTTCGGCCGAGACCAGCACACAGCCCACGGCCGGGTTGGGCCAGGTATTGCCCAAGCCGCGCGCCGCCAGCGCCAGCGCCGTCCGCATGAAGGCGCGGTCTGCCTCGGTCCCGCTCACTCTTCCGGGGTGCCCGTCGTGGGCCGCAGTTCCGAGACGAACTTGTCGAAATCGTCTGCCGCCTGGAAGTTCTTGTAAACGCTGGCAAAGCGCACATAGGCGACCGTGTCGATCCGGGCGAGGCTTTCCATCACGATCTCACCAATGGTGCGGCTCGGGATATCCGTATCGCCCAGCGATTCCAGACGGCGCACAATGCCCGAGATCATCTGATCGATCCGTTCCGGATCAATCGGACGCTTCTGCATGGCGATGCGGATCGAACGCTCCAGCTTGTCGCGGTCGAAATCCTCGCGCTTGCCTGAGGTCTTGATCACCACCAGATCGCGCAGCTGCACGCGCTCATAGGTCGTGAAGCGGCCCCCGCAGGCCGGGCAGAACCGGCGACGGCGGATCGAGACGTGATCCTCGGCCGGGCGGCTGTCCTTCACCTGAGTGTCGATATTGCCACAGAATGGGCAGCGCATCGGCCGTTCCCCTTTGTTTCTGACTGTCCTGCCTGATGTCCAAGGGGTCTTGCGACCGCCCCCCAGTTATCCACAGACGCTAGCGCATCATCGCAGGTTTCGCCTAGTCGGAATTTCCGACCGCAGGATATGGGGGCGGCACTGTGGCGCGGCGGACTCAGGGGGATACCCCCGCCACCGCCGCGGCCGGGGTCATTTGACCCTGAGGCGCATCCGGTCGCACATCTGCTGCGCGAAGGCGACCGAGACGGAGCCGTCATCCGTGCCGAACATGAAAAGCCCGGTCTTGGGCGCGGCACCCTCGGGGCTGGTCGAGAAAACGATCCCCTCGCCCGACCGGCGCGGCGGCGGCGAGACGCGCCAGATCCGGGCGGTGGGCACCAGGTTCAGCTGCTGCACCGCATAATCGCCCGCGGCGCAGAAGGCATCGGGGTTGGACAGACCACCGCGGGAGTGCACCTCGAACCGCCCCCCGCCCTGATCGGTCACCGTCAGGCTGTTGGGGGCAAGCCAAGCCGCGGCAGGGCTGGCAAGCCCCAGGGCAACCGCGATGGAAAGATAGGCAAGACGCATGGAAGAAATCCTTTCGTTGCCCGCAGTCTAGCGCGGCCCGGCGGCGGACGAAAGGCAGGGGCCGATCACGACCCCGCGCCTAGCGCAGCAGGGCCAGAATTTCACGCCGATGCGGGCGGGTGCGGTGTTCAAACAGGTAGATGCCCTGCCAGGTTCCCAACCCCAGCCGCCCCTGCACCAGCGGGATGTGCAGGCTGGTGGGCAAAAGCGCCGCCTTGATATGGGCGGGCATGTCATCGGGGCCTTCATAGGTGTGCGTCAGATAGGTCATCGCCGGATCATCCGAGGGCGGCACCAGCCGCGCAAAGAAGGCCTGCAGATCGACCTGCACCTCGGGGTCGGCGTTTTCCTGGATCAGCAGGCTGGCCGAGGTATGGCGGACAAACAGCGTCAGCAGCGCCTCGGCCATGCCCGCCCCTTCGGCCCAGTCGCGGATCTGAGCTGTCACCTCGTACAGGCCGGGGCCGCGGGTGGGGACGGTAAAGATGCAATGCATGGCAAAAGCAAAACGCCCCCTTGCGGGGGCGCTGTCCTTACTGGTCGAGGAAGCTGCGCAGCTTGCGCGAGCGGCTCGGGTGTTTCAGCTTCCGCAGCGCCTTGGCCTCGATCTGACGAATACGTTCGCGGGTCACGCTGAACTGCTGGCCCACCTCTTCCAGCGTGTGATCGGTGTTCATGCCGATGCCAAAGCGCATCCGCAGCACGCGCTCTTCGCGCGGCGTCAGGCTGGCCAGAACGCGGGTCGTGGTTTCCTTCAGGTTTTCCTGAATGGCCGAATCCAGCGGCAGGATCGCGTTGGTATCCTGGATGAAATCGCCCAGCTGGCTGTCTTCCTCGTCGCCGATCGGGGTTTCGAGGCTGATCGGCTCCTTGGCGATCTTCATCACCTTGCGGACCTTTTCCAGCGGCATCTGCAGCTTTTCGGCCAGTTCCTCCGGCGTCGGCTCGCGGCCGATTTCGTGCAGCATCTGGCGGCCGGTGCGGACGAGCTTGTTGATCGTCTCGATCATGTGGACCGGGATGCGGATCGTGCGGGCCTGGTCGGCGATGGACCGGGTGATCGCCTGGCGGATCCACCAGGTCGCATAGGTCGAGAATTTGTAGCCGCGGCGGTATTCGAATTTGTCCACCGCCTTCATCAGGCCAATATTGCCTTCCTGAATGAGATCAAGGAACTGCAGACCGCGGTTGGTGTATTTCTTGGCAATCGAGATCACGAGCCGCAGGTTCGCCTCGACCATTTCCTTCTTCGCCTGACGGGCCTCTTTCTCGCCCTTCTGCACCTGTTGCACGATGCGGCGGAATTCAGAGATATCCACACCGACATACTGGCCGACCTGCGCCATTTCGGTCCGCAGATCCTCCAGCTTGTCACGGCTCTTTTCGATCAGAGTCTGCCAGCCGCGGCCGGCCTTGGCCGCCATGCGGTCAATCCAGTTCGGGTCCAGCTCGTAACCCTGATATTCATCGATGAATTCGCGGCGGTTGATCCGCGCGGCATCGGCCAGCTTCACCATGCCCGAGTTGATGGACATGATCTTGCGGTTGATGCCGTAAAGCTGGTCGATCAGCGCCTCGATCCGATTGTTGTGCAGATGGAGTTCATTCACCAGCAGCACGATTTCCGACCGCAGCTTCTGATAGGTCGCCTCTTCATCCGCGGTAAAACGGGCCACGCGGCTGTTCATCGCCGCGCTCATGCGGCGGTCCTGCATGTCCGAGAGCGTCTCGTAATCCAGCGCGATGCGTTCCAGCGTCTCCAGCACCTTGGGACGCAGGGCGTTTTCCATCGCCGCCAGCGACATGTTCGAGGCTTCGTCATCCTCTTCGTCGTCATCGGCGCGGCTGATCGGGTTGCCGTCGGCATCAAGTTCCGGCTCGGACGACGACCGGCGCGGCGACGGCGTGGCGGCCGCGGCGGCGCCCATATCCACTTCCTCAAGCCCGCCCAGTTCGTCATCGCCATCCAGCGACCGGCCGAAGGTGGCTTCGAGGTCGATCACGTCGCGCAGCAGGATGTCTTCGTTCAGAAGTTCCTCGCGCCAGATGGTGATGGCCTGAAAGGTCAGCGGGCTTTCGCACAGCCCCGCGATCATGGTGTTGCGCCCGGCTTCGATGCGCTTGGCGATGGCGATCTCGCCTTCGCGCGACAAAAGCTCGACGCTGCCCATTTCGCGCAGATACATGCGCACGGGGTCATCCGTACGGTCGAGCGTTTCCGACGCGCCCCCGGCAATGGCAAGCTCGCGCGATCCCGACCCGGCCTCGACCAGCTCACCGCCGGTTTCGCCCTCTTCGGCCTCTTCGTTCTCGACGACGTTGATGCCCATCTCCGAGAGCATGGCCATCACATCCTCGATCTGCTCCGACGAGGCCTGTTCCGGGGGCAGCACCGCGTTCAGCTGATCATAGGTGATGTAGCCACGTTCGCGGGCATCCGCGATCATGCGCTTCACGGCCGCCTGACTCATGTCGAGCGAAACGTCGGCGTCCTGATCCTCGGGTTTGCCGTCGTCGGTGTCTTTGACCATGTGAACTCCTGGGGGCCGAATCAGTCGGTATCGATGTCGAATCAATCGTGCGAATCAAGGAAGGGCAAGGGGGGAGCGTGCGCAGGCCCAAGAACCGGCGCAACACCCAACAGAATAAGGGCTAAGAGCGGGATTTTCCGCCGCGCGTGAAGTCGATGCTGGCCCATATCCGTTGTGCATGATCCAGTTCCTCGCGATTCAGCTCGACCCCGTTGGGCGCGATCACGCCTTCGGCGCGGGCGGCCTCGGGGCCCTTCTCGGCATCCGCCTTGGCGCGGGCCACTTGCCCCAGCCGCCAGGTGAGGCCTTCATCGGCAAGGGCGTGGATGTCCTCCTCTGCCTCGCGCAACTCTTGTTCAGCGCCCCAATGAGCCTCGAGCTTGGCCAGTTCCTGCGCCAGACACATGGCCGCGCGGTCCTGATCCTGCGGGTGGCGCACGGGAGGCGAGATCTGCACGTAGGGATGGGCAAGCAGCGTTTCAAGGGCAGGACCGGCTGCCCGCGCCAGGCGCGCGGCGCAAGTATCGGGATCGGCGTCATGGGCATGGGTCAGCACGACCTGCCGCAGATGTTCATGTGCCGGGTCCGACAGCTGCATGCGTTCGATCTGCGCCTCGTGCCGGTCAATCAGCCGCGGATGCAGGCACAGCGCCGCCAGCACCACCGAAACACGCAGGGCGATGGTCGTTTCATCCCCCTCTGCCGCGCTGGCCAGAAGCGAGGCGCGGGTACTGGCCAGCGGTTCGACCGGCTGGAACCGCCCCCCGCGCGCCGTGCCGCCAAAGGCAGCGCGTGGCGCGCGTTCGGCGCTGCGCGTGGGACGGCGGCCCTGCCGGAACAGATCCCAGCGCAGCTCCTTGATGTCATCGCCGTAGTGTTTGCGGATCGAAGGATCACGGATCTTCATCAGCGCGGCGCGCAGGCTTTTGTCGAGCGCGGCCTTGCGTTCGGGGCTGTCGAAAACGCGGCCCTCGGTTTCCCGCCGCCAAAGCAGGTTCACCATGGGCTGCGCCGTCTCGAGCACCTCTTGCATCGCCGGGGCTCCCTTCTGCTTGAGCAGGTCATCAGGATCAAGCCCTGGCGGCAGCACCGCAAAGCGCAACCCCTGCCCCGCTTCCAACAGCGGCAGCGCAAGGTCGATCACCCGCATGGCCGCGCGCTGGCCCGCCGTATCGCCATCCAGGGTGATGATGGGTTCGGGCGAAATCCGCCACATCAGGCGCAGCTGATCTTCGGTGATGGCCGTGCCCAAAGGCGCCACGGCGGCGGGAAAGCCCGCCTCGACCAGCGCGATCACGTCCATATAGCCCTCGGCCACGATCAGCGGGCGCCCCTTCCCGGCAGCTTCCCGTGCGGGGCCGTGGTTGAAGAGGTTGCGCCCCTTGTCGAACAGCTCGGTTTCCGGGCCGTTAAGGTATTTGGCCCGCGCGTTCGGGTCCATCGACCGCCCGCCCAGCGAAATCGCCCGCCCCCGCGCATCGCGGATCGGAAAGATGATCCGGCCGCGGAAGCGGTCATAAAGGCTGCCGTCATCGCCCTTTGCGATCAGCCCGCTGGCCACCATCAGATCCGGCGCCACGCCCTTGGCCTTGAGCGCATTGAGAAGCGCCACGCGGCTGTCGGGCGCCCAACCGATTTCCCAGCGGTCTTGCGCCTCGGGCGAAAGGCGGCGCTTCTGCGCCAGATAATCCCGCGCGGCCTGCGCGCCCTGCATCCGCAGTTGCAGCCGGAAGAAACGGACGGCCTCTTCCATCACCTCGGCCAGCTGGGTGCGACGGTCGGCCTTTTGCGCGGCCTGCGGATCACGGGCGGGCATCTGCATTCCGGCCTCGCGCGCCAGAATCTCCACCGCCTCCATGAAGCTGACGTTCTCGGCCTCTTTCAGGAAGGTGACAGCATCGCCCTTCGCGTGGCAACCGAAGCAGTAGTAAAAACCCTTCCGGTCATCGACATGGAAAGAGGCCGATTTTTCCTGATGGAAGGGGCAAGGCGCCCACCAGTCGCCCTTGCCCTGATTGGACTTGCGGGCATCCCACGTGACTTTGCGCCCCACCACGCTGGAGAGCGTGACGCGGGTGCGAAGCTCATCAAGGAAACCGGGCGGCAGGGACATGCCCTCTATATCGGGCGGATGCGGCCCAGAGTCCAGTGCGCCCCTGCGCGCGCGCCGTCCGAAGGCTGGACCGACCGCCCCGGCTCCGCTATCGAGAAGGAAAAGAGGGAGGGGAAAATGTGGGTTGAACTTCTGCAGGCGCAGCTGACGGATGTGTTCCGGCTGGGTCTGGTTCTGGCGCTGATCTATACGATGTTCCGCACGCGCGCGGCCACGGGCATGTGGGTGCCGCTGGCGGCAGGGATCGCCTTCATCGCAGTGATCATTCCGGTCACGGCCGCAAGCCCGGTGGCTGCCCCGCTGTGGATGCAGGTGGCGACCGGGGTCGTGGTGAACACGATCTTCGTGGCGGCGGCGCTGGGGGTCTGGTCGGTCATCAGCCGCAGCCGCGGGACCTGACCGCGGGCGGCGTCAGATCTGCAAAAGGCGCCGCACCTCGGCGCGCAGATCCTTGACATCAAAGGGTTTGGTCACGAAGGCGTCCGCGCCTTCGTCCATCGCGCGGCGGCGGTCATTGGCCGATCCCCGCGCCGTCATCATCAGCACGCGCACCCCTGCAAGGGCGGGATCTTCCCGCAGGCCGCGGCAGATGTCATGGCCAGAAACATCGGGCAGCATCACATCCAGAAGCACGAGATCGGGGCTGAGCGCACGAATGCGCGGCAGCGCGGCGGCCCCCATCGACACGCGTTCATGGGTCAGCCCCTCGCGCGTCAGGACATATTCGATGGCCATGGCGATGTGATCGTCATCTTCCACGATCAGCACCCGCGGCGCGGATGGAACAGGGGTGTCGTGGTGGAGGGGCATGGCGCGGGCTCCGGACCTGCGGCTGGCCTCTGAGCCAGGGCGGACGGTCAAAAGGGATCGGGGCGCAATGGCGAAAGCGAATGGACGTCGGGTCTTGCTTGTGCGAACGGGCCGGGGTTTCCCCCGGCCCGGCCGTCTCTTGCCGGATCACTCCGAGAAGATGTCTTTCTTGTGGGTGCCGCCCGGCACGAACAGGGTGCCGATGACGACGGTCATCAGGGCGACCACGATCGCATACCAGAGGCCCGCATAGATGTTGCCGGTCTGGGCCGAGATCGCGAAGGCGGTGGCGGGCAGCAGGCCGCCGAACCAGCCGTTGCCGATGTGGTAGGGCAGCGACAGACCCGAGTAGCGGATACGGGTCGGGAACAGTTCCACCAGCATGGCCGCCATCGGGCCGTACACCATGGTCACCAGAACGATGAGGTAGGTCAGGATGGCGATGATGGTCAGCTTCTGGCCGGTGAAGATGTCGAAGAAGTGGGCCGCCTTGGCCACGGTCTCGTTCTTGTCGGCAACCAGCGGATAGCCGGCAGCGGTCAGGGCATCATTCACCGACTTCTCGAAGGCGGTTTTCGCAGCCTTGGCATCGTCGCCCGAAAGCGCACCTGCTTCATACGACGCAATGACGGTTTCGCCGATCTTCACTTCGGCCACCTGGCCAGCGGTGCCCGCCACGGTCGAGTAGTTGGCCGAGGATTTGGCCAGCAGCGCCTTGGCGATGTCGCAGGACGAAGTGAACTTGGCGGTACCCGTCGGGTTGAACTGGAACGAGCAGGAGTCCAGATCTGCGGTCACGGTGATCGGGGTCTGATGCGCCGCATAGAGCGCGGGGTTCGCGGTCTTGGTCAGCAGCTCGAACACCGGGAAGTAGGTGATCGCAGCGATGAGGCAGCCCGCCAGGATGATCGGCTTGCGGCCGATCTTGTCCGACAGCGACCCGAAGAACAGGAAGCCACCGGTGCCGAGGATCAGCGACCATGCCACCAGCACGTTGGCGGTGAAGCTGTCCACCTTGATGACGTTCTGCACATAGAACAGCGCGTAGAACTGACCCGAGTACCAGACCACAGCCTGACCGGCGACAAGGCCGAGCAGCGCGATGATGGCGATCTTGGCGTTCTTCCACTGACCGAAGGCTTCACGCAGCGGCGCTTTCGACTGTGCGCCTTCTTCCTTCATCTTCTTGAAGGCCGGCGATTCGTTCATCTGCAGACGGATGTAGAGCGAGATCAGCAGCAGGAAGATCGAACCCAGGAACGGGATGCGCCAGCCCCAGGCGTTGAAGGCCTTCATCATGGCCGGGGTGCCATCGGCGTTCATCGTGGCGGCACCGGCGGCGTCCAGGATCGGCTGATCCGGGTAGTGGCCGTTGATGTAGCCCTGCACCAGCAGGATGACGATCAGCGACAGCAGCAGACCGATGGTCGCGGTGGTCTGGATGAAGGCGGTGAAGTAGCCGCGCTGGCCCGGAGGCGCGTGTTCGGCCACATAGACGGCGGCGCCGCCATATTCCCCACCCAGTGCCAGGCCCTGGGCCATCCGCAGCGCGATCAGGATGATCGGCGCGGCCACGCCCCAGGACTGGTAGCCCGGCAGCATCCCGACGAGGAAGGTCGAGAAGCCCATGATCAGAATGGTCGCCAGGAAGGTATACTTCCGGCCGATCAGGTCGCCCATCGCGCCGAACACCAGCGCGCCGAAGGGACGCACGATGAAGCCGGCGGCAAAGGCCAGCAGCGCAAACACGTTGCGGGTGGCTTCCGGGAAGGCGGTGAAGAACTGCGCGCCGATGATCGAGGCGAGCGAGCCGTAAAGGTAGAAGTCATACCATTCGAAAACCGTCCCGGCGGACGAGGCCATGATGACCTTGCGTTCTTCCGCCGTCATGGGACGCGAGCGGGTGGCCGCCACATCCGTCTGATTCATTGCCATAAGGCATCCTCCTTGTTTCGCCGGGCTGGACCCGGTCTGTCTCGGTTTGGGCATGCAAGAGCCAGTCCCGTCGAAGACAGCGACGGGTGGTTCGGACGGGCGCGGGCCCTGTCTGCCTTGTCATGCTGGACCGCCGGACCGGCGGCCTCCCCTACTCACTCCCGCGCCCGGTCCTCTCCCCCCGGATGCGGGTCTCCCCTCAGGCTGAAACGCGCTCGACGATGGCGGCAAGCGTCCGGCGGATATCGGCGATGGCACCCATCGCATCGATCCGTTCCAGCACGCCCCGCGCTTCGTAATAGGCGATCAGCGGCGCCGTCTGGGCGTGATAGGCCTTGAGCCGTTCGCGCACCGTTTCGGCGTTGTCGTCGGCGCGGCGTTTGAACGCCGTGCCGCCGCATTTGTCACAAGTCCCCGCCTGGGCGGGTTGCTTGAATTCGTCGTGATACCCTTCGCCGCAAGCGGCGCAGGTGTAGCGGCCGGACACACGCCCGACCATGGCCTCGTCATCAACCTCAAGGCTGATGGCGGCGGTCACCTTTTGGCCCGCGCGGGCCAGCAGCCCGTCAAGGGCAGCGGCCTGCCCGTCGGTGCGCGGGAACCCGTCCAGGATGATCCCGCGGGCGACATCGGGCTGGGCCATGCGGTCCTGCAGGATCGCCAGCACGATGTCGTCGGACACAAGTTGCCCCGCCTCCATCACCGCCTTGGCGCGCAGGCCCGCATCCGTCCCGGCCGCGACAGCAGCGCGCAGCAGATCACCGGTCGAGAGCTGCACAAGGCCAAAGTCCTCTTCCAGCATCCGGGCCTGGGTGCCCTTCCCCGCGCCCGGAGGCCCGAGGAGGATCAGCACCGCCGGCGTGGTGAGGGTGGTCGTGTCAGCCATCACACTCAGCCCCGGTTCATGCGGTTGGCGATCAGCTCATCCACGACCGAGGGATCGGCCAGCGTGGAGGTGTCACCCAGGCTGCCAAAGTCATTCTCGGCGATCTTGCGGAGAATCCGGCGCATGATCTTGCCCGAACGGGTCTTGGGCAGGCCCGGCGACCACTGGATCAGATCTGGGCTGGCGATCGGGCCGATCTCGGTGCGGACCCATTTCACCAGATCCTTGCGGAGATCCTCGGACGGCTCAATCCCGTTCATCAGCGTGACATAAGCGTAGATGCCCTGCCCCTTGATGTCATGCGGGTAACCGACAACGGCGGCTTCGGCCACGGATTGATGGGCCACCAGTGCGCTTTCAACCTCGGCAGTGCCCATCCGGTGCCCCGAGACGTTGATCACGTCATCCACGCGGCCCGTGATCCAGTAATAGCCATCCGCATCGCGGCGGCAGCCGTCCCCGGTGAAGTAATACCCTTTGTACTGGGCGAAATAGGCCTCCTGGAAGCGGTCATGGTCGCCCCAGAGCGTCCGCATCTGCCCCGGCCAGCTGTCCGAGATGCACAGGACGCCCTCGGCCTCGACCTCGCTCTGGCGTTTGGCTGTGGCGGGGTCCAGCACGACCGGCTTGACGCCGAAGAAGGGCGTGGTGGCCGAACCCGGCTTGGTCGCAGTGGCACCCGGCAGCGGGGTAATCATGTGGCCGCCGGTTTCGGTCTGCCAGAAGGTATCGACAATCGGGCAACGGCCCTTGCCGACATGCTTGTCATACCAGACCCAGGCTTCGGGGTTGATCGGCTCACCGACCGAACCCAGCACGCGCAGCTTCGAGAGATCATATTTCTCGACCCATTCCGGCCCCTGCCCCATGAGCGAGCGGATCGCCGTGGGCGCGGTGTAGAACTGCGTCACGCCATGCTTTTCGCAGACTTCCCAGAAACGGCCGGCATCCGGGAAGGTCGGTACGCCTTCGAACATGATGGTGGTCGCGCCATTGGCCAGCGGGCCATAGACGATATAGCTGTGTCCGGTCACCCAACCCACGTCGGCGGTGCACCAGAACACATCGCCGTCCTGATAGTCGAAGGTGTATTGATGGGTCATCGCGGCATAGACCAGATAGCCGCCGGTGGTATGCACCACGCCCTTCGGCTTGCCGGTCGACCCCGAGGTATACAGGATGAACAGCGGGTCCTCGGCCCCCATCGGGCGGGGCGGGCATTCCGGGCTGACCATGTCCATCATCAGCTTGACGTCGACATCGCGGCCATCGACCCAGGAAATCTGATCGCCGGTGTGCTTGACCACAAGGCAGCGCACCTTGTCAGAGCAATGCAGCAGCGCAGCGTCGGTATTCGATTTCAGCGGCGTGCGGCGGCCACCGCGCGGGGCGGTATCGGCGGTGATGACCAGCTTGGCGCCGCAGTCATTGATGCGGTTCGCCAGCGCATCGGGCGAGAAACCTGCAAAGACGATGGAATGGATGGCACCGATGCGCGCGCAGGCCAGCATGGCATAGGCGGCCTCGGGGATCATCGGCAGATAGATCACCACGCGGTCGCCCCGCATCACGCCCTGCGACAGCAGGACGTTGGCCATGCGGTTCACCTTCTCCGACAGCTCTTTGTAGGTGATGTGCAACGCGGGCGTTGCCGGATCATCGGGTTCCCAGATGATGGCGGTCTGCAGCGCGCGGTCCTTCAGGTGGCGGTCGATGCAGTTGACCGAGGCGTTCAGAACCCCGTCCTCGAACCATTTGATCGACACTTTGCCGAAGGTGAAGTCGGTGTTCTTCACGCGGGTATAGGGTTTGATCCAGTCCAGCCGCTTCCCCTCACGGCCCCAGAAGGCATCGGGGTCGTCGACCGATTCGGCATACATGGCGCGATACTTGGCAAGATCGGCATGCGCGTTTTCGAAACCGGCGGGAACGTCGCGCGTCGTCGGCGCAAGTTCGGCGGGCTGTTGGTTCATCCTGGGGTCCCCCCTCGTCGTAAGCGTGGATCCGGCGGTGAGCCGTGCCAGATCCTTCCATCCCTGCGGCCATTGTAAACCCAAAACAGATTTTCGCGTAACCCCTTTTGTTAAATGGTTTTTTCTGTAAATTTTTTGACTGGTATCGAACGAAATCTGTAAATCGTGAAAAGGGTCGCGCGGATTTTCCGAAAGAATTCAATACAGTGCCGGGTCACGCCGGCGTGAACGATCGGCAAAGTCCCCCCAGTGGCCCGCCACGGGGCCACAAAGCCGTAAATTTGCCATAGCAATGCGGGTCAGCGGGACGAATCACCCAGATCTAGCGGTCAGGCCGTCAGAAGCGCCTGTTCTGCGCTGTCCAGATCGGGAAACTGGCGGCAGCGGGTGGCGTCCAGACCTGCGGCCCGCAAAATCGTGGCCACCTCGGCCTGCGCGCCCGCAATCCACAACGTTCCGCCAAGACGCTCCAGTTTCTCGGCCAGAAGGACAAGGCTGCGGGCGCCCGAACTGTCGACCAGCGGCACCGCCGTGAAATCCAGAATGACGGTTCGGGGCTGGTCGGCGATGCGGTCCAGCGCGGCGCTCAGCCGCGCGGCGGCACCGAAGAAGAACGGGCCGGTCAGGGCATAGACCCGGTGATGATCGGCCGCGCGGGTGTGATGCAGGTTGATGGCCGTGGCATCCGACATCCGCTTGAGGAACACGAGCCCCGACAGCGCAAAGCCCACGACAATGCCCTCGGTCAGGTCGCGGAACAGCACCAGAAGGAAGGTCACGGCCAAAATCGCGGCGTCGGTCCGGCTGCTGCGGATCAGAGCTGCGATCTCGTGCCGCTCGGCCATGTTCCAGGCCACGGTGACCAGCACCCCCGCCAGCGCGGCCAGGGGGATATGACCGGCCAAAGGCGCCGCGATCAGCAGCGCCAGCGCCAGAAACACCGCATGCAGCACGCCCGACACCGGCCCCCGCGACCCCGCGCGCACATTGGTCGCCGTGCGGGCAATGGTGCCGGTGACGCAGATCCCGCCAAAAAGCCCCGATCCGATATTGGCGATGCCCTGCGCCACAAGCTCGGCATTGGGGCGGTGCTGGCGGCCTGACATGCCATCGGCCACCACCGCCGAGAGGAGGGATTCGATCGCCCCCAGCAAGGTAAAGCTGAAGGCCCAGGGGGCGGCGGCCTGCACCGTCGTCCACGTGATTTCGGGCAGCGCCGGCATGGGCAAGGTGCGCGGCAAGGCGCCAAAGGTGCTGCCAATGGTGGCGACCGGCAGGCCAAGCGCGGCCAGAGCGCTCATCCCCGCCACCGCGATCAACATCCCCGGCCAGCGCGGCGCCAGCGCCCGAAGCCCCATGATCAGCGCGATGGTGCCAAGGCTGACCCCCACCGCCGCGGGCGAGTGCGTGCCCCGCGCCGCCCACAAAGCCCCCAGCTTGGGCAGCAGCGGCCCCGGCTCTGGCGCGGCCAGCGCCAGCCCGAACAGATCCCGCAGTTGGCTGGAGAAGATGATGACGGCAATCCCCGCGGTAAAGCCCAGGGTCACCGGATAGGGGATGAAGCGGATGTAGCTGCCCAGCCGCGCCAGCCCCAGCGCCACAAGCAACACCCCGGACATCACCGTGGCCAGGATCAACCCCGGCACCCCGATCTGCGCCACACAGGCCGCGACCAGCACGATGAAGGCACCCGCAGGCCCGCCGATCTGGTAGCGCGATCCGCCCAGAACCGACACGAGGAACCCGCCCGCAATCGCCGTGTAAAGCCCGCGCTCCGGCCCGACCCCGCTGGCGATGGCAATCGCCATCGACAGGGGCAATGCAACAATGGCAACGGTCAGCCCCGCCACAGCATCGGCGCGCAGCGCGGCAAGGCCATAGCCTTCGCGCAAAACAGTGATCAGCTTCGGCAGGAAGGGGTTGGCCCCTGCGGCGACGGAACGGCTTGTCTCGGACATGGCGCGCCTGTAGCGATGTTTTCACCACCAGACGCCTCTGACCCGCTGCTGTCAACCTTTGCACCCATGCCGGATTGTCATGCCCGATAAACGCCCCGATCCCGTGCAACCCGCCGATGCCGAGGCGCGCGCCCTTACGCAGGGCCTGCTGCAAAACGCCCGCCATGCGGCGCTGGCCTATACCGACCCGGCCACCGGCACGGCGGGGATCAGCCGTATCGCCTTTGGCCTTGGCCCCGACGGAATGCCGGTGACGCTGGTTTCGGCGCTGTCGGCGCATCATGCGGCGCTGGTCGCCCATCCGGCAGCAGCGGTGATGGTGGGCGAACCGGGTGACAAGGGCGACCCGCTGACCCACCCGCGCCTGATGCTGCGCGTCACGGCCGAATTTGTTGACCGCACCGACCCCGTTCATGCGGCCCTGCGCGATCACTGGCTGACCCATCACCCCAAGGCCAAGCTTTACATCGACTTCGCCGATTTCACCTTTGCCCGCCTCCGCCCGGTCTCGGCCCTGCTGAATGGCGGTTTCGGGCGCGCCCACCACCTGTCGCCCGCCGATCTCGCCATGTGAGAAGAGGCCCCGCAGGGCCTCTGATCGGCAGATCGGATCACGCAGGCAGATCGCCCCGCAATACCACCTGCGCCACACCCCGCAGGGCCTGTGGCCAATGCAATGTGGCCGAGGCCGCCCCGGCCCCCTGTTCCGGGCGGGCATAACCGGACCAGAACCCTTCCGTCCCCGCCGCCGTGGCAAGCGGCCCTTCCGGCTGGACCGATGTCACCGCCATGACCCGCCCGCCAAAGGGCAGATAGCCCGCGCTTGACACCGTCCAGGTGGCAGCGGCGGTGTTCTGCGCATGGCGGAGCGTCACCGGGTTCACCGTCTGCTGGGTGATGCCGTTGAACGTATTGGCGGCAAAGACGATATTGCGCGCCCGCGTCATATCCAGCCCGGCCTGCGTGGTGTCGATCTTTTCCACCCGGTCGATGGTCGCGTTCACGGTGCGGAACACATTGCCCACCACCGCCAGCCCGTTGAGGAAATGCCCCGGCCCGCGCGGGCGCAGCACGATCCAGCGGAAGGCGGCCGAGACATCGTTGCAGGTGAAGATATTGCCGGTCAGCGTCAGCGCCCCGAAGGAAAAGCCGGTGCTGAACCCCGGCTCGGGGTCATATTCGTTGCTCCATTCGATCCAGCTGTTGTCGATGTAATTGCCGGTGAACATGGTCTTGCAATTGGGATTGGTCAGCACGACCCCGGCCTGCCGCAGCCCGTCGGTTTCATCATCGCCGCCGAAGAAATGGTTGCCGCTGAACAGGTTGCCATTACCGCCCATCACCGCGAAATGGGCAAAGCGCACGACGCGGTTATCCCGAAGCTTCGCATCATTGGCATTGGTGTTCAGCGCAATGGTAGTGCGGTTCTGCGCGGGCATCGCCTGTTCCGCGGACAGGAACTGGCACTGATCGACGATCATGCCCTGACAGCCCGACCCGATCGAGGTGATCCCCCGATCCGCGGGCGAGGTGAAGACACAATCGGCGATGCGGAAGGTCAGCCCCGATTTCGCCAGCATCACCCCGCTTGCGCGGCCTGCACAGTTGAAATCGATATCGGTGATTTCAAACCGGGCAAGGTTCTCAAAACCCGAGAAATCCAGCAGGTATTTATAGCGCCGGAAGGTATAGCTGCGCGTCCCCGCACCGCCCCAGAGCGGCTGGCTGAGCGTCAGTGTCCCCGCCGCCACGTTGCGCGCCCGCACATAGACCTCACGCCCGACGCCAGTGCCGCTGACGCGCGACCCCACGGGGATATTGGCGACATTCGCCACCCCCGTCAGCAGCGTGGGAGAGGCTGGCGCGTAGCTTGCGACCGAGGTCACCTGATCGGTCGTCCAGGCGGTGGTATTGGCCGCGCCGATCTGGCCATTGGTCAGCACCCGGCGGCTTGTCAGGCTGGTCAGACCGGCAAGCGCCGCCACGTCCAGCGGCGCGGGAAGATCCACCTTGCGGCCCGACAGGTCAAAGACGACATGGTCGCTGAAATAGAACAGCGATTGCAGCCCGCGGCGGAAGCCCTCAAGATCGCTGCCGAAGGCCGCGCTGTAGGTCTCAAGATCATAGTTCCGCGTGCAGGTCAGCCGCGCGGCCTCGGGCAGCGCGACCGTGCCTTCAAAGCGCACCGCACTGTCCAGCGTCAGGCTTGATCCGATGCGATAGGTCCCGGCCGAAACAAGTAGCGTCCGCCCCGCCGCCGCCTGATCCGCCGCCACAAAGGCCGCGCGGTCATCCGTCGTACCATTGCCGAGCGCGCCATAGTCGCGCACATCCACAACGTCGATCATCTTGCGATGGAAGATCGCGGTCACATCCTCGATCACCAGATCGTCGATCCGGATAATGCCGCCATTCGCGCCAGTCAGATCAAGGCCGAAATGGGCATAGCTGGGTTCCGTCCCCCAGACCATGTCCACGCCCGTGCGATTGCCCGACCCCACGATGGCGCTGACCGTGACCACCGCACCGTATGAGGTCAGCGTGACCTGCGGCCCCGTCACCGGCACCGCCACCGACGATCCGTCTGCCCGCGCGGCATAGGCCGCGATCCGCACCGCCGGCATATTGCCCGCAACCGCCTTCACCCGTGCCGTCACCCGAAGGTAAAGCCCCGGCCGGAAGGGCGTTTCCCCCTTGTAGCGCAAGCGCTGCGTCGTCTCGGTCTTCTGCAGCTCCAGACAGCCGCCAAAATCCTGATCGGCCGGGACAAGCGCGGCATCCGCCGCACCGGCATAGCTGGTGGTGCCGGGCGTGCCGTCCGCCCGCGACCATTGCGTCAGCCCTGCCGCAAACGGCGGCGGCATCAGCATCAGTCCATCGGTAATCGCCATGTTCATCGTGAAAGCCCCCTCGGCTCGGTATCCCGGCGCAATGCGCGTCCTTGGTGGGACGATTACCGCCGCGGGGTTAACGGGGGGTCAGCCCCCCGTGCGCCGCCCTGCCCCCGCGCGCAACACGCAGGGGTTGCGCGACAGGGACACACACCCCCATGTTACCTGCCTGTCATCTCGGCGTTACAGGCGGAGGCTAGCTCTCCCCCGAAACCGAATACCAGATTGCGGAGCCTCCATGCCTTACCGTTTCGAGCTGAGCGATGTCTCGCTGACCCAAGGGATGCGCCGCCTCGCCCTGGCCGAGATCGCCCGGATCCAGGACGCGCTGTCACAAGACCCGGCAGATACGGCGGCCATCCATACCGCGCGCAAGGGGATCAAGAAGCTGCGCGCCTTGCTGCGGCTTTTGCGGGCGGGGCTGGCCGATGTGCAGCCCGCCGAAAACGCCATCCTGCGTGCGGCGGGCCATGCGCTGGCCGGGCAAAGGGATGCAGCGGTGCGGCTGGCCACCTTTGACCGGGTGGTGGCGGGCGCCGATCTGCCCTGCCTTGCCCCGCTGCGGGCGCACCTTCTGACCGAGGCCGCTGCGGCACGGCAACCGACGCCCGACCTGCAGGCGGTTTTCGCCAGCCTCGCCCTCCGCGTCGAGGGGTGGGAGGTCACGGGCAACGACCGCCGCATCCTGATGCAGGGGCTGGCCGAAACCCGCCTACGGGCGCGCCGCGCCATGCGGACCGCGCGCGACAGCCGTGAGGCCGAGGCCCTGCACGACTGGCGCAAGCGCGCCAAGGATCACTGGTATCAGGCCCGCCTTCTGCAGCCCATCTGGCCCGAGGTTCTGCGCCCCCTTGCTGCCGAGGCCGATCGCCTGGCCGTGGCCCTTGGCGATCATCACGATCTGGCAGAGCTGCGCGCGCATCTTGCCCCGCTCGCCCCAGCGGTGCTGCCGCCCGAAGCCGCCGACCTTCTGACGGCGCGCATTCAGGATGCCCAGACCGGAATCGAAGCGATGGCCTTCCCCCTTGGCGCGCGTCTCTTCGCGGGCGAGCCGGAAGAGATCGCCGACCTTTGGGTCAAATGGTGGAAGGTCTGGCGCGCCCAGCTGGGTGGGGCCGCCTAGCCCAGCAGATCCCGGATCACCCGATCAAAGGCACGGGTGCCGATGGCGATCAGGTCATCGGAGAAATCGTAATCGGGGTAATGCAGCGCGGGGTGATCCTCGCCAGAGCCAAGCCAGAACATCGCCGCCTTGGCAACGGTGCCGAAACGCCCGAAATCCTCGGATGCGCGCATCGGCTCGGCCGAAATCAGCGGCACACCCGCCCCCTCCAGCGCGGCGCGCATCAGGGCGGTGGCCTCGGGGTCATTGGTGCAGGCGGCGAAATCGTCGTGCCAGGTGATCTCAAGCCCCAGCCCCTCGGCCGCGGCTTCGGCCTCGACCAGCGCAACGGCGCGCGCGCGCAGATCGGCCATGCCCGCATCCGTCATGGTGCGCAGCGTGGCCCAGAGCTCGGCCTCGCCCGGGGTGATGCCGAAGGCGGGTTCGCCCATCCGCAGATGGGTCAACGTCACCAACCGGAAGGCAGGCCCCAGATCACCGCCCTGCCCCAGCGCCAGCAGCGCCGGGATCAGCCGCCCCAAGGCCGGACCGGGCGTCACCCCCTTGTGCGGCTCTGCGGCATGGGACGTGCGGCCCAGAAACCGCAGCCGCATCCCGACCGAGGCGCAATTCGCAGGCCCCGCCGCAATGGCGGCGCGGCCCAGTGGCAGCCCGGGAAGATTGTGCAGCGAAAAGGCGTAATCGGGCACAAGGTCCGAAAACCGAGGATCCGCCAACACCGCCGCCGCACCCGCGCCGGTTTCTTCGGCCGGCTGGAACATCAGCACGACCCGCCCGCGCGCGGGCCGCGCGCGGCCCAGAAGCCGCGCCACACCGCACAGGATGGTGCTGTGCCCGTCATGGCCGCATAGATGCCCTTTCCCCGTGATCTGCGACCGATGCGGCAAATCTCCGATTTCCTCGATCGGCAGGGCGTCAAGCTCGGAGCGGATCAGGACCGTCGGCCCGGGGGCCGCACCATGATAGACCAGCGCAAGGCCATGACCGCCCAGCCCTTCGATCACGGCATCTGGGCCGGTATCGGCGGTAAAGGCACGAACAGCGGCGGCGGTGGCCATTTCTTCGCCCGAAACTTCGGGCTGGCGGTGCAGGGCGTGGCGGAAGGCGACCAGCGCAGCAAGATCAGCATTCGACAGCATGTCCACCTCCGGTGGGAAACGGGAAAACGGGGTCAGACCCCGGCGCGGCGCTGCACGGTCACGACAGGTTCGATCCGGCCGACAGCAGCGGCAGGCTGGGCGCGACGCGGCGTGGCGATGATCCGGCGGGCGACCAGCGTCGGGCCCAGATCTTCCGGTTCATCCGGCACGGCAGGCAGGGTCGGCGCCACCTGGCCGCCAACCGGACGCACCATGGCACCGGCAGCCTGCCCCTCGGCGGCTTCGGCGATGCGGTGCAAGAGATCATTGTTCTCGATCTGAAGCGCCACCAGCCCGAAAAGCGCGACCAGCGCGGCCAGCCCCCCCAGCGCCATCACAATCGCGCTGAACGCAAAGCCGGTGGCAAAATAGTAAAGCCCCGCCCCCCCGAGGACGATAAGGGCCAGTGCCGAACAAATGGCGGGAAACAGGCTGCGGAACAGCCCGGCAAGGGTATGGGTCATTCTGGCGCCCTGTCTTGTGAATTCTGCTCGGGGGCGATGTGGCAAGGCCGGGCCGAAAAGTCAATGAAATGGGGCAAAATGGCGGGCCACCCGCCGTGCCCCTGCCTATGCATTGGGCAGGACACGCCCCAGCCCTGCGGACGGGCCACCCTGAACCAGCCGAAAGGATGGTCTTTTATTCATTCGCGCCATTGACATCGATTCGGGATCATCGTGCGAAATGCCCCCCACGGCCCCCAATTCGGGCGGAAAGGCGGCGGTCTGTTTCGACCTTGACCACAATTCGCGGACCAAACCCCGGATTGCACATCCCAATGTCGGATTTTCCTAGCAGTTCCCGCAACTTCGCCACATTTATGCCCGAAGTCCAAAGCCTTATGTCGAATGGATGATTACCTGACGCCCGGGGTGCCAAGATACGGCAATTCGGATGGTGTTCGCGTAAAGGTCAGGCCGAAAAGGCCGAAGAAGGGTGTGACATGACGATGACGCGCAAGACGCATGTGCCGCTGTTGCGGAAATTCCTCCAGGGCGAGGAAGGTTCGATGCTGCCGTTTTCGACGATGATCTTCACGTCCATGATGCTGATCGGCGGCCTTGCGATTGACGTGATGCGCCACGAACAGAAACGCGTGATGCTGCAACAGACGCTCGACAACAGCGTTCTGGCTGCGGCGGCCCTGAAACAGACGCTCGACCCGGCAACCGTGGTGCGTGACTATTTCGACAAGGCCAGCCTGACGCAATACCTCACCTCGGTCACGGTCAGCCGCGGGTTGAACTTCAAGAACGTGACCGCCACGGCCGCAGCCGACACCAAGCCCTTCTTCATGTCGATGATGGGCGTGCAGGATTTTTCCGTCGCAGCCGACAGCCAGGCCGAAGAGCGGATTTCGAACGTCGAGGTGTCCCTCGTGCTGGACGTGTCGGGCTCCATGGATGGCTCGCGGATCACGGCGCTGCGCCCCGCCGCACGCAGCTTCGTGGATACGATCTTCAACAATTCCGAAGCCGGAAAGGTCACGATGTCCATCGTGCCCTACAGCACGCAGGTCAACGTGGGGCGTAACGTCCGCGACCTGTTCACCGGCACGACCGAAAAGCATGACAGCTCCTTCTGTCTCGAACTGCCCGGCTCGGTCTTCAGCTCGACCACGCTGCCGCTCTCAAGCGTGCTGCACCAGAACGCGCATTTCGACGGCTTCATCTGGAGCACCTCGAACTATGCGGCCTACAAGACTCCGCAGATCCGAAACTGCAACGCCGATGCCCGCAACGAGGTTGTCACCCTGGGTGACAATGCGACGACGCTGAAAAGCCGCATCACCAACCTGCAGGTCGATGGGAATACTTCGATCGAACTGGGGGTGAAATGGGGGGCGCTGCTGCTGGATCCCAGCGCGCGGGGCTTGGTCAACGGCCTGATCAGCCGCAATGCCGTCAGTTCAGCCTATGCCGGCCGGCCGCTGGATGCCGTGTCGGGGGATACGATCAAGGTGCTGGTGGTGATGACCGACGGGGAAAACACCTATGACGTCAGCGTGACCCCGCCCTATGACGGGACAGGCCTGTCGCCCTTCTACTTTACCGGCACCACCAGCAAGACGCTGGCCACGTATTACTGGCCTGAACGCACCGGTACGAGCGATTTCTACAGCGTTTCGACCGGCACATGGTCAACCACCGCCAGCGGCACCCGCGCCACCTGGCAACAGGCCTTCAGCTATGCCACCGCGCAATATCTGGCCTTCGTGACGCAACGGGCACGTGGCAGCACGGCGGCGGCCTGGTATGAAACCTATACCGACACCGTCAACGCGACGACCAAGAACACCCGCCTGCAGCAAATCTGCGCGGCCGCAAAATCTGCGGGCATGGTGATCTTCGGCATCGGGTTCGAGGCCCCGACAGACGGCAAGGCGCAGCTCAAGGCCTGTGCCACCGATGCAGGGCATTATTACGATGCCAGCTCGCTGGATATCGCGACGGTGTTCCAGTCGATCGCCACCCAGATCAGCATGCTGAAGCTCAAGCAATGATGACCCCGCGGGCGGCCCTTGGGGCCGTCCTGCGCCACATCCGGCGCGAGGACGGCAATGCGACCATCGGTTTCGTGCTGATGCTGCCGCTGTTCATCACCCTGTTCATGGCAACCTTCGAGATCGGCCTTTACATGACGCGGCTGACCCTGCTGGATCGGGCCGTGGATATCGCCGCGCGCGCCGTCCGTCTGGGGATGATCGCCAACCCGACGCATGACAACATCAGGGCCTATATCTGCAACAACGCCTCGATGATCCCGAACTGCAACGCGACGCTGAAGCTCAATATGGAACGCGTGGCACTGACGACATGGACCATGCCCACCACCCAGACGACCTGCGTCAACCGGGCCGAGGCGGTGCAGCCTGTCGCGGTGCTCGACCCGAACCCGACCGAGCGCAAGGTTCTGATCGTGATGCGGGCCTGCGTGATTGCCGATGCGCTTTTCCCCTCGGCGGGTCTGGCGCTCAACTTGCCGCTTGACGGTCAGGGGGGCTATCGTCTCACCTCGACCTCAGCTTTCCTGAATGAACCGTGATGCCCGTACCCGTGTTATCCCGTTTGTCCGCCTCGCTGCGCCGCTTCCTGCGGGCCGAACATGGCAATGCCGTGATCGAAGGGGCGATGATCCTGCCGATCATGCTCTGGGCCGCGTTCGGGCTTTATGTGTTCTGGGACGGCTACAAATCCATGAACAAGCTGCAGAAGGCCACCTATACCGTGGGCGACATCGTTTCGCGCTGGCAATCCGCCGCGCTGACGGTGACCGACGCGAACGGGCTTCAGACGCTCATGGCCTATATGATCTCTGACGGTCAGGTGCCGCGGCTGCGGCTGACCAGCGTTGTCTGGTCCGGCACCAACAACCGGTTCGAGGTGCAATGGTCCTGCTCGCTCGACCCGACCGTTTTGCCGCCCTTCACCACGCTCACGGTTCAGACGCAGGCGGACCGCATCCCCACCACCCCCGCTGGCGGCACGCAGATCCTGATCGAAAGCGAATTCGACTATACCCCCGTCTTCTCGGGGGGCATTGAGGCCATGACCTTCAACGAATTCGTGCCGGTGCGCCCGCGCTTTGGCAATGTTGCCTTTTCGAACCCCACCGCCTGCAACTGATCTTGCATCCCTGCACATGGGTTCTGCACCCCCGCGGGATTGTCGCACAGGGATTTCGGGCCTACCTCCTGTGGCATGAACCCGGCGCGTCCGCCGGGCAGGAGCAAAGCCATGTCGATCCGCCCCGTTCTGTCCGAAACCCTGGCCCAGCCCACCTTTGAAGGCGCGGGCGTCCATCTGCATCGTGCCTTCGGTTTCACGAACCCCGAAGAGTTCGACCCCTTCCTGATGTTCGATGATTTCCGCAACAATGACCCGCGCGATTACATGCGCGGCTTCCCGTGGCATCCCCATCGCGGGATCGAGACGATCACCTATGTTCTCGCCGGCTCGGTGGAACATGGCGACAGCCTGGGCAATCAGGGCATCCTCAAGGGCGGCGACGTGCAATGGATGACCGCCGGGTCCGGCATCCTGCATCAGGAAATGCCGCGCGGGAATGCCAAGGGCCAGATGCACGGCTTTCAGCTTTGGGCGAACCTGCCTTCATCGCTGAAGATGACGGCGCCGCGCTATCAGGATGTGAAATCGCCTGACATCCCGGTGATCCAGGATGATGACGGCACCATCGTGAAGGTGATCGTTGGCGAATTCTGGGGCAAGACCGGCCCGGTTGATGGCATCGCAGCCGAGCCGCAATACCTCGACATCTTCGTGCCTGCGGGGCGTCGCAAGACCTTCAAGATCGATACCTATCGCCGCGCCTTTGCCTATATCTTTGAAGGCACCGGCACCTTCCGCGATGCCAGCCGCCCCGAAGGCGTGCTGCTGGAAAAAGAGGTACAGGGGCAAGAGGTCAATATCCGCGACCTGTCCGGCGACCGCACGCTGGTGCGTTTTGGCACGGGCGATGAGGTGACGGTGACGGCCGGCCCGAAGGGCATCCGCTTTCTGCTGGTGTCGGGCGCGCCGATCCAGGAACCCGTCGCCTGGCACGGCCCCATCGTCATGAACACCCAAGCCGAAATCCGTCAGGCCATGGCCGATCTGCGGAACGGCACCTTCATCCGCCCGGCGCATTGACCCCGGCTGCGGGGGTCAATCCCCCGTGGCCCCCACGGCCCCCAGCACCAGTTCGGCATAGGTGCGCGCGACCTCGTCCCGGCTGAGGCGACCGCCCTCGCGATACCAGTTCATCACCCCGTTCAGCATAGCGATCACCGCCATGGTGGCCAGCCGCGCGTCGGCATGACGGAAGAGCCCCTGCGCCGCCCCCTCGCGCAGGCAATCTTCGATGATCGCTTCATAACGGCGGCGCAGACCCTCGATCTCGGCAAAGTTGCCGGGGTCGAGGTTTCGCAGCTCCATATAGGCGATGAAGATCGCTTCGGCCTGATCGACGTTGCGGTCGATATGGAAATGGACGAACCGCGCCAGCCGGGCGCGGGGGTCGGTGATCACCGGCTCTGCCGCCCAAAGCGCCAGCAGATCCTCGATATGCTCGCGCATCAGGCTGACCAGAAGGCTCTGCTTGTCGGGGGTATAGGCGTAAAGCGCCCCGGCCTGCACGCCCACCTCGGCCGCGATCTGGCGCATCGAAACGGCGGCATAGCCGTGGCGCGCGAACAGCGTGCGCGCCACCTTGCGGATGCGCGGCCCGGTGATTTCGCCGTGGGAACCTGTCTTGCGTGCCATCCGCGCGACACTAGCGAAACCCGCGCCGGGTGCAAGGCAAAGGGGCTGCGGCTTGCCGCCCCGCCGCGCGACGGCTAAGGTCGGGGCCGTATCTGCGAAGGCCCCGATGACAAAGCTGCCCCCTGCCCTGCTGATCTGCCTTGCCCTTTCCGCCTGTGCGGGGATGCCGGCTCTTGATGCCCCGGCGGCGCCCCCCGGCCCCGCGCCGCAGATCGCGCCCTTGGACCGGCTGCTGGCCAGCGTGCCCGCCCCGGGCACGATCACCCCGCAAGACCCGACCGGCCTTGCCGCCCGCGCCACCGCCCTGCGCGACCGCGCCAATGCCCTGCAAGGCCCGGTCAATCCGCCCGCTGCCAACTGACCGCCCATCCCACTGACAGCGTTGCGCCGCTGCGCCGAACGGGCTAACAGACGGGCACCATATGGAATGGAGCATATCATGGTTCAGCCCCTGCGCCTCGGGCTCGCCGGTCTTGGGACCGTCGGCATCGGAGTGGTCAAGATCGTTCAGCGTCATGCGGATCTTATGACCATGCGCACCGGCCGCCCCGTGGTCATCACCGCCGTCTCGGCCCGGTCCAAGGGCAAGGACCGCGGCGTCGATCTGTCGGCCTATGCCTGGGAAGATGATCCCGTGGCCCTTGCCCGCCGCGACGATATCGACGTTTTCGTCGAGGTGATGGGCGGCCATGACGGCGCCGCCAAGGATGCCACCGAAGCCGCCATTGCCGCGGGCAAGGATGTGGTCACCGCCAACAAGGCGCTGCTGGCCCATCACGGGCAGGCGCTGGCCGAAGCCGCCGAAGCCGCGGGCCGCGTGATCCGTTTTGAAGCCGCCGTCGCAGGCGGCATCCCGGTCATCAAATCCCTGACCGAAGGGCTTGCCGGAAACCAGATCAAGCGCGTCATGGGCGTGATGAACGGCACCTGCAACTACATCCTGACGCGGATGCAGAACGCGGGCCTGCCCTATGAAACGGTCTTCGAAGAGGCCCGGCAGCTTGGCTACCTTGAGGCCGACCCCAATCTCGACGTCGGGGGGATCGACGCGGGCCACAAGCTTTCGCTGCTGGCCTCGATCGCCTTTGGCACCAAGGTCGCCTTCGATCATGTCGAGCTGGAAGGCATCGGCAATGTCTCGATCGAGGACATCCATCTGGCCGATGAAATGGGCTATCACATCAAGCTGCTGGGCGTCGCGCAGATGTCGGGTCGTGGGCTGGAACAGCGCATGACCCCCTGCCTCGTGCCCGCGGACAGCCCCTTTGGCCAGCTGCAGGGCGGCACCAATATGGTGATGCTGGAAGGCGACAGCGTGGGCCAGATCGTCCTGCGCGGTCCCGGTGCGGGCGAAGGCCCGACCGCCAGCGCCGTCATGTCGGATGTGATCGACATTGCCCGCGGCCTGCGCCTGCCGACCTTCGGCTGCCCGGCCACGCAACTGGCCGATGTCTGCCCGGCGAAATCGGCCACGCCCGCGCCCTATTACATGCGCGCCACGCTGCTCGACAAACCCGGTGCGCTGGCCAAGATCGCGACCTGCCTGGGTGACGCGGGCATCTCGATCGATCAGATGCGCCAGATCAACCAGCAGGACGAACAGGACGACAAGGCGCTGGTGCTGATCGTGACGCATAAGGCCGCCCCTGCCGACGTGGCCCATGCCATGTCGCAATTCGCGGCGACCGGCGTTCTGGTCGGCGCCCCGGTCGCCATCCGGATCGAAGAGATCTGACATCAGAAAGGGCGGCACCAGATCGGTGCCGCCCTTTTTCCTTGTCCGGCTGGCGGGGTCCGGCTACCGGATCGCGCGGGGGGCCAAGGCGCGGGTCAGGCTCGCCTCCCCCTGCCCATGCACCCGCACGTCGTAGCCGTCGATCGTATCCTGCCGTGCCGTCGACAAAAGCTGCTGTGCCAGCTGGTTGGGGGTCGCGTTGCGGAACTTGCTGGACAGGATGGCGGCATAGCCAGCCACGGTGGGCGCCGCGAAAGACGTGCCCGACAGGCCCGTGATATCGCTGTCCACCCCCACCACAAGGAATTGTGCCTGCACCGTCCGGTTGCTACCGGCAAAGTTGGAATAGGCGGCCAAGGGCGCCGGATCCGCCAACGTGCCGTCATAGGCCAGCGCCCCGACAAAGACCGCCGAGGGCCGCCCCACCAGATCGGCGTTCAGATAGTCGATCTGCCCATCCCAGGTGGTGCCGGAAACCGCGCTGGCATCATTGCCCGCAGCCTTGACCACCACGGCCGTGCCATTGCGCGCGGCATTCAGGATCGAGGTTTCAAGACGCCCCCAGCGCGGGCGCGGGGCACCGCGTCGCGCATAGATCCCGTAGCTCAGGTTCACGACATCGAAACGGTTGGTCACGGTCATCGGCATGCCGTGATCGGTGAATTCCTGCGCCATGACCTGCGCCCCCGGTGCGAGCATCCCTGCCATCTGCGCGGTCCATTCGCCATGGCTGCGCACCTGCCGCACCCCGGTCAGATTGCCCCAAAGCATCGTATCGCCCGCAAAATCGTCAATCACGGTGATGGTAGCCGTCTGCCCGCGATAGCCGAGGTTCCAGGCCAGCGCGACATCGGGCGCCATCCATGGCCGGGCCTGATCAAGGGCAGCAGGACGGGGACGCAGGATGACATGGCGTTGCAGTGTTGCGTCGAACGACAGTGCAGGCCTGCCCCCGTCATACGCCGGGCGTGGTTCCGCCGCGACAGGCACGCCAAAACCCACGGCACACCATGCCGCGAGCACAACCCCGAGCGTCCGCTTCAGCATCATTCTGCCCTTCTGCAGTGGCCAGTTTAGAAGGTAACGGACAGGCTGATCCCGATTTCAGTGTTCCCCCCCAGATTTTCATCAAAAAGCAGATCAAGCGTCTGATCGGGCGGCAGGGGGCTGGCGGCAAGGCGGCAATTGACGGGCTGCACCCCTCCCAGGTCGCCATAATCAGCGGTGCAGGGCCGTTCCCGGATGCGCCCGCCCAGATCGGTTGTCGCCCGCAGTGTCAGCCAACTGTCGCGCCCGACGCGGGTCTGCCAGATCAGTCCCAGACGCAGGCTGGGATTGATGCGATATTTCGGGCCACGATCCCCCAGCCCCATCCCCCACATCACCCCGAAATCGGGGGTGATGCTGGTCAGCAGCGTCACATTCAGATCACGCAGCCCGGCCCGATACCACGGGCGCATGCGGATCGGGGTGCCGTCGCTCAGCTCATAACCGCCGCGGGCAAAACCTGTGACGTAATCGGTGCGCGGTCCCCCCACGCCCACCGAAACCAGCGCCGTATCTTCCCAGAAGGCGTCGCTGAACAGCGGGCCATCGGCACGTGCGACCGGCGCCCCTGCGATCAGCAGCAGGCCCCACAGGGCCGCCCTGCCCCACCGCCGATGAAAAACGCGCCACATCATCCTGTTCCGCCTGCCCCCCGGGCCAGAGGGCAGCCTGCAACAGTCGTGCCACGGGCGGCGCGTTATTCGCCTTGCCCGGTACTGGGTTGCGGGCTAGGACGACACCAGCCCACCATCTAAACACGGATTCCAGACATGGTTGACGCAAAGGAATTTCAGGACCGCCTGCTCTCGCTCGGTCTTGCGCGCGTATCCGAGGCGGCGGCGCTGGCCAGTGCCAGCCTGATCGGCCGCGGCAATGAAAAGGCCGCCGATCAGGCGGCAGTGAACGCGATGCGCGATCAGCTGAACCTGCTCGATATCGCCGGGGTCGTGGTGATCGGTGAGGGTGAGCGCGACGAAGCGCCCATGCTCTACATCGGCGAAGAGGTCGGCACCGGCAATGGCCCGGCGGTGGACATCGCGCTGGACCCGCTGGAAGGCACCACGCTGACCGCCAAGGACATGCCCAATGCCCTGACCGTCATCGCCATGGCACCGCGCGGCACGCTGCTGCATGCCCCGGATGTCTACATGGAAAAGCTGGCCATCGGGCCGGGTTATGCGCCCGATACCGTGACGCTGGACATGACGCCGACCCAGCGGGTCGAGGCGCTGGCCAAGGCCAAGGGCTGCGCGCCCGGCGACATCACCGTCTGCATCCTGGAACGTCCCCGCCATGAAGACCTGATCGCCGAGGTCCGTGCCACCGGTGCCGCGATCCGTCTGATCACCGATGGCGATGTGGCAGGCGTGATCCACTGCGCCGAACCCGATCAGACCGGCATCGACATGTATATGGGGTCGGGCGGCGCACCGGAGGGCGTGCTGGCGGCCTCCGCGCTCAAATGCATGGGCGGCCAGATCTATGGCAAGCTCCTGTTCCGCAATGATGACGAACGCGCTCGCGCCACCAAGGCCGGGATCACCGATCTGAACCGCATCTATACTCGCGATGAGATGGTGACCGCCGACGTGATCTTCGCCGCGACCGGCGTCACCAATGGCTCGATCCTCTCGGGCATCAAGCGTGAGCCGGGCTGGGTGACCACCGAAACCCTGCTGATGCGGTCGAAGACCGGGTCGGTGCGGCGGATGACCTACCGCTCGCCGGTGAAGTAAGACGCCAGGGGGCCCGTGAATCGCGCGGGCCTTTTTCTTTGCCGCCCCAATGAAAAAGCCCCGCATCGCTGCGGGGCTTTTGTCATTCCGGCGGGCGCCTGATCAGCGACGGCGATCGCGGCGCGCACTCATCGGTTGGAAGGCCACGCCGACATGGGCGTCGCAATAGGGCTTCCCGGCTTGTGAGGGCAGACCGCAGAACCAGAAATCCTCGGTCGCGGGGTCACCGATCGGCCATTTGCAGGTCCGTTCCGTCAGCTCCATGAGGGTGAGCTTGCGCGCGCGCTTTTCCACCTCGCGGACCGAGGCCAGGGCCTCGGGGCTGATTTCATTGGCCGAAGGTTGGGGCGGCAGGGGTTGACCTGCAGGCACGATCGCCTTGCGGAAGGGCATGGGCGTGACATTGGCACCGCTGGCGGGCGCGGCCGCTGCGGCAGGCGCCGCAGGTGCGGCGGGGCGTTCGGCGGCCACGCGGGGTTCCGGCGTCGGGCGCGGCGGCACGGGGGCGGCAGCGACCGGCTCGGCCGGGGCCGCAGGCTTGGGCGGTTCGGCCGCCTTGGGCGTGGCTGCGACCGGGGTTTCCTCATCCTCTTCCTTGCCGCCGGCACCGCCCACGCGGTTCGACAGACCCAGACGGTGAACCTTGCCGATCACCGCGTTGCGGGTGACCCCGCCAAGCTCTTTGGCGATCTGGCTGGCGCTCTGGCCTTCGGCCCACATTCTCTTGAGCGTCTCGACACGCTCGTCGGTCCAGGACATGCTTCACTCCGGCTAAGGCAGACCCGCAGCCCCGGCAGGGGCCGGGCGGGTCCGCGTATTTTATCCGCCCCTGCCGCAGATACAAGCGCCCCACGCAGGCATTTCTGCGCCGAACCGCCTTAATCCAGCCGAAAGACCTTGTCTCGCGATGTGGCGCCGCGCAGCAATGTCAGACGGGTGCGGGCCACCCCCAGCGCCTCGGCCAGCAATTCGGTCACCGCCTTGTTGGCGCGGCCGTCCTCGGGCACGGCGGTGACCTGGGCTTTCAGCTGGCCATTCTCATCGGACAGAAGGTTGCGCCCGGCCCGCGGCGTGACGCGCAGGGCGAATTCTGCCCCCGGCAGGGCGCGGTCACGCAGATCGGGCCCCCGCGCCTTGGCCATGATCAGCCGCGCAGCCCGGTTTCTTCCAGAAGGCCCATGCGCTTGGCCTCATAGTAATAGCCGCGCGAATACCAGCCGATGGCGCGGTCATGGTTTTTCCGCGCCACCAGATAGGCCCCGCGCAGATACTTCACCCCGTATTTGAGGTTGGTTTCCGCATCCAGCAAGCTGGCCGGGCTGCCGCGATGGCCCATGGTGCGGGCCGTTTCGGGGCGGATCTGCATCAGCCCGAAATAGCCGCCATGCCGCGCCGCAGGGTTATACTTGCTTTCGCGCTGCACCACCCGGTGCACCAGCTTTTCCGGCACGTCATATTCACGCGCGTATTTTGCGATCAGGCGGTTGATCTCGGCCGAGCCCTGAGCACCCCCGTCCCCCCGGGGCCGCTCGGGCGCGCGGCGCCCGCCGCAAGCCGCAAGCGGCGCCACAAGCAGAAGGCCAAGCAGGGAACGGCGGCTGACATTGGTCATGGAAGGCTCCGGAACATGTAACGCCCCCGTGATAGTCGCTTGGATCGCATGGGGAAAGACCCGATCCCCCGCCCTGCCCAGCCTTGGGCAGATTTCTGCGGGCGATGCCTTCCCCCGCCGCGCGCCGCCCCTTATCTTCGCCCCGACAGAGTGCAAGGATATCATGATGCCCGATCCCAACCCCGCCGTGCTGGATTACCTGCTGACCCGGCGGTCGCGCCCCGCCAAAACGCTGACAACCCCCGTCCCCACCGCGGAAGAGCTGATGCCGATCCTGACGGCGGGACTGCGTGTGCCCGATCATGGCAAGCTGGAACCCTGGCGGCTGGTGGTGGTGACCAAGCCCGCGATGGCACGCCTCGCCGATCTGGCCGAAGCGCGCGCCCGCGCGCTGGGGGGGAATGAGGAAAAGATCGCCAAGGGCCGCGGCCAGTTCGATCAGGGCAATCTGGCCGTTGTGGTGATCTACAGCCCCAAGGCGCAAGAGAAAGTGCCCGACATCGAACAGCTGCTCTCGGCGGGCTGCGTATGTCTGGGCCTCGTCAATGCCGCGCAGGCCGCAGGTTGGGGGGCCTGCTGGCTGACCGGATGGGTCAGCCATGACCGCCCCTTCGTCGAGGCGGCCTTCGACCTTGCGCCGCAGGAAAGCGTGATGGGGATTGTCCATATCGGCACGGAAACCGCCGTGCCGCCGGAACGCCCGCGCCCCGATGTCGCCGCCCTGACCCGCTGGATGACGGAGTGACCATGATCTTCACGGATTTCGGCAAGGCGCTAGGCCAGCTGGGTGATCCGCGCTTTCTGCGCGTCGTGGCCATGGGGTTGGGCCTGTCGTTGCTTTTGCTGATCGCGGTCTATGCCGGGGTGGTCACGCTGATCGGCTGGTTCGTGCCCGACAGTGTTACACTGCCCTGGATCGGCGCGGTCAGCGGGGTGGATGCGCTGCTGTCGGTCGGGTCGATCTTCGTGATGATCGGGGTTTCGGCCTTTCTGATGGTGCCGGTGGCCGCGCTCTTTTCCGGGTTGTTTCTGGAAAGCGTGGCCGACGCGGTCGAGGATCGCCACTACCCCGGCCTGCCCGAAACGGCGGGCCTGTCGCTGGGTGAAAGCCTGAAAGAGGCGCTGGGGTTCTTTGGCCTGCTGGTGGTGGCAAACCTTCTGGCGCTGATGTTCTATCTTTTCGCCGGGCCGCTGGCGCCGCTGGTGTTCTGGGCGGTGAACGGCTTCCTGCTCGGGCGGGAATATTTCACGCTGGTGGCGCAGCGGCGGCTGGGGCGGGCGCAGGCTGCGGCGCTGCGGGCGCGCTTTGGCACGCAGATTTGGCTGGCGGGGGCGCTGATGTCGGTGCCGCTGTCGGTCCCGGTGCTGAACCTGATCGTGCCGGTGCTGGGGGTGGCGACCTTCACCCATATGTTCCACCGTCTGGCGGCACAGCGCTAAGGGAAAGGGCGGCCTCCTTCGGGGCCGCCCATCCTGTCAGTTGACCGGGCCAAGCGGCGCGGGGCCAGTCGGCGCAAGGAATTGCAGATCCTTGATCGTCAGCAGGCCGCTGGTGATGAACCACACGATCGCCACCCAAAGCACGAAGGTCACCGCCGTGGTGATCCACGCCTTCTTCTTGACCAGATAGTCCGAGGGCGCGGATTTCGGCGTGCCGGGCACGACCTCGCCCATATCCTGCTGCGAGGTAAATCGCATGGGCAGGACCATGAAGAAGACCATGAACCAGGTCACGGCAAAGACGATCAGGGCGGCGGTGATGGACATGTCAGACCTGTTCCAGTTCGACGAGACAGCCGTTGAAATCCTTGGGATGCAGGAACAGCACGGGTTTGCCGTGGGCGCCGATCTTCGGCTCTCCGCTGCCCAGCACCCGTGCGCCTGATGCCTTCAGGCGGTCGCGCGCGGCAAGGATGTCTTCGACCTCATAGCAGATGTGATGGATGCCCCCCGCCGGGTTCTTTTCCAGAAATCCAGCAATGGGCGAGTTTTCCCCGAGGGGGTAGAGCAGTTCGATCTTGGTATTCGGCAGTTCGATGAAAACGACGGTCACGCCGTGATCGGGTTCATCCTGCGGGTCGCGCACCATGGCGCCAAGGGTATCGCGATATTGGGCGGCAGCCGCGGCCAGATCTGGCACGGCGATGGCGACATGGTTCAGGCGTCCGATCATGCTTGCTCTCCTCTCTGCACGACACGGGCGCGCATTCCCGGGCGGGCCAGCCCCGGAACGGCGCCTGCCCTGCTTATGCGGCGGCGCGGCGCAACGGGCAAGCGGCGTTAAAGGGGCGTTAGGGGATTTGTGGTCCCATGGGCGCAAGGTCAAGCCCGACAGGTCTGCCATGCCCGCACCCGCCTTTGTGCCCCGAGCCCCCCAAGACCCGCAGTATCCCCTTTGGGGGCGTACGCTGCTGCTTGTGGAAGACAGCCGCTTTGCCAGCGATGCACTGCGCCTGATGTGCCTGCGCAGTGGCGGGCGGCTGCGGCGGGCGGAAACCATGGCGGCGGCGCGGGTGCATCTGCGGCTTTATCTGCCGGATGTGGTGCTGATCGACCTCGGGCTTCCCGATGGGCGGGGCGAGGTGCTGATCCGCGCTCTGGCCCGCAGCCGCATGCGCCCGGCCCTTCTGAGCCTCAGCGGGGATCCTGCCGCCCGCCCGGCTGCCCTGGCCGCCGGGGCTGATGGTTTTCTGGAAAAGCCGGTTGCCGGCCTGCAGGTCTTTCAGACCGCTGTCTTGCGGCTGATCGGGGGCGCGGCCCCCGTCGCCACGCCGGGGGCCGCACTCCCCCTGCCCGACCCGCTGGCGCTGCAGGATGATCTGGCCCATGCCGGGGCCCTTTTGGCGCGGGCACCCGAAGGGGCAGACCTAGCCTATGTGGCGGGGTTCTTGCTGGGGGTCGCGCGGGCAAGCGGCGATTGCGACCTTGCCCAAGCGGCGGCGGCGGCGCTGCGGGGCGATACAACGGCCAGAACGCGTGTTGGTGATCTGGTGGCGCAACGGCGGGCGTCACCCGACGCTGCGGCCTTTGGCCGGTCATGGGCCTGATCTCAGGGCAGCGGGGGCAAGGTGCGGCAACCGGAATAAACGATCGCTTCGGCATCACCCTGTCCATGCAACAGCATGGCATCGCTGCCCTTGGTCCACCATACAAAGGGCTCGGTCCCCTCACGGGCCACATAGCGCGCGCCCGAGGCAGAGATATCCACCTCAAACCCCATCTGACGCCCCTCGAAACCCAGCACCGCAAAGCTGCGATCCCCGAGGTTGAGATAGGTCGCCGTCACCATGGCCCCACGGTCGCATCGGTAGGTTTCCGTCGCCACCGTGGCCTCTTGCGCAAGCACGCGGTCTGCGGGGATCAGCGCGGCAAGGATCAGCAAGGAACGCAGCATGTTGAAGCTCCGATTCAGGATTACGCCAGGAAACGGGGATCAGACCCCATGTCCAGGCCGGGAAAGACCGCCGTTTCCAGCACGCTGCGGTCCAGACCGAACAGCCCATGCAGGGCCCATGCGGCCCAGCCCCGGACATCAGACGTGGGCATCAGATCGCGCCGGTCATAAAGCGCGGCCTCTTCAAGCCCGGGCCAATCGCCATAGATCCGCCCGCCCCGGATCGCTCCGCCCGCCATGAGCATGGCGCCACCCGTGCCGTGATCGGTGCCGCCCGTCCCATTTTCGCGCGCCGTCCGGCCGAATTCGGTCATGGCCAGCACGGCCGTCTTGCCCCAGACCGGCCCAAGATCGGCGCGCAATCGCAAAAGCAATGCCTCAAGCGCGGCATAGCTTTGCACCAGGGACGAAGCCTGGTTGCCGTGCGAATCCCAGCCGGAAAGCGAAAAGGCCGCGATCCGCGCCGCGTCCTGCAAACGCCCCGCCGCAAAGGAAGCCAGCGCCTCGGCATCGGCCTGCCGCCCCCCTCGGGCCTTCGGGGGCCGGGTCATCCCCTCTGCCATGCCCCCGGTGCCGTCCATCTCATCGGCCAGATCCATCGCCTCCATCGCTGCGGCATGAAACAGCGGATCGTCATGGTACACCCGTTCCAGCAGCGCCCGGCTGGTATCGGACAGGCGCAACCGCTGATCCGGCACCCAGCTGCGCACCGGCGCGGCACCGGCCAGCAGTGGCAGCGCCTCGCGCCCCACGGCATAGGCCGTTTCCGCCCCCAGCCCCGGGATCGCCTGCAGCATCCGGTTGAGCCAGCCGTCGCGCACCTCGGGCATGGGCACGTCCAGCCCGGTCCCGGCCTCGAGAATGTCCTGCCCGTCGAAATGGCTGCGCTTGTCGCGGTAGGGGGTTGAGGTGGCATGGACAAAGGCCAGCTCCCCCGCCTTCCATAGCGGCATGAGGCCCGCAAGCCGCGCATTCAGCGCAAAGATCCCGTCAAGCGGAAGGCCCGGCGTCCGGGTCAGACCGGGGCGATAGGTCGAAAACAGCGGGTCAGCGACGGGCTGCACCATATCCAGCCCATCAAGCCCGCCGCGCAGGATCACCACGACCAGGCGGTGATCGCCCAACATCGGCGCCCCTCCGGCCAGCGTCACCGTCGTCAGAAGCGGGCTTGCGGCAGCAGAACAGCCCATAAGCGCCGCCGCCCCGGCGCGCAGAAACAGCCTGCGGTTCATCTGTGCCATGGGGTCCCCCTCAGCGTCGGTTGAATTCGGGCGCGGCCAGCACCAGCCCCACCCCTTCACGAGGCGAGGCCGCCCGCCCCACCGCCTGTTGCAGCGCGGGCCCCGCCATGGGGCCAAGGGCGCGGTCCATGACCGTGCGCGCGTCCGGCATACCGCCATTGACCAGCCGCCCCGGCACCTCCATCGACCAGGTGATGCGGGCCGCAAGCCCTTGGGGGGATATCCAGGCCTCCGGCGCCTCGGGCCAACCGTCGGGGCCTCGCGGCGCCTCCCATGGCTGACCCATGACAGCCATCGGCTCTCGGATCATGCGAAGAAAGGGATTGCGGCTCATCCGCATCACCTCGGCCCCGGTCAGGCCCAGGGCACGCAGGGCGCAGGCCATGAATTCAACCGGCTGGCGCGCCTTGGACATGCGGGGTGACCGGGCCGCGTCTGCGCGCAGCAGTTCCGCATAGACGGGCAAAAGGCGGGTGTCCTGTTCCAGATAGGCATCCGCCATGCGCGCCACCAGCGCCGGGTCGGGGTCATCCGACAGGAAATGCACGGCAAGCTTATGCGCAAGGTGACGCGCGGTTTCGGGCCGGCGGGCCAGATCATCCAGGACCTGCAGAATGGGTTTCATTCCCCGCCCGTCATAGCGCGTGCCCAGAACCGTCTCGGCCCCCGGTTCGGACCGCGCGGCATCGAAGGACAATCCCGTCTCGCCCGAAATATCAAGACCGGTCAAAAGTTCGGCAAGCTGGGTCACATCCTTCTGGGAATAATGCGCGCCGACGCCCAGTGTATGCAGCTCGATCAGCTCCCGTGCCAGATTTTCGTTCAGGCCCTTGCCGCGCTCGCGTCCGGTGCGCGAATTCGGCCCCGTCGAGGCGACCTGATCCAGACCGATCAGCATCGCCGGATGCAGGATCGCGGACCGCAGCATATCGGCAAACCGACCGGCCAGATGTGGCCGGATGGCATGGTCACCGCGGCTTGCGGTCGTGGCAGCCTGATCGCGCAGACGCGGAATGGCGGTGAAATGGTCGTGCCAGAACAGCGCCAGCCTTTCGCGGAAAGGATCGGGGCTGTCGATGGCGCGGGCAAGGGTCCGGCGCAGAAAACCCGTCTCCTGATCCAGCACAGCCTTGAGGATCTGGTTATGGGCCCGCCGGACCGGGCTTTTGCGCGGCTGGCCCTGTGCCGCCCGACGTGCCGCGATCGCCTCGCGGTAAAGGGCCAGCACCTCATCAGGCGTCGGGCCGGGCCAGATCAGGCGGCCGCGATCCGGCCCCCCCAGCGACAAAAGCATCTCCTCGGTGGTCTGGGGGGTGTTTGCGACCATCGGCAGGCCAAAGCCAAAACGGAAGGCGGCAATCACGGCAGTATCGGGCATGGGGTCTCCGCTGTTCCCCGGATGGGGCTTGGCGGCAATCTAGGCGCGACCGCCGCCCTTTGCAGCCCCCTGCCCTGCAGGGTTGCGGTTTTCCGCCGGATCAGAAGCGGAAGCCGTGCGGATAATCGTGCTGGCCGTCAAAATCGGCCTTGCCGATTTCAAGCCCCTGCGCCCGCAGCACGGCAAAGGCCATCGAGGCATGGAAGCAGAAATTCGGCATCCCGAAGAGATGCAGGAAGTCATGCCCCGACTGGTCCAGCACGGCAAAGCCCGCGCGGTGGCGGATGCGCCGGTCTGCGGCATCGGCAAAGGCGTCGGGCGGCAGCGCAGTCAGCGCCACCCGCGCGGCCACGATGCGGCGGCCAAGGCCGATACGGTCCATGCCGTGATCCTCGATCGCGGGCAGCGGTGCATCGGCCAGCGCAAAGGCCACGCGCAGGGCAAAATCGGTGGCCGTCGCCACCTGTTGCGCTGCGGTGAACATGTCGGGCGCCAGCCGTGCGCCCAATACCTGTTCCTGATGGGCGGTCTTTTCGACCAGCGCGGCCAGTCGTTCCAGATAATGCACGAAAACCGGAACCGAGGCGGCATAGATCGGCGGCAGCATGGCTTTCCCTGACAGGCACAGGCCCCGCAAAAGCGCGGGGCCAGATCATGTTTTCACCCAGGGCCGCCCCCCGAGGGCAGGCGCCCTCAGGCGTCTTTCGGCACCACGCGCAGGCGCAGTTCGCGCAGCTGTTCGTTCATGGGTTCGGACGGGGCACCCATCAGCAGGTCTTCCGCGCGCTGGTTCATCGGGAACATGATGACTTCGCGGATGTTCATCTCATCCGCCAGCAGCATGACCGCGCGGTCGATGCCCATGGCGCAGCCACCGTGGGGCGGGGCGCCGTATTTGAACGCCTTGACCATGCCGCCGAACCGCTTTTCGACCTCGCTGGCCGGGTAGCCCGCCAGTTCAAAGGCCTTGAACATGATTTCCGGCTTGTGGTTGCGGATGCCGCCCGAGATCAGCTCATAGCCGTTGCAGGCCAGGTCATATTGATAGGCGTAAACCTGCAGCGGATCGCCGTTCAGCGCCTCCATCCCGCCTTGCGGCATCGAGAAGGGGTTGTGGCTGAAGTCGATCTTGCCCTCGTCGGTTTTCTCATACATCGGGAAGTCCACGATCCAGGCAAAGCGGAAGGTATCGGTTTCCGCCAGCCCCAGCTCGCGGCCGATCTCATTGCGGGCGCGCCCGGCGAAGCTTTCGAACTGTTCTGGCTTGCCGCCCAGGAAGAAGGCCGCATCGCCCTTGCCCAGACCCAGCTGCTGACGGATCGCCTCGGTTCGCTCGGGGCCGATGTTCTTGGCCAGCGGGCCGGCCGCTTCCATGCCCGAGCCATCCTCGGCCTCGCGCCAGAAGATATAGCCCATGCCCGGCAGGCCCTCTTTCTGCGCGAAGGCGTTCATGCGGTCGCAGAACTTGCGGCTGCCGCCGGTGGGCGCCGGGATCGCACGGATCTGGGTGCCTTCGTTTTCGAGCAGTTTCGCAAAGACCGCAAAGCCCGACCCGCGGAAGTGATCGCTCACCACCTGCATCTTGATCGGGTTGCGCAGGTCGGGCTTGTCCGACCCGTACCACAGCAGCGCGTCACGATAGGCGATGCGCGGCCAGTCGGTCGCGGTTTTGCAATCGGGGCGGAATTTCTCGAACAGGCCCTGAATGACGGGCTGGACGGCGGCGAAGATGTCTTCCTGTTCGACAAAGGACATTTCGACATCGAGCTGGTAGAAATCGGTCGGGCTGCGGTCGGCGCGCGGGTCTTCATCGCGGAAGCAGGGCGCGATCTGGAAGTAGCGGTCAAAGCCCGCAACCATGATCAGCTGCTTGAACTGCTGCGGCGCCTGCGGCAGCGCATAGAACTTGCCCGGATGCAGACGCGACGGCACCAGGAAGTCGCGCGCCCCTTCGGGCGACGAGGCGGTGATGATCGGGGTCTGGAATTCGTTGAAGCCCTGATCCCACATCGCGTTGCGCAGATGGCGCACAACGTTCGAGCGCAGCATCATGTTGTTGTGCAGCTTTTCGCGGCGCAGGTCGAGGAAGCGATAGGTCAGGCGGGTTTCTTCCGGGTAATCGACATCGCCGAAGACCGGCATGGGCAGATCGCCCTCAACCGCGCCCAGTACGGTCATGCCCTTGGCATAGACCTCGATCTCGCCGGTGGCGAGCTTGGGGTTCACAAGGCTTGCGTCCCGCGCCTTGACCACGCCATCGATGCAGATCACCCATTCGGCGCGCAGCTTTTCGATGTCGGCGAAGGCAGGGCTGTCGCTGTCGGCCAGAACCTGCGTGATGCCGTAGTGGTCGCGCAGGTCGATGAACAGCACGCCGCCATGGTCGCGCACGCGATGGACCCAGCCCGACAGGCGCACATTCTGGCCCACGTGATCCTTGTTGAGTTGCGCACAAGTATGGCTGCGATAGGCGTGCATCACGCTCCCCTTTCCGAGGCTTTCATCCTGATGCGCCGATACACACCGGGGCGCGGGTCAAGTCAACCCCGGCAGGGTGGCGCGCCCTGCATTGAAGGCGGGTGGGCGGCAAAATCTTTCGGGTCAGCCCAGCCAGACGGCGGGGACCAGCCCGCGCAGCGCATTGCCCACCCACAGCCGCACATGCGGCAGATCGACCCGCAGCAGCGGCTCTTCCGGCAGGGCCAGTTCGGCGCGCAGCACCCCCGGCAGAAGGCCCGAGCTGAGTGGCGGCGTCCGCATCCCCTGCCCGCGGTCGAAGAACAGATTGGTGATCGTGCCCTCGCAGACTTCATCGCGTTCATTGCAGAAGATCAGTTCTTCGGTGCCGGGCGGCAGCGCGGCGCGGGCGGCGTCATAAACGCCGCGGCGGGTGCTTTTGACGCGCAGCCAAGGGTCGGCCGAATCCAGCCGCGGCGCGGCAAGTTTCAGCCGCCATTGCGGCGCGGCGGGGGGAAGCGGCGCGACCGTCACCTCGCTATCCCCACCGGCGCCCAGCGTCAGGCGCACACGGGCCGGGCCTTCGGGGCGCGGCAGGGCGGCCAGAACGGCAGCAGGATCACAGAGAAACCCCAGCGCCGCGGCCGACCGCACCAGCCGCGCGAGATGCCCGGCCTGCCGTGGGTAAGCCGCGCCGTCCCAGAGCAGCGTCTCGATCAGGCGGACCGGCTCAACGCCGACGCGTAGCGTGCTTTCCAATGCGCTTCCTCCCATTCGCCCTGGGCGGTGGAATCAAAGACCACCCCGCCCCCCACATTCAGCACCACCCGCTGCCCCCAGATCGAAAGGGTGCGGATCGCCACGTTGAAGGCGGCGGCCCCGTCGGGCGCCATCCAGCCGATCGCCCCGCAATAGACGCCGCGGGCAAAGGGTTCGACCTCGCGGATGATCTGCATCGCGCGGATCTTCGGCGCACCGGTGATCGAGCCGCAGGGGAACAGTGCCGTCATCAGCCGCGCAAGGCTGGGCGGTTCGACCAGCTGGCCCACGACGCGGCTGCTCATCTGATGGACGGTGGCAAAGGGTTCAACCGCATAGAGTTCGGGCACACGCACCGACCCCACCTCGGCCAGCCGCGAGATGTCGTTGCGCAAAAGATCAACGATCATCAGGTTTTCCGCCCGCGCCTTTTCGGACAGGTAAAGTTCCTGTGCCAGGGCCTGATCCTCTTCGGGGTCGGCCCCGCGCGGGGCGGTCCCCTTCATCGGGCGGGCCTCGATCCGGCCCTGCGCGCTGACCGAAAAGAACAGCTCGGGCGAGCGGGAGACGATCACCGGCCCCACCCCAAGGTCGAGATAAGCCCCCAGCCCCACTGCCTGCCGCGCCTTCAGCGCCGCATAAAGGCCAAGGGGCGTGCCGGTCAGCTCTGTCTCCATCGGGAAGGTCAGGTTGATCTGATAGCAATCGCCCGCCCGGATATAGGCCGCCACCGCATCAAAGGCGGTGCCGTAATCCTCGCGTGAAACCATGGGGCGCAGGGGCGCCAGATGGGCGCTGCCTTCCACCGGCTCCGCGGCTTCGGGGGCGTCATAAACACCATAGGCCACCAGCGGATGATCGCGCTCGGCCGGCATCAGCGCCGCCAGCTTCGGCTCGAGCGCATAACCCGCCTCATAAGAGACATAACCGGCGATCCAGCCCCCCGCCGCCCGTGCCGCATCCAGCCGCGCCAGCGCGGGCGCAACCTCGGCGGCCTCATGGGCCACGATCACCTCTTTGGGTGCGGTGAACTGTGCGGCGCGGCCCTGAGGGCCATGTTCCAGCAGGATCACGTCTTTACTCCTTGGCTGATGCGGGGCGATCTAGCACCGGGGGGGCGGCTCGACCAGTCCGCAAGCGACCTTCTGGCCCGCGACACGGGCACCGGCCCGTTTTTGACCAGCCGGACAAGTCTGCCACCCCGCAGACCGCGACGCGCATTCACCCTTGCGCCGCGACGCTTGCTGACTATAACCCCCGTCAATTTGCGCTTCGCCATCGAATCCAGATTACCGCTCTCCGCACGGGGCGCGGTCTGCAAGCACACACGGGGTCCGCCATGCCGAAAAGAACCGATATCTCCTCCATCATGATCATCGGTGCGGGGCCCATTGTCATCGGGCAGGCCTGCGAATTCGACTATTCGGGCGCACAGGCCTGCAAGGCACTGCGCGAGGAAGGCTATCGCGTCATCCTCGTCAACTCGAACCCGGCGACGATCATGACCGATCCGGGCCTGGCCGATGCCACCTATATCGAACCGATCACCCCCGAGGTCGTCGCCAAGATCATCGAAAAGGAACGCCCCGACGCGATCCTGCCGACGATGGGCGGCCAGACCGGCCTGAACACCACGCTTGCGCTGGATGACATGGGCGTGCTGGAAAAGTTCAACGTCAAGCTGATCGGCGCCAATCGCGAAGCCATCGAGATGGCCGAAGACCGCAAGCTCTTCCGCGAAGCGATGGACCGTCTGGGCCTTGAAAACCCCAAGGCCACCATCATTGCCGCCCCCAAGGTGAACGGCAAGTTCGACATCGCAGCAGGCGTGGCCGAGGCCGTCAAACAACTGGAATATGTGGGTCTGCCCGCCATCATCCGCCCCGCCTTCACCCTGGGCGGCACCGGCGGCGGCGTCGCCTATAACCGCGACGACTATGAGGCCATCGTGAAATCGGGGCTTGAGGCCTCGCCCGTGGCGCAGGTTCTGGTCGATGAATCGCTGCTCGGCTGGAAAGAATATGAGATGGAGGTGGTGCGTGACCGCAAGGACAACGCCATCATCGTCTGCTCGATCGAAAACATCGACCCGATGGGCGTGCATACCGGTGACTCGATCACCGTGGCCCCTGCCCTGACCCTGACCGACAAGGAATATCAGATCATGCGGAACGGCTCGATCGCCGTGCTGCGTGAAATCGGTGTGGAAACCGGCGGCTCGAACGTCCAATGGGCGATCAACCCCAAGGACGGCCGCATGGTCGTGATCGAAATGAACCCGCGTGTGTCGCGGTCTTCGGCGCTGGCCTCGAAGGCGACGGGCTTCCCGATTGCCAAGATCGCCGCGAAACTGGCCGTGGGCTATACGCTCGACGAGCTGGACAATGACATCACCAAGGTCACGCCCGCGTCCTTCGAACCCTCGATCGACTATGTCGTGACCAAGATCCCGCGCTTTGCCTTTGAAAAGTTCCCCGGATCGGAAAACAACCTGACCACCGCGATGAAATCGGTGGGTGAGGTCATGGCCATCGGCCGCACCATCCATGAATCGCTGCAAAAGGCGCTGGCGAGCCTTGAGACCGGCCTGACCGGCTTTGACGAGATCGCCATCCCCGGCGCGCCGGACAAGGCTTCCATCTTCAAGGCGCTGGGTCAGCAAACCCCCGACCGTCTGCGCGTCATCGCCCAGGCCATGCGCCACGGTCTGACCAATGACGAAATCCAGCAGGCCACCAGCTTCGACCCGTGGTTCCTGTCGCGCATCCGCGAAATCATCGACGCCGAGGCCGAAATCCGCGAAGCCGGTCTGCCGACTGATGCCGAAGGCCTGCGTGCACTCAAGATGATGGGCTTCACCGATGCCCGTCTGGCCAAACTGACCGCCGGGTCGGAAACCGAAGTCCGCCGCGCCCGTCGCGCCCTGGGCGTCAAGGCCGTCTTCAAGCGCATCGACACCTGCGCCGCCGAATTCGAGGCGCAGACCCCCTATATGTATTCCACCTATGAGGCCCCCGCGATGGGCGATGTGGAATGCGAAAGCCGTCCCTCCAACGCCAAGAAGGTCGTCATCCTCGGCGGTGGCCCGAACCGGATCGGCCAGGGGATCGAGTTCGACTATTGCTGCTGCCATGCCTGCTTCGCGCTGACCGCGCAGGGCTATGAAACCATCATGGTCAACTGCAACCCGGAAACCGTGTCGACCGACTATGACACCTCGGACCGTCTGTATTTCGAACCGCTGACGCTGGAACATGTGCTGGAAATCCTGCGCGTCGAACAGGAAAACGGCACGCTGCATGGCGTGATCGTGCAGTTCGGCGGCCAGACGCCGCTCAAGCTCGCCAATGCGCTGCATGAAGAAGGGATCCCGATCCTCGGCACCACGCCCGATGCCATCGATCTGGCCGAAGACCGTGAGCGGTTCCAGAAACTGCTGAACGAGCTGGGCCTGAAGCAGCCGGTCAACGGCACCGCCCGGTCGCGCGACGAAGCCTTCGCCGTGGCGGCGCAGGTGGGCTATCCGCTGGTGATCCGCCCCTCCTTCGTGCTGGGCGGCCGCGCGATGGAGATCGTGCGTTCGGACGAACATCTGGAACGCTATATCGCCACCGCCGTGCAGGTTTCGGGCGACAACCCGGTGCTGCTGGACAGCTATCTGGCGGGCGCGATCGAGGTGGATGTCGATGCGCTCTGCGATGGCGAGAATGTCCATGTTGCGGGCATCATGGAACACATCGAAGAGGCTGGCGTCCATTCGGGCGACAGCGCCTGCTGCCTGCCGCCCCATTCGCTGAGCGCGGAGACGGTGGAAGAACTGAAGCGCCAGACCGTGCTGATGGCGCGGGCGCTGCATGTCGTGGGCCTGATGAACGTGCAATTCGCCATCAAGGATGGTGTGATCTACGTGCTTGAGGTGAACCCGCGCGCGAGCCGCACCGTGCCCTTCGTCGCCAAGGCGACCGATAGCGCCATCGCCTCGATCGCCGCGCGTCTGATGGCCGGTGAGCCGCTGTCGAACTTCCCCGACCGCGCGCCCTATGGCGAAGGCACCGGCCCGGATTCGGTGCTGCCGCTGGCCGATCCCAACACGCTGGCCAATCCGATCACGCCCTGGTTCAGCGTCAAGGAGGCCGTGCTGCCCTTCGCCCGCTTCCCCGGTGTGGACCCGCTCCTCGGGCCGGAAATGCGTTCGACCGGCGAGGTCATGGGCTGGGATCGCACCTTCGCGCTGGCCTTCCTCAAGGCGCAGATGGGCGCGGGCACGCATCTGCCCGAAAGCGGCCGGGTGTTCCTGTCGATCAAGGACATGGACAAGACCGAAGCCATGGCCGAGGCCGCGCGCGGCCTGATCACCCTCGGGTTCGAGATCGTGGCCACACGTGGCACCGGCGCCTGGCTGGCCGAGCAGGGCATCACCGCCACCCCGGTGAACAAGGTCTATGAAGGCCGCCCTAACATCGTGGACAGCCTGAAAAACGGCGACATCGCGCTGGTGATGAACACGACCGAGGGCGCGCAGGCGCTGGCCGACAGCCGCGACATCCGTCGCGTCGCGCTGATGGACAAGATCCCCTACTTCACCACCGCGGCGGCCTCGATTGCCGCTGTGGCGGCCATGAAGGCGCGCGGCGAAGGCTATGGCGTGCGGACGCTGCAGGGCTGACCTGCGCCGTTTGGCAAGGGAACAGGGGGCCGGGGAAACCCGGCCCTTTTCTTTTGCCCTTGGCCCGGCGCCGCGCGATATCAGGGGCCGGAAATGCAAAACGGCGCCCGAAGGCGCCGCTTGCGAAGGGTCTTGGTGGAGCAGAGGGGGATCGAACCCCTGACCTCGTCATTGCGAACGACGCGCTCTCCCAACTGAGCTACTGCCCCTCGACCGAGATGGGTTTTCGCCAATCGAAACGGGAATGTCAAGCGTCTCTGCGGGCGGAAAATAGCTGTATTTTCAGCGCAGCTTCAGCCGCGCCCGGCAAGGTTCTGCCGCACGAAATCCGCGATCTGCGCGGCAGGGCGAGCGCCCGCAAGACGCGCGATCTCACGCCCACGATGATAAAGCACGAGCGCCGGAATCCCTTGGATGCGGGCGCGCCCGGCGATCTCGGGGTGGTCTTGCGTGTTCAGCTTGGCAAAGCGCACTGCCGGGGCCAACGCGCCTGCGGCCTTGGCAAATTCCGGTGCCATGGCCCGGCAGGGGCCACACCAGGGCGCCCAGTAATCGACCAGAAGCGGCAGCTCATCCCCGCGCACGGCCTTGTCATGGCTGAGCTGATCCAGCTCATGTACGCGGCCATTGGCCAAGGGCTCGCCGCAGCTGCCGCATTTCGGCCCTTGGGCCAGACGGTCGCGCGGGATGCGATTGGCCTGCCCGCAGGTGGTGCATGTCAGTTTCACGGCTTCCATGATCGGCCCCCAGATCAAATTCCAGTTTAGGAATATATTGGCGCGCCCTGCCTCGGCTGCAAGGGGGGTCAAACCAACGACAGAAGGCCAAAGGCCAAGGCGCCGCCCAGCGTGGCCAAAACGACCGACCGCCGCCAGAGCCATAGCGCGATGACCGCCGCACTGCCGCCCCAGAAGGGCAGCCCCTGCCCGCCCGCCACCAAAGGCAGGATCGACGCGACGAACAGCGCCGCAATTGCGGCCGGGCCGGTCGCCCCCAGCAGGCGCGACAGCCCGCCTTCCGGGCGCAGGCCCGACAGATCGAACCGCATGGGCAGGCTGCGGAAGGCCCAAGTCGCCACCCCGACCAGCACCGCCAGCGCCAGAACCTCGATCCGCATCATGCCGCCCCCTTCCGTGCCAGCCCCGCCAGCGCCCCGGCCAGCATCCCCAGCAGAATGCCCGCCGTGGGGCTTCCGGCCAGCGTGACGCCGGTTGTCACCAGCCCCGCCACCGCAATAACCGGCACCTGCGCCCGCGACAGGATCGACAGCAGCAGCGCAAGGAACAGGGCAGGCAGCATGAAGCCCAGCCCCGCCTCGACCGCCGGATAGGCCGCCAGCGCCCCGCCCCCGGCCAAGGCCCCCAGCAGTGTGCCGCTGCCCCAGGCCGCCCAGGCCCCAAAGCCGAGCCCCGCCATGAAGCGCTCCGAAAACCGCTGCCCGCGGGCCAGCTCGCCCAAGGCCGCGCCGAAGACCTCATCCGTCAGCCAGAAGCCCCAGAAGGGCGCAAAGCGGGTGCGGGCATCGGCCCCGGCGGCCTTCAGGACTGTGGGGCCATAGATCACATGGCGCAGCGCCATGGCGACCAGCGTGATGACCGACACAAGCAGCGGCACCCCGCCCGAAACCAGCGTGATCCCCAGAAACTGCCCCGCACCGGAATACATCACGGTCGAAAACACCATGGCCTCGGCCGGGGAAAACCCTGCCCGCGTGGCCGCGACACCAAAGGAAAAGGCGATCGGGAAATAGCCAAGCGCCACCGGCACCGCCGCCCCCAGACCGCCCCAAAACGTGGAAGGCTGATCCGTCATCATGGCCTCTCGCTACCTGACACCCAACGGCGGGTCAACGCGACCCGGCCCGGCGTCCGGGCATGAAAAGGCCCGCCCCGCAGCATGGCGGGGCGGGCCAAAGGGTTCACCCGATCACTCGGCCGCCTGGGCGTAGCTTTCGACCGGCGGACAGGTGCAGATCAGGTTGCGGTCGCCATGGACGTTATCCACGCGGCCAACCGGCGGCCAGTATTTGTCCACGCGGAAGGCGCCCGGCGGGAAGCAGCCCTGCTCACGCGGATATTTGCGCGTCCAGTCGGCAACCAGATCCTCCACCGTATGCGGCGCGTGGCGCAGGGGGCTGTCCTCGGCGCTGATCTCACCGGCCTCGACCGCCTTGATCTCGGCGCGGATGGCCAGAAGGGCGGTGATGAAGCGGTCGATCTCGGCCTTGGTTTCCGATTCCGTCGGCTCCACCATCAGCGTGCCCGAAACCGGCCAGCTCATGGTGGGCGCGTGGAAGCCGTTGTCGATCAGGCGCTTGGCGATGTCATCCACCGTCACGCCCGCCTCGGCGAACGGACGGGTGTCAAGGATGCATTCATGCGCCACGCGACCCCGGTTGCCCATGAACAGAACCTCATAGGCGCCCTTCAGACGGGCGGCGATGTAGTTCGCATTCAGGATCGCGACGCGGGTGGCCTGGGTCAGCCCCTCGCCGCCCATCATCAGGCAATAGGCCCAGCTGATCAGCAGGATCGAGGCCGATCCATAAGGCGCCGCCGAGACCGGGCCTTCGGCCCCGCCGGTTTCCGGATGGCCCGGCAGGTAGGGAGCCAGATGCGCCTTCACCCCGATCGGACCCATGCCGGGACCGCCGCCGCCATGCGGGATGGCAAAGGTCTTGTGCAGGTTCAGGTGGCTCACATCGCCGCCGATCTCACCCGGCTTCACCAGACCGACCATCGCGTTCATGTTCGCGCCGTCGATATAGACCTGCCCACCATGTTCATGGGTGATGGCGCAGATCTCGCGCACGGTTTCTTCGAACACGCCATGGGTGCTGGGATAGGTGATCATGCAGGCAGCCAGCTTGTCGCCCGCCTGCGCGGCCTTTTCGCGGAAGTCATCGACATCCACATCGCCATTGGCCGAGGATTTGACCACGACCACCTTCATCCCCGCCATCTGGGCCGAAGCCGGGTTCGTGCCATGGGCCGAAACCGGGATCAGACAGATGTCGCGCTGCAGGTCGCCGCGGGCACGGTGATAGGCCTGAATGGTCAGAAGCCCGGCATATTCGCCCTGCGCGCCGCTGTTGGGCTGCATGCTCATCGCGTCATAGCCGGTGATTTCGCACAGCTTTTCCGACAGATCGGCAATCGCCTCGGCATAGCCAGCGGCCTGATCGGCAGGCACGAAGGGGTGCAGGCTGCCGAATTCGGGCCAGGTGATCGGCATCATCTCGGCAGCGGCGTTCAGCTTCATGGTGCAAGACCCGAGCGGGATCATCGCCCGGTCCAGCGCCAGATCGCGGTCCGACAGGCGGCGCATGTAGCGCATCATCTCGGATTCCGCACGGTTCATGTGGAAAACCGGATGGGTCAGCACCTCCGAGGTGCGCAGCAGTTCGACCGGGAAGCCCAGATCGCCCTCGGGCAGCGGTGCATCGAGGATGCCAAAGGCCCGCAGCACGCGGCGCAGCACGTCCTCGTTGGTGGTTTCGTCAAGGCTGATGCCGACATGGTCATTGCCGACCTTGCGGAAGTTCAGCCCCTCGGCCCGGGCAGCGGCAAGGATACCGGCCTGCCCCACGCCCACCTCGACGGTGATCGTGTCGAAAAAGCCCTTCTGCGGCAGGGTCGCCCCGGCGGCGCGCAGCGCCTTGGCCAGACGGATGGTGTAGCTGTGGACACGCTCCGCGATGGCGCGCAGCCCCTTCGGCCCGTGGAACACGGCATACATGCTGGCCATGACCGCCAGCAGCGCCTGCGCGGTGCAGACGTTCGACGTGGCCTTTTCGCGGCGGATATGCTGTTCGCGCGTTTGCAGCGACAGGCGATAGGCCTTGTTGCCGCGCGCGTCGATCGACACGCCAACGATACGGCCCGGCATGGCGCGCTTGTAATCGTCGCGGCAGGACATGAAGGCCGCGTGCGGACCACCATAGCCCATCGGCACGCCGAAGCGTTGTGCCGAACCGACGGCGATGTCAGCGCCCATTTCACCCGGTGCCTTCAGCATCATCAGCGCCAGAAGGTCGGTTGCAACCACGGCCACGGCCTTGGCGGCGTGCAGCGACTCGATCCAGGGGGTCAGGTCGCGGACATGACCCCAGGTGCCGGGATATTGGAAGATCGCGCCAAAGACGGCGGTGGCATCCATATCCTCGGGGGCGCCCACGATGATCTCGATCCCCAGCGGCATGGCACGGGTCTGGATCACGGCGATGGTCTGGGGATGGCAGTTTTCATCGACAAAGAAGGCGCGGGCCTTCGATTTGGCGACGCGCTCGGCCATGGCCATGGCCTCAGCCGCGGCGGTGCCTTCGTCCAGAAGGCTCGCGTTGGCCACCGGCAGCGCGGTCAGATCGGCGACCATCGTCTGATAGTTCAGCAGCGCCTCAAGACGGCCTTGCGCGATTTCGGGCTGGTAGGGGGTATAGGCAGTATACCAGGCCGGGTTTTCCAGGATGTTGCGCTGGATGGCCGGGGGGGTCACGGTGCCGTAATAGCCCTGCCCGATCAGGCTGGTCATCACCTTGTTGCGCGCGGCAACCTCGCGCATGCGCGCCAGCAGCTCATGTTCCGACAGCGGCGCCCATGACAGCGGCTTTTCCTGGCGGATGCTGGCGGGGATGGTTTCGTCGATCAGCTGATCGAGCGACTGCACCCCGGTCGCCTTGAGCATATCGGCCATCTCCGAAGGCGACGGTCCGATGTGGCGGCGGTTGGCAAAATCATAGGGGTTGTAATCGGTCGGCGTGAAGGTCATCGCGTCCTCCGAGGGTGTGACAATCCGGGCAGGTGCCTTTGCACCCGCCGGCGGTGGCAGGATGCAGGGACGGCCTAACCGGCCCCGCACCGATGTCAGGTCAGAAGACCGGCGGTCAGCCGATCATGTCCTTGTATTCGTCTTCATCCATGAAATCGTCGAGGACGCTCAGGTCGTCGATCTTCATCTTGAAGAACCAGGCGGCGCCCAGCGGGTCTTCGTTCACAAGGCTGGGCGTTTCGGACAGCGCCTCGTTCACGGCGACGATCTCGCCATCCACCGGAGCCAGAATGTCCGAAGCGGCCTTGACGCTTTCGATCACGCAGATCTCGTCGCCCGCGGCCACTTGCATTTCCGTGTCCGGCAGTTCGACGAAGACCACATCCCCCAGCGCGCTGGCCGCATGCTCGGTGATGCCCACCACCACGAGGTCACCCTCGACGCGGAGCCATTCGTGTTCTTTGGTAAATTTCATCGTTTCGCCTCAGCGTTTGTAGGTGTTGGGTTGGAAGGGCATGGCGGCGACGGTCAGCGGCATGCGCTTGCCCCGCACTTCGCCTTCAAGGACGGTGCCAATGGCGGCCTGCGCCGCGCTGACATAGCCCATGGCAATCGGCGCTTCGACCGAGGGGCCGAACCCGCCCGAGGTCACGCGGCCGACGGCCGTATCCCCGGCGAAGATGTCCACGCCCTCACGCATCGGGGCGCGGCCTTCGGGGCGCAGCCCGACGCGCAGGCGGGCCGGACCATCGGCCAGTTCCGCCAGAATGCGGCCGGCACCGGGGAAGCCCCCGGCCCGGGCGCCACCGGTGCGGCGCGCCTTCTGGATGGCCCAGGTCAGACCGGCCTCGACCGGCGTGGTGGTGGTGTCGATGTCATGGCCATAAAGGCAAAGCCCGGCCTCAAGGCGCAGGCTGTCGCGGGCGCCAAGGCCGATGGCCTCAACCTCCTCCATCGCCAGCAGCGCGCGGGCCAGCGCCTCGGCCTGCCCGTTCTCGACCGAAACCTCATAGCCGTCTTCGCCGGTATAGCCCGAGCGCGACACCCACAGCGGCCCAAAGGCGCTGTCCAGCACCGCCACATCCATGAAGCGCATGGCGGCAGCACCCGGTGCGACACGGTCCAGCGCGGCCTCGGCCGCCGGACCTTGCAACGCAAAAAGCGCGCGGTCCGTCACCGGGATCACCTCGGTCGTGTCCGACAGATGCGCCGTCATATGGGCGATGTCCTGTCCCTTGCAGGCCGCATTGACCACGACGAAAAGATGGTCGCCCCGGTTGGCGAACATCAGGTCATCCAGAATGCCGCCCTCGGCATTGGTGAAAAGGCCATAGCGCTGACGGCCGGGCGCCACGCCCAGCACGTCGACCGGCATCAGCGCCTCAAAGGCCAGCGCCGTCGCCTCATAGCTGCCCTTCGGCCGCAGAAGCACCTGACCCATATGACTGACATCGAAAAGACCGGCCTTGCTGCGCGTGTGCAGGTGTTCCTTCATCACGCCAAGGCCATATTGCACGGGCATCTCATAGCCCGCGAAGGGAACCATCTTCCCCCCAAGTTCCACATGCAGATCATGCAGAACCAAGCGTTCAAGGTCGCTCACGCGTCCCCCCTCTTCCGCCGGACGAAGATATTCCGGCACCGGACGGACAGGCCAACCCCTGTCCTGCGGTGCCCCCTCTGTCCTCACCCCGTCACGGGCGCCTGAGATCGTTATCCCTTCGGCGGGCGCCAAGGCGCCTCTCTCCAGAGTCTGTGTGCAGGACGGTCCTGTCGCCTGAGAGTTTACCGGGGCGGTTGCTCCTTCGGCACCGGCTCCGAAGGTTGCCCCCCCGCCGGATTCTCCCGATCCTGTTAAGACAGGGTTAGCCCGGCGCGGGGGCGGCTGGCAAGCAGAAAATGGAATACGACGGGATACCGCGCGAAAGCGACTATTGCAGCGTCGCAGACCGGCGATCCATCACCCGCAGCGCGAGGAAGACCGCCAGAAGACCAAAGACGATGCCCCCCACCGCCTGCCCCACCAGCACCCCCTGCGGCCCATGCGCGGCACCCAGCCACAGCGCAAAAGGCACTGTCCCCAGCGTGTGGCGGCCCCAATTCACCAGCGTCGACTGGAAGGCCGCGCCCAGATTGTTGCAGGCGGCATTGGCGACAAAGATCATGCCGTTGAAGAAGAACAGCAGGCTCAGCGGCCCGCAGAACAGATACAGCAGATCCCGCGTCAGCCCCTCGGCATGGAAGACATCGGCAATGGGCGCACGGGCCAGAAACAGCAGGGCCGACATGCCGATGATGACCAGCGCACAAAAAAGCAGGGCATCCCAGAACCCGCGCCGCACCCGGTCCATACGCTTGGCACCCAGGTTCTGCCCGATGATCGGGCCGATGGCGCCCGACAGCGCAAAGATCATCCCGAAGGCCACCGGCGTCAGGCGCCCGGCAATGGCCATGCCCGCCACGGCCGCCTCGCCATAGCCCGCAACCATGCGGGTGATGATCGCCTGCCCCACCGGGGTTGCCAGCTGCGTCAGCACCGCAGGCGCCGAAATCGCCCCCAGCGCCGGCGCCAGATCGGCGATCATCCGCCCCGAGACCACACCAAAACCGCCGTGCCGCCGCCAGATCGGCCAAAGCGCCATGACCACCATGGCGAGGCGCGATCCCCAGCCCGCCAGCGCGGCCCCCGTCAGCCCCAGATTGGCCCAAAGGATCAACACCGGGTCCAGTGCCGCCAGCACGATGGCACCCCAAACCGTCACCATCATCGACCGCCGCGCCTCGCCATGGGCACGCAGCACCGCCGCCCCGACCATGGCCACCATGAGCAGCGGCTGCCCCGGCACCGACAGCTGCAGGAACCAGAGCGTCTCGGCCCCTACCCGCCCCTCAGCCCCCAGCAAGCCCACGATGGCCGGCAAGAACAGCCAGACAAGGGCGGCAAAGATACAGCCCACGCCCGCGCTCAGCACCAGTCCAGCGGTCGCCCGATCCCGCGCCAGCGCCGGGTCGCGCGCCCCCACTGCCCGCGCCACCAGCGCCGACACCCCGACCGAAAGGCCGATGCCGACGGCCGTGGTGAAGAACAGCACCGCCCCCGCATAGCCCACCGCCGCCGTCAGCACCGGATCGCGCAGCCAGCTGATGTAAACCATATTGATCAGATCGACGACGAAGATCGCCATCAACCCGACCGAAGCCGTAAGCGACATGACCGCCACATGGCGAAACAGACTGCCCTCGACAAATTTCGCCTGACCCTGCGTCATTGGCCACCCTCTTGAAACGGCAAAAAGGGGCGCACAACGCCCCTTCATTTTCTGTCTTCAAATATCCCGCGGGGGGTGCGGGGGGCGCGAAGCCCCCCGTCCGCACTCACAGCCCGCGCACCACCTGCAGCAGCGGCATCACATCAGCCATTTCCGGCCCATGCGCCTGCCCGGTCAAGGCCTTGCGGAGCGGCATGAACAGCCCCTTGCCCTTGCGGCCCGTGGCCTCTTTCACCGCGGTGGTCCATTCCGACCAGGTCTTTTCCGTCCAGGGCTGGGCAGGCAGCAGGGCCAGCGCCTGCGCCACGAATTCGCGGTCCTCGTCCTCGACCATCGGCTCGGCGCCATCGCGGAACAGGGTCCACCACCCGGCCAGATCGTCCAGCACGGTGATATTGTCCTTGGCCACACGCCAGAACCCTTCGACCTTGTCCTCTGGCACGCCGAGCGCGCGGATGCGTTCCGCCACGGCATCCAGCGGCAAGCCCTGCACATGCTGGCGCGTCAGCGGGAACAGGTCTTCGGCATCGAATTTCGTGGGCGCGGTGCCAAAGCTTTCCACGTCAAAGCCCTCGGCCAGCTCATCGATCGACCCAGCCAGAACCACCGGCTTCGACGACCCCAGACGCGCCATCAGCGACAGCAGCGCCATCGGCTCCACCCCCCGCGCGCGCAGATCGCGCAGCGACAGCGTGCCCAGACGCTTAGACAGCTCTTCGCCCTTCGCGCCGGTCAGCAGCGAATGGTGGGCAAAGGCCGGGGGCGTGCCGCCCATCGCTTCCATGATCTGGATCTGGGTGGCGGTATTCGTCACATGGTCGGCACCCCGCACGATATGCGTGACCCCCATGTCGATGTCATCAACCGACGAAGCAAAGGTATACAGCACCTGCCCATCGGCACGGATCAGCACCGGGTCCGACACGCTGGCCGCATCGATGCTGACCGGGCCGATGATGCCGTCGGCCCATTCGATGCGGGTCTGATTGAGCAGGAAACGCCAGTATCCCTCGCGCCCCTCGGCGCGCATCTTGGCCTTCTCCTCCTCCGACAGTTTGTAGGAGGCGCGGTCATAGACCGGTGGCTTGCCCATGTTCAGCAGCTTCTTGCGCTTCAGGTCCAGCTCGACCGGGCTTTCGAAACATTCATAGAACCGCGCCTTGGCCTTGAGGTTTTCCGCCTCGGCCCGATAGCGATCCAGCCGCAGCGACTGCTTTTCGACGCGGTCCCAGTGCAGGCCCAGCCATTCCAGATCGCGCATGATGCCATCGGCATATTCCTGCTTCGACCGTTCCTGATCGGTGTCATCCAGACGCAGGATGAAGGTGCCGCCGGTCTTGCGGGCGATCAGGTAGTTCATCAGCGCCGTACGCAGGTTGCCGACATGGATATAGCCGGTGGGCGAGGGGGCGAAGCGGGTAACGGTGGGCCGGGATGCGGTGGTCATGGGCATGTCTCCTGAACCCCGGACCTTTGGCACGGCACGGCTCTTTTGTCCATATCACCCGCTTGCACCGGGCGGCAGGCGCCCTATCCTGCCGGGCATGACCCATGCCACCGCCGCGACGATTGCGCCCGACCTCGCCCTGATCGAACAGCTCGCCCATGAGGCGGTCATCGCCCTGCCCGAACCCTGGCGCGCCGCCGCGACCCGTGTGCTGGTGCGTATCGAGGATTTCGCCCCGGCCGATATCCTGTCGGCCATGCAGATCGACGACCCGTTCGAACTGACCGGGCTTTATGAGGGCATCCCCCTGACCGAGAAATCGGTGATGGACCAGCCGACGGGGCCGGATGTGATCTGGCTGTTCCGCCGCCCCATTCTGGATGAATGGCTGGACCGGGGCGATGTTTCGCTGGGGGAAATGGTGACCCATGTGCTGGTGCACGAGCTTGCCCATCACTTCGGCTGGTCCGATGCCGAGATCGCCGCAGTGGACCCCTGGTGGGAATAACCGAAGCGTGATTGGCCGTGAGGGCGCGGCTTTCTACCTTCGGGTGAACAACCTGAAGGGAGAGCGACCATGACCGACCCGACCCTGACCCGCCGCCGCGCGCTGTTTGCCGCGGCTGCCCTGCCGCTTGCGGGGGCGCTGCCCCTCTCGGCCGGGCTGACCCGCCCTGCACAGGCGGCAGCCGATCCCCAAGGCCCGGCCCTGCCGCTGTTCCAGCGCTTCCGACTGGGCAGCTTCGAGGTGACGCCGCTGCTCGCAGGCACCCGCACCACCGACAAGCCGCAGGAAACCTTCGGCCTGAATGCCAGCGCCGAGGATTTCGCCGCCTTGGCCGCGCAGAACTTTCTGCCAGCGGATCGGACGCAGAACTTCTTTACCCCTACGCTGGTGAACACCGGGGCCGAGCTGGTGCTGTTCGACACGGGCCTTGCCCCCGAAGGCATCACCGCGGCGCTGGCGGCGGCGGGGCATACCCCCGACCAGATCGATGTCGTGGTGCTGACCCATATGCACGGCGACCATATCGGCGGCCTTGCCGGCGACGCCGGGCCGACCTTCCCCAAGGCCCGCTATGTGACCGGCAGCGCCGAGCACAACCATTGGTCCCAGGCGGGGAATGAGGGCTTTGACACCAAGGTCAAACCGCTGAATGACCGCATGACCATGCTGGACGATGGCGGCACGGTGGCGCCCGGCATCACCGCACTGGCGGCCTTTGGCCATAGCCCCGGCCATATGGCCTATCATCTGGAAAGCGGTGGGCAGCGGCTGATCCTGACGGCGGATACCGTGAACCATTATGTCTTTTCGCTGCAACGCCCTGAATGGGAGGTGCGCTTTGACATGGACAAGGCCGCCGCAGCGGCCACGCGCAAGACCCTGCTGGGCATGATCGCCGCAGATCGGTTGCCCTTCATCGGCTATCACATGCCCTTCCCCGCGCTGGGATATCTTGAGGCGCAGGGCGACGGGTTCCGCATGGTCCCCGCCAGCTATCAGCTGCTGATGGAGGGGTGACGGCACGCAGGCAGGGGGCCAGGCGCCCCCTGCCCCAAAACCTCAGGCCAGCTTGCCGGCGATCTCGATCAGACGGCGCACCTGATGGCCGATCGCCTTGCGTTCGGCATCGCCAAAGGGCTTGCCCTGCGTGTGGCTGTAACCATAGGGGTTGCCGCCCGCCTCAAAGATCGACGCATCGGTATAGCCCGGCGCCACGATGACCGAGCCCCAATGCAGGAAGCTGGTGTAAAGGCCAAGGATCGTCGCCTCTTGCCCGCCATGGGCGTTCTGGGCCGAGGTCATGGCCGAAATCGCCTTGTTCGCCAGCTTGCCCTGGAACCAGACACCGCCCAGCGTGTCGATGAAGGCCCGCACCTGCGAGGCCGCCTGACCAAAGCGCGTCGGCGTCGAAAAGAGATAGGCATTGGCCCATTCCATATCCGCAGCCGTGGCGACGGGAATGTCCTTTATGGCATCGGCGGTCGCCTTCCAGGCGTCTTGGCCCGCGACCACATCCTCGGGTGCGGTTTCGGCCACGCGAAGCAGGCGCACCTCGGCCCCGGCGGCGCGGGCATCCTCGGCTGCGATACGGGCCATTTGCAGGTTGGTCGAGTAGGAAGAATAGAAAACGATAGCGAGCTTGACAGTCATGATCGTGTTTCCCAATCCGTTGCGGTCTTAAGAAAATAAGGCGCCGGGCTGTTTGTTCCAGTCGGTAAGGTCGCAAGGCCATGGTGCATGGGCGCACAGAAATCCCCGCTCTGCGCGTTGCGGGCAGGGGCAGGGTCTGGCAAGCTGGCCGCATGAAAGGTGCCCCATGACCCCGATCCTGACCATCACGCTGAACCCCGCGCTGGATCTGTCGACCAGCACCCCCAGCGTGCAGCCCGGCCCGAAACTGCGTTGCAGCGCGCCGCGCATCGATCCGGGCGGCGGGGGCATCAACGTGGCCCGCGCGATCCGCATTCTGGGCGGCGAGGCGCTGGCCCTTGTCGCGCTGGCGGGGGCCACGGGCGACCGTCTGGCCCAAGCCCTGCGCGCCGAGGGCGTGGGCTATAGCGGCATCGACGCCCCCGGCGAGACGCGCGAAAGCATCGCCGTCACCGACGAAAGCACCGGCAAACAGTTCCGCTTCGTGCTGCCCGGCACACCCTGGCCCCGCTCCGACATGGACCGCGCGCTGTCGCGCATCCGCGAGATCACGCCAAAGGGGGCATTGGTGGTGCTGTCAGGCAGCCAGCCCCCCGGCGTGCCTGACCGCTTTGCCGCCGAGGTGCAGGCCGCCCTGCCCCCCGGCGCGCGGCTGATCCTCGATACCTCGGGTGCTGCGCTGACGGCGGTGGTGCAAGACCCGGTGCCGGGCCTTGCCGTATTGCGAATGGATGATGCCGAAGCGGAAGGCCTGGCCGGCCACCCCCTGCCCGATCGCGCGACGAGCGCGGCCTTCGCCGCCGATCTGGTGGCGCGTGGGGTGGCGGAAACCGTGATCATCGCCCGCGGGGCCGAAGGGTCTGTGCTGGCGGACGGTACGGGGCGCCTGTTCGCCCCGGCACCGCAGGTCAAGGTCATCAGCGCAGTCGGCGCGGGCGATACCTTTGTCGGGGCCCATGTTCTGGCCCTGTCGCGCGGCGCGGTGCGTGAGGCTGCGCTGGCCATGGCCGTCGCCGCGGCCGCCGCGGCCTGCATCACCCCCGCGACCGAACTCTGCCGCCCCGAGGATGTCGCGCGCTTTCTGCCCCAGACCACACCGCAGGCATTGCCCGATGGCTGAGGCGCTGTTCCTGCTGCTGCATGGGGGAAGACTTACATTGTTCCGGAGTGCGTGTTTCGGATCACGCGACCACTAGTTCTATATAAATCATCATGTTTCATTTGCATGCGGCACCTCAGACAATTCAGGAAATGCCGCCAGTGTTATCAATCTCACAATTGCGGTAGACAGCTGTTCAGCCTTATCGACATCCAAGCTCTCATTACAATCGTCTTCAAACTCGTAATTTTTCATCCACCATACATTTATTTTGTGAGCTAAACAAACCATTGCAAATGGCACTTCTGGGGCGAAGAAGTCGGGGGATTGATAAAGAAGCGCTTCGAGAAGCTCATGGGCGACTTCATTTCGATAGTTCATTGCAAGCCGAACCAGCTCAAAATCGTCTTCACTAAATGCACCAACGCTTTGGAACCAGAGGCTCGCAGCCCGAAGCCGGTCCGCTTGTTTTTTGGATCGTAGTCCCTCGTATTCTATTGGCAGAGGGTCATCGTCCCGCCGCCAACTTAACTCTTTCTGTAAACCGAAAAACAATAGGGCCTTCTGCTCAACGCAAGACCGCAGTTCCTCTGCTGACAAAATGATAAGCGCCGCAGATTTCAGCCTGCGTGACAGCTCACCATCTTGATCATACAGCAAGCGCTCCAGGTTGGCGTAATAGTCCTGCATCTAAGTCAGGTGGCGTCGCGAAAACGGTTCGCAATCGGATAGCGCCGGTCCAGCCAGAAGGCCCGCGGGGTCAGGCGCACGCCCGGCGCCGATTGGAAGCGCTTGTATTCGCTGATGTACAGCAGATGTTCGACCCGCTTGACGGTGGCGCGGTCAAAGCCCTGCGCGACCAGATCGGCGACCGAAAGTTCCCGGTCCACCAGCCCTTCCAGAATGGCATCCAGCACCTCATAGGGCGGCAGGCTGTCCTGATCGGTCTGGTTGGGGCGCAACTCGGCGCTGGGGGGCTTGCTGATGACGCGATCGGGGATCACCACGCCCGCAGGCCCCTTCATCCAGGGCCGATGGTTCGCATTGCGCCAGCGACAGGTTTCAAAGACACGGGTTTTATACATGTCTTTCAGCGGGTTATAGCCGCCGTTCATATCGCCGTAGATGGTGCAATAGCCCACCGCCACTTCGGATTTGTTGCCCGTGGTCAGCAACATGCCCCCGAATTTGTTGGAAATCGCCATCAGCATGACGCCGCGCAGACGGCTCTGGATGTTTTCCTCGGTGATGCCGGGTTCGGTGCCGCGGAACAGATCGGCCAGCGCCTCGCCTACAGCGGCCTGTGCGCCGCCAATCGGCACGGTATCCAGACGGCAGCCCAGATTGCGCGCGGTTTCGCCTGCATCCTGCAACGAATGCTCCGAGGTATAGGCCGAGGGCAGCATGACGCAATGCACGTTTTCCGGCCCCAGCGCATCGGCCGCAATCGCCGCAACCAGCGCGGAATCAACCCCGCCCGACAGGCCCAGAACGGCCTTCTTGAACCCGGTCTTGGCCATGTAATCCGACAGCGACAGCACGCAGGCGCGATAATCCGCCTCCCACACGCGCGGGATTTCGACCTTCATGCCGGGTTCGGCGCGCCAGCCTTCGGGGCCTTGCAGGAAATCGACATGGGTGATGCAGGCGTCAAACTGCGGCATCTGAAGCGCAAGCTCGCCCCCCGGATTGAGCACCATGGACGAACCGTCGAAAACCTGATCGTCCTGCCCGCCCACCATGTTCAGATAGACCAGCGGCAGCCCGGTTTCGACCACGCGCGACACCATCAGGTTCAGCCGCAGATCGGGCTTGCCCCGGTGATAGGGCGAGCCATTGGGGACAAGCAGGATCTCGGCCCCGGTTTCGGCCAGCGTTTCGGCCACATCGGGGTGCCAGGCATCTTCGCAGATCGGGGTGCCGATGCGGATCGGACCAACGCGATACGGCCCCGAGACATCGGCCGCCACGAAGACGCGCTTTTCATCAAAGACATCGGTATTGGGCAGGTGATGCTTCAAGACCTGCGCCACCACGGCACCGCCCTGCAGGATCCAATAGGCATTGTGCAGCCGACCGCCGAGCATCGCCGGGCCGCCGATGCCGATGGCCGGCCCCTCGGCGCAATCGCGGGCAAGCTGATGCAGCGCGGCCTCGGCCTCCTGCACGAAAACCGATTTCAGGATCAGATCCTGCGTCTGATAGCCCGTGATGAACATTTCGGGCAGCGCGAGCATATCGGCCCCGGCGGCCTTGGCCTCGGCCCAGGCGGCACGGGCTTTTTCGGCATTTCCGGCAAGGTCGCCCACGGTCGGGTTCAGCTGGCCAAGCGTCAGGCGGAAGCGGGTCGTCATGGGCGGCTCTCCACAATCTGCGGGAGCGGCGTCCCGAGGAATTGTCTTGCTTTCTAGCAGACTGACAGCCAAGGAAAAGGCTGCATGGGCGATGACACGGGACGGAGGCGCGGGATGCGGCGGCGGATCGGGATGGCAGGTCTGGTTCTGGCACAGGTTGTGGCCTTGGCCGCAGCCGCGCAATCGCTGGATGACGTGCAGGTCAAGCAATATGACGACGGATCGGTCTATGAGGGCACGTTTCTGAACGGCCGCCAGCACGGCACCGGCACCTATCGGCTGCCCAACGGCTATGAATATTCCGGCGCCTGGGTCGAAGGCGAAATCCGCGGTCAGGGCACGGCACGCTATCCCAACGGGTCGATCTATCAGGGCGCCTTCGTGGGCGGAAAACCTGATGGCAAGGGCAAGATCACCTATGCCGACGGGTCGAGCTATGAAGGCGACTGGACCAATGGCGCGATCGAGGGTCAGGGCATCGCCCGCTATGCCAATGGCGCGGTCTATGAAGGGGCCTTCGTCGCGGGCAAGCATGAAGGCAAGGGCAAGCTCACCTCGCCCGGCGGCATGGTCTATGAGGGGGACTGGGTCGCCAACCAGATGCAGGGCCAAGGCGTGATGACCTATGCCGATGGCACCCGATACGAGGGGCAGATGCAGGCGGGCCTGCGCGATGGCAAGGGCAAACTGACCATGCCCGATGGGCTAGTTTATGAAGGCGATTGGGCCAAGGGCCAGATCAACGGCCTAGGCAAGCTGACGCAACCCAATGGCGACCGCTACGAAGGTGCCTTTGTCGAAGGCCGCCGTCAGGGCCGGGGCAAGATGACCTACAAGGACGGCGCCGTCTATGAAGGCCAGTTCCGCGCCGATCAGCGCGAGGGCAAGGGCCGCTACATCGCCCCCGATGGCTATGGCTATGACGGCGACTGGAAGGCGGGCCGGATGGAGGGGCAAGGCACCCTCACCTATGCCGATGGATCGGTCTACATGGGCAGCTTCGTCGCGGATCTACCGCAGGGTCAGGGCAAGATCACCTATGCCGACGGGTCAAGCTATGACGGCAACTGGTCCAAGGGCCAGATCGAGGGCCGTGGCCGCGCCACCTATGCCGATGGCGCCGCCTATGCGGGGCAGTTCCGCGGTGAGCAGGCCGATGGCAAAGGCGTGCTGACCCGGCCAGACGGCTTCCGCTACGATGGTGACTGGACGGCGGGCAAACGTACCGGCAAAGGCACGGCAACCTATCCCGATGGGTCAACCTATACGGGCGATTTTGTGGATGGCATCCGCCACGGTATCGGCGATTTCACCATGAGCGACGGGTTCCGTTATAGCGGCCAGTGGCAAATGGGGGAAATGACCGGCAAAGGCACCGCGACCTATGGCAATGGCGACACCTATGAGGGCGACTTCGTCAAGGGCAAGCGCGAGGGGCAAGGCGTGCTGCGCTATACCTCGGGTCAGGAAAGCGCGGGGAAATGGCTGAACGGGATTCTGGTCGCGGCACCCGAACCTGCCGGCCCGCCGCCCGCGCCGGACGCAGCCCCGGCAGGCGACGCCACCTCGCAGGCGCCCGCCAACTGACCTAGCCGCCGCTGTGCCATTCCCCCCGCGCGCGAATCGCGCTTGAGGACAGATCGTTCAGCGGCACATCGGCCAGCACCCAGGCAGGGGCCGCCCGGCGCCCCAGATCGCCCGCGGCCCCTTCGGTCACCCGGTCGGTCGCATAGACCCGCGCCGCACGGCCCAGACGCCCGCGCACGCCCCAGCCAGGGCGGGCCAATACCCCCACGGGAACCATGTGCATGATGTCTTCCCAGCGATCCCAGCGGTGGAACTGCACCAGATTGTCGGCCCCCATCAGCCAGACAAACCGCACCCTCGGATAGCGCGCCCGCAGCGCCTTCAGCGTGGCGGCGGTCGTGCGGGTGCCCAGATGAGCCTCAAGATCTGTGATCACCACGCGCGGATGCTGCATCAGCGCCCGCGCCCGCGCCAACCGATCCGCCATGGGCGCAGGCTGGCGCGGTTTCAGCGGGTTGCCAGGCGTGACCAGCCACCAGACGCGATCCAGGCCAAAGCGCCGCAACGCTTCGCGCGTGATGTGGACATGGCCTTCATGCGCCGGATCGAAGGACCCGCCCAGAAGCCCCACCACCATGCCCCGCGTCGCCCGTGGAAAGCCCTGCCGCATCCGCCCCTGTTCCTTATCGCGCCCTGCCCGCCCGGAATCGTCATACACGCGGGGGTCCGCTTGCCAATGGCGAAAATTCCTGACATCAGTCAGAGAAATTGCCTGACCCGAGTCCGACATGCCCGAACCGCAGCTTGACCGCCTCTTGCGCTTCACCCGAACCATCGCCGCGGAAGAGGCCGGGCGGGAAGCGGCGCTTGCCGCGCGCGGACGGCCGATGGGACCGCTGCGCGCACTGATGGCCATCGGCGCCGCGGGGATGGATGTGGGCGCCCTGCGCGATCACCTGACGCTCGACAGCGGATTGATGAGCCGTCAGCTCCGCCAACTGGAAGAGGACGGCCTGATCACCGTCACCCCCGACCCCGAAGATGCGCGCCGCCGCCGCGCCGCCTGCACCCCAGCCGGGCTGGCAGAGATCGCGGCCTGCCAACAGCTGACCCGCGACCGCGCGGCCGAACTGCATGACCTTCTGGACGGCGATGAAACGCTGCTGGCCGCGATGGACCGCGTGGCCACCCTGCTGGCCGCACATCGCATGCGCCTGCGCCTGATCGACCCCGACAGCGCCGAGGCCGCAGCCTGCCTGCGCGCCTATTATACCGAACTTTCGGGCCGCTTCGGCCTGCCCTTCACCCCCGGCACCGACCCCGACCCCGGCGCCCTGCGTCCGCCGCGCGGTGCCTTCCTTATGGCCGAACATGGCGAGGACCGGCTGGGCTGCGTCTCGCTGCGCGGGGATGGGCTGGGCCGGGCCGAAATCAAATGTCTCTGGGTCTCGCCCGATCATCGCGGGGTGGGGCTGGGCCGCCGCCTGATGGCCGCCGCCGAAACCGAAGCCCGCCGTCTGGGCCTGACGCGCCTGCGCCTTGACACCAGCCGCCACCTGCCCGAGGCGCTGACCCTCTACCGGCGCGCGGGATGGCAGGAAATCCCGCGCTACAACGACAATCCCTTTGCCCATCACTGGTTCGAGAAGCAGCTCTGACCCCGCTTTCCGTTGCAGAACCGCCGCGAGACCGCTAGAGCAGGGGCAATTCTGGAACATGGAGCCCGACATGGCCTCGTATCAATTCGTCTATCACATGGATGGCGTCTCCAAGACCTATCCCGGCGGCAAGAAGTGCTTTGAAAATATCCGCCTGAACTTCCTTCCCGGCGTGAAGATCGGTGTCGTCGGCGTCAACGGCGCCGGGAAATCGACCCTGCTGCGCATCATGGCCGGCTGGGACAAGGATTTCACCGGCGAGGCCTGGGCCGCCAAAGGCGCCAAAGTCGGCTATCTGCCGCAGGAACCGCAGCTGGACCCCGCGCTGGACGTGCGCGGCAATGTCATGCTGGGGGTTGCGGAGAAGCAGGCCAAGATCGACCGCTACAACGAACTGGCGATGAACTACTCGGACGAGACCGCCGAGGAGATGGCCAAGCTGCAGGACGAGATCGACGCCGAGAACCTCTGGGATCTCGACAGCCAGGTCGATGTGGCGATGGAGGCCCTGCGCTGCCCGCCTGATGACGCCAATGTCGAAACCCTCTCGGGCGGGGAACGCCGCCGGGTTGCGCTCTGCAAGCTGCTGCTTGAGGCGCCCGACATGCTGCTGCTCGACGAACCGACCAACCACCTCGACGCCGAGACCATCGCCTGGCTGCAAAAGCACCTGATCGAATACAAGGGCACGATCCTGATCGTGACCCACGACCGCTATTTCCTCGACGATATCACGAGCTGGATCCTCGAACTCGATCGCGGCCGCGGCATCCCCTACGAGGGCAACTATTCCAGCTGGCTGGAACAGAAGGCCAAGCGCATGGCGCAGGAAGCGCGTGAGGACAAGGCCAAGCAGAAGGTTCTGGAAAAGGAACTGGAATGGATCCGCGCCGGGGCCAAGGCCCGTCAGGCGAAATCCAAGGCCCGGATCCAGTCTTACGAGGAAATGGCCAACAAGACCGAGCGCGAGAAGATTTCGACCGCGCAGATCATCATCCCGAACGGCCCGCGTCTGGGCGGCAAGGTGATCGAGATCGAAGGCCTGACCAAGGCCTTCGGCGACAAGCTGCTGTTCGAGGACCTGTCCTTCGTGCTGCCGCCCGGTGGCATCGTGGGCGTCATCGGCCCGAACGGCGCCGGGAAATCGACGCTGTTCAAGCTGCTGACGGGGCAGGAAAAACCCGATGCCGGCACCATCACCTTCGGGGATACCGTCAAGCTGTCCTTCGTGGATCAGTCGCGCGACGCGCTGGACCCCAACAAGACCGTCTGGGAAGAAATCTCGGAAGGGCTTGAGGTCATCGAACTGGGCGACGCCACGATGAACAGCCGCGCCTATTGCGGGGCCTTCAACTTCAAGGGCGGCGACCAGCAGAAGAAGGTGGGCCTGCTGTCGGGCGGTGAGCGCAACCGCGTGCACATGGCCAAGCTGCTGCGCTCTGGCGGCAACGTCCTGCTGCTCGACGAACCGACCAACGACCTTGACGTGGAAACGCTGCAGGCGCTGGAAGCGGCCCTGGAAGAATTCGCAGGCTGCGCGGTCATCATCAGCCACGACCGCTTCTTCCTTGACCGGCTCTGCACCCATATCCTCGCCTTCGAAGGCGAAGGCCATGTGGAATGGTTCGAGGGCAACTTCGAAGCCTATGAGGAAGACAAGGTCCGTCGCCTCGGCCCGGATTCGATTGAACCGAAGCGCGTCAAATACAAAAAATTCACCCGCTGACCTTCGCGGTGTGACAACGGCATATGGCTTTGGGCCGGTGGGGGAAACCTCACCGTCCTTCTTCATGGGCGGGGCGCCCCTCGGCCGTGGCGGCGCGGCGGATGGCCGAAACACTGTGGCGGGATATCGGGGAAGCCGATCAAGGTTTGGGCGCACCGGCCAATGCCATGGGCCAAGCGGGTGGGCAGCCCTTGCCCGCCGCAACCATGTGGCCCAAAGCCAGACATCTGGCCCTCACTTCTGGCGGGCGTTCGGGAAACCGGGTTGTTGGCCGGGGCCCGGGAAATGGGCGCTGATTTCCATGTCCAAAGGCCGCTCTCCGAGACGCACGCCTTGCTGCATGAGAGAGGACAAAGGAACTTGGCCACATGCAGGGCGCCCTTTCGCGGCAGTCAACCAAACCCGGTCAGGGACGTCGGGCGACCTTCGCCCCCCGTATGTCCGAAGGCGCATTGCCTGCGAACAGCGCGGTGAAACCTCTGGGCGCCCCGCGCATTGGCGCGGCGGGCCGGGCGCAGGCCGCCTGTCTGGAACCGCTGCCGCCTGCGGGGCGTTGGCCTTGCGACAGCAAAAAGGAGGCTCACATGCGTGGCATTCTCGCCTGGGTGATCGGCATCCCGATCCCGATCATCATTCTGCTTTATCTTTTTGACGTATTCTGAACGGGCGCTCTGGCCGGGCTTACTCGGCCAGAGCGGCCAAAACCTCGGCGGCCAAGGCCTTCGCTTCGGCCGCCGCAGGGCCGCGCGCATCCAGCGCCGAAGCCCCCTGCCCCAGTGTTTCGGCATAGGCCACGCGCGCAGCAAGGCGCGACTTCGCCACCTGCGCCACGCCCTCTGCCGCCTTTGCCACCTCTTCCGCGAGACGGGTGCCCGCGCTCATCCGGTTCAGCACGATCAGCGCCCGCCCGCTTTCCCGCGCGACCAGATCAAGCACGCCATCGGTTGCCCAAAGATCCACATGGCTCGCCGCGACCGGCACCAAGACCAGATCCGCCTCGCGCAAGGCAGGGCGCAGATCGCTGTCGGCCTTGGGCGGGGTATCGACGATGACAATGTCATGCCGCCCCTTCAGCTTGCGGCATTCATAACCCACGCCCCAGGCCGAAGCGGTGGAAAACTCGACATCCGGCTCGCCCAGACGCTCGACCCGGGTCATGAACCAACGCCCGAGGCTGCCCTGAGGATCGCTGTCGAGCAGCGCCACCGACAGACCCTGCCGCACGAAAGCCCCCGCCAGCGTCACGGCAAGCGTGGTCTTGCCCGCCCCGCCCTTCTGTTGCGCGATGGTGATGACCTTGCCCATGCGAATCCCCCTTGCTGCGGCGCAGCGTAACGGGAAATCCCGCCGGGGCATAGCGATCTTGCGGCATCAGCGCCCAAGATGCTGCTCCACCGGCCCGGCTTGATAGGCACAGAGCGCCTCTTTCCCGGATGCAATACGCAATCCGTTCAGGTCGGCAACGATCCCACGGGCCAGAAGGGCGGTCAGCCCCTCTCCCACGGCCTCGGATACCCCGCCGGCAGGCAGTTCCAGCGGCACGCCACGCGCCGTCAGCTCGGCGACCATCTCCTCCACGCGGCGCTGGACGGCGCCCGGCGTCAGAGCCCCTTCGCGCAAAGCCGCCGCCACCAGCGGCACCGGCAATACCGGCACGACCTGCGCGACACGCGCCATAAGCGCCGTGCCCAGCCGTTCGGGGTCGGCAGTCTGATGCACCAGCCAGTCCCGCAACGACAGCGGCGCCCCGAAGCTGACGGCGGCGCTGCCAAAGCCGATATAGCTGCCCTTCCATTTGCGCCGCAGCATCCGCAGGGTGAAGCCGATCACGCCGAAAAGATTGCCACGAAAGCGCCGGTCGCCCCGCTGCGCGGCTTCAACCAACAGCCGGTCCTCAAGCACACGGTCATAGGCAATGCCCACCGGCACAAACACCACATCACGGTGATCGGGCCCGAAATCCTGCAGGATATAGGACAAAAGCCCCATCCGCGGCGCCCCGACCCGCCCGTCAAGGCTGAGGCCCCCTTCCGGGAAAATCGCCTGCGTCACCCCTTCCGCGGTGATCATCTGCACATAGCGCGCCAGCACACGGCGATAGAGGGTATTGCGCGAATTGCGCCGCACGAAGAAGGCGCCCATCGCCCGGATCATCGCCGAAAGCGGCCAGATCCGCGCCCATTCCCCCACCGCATAGGACAGGGCCGAACGGTTGGCGACAAGCCAGGTCACCAGCACGTAATCCATGTTACTGCGGTGATTCATCACGAAAACCACCGTCGCCTCACGGTCGATGGTCGCAAGGGCGGCGTCCACACGCCCGACATGGACCCGGTAGAACAGGCGCGAAAACCAACGGGCCAACCGCGTTGCCACCCCGAAATAGACCAGCGCGGAAAAGCCCGGCACGATTTCGCGCGCGGCCTTGCGCGCGGCCTGCAGCGCCACGGGTTCCGGCACGCCGGTGTCGCGCGCATGGTCCATCACGGCGCGGATCACCTGGGGATCATAGGTCAGCTGCACGATGCGATCCGCCCGCGCCATCAGGCGAAAGGGCTGAATCGGCCGCGCAAGGTGGGTATTGAGCCGCCCGATCAGCCGCTCGGCCCGTTTCCGCAGGAACCACCGTGCAGAGGGCATGAGCACGCGTTCCAACGCCGCGACGGCGGCGAGCAGAAGGGCCAGCACCACCAGCCAGAGCGGAAGTTCCACGGTCGATGTCATGGGCCGCAGCCTATGCGGTGCGACCTTCGCCGTAAACCCGGCCATGCCGCAGCGCGGCGAATTGACAGGGGCATATTCTTTCGCGCATAACTGCATCGCAGCAATAATATTTCCAACCCGATTCACGAGGCCCGCCATGACCCAAGCGCCCCAGATGCCGCAGAAGGAAGCCCCCTGGCTGTTCCGCACCTATGCCGGGCATTCCACGGCCCGGGCCTCGAATCAGCTCTACCGGACAAACCTTTCCAAAGGGCAAACGGGTCTGTCGGTGGCCTTCGATCTGCCCACGCAGACGGGCTATGACAGCGACCACGAACTGGCGCGCGGCGAGGTTGGCAAGGTCGGTGTGCCGGTATCCCATCTGGGCGACATGCGGATGCTCTTTGACCAGATCCCGCTGGAGCAGATGAATACCTCGATGACGATCAATGCCACCGCGCCTTGGCTGCTGGCCCTTTATATTGCGGTGGCCGAGGAACAAGGCGCCGATATCTCGCGTCTGCAGGGGACGGTGCAGAACGACCTCATCAAGGAATACCTGAGCCGGGGCACCTATATCTGCCCGCCGAAGCCCAGCCTGCGGATGATCACCGATGTGGCGGCCTATACGCAGCGGCACCTGCCGAAATGGAATCCGATGAACGTCTGTTCCTACCACCTGCAAGAGGCCGGGGCCACGCCCGAGCAAGAGCTGGCCTTTGCGCTGGCCACGGCCTGTGCCGTTCTGGACGACCTCAAGGGCAAGGTTCCGGCCGAAGATTTCCCGAATATGGTGGGGCGGATCTCCTTCTTCGTGAACGCGGGCATCCGGTTTGTGACCGAACTGTGCAAGATGCGCGCCTTCGTCGATCTGTGGGATGAGCTGTGCCGCGACCGTTATGGCATCACCGATGCGAAATACCGCCGTTTCCGCTATGGTGTGCAGGTCAACAGCCTTGGCCTGACGGAACAGCAGCCGGAAAACAACGTTTATCGCATCCTGATCGAGATGCTGGCGGTGACCCTGTCCAAGAAGGCACGCGCGCGCGCGGTGCAGCTTCCGGCCTGGAACGAGGCGCTTGGCCTGCCCCGCCCTTGGGATCAGCAATGGTCGCTGCGGATGCAGCAGATCCTGGCCTATGAGACGGACTTGCTGGAATATGACGATCTCTTTGACGGGAACCCGGCGATTGACCGCAAGGTTGCGGCGCTGAAGGACGGCGCGCGGCAGGAGTTGGCGCAGATCGACGCCATGGGCGGCGCGGTGGCGGCGATTGAGTATATGAAGAGCCGTCTGGTCGAGGCCAATGCCGAGCGTATTGCCCGGATCGAGGCGAAAGAGACCATCGTCGTCGGCGTGAACCGCTGGACCGAGGCCGCGCCCTCGCCGTTGACGGCGGGGGATGGAGCGATCATGGTGGTGGACGAGGCCGCCGAGCGTGATCAGGTCGAGCGTCTGCAAGCCTGGCGCGCGGGCCGTGATGAGGCCGCGGTGAAACAGGCGCTGGAGGCACTGCGGGCGGCCTGCCTGTCGGGGCAGAACGTGATGCCGGCCTCTATCGCTGCGGCCAAGGCCGGGGCGACGACGGGCGAATGGGGTGCCGTGGTGCGGGCGGCCTTTGGCGAATATCGTGCGCCGACGGGCGTGTCGCGCAGCCCCTCGAACCGGACGGAAGGGTTGGAGCCGATCCGCGAGGCCGTGGCCACGGCCTCAGCCCGGCTGGGGCGGCAGCTGAAATTCCTGGTGGGCAAGCCCGGTCTTGACGGCCATTCGAACGGTGCCGAGCAGATCGCCGCCCGTGCGCGCGACTGCGGCATGGATATCCATTACGAAGGCATCCGCCTGACCCCGGCCGAGATTGTTGCCGCGGCGGCGGCGGAAGAGGCGCATGTGGTGGGTCTGTCGATCCTTTCGGGCAGCCATCTGCCGCTGATCCGCGAGACGATGGAACGGATGCGGGCTGCGGGCCTTGACCATGTGCCGGTCGTGGTGGGCGGGATCATCCCCGAGGAGGATGCCGTGAAGCTGCGCGCAATGGGTGTGGCCGCGGTCTATACGCCCAAGGATTTCGAGCTGAACCGCATCATGCTGGACATTGTCGCGCTGGTGAACCCGGAGGCGGTGGCGGCAGAATGAAGGCAGGGGGCGCTCGCGCCCCCTCTGGCCTGACGGCCATTCACCCCCTGAGGATATTTTCAGACAGAAAATAGGAAGAAAAGAAAAACGCCCCGGGTTGGACCGGGGCGTTTTGCGTTTTGGGGCCGGATCAGGCGTGGATGGCGCCATCGCCGCAGGCAAGGGCGGCTTCGCGCACGGCCTCGCTATAGGTGGGGTGGGCGTGGCAGGTGAGCGCCAGATCCTGTGCCGCAGCGCCGAATTCCATGGCGACGCAGACTTCGTGGATCAGGTCACCGGCGGCGGGGCCGACGATATGGCAGCCGAGGATACGGTCGGTTTCCTTGTCAGCCAGCATCTTGACGAAGCCTTCGCCCTGGAAGACGGCCTTGGCGCGGCCATTGCCCATGAAGCTGAACTTGCCGACCTTATAGGCGCGGCCTTCGGCCTTGAGCTGGTCTTCGGTCTTGCCGACGGTCGCCACCTCGGGCGTGGTATAGACGACACCGGGAATGACGTCATAGTTCACATGGCCGTGCTTGCCCGCGAGGATTTCGGCCAGAGCCATGCCTTCGTCTTCGGCCTTGTGGGCGAGCATCGGGCCGATGATGGCGTCGCCGATGGCGTAGATGCCCTTCACGCTGGTGGCGAAATGGCCATTGGTCTTGACCTGGCCGCGGGGCTCCATCTCGACGCCGAGCGCGTCAAGGCCGAGGCCTGCGACATAGGGTTTGCGGCCAGTGGCGACGAGGACGACATCGGCCTCGATCTCATGCGCGCTGTCGTCCTTGCGGAGCTTGTAGGCGACCTTGGCCCCGGTGGCGGTGCGTTCGGTGCCCTGGACGGCGGCACCCAGCACGAATTTGAGGCCCTGTTTGGCGAGGATCTTCTGGAAGGCCTTGGCCACTTCGGTATCCATGCCGGGGGTGATGCCGTCGAGATATTCGACCACGGTCACCTTGGCGCCGAGGCGGGCATAGACCGACCCCATTTCGAGGCCGATGACGCCGGCGCCGATCACCACCATGGATTTCGGGATTTCGGTAAGGGCGAGCGCGCCGGTGGAGGTGACAACCACCTCTTCATCGACGGTGACGCCCGGCAGGCTTGCGGGTTCGGAGCCGGTAGCGATGACGATATGCTTTGCGGTATGGGTGTCTTCGCCGACCTTCACCTGACCGGCGGCCGGGATTGTGCCCCAGCCCTTGAGCCAGGTGACCTTGTTCTTCTTGAAGAGGAATTCGATCCCCTTGGTATTGCCGGTGATGACATCCTGTTTGTAGGCCTGCATCTTCGCCCAATCCACGGTCGGATGCGCGCCCATCAGGCCCATCTTTTCGAAATTCTCATGCACTTCGTGCAGGTGGTGGGTGGCGTTGAGCAGCGCTTTCGACGGGATGCAGCCCACGTTGAGGCAGGTGCCGCCCAGTGTTTCGCGCCCTTCGACCACGGCGGTCTTGAGGCCCAGCTGCGCGCAGCGGATGGCGCAGACATAGCCACCGGGGCCGCCGCCGATCACGATCACATCGAATTCTGCCATTTCGGTCTCCTGTGGTGTCGAAGACCGGGGGCTGTCTGCCCCCGGACCCCCGAGGATATTTTGCCAAGATGAAAGCGGTCAGATCAGGCTGGCCACGATCATGGTAAGGGTTGCGAAGAAGCCGATGCCCCAGATGGCCGAGCGCCAGGGGCGCCAGCCGAGGGCATAGGCCGGAACATAGAGGATGCGGGCGCCAAGGTAGATCCAAGCGGCGGTCTGCGTGACCGGGCTGGATTGCTGGCCGAGCGTCACGACCACCACGGCGAGGGTAAAGAGGATCAGCCCTTCGAAATGGTTGTTCATCGCGCGTTGCAGCCGGGCGGTGACCCTCGACATGGACCGCGAGGGCGGGACGTCGCGCGCCGAGGAGGTATAGCCCACGCCGAGTTCCCGGTTGGCCGGGACTGCGAAGGTCGCAAATTGCACGGCCTGCAGCAGGCCCGCGAGGGCAAGGGCGGTGAGTTCGGGGGTCATGCGCGGCTCGGACGGTTGGGGCCGACGTCCCACCGCGGAGAGCCCTGCCCCGGCAATGCGGGCCGGGCCGGGAGGGTGAGTGCGGGAAGGGACAGGTCGTCGGTCATGGGCGGGGCCCCGGCATCTTTTGGCGCGACGGAACGGGGGCCGACGGCCCCCGCGAGGGGAGGGTTCGGGGGCGGTATTGCCGCCCCCGAGCAGGATCACAGATCCATCAGCAGGCGGCGCGGATCTTCCAGCGCGTCCTTGACTCGGACGAGGAAGGTCACGGCGCCTTTGCCGTCGACGATGCGGTGATCGTAGCTGAGGGCAAGATACATCATCGGGCGGATCACGATCTGGCCGTTCACCACGACCGGACGGTCCTGGATCTTGTGCATCCCGAGGATCCCCGATTGCGGCGGGTTCAGGATGGGCGAGGACATGAGCGAACCATAGACGCCGCCGTTCGAGATGGTGAACGAGCCGCCCGCCATTTCGGCCATCGAAAGCTTGCCGTCACGGGCGCGGATGCCCAGTTCGGCGATCTTCTTTTCGATCGCGGCAAAGCCCATCTGATCGGCATCACGCACCACCGGCACCACAAGACCCGAGGGCGTGCCCACGGCCACGCCCATATGGACGTAGTTCTTGTAGACGATGTCGGTGCCGTCGATTTCGGCGTTCACCTCGGGGACTTCCTTCAGCGCGTGGCAGCAGGCCTTCACGAAGAAGGACATGAAGCCCATCTTCACGCCGTGCTTCTTCTCGAAGGCGTCCTTGTAGGTGTTGCGCAGCTCCATGATGCCGGACATGTCCACCTCATTGTAGGTGGTGAGCATGGCGGCAGTGTTCTGGCTGTCCTTCAGGCGGCGCGCGATGGTCTGGCGCAGCTTGGTCATCTTCACCCGTTCTTCGCGGGCGGCGTCATCGGCCGGGACCGGGGCGCGCGGAATGGCGACCGGGGCGGCCGCGACGGCCGCAGCCACGGGGGCGGCGGCAGCAGCGGCAGCCTTGGCAACGTCTTCCTTCATGATGCGGCCATCCCGACCCGAACCCTGCACCTGATCGGCCGACAGACCGGCCTCGGCCAGCGCCTTCTTGGCCGAGGGGGCGTTTTCGACATCGGCGCGGGCGGCGGGCACTTCGGGACCGGCGCCGGGCGAATTCACCGCGGCGGCCTGTTCGATCTTGGGATCGACAGTCACCGGGGCGGGGGCGGCACCGGCGGCACCTTCGGCGATGGTGGCCAGCAGCGCGGCGGCGGCGACGGTTTCGCCTTCCTGCGCCAGGATTTCGCCCAGAACACCAGCTGCGGGCGAGGGAACATCCAGGCTCACCTTGTCGGTTTCCAGCTCGCACAGGATCTCGTCCACGGCGACGGTATCGCCGGGCTTCTTGAACCAGGTTGCGATGGTCGCCTCGGTGACGCTTTCGCCAAGGGCGGGGACGCGGACTTCAACGGTCATTTTATTACTTCCCTTCCGAAGACAGCGCATCGTTCACGAGCGCTTCCTGTTCAGCTTTGTGTTTGGAGGCGAGGCCGGTTGCGGGCGAGGCCGAAGCCTTGCGGCCAGCATAGCGGGCACGCTTCGACGCGCCGCCGACCTGGGCCAGCACCTGCTCGATATTGGGTTCGACGAAGGTCCAGTAGCCCTGGTTCTTGGGTTCTTCCTGGCACCAGACCACCTCGGCCTGCGGGAAGCGCGACAGTTCGGCGCGCAGCGAGGCTTCGGGGAACGGATAGAGCTGTTCCACGCGCAGCAGATAGACATCGTCCAAACCGCGGGCATCGCGTTCCGCCAGCAGGTCGTAATAGACCTTGCCCGAACACAGCACGACGCGCTTGATCTGGTCATCGGCCTTCAGCACCTGCTTGGAATTGCCCTTCTGGGCGTCATCCCACAGCACACGGTGGAAGAACGAGCCGGTGGTGAAGTCCTCGGCGCGCGAAATGCAAAGCGGGTGGCGCAGCAGCGATTTCGGCGTCATCAGGATCAGCGGCTTGCGGAAATCGCGGTGCAGCTGGCGGCGCAGGATGTGGAAGTAGTTCGCCGGGGTCGAGCAATTCGCCACGATCCAGTTATCCTGCGCAGACAGCTGGAGGAAGCGCTCCGGACGCGCCGAAGAGTGTTCCGGCCCCTGCCCTTCAAAGCCATGCGGCAGCAGCACAACAAGGCCCGACATCCGCAGCCATTTCGATTCGCCCGAGTTGATGAACTGGTCGAACATGATCTGCGCGCCGTTGGCGAAATCGCCGAACTGGGCTTCCCACAGGGTCAGCGCATTCGGCTCTGCCAGCGAATAGCCGTATTCAAAGCCCAGCACCGCATATTCCGAGAGCATCGAGTCGATGACCTCATACCGCGCCTGACCCGGGCGGATGTGGTTCAGCGGGTAGTAGCGTTCCTCGGTGGTCTGGTCGATCAGGCCCGAATGGCGCTGCGAGAAGGTGCCGCGGGTGCAGTCCTGACCGGCAAGACGCACCGGGAAGCCTTCGACCTGCAGCGACCCGAAGGCCAGCGCCTCGGCGGTGGCCCAGTCAAAGCCTTCGCCGGTTTCGAACATCTTCTTCTTGGTTTCCAGCTGACGCGCCACGGTCTTGTGGATGTCGAACCCGTCAGGCACGCGGGTCAGCGCGGCGCCCACTTCGGCCAAGGTTTCCGGCGCGATCGAGGTCTTGCCGGGGGTGTAGTTGCCGCCATCGGTCGAGAGGTTCTTCCAGCGGCCATCCAGCCAGTCGGCCTTGTTGGGCTTGTAGTCCTTGCCGGCCTCGAACTCTTCGTTCAGGCGCGCCTGGAAGGCGGCCTTCATATCCTCGATCTCGCCTTCCGGGATCAGGCCGTCCTTGACCAGACGCTCGGTATAGAGCTGGAGCGTGGTCTTGTGCTTCTTGATCCGGTTGTACATGACCGGGTTGGTGAACATCGGCTCATCGCCTTCGTTGTGACCGAAGCGGCGGTAGCAGAAGATGTCCAGAACCACGTCCTTGTGGAAGGTCTGGCGGAATTCGGTCGCCACGCGGGCGGCATGGACCACGGCCTCGGGGTCATCACCGTTCACGTGGAAGATCGGCGCTTCCACCATCAGCGCGATATCCGTCGGATAGGGCGAGGTGCGCGAGAAATGCGGCGCGGTGGTAAAGCCGATCTGGTTGTTCACGACGATGTGGATGCAGCCGCCGGTGCGGTGCCCCTTGATGCCCGACAGCTGCAGACATTCGGCCACGACGCCCTGCCCCGCAAAGGCAGCATCGCCATGCAGCAGGATCGGCAGCACCGAGGTGCGGTCCGTGTGGTCGCCCTTTTGGTCCTGCTTGGCGCGCACCTTGCCCAGCACCACCGGGTTCACGGCTTCAAGGTGCGAGGGGTTGGCGGTCAGCGACAGGTGAACCGTATTGCCATCAAACGACCGGTCCGACGAGGCGCCGAGGTGGTATTTCACGTCGCCCGACCCATCGACATCCTCGGGCTTGAACGAGCCGCCCTGGAATTCGTTGAAGATCGCGCGATAGGGCTTGCCCATCACATTGGCGAGGATGTTCAGACGGCCGCGGTGCGGCATGCCGATGACGATTTCCTTCACACCCAGCGCACCGCCGCGCTTGATGATCTGTTCCATCGCCGGGATCAGCGCCTCGCCCCCGTCCAGGCCGAAGCGCTTGGTGCCCATGTATTTCACATGGAGGAATTTCTCATAGCCCTCGGCCTCGACCAGCTTGTTCAGGATGGCGCGACGGCCTTCGCGGGTGAACTGGATTTCCTTGCCGTAGCCCTCGATCCGCTCTTTCAGCCAGGCGGCCTCTTCAGGGTTCGAGATATGCATGTATTGCAGCGCGAAGGTGCCGCAGTAGGTGCGCTTCACGATGTCGATGATCTGGCGCATCGAGGCATGGGTCAGGCCCAGCACATTGTCGATGAAGATCGGGCGATCCATGTCGGCTTCGGTGAAGCCGTAGGATTTCGGGTCCAGCTCGGGATGGGCCGAGGCGTCACGCATCCCCAGCGGATCGATGTCGGCGGCCAGGTGGCCGCGGATCCGGTAGGCGCGGATGATCATGATGGCGCGGATCGAATCCAGCACGGCGCGCTGGATCTGGTCCTGCGACAACTGCACCCCGGCTTCGGCCGCCTTTTCCGCGATCTTCTTGCCCGCGCCCTTGGCCTCTTTCGGGGCCAGCGGCCATTCGCCGGTCAGGGCGGCGGTCAGGTCATCGGCAGCGGTCGGCGGCCAGTCGGCGCGGGCCCAGCTGGGGCCGGCGGCGGCGCGCTTGGCGTCCAGCTCGCTTTCACCCAGCGCCGCGAAGAAGGCGGCCCAGGCGGCATCCACCGAATTCGGATCGGCGGCATAGCGGGCCTGAAGCTGGTCGATGTAATCGGCATTCGCGCCATCCATGAAGGATTGGGCGTGGAACGCGGCGTTGGGGGTCTGATCGGTCATCGGCGTTATCCTTGAAGGGTCTGGGCCGGAGGTCTGTGCGGCGGGCGGGGGCAGGTCTGAAACGCGGTCAGGCCCGCCGGGTGGCGGGCAGGCCGGGCAGCGCCGGAAGCGGATCGCAGGTCATGGCACACTCCCCTCCCGTGAAGTGCGCCCCCGGCCGTGGCCGGGGGCAAAGGTCATTACTTGCCAAGGGCCTTCATGACGGCCTCGCCCAGATGGGCCGGGCTGTCAGCGACGATGATCCCGGCCGACTTCATGGCCTCGATCTTCGATTCCGCATCGCCCTTGCCCCCGGCGACGATCGCCCCGGCGTGGCCCATGCGGCGGCCTTTCGGCGCGGTGCGGCCCGCGATGAAACCGGCGGTCGGCTTCCAGCGGCCCTTCTTCTTCTGCTGCGCCAGGAACTCGGCAGCTTCTTCCTCGGCCGAACCCCCGATTTCACCGATCATGATGATCGACTGGGTTTCCGGGTCGTCGAGGAACATGTTCAGCACATCGATATGTTCGGTGCCCTTGATCGGGTCGCCGCCGATGCCCACGGCCGAGGACTGACCCAGACCGAGGTCGGTGGTCTGCTTCACGGCCTCATAGGTCAGCGTGCCCGAACGCGACACCACACCGACGCTGCCGCGCTGGTGGATATGGCCCGGCATGATGCCGATCTTGCAGGCGCCGGGGGTGATGACGCCGGGGCAGTTCGGCCCGATCAGGCGCGATTTGCTGCCTTCCAGCGCGCGCTTCACCTTCATCATGTCCAGCACCGGGATGCCCTCGGTGATGCAGACGATCAGCTCCATCTCGGCGTCAATCGCTTCGAGGATCGAATCCGCAGCGAAGGGCGGCGGCACGTAGATCACGGTCGCATTCGCCTCGGTCACGTGCTTGGCTTCGTGGACCGAATTGAACACCGGCAGGTTCAGGTGGCTGGTGCCGCCTTTGCCGGGGGTCACGCCGCCAACCATCTTGGTGCCGTAGGCGATCGCCTGTTCCGAGTGGAAGGTCCCCTGCGAGCCGGTGAAGCCCTGGCAGATCACCTTGGTATTTTCATTCACGAGAACAGCCATGTGTCTCTCCGTATGGTGGCGCTGCCACCGTTGATTGCGGGTCAGGCCGGGGCGCACCCGGCCCAAGGATCAATTCTTGGCCTGAAAGCGCAGGGCGGCGTTTTCGTCGGCGGAACACAGCGGGTCCTGCCCGGCCGAGGTGGGCGCAAGGGTCATCCCATTGCCCAGATCAAGCGCGGGGCAACCCTCGACCGTGGCAAGGCGGGGGACAACCCAGCCTGCCCCGTCCAGCAGGGTCGTGGCGCGGGCCAGCAGGGCATCGGTGCCCATCGCCCCCGTCTCGACCATGCAGAAGCCGGTTTCGGGCGCGTCCCAGAACATCGTCACGATGTCCTTCGACACATAGCGCACGGTGCCTTCGAATTCGTCCGCGCGCACCCATTCCGCCAGCTCATAGGCCGCCTCGGCCTTGGCCGGGTCCGTTGTCCCATACAGACAAGCGATGATCGCCCCGTCCAGCCGGTCAGCCAGCGCCTTGCCCTTGAGCAACGCCACCGCATCAGGCAGCGCGGCCAGGTCCTGCCCGAAGGCAGGCAGAGCCGTCAGAACCAGCAGGAAAGGGACCATCCGCTTGCGCATCGGATCAGCCCTTGACCGCTTTCACGATCTTCTGCGCGGCATCCGACAGGTTGTCGCCTGCGATGACGTTCAGGCCGGAATTGCGGATGATCTCTTTGCCCAGCTCGACGTTGGTGCCTTCCAGACGCACGACCAGCGGCACCTGCAGACCAACCTCTTTCACCGCCGCCAGCACGCCTTCCGCGATCACGTCGCAGCGCATGATGCCGCCGAAGATGTTCACGAGGATGCCTTTGACGTTCGGGTCAGAGGTGATGATCTTGAAGGCCTCGGTCACTTTCTCTTTGGTGGCGCCACCGCCCACGTCGAGGAAGTTGGCCGGTTCGGCACCGTAAAGCTTGATGATGTCCATCGTGGCCATCGCAAGGCCCGCGCCGTTCACCATGCAGCCGATTTCACCGTCCAGCGCGATGTAGTTCAGGTCGAACTTCGACGCGGCAAGCTCTTTCGGGTCTTCTTCGGTTTCGTCGCGCAGGGCGGCGATATCGGCATGGCGGTAGATCGCGTTGCCGTCGAACGAGACCTTGGCGTCCAGCACCTTCAGCTGGCCTTCCGGGGTCACGATCAGCGGGTTGATCTCCAGCATCTCCATGTCCTTCTCGACGAAGGCCTTGTAGAGCGTCTTGACCAGCGCCACGCACTGCTTCACCTGGTTGCCTTCCAGCCCGAGGCTGAAGGCCACACGGCGGCCGTGGAAATCGGACAGGCCCGAAGCCGGGTCAACCGAGAAGCTGATGATCTTTTCCGGGGTCGAGGCGGCAACCTCTTCGATGTCCATCCCGCCTTCGGTCGAGGCGACGAAGGAAATGCGCGAGGACTGACGATCCACCAGCAGCGCGAGGTAGAGTTCGCGCGCGATGTCCGAGCCCGCTTCGATGTAGATGCGGTTCACCTGCTTGCCGACCGGGCCGGTCTGATGCGTGACCAGCGTGCGGCCCAGCATCTGCTTGGCAAGCGTCTCGGCCTCTTCGACCGATTTGGCCAGGCGGACACCGCCCTTTTCGCCGGCTTCCGGCTCTTTGAACTTGCCCTTGCCACGGCCACCGGCGTGGATCTGAGCCTTGACGACCCAGAGCGGCCCGTCCAGCTCACCCGCGGCCGTCTTGGCATCTTCCGCTTTCAGGACGACGCGCCCGTCCGAAACCGGGGCGCCGTAGCTGCGCAGAAGCGCCTTGGCCTGATATTCATGGATGTTCATGGATCATGTCCCATCGCTGCTGATTTGGCGGGGTGATGCCATAGAAAAAGGCGGTCTCAAAATGGCTTTTGCGTGGCGGGCAGGTTTTGGCGCATAAAAATCGTATTTGTGATCACACCGCGAAAAAGTGTGATCACAAGCAAGGTTTCGTTAACGCAAACAGCATGCGGGGCTTCGCTCGAAAGACTCGGGCCGAGTCTCTTGCGACAGGTCAGGCCCTGCGCGCGACACAAAGCACCTGTCCCCGCGGCAGGCGGTTGGGGCGGATGTCGACCATCAGCCCGGCCTGCGCGCAGAAGTGCTGAACATCCTCGGCCAGCAGGTGATAGGGCGGGCGGATGTCATGCGTCACCACCCCGTCGGGCTGACGCACCGGCCCAAGGCTCGCCGCGGCATCGGGGGCAAGAAAGACGGTGAACAGGAACTTTTCAAACTTCGTGAATCGCTGCCCCACCCGGATCAGCGCCCGCCGCAGATGGTTCATCGGCAGATGGGTAAAGACCGCAAAGCAGAGCAGATAGTCAAAGGCATCCGGCACCCCCGGAAAGCTGAAGTCCGCATCCCCCACCAGCTGTGCGCGCGGCAGGCGGGCGCGGTCGCCCTCGGTCAGCTCATCGGCATAGCCCTTCAGGATCAGATCGCGCGACAGATCGGTGCCCCAGTAATTGCCGGGGTTCAGATAGGGCACGGCGCGGCAGCCCGTCCGCAGCGGACCGCAGCCGATATCCAGCAGCCGGTGGCACGGGCGCAGGCCCTCGGCCAGCAGCATCTGCATCTGGATGACGCCGGTTTCTTCCCACCGCCCCCCGATGATAGACCGGTGACGGCCGCGCGACAGGGCGTCGGGGATGAAGTCGGGCGCGTGATAGGGCGAGATATGGCCTTGGGTCATCCCCTGCCCTTACCGCAAGCGCAGGCAGCCCGCCAAGGGGGAAGCCCCCCAAAATGAACCGCGGCCGCGGCCGGGGAATTGCCCCCGGACCCGCGGCCGCGGAAAGGTCGTCAGACGATCAGGCCAGCGACGGGTCGATGGTCTTGCAGGCGGCAACCAGGCCCTTCACCGCATCGACCGACTTGTCGAACATGGCTTGTTCGTCGGCATTCAGCTTGATGTCGACGATGCGCTCGATCCCGTCCTTGCCGATGATGGTCGGGACGCCGACATACATGCCGTTCAGGCCGAAGGCGCCATCGACATAGGCCGCGCAGGGCAGCAGGCGCTTCTGGTCTTTCAGATAGGCTTCTGCCATTTCGATGGCCGAGGTGGCCGGGGCATAGAAGGCCGAACCGGTCTTCAGCAGGCCCACGATTTCGGCGCCGCCGTCACGGGTGCGCTGGATGATGCTGTCCATACGCTCTTGCGTGGTCCAACCCATCGCGACCAGATCCGGCAGCGGAATGCCGGCAACGGTCGAATAGCGGGCCAGCGGCACCATGGTGTCGCCATGCCCGCCCAGCACGAAGGCGGTGACATCGCGCATGGAGACGTTGAATTCCACCGACAGGAAGTGACGGAAACGCGCCGAATCCAGCACGCCTGCCATGCCGACCACCTTGTTGTGCGGCAGGCCCGAGAATTCGCGCAGCGCCCAGACCATCGCGTCAAGCGGGTTGGTGATGCAGATCACGAAGGCGTTCGGAGCGAATTTGGCAATGCCTTCGCCGACCGATTTCATGACCTTGAGGTTGATGCCCAGCAGGTCATCGCGCGACATGCCCGGCTTGCGCGGGACACCGGCAGTCACGATGCAGACATCGGCACCCGCGATGTCTTCGTAGCTGTTGGCGCCCTTCATGGTCGCGTCAAAGCCTTCCGACGGGCCGGACTGTGCGATGTCGAGCGCCTTGCCCTGCGGGGTGCCTTCCGCGATATCGAACAGGACGATATCGCCGAGTTCCTTGATGGCTGCGAGATGGGCGAGAGTGCCGCCGATCTGGCCTGCGCCAATCAGTGCAATCTTGGGTCGTGCCATGATTCCGTCTCCGGCTGGGATTGTATGCAATGGTATGCTATAGTGACCCCGGAAGATTCCCGCAAGATTCTTCGGGCCGCCGCGTCGCGGCATGACAGGCCCGACTGGCGCGCGCAAGATGTTTGCGCTAAACCCGGACGGATTTGACAAAAGCCAGCCGGGGCCATGATGCACGACACGATTTTCTGGGTCCTGGCGGGGTTGGCCGCAGTGCTTGTGGGCATGGGCAAAGGCGGTGTGCCGGTGGTGGCGATGTTGTCGGTGCCGCTGATGTCGCAGGTCATGTCGCCCGTGATGGCGGCGGGGCTTTTGTTGCCCATCTATGTCGTCTCGGACATGTTCGGGCTTTATGCCTATCGTCATGCCTTCGACAAACGACTGCTCGCCATTCTGGTTCCTGCCACCACAATTGGCGTCGTGCTGGGCTGGGCCACCGCACATGTTGTGGCCGAATGGGTGGTTTCGGGCATCGTCGGGCTGATCGGTGCCATCTTTGCGCTGAACATGCTGCGCCCCCGCCGTGTGGAACCCGCCGCAAAAACGGCCGAGGTCGCGCCGGGTATGTTCTGGGGCGCGCTGACCGGCTTCACAAGTTTTGTGAGCCACGCGGGCGCCCCGCCCTATCAGGTCTACACCCTGCCGCTGAAACTGCCGAAAGAGGTGTTTGCCGGCACATCGACCATCCTTTTTGCCTATGTGAACGCGATCAAGCTTATCCCCTATTGGGCACTGGGGCAGATCAATGTGGAAAACCTCAAACTCTCGGTCCTTCTGGCGATACCGGCCTCGGTCGCGGTTTTTGCGGGGGTCTGGTTGGTGCGGAAACTGCCGGAACGGCTGTTTTTCCAGCTGGTGACATGGGCGCTGCTGATCCTGTCGGTCAAGCTGGTCTGGGATGCGCTGACCAAGGTCTGACCCTCTACCACAGCAAACCGCGCGCCGCCTGCGTCGCGTAGATCAGACCGGCGAAACCAAGCGACAGGGCGTAAAGTCTTTCCTGAATCATGGCGGCGCACCTTTGCTGCGATCTGTCGTCACAGGCTGCCGTCCCAGGTGCTGATGCGCGGTTAACGGCCCGTTCCGGCCCGCCCGACACCAAAGTATTTCTGCATCGCGGCAAAACGGGTCTTGCCAGATATGCCGAAATCATGCTTCCTCGCGCAAGATTATTACTTACGGGAGAGACTCATGGCCCAGACCGCCCGCCCCTACCGTTCGGTCCTCTATATCCCCGGCTCGAAAGAGCGGGCGCTGGAAAAGGCGATGGGCCTGCCCGCCGATGCGATCATCTTCGATCTGGAAGATGCCGTCGCCCCGGATGAAAAGCCCGCGGCGCGCGAATTGCTTGCCAAGGTGCTGACAGATTGGGATTTCGGCAATCGCGCCCGGATCGTCCGCATCAACGGTTTTGACACAGAATGGGGGCGGGCCGATGCCGATGCGATGGATGCCGCCATTGCCCGCGGCGCGCGGATCGACGCGATCCTGATCCCCAAGGTGAACCGTGCCGCCGATCTGGATGCCGTGGCCGATGCCGTGCCGGGCGCCGATCTTTGGGCGATGATGGAAACCTGCATCGGGATGCTGAACGCGGCCGAGATTGCCGCGCATCCGCGCCTGAAGGGCATGGTCATGGGCACCAATGACCTTGCCAAAGAGCTCAACAGCCGGTTCCGCGCCGACCGTCTGCCGATGCAGGCGGGCCTTGGCCTGTGCCTGTTGGCCGCGCGGGCGCATGGCCTGACCATCGTCGATGGCGTCTATAATGCCTTCAAGGATGACGAAGGGCTGCGCGCCGAATGCGAACAGGGCCGCGACATGGGCTTTGACGGCAAGACGCTGATCCACCCCGCCCAGCTGGAGATCGCCAACAGCGCCTTTGCCCCTTCCGAGGCCGAGATCGATCTGGCCCGTCGCCAGATTGCCGCCTTTGACGCGGTGATGGCGCAGGGCGGCGGCGTGGCGGTGGTGGATGGCAAGATTGTCGAAAACCTCCATATCGTGACCGCCAAGGCCACCTTGGCCAAGGCAGAGGCGATTGCGGCGCTGGCCGAATAAGGGCAATGTGAACCGATTTCACATCTGCCGGAGCTTCGCACCATGACCCTATTGCTGATCGGCCTGATCCTCTGGATCGGCCCCCATCTCTTCAAACGCCTCGCCCCTGACCTGCGCGACCGCATGGGCGCGTCGGGGCGCGGGATCATGGGGGCGACGATCGGCGCGGGCGTCGTGCTGATGGTGCTGGGCTATCGCGCGGCGGATGGCGCCTTTTTCTGGGGTCGCAGCCCGGCGCTGGTGGGGATCAACAACCTGCTGATGCTGGTGTCGGTCTATCTCTTTGCTGCTGCCGGGATGAAAACGGCTGTGGCACGCAAGCTGCGTCACCCGATGCTGCTGGGCGTGCTGGTCTGGTCGGTGGCGCACCTGCTCGTGAATGGTGATGTGCCGTCCTTCGTGCTGTTCGGGGGCATGGGCCTTTGGGCCCTGGCGCAGATGGCGATCATCAACGCCCAGTCCGCCTGGACCCCGCCCGCCGCAAAACCCGCCAAGTTCGAGGCCATGGCCCTTGCCGGAACGATCCTGGTCTATGGCGGCATCGCCGGGGTGCATTACGCGCTCGGCTATCCTGCATTCGGGTGATCCAGATGAAACTTTACCGCTTCCTGTCGGACGATGACACCTCGGCCTTCTGCCACAAGGTCAGCGCCGCGCTGAACAAGGGCTGGGCGCTGCATGGCGACCCGACCTATGCCTTCGATGCCGCCCGCGGCGTCATGCGCTGTGGTCAGGCCGTGGTGAAAGAGGTGCCCGGCGATTACCACCCCGACCTCAAGCTCGGGGAGCAATAAGACCAGGGCGGGGACACCCCCGCCCGCAAATCCGGCGGATGGCCCCCGCCGCAAGGAGAGCGCAGATGAAAACGAACCCCGGACGCTTCTTCGAGGATTACCGCCTCGGCGAGACCATCCGCCATGCCGTGCCGCGCACCGTTTCGGGCGGCGAACGGGCGCTGTATCACGCGCTCTACCCGGCGCGGCATGCGCTCTATTCCAGCGATGCCTTCGCACAGGGCTGCGGCCTGCCCGCAAGCCCGCTGGAGGATCTGGCGGCCTTTCACGTCGTCTTTGGCAAGACCGTTCCCGACATCAGCCTGAACGCGGTGGCGAACCTCGGCTATGCCGAGGGGCGCTGGCTGCTGCCGGTCTACCCCGGTGATACGCTGCGCTCGGAATCGACGGTGATCGGCCTCAAGGAAAACTCGAACGGGAAATCCGGGGTCGTCTATGTCCGCACCCGCGGCCTGAACCAGCGCGATGACGTGGTGATGGATTATGTCCGCTGGGTGATGGTGCGGAAGAACAAGCTCGACGCCCCCGCGCCCGAAGCGGTGGTGCCCGCGCTGAAACCCGCGCTTGGGGCCGAGGATCTGGTGATCCCTGCAGGGCTTGATTTCACCGGCTATGACTTTGCCCTTGCGGGCGAGCCGCACCGCTGGGCCGACTATGCCGTGGGCGAAAAGATCGACCATGTCGATGGCGTGACCATCGAAGACGCCGAACACATGATCGCCACGCGCCTCTGGCAGAACACCGCCAAGGTGCATTTCGACGCCACCTTCCGCGAAGATGGCAAGCGGCTGATCTATGGCGGCCATGTCATCAGCATGGCACGCGCCCTGTCCTTCAACGGGCTGGCCAATGCCCAAATGATTGTCGCGCTGAATGGCGGCGCCCATGCCAATCCCTGCTTCGCGGGCGATACCGTGAAATGCTGGTCCGAGGTGCTGGACCGCGCCGAGACCCCCGCCCCCGGCGTGGGTGCGCTGCGCCTGCGGCTGGTCGCGGTGAAACAGGGCGCGAAACCGTTTGCCCTGAAGGGGGAAGATGGCAAATATCTGCCGGACGTGCTGCTTGACCTTGATTATTGGGCCCTGATTCCAAAATGAAACTGCTTCCGCTGCTGCTGTCCCTGTGCCTTGCAACGCCAGCCCTTGCCGGAGAGGATGAGCAGTCGGAATTCGTCGCGGACAACCTGATCGCGACATTCTATCACGAAATGGGCCATGCGCTGATCGATCAGCTGGAATTGCCCGTGCTCGGCCGCGAGGAAGACGCGGCCGACATCCTGTCGGTCCTGCTGATCGATGAGGTCTGGGAGCCGGAAACCGCGACGGGCATCGCGGAAAACACCGCGCTGTCCTATGTCTTCATGGCCGAGGCCAACGCCGATGCTGAACCTGCCTTCTGGGATGTTCACGGCCTGGATCTGCAGCGGTATTACAGCCATGTCTGCCTGTTCTATGGCGCCGATCCCGACACGCGCGCAGGCTTTGCCGAGGATTTCGAGCTTCCCCCCGAACGTGCCGAAGGCTGCGCCGAGGAATACCAGCTCGCGCTCGACAGCTGGTGGACCTACCTTGAACCGCTTCAGGAACAGGCACCCGGCACGGCAATCCTTGCGGGCGATTCCGAAGACGATTTCGCCGCAGAGGTGATCAGTGATGAGATCGACGCCCTGAACGAGCGTTTCGACCTGCCCTATGAGATCACGGTGGATATCGTTTCCTGCGATGCGGTGAATGCGTTTTACATTCCGGATGAGTCCCGGATCGTCATGTGTACGGAATACACGGATTATCTGTGGCAACAGGCGGAAGCCGCCGATCTGTGATCACACGCCATTTTTTTGTGATCACGAAATGAAAATTTTAGGGCTTGATAGCGCAAACGCGCAGCCTTTGCTGCGTTTGCACAGGTGACTTGGACGAAAAACGCGCTATTGAACGGATAGAATTCCTGCCAGCGCGCGACGCTTCCGCCGCGCCAAGCGACAGAGGGACAAGTCCATGACTGCACCGAAGCGGGTCGAGCGCCCCCTTTCCCCCTTCATGATCGGGCCATACTACCGCCCGCAACTGACCTCGATCACCTCGATCCTGACCCGCATCACCGGCAATGGCCTGATCGTCGGCACGCTTCTGGGCGTGTGGTGGCTGTTCTCGGCGGCCGTCTCGCCGGAATATTTCGCGCTGGCCGATGCGGTGGCGACCTCGTGGTTCGGGGATCTGGTCTTTGCGGCCTCGGCCTGGGCACTGTGGTATCACTACCTCGCGGGTCTGCGGCATCTTTACTACGATGCGGGCAAGGGGCTCGACATTCCCACGGCCGAAAAGCTCGGCTGGGCCTGCATCATCGGGTCGGTCGTGCTGACCGTCATCACCATCATTCTGGTCTGAGGAGGCTTCGATGCGCTATCTGACCGACCGCAAGCGCGCCATCGGCAAGGGTGCCTCGGGCACCGGCACGGAACATCACTGGTTCATGCAGGTTTCGGCCGTGGGCCTCGCCTTCATGATCCCGGTCTGGGTCTATATCTTCGGCTCTGCGCTTGGCAAAGGCCATGCCGATGTGGTGGCGACCTTCGCCCGCCCCTTCCCCGCGATCCTGACCGGGCTGGTCGTCTTCGTGGGCATGCGCCACTTCGCCAAGGGCGCGCAGATGATGATCGAGGACTACGCACGCGGCAGCGTGAAGAAGGGCCTGATCATGCTGGCAATTTCGATTTCCTATGCCGTGACCGCCGTGGCCTTCTACGCCCTGGCGAAGATCGCGCTCTGAGAGGCTGACTATGACTGCTTATCCGTATGAAGTTCACGACTATGACGTCGTGGTCGTCGGTGCAGGCGGCGCGGGTCTGCGCGCCACCCTCGGCATGGCCGAACAGGGCCTTCGCACCGCCTGTGTGACCAAGGTCTTCCCGACGCGGTCGCATACCGTGGCCGCCCAAGGCGGCATCGCGGCCAGCCTGGCCAATATGGGCCCCGACAACTGGCAGTGGCACATGTATGACACCGTCAAGGGGTCGGACTGGCTGGGCGATACGGACGCGATGGAATACCTCGCCCGCGAAGCCCCCAAGGCGGTCTATGAGCTGGACCACTACGGCGTACCCTTCTCGCGCACGGAAGAGGGCAAGATCTATCAGCGCCCCTTCGGCGGCCATACCACCGAATTTGGCGAAGGCCCACCGGTGCAGCGCACCTGCGCCGCCGCCGACCGCACCGGCCACGCCATCCTGCACACGCTTTATGGCCAAAGCCTCAAGAACAACGCGGAATTCTTCATCGAATATTTCGCGATCGACCTGATCATCACCGATGGCCGCTGCACCGGCGTGGTGGCATGGAAGCTGGATGACGGCACCATCCACGTCTTCAACGCGAAGATGACGGTTCTGGCGACCGGCGGCTATGGCCGGGCCTATTTCAGCGCGACCTCGGCCCATACCTGCACCGGCGACGGCGGCGGCATGGTGGCCCGCGCGGGTCTGCCGCTGCAGGACATGGAATTCGTGCAGTTCCACCCGACCGGCATCTATGGTTCGGGCTGCCTGATCACCGAAGGCGCCCGCGGCGAAGGCGGCTATCTGACCAACGCCAATGGCGAACGGTTCATGGAACGCTATGCGCCCCATTACAAGGATCTGGCACCGCGGGACTATGTGTCGCGCTGCATGACGATGGAAATCCGCGAAGGGCGCGGCGTGGGCGCCCAGGGCGATCATATCCACCTGCACCTGAACCACCTGCCCAAGGAAACGCTGGAACTGCGCCTGCCCGGCATTTCGGAATCGGCCCGCATCTTTGCCGGTGTGGACCTTACGAAAGAGCCGATCCCGGTGCTGCCGACCGTCCACTACAACATGGGCGGCATCCCGACGAACTATTGGGGTGAGGTTCTGAACCCCACCGCCGACAACCCCGATGCCGTCTTCCCGGGCCTCATGGCCGTGGGTGAGGCCGGTTGCGCCAGCGTTCACGGGGCAAACCGTCTGGGGTCGAACTCGCTCATCGACCTCGTGGTCTTCGGGCGTGCGGCGGCGATCCGCGCGGGCCAGATCGTTGATCCGAAAGAGCGCAATGTCCCGGTCAACACGACCGAAGTCGACCGCGCTCTGTCGCGCTTCGATGGTCTGCGTCATGCCAATGGCGCAATCCCGACGGCCGACCTGCGCCTTGAGATGCAGAAGACGATGCAATCCGACGCCGCCGTCTTCCGCACCGAAAAGACGCTGGGCGAAGGCGAAGTGAAGATGACCGCCATCGCCGGCAAGATGGGCGATCTGAAGGTCACCGACCGCAGCCTCGTGTGGAACAGCGACCTGATGGAGACGCTGGAGCTTACGAACCTGATGGCCAACGCGCTTGCCACGATCTACGGCGCCCATGCCCGCACCGAAAGCCGCGGCGCCCATGCGCACGAAGATTTCCCGCAGCGCGACGACGTGAACTGGCGCAAGCATTCGCTGGCGTGGGTCGATGGCGCGCAGGTGAAACTGGGCTACCGCGCCGTGCATACCGATCCGCTCACACCGGAAGCGGAAGGGGGCATCAGCCTCAAGAAGATCGCCCCGGCCGAGCGGAAGTTCTGATGCAGGTCTCTGCCGCCCCTTGCCCTGTCACGCCCGGCCTGCCCCGCAGGTCGGCCCGTGGCGGCATGCGGGCAGGCAGGGCCCGGCAGGTTCTTGCCGCCCCCAAGGCGGCACCGGTCACGGTGGGTCGCACCCCGGCGCGGGCTGGGGATAAGGTCAGGCATCTGCAACCTCTGACGGAAATGAGCGGATCATGACCTTCCTGCGCCCTGCCACCCCTGCCCTTCTTCTGCTGTTTGCGGCGGCCTGTTCGCCGCAGACCATGGCGGACAATGTCACCGACCGCGCGGCCCGTTCGGTCGTGGTTCCGGTGATGCAGAACTACATGCCCGCCCCCCAGGCCGAAGCCGCGGCGGATTGCGTGCTCTCCAATGCCTCGATCGAGGAACGCCGGGCGCTGGCCCGCGACTTGGGGGTGCGCGCCGGGACGCTGACGGTGCAGAATGTCGTGACCATCGTGCAACGCCCCGGCACCGGGGCCTGCATGCGCGCGCGCGGCATCGGTCCGCTTGGGGGCTGACCATGAAATCCGCCGCCGCCCTGTTTGCGCTTTCCGGCCTTCTGGCGCTGACCGCCTGTGGCCCCGTCAGCCGCGACTCTGCCGAGCGCACCTGTTTCGAACGGGCGCGGCTTGCCGTGCATCCGCGCGGCGAGGTGGGGCTGGGCATGACCAGCGCCGGGCGGACGGCCAGTAAATTCGAGATCGAGATCTCGTCCGACTATATCCAGGGTCGTGACCCTTCCGCGGTTTACGATTCTTGCGTCTATCAGAAATCCGGGCAGCTGCCGTCGCAGCCGCTCTACTCCCGTTCAGATTGGAAAGGCTAGCCAATGGTCCAGCTCACCCTGCCCAAGAACTCCAAGGTCCGCACCGGCAAGACCTGGCCCAAGCCCGAGGGCAAGAACGTCCGCAAGTTCCAGATCTACCGCTGGAACCCCGATGACGGCGAAAACCCGCGGGTCGATACCTATTTCATCGATATGGACAAGTGCGGCCCGATGGTTCTGGACGCACTGATCAAGATCAAGAATGAAATCGATCCGACGCTGACCTTCCGCCGGTCCTGCCGCGAAGGCATCTGCGGCAGCTGCGCGATGAACATCGACGGCATCAACACGCTGGCCTGCATCTATGGTCTGGATGAGATCAAGGGCGACGTCCGCATCTATCCGCTGCCGCATATGCCGGTCATCAAGGACCTGATCCCGGATCTGACGCATTTCTATGCCCAGCATGCCTCGATCATGCCCTGGCTGGAAACCAAGACCAATCGCCCCGCCAAGGAATGGCGCCAGTCGATCGATGATCGCAAGAAGCTCGACGGGCTTTATGAATGCGTGATGTGCGCCAGCTGCTCGACCTCCTGCCCCAGCTACTGGTGGAATGGCGACAAATACCTCGGCCCGGCCGCGCTGCTCCATGCCTATCGCTGGATCATCGACAGCCGCGATGAGGCCACGGGTGAGCGTCTGGACAACCTTGAAGACCCCTTCAAGCTCTATCGCTGCCACACGATCATGAACTGCGCCAAGACCTGCCCCAAGGGTCTGAACCCGGCCAAGGCGATTGCCGAAATCAAGAAGATGATGCTGGAACGCGCGATCTGATCGCAGCATCCGGCCCTGCCAGCACCCGCGCCCCAACCGGCGCGGGTGTTTGCATGTCAGCCCTTGGCGCCACCACGGCGGCGCAGCTTGCGCGCCTCTTGCCAGCGCAGGCCGATATAGGTCATGCCCCCCAAAAGCGCGGCCGCCACCCCGAAGGCGCCATAGGCAACGGGCCAGGGGATTCCATCGGTCATCATGGTGAATTCCGACATCCCCCCCATCCCGGCCAGAATATTGACCGGCATGAAGACCACGCTCAGCACCGTCAGCTGCGACACGCGCTGGTTCTGGTTGATGTTGATGAAGCCGATGGTCGCATCCATCAGGAAGTTGATCTTGTCGAAGAGAAAGGCGGTGTGGCTGTTCAGGCTCTCGATGTTGCGCAAGACCTGCTTGGCGGTCGTGACCTGATCCTTGTCCAACACCCGCGCCTGCATCAGAAAGGCCAGGGCGCGCTGGCTGTCCATGATATTGGCGCGGATGCGGCCGTTCAGATCCTCTTCCTCGGCAATATCGGCCAGAACGCTCGCTGCTTCCTTGTCGGTCATTGTCTCGCTCAGCACATGACGGCCGACCCGGCTCAGCGTCTTGTAGATATCCTCCAGCGAATCGGCCGAATATTCGACATCCGCGCCATAAAGGTTCAGCAGCAGGTCATGGGCATTGCCCGCGTGGCCCGGCAGCGCCGCAACCCGCCGCCGCTGCAACCGAAAGACGGGAAGCTCTTCGTTCCGCAGCGAAAACAGCACCCCGTCCTTCAGGACAAAGGCCACCGGCACGCTGCGCGCATCCCCCCCCACCCGGTCGAGCAGGAAGTTCGAATGCAGATGGATCGCCCCGCTCTCCTCCAGCTGAAAGCGCGAGGAGACCTCCAGATCCGTCTCCTCGCCCGGATCGGGCAGCGGCACGCCGAAATGCTCGCCCACATAGGCGCGCTCGGCGGGCGTTGCCCGCACCAGATCGATCCAGACCGGCACCAGCCCCTGCAAATCCCGGCGCGAGGTGATGGGCCGCTGCCGGATACGCCCCCCCTCCAGCTCGAAGGCATTGATACGATTCTCCTGCCCCCGCAGCGCCCGCACCCCCAAAAGCTCCTCCCGCCGCGCGTCCGAGACCTCCCAAACCACATCGCTTGCACGCGATTCGGGCACGCGCTGCCACAAAAGTTGCGCCTCCTCCGCTGGCAGCCCCTCCAGCAGGGACGCAATCTCGGATACCGGCATTCGCGCCAGAAATGCCTCCAGCTCGGCCAGATGCTGGCGCTGCACCACCGCCTCGACCAGCGCCTGCCGGTCGTCCGAAGCCGGGGAGCTCTGGCTGCGCACCATCCCCTCGATCATTTTCTGTTTGCGCAGCAGCTCATGGATCGAGTCGAGGTGCATCACATTCCCCCACCATTCCCGACGGGTTTGACAGTTTCGCCGCGCCCGGGCAAGCATCCCCGTACCCCGCCCACGCAAGGCCCGACCGATGCTCCTGCTGCTCCCCCTGCTCGCCCTCGCGGTGCTGCTCTACCTCTGGCTCTCGCGCCGCGGCTCCACCCTGACACGTCAGTGCCTCTGGCGGCAGAATCGCGCCCGCGGGCTCTGGCGCTGCGCCGCCTGTGGCGCCGAAACTCCTGATGCAGGACGCCCGCCCCGTCATTGCCTGCGCAAATCCTGATCCATTTTCTGTCCCAAAATATCCCGGGGTGAATTGGGCCGCAGGCCCAAGAGGGGCAGCGCCCCTCCCCCGTTGACCTTCCCGCGCCCCCGCCCCAGTCTGGCAAAAAATCCAACAGGAAGGCCCAGATGAAGCCCACGCAGCCCGAACATGCCGCCCCCGCCGATGCGGCAGCCCGCCACGCGATCGCGCCGGTGATCTGCTATCCGGTCGAAACGCTCCCGCGTGCCGATCTTGCCGCCCTGCGCGCCGCCCGGACCGGCTGGGAAAAGATCTCCGAAACCCGCGTTCCCCCGCGTGACGGACGTTGTTTCGAGGTGCCCGCCGGCCATTTCTTCCGCATCACCAGCATCGAAGGCCCGCAGGTCGGCGATCTCAACCTCTGGAACGCCCACGACCTGTCGGAACGCTTCTATTCCGGCAAGACGCGCGCACTGCATGGCACGCATCTCTCCACCGGCGATCAGCTCTGGACCTCGCATCCCAACCTGCGGCCCATGGCCACCATCACCGAGGATACGCTGGATTGGTACGGGTTCGATACCTTCGGCGGTGCGGTCCATGACGTGATCGGCACGCGTTGCGATCCATATACCCACCACCTGCTCAGCCACGGGCATCACTATCATGCCTGCTGCCATTCCAACCTCACGCGGGCCCTGGCCGATGCGCGCGGGCTTAGCCTGACGGCGGCCGAGGCAGTGGTGCATGACGTGCTCAATGTCTTCATGTGCACGGGCTTCACCCGCGATACGGGGCAGTATTTCATGAAGGCCAGCCCCGTCCGCCCCGGCGATTACCTCGAATTCTTCGCCGAGATCGACCTCCTCGGCGGGCTCAGCGCCTGCCCCGGCGGGGATTGTTCCTCGGAACATTCCTCCGACAAGGTCACCTGCCACCCGCTACTGGTGGAGGTCTTCCGCCCGAAAGCCCCGCCCGCAGGCTGGTCCAGCCCCGCGCGCAACGGCTATGACCAGACCCACGGGCGCTGATCAGCAGTAGCGCTCCACCCCCAAAAGCTGGTGATCGCCGTAGCGGTCGCCAGCGGCGAAACCTGCGGGCAGCACCGCCTCGATGGCGGCGACATCATCGGGCGTCAGGGCGAAGGCCGGGGCCTGCAGCCAGTCGCGCAGATGGGCCGCGCTGCGGGTACCGGGGATGGGGTGGATATGGTCCCCGCCCCGCATGACCCAGGCGAGCGCCGCGGCCGGAACGCTCCACCCCCGTTCGGCGCAAAGCTGGCGAAACCCCGCGATCCGATCGAGATTCCGGGCAAAATTCGGCGCCAGGAAGCGGGGATTGGCCGCGCGGAACCCGTCCTGCACCTGCTCCACCCCAAGCGGCACAGTGCCCAGCATCCCGCGCGCCAATGGTGAAAAGGCCACGAAAGCCACCCCCAGCCGCGCACATTCCTGCACCAGACCCAGTTCCGGCTGCCGCGACCAGAGCGAATATTCGTTCTGCACCGCGCGGCAGGGATGCAACGCATGGGCCGCGCGCAGCGTTTCCGGCGCGATTTCGGACAGGCCATAGCCGCCGATCTTCCCCTCGCGCTCCAGATCGGCCAGCGTGCTGATCACCTCTTCCAGCGGACGGTCCGCCTCGCGCCGGTGGACGTAGAACAGTTCCACATGGTCACGCCCCAGACGGCGCAGCGAGGCCTCAAGCTCTTGTCGCAGATGGGCGGCGGAATTGTCGATCACCCGCGGCGGGCCGTTGATGATGCTGGCCTTGGTCGCGATCACCACATCCGGGCGGCGGCTGGCCAGCCAACGGCCGATGACCTGTTCCGACACCCCCATGCCGTAGATATTGGCCGTATCCACAAAGGTGATGCCCGCCTCATACATGGCATCCAGACAGGCAAGGCTTTCGGCCTCGGAGGTCGCACCGAAGACCCCGCCAAAGGACATGGCCCCGAACCCCAGCGCCGAAACCCGCGGCCCGCCGGGCCAGAGCGTGCGATACCGCATGATGATCCAACCCCCGGTGTCAGGCGAAGGCAGCGGTCAGCGCGATTTCGACCATATCGCCAAAGCTGCGTTCCCGGTCTTCGGCGGGCAGCGCCTCGTGCGTCAGCAGATGGTCGGAAATCGTCAGCACTGCCAGCGCGCGGCGGCGATAGCGGGCCGCAAGCATGTAAAGCTCGGCCGCCTCCATCTCGACGGCCAGCACGCCATGCCGTTGCAGCGCCTCGTTCAGATCAGGACGTTCGTCATAGAAGGTATCCGAAGAATAGATCCCGCCAACATGCAGCCCGATCCCGCGCGCGGCGGCAATTGCCTGCCCCGCCTCATGCGCGGCGCGCAGCAGGCCGAAATCGGGCGTGGGGGCAAAGTTCATTTCGCGGAACATCAGACGCGAGGGCGACCCTGCGGTGCTGGCCGCCATGGCCAGAACCACGTCGCGCACCTTGACCTGCGGCTGCATCCCCCCCGCCGATCCGATGCGGATCAGCGTCTGCGCCCCGTAATCGCGGATCAATTCGTTGGCATAGACCGACAGCGAGGGCATGCCCATGCCACTGCCCTGGATCGTCACGCGATGGCCGCGCCAGGTGCCGGTATAGCCCAGCATCCCGCGCACCTCATTCACCAGCACGGCATCCTGCAGAAAGGTTTGCGCCGCCCATCGCGCGCGGTAGGGATCGCCCGGCAAAAGCACGGTTTCGGCAATTTCGCCGGACTTGGCACCAATGTGAAAGGTCATCGCTGTCTCCTGTTTGCGGTCAGGCTAGCTGCGCCTGCCGCAACAGGAAAGACACCTCAGCGCGCGGCCTGCGCCTTCAGCGCGGCACGGGCGGCATATTCGGCGGCGTTGGGGCAAAAGCCGCAATCGGCCGGGCGTGCCTGATCTGCATGGGCCAGTGTTTCGCTGCAGGCCCGGCGCGCGCCGCAATGGCCACAGTTACGCAGCAGATCGAGATAGGCTTCATGTTCGGCGCGCAACTCGGCCTCGGTCAGGCCGAAGATTTCGGCCATGGCGGCCAGACGGCGCGGCGAATCGACGGGCATCTGGACGAAATCGATCACCTCGGCGCGGCTCAGACCGATGTCACTCAGGTCGCGCTCGCTCAGGGCTTCGATTTCTTTCAGGCTGCGCCAGCGGGCAAAGACGGATTGCAGACGTTCACGCATGGGTGCCTCCGGGATCATCATGCTGCGTTTCTGACCCAAGGCCTACGCCTTTCCCCGAGCCGTCCGTTTGATCCGGATCAAGTGCCGCGACAGGCCCGAGGCAGAAATGACGAAATTTCGTCAGACCTTTCCCGAGGGATCAGAAATGGATCAAGCGGCAGATCGGGCCGGGCACCAGGCAGCGCTTGCAGATTTCCCGCAGATCCAGCGACGTCGCCAGATCGTTTTGCAACTCTTGCACGGGGATGCTGAAACAGGCGGCCATTGCCCAGATCTGTGCATCCGTCATTTCGCGATCACAGGATGACGGTTCGGGCGCTGCATGGTCTTTTTGCAGGTCCGAACGCGGCTCATCCGCCATGTCTTGACCCTGCACCGCCCATTGAAAGAACCCCATCGCACGTCTCCTGCTGTCCCCGGACAAATCAGATGCCACAGATCAATCTTATTCAAATTGATCGAAATCAATTCTGCTCATTCTGAGAGTTTAACGGCAGTGCGATGTGGCCATTTTACCGTTAGCGCAATCAACTGGCGAGATGTCGCAACCCTTGGGTGACATCGGTACGCACCGCAAGACGCAGCGCCGGTTCGTCGCCTGCGCGCAGGGCAGCCAGGATCATCCGGTGATGTTGCGGGGGTTCATTCCGCCGCAAACGGGAATAAAGCGCCCGCATCGTCGGCCCAAGTTGCAGCCAGACCGTTTCCAGCATGGCCAACATCGCGGGCGCCTGCGCCCGCAGATAGAGGGTGCGGTGAAATTCAAGATTGGTGCGGACATAGCCGACCGAATCCTGCCGCGCGACACATTCGGCATTGGCCGCATTGATGGCCGCCAGACGATCGATCAGGGCGAAATGGGCCCGTGGCAGCGCGCGGGCGGCCAGTTCAGGCTCGAGCAGGGCGCGAATCGCCGCGAGCTCTTCTATGCGATCCGCTGAAAGCTCGGGCGTGGCGACCCGCCCGGAGGATGACAGCGTCAGCGCCCCCTCAGCCACCAGACGGCGCACCGCTTCGCGCGCGGGCGTCATCGACACGCCGAATTGCTTGCCCAGGCCCCGCAGCGTCAGCGCCTGCCCCGGTGCCAGCTCGCCATGCATGACCTGCGCCCGCAGGGCACGGTAGAGGCGCTCATGCGCGGAAGGATCTGGGCTGCGGCTTTGCATGGGGGCAGCGAAACACCCGCAGCGCGGGGCGGTCAAGAGGGGTCGGTGCCGGGGCTGTCAAAGCGGATCGCATGAAGGCGGTTGCCTTCGGTCTTCAACCAGCGGCGATGCGCCTCATAGCCGGGCATCAGGCGGCGAACTTCCTCCCAGAAGGCGGGGGAATGGTTCATCTGCGCCAGATGCGCCACTTCATGCGCGCAGACGTAGTCCAGCACGGCAGGTGGGGCCATGATCAGCCGCCAGGAATACATCAGCCGCCCGTCATGGGTGCAGCTGCCCCAGCGCGACCGCGTGTCCCGCAGGGTGAGGCTGCGATAGCCCCGCCCGATCTGGCGGGAATAGCGATCCGAGGCCTGCGCCAACCGGTCGCGCGCCCGCGCCTTGAGAAAGGCCCCCACCCGCGCCGGCAGCTGCGCCGAACCCCCCGGCACCTGCAGCGATTCGTCAGTCAGCCGCAGCACCCGCCCCGTGGCAGGCTCCAACCGGATCATCCGGCCCTCATAAGGCAGCAGCGCGCCAAAGCCCAAAGGCTGACCCTGCGGCACCGCGGCCAGCGCGCGGCGCAACCAATCTTCCTGCGCGCGGACAAAGGCCAGGGCCTCGGCCTCGCGCGCGCGCAGCGGCAGCGAGAGGGTAACACGACCGTCAAGCCGCGAGACTCGCAAGGAAAACCGCCGCGTCCGGGCCGACCGGCGCAGGGTGATCTCGATCGGGGGGTGGGAAGGGTCGGTCGGGGGCAGAAGGGGCATTGGCAGCTCATGCAGGTCTATGTCACCATAGGGCCATTCCGGCGCCCCGCAAAGGTTGCAAAAGGTTTTGACAGCGGGGGCGCTTTGTGGCATCGGCCAAGTTTCGCTGGCCAAGCCAGCCCGAATTCCGGCCTGACTGTCTGGCCATTTTCAAGGGAACCACCATGCCCAAGGAAGAATGGGGTACGAAGCGTATCTGCCCGACGACCGGCAAACGCTTTTACGACCTGAACAAGACCCCGATCGTCAGCCCCTACACCGGCGAGATCGTGGATATCGAGACCGCCCGCCGCAAGATGGCTGCGGCCGTGATCTCGCGCGGGACGCCGGACAAGGACGAAGATGTCCTCGTGGACGATCTGGATACCGAAGACGATCTGCTGGCGGCCGGCGTTGCCGACGACACCGAGCTGGATGATGATCTGCTCGAGGATGACGCCGACGACAACGTCTCGCTCGACGAGCTGGCCGATGTGGCCGGCGACGAAGAAGACGTCTGATCAAGAAATCGTCGCGCGGGGGTGAATTTTCCTCTTGCACCCCCCCGCGGCATTTCATAGATACCCGGCATCGAAACGATGATGTGACAGCCGACGCGACCCATTGCAGAAGCCAAGCAAAATCAGGACGATACCCCGGTGGGGTCATAGCTCAGATGGGAGAGCGCTTGAATGGCATTCAAGAGGTCGGGAGTTCGATCCTCCCTGGCTCCACCAAATCATCCTTCCCAAGGATCGTGAAAAAGACCCGCGCGATGCGCGGGTTTTTTCATTTAGGCCCGTTGGTTTCGCCCTGCCCCGCCCGCAAAAACTTTGCGCGAAATCGCAGCACGGACTGCATTCTGCCCTTGCCGAGCGTCAGGCCATCCCGTAAACACCCGGCATCGACTCGGCGCCCGGCGAACCCAAGACCCGGCAAAACGGCCAGTTGATCCCGGTGGGGTCATAGCTCAGATGGGAGAGCGCTTGAATGGCATTCAAGAGGTCGGGAGTTCGATCCTCCCTGGCTCCACCAAACACTCTCTCGCAGACCCGGTGCGCCATGCCCTTCAGGGCATGACTTCGAATTTATCGACATCGACCATGCCGTGGTCGGTGATCTTCAGATGCGGAATCACCGGCAGGGCCAGGAAGGCCAGTTGCAGGAACGGCTCTTCCAGCACCACGCCCAGCGACCGCGCGGCAGCCCGCAGGGCCGCCAGATCATCGCGCACCTCCTCAAAGGGCTTCAGGCTCATCAGGCCGGCGACCGGCAGGGCGAGTTCGGCCAGCACCTTGCCCCCCTGCACCACGACAAAGCCGCCCTCGATCTCGCCCAGGCGGTTCGCGGCCAGCGCCATATCGGCGTAATCCACACCCACCACGGCGATGTTGTGGTGATCATGGCAAACGGTCGAGGCGATGGCCCCCGCTTGCAGGCCAAAGCCCTGCACAAAGCCTGTGGCGCGATTGCCGTTCTTGCCATGGCGTTCGATGACGGCGATCTTGACCAGATCGCGGGTCAGATCGGGGCGCTTGTCGCCGCCTTCAGGCGCGATATCGAAGGTCAGATGCTGGGTGATGATCTTGCCGGGCAGGATGCCGATGACCGGGGTTTCCGTGCGGTTGCCGCCGGTACGGAAATCGCCGGGTTCGATCCGGGGCGCCTTGACCGAATGGCGCGCGACGGGCGGAATGATCTTGCGGGCGGCAAAAGCCGTATCCCCGGCCCGCACGCCACCGGCAAAGACCATCTCGGGGTGGCAGCTTTCCAGATCGGGCAGCACGACGATATCGGCGCGTTTGCCCGGCGCGATCAGCCCGCGGTCTTTCAGACCGAAGGCCTCGGCCGCAGACAGGCTTGCTGCGCGATAAACGGCAAGCGGTGGGCACCCCAGCGCAATGGCGGTGCGGATCAGATAATCCAGATGTCCGTGTTCGGCGATGTCGAGCGGATTGCGGTCATCGGTGCAAAAGCTGCAATAGGGCGCGCTGCGTTCGGTCAGGATCGGCGCCAGCGCGTGCAGATCTTTTGAGACCGAGCCTTCACGGATCAGAACCCGCATCCCCTTGCGCAGCTTTTCCAGCGCCTCGGCGGCCGTCGTCGCCTCATGTTCGGTGCGGATGCCTGCGGCGATATAGCCGTTCAGGTCGCGCCCGGAGAGCAGCGGGGCATGGCCGTCGATATGGCGGCCGCGGAAGGCCTCAAGCTTGGCCATGCAACCGGGGTCCTGCCAGAGAACGCCGGGGAAGTTCATGAATTCGGCCAGACCGATGACGCGGGGATGGTCCTTCAGCGGCGCCAGATCCGCCGCATCCAGCTCTGCCCCCGCAGTTTCCATATGGGTCGAGGGCACGCAGGACGACAGCTGCACCCGAATATCCATCACCGTTTCGGCCGAGGCGTCGAGGAAATAGTGGATCCCCTCAAGCCCGCAGACATTGGCAATCTCATGCGGGTCGCAGATCGCGGTGGTCACGCCATGGGGGGTGACGCAGCGGTCAAATTCATAGGGGGTGACGAGGGAGCTTTCGATGTGCAGATGCGTGTCGATAAAGCCGGGGACAAGGATCTTGCCCGTCACATCAATGATCTCCCGCCCCTCATAACTGTCGAAGACGCCGACGATGACACCGCCGCAGATCGCCACATCACCCGGGATCAGCGCGCCGGTGATCAGATCGAAGACCCGGCCACCCCGCAGCACCAGATCGGCAGGAACCTGCCCCCGCCCTTGCGAGATCAGATCGGACAGCGGCGGCAGGGTCATGGCGGTATCTCCGGTTTTCCTCCAGTCAAACCGATGTGAGGGGGCAGGGGCAAGCCGTTTCGGGCTTGCGATGCCCGGCGCGGGGTGCAACCCATTGGATAGCGCGGAAAGGACCCCCCATGAACAGCCCAACCCCGCCCCGGCGCCCCCTGTGGGGGATCGCGATGAAGGTGATGTCGGTTCTGGTTTTCTTCGTGATGTCGAGCCTGATCAAAGCCACCGCCGAGCGGATTCCGGCGGGCGAGGCCGTGTTCTTCCGGTCGTTCTTTGCCATTCCGGTGATCATGGTCTGGCTTTGGTGGCGGTCCGAGTTGCGGACGGGGTTTGGCACCTCGAACCCGATGGGGCATGTCTGGCGCGGGGTGATGGGCACCTGTGCGATGGGCCTCGGCTTTGCGGGGCTGGGCTTTCTGCCCCTGCCCGAGGTCACCGCCATCGGCTATGCCGCGCCGCTGCTGACCGTGATTTTCGCGGCGATGTTCCTGAATGAGGAGGTGCGGGCCTTTCGCATCACGGCGGTGGTGCTGGGTCTGATCGGGGTGATGATCGTGCTGGCGCCGCGGCTGACCATCACCGGGGATGCGGGCCATACCGAAGCGCTGGGAGCGCTTCTGGTGCTGGGCGGGGCGGTCTTTGCCGCGCTGGCGCAGGTCTTCGTCCGCAAGTTGGTGGCTACGGAACGCACGCCCGCCATCGTCTTCTGGTTTTCGCTGACGGCGACCTGCCTGTCGCTGACCACCCTGCCCTTCGGCTGGGTCTGGCCCACGCCGGGGGTGGCGGCGCTTCTGGTCTGTGCGGGGCTTTTGGGTGGGCTGGGGCAGATCCTGCTGACGTCGAGCTATCGCGAGGCGGATGCCTCGCTCGTGGCGCCGTTCGACTATGCCTCGATGCTTTTTGCACTGCTGATCGGCTATGGCGTTTTTGGCGAGGTGCCGACGCGGATGATGCTGGCCGGGGCGGCGCTGATCATCACGGCGGGCATCCTGATCATCTGGCGCGAGCGGCAACTGGGCCTGAAGCGCGACCGCCAGCGCAAGGCGATGACGCCGTGACGGGAGGGGCGCTGCCCCTCTTGCGCCCAAGGGCGCAATTCACCCCGGGATATTTTCAGACAGAAAATGGGAGCGGTCAGCCGCGCAGATGCGCCTGCAGGCTGAGGAGATCAGCCCAGGTTTCGCGTTTGGCGATGGGATTGCGGAGGAGATAGGCCGGGTGGAGCATGGGCAGCACAGGTTTGCCCCAGGCCTGAGTCCAGCCGCCGCGCAGGCGGGTGATGCCGCGTTGGCGCAGCACAGCCTGTGCAGGGGTATTGCCCATGACCACGATCAGGTCGGGGTCGGCCAGTTCCACATGGCGCTGGAGGAAGGGGACCATCATGGCCATTTCCTCGGGCGTGGGTTCGCGGTTTGAGGGTGGCCGCCAGGGCATGACATTGGTGATGTAGAGCGCGCGGGTGGCATCGGGGCTTTGGCGCGCAAGGCCGATGGCGGCGAACATCCGGTCAAGCAGCTGGCCCGCGCGCCCCACGAAGGGCAGGCCCTGCTGGTCTTCGTCACGGCCCGGTGCTTCGCCGACGATCATCACGCGGGCAGCGGGATTGCCATCGGCAAAGACCGTGTTGCGGGCGCCGCGGCGCAGGTCACAATGCGGGAAATCGGCGATGGCCTGGCGCAATGCATCGAGCGTGGTGGCGCGGCTGGCCGCGGTTTGCGCCACGGCGACGGGGTCGATTTTCGGGACGGGCGGCGGGGGTTCGGCGACGGACCGGGTGGCGACTTGCGGAGGAGCGGACTGCGTGCGGAGGGCTGTGTCGCGGGGGGCCGCGGCGTCCCGTTCGGCCAAGGCGTAGCGATCAACCGGGTCATCGCCCACGGGGTCAAGCGCGCCCAGTTCCTGCAACCATTGCAGGGCCGCATGCGAGGCGTGCCAATCGGACAGAATTTCGGTGTCGATTCCCATGCGGCCGACCCTAAGCCGCCGGACCGGGCGGGGCAACCGCATGGTGCCGCGCCGCGGGATCTTGCCGCATGGGCGGGCCATGCCTATAAGCGGGCGCAACTGGCCGCGCAGCCTGCAGCGGCGCCTCTTTCCGCTGTCGAGAAAGGCTTGTCATGTCCTTCCGCGCCCGTCACCTGCTTGGCATCGAACATCTGGCGCCGGATGAAATCCGGGCGGTGCTGGATCTGGCCGAACGCTATGTCGATCTGAACCGCCGCACGGTCAAAAGCTCGGACGCGCTGTCGGGCATGACGCAGATCAACATGTTCTTCGAGAATTCCACCCGCACGCAGGCCAGTTTCGAGCTGGCCGGCAAGCGGCTGGGGGCTGATGTGATGAACATGTCGGTCGCGCAGTCGAGCGTGAAGAAGGGCGAGACGCTGATTGACACCGCGCTCACGCTCAATGCGATGCACCCTGACCTGCTGGTGGTGCGCCACCCCAATTCCGGCGCGGTGAACCTTTTGGCCAGCAAGGTGAATTGCGCCGTGCTGAATGCGGGCGACGGGCGGCATGAACATCCGACGCAGGCCTTGCTGGATGCGCTGACGATCCGCCGCGCCAAGGGGCGGCTCCAGCGGCTGACCGTGGCGATCTGCGGCGATATCGCCCATAGCCGGGTGGCGCGGTCGAACCTGATCCTTCTGGGCAAGATGGAGAACCGCATCCGCCTGATCGGGCCGCCGACGCTGATGCCTTCGGGCGTGGGCGAATTTGGCTGCGAGGTCTATGACGAAATGAAAGAGGGGCTGAAAGGCGCCGATGTCGTGATGATGCTGCGCCTTCAGAAGGAACGCATGGATGGCGGCTTCATCCCGTCCGAGCGTGAATATTATCACCGCTATGGCCTCGATGCGGAAATGCTGGCCTATGCCAGCCCCGAGGCCATCGTCATGCACCCCGGCCCGATGAACCGCGGGGTCGAGATCGACGGCGAGATCGCCGATGACATCAACCGCTCGGTCATTCAGGATCAGGTCGAGATGGGCGTGGCCGTCCGCATGGCCTGCATGGATCTGCTGGCGCGCAATCTGAGGGCCGAGCGGGGCGCAAAGGCCGTGGGGACCCTGGTGTGACCCAGATCACGCGCGACAGTCTGCTGAACGGCCCCCTGCCCCTTGCCGAGGGCGAGGTGCTGCTGGCGAGCTTTCGCGCGGATCGCACGGCCTATGTCCGGGCGCAGCTGATCCTGTCGGTCGTGTTCGGCACGGTGGCGGGGGTGGTGCTGGTGGTGATGCAGAACCCGCACCCCTGGGTGGGTCCGCTGGCCGCCCTGCTGGCCATGGGTGCGCGGGCGGCTTTCCTCGCCTCCGAGGCGCTGGCGGCGGAATGGCGGCTGACGGACCGGCGGCTTCTTGGCCCCTCGGGGCAGGCCATTGCCCGGGCCGATCTGACCCGGGCGCAGCGCCTGTTTGGGGATGTCGTCCTTATCACCCGCAACGGGGAAAAGCACCTGATGAAGTATATGGCCGATGCCGATGCGGTGCTGGACACGCTTGGCCAGGTTACCGGGGCGCGGAGCGCATGATCGGCCCTGCGGAGCGCATCCTCTGGCAGGGGCGGCCCGGCGGCAATGCCCGGCCCGATGTCTCGCGCCCCGGTCAGATCGTGATCGGCGCGGGTTTCGTGGCCGTGTCACTGTTCTGGATGGATCAGGCGATGGCGCGCGGGCCGATCTGGCTGGCGGGTCTGCCGTTTCTGGCCATCGGGCTGCGGCTGGTCCTTTGGCGGGTTTGGGGGCCGCGTCTGCGGGCGAAGATGGCGCATTACACGCTGACCGACCGCCGCGCGCTGACGGAACTGCGCTGGCCGCTGGTAGGGTCACGCTGGCAGGCGGTCGAGATCGGCCCCGCCACCATGGTCGAGCCCTCGGGCGATCCCATGACGCTGACCCTGCAGAATCGCAGCGCCCCGCCCCTTCTGTTTGAACGCCTTGATGAGGGCCCCGAAGTTCTGGCGCTGATCCGCCAGATTCAGCGCGCCCGTGCCGGAGACCCCGCATGACCCCCGATCCCGACCGCAAGCCCACCCGCGAAGAGATGCGCGCCACCGGCATGGTCGCCGTGGCCGTGCTGGTGTTTCTGGCGGTCTTCACCCTCGGCTTCGTGGCGTTCAGCTGACGCCATGCCTGCTTTCCATCGCGCCGTCGCGCCCCTTCTGACCCGTGAGGCCCCATGACCCTGCATTTCACCCATGCGCGCCTGATTGATCCGCAGACCGGCACCGATGCCCTCGGGTCGCTGACGGTTGAGGGCGGCCTGATCCTGGCGATCAACGCCCCCGCCCCTGCCGGTGCCGAAGTCGTGGATTGCGGCGGCAAATGCCTTGCCCCCGGCATCGTCGATCTGGGGGTGAAGATCGGCGAACCCGGCGAACGTCACCGTGAAAGCTTTCGTTCCGCCGGACTTGCGGCGGCGGCGGGCGGCGTGACCACGATCATCGCCCGCCCCGACACCCACCCCGCCATCGACACGCCCGAAACGCTCGAATTCGTGACGCGCCGCGCGGCCGAAGCAAGCCCCGTCCGCATCCGTCACATGGCCGCCCTGACCAAGGGCCGTGCCGGGAAGGAAATGACCGAGATCGGCTTTCTCCTTGATGCCGGGGCCATCGCCTTCACCGATGCCGAGGCTGTCTCGACCGATACCAAGGCGCTCTCGCGTGCCTTCAGCTATGCCCGCAGCCTTGGCGCATTGATCATCGGCCATCCACAGGAACCGGGCCTCTCCAAAGGCGCGGCCGTCACCTCGGGCAAATTCGCCTCGCTGCGCGGCCTGCCGGGCGTGCATCCGATGGCCGAACGGATGGGGTTTGACCGCGACATGGCGCTCGTGGAAATGACGGGCGTGCGCTATCACGCCGATCAAGTCACCAGCGCCCGCACCCTGCCCGCACTGGAACGCGCCCGCAAGAACGGGCTGACGGTCACGGCAGGCGTCTCGATCCACCACCTCACGCTCAATGAAATCGACGTGGGCGATTACCGCACCTTCTTCAAGATGACCCCCCCGCTGAGGTCCGAGGAAGACCGCCTCGCCATGGTCGAGGCCGTGGCCAACGGGCTGATCGACGTGATCTGCTCGATGCACACCCCGGCCGATGAGGAAAGCAAACGCCTGCCCTATGAAGAGGCCGCCCCCGGCGCCGTGGGGCTCGAAACCCTGCTGCCCGCCGCGATGCGCCTGTATCATGCAGGCCACCTGACCCTACCGGAACTCTGGCGCGCCCTCTCGCTCAACCCCGCGGATCTCCTGGGCCTGCCGCAGGGCCGCCTTGCCCCCGGCGCACCTGCCGATCTCGTGCTGTTCGACCCCGACGCGCCCTTCGTGCTGGACCGGTTCACCCTGCGCTCCAAGTCCAAGAACACCCCCTTTGACGGCAGCCGCATGGAAGGTAAGGTTCTGGCCACCTATGTGGGCGGCGCCCGCGTCTTCACCGCCGGAGAGAGCTGATGCCCCCGATCACCACCGACCTGACAACGCTGCTTCTGGTGGCGCTGCTCTCCTATCTGGCAGGCTCCATCCCCTTCGGCGTGGTGATCACCCGCCTTCTCGGCCTCGGTAATCTGCGGGATATCGGCTCCGGCAATATCGGCGCCACCAATGTGCTGCGGACCGGGAACAAGGGCGCGGCCCTCGCGACGCTGCTTCTGGATGCAGGCAAGGGCGGCATCGCCGTCCTCCTGGCCCGTGCCCTGACCGGCGCCGAAGATGCCGCCCAACTCGCGGCTCTGGCCTCCTTCATCGGCCATCTCTTCCCGGTCTGGCTCGGCTTCCGCGGTGGCAAGGGCGTGGCCACGTTCCTCGGCACCGCCCTCGCCCTCGCCTGGCCCGTGGGCCTCGCCTGCTGCCTGACCTGGCTCGCCACCGCCAAGATCAGCAAGATCTCCTCGCTCTCGGCCCTCGTCGCCACGCTCTCGGCGGCACTCTGGATGTGGCTCTTCGGCCATCCCGCCATGATCGCGCTCGGCCTCCTTCTGGCCGCCCTCGTCTGGTGGCGCCACGCGGCCAATCTCCAGCGGCTTCTGGCCGGCACCGAACCCCGCATCGGTCAAAAATAAAGGGAAGGCCCCGCGGCCTCCCCTTCCCATTTTCTGTCCCGAAATATCCTCGGGGGTGAATTGCCGCAGGCAAGAGGGGGCAGACAGCCCCCTGTCTTCTTACAGCTTCGCCGCCTCATAGATCGGCGCAAGACTGCCCTTCCATTCCCCCTGATAGGCGGCCAACAGTCGGTCGGCCTGCGTGCGCCCTTCCTCAAGGTTCGCAACCAGCGGCGCCAGCAGACGTTCCTCGCCCAGCCCCCGCGCGGCCAGACCGGCATGCGACAGCCCCACCGCCGCCCGCGCCAGATCGAGGATCTTCACCCCGCCCGCCTGCCCCGCAAGACCCGAAACCGAGGCCGCAACCCGCAGCTCTTCCCGCGTGGCGGCATCGAGCCCCTTCACCAGATCCCAGGCCGCATCCAGCGCCGCCTGATCATACATCAGCCCCACCCAGAACGTCGGCAGCGCGACCACATGGGCCTGATCGCCCATGTCGGCGCCCCGCATCTCGATGTATTTCTTGACCCGCGCCTCAGGGAAAACCGTGGTCATGTGATCGGCCCAATCGCTCAGCGTGGGCTTTTCGCCGGGCAACGCGGGCAGCTCGCCCTTCAGGAAATCGCGGAAGCTCTGCCCCAGCGCATTGATGTAGTGCCCGTCGCGGTAGACGAAATACATCGGCACATCCAGCACCCAGTCGACATAGCGCTGAAAGCCCATCCCCTCTTCGAATGCAAAGGGCAGCATGCCGGTGCGGCTGGCATCAAGGTCGCGCCAGATGCGCGACCGCCAGCTGCGATGGCCATTGGGTTTGCCCTCAAAGAAGGGGGAAGAGGCAAACAGCGCCGTTGCCACCGGCTGCAGCGCCAGCGCCACGCGCAGTTTCTTGACCATGTCCGCTTCCGAGGCATAGTCGAGGTTCACCTGCACCGTGCAGGTGCGATACATCATCTGCGTGCCATGGGTGCCGACGCGCCCCATATAGTCAGTCATCAGGCGGTAGCGGCCCTTGGGCATGACCGGCATGGTGCCATGCGACCATTCCGGCGCGGCACCCACGCCCAGAAAGCCCACGCCCCAGCCTTCGGTGACGGCCCGCACTTCGTCCAGATGGTTCTGCAGCTCGGCCGCAGTTTCATGCAGGCTGGCCAGCGGCGCGCCCGAAAGCTCGAACTGGCCACCCGGTTCCAGGCTGATATTGGCGCCCTTGCGCGACAGGCCGATGATCTTGTCCTGCTCCAGCACCGGGGCCCAGCCGAAACGGGCCGCCAGACCCTCCAGCAGCGCCTTGATCGACCGCGCGCCGTCATAGGGCAGCGGGGCGTGTTCGGGGATCAGGAAGCCGAATTTCTCATGCTCGGTGCCGATGCGCCAGTCTTCGCGGGGCTTGTTGCCCTGCTCCATCATCTCGGCCAGCTGCGAGAAGGACTCGATGGGACCGCCGCCGCTTTGGGGGATGGACATGGAAAGCTCCGTGCTGCCGTAAGGTCGGGCGTCAACAGGTGGCGCGGGTCACGGCGCAAGTCAAGGCGTGGCGATACGGTTTGCCCGCGTCGGATGCCGCCAGATCACGGGGCCAAGGGAATCCTCGCCAGAAACGACATTTTTCTCCAAGGCCGCGACAAGGGCATCGCTGCCCAAGCCCGGAAGGCTGGCGAAGGCATCAAAAAGCTGGTCGGCCCCCTGGGCGTCGGCCGGGATCAGCAGCGCCTGCCCGTCCATCTGTTTCAGCCGCCAGAATCGGGCGCCCCCGCGCGACAGAAGCCGCAGTTCCGCCAGTTCGCGCAGGGAAACATAGCCGCCGCCCATCGGCCCCAGATAGCCCACCTGCCCTTCATCAACCTCGACCAGGCCAGGCCCGGTCGCGGGGCGGGCAAAGCGCAGGCGGCGCAGGGCCAGCAGGGCAAGACCCAGCCCCAGCGCAATGACCGCAGCCCCGACAGGCACCAGCAGATAGCCCCCCAGCCGCAAGAACCACAGGCCAAGCGCCACAACCCCCAGCGAGACGAACAGGTCGCGCGCCTGCCACAGCCGCGCGCGGGCGTCGGGGCGGATCATGCCCAGTCCCCCAAGACGCTCTGCCAAAGGGTCAGCGCGGCCACAGCGGCCGTTTCCGCCCGCAGGATGCGCGGCCCGAGGCTCGCCTGCAGCACCTGCGGCAGGGCCGCCAGACGCGCGCGCTCGTCCTCGGAAAAGCCGCCCTCCGGGCCGATCAGGATTGCCCAGGGTTGGCCGCGCCCCTCGGTCGACAGGGCCGTGGCCAGACCGGCCTTCGCCTCATTGCACCAAAGGATGCGCCGGTCGGCGGGCCACTGCGCCAGAAGGCGGTCAAGGGGTGTGATCTCGGCCACCTCGGGCACAAGGGTCGCGCCGCATTGTTCGGCGGCTTCGCGTGCATTGGCCTGCAGACGGTCACGGTTCAGACGGTCGGAATTGGTGAAACGGGTCTGCACCGGGCAAAGCCGCGCCACCCCCAGTTCAACCGCCTTTTCCACGATATAGGTGGTCTCGGCCTTCTTCACCGGCGCAAACAGCAACCAGACGTCGGGCGGCGCCTGCAAGGGCCGGGTCTGGCTGCGACAGATCAGCACGCCGCGCCGCTTGGCCGCGTCCACGACCTCGGCCAGCCATTCGCCATCGCGCCCGTTGAACAGCATGATGCTGTCCCCCTTCTCTTTCCGCATGACGGCAAAGAGATAGAGCGCCTGATCCTCGTTCAGCGGAACGGATTGCCCCTCGGACAAGGGGTGGTCTACATAGAGCCTGATTTTTGCATCTGCCATGATGGGGCAAAGCTATGTCCGACCGCGCCGAAACGCCAGAGCCCGCAGCACAGGTTGCAGATGCCCCGGCCGACAACTGGGTGGACCGTTACGCCCCGCCCGCAACCCGGCCCTACCTGCGCCTGTCGCGGGCCGATCGGCCGATCGGCACATGGCTTTTGCTGATCCCCTGCTGGTGGGGCCTTGCCTTGGCCATTACCGCCAATCCCGACGGGGCTGGGTGGTTCGACCTCTGGATCGCGGTGGGCTGCGCGCTGGGGGCCTTTGTCATGCGGGGGGCGGGCTGCACCTGGAACGACATCACCGACCGCAAGTTCGACGCGCAGGTCGCGCGGACCAAGTCGCGCCCGCTGCCGTCCGGGCAGGTGACGGTCACGCAGGCGCTGGTCTGGATGGGGGTGCAATGTCTGATCGGGGCGCTGATCCTTCTGACCTTCACGCCGCTGGCCATCGGATTGGGGGTGGGGTCGCTGGTGCTGGTGGCGATCTATCCCTTTGCCAAACGCTTTACCTGGTGGCCGCAGGCCTTTCTGGGGCTGGCATTCAACTGGGGCGTGCTGGTCGCCTGGGCGGCGCATGACGGCACGCTGGGCCTGTCGCCGGTGCTGCTCTGGCTTGCCGGAATCGCCTGGACGCTGTTCTACGACACGATCTACGCCCATCAGGACAAAGAGGACGACGCCCTGATCGGGGTCAAATCGACCGCCCGCCTGTTCGGGGATGAAGAAAGCCCGCAATGGCTGCGCCGGTTCCTGATTGCGGCCGTACTGCTGGCGGGAGGCGCGGTGATCGTGGCGCTGATCGGGGGCCTCGCGCTGCCAATGGTGGTGGCGCTGGCCGGGGTCTGGGCCTTTGGCTGGCATCTGCACTGGCAGATGGGGCGGCTGGATACCACGGATACCGGGATCTGCCTGCGGCTCTTCCGGTCAAACCGCGATGCGGGGCTGATCCTTGCGCTGTTTCTTGCCGGTGCGGCATTGGTTTGATTGATCCGCGCGGCCCGGCACCGTAAGGAAACCGGGTGTTACCGGCAACAAAGGCCAATCGATGCGAATCCCACCTTCCCTGCTTACCACGACTGTCTTTGTCGGCGCGGGGCTGGTGGCCATCGTCACCGCCTGGACGGGCGTGATGGTGATCGAGAACCGGTCCGAGGCCGCCGTCCGCTCGGTCCTGCTGACCGAGGGGATGACCTGGACCGATGTCCGCGCCTCGGGGTTGCAGGTGCGGCTGAATGGCACCGCCCCGAATGAGGCCGCGCGCTTTCGGGCGATCAACCTAGCCGGCACCGTAGTCGATGCCGCCCGCGTGCGCGACCGGATGGATGTGACCCCGGTCCGCGCCATTGAGGCGCCCCGCTTTTCGGTCGAGATGCTGCGCAACACCGATGGGATTTCGGTGATCGGCCTGCTGCCCGCGACGCCCCGCACCGATGCCACGGCCCCCGCCCCCGAAGAGGCCGATGCCGTGCTGGGGGCCGAAATCGCCAGCATTGCGGGCGACCTGCCTGTATCCGACATGCTGGAAACCGCCGCTTTCCCCGCGCCGGAAACCTGGGATGCCGCGCTGGGCTTCGGGACCGCGGCGCTGAAACTTCTCCCGCGCTCCAAAATCTCGGTCGCAGCCGACAAGGTGACCATCACCGCCATTTCCGACAGCGACGCCCAGAAACGTCGGCTGGAATCCGAACTTGCAGAGCTGCGCCCCGAGGGGCTGGATGTCAGCATTTCGATTTCGGCCCCGCGCCCGGTGCTGACGCCCTTCACCTTCCGCTTCCTCAAAGATGCCGAAGGGGCGCGTTTTGACGCCTGCTCGGCCGATACCGATCGCGCGCGGGAGCGCATCATCACGGCCGGCACGGCGGCGGGCATCAAGGGATCGGTCGTCTGCACCGTGGGTCTTGGCGTGCCGACCCCCAGTTGGGCCGATGCCGTCACCGCGGGCATCACCGCCGTGACCGATCTGGGCGCAGGCTCGATCACCTTCTCGGATGCCGATGTCACGCTTTTGGCCGATCCGGGCACGCCGCAGGCCACATTCGACCGCGTCGTGGGGGACTTGCAGGCCGCGCTGCCGCAGGTGTTTTCGCTGAAATCGACGCTGCCGCCCAAGGCCGACGGCGCCTTGGCAGGTCCGGCGGAGTTCACCGCCGCACTGGCGGAAACTGGCAAGGTGGAACTGCGGGGGCGCCTGACCGATGATCTGCTGAAGGCGGCCGTCGATTCCTACGCCAAGGCGCGGTTCGGCGCCGATCAGGTTTACACCGCGACGCGGTTTGATGATGCCCTTCCGGATGGCTGGCCCGTCCGCGTACTGGCGGGGCTTGAGGCGCTGGCGATCCTGCATCATGGCAATCTGGTCGTGCGCGCCGATACGGTCGAGGTGTCGGGCGTGACCGGGCGTCAGGACGGCCGCGCGCGCGTGGCGCAGATCCTGTCGGACAAGCTGGGCCAGGGAAAACCCTTCAAGGTTTCGGTCACCTATGATGAGGCCTTCGATCCCTTCGCGGCCCTGCCCTCGCCGCAGGAATGTGCCGTGCAGCTGAATGGCGTACTGGCCAAGACCAAGATCAGCTTTGCCCCGAATTCTGCCGAAATCGCGGCCGAAGCCGAAGGCACCATGGTCGCCCTGACCGATATCCTGAAGAACTGTCCCGCGCTGAAGCTGGAAATCGCAGGCCATACCGACGCGCAAGGATCGACCGAGGGCAACCTCGCGCTCAGCCAGGCGCGGGCCGAGGCGGTGCTTCTGTCGCTGCAAGGACGCGGCGCGCCGGTCGCGGGCATCATCGCCAAGGGCTATGGTGAGGGGCTTCCCATCGCGGACAATGGCACCGAAGAGGGCCGCGAAGCGAACCGCCGCATCGAATTTACCCTGCTGGATGCCCCGGCCCCTGCCGCAACCGCACCCGTGGCCGAAGGCACGGCCCCTGCGGACGCGGCGCCGCCCACCGCCGAGGACAGCTGGCCCTCGCTTGCGCCGACCGAAATCACCGTCCGCCCGAAGCCCCGCCCCGCCCGCGACTGACCCGCCCCTTCGCCCAACAGGACCTGTCTGATGAACCGCAACGAATTTGTCATCGCCACGGCCATCGTGCTGCTTCTGGCCTTTACGCTGGGCTGGTTCGTGCAACTGGTGATCCAGCGGTTCCGCCGGGTTTCAGCCGCCGATATGGGCGAGCTGGAGAAGCTTGCACAAGCGCTGCATGACGCGGAAGAAAGCCGCGATCAGGCGGTGATGTTCTTGGAACAGCGTGAACAGGAACTTTCGAACCAGCTGTCGCAGACCGAGGCCGAACTGCGCGCGGCGATGGAAGGCCTGCGCGACGCCCGGCAAGAGGCCGAGGAAATGCGCGCCTATATCGAACGCATGCACGCCAATTCCTGAGCCCGGCATTTGATCAAAACAGGGCTTTTTGCGACACGCGCTGCCGCAGGGGAACTGGACAGCCGAAGGTGTGCATGGTTCTGCTAGGCCAACCGCATAAGGAGGCCCAGCCATGCTTGATTCCGTCACCGACCTTCGGTCGCTTCTGAAAGACCCCTCGCTTCTGGCCACCAAGGCCTATGTCGCGGGCGAATGGATCGACGCGGATGACGGCTCGGTCTTTGAGGTCACGAACCCCGCCCGCGGTGATGTGATCTGCACGGTGCCGAACCTTGGCCGCGCCGAAACCGCCCGCGCCATTGCCGCCGCCCAAGCGGCGATGAAGGACTGGGCCGCCCGCACTGGCAAGGAACGCAGCCAGATCCTGCGCAAGTGGTTCGACCTGATGATGGCCAATCAGGATGATCTGGGCGCGATCCTGACCGCCGAGATGGGAAAGCCCCTGGCCGAGGCCAAGGGCGAAATCGCCTATGGGGCCAGCTTCATCGAATGGTTCGGCGAAGAGGCCAAGCGCGTCTATGGCGAAACCGTCCCCGGCCATATGCGTGACAAGCGCATCACCGTGCTGAAACAACCCATCGGCGTGGTCGGCTCGATCACCCCCTGGAACTTCCCCAACGCGATGATCACCCGCAAATGCGGCCCGGCGCTTGCGGTGGGCTGCGGCTTTGTTGCCCGTCCGGCGGCAGAAACGCCGCTGTCGGCGCTGGCGCTGGCGGTGCTGGGGGAACGCGCGGGCCTGCCCAAGGGGATCTTCTCGGTCATCACCTCGAAACGGTCGTCGGACATCGGCAAGGAATTCTGCGAAAACCCGGTGGTGCGGAAGCTGACTTTCACCGGTTCGACCGAAGTGGGGCGCATCCTGCTGCGTCAGGCCGCCGATCAGGTGATGAAATGCTCGATGGAACTGGGCGGCAACGCCCCCTTCATCGTCTTTGATGACGCCGATCTGGATGCCGCGGTTGACGGGGCGATGGCCTCGAAATTCCGTAACAACGGTCAGACCTGTGTCTGCGCGAACCGCATCTATGTGCAGGCGGGCGTCTATGACGCCTTCGCCGCCAAACTTGCGGCGGCCGTGGCCAAGCTGAACGTGGGCGACGGGCTGAAGGCCGGCGTCACCACCGGCCCGCTGATCAACATGGGCGCGGTCGAGAAGGTCGAGGAACATATCAGCGACGCGCTTGGCAAGGGGGCCACGATCATTACCGGCGGCAAGCGGCATGATCTGGGCGGCAGCTTCTTCCAGCCGACGGTCGTCGCCAATGTGACCGATGAGATGCTGGTCACCAACGAAGAAACCTTCGGCCCGCTGGCCCCCCTCTTCCGCTTTGAAACCGAGGAAGAGGTGATCGAAAAGGCCAATGCCACGATCTTCGGCCTCGCGTCCTACTTCTACGCCCGCGACATCGGCCGCATCACCCGCGTGCAGGAAGGGCTGGAATATGGCATCGTGGGCGTGAACACGGGCATCATCTCGACCGAGGTCGCGCCCTTTGGCGGCGTCAAGCAATCGGGTCTTGGTCGTGAGGGCAGCCGCCACGGGATGGAGGATTACCTCGAAATGAAATATGTCTGCCTGAGCATCTGAGGCTGGGGTCTTGGAAGAGAACAAGGGGCGCCACCCGGCGCCCCTTTTTGCGTCGTGCAAAGGCGCAAATCCGCGGCGCGGCCGATTGGCGACATAATCTGTCGGTCTCGGCAGGTCTTGCCGCCACATCTGGCCTAAAGTCAGCGCAATTTCGCGCCGCACTTGCCGTGCCGCAGCCAGAAGGCCCTGCCCCGATGACCGTGCATCCCCCCGCCCTGACCTTTCGCCGCCTGCCGCAGGGGGTGGTTGCCATTCTGGCCTCGGTCTTCGGGATGGCGCTGGCCGATGCGATCTTCAAACATGCCAGCGCGGACATGTCGCTGTGGCAGATCTGGGTCATGCGGTCGGCAATGGTGCTGCCGGTCATGTTCATCATGTCGCGCGGGCGGGTCTGGCATCCGGCGGCCGGTGCCATCGCACTGCGCAGCCTCGCGCTGATCGGGATGTATCTGGCGATGTATCCCGCCCTGCCCTTCATCGATATGTCGCTGGCGGGCGCCGCCTTCTATACCGCGCCCCTGTTCATCGCGGGACTGTCGGCTTTGGTGCTGGGCAACCGCATCACGCGCGGCCACTGGCTTGCGATCCTGACCGGCTTTGTGGGGTTGCTGGTCATTGTGCGGCCCTTTGCGGCAAGTTTCACGCCGGTCGTCTTCCTGCCGGTCACTGCGGCGGCCTTCTATGCCTGCGCGGCAATCCTGACGCGCGCACGCTGCCATCAGATTGCGCCGGTGGTGCTGGGGTTCTGGCTGAACGTGGCCTTCCTTCTGACCGGCGGGCTGGCCTTGGCATGGCTGTCGCTGGGCCTGCCGCGGCCTGCCGTCGATTTCCCGTTTCTGCTGGCAACGTGGCGGCCGCTCTTGCCCGAAGATTGGCGCAATATCGCGCTGCTCGCGGTGCTGATCCTGGGCGTCGCCATCGGGGTGGCCAAGGCCTATCAGTCGCCCCAACCCGAGGTGATTGCCACGTTTGACTATTGCTACATGATCTTCGCGATTTTCTGGGGCTATGTCTTCTTCCGCGAGGTGCCCGATCTTTGGACGCTGGTGGGCATGTCGCTGATCGCGGCCGGGGGGCTTGCGGTCTTGGCGGCGGATGCGGCCGCGCGCAGGGCTTGAGGTGATCTCACATCCGGGAAGAAGTTTTCGGACATTGCCTTGTTCGGTCGCCGCGGGCTTGCTGGCGCGCAGGGGCAGCAGCCTGCCCCACCGAGGGAGACAAGGATGATCTATACCGGCGCCTGCCACTGCGGCGAGGTTCGTTTCATGGTTGAAGGCACGATCAGCGGCGTGATGGATTGCAACTGCTCCATCTGCCGCAAGACGGGGTTCCTGCATTGGCTGGTCGAGCCGCATCAGCTTTCGCTACAGAAGGGGGAAGGCAGGCTTCAGGCCTATCTCTGGGGCACGGGCATCGCAAAGCACCTGTTCTGCCCGGTCTGCGGCGTGGCACCGCTGCGCCGACCAAGAATGCGGCCCGAATCCTTCAGTGTGAATGTGCGTTGTCTTGATGGCGTCGATCTGGCGGCGCTGGAGATTGAGGCCTGCGACGGTGAGGCGCTGCCCCAGCCATCTGCCTGCCGCTGAAAGGATTGCGGGGGCCATCCCCCGCAATCCGGCCCTGCCGCGGATCAGGCTGCGGGCTTTTGCAGATGCGCGTAGCTTGCGACAAACCGGCCGAACTTGTGCGCTCCGCAGGTCACGGGCTGATAGCGCTGCGGGTTCGAGTTTGACACGCAAGAGGGCAGCGGCGCGATCACGGCATCGAAATCGGCGTCGATGAAGAAGGGGATCGAATACCGCTCGCGCCCCGAGGTGTTGATCACGCGGTGCATGTTCGCCAGATAGATGTCATTCGTCAGCTTCTGGATCAGATCACCGATGTTGATGACAAAGGCGCCCCGGATCGGCGTGCCATCCACCCAGTTGCCCTCGCGGTTCATCACCTGCAGACCGCCCACGTCATCCTGGGCGAGGATCGTCAGGTTCCCATAATCGGTATGTGCGCCGATACCGATGATGTCCTTGTCGGCATGGCCGTTCTGCGGCGGGTAATGCAACAGGCGCTGGATGCTGATGGGGTCTTTCATGATCCCTTCGAAATGCGTTTCCGGCAGATCGAGGCTCAGCGCGATGCCCCGGAGCAGCTGCTTGGACAGCGCGACCATCTTTTCATGATAGCCGTAGACCAGCTCCTGGAACTGCGGGAAGCCCGCCGGCCATTGGTTCGGGCCAAAGAACGGCCCTTCCAGCGCCGCCCGTTCAGAGCCGATGTCAAAGCATTCCTTCAGGTCGCGCGTCTTTCCCGGATCGGTGTTTTCACCGAAGGGTTCGATATAGCCGCGCAGCGCCACATCCGATTTGCTGACATGCAGCGCCATCTTCTGGTCCATCGGCAGGGCGAAAAAGCGGCGCGTCACGTCGAAGACATCATCGACAAAGCCCTGCGCGATGCCGTGATTCTTCACATACATGAAGCCCGCATTCGACAGCGCCCAGCGGATTTGCTTGGCCACGCCCTGCTTGTCGCTGCCATCCAGCAACGGGGCCACATCGATGACCGGAATGCTGTCAAAATTTTCGCGCGTGTCGCGCAGCTTATCGTCCAGACGGGCGATCAGATCCTTGCTCATGCCAAATGCTCCCTGTTCATGGCGTGGTCAAAATGCAGAAAGCCATCCCTCCGCGTGGGCCCACGCGGAAAGTGCCTGTCTGCCTGATTTTGGGGGAAAGGTCGGGGGCTTCGGCCCCGGTCAGATGCCGGGGCCGAAGGGCGGTATCAGTACCACATGTCCTGAACGGCGGTCTTGCGACGGGCGATGAAGTCGCGCAGCGCATCATCCTTGCCTTCGTCCAGGGCGGGGGCTTCGTATTCGTTCAGCAACTTCTTCCAGCGCGTATTGGCGCGCTTGGCGGAATCGATGCCGCCCTGTTCATCCCAGGTTTCCCAGGGCTGATTGTCATCCAATGCGCTGTCCCAATAAGCCGTTTCGTAGTGGCGCAGCGTGTGCTGGGTGCTGAACAGGTGCTGACCCGGCCCAAGTTCGGCCAGCGCGTCAAAGGCCAGCGCGTCATCATCGACCGCCATCCCATCCAGATAGGCATGAAGCGCACCGCACATGTCCATGTCCATGACCATCTTTTCATAGGACATGGACAACAGACCGTCGAGGAAACCGGCCGAATGCAGCACATAGTTCGCGCCGCCCTGCACCGCAGACATCATCGACATCATGCTTTGCTGCATCGCCTGCCCGTCCGGCAGTTTCGAGGTGCTGAAGTTGCCCGCACAGCGCAGCGGCAGGTTGAGCCGCCGTGCCAGCTGCCCCATCGCCAGCGACCCGATCGCCGGTTCCGGTGTGCCGAAGGTGGGTGAGCCCGACCGCAGCGACATGGAGGAAAAGAAGCTCGCCAGAATGGCGGGTGATCCGGGCCGCACCAGCTGCGTCAACGCGCAAGAGGCCATGCTTTCTGCCAGCCCCTGCGCCACCATCCCCGCCGTGGTCAGCGGCGCAACCGCGCCCCCCAGCAGGAAGGGCAGATGAATCGACCCCTGATTGGCCCCGGCATAGGCGCGGATACCCGCCGTCGTCACGCCATCCAGCACCAGCGGCGAGGTGGTGTTGAAGTTCCCCATCACCACGCAGTTCTGATCGACGAAATCGGCGCCGAACAGGATGCGGCACATCTCGACGCTGTCCTCGGCCCGTTCCGGCGCGGTGATCGACCCCAGAAAAGCGCGGTCGGAATAGCGGATATGGGCATAGACCATGTCCAGATGGCGCTTGTTCACCGGCACATCGGTCGGTTCGCAGACCGTGCCGCCCGAATGGTGCAGCCAGGGCGAGGTCTGGGCCAGACGCACGAAGTTCTGGAAATCCTCGATCGTTCCGTAGCGCCGCCCCTTGTCCAGATCCATCACGAAGGGCGACCCGTATGACGGCGCAAAGACCACGTTCTTGCCGCCGATCCGCACATTGTTGGCGGGGTTGCGGGCGTGCTGGGTGAATTCGGCCGGCGCGGTTTTCAGGATCTCGCGCAGCATGCCGGGTTCAAAACGCAGGTTCCAGACATCGTCGGAAATCGGCGTCACCTTCGCCCCGGCCTGCTTGTAGAGCTGCATGGCAATCGCGTCATCGCGCAGCTCGATCCCGATCTCTGCCAGAATGCGGTCGGCCGTCGCCTCGATCCGCGACAGGCTTTCATCCGACAGGATATCATAGGTCGGAATGTTGCGCACGATATAGGGCCGTTTCACGCCCCCCGCGCCACCTATCCGGCTTTCCCGCCGCGCGGACCGGCCGCTGCGCGCGCGCTTGTCCGGCGCCCCCAAATCCCCGTCTGCCATGATCGGCCCCTTTCATAAGTCTCTGGCAGGTTAAGACCAATGATCATGCCTGTAACGCTGGAAAGTTCTGATAGAGTTGATAAGCTAGGTTTATGGATACGCTTCGCAGCCTCATTCCCTCGATCAACAGCCTTGTCGTCTTCGAGGCGGCGGGGCGGCTGAACTCCTTTACCGCCGCCGCCCGTGAGTTGCACATGACACAGGCCGCGGTGTCCTACGCCATCGCCCGGCTGGAAGAACAAATGGGCACGCCGCTTTTTCGTCGCGAATACCGCCGCGTGCGGCTCTCGGACGCCGGAGAACGGTTCCACGCCGACGTGACCATCGGCCTCTCGCATATCCAGCGGTCGGCGCAGGATCTGCGCGCGGCCACCTCGGGCAGTCATGTGACGCTGGCCTGCTCCACCGCTTTCGCCGCTTTCTGGATGGTGCCGCGCATGGCGCAGTTCCGGCAGGATCTGCCTGACCTCGACCTGCGAATCCAGACCGCCGACCGCGATCTGGACCTGCTGACCGAAGGCATCCCGCTGGCCATTCGCGGCGGCGATCCGCGCGACTGGCCGCAATATCACGCCGAGGCCATCGCCCCCGAAGAAATCCACCCGGTCTGTGCGGCGGCCTATCTGTCGAATTTCGACACCGCCCCCACACCGCGTGACCTGCTGTCACATCCGCTGATTCACCTGGAAGAACCCTATCGCTCGGCCGCGACCTGGCGGGACTGGTTCGCCTCGGTCGGGGTGCCGGGCAAAGCTGTGCCCAAGGGCCTGCAGATCAACGATTACGTGCTGGTCGTGCAATCCGTGCTGGAGGGTCAGGGCGTGGCCCTCGGCTGGCGTCATCTGGTGGAGGGGATGGTGCAAAAGGGCGTGCTGGTGCGGCTGACGGACCATGCGCTTTTCACCGGCAAGGCCTTCCATGTGATCTGGCCCAAAGACAGCCCCCTTTCGCGTCCCGCCCAGGCCGTGCGCGACTGGCTTCTGGCGCAACGCAAACCCGACTGACCCCCAAGCGCAGGCCACCGCAGGCTTTTCCTGATCCATGACGTTTTCCCCCTTGCCCAACCCCGCAGCCCCCGTTAAACCCGCCGGTGGAGACGTGGCCGAGTGGTCGAAGGCACACCCCTGCTAAGGGTGCAGGCCCGGAAGGGTCTCGAGGGTTCGAATCCCTTCGTCTCCGCCACTTACCCCCAACATTGCTGAAGCGAGATCCTTACTGGATCAATACGCTTCTTGCGGGCATCCCGTCCTCGGCGGTTCTGCAACGAAAAACCCGCGCCGTGTGGGGCGCGGGTTTCGGGGATTCGGGTGGATCAGTTTACCGCGGGCTCGGTCCTCGTGGCCTCGACGATCTCGGCCTGAACGGCGGGGGCCGGGCGGGCGATCTCGATCCGGCGGGGTTTCAGCGCCTCGGGCGTTTCGCGAAGCAGATCGACATGCAGCATGCCATGTTCATGGGTGGCCCCCAGCACGCGAACATGATCGGCCAGCGCGAAGCGGCGCTCAAAGGCGCGGGTCGCAATTCCACGGTGCAGGAAATTGCGGTTCGCGGGTTCGGGCGCTTTGCGGGCCGAGACAAACAGCGCGCCATCCTTGACCTCGACGCTCAGCTCTTCGGGGGTGAAACCCGCCACGGCGATCGAGATGCGATAGGCGTTTTCATCCGTTTTTTCAATATTGTAGGGCGGATAGGTCGGCTGTGGGGCATCCGCGGCAAGGGCGCGGTCCATCAGGTCGGCGATACGGTCAAAACCGACGGTGGCGCGATACAGCGGTGCGAAATCGAAGTTACGCATGGGTCATCCTCTTCGAGCGATGCGATCTGCGGCCCCCCGGGACCGGGCGGGCCAGATGTTGGCCGGGCCCGTCATGGCGCCCGGTTCCCATGATCTGGGAAGCGCGCGCGCGGCTTTCAAGGGGGTCAGTCGCCGGGATGATCTTCGCCGGGGCGCAGGAATTTTGCCCCCCCGCCACTGCCACCGCGCAGCACGGTCGGGTTGATGGCGCGGCCGGTATAATCCTCGCGGATCAGCTCTTGCCGCAGATCATCAAGCGGGCCTTCCAGCGCTGTGCCCAGGGCGACCTTGCGGCCCTCGACCTCGGCCTTGGCCGAGACGACAGAAACGACCCGCGCCTGCCCGTTTTCAAAGGTCAGGATCGGCGCGCCGGAAGATCCGAAATCGACATCGCAGGTCAGCATCAGCATGGCATCGCGCTGCGCCATGACGGTGCAGACCTCTTGCAGCGAGGGCGCCTCGGCCCGGTCCTGCGCGTAAGACACGACCCCCACATCATCGCCCACCGCAGGCTGCAGACCAGTGGCGAGCGGGTGAACCGTGGGCAGGCGGATCGGCTGATCCAGCTGCAACAACGCCACATCATAGGGCACGCGCTGCACCAGATCAGTGCCGCCAAAGACATATTCGGGATGGGCAAGCGCACGGCGCAGGCCGCGATAGGCCTCGGCCCGGCCATTGCGCCAACCGGCCAGAAACTCGATCTGGCTGGTTTCGATCCGCGCGCCGGTTTCCTTGTCAAACAGGCAATGCGCCGCCGTCAACACCAGATCGGGCGCAATCAGCGCCCCGGTGCAGAACCCTTTGCGCCCGAGATTGAGGCGCCCGACCGCCTCCCACCCGCGGCCGGAATCGACCGTATCAAGGCGGCGCAGGGGGGCCTGCTCGGCCTCGGCAGCGGGGGCCAAGGCCAGGGCAGCCAGGACGATCATTAGGATGCGGGTCATGCCCCCTCCGGCAGGCGGAATTGCCATGTCAGGATTGGGGCAAAACGCGCCCTCAGGCAAGAGCGCGCGGTTTCGGCCCCCCCGTGGCCCAGTCGAGGAGCTCGACCGTGTGGACAACCGGCACCGCAGTCCCCGATCCGATCTGCATCATGCAACCGATATTCCCGGCGGCGATGATCTGGGGCGCCTTGGCCTCAAGCGTGGCGACCTTGCGGCGGCGCAGCTCGCCCGAAATTTCGGGTTGCAGCAGGTTATAGGTCCCGGCGCTGCCGCAGCACAGATGGCTGTCGGCGGGCTCGACCACCTCAAATCCCGCGCGTTTCAGCAGGTCCTTGGGCGCGGCCTTGACCTGTTGGCCATGTTGCAGCGAACAGGCGGCGTGATAGGCCACGCGCAGCCCCTTGGGCGCACCTTCCGGCAGGCCGATCCGCGCCAGAAGTTCGGTGATATCCACCGCCAGCGCCGACACCGTGGCCGCATCCGCAGCCAGCGGATCATTGCGGAACATATGGCCGTAATCCTTGACCGTCGTCCCGCAGCCCGAGGTGTTGATGACCACCGCATCCAGCGCCCCACTGCGATGTTCCGCCATCCAGGAACGGATATTGGCGGCGGCCTGGGCGTGGCTGTCCTCCGTCCGGCCCATGTGATGGGTCAGCGCCCCGCAACAGCCCATGCCCCGGGCCACCACCACCTCGCAGCCCAGACGGCGCAGCAGGCGGATCGTGGCATCGTTGATATCGGTGTTCAGCGCCTTCTGCGCGCAGCCCGTCAGCAGCGCCACGCGATGGCGCCGCGGCCCCTGCGCAGGGAAAACCTGCGCATCATCATTGCGACTGACAGGCGGCACCTGCCGTGGCGCCATGGCCAGCATGGCCCGCAGCCGCGCATCGGGGATCAACCGCGCGAAGGGCCGCAGGATCTTGGCCCCCAGAAGCGCCAGCCGGAACCGCCTCGGATAGGGCAGGATCTGCGCCAGAATCCCGCGCAACACCCGGTCCGACAGTGGGCGCTGATAGGTGTTCTCGACATGGGCGCGCGCCTGATCGATCAGATGCATGTAATGCACGCCGCTGGGGCAGGTCGTCATGCAGGCCAGACAACTGAGGCAACGGTCGATATGCTTGACGGTCTTTTCATCGGCGGGGCGGCCGGTCTCCAGCATTTCCTTGATCAGGTAGATGCGGCCGCGCGGACTGTCGAGCTCATCCCCCAGCACCTGATAGGTGGGGCAGGTCGCGGTGCAAAACCCGCAATGCACGCAGGATCGCAGGATCTGATTGGCCCGCGCCAGCGCCGGGTCGCGTAGCTGTTCGGGGGTGAAAGAGGTCTGCATCGTCAATCCCCTGTGCTGATGCGGCGCGAAACGGCGGTCATGCGAACAAGCCGCGCGGGTCGAACTTCTGGCGTAGGCCCGCGGTCAGCGCGGCAAGCGCGGGATCAAGCGGCACGGGCCCGGCGGACGCATCGCCCCGCAGGCAGCGGGCGTGGCCGCAGAAGGCGCCCGCCCGCGCGCGCAGGTCGGCCCCTGGCGGCATCAGCGCCCAGACCAGCGCCCCGCCCCAGTCATAGACCACAGCCTCGGCCCCCAGGCGGGCAACAAGCGCAGACGCCTCGGACGGGCGGGTCGAAATGCGCCACAGATCGCCCGCGCGCCCCGCCAGCGGCAGCACATCGCGGATTGCCGCCCAGGGCGAGGTTTCGGCCATCTCGACCGCACCGAATGGGCGCAGCAGTGCCGCAAGCTGCCCGGCGCGATAGCGGACCGAACCTTCGAACCCCTCAAGCCGCAGCAGCGTCTCGGCCCCCGGCAGATGGGCCGCGCCCGTCACCTCATAGGGCGATCCCAGCGCCGCCGACATTGCCGCCACCGCCTGCCCATCGGGCAAGCCACGCAGCACCAGCGTCTGTTCGGTTTCCGGGCGTGGCAGCACCTTCAGCGCAACTTCGGTCAGCACCCCCAGCTGCCCGCGACTGCCCGCAAGCAGCTTCACAAGGTCATAGCCAGTGACGTTCTTCATCACCCGCCCGCCATTGCGGATGACCGTGCCCTGCCCATCGACAAAGCGCAGGCCCAGACAAAAATCACGCGCGGCCCCGCTGACCACACGCCGCGGACCCGCTGCGTTTTCGGCAATGACCCCACCCAGCGTGGATTGCCCCCTGCGCTGCAACAGGCGGCGCAGGTCCGGCACCTCAAAGGCCAGACACTGGCCCTCGGTCGCCAAAAGCGCCTCTAGATCGGCAATCGGCGTGCCCGCCCCGGCAACCAGCGTCAGGGCGCCGGGCTCATACAGCCGCACCCCGCCCAGACCGGCGGTCGAAACCCCCTGCCCCGCGCGCAGCCCCCCGCGCGTGCCGCCCCCCCTGACGACCAAAGGCCCAGACGCGGCCCGGATGCCCTCGGCCAGTTCGGCCTCGGTCTGCGGTGTCAGATCGAGGGTCATGCCTGCCCCCCCGCAGCGGCACGGCGCGGTGCGGTCACATGCAGTGGAAAGACCTTGGCGGGGTTCAGCAGCCAGTTCGGATCAAACACATCCTTCACACGCAACTGCGCCTCCAGATCATCGGGGCCGTATTGCACCTCCATGAGGTCGCGCTTTTCTATGCCCACACCATGTTCGCCGGTCAGACACCCCCCCACCTCGACACAAAGGCGCAAGATATCGGCGCCGAAATCCTCACATTTCTCCTGCTCGCCCGGAATGTTCGCATTGTACAAGATCAACGGGTGCATATTGCCATCACCGGCATGAAAAACATTCGCTACGTCCAAGCCGTAATGGGCGCTCAGCTCCCCGATCCGGCGCAGGACATATGGCAATTCCGTCACCGGAATCGTGCCATCAAGGCACATGTAATCATTGATCTGCCCCATGGCCCCAAAGGCCGACTTGCGACCCAGCCAGATGCGGCGGGCCTGATCGGCATCGGCCGCCTCGCGCACTTCGACCGGGTTGTGGCGGCGCGCGATCTCGGTGATGAGCGAGAGCTGATGCCGGATTTCGGCCTCGGCCCCCTCAACCTCGACAATCAGCAGCGCCTCGCAATCAGGGTAGCCCGCTTTGGCAAAGGCCTCGCAGGCCTTGATGCAGGGACCATCCATGAATTCGATCGCGACCGGCAGCACCCCCGCCTTGATGATGTCCGACACGCAGGCCCCCGCGACCTCGGACGACTGAAAGCCGATCAGCACCGGCAGCGCGCCTTCGGGCTTGGGCAGGATCCGCAGCACCGCCTCGGTCACCACCCCCAACTGCCCCTCTGACCCGCAGATCACGCCCAGCAGATCAAGGTCAGGCGCATCCATCCAGGGGCCGCCGACCTCAACCACCGTGCCATCCATCAGGACCAGCGTCACCCCCAGCAGATTGTTCGTGGTGACCCCGTATTTCAGGCAATGCGCCCCGCCCGAATTCATGGCGATATTGCCGGATATGGCACAGGCAAGCTGGCTGGAGGGATCGGGGGCATAGAAGAACCCGTCGCCTTCAACCGCCCCCGTCACCGCCAGATTGGTGCGCCCGGCCTGCACGCGGATGAAGCGGTCAGGATAGCTGACCTCCAGCACCTCGGTCATGCGGGCCACGCCCAGGATCACGCTATCGGCCGTGGGCAACGCCCCCCCGGCAAGCGAAGTGCCCGCCCCGCGCGGCACCACCGGCACCCCCTCTTCATGGCAGACGCGCAGCGCGGCCGCGACCTCGGCCGTGCTTCGGGGCAGGATCGCAGCCAGCGGCGGGCAGCGATAGGCCGAAAGGGCATCGCATTCATAGGCGCGCACCTCGGCCGGGTCATGCACCACCGCATCCGCAGGCAGCACCGCCTGCAACCGCGCCACGATCCGCGCCTTGCGCGACAGGATGCTGGGGCTGGGGGTCGGCATGTCCATGGCGCGCTCCAATGCTATTGGTAAATTAATATAACCAATTTCACGGTTTGGCAAGATGGCGCCCTGCGGCTAATCATGGGGCATGGACGCCCTGACCCTGATCCGCCTTTTCACCCCTGCCGACATGCTGGCGCTTGGCTATTCGCTGGCGGGCGCGGCGCTGTTGCAGCATGCGATCGAATCGCCCCGCTTTCCGCGGCCTTCGGTGTCGCAGATCATGGCGCATTACCGGCGCGACTGGATGCGCGAGATGGTCACCCGCCAGCCGCGGATCTTTGACGCAACGATTCTGGACGGGCTGCGGCAGGGGATCACCTTCTATGCTTCAAGCTGCCTGATCGGCCTCGGCGGGGGGCTGGCGCTGCTGGCCGATACCTCACCCCTGCAGGGGCTGGCGATCAGCTTTCAGTTGCACAGCGACCCGGCGCTGCTGATCAAGGCGAAGATCCTTTTCGTGCTGGCCTTCGTGGTGAATGCCTTTCTGAAATTCGTGTGGTCGCACCGGCTCTTTGGCTATTGCTCAGTACTCATGGCCTCGGTCCCGAATGACGTTCAGGACCCGCGCGCCTTTGACCGGGCCGCCCGCACGGCCGAGGTGAACGTCACCGCCGCGCGGAATTACAATCGTGGCCTGCGGTCGGTCTATTACGCGCTGGGGGCGCTGGGGTGGCTGCTGGGCCCATGGGGATTGCTGGCCACGATGACGGTGACCTTCGGCACGCTGATCCGGCGCGAATTCGCCTCGCAAAGCCGCGCGGCGGTGATGGCGCGGCTGGACGAAAACCAGCCGCCAGCCTGATCAAACCGCGCGTTTCGGCAGGCGCCCCTCGCGCAACCAGGCGCCAAGCGCAAGGCTTGCTGCCAGCACCAGCCAGAGCCAACCGGGTAGCACCGCGACCACGCGCAGATCCTGCGTGACATAGGCCCCGCGCGGCGTGATGCCGATCCAGCCGCGCCCGGCGGCAACACGGCCCTCGGCCACGGCGCGCACATCGGGCAAACCATCTGAAATCCGCAGCACACCGCCGCGCGTCGCCTCGACCAGCGGGTCCAGAACCTCACCGCTGGCCAAGGTGCGCTCAAACTCCTTGGGCGCGGGCGGCCCCATGGCGACCACGGTCGAAAGCTTGTCCTGCGTGAGACGATAAAGCCCCACCTGCGGCGCGGGCCAATCAGCCTCATAGCGGCCGGGGCCGGCCTGCGGCAGCACCAGTTCCGCACGGCTGCCATCGGGCCGGGTGATCTGGACCGGGCCGGGCGCCTGTTCCGCCAGGGTACGGCGCTGGATTCGCAACACCCCATCGCCGGGCATGGCGCTCAGGGTTTCCTCCTCAAGCTCCGGCTCTTTCAGCATCCAATGGGCCAGACGGCGCAGCAGTTCGAGCTGCGGCCCCCCGCCTTCATAGCCCCGTCCCCAAAGCCAGGCGTGATCCGAGGCGAGGACGGCCACCCGCCCTTCCCCTTCCCGCGCCAGAACCAGCAGCGGCTTGCCCTCGGCCCCCTCCATCACCACCTGCCCGGCGCCACGGGCGGCGATCTCGATCTGGCGGAACCAGCGACCCCAGCCCTCTTTCGGGGCCTGGGCATCAAGGCCCTGCGTCACCGGATGGCGCTGGCCAAGGTCGGTCAACTTGGGGCGGAAGCCGCCCTCCAGAACACGGCTTGTTGTCGTCACCGGCAGGATATCGGCAAGGGGGGAACGCCACAGGCTGTCCGCCGTGCCGAATTCAGGCCCCGCCGCCACCAGAACCGTCCCCCCGCGCGTCACATAATCGCGCACGTTTTCAAGGTATTGCGTGGGCAGGATGCCGCGCAGACGGTAACGATCAAAAATGATGAGGTCGAATTCATCGATCTTTTCGACAAACAGCTCTCGCGTCGGGAAGGCAATCAGCGAAAGCTCCTCTACCGGGATGCCATCCTGCTTTTCCGGCGGGCGCAGGATGGTGAAATGCACCAGATCGACCGAGGGGTCGGATTTCAGCAGGTTGCGCCAGACCCGTTCCCCGGCATGGGGTTCGCCCGACACAAGCAAGACGCGCAGCCGATCGCGCACGCCATTGATCGCAGTGACCGAGGCATTGTTGCGGGTGGTCAGCTCGCCCTCGGCGGCCGCAACCTCAAACTGCAGGATGTTCTGGCCGCCATGGGGCAACGTGACCGGCAGGTCCAGATCCTGCCCCACCGGGACGGAATACCACTGCGGCGCCCCCCCATCGATGGCGATGGACAGATCGGCCATGCCCGCGACACCGGGGGGCACAGCGCCTTCATCCTCGATCCGCAGGGTCAGCGTCACGGGTTCGCCCAATATGGCAAAGGCCGGGGCGTTCTTGACGATCAGGCGGCGGTCCCAGTCACGGGCCTGGCCCGTCAGCAGAAGATGCACCGGCGCGGGAGCCTTGGGCGCCAGATCCACATCATGCGCCTGCCCGTCCGAGATGATGACTGCCCCGGCGACCCGGTCCCGCGGTTCGGCGGCAAGGGCTTCGGCCAGCGCGGCCATCAGGGGCGATCCGCCGTTGCCGGGCGCATCCCGCACCGTCACCACCCGCAGCTCGGTATCCGGCTGCGCCGCAATTTCCGCCTGCAGCGCGGCCAATGCGGCGGCGGTCTGATCCGGGCGCTCACCGATGGATTGGCTCGACGTCTGATCGACAACAGCGATCACGATATCTGACAGCGGGCGCCGGTCCTCTTGCTGAAGGGAGGGGTTCGCCAGCGCGGCCAGCAGCACAAGGGCCGAAAGCCCGCGCAGCCACCAGCCCGAAAGCCCGCGCCAAGCCGCGCCCAGCACCAGGGCCGCTGTCAGCGCGGCGAGGCCCCAAATCACCGCCCAAGGCACCAGCGGATCAAAAACGATGGCCCCGGTCATTGGCCCAACCTTTCCAGCAGGGCCGGCACATGCACCTGATCGGATTTATAATTGCCGGTGAAGACATGCATGATGAGGTTCACACCGAAGCGATAGGAAATCTCGCGCTGACGGTCGCCCACACTGCCCCGCCCCACCGGGTAAAGCGGAATGCCCTGATCATCGACTGCCCAGGCGGCGGCCCAGTCATTGCCGCCGATCACCACCGGCGTCACACCATCGTTGAGGTTGCGAAAGGGCATGCCCTCGGCCTGTGCGGCATCGGGGGGCGCGGCTTCAACCCAGATGGTGCCGGTCTGGCGACCGGGAAAATCCTGCAGAAGATAGAAGGTGCGGGTCAGCACATGGTCCGGCGGAATCGGCTCAAGCGGCGGAATGTCCAGCGCCGCGGCGATCAGCTGCAGCCGACGCGCCTCGGGCGAGGTGCCGCCTATCCCTGCATCGCGCGTGTCAAACAGGATCATGCCGCCCGTCCGCAGATAATCATTCAGCTTGCGATAGGCGTTGACGGAAGGCAGCGCCTGATCGGCCGTCACGGGCCAGTAGAGGAAGGAAAAGAACGCCAGCTCATCACGCTCAATATCCACCGCCATGGGGGTTGCGGGTTCGATTGTGGTGCGTTCGAACAGCCGCATGCCAAGACCGCGCAGGCCTGCCTCGGACAGGCGGTCGACGGTGCTGTCACCCGTCACGACATAGCCAAGGCGCAGGGATGTCGTCGCCTCAAGGGCGAAATCATCCTGCGCGCGGGCCTGCGGGGCAAGCGACAGGGCCAGCCCCAGAACGCAAAGCCGCACCGCCAAACGCCCCGAGAGCCGCCCCGAAAGCCAGAGCGCAGCAAGAATATCCAGCAGCAAAAGCCCCAGACCCAGCACCAGAAACGCACCTTTCAACGGCTGCTCCCGTGCGGCCTCGCCCCCTTCAACGGGGACCGAGGCGGGCCAGACGGCGGGCGAAAGCTCGGTCTGCGGGCTGATGACGTTCAGCGCGATCAGCCGATCCTCACCGGCATAAAGGCCCGGCAGACGGTCGGCGGCGGGGGGCAGTTTTGCCAGATCCTCACCCCGGACACCGGGCAGGCCCTGCGGTTCCTGCGGCTGGCCAAAGGCATCCAGCACCTTTTCCGGGGCGAAGGTTTGCCCGGCCAGCTCTGCCGCATCCAGCAGCGCCGGGCGGGCCGAGACGGCCAGCCGTTCCAGCATCTGCACGAACAGCCCCGACAACGGCAGCGATGACCAATCCGCATTTGCGGTAACGTGGAACAGCACGATCTGCCCCTGCCCCAACGCCTTGCGTGTCACCAGCGGCGTGCCATCGGCCAGCGTCGCGATGGACCGCGCTGCCAGATCGGGGTCGGGCTGCGCCAGAACCTGCGCCTTCACCGTCACCTCGGCCGGAATCGGAAGGCCGAAGAAGGGGCTGCTTTCGGCAAAGGGGGCAAGGCTGCGGGGATCACCCCAGCTCATCGCGCCGCCAAGGCTGCGCCCGCCCTGCCGCAACCGCACCGGCAGCAGCGGATCGGCGGTGTCGCGCGCGATGTCCGAAGCCGCAAGCTTTGGCCCCGCAAAGCGCAACAACAGGCCCCCCTTCGACACCCAGGTTTGCAGCCCATCGCTTTCCGCCTGCGTCAGCCGGGCGACATCGGCCAGCACGATCACATCGGGGTTGGCGACCAGAACATCGGTCAGGCTGCCGTCAATCAGTTCCGCCACCGGGGCCAGCGCCTGCCGCAGGTAATGCGTGGGCGACAGCAGCAACAGCCCCTCTTTCCCCGCGCCGCCCCCGATCAGCGCGACCTTGCGCCGCTTGAGGCTGTCATCTGTCAGAGTCACCGCACCCGCGGTGCGCTGGCCGATGATCTCAAAACGGGTCAGACGGTTCCGAAGCTCGGGTGGTAGCGGCAACGCGGTTTCGGCGCGATCCTCGCCCGCGGCGAATGGCAGTTGAGCGCGGGCCAGCTCCCGCTCGATCCCTGCGGGGTCAAGGCCGCGGGCCGAAACTTCGACCTCGGCCGCAGCCCCGGCGGGCAGGCGCAGGGCGGTAATCTGCACCGCCCCATCCTTGAAGCCAACCGGGCGCAGCGCCAGCACCGGACGCGGGCTTTCAAACACCCGCACCTGCCCCCGCGCCTGCATCAGCGCCAGCAAACCGGCGCGGCCCGGATGATCCAGACCATCCGAAATCCAATAGGTTTCAAAGGCTTCCGCTGGAAGCAGCTGCCCCCAGCCCGCAAGATTCGCAGGCGCAAACGGCTGGGGGGCCAGCCCCACCAGCCGATCGCGCACGGCCTGCGCGGCCTGAAACACCGGGGTCTGGGGCGCATCCGACAGGCGCAGCAGCGCCACCCGGCGCCCGGCGCGGCCCGCCGCCTCCACCACGCGGGTCGCCTGATCCACGCGGCGCGGCCAGTCGCGCGCATCGGCCCAGCCCCCGTCAATCACCACCAGAAGCGGGGCATCCGAGGCAGGCGCGGGTGCTGCGGGGTTCAGGACCGGCCCGGCAAAGGCCAGAATCGCCGCCCCGATCGCAACGGCCCGCAGCAGCAACAGCCACCAGGGGGTCCGCATCGCCTCAACATCGCTGTCGCGCAGGCCCAGCAGCAGCGCCACCCCCGGAAAGCGGCGACGGATCGGCGCAGGCGGCACGGCGCGCAGCAAAAGCCACAGCAACGGCAGCGCCAGAAGCCCCAGCAGGATCAGCGGAGAGGTAAAGCCGACCGGCCCGATCATCCACATCAGAGGGCGGCCTCCAAAGCGCGATACAGCCACAAAAGCGCGGCCTGCGGGCTATCGCCCGTGTGATGGGTGGAAAAATGCCAGCCCGAGGCCCGCGCCAGCGCCAAAAGACGATCACGTCGTTCCGCCAGCCGCGCCAGATAGCGCGCGCGCAGATCGCCCGCGCGCAGCGTTTCAAACGACAGTTGCCCGCCCATCGATTCAAAGATTGTTCGGCCATCAAAGGGGAAATCCTCTTCCGCCGGGTCCAGCACCTGCAGCATCGCGCCGCGCACACCGCGTTCTGCGGCGGCAGCCAGCGCGGCTTCCACCCCTGCCAGATCCCCCAGAAAATCCGACACCAGCACCGCGCGGCCATGCAGGGCAAGCCCGGTGGTTTCCGGGCGGCCATAATCCTCGGCCCCGTCGACCGACAGGGCCAGCGCCAATCGTTCGGCCTGCGCGCGGCCAGACCGGGGCGGGCTGTGATCGCCCATCACCCCGACACGTTCCCCCCCGCGCAACAGCAGCACCGCCAGCGCCAGCGCCAGCAGCCGCGCCCGGTCGCCCTTGGGCGGGCGCGCCGTGTCACCCGAAAACCGCATCGAGGCCGAGGCATCCACCCAGAGCGACACGCTCTGCGCCGCCTGCCATTCGCGTTCGCGCACGAATTGCACATCGCCCCGCGCCGATCTGCGCCAATCTATCATCCGGGCGCTGTCACCGCTATGTGCCTGACGATATTGCCAGAATTCATCCCCCATGCCCGCACGACGGCGGCCATGATCCCCCAGCACCACGGCCGAGGCCAGATGGTCCGCCGCCGCAAGCAACGGCGGCAGGGACTGGCCCAGACGTTCGGCCCGCGCTCGCAAACCGGGGGCGATGGGGTCGGCAGACCTCACGCCGCGGCCTCAAGTCCAAGGCTGCGGGCGGCAACCCGGTCAATCACCGCGGCAAGGCTTTCGCCCCGCGCCCGCGCGGCAAAGTTCAGCGCCATCCGATGCGTCAGAACCGGACGCGCCAGCGCCGCCACATCCGCGACCGAGGGCGCAAGCCGCCCGTCCAGCAGCGCCCGCGCGCGCGTTGTCAGCATGAGCGCCTGCGCCGCCCGCGGCCCCGGCCCCCAGGCCAGCGTCTCGGCCAGCGCCGCCCCCTCAACCTCGCCGGGGCGGCAGGCGCGGACCAGATCGAGAATTGCCTCGACCACGCTGTCGCCCACCGGCATCCGCCGGATCACATCCTGCGCCTCCAGCAGATCGGCGGCGGTAAAGACCTGGTGCACCTCTTCCTCCACCGCGCCGGTGGTGGCGAGCAGGATCTCCCGCTCGGTCGCGCGGTCCGGGTAATCCACGTCGATCTGCACGAGGAAACGGTCCAGCTGCGCCTCGGGCAACGGATAGGTGCCTTCCTGTTCAATCGGGTTCTGCGTCGCCAGCACATGGAACGGCCGCCCCAGCGGGCGGTGCTGCCCGGCAATCGTCACCTCACGCTCCTGCATCGCCTGCAGCAGGGCCGATTGCGTGCGCGGGCTGGCGCGGTTGATTTCATCGGCCATCAGCAGCTGACAAAAGATCGGCCCTTCGATGAAGCGGAAGGCGCGGCTGCCATCGGCGGCGGTTTCCAGCACCTCGGAGCCCAGAATATCGGCGGGCATCAGATCGGGCGTGAACTGGATGCGGCTGCCCCGAAGGCCCATCACAGTCGAGAGCGTATCGATCAGCCGCGTCTTCCCCAGCCCCGGCAAACCCACCAGCAGCGCATGCCCCCCGCAGAGCATCGAGGCCAGCACCAGATCGACCACCCGGTCCTGCCCGATGAAGCGGCGGTTGATCGATGCCTTCGCCTCGGCCAGTTTCGCGCCGAGCGATTCGATCCGCTGGACCAGCTCTTCCGCCATGACTTCCACCCCCGAACGGTTATACTGTCCGCATTAGAACGGATCGTGCCGCCGGGCACAAATGACAAAAGCGAAAAGGCGACAAATGTCTGTGAAATCAGGGATTTTGGAGCAGGCCAAGGCGGCCTCGAAAAAGGGGCCGCCGCCGGTGCATCTGTGGAACCCCGACTATTGCGGCGAAATGGACATGCGGATTGCCCGCGACGGCACCTGGTTTCACGAAGGCACGCCGATTGGCCGCGCCCCGCTGGTAAAGCTCTTCGCCTCGATCCTCAAGTTGGAGGAGGGGCGTTATTACCTGGTGACGCCGGTCGAAAAGCTGGGGATTCAGGTCGAGGACGCGCCCTTCATCGCCGTGGATTTCCAGATCGAGAATCAGGGGCCGGATCAGCGCATCACCTTTACCACCAATGTGGGGGATGAGGTCACGGCAGGCCCGGACAACCCATTGCGAATGAACCCGGACCCCGGCGGCGCCCCCTATGTGATGGTGCGCCGCGGCCTTGAGGCGCGGGTGGACCGGAAAAGCTTTTACCGGCTGGTCGAGGTTGGCACCACGCAGGCGCATGAGGGCGAAGACTGGTTCGGCCTGATGTCAGGCGGCGTGTTCTTTCCCGTGGCGCGGGCCAGCGATCTGGCAGGATGACGGGCGGGCGCCGTTGCACTGGCGCGCCGGATCGCGGATGAAGGCGGGGCATACCAAGGAAAGCGCCATGATCCCCGCCCGTTTTGCCCCGTTCCTGTTCGGCCTGATCTTGTCGGGCCTGATGTCCTGCATCGTCAGCGCCATTGCTACCGCCCGTGCGCTTGGGCTGCACCCCGGCTTTGCCACGGCTTGGATGGGCAGCTGGCTGACGGCCTGGGCCGTGGCCTTCCCCACCGTTCTTGTGGTGGCCCCCCTGACCCGCCGCATCGTCGCACGCCTGACGGCCTGAGCGCCGCGCTTCGGCCTTGCCCCTGCGGGTCAGGCTTTCTAGAATGGCGCGCAAAGGGCTCTGCCCCGCCATTCCAAGAGGATCAGCCATGAGCATCGAAGCGCCGGAAACCCAAGTCGTCACCACATGGAAGGTGGCCTGCGACGGGGGCGAAGGGGCGCTTGGCCATCCGCGCGTCTGGCTGTCGATCCCGCAGGACACCGGCATGGTCGAATGCGGCTATTGCGACAAACGCTATGTGATCGACCGCGATCACGCCCACGACGACCACTAAGACATCAAGGGGCCAGGCGAAAGCCGGCCCCTTTTGCCTTTCCGGCAGATCAGAAGGCCTTGAAGGTCATCGTGGTCAGCGTCCGCACGATGCCGGGAATGTCGAACAGACGCTCGCTCAGGTAGTGACCGACATCCTCGCCTTCGGGGATGTAGATTTTTGCGATCAGGTCGTATTCGCCCGAGGTGGAGTAAAGCTCGCTCACGATTTCACGGTCATAGATGGCATCGGCGACCTTGTAGGTCTGGCCGGGGATGCAGCGGAACTGAACAAAGACGCAGGTCATGGGGGGCTCCTTTTCGGGGCAGGTTAGCGCGGCACGGGCGCCGACAAAAGTGGGCGCGCCCGTCATTCTTCGGGCGTCACTCCTCAGTGCGGAGCGCGAGCGTCGCAGGCGCCTGCGCGCGCAGGTCCTCAATCCCCAGCAGGCTCTGCGGCCGCGCCAGACGGTTGCGGACGACCCAATGCAGCCGCTTTTCGGCGCGGGTGATGGCCACATAGGCCAGCCGTTTCCATAGCGGGATGCCAGCTTCGGATCGCCCGGCCTGAGCAGCGGCCCAAAGATCGGGCGCAAAGACCTGCACTTCGGGCCATTGACTGCCCTGCGCCTTGTGGATCGTCACCGCCGCGCCATGCAGGAAGGCCGCGCCCATGGTAGCGGCCTGCGGGATGAAGGGCTCTTCCTCATCCGGTTTCTCGATCTTGATGATCGAAGCCGCCGAAAGCTGCGGGTCTTCCGACCCGATCACATGCAGCCGTGCAAAACCGGGGCGGCTGCCGGGCGCAAGATAGATCACCTGCGCGCCCTTGATCAGCCCGCGCGCCTCAAGATCGATACGTTTCTTGCGGTGCTTCAGCGGCAGCTCGATCCCGTCGCAAATCAGCGGCTCACCGGGCAGAAGGGCATCTTCGGGCGCGCCATGCACCGCGCGGAAGGCGTTGATCAGCCGGATGCGCGTGGCATTGCGCCAGACCAGCACCGGGCTGCGGGCCATCATGTCACTGTTGACCCGTTCGGCCAGCACCACACGGTCATCGCGGCGGGCGGCCTGTTCGACCATGCGCTCAAACTGATCGAACCCCAGATCGGGGTCAGCCAGCGCATGAGCCAGATCGAGGATCGGGTTTCCCTCGGCCTGCCGGTGGATGCGCGACAGATGCAGCTGCCGCGTCGGCCCCAGCTTTTCAAAGACCATCTGGCCGCTTTGGCCCACAGGCGCCAGCTGCGCCGGGTCCCCGAACAGGACCAGCGTCGGAAAAATCTCGCGCAGATCATCGAACTGGCGGTCATCGAGCATCGAGCTTTCATCGATAAAGCCGATGTCCAGCGGCTCTTCCCGCCGTTTCCAGCCCTGGATGAAATCGGACCCGCGCAACCCTGCCGCGGCCAGCGCCCCGGGGACCGAGGCATTCTGTTCGTAAAACGCCTTGGCCCGGTCGAGGGCCAGTTCGGTCAACCCTTCGACCTCGGGCCGCGGGCCATTGCCGGTCAGCCAATCCGCGATGCGCTCATATTGCGGATCATAGACAGGGGTATAAAGAATGCGGTGAATCGTGGTCGCAGGCACCCCCCGCATCCGCAGGACCGAGGCCGCCTTGTTCGTGGGCGCCAAAATGGCAAGCGTGCGCCGGTCTTTCTTCTTCTTGCCCTCGTAATCGCCGGAAATCACCTCGATCCCTGCCGCCTGCAGGGATTTGTAGAGCGAAGCGAGCAGCATGGTCTTGCCCGACCCCGCCTTGCCCATCACGGCCAGAACGGTGCTTTTGCCCTCAACCGGGGGGACATGGGCGCCTTCGAGCAGATCGACCCCCATGCCGCGCAGCTGTTCGGCCACGCGGTCCCAGGCCTCTGCCTGATCCTCGGAAAAAGAAATCGCGGGGCTGTTCATGGCGCGCACCATAGGCGAGCGCACCGGAAATGGCGAGAGGGCCTTCAGTGCGGGAAAGCCCGCCCCCCCTGCCCTGTGCGGGGCGCCGGTTTTCCATCCGCGCGGGCGGCGAGTTCCTGTTCCGCCACCTGCACCGTGGCCTGCACCTGCGCTGCGAGTGCCTGCAAGTCATTGGCCAAAGCAAAGCGCCGCAAATCGGCCAGGACATCAAAAATCCAGTTATCGGCCATGCACCCCCCGAATGTTCCAAAAACTGCAATCAATCTGCGATTACCGTGACAGTAAAAGCCATTGGTCAACAGAACGTCACCGGGGGCGGTTCCGTCGCGCAAAAAAATGCCGCCCGCGCTTTGGGGGCGCGGGCGGCGGGGCAGGATCAGGCGTTGGGGTCAGCTGGCGGTGCGGCCCGCGTCCAACGCATCTTCAAAGGTCCGCAGGCCGGTGCGGGGGGCCTGCACCAGCACGGCCATATTGCCGGGTTTGTGCTGGTTCCGCATCATCAGCGTATGGGCCTTGGGGATCTCCGACCAAGGGAAGACCTCGGACATGCAGGGGTCAAGGCGGCGCTCGCACATCAGCTTGTTTGCCGCCGCAGCCTGTTTCAGGTGGGCAAAGTGGCTGCCCTGCAGACGCTTTTGGTGCATCCACATGTAGCGCACGTCAAAGGTGCAGTTGAAGCCGCTGGTGCCCGCGCAGATCACGACCATGCCGCCCTTCTTGCACACCAGCGACGACACCGGGAAGGTTGCCTCGCCGGGGTGTTCGAAGACCATGTCCACGTTCACGCCCTTGCCGGTGATATCCCAGATCGCCTTGCCGAACTTGCGGGCCTCTTTCAGCCAGTCATTGTATTCAGGCGTATTGACCTTGGGCAGCTGCCCCCAACATTTGAAGTCCTTGCGGTTGATCACGCCCTTCGCACCCAGCGACATGACGAAATCGCGCTTGTCCTCTTCCGAAATCACGCCGATCGCATTGGCCCCTGCGGCATTCACCAGCTGCACCGCATAGGACCCCAGACCGCCCGAGGCGCCCCAGATCAGCACGTTCTGACCGGGCTTCAGGTCATGCGGCGCATGGCCAAAGAGCATCCGGTATGCGGTGGCCAGCGTCAGCGTGTAGCAGGCGCTTTCTTCCCAGGTCAGGTGCTTGGGCCGCGGCATCAGCTGCTGGGCCTGCACGCGGGTGAACTGCGCGAAAGAGCCGTCATGCGTCTCATAGCCCCAGATGCGCTGGGTGGGCGAAAACATCGGGTCGCCGCCGTTGCATTCCTCATCATCGCCGTCGTCCTGGTTGCAGTGGATGACAACCTCATCCCCCACCTTCCAGGTTTTCACCTTGTCGCCCACGGCCCAGACAATGCCCGAGGCATCCGACCCGGCGATGTGATAGGGCTGCTTGTGGCCATCGAAAGGCGAGATCGGCACGCCAAGACCGGCCCAGACGCCATTGTAGTTCACGCCCGCCGCCATCACGAGCACGAGCACCTCATGGCTGTCGATCTCCCAAGTCGGCACGACCTCGACCTGCATCGCCTGTTCCGGCTCGCCGTGGCGTTCGCGCCGGATCGCCCAGGAATACATGTTCTTGGGAACATGCCCGAGCGGCGGCATCTCGCCGATTTCATAAAGATCCTTCACCGGAGCGTCATAAGGCGCAATCGCGGGCTGCGTGTCCAGTGCCATGGGGCCCTCCTGTCAGATGGTGTTGCCGCGCCGCAGAATCGGCGCGGCTCTGCAGAAAGAGATACAACGGCCGCGCAATATTGCAACCATATTTAGGTCTTGCTTGTAATTTTATGTCTGCCGCATTGCAGCGTTACCGCCTGACCTTAGCGTTTCCGGACGAATTCCGTCAGAATGACAATCCTTTGCCCTTCGACGCGCCCCTCGATCTGCCCGGCATTGTTGGGCACCAAACTGATGCCGCGCACCGCCGTGCCGCGCTTGGCGGTAAAGCCCGCACCCTTCACCGGCAGATCCTTGATCAGCGTGACCGTATCGCCATTGGCCAGAATCGCGCCATTGCTGTCGCGGTGTTCGACGGCACCGGGCGCCTGCGCCCAGCCTTCGACCTCGGGCAGCAACTCCATCGCCGCGCGGGCCTCGCCTGCCCAAGGCGCTTCGATCCCGCCCAGCTTGCGCCAGACCGCCAGCTGCACTTCCGGCACCGCCGTCCAGGCGGCACCTTCCAGACAACGCCAGTGATCTTCGGGCACCTCGACCTCGCCCCGGCAGGCCGGGCAAAGCAGCACCGGCCCCGCCGGCGCGAACTCGACCCCCTCCAGCCCCTCGGCCGCGCCACAAAATTCGCAAACCCCGCCCGCGCGGGCGACAAGATCCTGATCCGTCATCTGCTGTCCTTTCTGCATCACCCTGCCGCTGCTAGTGGTCGTAACTCTGCCGCGCAACGTGACATTTCGCGAATACACTTGCTTTCGTGTTTTCCCGCCCCCATATCTTAGAGGCTACGTTACCTCTCGACCCTGTCTCCGATTCCGGCCACAGCTCGACAAGCGCTGACGATGCCGGGCCGTCGCATGTTGCGGACGGCAAAAGACACAGGAGTTCTCACGATGGCCAAGGGCACCGTGAAATGGTTCAACGCCACCAAAGGCTACGGCTTCATTGCCCCGGAAGGCGGCAAGAAGGACATCTTCGTTCACATCACCGCGCTGGAGCGCGCTGGCATCCGTGAACTGAAAGACGGCCAAGCTGTGACCTTCGAAATCGAATCCGGCCGCGACGGTCGCGAATCCGCGACCCAGATCTCGCTGGCCTGATTTTCGGATCAGACAGAAAAGGGGCGCAGCCGATCTGGCCGCGCCCCTTTTTTCAAGGCCGCATTGCAGTGGATCAGGCCGCAGCCCACAGCATCCGGTCGCGCAGCGCATGTTCGAAACCTACGCGCAGCGACACCGCCGACAGCGGCGAACGCAGCACGACAGCCGCCTGCCGATCTTCGGGAAAGATCTGCGTGCCACATTCAGACGACACCAGAATCACCGGCACCATACAGCCCGACCCGCGCAGCAACCCATGCGCCCGCTGCCCCGCCGCCAGCCCGCCCAGATCATCGCAGAGCATGACAAACAGCTGATAGCCCGCCGGATCATCCAGCGCGACCTGCAGCCCGGTGTAGAATTCATCGTGATGGTCGATGATCCCGCCAAAACCCGCAATCCGGCGCATGGCGACTTCCGTCCCCGGCGTCTTCGGGTCCGAAATCATCAGGACACGCACCCCCCAGGCCACCAGGTTGGCATCTTCGCTATCGGGTCGGAAGATCTGCATGATGTCCCCACAGGCTAAGAGTTTCCCTCGACACAGCGATACGGATGCTTTTTGGCAGAATTGAGCGCAAAGGTTGACAAATCAGGCCATCTTTTCGTGCGCCCGCATGGCAGCCTCAAAAAAACCGCGCCAGAGAGAGCCCCGCCCATGACAGACCCCGCCTATCCCCAAATCGATGCCGCGACCTGGGCCTTCATCCGCCGGACCGACAGCTACTACCCGCCCGACGCCGTGGACCTCTCGGTCGCAGAACAGCGCGCAGTCTATGATCGCATGTGTGCGGCCTTCCGCGCGCCCCGCCCCGCGGGCCTCGATTGCCGGGATGATACCGTCGCCGGGGTCCCTTGCCGTCTCTATACGCCCGAGGCCCCCGGCCCGGTGACCATCGTCTACTTCCACGGCGGCGGCTTTGTCGTCGGCGGGCTCGACAGCCACGATGATGTCTGCGCCGAAATCGCCGCCTCGACACGCAGCAGGGTGATCAGCGCCGATTACCGGCTGGTGCCGGAACATCTGCACCCCGCCGCCTTTGAGGATGCGCGCGCGGTGGCTGCATCGGTGCAGGGGCCGCTCCTCCTTGCGGGCGATTCCGCGGGCGGGTCGCTGGCCGCCTCGGTGGCCCATGCCCTGCGCGGGCAGGCCGATCTGCGGGGCCTTCTGCTCATCTACCCCGGCCTTGGTGGCAATCGCGATCAGGGCAGCTACCTGACTCATGCCAATGCCCCCATGCTCAGCCGCGCCGATGTGGTCTGGTATGCGCAAGCGCGCCACGGCGGCCGCGAACCCGCCACCCCTGATCCTACGGCCAATGTGCTGGACGATACCGATTTCACCGGCTTGCCCCCCGTCGTCGTCGCCAGCGCCGAATGCGACCCGCTGGCCGATGACGGGCGCGACTATGCCCGACACATCACCGCGGCCGGGGGCCGCGCCGAATGGCTGCTTGATGAAGGGCTGGTCCATGGTTGGCTGCGCGCGCGCCACTCAGTCCCACGCGCCCGCGCTGCCTTCGACCGTCTGCTGGACCGCCTTCTGCCCCTCACAGGCCAAGGCTGATCCCTTTCATCTTGGCAAAAATATCCCGGGGTCCGGGGCAGAGCCCCGGCCGCCCACCATCCCGCGCGGGGCTCAGTTCCCCGCGCCCTCCATCCGCCGATGGGCAAGCACCTGCTCCAGCCAGCCCAACTTCATCTCGGGCACCGACGACAGCAGCAGATCCGTGTACTCATCATAGGGCGGTGCCAGAACATCGGTCTTGGTGCCATAGCGCTGCACCTGCCCCTTGAACATCACGGCAATCCGGTCGGCAATCGCCTTCACCGTGGCAAGGTCATGGGTGATGAAAAGATAGGCCACCCCTTCCCGCGCCTGCAGATCCAGCAAAAGCTTCAGGATGCCATCCGCCACCAGCGGGTCGAGCGCGCTGGTCACCTCATCGCAGATGATCAGCTTGGGCTTCGCCGCCAGCGCCCGCGCGATGCAGACGCGTTGCTTCTGCCCACCCGAAAGCTCTGCCGGATAGCGGTCGGCAAAGCCCGCCCCCATTTCGATCTGGTCGAGCAATTCCTGCACGCGCTGCCGCTTCGCCTCACCCCGCAGCCCGAAGTAGAATTCCAGCGGCCGCCCGATGATGGTCCCCACCGTCTGACGCGGGTTCATCGCCACATCGGCCATCTGATAGATCATCTGCAACTGGCGCAGATCCTCGGGCGCGCGCCCCGCCAGATCGGGCGACAGCACCCGCCCGTCAAAGCTGATCCGCCCCTGCCCCAGCGGCAAAAGCCCGGTGATCACCCGCGCCAGCGTCGATTTCCCCGAACCGCTCTCTCCCACCACGGCCAGCGTCTGCCCGGCGGGCAGATCGACCGAGACGTTCTTCAGCACGTCGAAATTCGTGCCCTTGTAGCGCGCCGTCACATTCTGGATCGACAGAAGCGGCGGCGCCTCGGGCTTTTCAACATGGTCGATCGACCGCACCGACACCAGCGCCTGGGTATAGGCCTCGCGCGGGGCCTCGATCACCTGCTGCACGCTGCCATATTCCACGGTCCGGCCATGGCGCAGCACCATGATATCATCGGCCACCTGCGCCACCACGGCAAGATCATGGGTGATGTAAAGCGCCGCCACCCCGGTTTCATGGATCGCGCGCTTGATCGCCGCCAGAACGTCGATCTGCGTGGTCACATCCAGCGCGGTGGTCGGTTCGTCAAAGATCACCAGATCAGGTTTGGGGCAGAGCGCCATCGCCGTCATCACCCGCTGCAGCTGCCCGCCCGAAACCTGATGCGGAAAGCGCCGCCCGATCGTTTCGGGGTTGGGCAGGCCCAGCTGACGGAACAGGTCCACCGCCCGCACCTCGGCCTCGGCCCGTGACATGAGGCCGTGGGACAGGGTCGTCTCGATCACCTGCTCCATCAAGGGTTTGGCGGGGTTGAAGGCCGCGGCGGCGGATTGGGCGACATAGGTCACCTCGCGCCCGCGCAGCGCCCGCAAGCCGGCGGCGCCCCCCTTCAGGATGTCACGCCCGTTCAGGATGACCTCACCGCCAGTGATGCGGACGCCACCGCGCCCATAGGCCATGGACGACAGCCCGATGGTCGATTTCCCGGCGCCACTTTCGCCGATCAGGCCCAGAACCTTGCCCTTTTCCAGCGTCAGCGACACGCCATGCACCAGGGTTACAGTCTTGGGCGGTTCGCCGGGCGGATAGCTCGTCGCCTCGATCACCAGATTGCGGATATCGAGCAAAGGGTGTTGCGGATCAGGCACCACGGCCTCCTTTCAGGCTGGAAGTGCGGTTCAGCACCCAGTCGGCAACAAGGTTCACCGAAATCGCCAGCGTCGCGATGGCAAAGGCAGGGATCAGTGCGGCAGGGATGCCGTAGACGATGCCCTCCTTGTTTTCCTTCACGATACCGCCCCAGTCAGCCATCGGCGGCTGCACACCCAGCCCAAGGAAAGACAGAGTGGAAATGAACAGCACCGCAAAGATGAAGCGCAGCCCCATTTCCGCCACCAACGGTGACAGGGCATTGGGCAGAATTTCGCGGAAGATGATCCAGGCCTGTTTTTCCCCGCGCAACCGCGCAGCCTCAACATAATCCATCACGGCAATATCCACCGCGACGGCACGCGCCAAGCGGAAAACCCGGGTACTGTCCAGCACCCCCATCACCAGGATCAGCACCGGCAGCGTCACCGGCATCACCGACAAGATCACCAGCGCGGAAATGAGCGAGGGGATCGACATCATCAGATCGACCAGCCGTGACAGTACCTGATCCACCCAGCCCCCGCGGACCGCAGCAAAGAAGCCAAGGATCGACCCAAGGCCAAAGGACAGAAGCGTGGCACAGGCCGCAACAAAGATGGTCGTCCGCCCGCCCCAGATCATGCGCGACATCAGATCGCGCCCGATACTGTCGGTACCCAGCCAAAACTGGGCCGAGGACGGCTCCCAGCTGTCGCCGACGATTTCGGCCATGCCATAGGGGGCGATCAGCGGTGCGAACAGCGCCGCGAGGAAATAGGCCGAGGTGAAAGACAACCCGACCAGAGCAGAAACAGGAAGCCGGGTCATTTCGGATGCCTCAGACGGGGATTGGCCAGGATGGATACGATATCTGCCACAAGGTTCAGACCGATATAGACGCCCGCAAAGACCAGACCGCAGGCCTGCACCACGGGCACGTCACGTTTGGCAACATGGTCCACCAGATATTGCCCCATGCCGGGGTAGACGAAGACCACCTCGACCACGACCACGCCCACCACGAGATAGGCAAGGTTGATCATCACCACGTTCACAACGGGGGCGATGGCGTTCGGAAAGGCGTGTTTGGCGATGATGGCGAAGGGGCGCAGGCCCTTCAGCTCGGCCGTTTCGATATAGGCCGATTGCATCACGTTCAGGATGGCCGCACGGGTCATCCGCATCATGTGGCCCAGCACGGCCAGCACCAGCACGATGACCGGCAGGCCGACGGCGTAAAGACGTTCGGACAGCGCCATGCCGTCATAAACCGTCGAAAGCGAGGGCAGCAGCCGCCATTCCACCGCAAGGTAAAAGACGACGATATAGCCCAGCAGGAATTCAGGCACCGAAATGGTGGCCAGCGTGACGGCGGAAATCACCTTGTCGGGCCAGCGGTTGCGATAGCGCACCGAAACAAGGCCCAGCAGCACCGCCAGCGGCACCGCGATCACCGCGGCAGCCCCCGCCAGGAACAACGTATTGGCCAAACGCTTGCCCAAGGCGGGGCCAATCGGCTCGCCATTGGAAAGGGCTGTGCCCAGATCACCGTGCAGGATCCCGCCCAGCCAGGTGAAATAGCGTGAGAGCGCGGGCTCATTCAGGCCCAGCTCGGCGCGCAGGTTGGCAAGGGTTTCAGGGGTGGCCGACTGGCCCAGAATGGATTGCGCCACATCTCCCGGCAGGATCTGCGTGCCGACAAAGATCAGCACAGACGCCGCCAGAAGCAGGAGGAGGCCCAGCGCAACGCGCTGGGCAACCATTTTCATCACCGGATGCGCCATGGATCAGGCGAACCAGGTCTTGGCCGACGCAAAGCCGTTCATCTGATCGAGGTTCGGATCCTCGATCCAGCCCGCGACCGTATCGCTGACCCCGTCGATGAAGTCGTTGAACATCGGGCAGATCACGCCGCCTTCTTCCCAGAGGATATGCGCGCATTTGGAGTAGATCTCCTTGCGCTTGCCCTCATCGGTTTCGGCGCGCGCGGCTTCGATCAGCGCGTCAAATTCCTTGTTGAAGAACTTGGTGTCGTTCCAGTCCGCGGTCGACAGATAGGCAGTCGAATACATCTGGTCCTGCACCGGACGCCCGCCCCAATAGCTTGCGCAGAAGGGTTTGACGTTCCAGACATCCGACCAATACCCATCATCCGGCACGCGCTTGATTTCCAGCGGGATGCCCGCCTGCTTGGCGCTGGCCTGGAACAGGGCTGCCGCATCGACCGCGCCGGGGAAGGCGCCGTCGGCCACGATCAGCTCGATCGGGCTGCCGTCATGGCCGCTGGCCTTGTAATGTTCGGCCGCCTTGGCCAGATCGAATTCGCGCTGCGGCAGGGTTTCGTCGAAGAACGGATAGGATTTGTTGATCGGAATATCATTACCGACCGACCCGTAGCCATCGAGGATCTTGTCCACCATCTCTTGCCGGTTGATCGCGTATTTGAGCGCGAGCCGCAGGTCCTTGTTGTCGAAGGGCGCCTTGTCGCAATGCATGATGAAGACGTAGTGGCCGGGACCCGAGACGTTTTTGACCTGCACGCCCGGGGCACGCGACAGCAGTTTTGCGACCTTCGGATCAACCCGATTGATCATATGCACCTGGCCCGATTGCAGGGCGGCGGTGCGGGCGGTGGTATCATTGATGATGACGAATTCGACCCGGTCATAGTGGCCGCGCGTGGTATCCCAGTCATCCGCATTCTTTTCAAAGACATAGCGGACGCCCGGCTCGGCGGTGACGATCTTGTAGGGGCCGGTGCCGATGCCGGCGTTGGGGTTGTCCACGCCACCCTTCGGCTGCACGACCAGGTGATAGTCGGCCAGCAGATACGGCAGGTCGGCATTGCCCGAGCTGAGCGTGAAAACGACATTGTCGCCATCGGCCTTGATGTCCTTGATGCCCTGCATGATGCCATAGGCGCCGGACTTGGCGTTCTCATCCGAATGGCGCTTGAAAGTGGCGACCACGTCCTCGACCGTCATCTCGGAACCGTCGTGGAACTTCACGCCCTTGCGGATCTTGAAGGTCCAGACCGAGGAATCTTCGTTGCTCTCAAAGCTTTCGGCCAGACGCGGCTCCAGCTCTTTGGTGGGGCCCACGTTGATGATGGTATCGCCCCACTGGCGGTTCACGTTGAACGAAGCGGGACCATCGGCCAGACCCGGGTCCAGCGCATCGGTGCTTTCACCGCCGCCGAGACCGACCTTCAGCACGCCGCCCTTTTTGGGCTCTTCAGCGCGGGCCAGACCGGGCATGACCGTGGTCCCCAAAGCCGCCGCCAGACCGAAGGCAGCGGTGCGTCCAAGAAAGGCCCGGCGGTTCAGTCCGCCGTTGTCGACAAGCGCCACCAACTTGGCGAGATCGTCTTTCATTTCAGTCTCCCTGACAGTGTTCGTTGTTTTTTGTCAGCATGGGCCGAAGTTGGCCCACGCGTAAATGATTATTTTTCCGGGGTTAAGGTCGCTTTTTCCTTACACCTGGTCGCGCTTGGTGTTGCCGAAAAACTCGCGCGTAAAGGCCCGAGTCTCACCTTCCCATGCTTCGAGACGCGCCGAATGGCGCAATTCGGCGGCCGTTGATTCGAGGTGCGAGACCGCCAGCGTCCGCACCTTCCAGTCGCCGCGGGACAGGCGCTGTTCGTAGGTCACATCGACACGCGCCGACAGCGGATCGGCCGGATGGATGCGCCAGATCTCGCGCACTGTCTCGCCGCTGATCAGGCCATGGGTCAGGTTCTCATTGTCGCCGGTGTCCTCTTCGACGATCAGTTCCCAATGGCCGGTGATCAGATCCTGCGCGATGCGACGGGTCGAATGGCCGGGGCGCACCACCCGATGGCGCCAGGCGGGGGCGGTTTCGGCGGGCGGCGGAGTCCATTCGTCGCCGGTGCTGCCGTGATGGCGCGGCAGATCGAGGCTACCTTCCAGCACCGTCAGCGTGGCCGGCCGGGCCGAGGGCCAGGTGAAGGGCCAGTAGGTCGTGGCCAGCGCCAGCCGCAGCTTGTGCCCCGGGGCCAGCCGATACCCCATCTGGTCCAGCGTCAAGGTCACCTCGAACGGCGAGCCGACCGGGACGGGGCTGGGGTTTTCCATGCTGTCGCGGTGGCGCAGGTTCAGCATCCCGTGGCAGATTCGAACGGATGACCCATCGGGCGCCACGTCGCAAAGCCGCGCGATCAGGTGGGCAAAGGGCTGGTCGCTGGTTAGCCGCAGCCGCAGCACCGCCTGCCCCAAAAGGTCCATCCCCGCACCCGGTTCGCCATCAAAGCACACGGCCAGCGCGTCATCGGGGCGCTGGTCGCCCGGCAGCTCTGCGCTCAGCCCCATGGGGAAATACTCGCCCGCGTGCAGGCCATGGTGCTGCGGCGTGCAGACCGGGATGGCCATGGCCTCTGCGACCCCGCCGAGCCTGCCCGGCGCAAGCGTCAGCGTCTCGGTCGTGACGCGGCGCGAGGGCCAGCTTTCCTCGGCCACCCAATGCCCCTTGCGGAAGCTGGGCGCGGGCGAAGGCGGTTCGGAATGGAGCATATAGGCCCGATAGCGCGGCCCCTGCGCCACCCCGTTGTCGATGCCCTTCAGCCAGCAATCCCACCAGCGGATCGCCTCTTGCAGGAAACCGATCTGCGGTCCGGGGACGGCGCTGTGGGGGTATTGGTGGACCCATGGCCCCATGATCCCCTGCGCCACGCCGGGGTGGTGGGTCATCACATTGCCCAGCGTGTTCATGTAATTATCCGCCCAGCCCCCGATGTTCAGCACCGGAATGGTCATGCGCGACCAATCCTCGCAGATCGAGCCATGCTTCCAATAGGCATCGCGGCTTTGGTGGCTGGCCCATTGCGGCGCGAGGAAAGGCTGGTTTTCAAGGCGGTTCAGCCAGTCCTGCCGCCAATCGGGCCGCAACACAGGGTCCGCAGGGCGCGAACTGAAGGACAGCATCACCGCCCCCCATCCCAGATTTTCGCCCAGCAGGCAGCCACCCTTGAAGTGGATGTCATCGGCAAAACGGTCGCTGGTGGAACAGACCGAAATCACCGCCTTCAGCGCGGGCGGCTGGTTGAAGGCGGCCTGCAGGCAGTTGAAGCCCCCCCAGCTTTTGCCCATCATCCCCACGGCGCCGCTGCACCAGGGCTGTTGCGACAGCCAGTCGATCACCGCGACGGCATCGTCCATTTCCTGCTGGCTGTATTCGTCGGTCATCAGACCTTCGCTGTCACCATTGCCGCGGATATCAACCCGTACGCAGGCATAGCCATGGCCCGCGACATAGGGGTGCATCAGCTCATCCCGCGGCAAGGTGCCGTCGCGCTTGCGGTAGGGGATATATTCCAGCACGGCAGGCACCGGACGGGTCGGGGCGTCCTGCGGCATCCAGACGCGCGCCGACAACCGCGTGCCATCGGGCATCACGATGCCCATGTCTTCGAACTCGGTGATCGGATGGGGGAAGGTCGTTCGGGTCGGGATCATGACAGCCTCATTGCAAACCAGGCTCAGGGTATTGCCTTGCCCCCCGTCCGCTTGCGCTTCCACGACACGAATTGACGCAATCAGGATGCTTCTCTGCGTAACCAGTCGGACAGGGCCTGCAAGGCAGGTGTCACAGCCCCCGGCGCCTCGATCCAGTAGCCGGTATCGGGGCGGATGATTTCCGGCCCCACCGGCACCAATGCGCCCGAGGCCAGATGCGGCGCAATCAGCGGCATCCACCCCAGCGCCACCCCCTGCCCGGCCAAGGCCGCCTGCACCACGAAGTCATAGGTGTTCAGCCCCAATTCGCCCGAACGGCGCGGCCGCACCACGCCTTGGGTGGCAAACCAGCTGGCCCAGGTGAACCAGCGCGCCTCGGGCGGGGCATCCAGATGCAGCAGCGTCCTGCGCGCAAGATCCGCCGGGTCGGCAATGGGACCATGTGCCGCCAGATAGGCGGGGGTGCAGACCGGCATCACCCGCTCCGGCATCAAAAGCCAAGCCTCGGCGCCAAGATCCCCGGCGCGGGCGAATCGGATCGCCACCTCACCCGGCCGCGCCATAGCCATTTCCTGCGCGGCAGTGATCTGCACGTCGATTTCGGGGTGGGCATTGCGGAACCCGGCAAGCCGCGGCATGAGCCACAGCCCCGCAAAGCCGAAATCCGTCAGGATGCGCAGCCCCGTGGCCCGCGACAGCGCCGCGACCTCCGCCAGCGCCGCGTCGATCTGCGCCAGCGCCGGCAGCAGTGCGCGCAGCAGAACCTCGCCCGCCGCGGTGGGACGGCAGCCCCCCGACCCGCGTTCAAAAAGCGCCGTCCCCAGCCGCTCTTCGATCCGGCGCAGCTGATAGCTGATGGCAGGCTGGCTCATCCCCATGGCGGCCCCGGCCCGTGTCAGCGTGCCATGGCGGGCCACCGCCTCGACCACTCGCAGGGCGCCCGGATCAACCTGCATAAAGAACCTTTATGGCTTTCATCGAAAATCCCCATCTTCCCGAGGACAAACATATGCGCTTTTAATGGCGCAGGAAGACTCTGGAAGGCCCGTCGATGGAAAAGCGTCCCAATATCCTCATTCTCATGGTCGATCAGCTGACCGGCACGCTGTTTCCGGACGGCCCGGCCGACTGGCTGCATGCGCCAAACTTGAAGAAACTGGCCGAACGGTCGGTGCGCTTTGCCAATAGTTACACGGCCTCGCCGCTCTGCGCCCCGGCGCGGGCAAGCTTCATGTCCGGCCAGCTGCCCCGCCGCACCCGCGTTTACGACAACGCATCCGAATTCTGCTCGGACGTGCCGACCTTTGCCCACCACCTGCGCCGCGCGGGCTATCAAACTGCCCTGTCGGGCAAGATGCATTTCGTCGGACCTGATCAGCTGCACGGCTTTGAACAGCGCCTGACAACCGATATCTACCCCGCCGATTTCGGATGGACCCCGGATTACCGCAAACCCGGCGAACGCATCGACTGGTGGTATCACAACCTCGGCTCGGTCACCGGCGCGGGCGTCGCCGAAATCACGAACCAGCTGGAATATGACGACGACGTCTGCTTCCAGTCGGTCCAGAAGATCTATGATCTGTCGCGCGGCGCCGATCCCCGCCCCTGGGCGCTTTGCGCCAGCTTCACCCACCCGCATGACCCCTTCGTCGCGCGCCGGAAATATTGGGATCTCTACAACGACTGCGCCCATCTCGAACCGCCGGAAAGCGTCGCCTATGAGGATATGGACCCCCACTCCCAACGTCTGATGGACGCCTGCGACTGGCGCAGCCTTGAGGTCACCCCCGATCACATCCGCCGCGCACGCCAAGGCTATTTCGCCAATATTTCCTACGTCGACGACAAGATCGGCGAAATCCTCGCCGCGCTTGAGGCCACCCGGCAAGACGCCATCATCTTCTTCGTCTCCGACCATGGCGAGATGCTGGGCCGTCGCGGCCTGTGGTTCAAGATGAACTTCTTCGAAGGCTCGGCCCGCGTGCCCCTGATGGTCGCCGCCCCCGGCTTGACCCCGGGCCGTATCGACACCCCGGTCTGCACCATCGACGTGACCCCCACGCTCTGCGACCTGGCTGGCATCTCGATGGATGAGGTCATGCCCTGGACCGATGGCGAAAGCCTGGTGCCACTCGCGAAGGGCTTTGACCGCACCAGCCCCGTCGCCATGGAATACGCGGCAGAAGGCACCATCACCCCCATGGTGGCCCTGCGCGACAAACGCTTCAAATATATCCGCTGCCCCGCCGACCCGGAGCAGCTCTTTGACCTTGAAACGGATGTGGAAGAACAGGTGAACCTTGCCACCGACCCCGCCCATGCCGAAACCCTCGCGCATTTCCGGGCGATGGCCGATGCCCGCTGGGATCTCGCCCGGTTCGACGCCGAAGTGCGCGAAAGCCAGGCCCGCCGCTGGGTGGTCTATGAGGCACTCCGGAACGGCAACTACTTCCCGTGGGATTACCAACCCCTCCGCGCCGCTTCGGAACGCTACATGCGCAACCATATGGACCTGAACGTCCTGGAAGAGTTCAAACGCTTCCCCCGCGGAGAATAACCCGAACAGGGCGGAGCGCCTGCGGCGCAAGTCTTTCCCCTCGGCGCCGGGCTACGCCCGCCACCTCAGGTTGCCTCCGGCGGGGATATTTAAAGACAGAAAATGGACAACAAGCCCGTCCTCATTTTCTGTCCCAAAATATCCGCGGGGGTCCGGGGGCAGACAGCCCCCGGCGGCACCGCAAAGAAAAGGCCCGGGTCTTACGATCCGGGCCATTTGCATTTCGTGGCGAGGCGTCGGGCGGGAGGGTCGGCCCCCGCGCCCCACGTTTATGACAAATCAGACTGCTTTCTTGAGCGCCTCGACAAGGTCGGTCTTTTCCCAGCTGAAACCACCGTCCGCCTCGGGGGCACGACCGAAGTGGCCATAGGCTGCAGTGCGGGCGTAGATCGGGCGGTTCAATGCAAGATGTTCGCGGATGCCGCGCGGGGTGAGGTCCATGCACTGAGCAACGGCGCGTTCAATGGCAGCCGCATCAACCTGGCCAGTGCCATGGGTGTCGACATAAATCGACAGCGGTTTGGCCACCCCGATGGCATAGCTCACTTGCAGCGTGCAGCGGTCGGCAAGGCCTGCGGCGACCACGTTCTTGGCCAGATAGCGCGCGGCATAGGCGGCCGAGCGGTCCACCTTGGTCGGGTCCTTGCCCGAGAAGGCACCGCCGCCGTGGGGCGCCGCGCCGCCATAGGTGTCCACGATGATCTTGCGGCCGGTGAGACCCGCATCGCCATCCGGCCCACCGATCACGAAAGTGCCCGTCGGGTTCACCCACCATTCGGTCTTTTCCGTGATCCAGCCCGAAGGCAGGACGTCGCGGATGTAGGGTTCCACAATGGCGCGGATGTCATCCGAGGTCTGGCTTTCGCTTTCATGCTGGGTCGAAAGCACGATCGAGGTCACCTCAACGGGTTTGCCACCTTCATAGCGCAGCGACAGCTGGGATTTCGCATCCGGGCGCAGGGTCGGTTCCTTGCCCGATTTGCGCGCTTCGGCAAGGCGGCGCAGGATCGCATGGGCGTATTGGATCGGCGCGGGCATCAGCTCGGGCGTTTCGCGGCAGGCATAGCCGAACATGATGCCTTGGTCGCCGGCCCCGTCCTTGTCCACACCCTGGGCGATATGGGCGGATTGCTTGTGCAGGTAATTCTTCACCTTGAGCGTGTTCCAGTGGAACTCGTCCTGCTCGTAGCCGATGTCCTTCACGCAATCGCGGACGATCTGCTCGACGCCGGCCAGCATCTCTTTCAGCTTTTTCTTGTCGCTCAGGCCCACTTCCCCGCCAACGACGACGCGATTGGTGGTGGCAAAGGTTTCGCAGGCGACGCGGGCGTTGGGTTCTTCCGTCAGGAAGGCATCAAGAACTGCGTCGGAAATGCGGTCACACACCTTGTCCGGGTGCCCCTCAGAGACGGATTCCGAGGTGAAAACATAGTCAAGTCTGCTCATGGGGAAGTGCTCCGTTGATGTATCCCCGCCACGCCAGGAAGCCGTTGTGACGGTTCGATGACCCCGGTTACGCCCGCACCTGCGGCGCGTCAAGCAAGCGTTGCGGATCGACGCGAGAAGACCAGACCGAAGAGCCCCGCCAGCAACAACAGAAACGGCCATTCCCCATAGCGATTGTAGGGGGTGGGGGGGCGTTTTCCGGGCAGGTCCACGTCGAGATAGGCCGTCACGCCGAATTCAATCGACGCGGTCACCCGCCCCCGCGCATCCACCACCTGCGTGACACCGGTATTCGCGACCCGGACCAGCGGGATTCCCTGTTCCACGGCACGCAGGCGCGCCAGTGCCGCATGCTGGAACGGGCCATTCAGGGTGCCGAACCAGGCATCATTTGTAATCTGAAGCATCCAGTCGGGGCGATCGCCCACGCTGTTGACGAAACGGGGAAAGACCGCCTCGTAACAGATCAACGGCAGGACCTTGCCCAGACGACCCAGGTTGAGCACCCTTGGCCCAGGCCCCGCCGCATAGCCATAACCCGTGCGGGCGGCAAAAGCGCGCAGGCCGAACACGCGGTAAGCCAGATCGCCGAAGGGCACGTATTCGCCGAAAGGCACGAGATGGGCCTTGTCATAGCGTGCCGCTTCGGTCCCTTCGGGGCCGAGAACGACAAGGCTGTTGAATGCGGCCGCCCCTTCCAGCCGCTGGACGCCCATGGCAACCGGGGTGCCCTTCGCCGCAAAAGCCACGCCGCCCGCGGCTTCGCCCTGCGGATCGTAGAGATAGGGCAAAGAGGTTTCGGGCCAGATGACCAGATCGGGGCGCGGCAGAGCGGCTGTATAATCAAGTTGCAACCGGTAAAGCCGCTCTGCCTGATCGGGATCCCATTTCAGATGTTGCTCTGCATTGGGTTGGACGAGACGCAGCGTCAGCCCTGCCCCGTCCGGCGCGGGCGAGGCGAGGCGCCACAGCCCGCCGGCCGCCAGCGCCGCCAGCAGCACCATCGCCCCGACGGCCCCACCCGTGCCAAAGGCCACCGGGGCGGCTGCGGCGATCAGGGTCAACAACGTGAGCCCATTGGCGCCGACATAGGCGGCCGCCTGCATGAGGGGCGTGTCGATCCACATATGGCCGGGCAAGGCCCAGGGAAATCCGGTCAGGACAACCCCGCGCAGCGCCTCGGCCGCAGTCAGGGTCAACGCGAAGGCCAGCGCGCGCCGCGGACCGGGCAAGGCCATGCGCGCCGCGGCCCAACCCGCCGCCAGCCAGAAAAGCGCAAGGCCCCCCGCCATCAGCACCAGCGCGAAGGGCGCCATCCAGCCGTAAACCTCGGGCTCGACCAAGAAGGGCGAGACGATCCAGCTCAGGTAAGCCGCGAAATAGCCCGTGCCTGTTGCCCAGGCCTGCCGGGCCGAGGCGCCCCGGGCGACCCTGTGCATCAGGAAAGACAGCGCCGGCAGCGCGACGAACCAGGCGCCCAAAGGCGCCTGCCCCGCGGCCGCGAGCGCCCCGACCAGCAGGCCCGGCAGCAAATCCCTGAGAAAACGCATCACGTCTCGGGCGTTGCGGGATCGGTGGGCAAACGCAGCCGCAACCGCTTGATCCGCCGGGGATCGGCATCGACGACCTCGAACTCGACACCGCTTTCGTGGCTGACGATCTCACCCCGCACGGGGACACGGCCGGTACGCAGGAAGACCAGACCGCCGAGCGTATCAATTTCCTCGTCATCTTCACCGGTGCGAAGACGCAGGCCGATTTCAGCCTCGACCTCATCGAGCGGCGCAGTGGATTGCATCAGCCAGACGCCGGGCCTTTCCAGCTTCCAGAGGGTGCCTTCCTCTTCGTCGTGTTCATCCTCGATCTCACCAATGACGGTTTCGATCAGATCCTCGATGGTGACCAGCCCATCGACCCCACCATATTCATCAATGACCAGCGCCATATGCACGCGGTCTTTCTGCATCTTCTGAAGCAGCACGTGCAGGGGCATTGATGGCGGTGCATAGAGGATCGGACGGAGCAGCTTCTTCAGGCTGAACCGTCCGCCGGCACCGAAGCCATGCTGCAAGGCCAGATCCTTGAGCAGGATCAACCCCTGCGGATGGTCCAGCGTGCCTTTATAGACGGGAAGCCGGGAAAACCCTTGGGCGCGAAAAACCTCGACCAGTTCATCCTTGCCGATGTCGAGCGGCACGGCCACGATATCGACCTTGGGGATCGCCACGTCATCGACACGCAGCTTTCGCAGATTGGCCACGCCGGGCAGTTGGGGCGCGGGGTGCTGGGCCTGCGGCACGGGCGCATGTTCCGGGGCCGGATCGGCAGGCACAAAGGCCGAAAGCAACCGGCCAAAGAACCCCTTTTGTCCGGCATCGGAAGAAGACTCTCCCTCGTCGGCGGCACCACCCTCGGCAGCCGCCTGCGGCGCTGCCGTCGATCCTTCGTAACTACTGCCCATCTGTCCTTCTACCCAAGTTGCGCGTCTGCCACCCAGTATGGGTCGGCAATCCCGAGCGTTGCAAGAATCTGCCGCTCGGTCTCTTCCATAAGCTCGGCGTCCTCGTCCTCGACGTGATCATAGCCCAGCAAATGCAACAATCCATGAACAAGAAGATGCGTCACATGGTCGGCCTGGCTTTTGCCCTGCTCTTCCGCCTCGCGCAGGCAGGTTTCCCAAGCGATGGCGATATCGCCCAACTCGGCCGGGTCATCCGTGGTTCCAGGATCGGGCAAGGCGGGCGCCTCACCCGCATATTCCGACGCACGTTCTTCGGACGGCCAGCTCAACACATTGGTGGGCTTGGCTTTGTCACGAAATTCGCCGTTCAGTTCGGCGATGCGGGCGTCATCACAGCCCATGACGACGGTTAGGAACAGCGCAGGGTCCAAACCCAGATGGGTCAGCACCGCACCGGCCACCCGCAGGGCGGTTTCCTCAAGCCCGAAGGCCTGCCAGCGGTCATCCTCAAGGACGATATCGACGTTTCCGTTCATGTGGCCCTTCTAGCGCGGCGGATCAGAAAGCACAAATCCCCAACGCCGCAAAAGCAAACGGCCCCGCGGACGGGGCCGTCCTGTGCCTTTTGACCGGGATCAGCCCTTGGCGTCATCCGCATCATAAGCCTCGATGATGCGGGCGACCAGCGGGTGACGCACGACATCCTTGGCGGTGAAGTAGTTGAAGGTCACGCCCTTCACCCCCTTCAGGATCCGCTCGGCATCGGCCAGACCCGAGGCGACGCCCCGCGGCAGGTCCACCTGCGTGCGGTCACCGGTGATCACCATGCGGCTCCCCTCGCCCAGACGGGTGAGGAACATCTTCATCTGCATGGTCGTGGCATTCTGCGCCTCGTCCAGCACGATGAAGGCATTGGACAGCGTGCGCCCGCGCATGAAGGCGAGCGGCGCGATCTCGATCCGCTTCTCCTCCATCAGCTTCTGCACCTGCTTGGCCGGCAGGAAATCATTCAGCGCGTCATAAAGCGGCTGCATGTAGGGATCGACTTTTTCCTTCATGTCACCGGGGAGAAAGCCCAGACGTTCCCCCGCTTCGACCGCGGGGCGGCTGAGGACGATCTTCTCGACCATTCCGCCGATGAACATGGTCACGCCCACGGCCACGGCGAGATAGGTCTTGCCCGTCCCGGCAGGGCCGATGCCAAAGCCCAGCTCGTTGGCAAAGAGATTGGCAACATAGGCCTTCTGCGCCTCGGTCCGAGGTTCGATCGGCTTCTTGCGGGTCCGCAGTTCCACCTGACCGGGGCCAAACATCTCGATCTGTTCGGCACCTTCGCGGGGGGTGTCGGGCATCGGGCGCCCCATGCGGATCGCGCCTTCGATATCGCCTGCCGAAAGGCCACGGCCTGCTTCCAGCCGGGCATAAAGCGATTGCAGCACTGCTGCCGCCTGTTCCCGCGTGCCCTTGTCGCCGATCACGGCCAGCCGGTTGCCCCGTCGGAGGATATGCACCCCCATCTGGTGTTCCACCTGTGCGAGATTGCGGTCATATTCACCGCACAAATCTATCAGCAACCGATTGTCGGGAAATTCCAGAAGCGTTTCCACAACATCCTCGGCACGGGTCGGGGGGGTCAGCGCGCTGATGCCCAAATCATCTTCCTTTGCGGCTGGATCTGGTCCTGTTCTGAGTCTGCGCCTCGATTGCGACGGAGACAAGACAAAGCTGCGTCATCGCATGTCTTTTTCAGCGGTTGCACAATTTGCAGGCAGATCCCACCCGCCACATCCGAGATTTCGGGGTAGCCGCCATCCGCGACACAAGATGCTGAAATGACAAAGGCCGCAGCTTGGGCTGCGGCCTTGATCCTTGCGTGGCGGGCGGTGCCTTACGGCTCGGCGCCCGACCGATCGGCATAGGGGACATAGTCCCGGATGCCCGCGTCATTCGTCTGATAGTTCCGCAGCACGGTACCCGGCGGATACTGGTTGTTGCAGACCGGCAGGCCCGAAACCGGGTCGAAGCGGCGGCCCGAATAGCCCTCGACGCCGTCATCGATGATCCAGCCCTGGCAGCCATCGGGATCATAGGCAATCGCCCCGCCCCCTGGTGCCAGCGCCACATTGTCACGACCGTGGTCCTGCGCGGTGGCGATCACGGTATTGGGGCTTTGGACATAGGGCGACACCCCGTCCACACAGCCGGACAGAGCGGTGGCAGCAAGCAGGGCAAAGCCCGGAAGAATACGAATGGACATCGGGTTCACCTCACCACCGGTAGCAGACAACTTCGACGCGACGGTTCTTTTGCATATTGGCCGCCGAGTTATTGGGCGCGACGGGCTGGCGTTCCCCATAGCCGATCTCACGTTCCACCATCGCCCCGGTCGATCGGGCGACATCCGCCACCGATTTGGCGCGGCGTTGCGACAGGTTCATGTTGTATTCATCCGATGCGCGGCTGTCGGTATGACCATAGACGGCGTAACCAAACGCCCCCGACTGCTGGAAGAAGGCGGTCAGGCGGCGGCGACCATCGGTGGTCAGCTTGGCACTGTCGGTTGCGAAAAGCGTGTCGGTATTTTCGACGAGGCAGGTATTGCGCTTGAGACAGACCGGCTTGCCCGTCTTGGGATCGACGCGGTCCAGCATATAGCCTTCAAGACCGCCATCCGCCCACCAGTGCATGCAGCCGTCATCATCGACCCAGATGCCCCAATCAATCTTGCCGGCGATTTCCGGGGCGTTCTGCGCGCTGGCAGCGCCCGCAAGCCCGGCGCTGATGGCCAGCCCCCCGATCATCAGTCGCACTGCTTTGGAAATACGTTCCACGGCGCAGCTCCCCTCGTTCACCCAAGTGACTTGATATTATCGACCGAGAATTGCCGCCAGAAGATCACGAAGTAAAGCAAAATCTATGCTTTTGGATGGGGCGCACCACCAATTGTTGCGACCCATCCGCGCATTTCGCACCATGGATGCAGATTGATCGCAGATGGGAAACAGCGCCCGCCCGCGGAGGTCCTGCTTACGGCTGCAGCCTTTCGCCGCGCAGCGAATTGGGCCCCGCCTCGACGATACGGACCTGCACCAGCTCACCGACCTTGGCTGTCGGGTCCTGCACATGGACGGCATGAAGATGGTCGGACTTGCCCACCATCTGCCCCGGCAGACGCCCGGCCTTTTCATAAAGCACCCCGACCTGACGCCCCACCATGGCCTTTTGCGCGGCATGCTGCTGTTCGGTGATCAGCGCCTGCAATGCGTGCAGGCGGGCATCGGCCAGTTCGGCCGGGAGTTCGGGCTTTTCGGCGGCGGGGGTGCCGGGACGGGCGGAGTATTTGAAGCTGAAGGCCGCGCCAAAGCGCACCTCGCGGATCAGATCCATCGTATCTTCAAAATCACGGTCGGTTTCACCGGGGAAGGCCACGATGAAATCTGAAGACAGCAGGATATCGGGGCGGGCCGCGCGGATCCGCTCAATCAGGCGCAGATATTCTTCCGCCGTGTGCTTGCGGTTCATGGCCTTCAGGATACGGTCACTGCCCGATTGCACCGGCAGATGCAGATAGGGCATCAGCTGCGGCACCTCGCCATGGGCGGCGATCAGGTCATCATCCATGTCATTGGGGTGGCTGGTGGTATAGCGGAGACGCTCCAACCCCTCGATCCCGGCCATTTCGCGGATCAGGCGGCCCAGCCCCCAGGCCCCGCCCTCCCCTTCGCCGTGATAGCCGTTGACGTTCTGGCCCAGCAAGGTGATCTCGCGCACCCCGCGGCTGACCAGATCACGCGCCTCGGCCAGAAGGCGCGGCACGGGACGGCTGACTTCGGCGCCACGGGTATAGGGCACCACGCAGAAAGCGCAGAACTTGTCGCACCCTTCCTGCACCGTCAGGAAGGCGGTCGGACCGCGCAGGGCCTTGCGCTCCGGCAGATGGTCGAACTTGTCCTCTTCGGGGAAGTCGGTGTCGATGACCTTGCCCTTGGCCTCAACCATCTCGGGCAGGCGGTGGTAGCTTTGCGGCCCCACCACCAGATCGACCAGCGGCATCCGGCGGAGGATTTCCTCCCCCTCGGCCTGCGCCACGCAGCCCGCCACCCCGATCTTCAGATCGGGCTTGGCCTGTTTCAGCGGACGCAGACGACCCAGATCGGAATAAACCTTCTCGGCCGCCTTTTCGCGGATGTGGCAGGTGTTCAGCAGCACCATGTCCGCCTCTTCGGCGACCTCGGTCGTGACATAGCCCTTGGCGCCCAGGGCCTCGGCCATGCGCTCGCTGTCATAGACGTTCATCTGGCAGCCGTAGGTCTTGATGAACAGCTTTTTCGGCGCGTCTTCGGTCATGGGCGGCCCCTTTGAATTCTGGCGCCTTCTACCGAAAACCACCCGCAGACGCAACAAAGCGCGGGAAGCGCGCGCGGGTGCTTGCAATGTCTTGCAACCTCACGGATTCTGCCGCGCAAGGTGACTGAACGGGTGAGTGCATGCGCTATGCGGGGCTGAGGGAATTTCTGGCAAAGGCGCAGACGGTGCTGGCCAAAGGGCCGATCGCCATGATCTTTGTCGAGGATACGGTCGAGGTGGATACCGCGATCCGCCATCACCTTGACTCAGGCTTTCGCAGCCTGCTGCTCTTTGCCGATGACGAGATCACCCTGCCCCAACCGCTTGAGGCCCTGATCCACCGCATCACCTATAACGTCCATGATGATGATGCGATCCCGCAGGCGGTGAATGCCGTGAATGATGCCGCCCCGGCGGGAACTTGGCTCTATTACTGCTTCAATGCGGAATATCTGTTCTTCCCGTTTTGCGAAACGCGCACCATCGGCGATCTGCTGACCTTCCATACCGAAGAACGCCGCGATGCAATGCTGACCTATGTGATCGACCTTTATGCAGGCGATCTGTCACAGCACCCGAACGGCGTTTCGCTGGAAAATGCCCATCTGGACCGGTCCGGCTATTACGCGCTGGCCCGCAAAGACCCCGACCGCAACTGGGAAGCGAAGGACCGCCAGCTTGATTTCTTTGGCGGGCTGCGCTGGCGGTTTGAAGAACATGTGACCTGGACCAAGCGCAAGATCGACCGGATTTCTCTGTTCCGATCGCGGGCGGGTCTGCGCCTGCGGCCGGATTTCACCTTTTCGGATGAGGAATACAACACCTATTCCTGCCCCTGGCACCACAACCTGACGGCCTGCATCTGTTCCTTCCGGACGGCCAAGGCGCTCAAGACCAACCCCGGCTCGCGCTATGACATCCACAATTTCCGCTGGCACAATTCGACGGAATTCACTTGGCACAGCCAGCAGCTGATGGATCTGGGGCTGATGGAGCCGGGCCAGTGGTTCTGACCCGCAGATGAAAAAGGCCGGGTGAGCGATCACCCGGCCTGTTCCACTGGCACGACGGGCTGGTCAGTCGGCGCTGGCCTCGCCCAGTTGCAGGCCGGCCGGGGCGTGCAGATCGCCCAGAGGGGCCACTGGCCGATCTGCCGCCCCACCCTGCAGCGCGGCATCAAAGGCGCGGCGATCCAGCGCCCCTTCCCAGCGGCTGACGATCACCGTGGCCACGGCATTGCCGATGAAATTGGTGATCGAGCGGCATTCCGACATGAAGCGATCCACCCCCAGAATGATCGCCATGCCCGCAATCGGCACCGTCGGCACGACCGAGAGGGTCGCAGCCAGCGTGATGAACCCGGCCCCTGTCACCCCCGCCGCACCCTTGGACGACAGCATGGCAACCAGCAGAAGCAGCACCTGCTGTTGCAGCGACAGGTCGGTATTGGTGGCCTGTGCGATGAAAAGCGCGGCCAGCGTCATGTAGATATTGGTGCCGTCAAGGTTGAAGGAATAGCCGGTCGGAACCACCAGCCCCACCACCGGCCGCGCGCAACCGGCCTTTTCCATCTTCTCCATCAGGCTCGGCAGCGCCGATTCCGATGAAGAGGTGCCCAGCACCAGCAGGATTTCCGCCTTGAGATAGCTGATCAGGCGGAAGATGGAAAAGCCGTTCAGCGCACAGACCGCTCCAAGCACGACGATGATGAACAGCGCCGAGGTCAGATAGAACGTGCCCACCAGCGCCGCGAGGTTGATGATCGCACCCACCCCGTATTTGCCGATGGTGAAGGCAAAGGCGCCCAGCGCGCCAATGGGTGCCGCCTTCATCAGGATGTCCACCACGCGGAACACCACATGGCTTGCGGCCTCGAACAGGGTGATAACCGGGCGGGCCTTTTCGCCCACAAGGATCAGACCGATCCCGAACAGGATGGCAATGAAGAGAACCTGCAGGATGTTCCCCTCGACAAAGGCGGACGTGAAGGTTGTCGGGATCACGTCCAGCACAAAGCCCGTCAGCGTCGTCTCATGCGCCTTGGATGCGTATTCGCTGACCTTGCTCCCGTCGAGCGTCGCGGGATCAATGTTCATGCCCGCACCCGGCTGCACGACATTGGCGACGATCAGCCCCACCACCAGCGCGAAGGTGGAAAAGAACAGGAAATAGCTCATCGACTTCCAGACGACCGAACCGACCCCGCGCAGGCTGCCCATCCCCGCCAGACCCGTGACGATGGTCAGGAAGATCACGGGCGAAATGATCATCTTCACCAGTTTGATGAACCCGTCGCCCAGCGGTTTCAGCGCCACGCCGAGGTCAGGGTAGAAATGCCCGATGGCTGCGCCCAGCGTGATGGCGGCAATGACCTGGACATAGAGGTGATGGTAAAAAGGCCGGGGCTGTGCCGGCGCAGGCGCGGCAGGATCCAGATGCATCATTGCTCCTCCAACAAGCTGATGTCAGTTTTGTGATGGCAAAGCATACGCAGCAGCGGGACGCTGACCAAAAAAGCTGCAAAACTGGGTAATCCTTTGATTCTGAACCGACACAGGATCAGGGTGCCCGCCAAATCTGTTTCTTTTTCCACACATGACAAATCTATTCGTGCGATTTATGATACAGGTATGAACACCCCCATCCGCCTTCGCCCCGGAATCGCCGCACTTGCGGTCGCGCTTTGTCTGGGCGGGGTCTGGCATTTGGCAGGGCGCGCGGCCGAGTCCGGGCTGGCACAAGATCGCCAGATCAGCGCGCAATCGCGGGTCATGGCGCTGATGGCCGAACTGGACAAGCAGCGCGCCGTGACGGCGATCCTGTCGGATGACGCCCTTATCCTGCAAGGGCTGCAGCGCCCCACACCGGAACTGACCGCCGCCATGTCCCGCAAGCTGGATCGGCTGCGCGCCGAAAGCGGCGGCGCGGTGATCTATGTGCTGGATCGGGCGGGCAAGGCAATTGCCGCCTCGAACTGGGATGAGCCGGAATCGTTCGTGGGGGCGGATTACAGCTTCCGCGATTATTTTCGCGCCGCCCTGCGCGATGGCACTGCCACGCAGTTCGCGCTTGGCACCGTCAGTCACAGACCGGGCCTTTATCTGTCGCACAGCGTGGTGCTGGCGGGCCAGCCTGTCGGGGTGGTGGTGGTCAAGGTCGAATTCCCCGCGATCGAGGCATCCTGGGCGCGTGAGGGCGAAGCGACCCATGTGATTGACGCGCAGGGCCAGATCCTTCTGACCTCTGAACCCGACCGACGCTTTGACCGCATGGCCCCGGCAGGGACGAATGTGCTGGAATCCAGCGCGCCGCTGCCGGGGATCGACTGGCGGCTGGTGATCCAGTCTCCGCTGACGCCCGTGCGGCAGATCGCGGCGCTGGCCACCGCAACAGCGGCGCTGATCCTGATGCTGGTCGCCCTGTCCGCGCGGGCCCTGCGGCGACGGCGGCGGCGGGCCGCGATGCAGGCGGAAGCGGAACGCCGCTACCGCGCCGATCTGGAACAGGCGGTGACGGAACGCACCCGCGCGCTCTCGGCCGAGATGCAAGAACGTGCCGCCGCCGAGGCCCGCCTGCGGAGCCTGCAGGCCGATCTGGTGCAGGCCAACAAGCTGGCCGCACTGGGGCAGATCACCGCCGGTGTCGCGCATGAGATCAATCAACCGCTGGCGACGATCCGGCTGCTTGCAGAAAACGGCAAGGCACTGATGGCGGATCACCCGCAGGAAACGGCGGCCAACCTAGATACGATCCTGCGGATGACGGACCGCATCGGCCATATCACCGCCGATCTGCGCAGCTTTGCCCGCAAGTCGCGCGGCACCACGATGGCTGTGGCACTGAAAGACCCGTTCGAGGCCTCGGTCCTGCTGACGGCAAGCCGTCTGCGCCCCCATGGCGTGCAGCTGACACTCCCCGACATCCCCGCCGACCTGCGGGTCATGGGCGAAGGCGTGCGGCTGGAACAGGTGTTGGTGAACCTGCTGCAGAACGCGCATGAGGCCGTGGCCGATCAGCCGCAGGCAGAGATCCGCGTCTCGCTGGCCACAGATGCCACCACGGCCACGCTGACCATCGCTGACAACGGCCCGGGACTGCCGACCGAGGTTGCCGCAGCCCTGTTCACCCCGTTCCAGACCACCAAGCCCGGCGGGCTGGGGCTGGGGCTGGTCATCGCCCATGACATTGCGCGCGATTTCGGGGCCAGGCTTTGGGCCGATCCCCCCGTGGCCGGGCGGGGTGCGACCTTCCATCTTCAGCTTTGCAAGGCCCCGGCATGATCGATACCCCCGCCCCCCCGCCCGGTCTGGTGCGGCTGGTCGATGACGACCCCGACCTGCGTGCAGCCCTGGGGCAAAGCCTGCGGATCGCAGGCTTCACCGTCGAAGCCTTCGACCGGGCCGAGGCCGCGCTGGCGGGGTTGGATGACAGCTATCCGGGCGTGGTGCTGACGGATGTGCGGATGCCGGGGATGGATGGGCTGGACCTTTTCGCCCATCTGCACCGCATGGACGCTGATCTGCCCGTGATCTTGCTGACGGGCCATGGCGATGTGCCGATGGCGGTGCAGGCGCTGAAATCCGGGGTCTATGATTTCCTCACGAAACCGGTGGGGGTGGATGACCTGTCGGCTACCCTGCGCCGCGCGACGGCGACGCGACGTCTGGTGCTGGAAAACCGCCAACTGCGGCGGATGCAGGCCGTGGCCGACCCCGGCGCCCCGCATTGGATTGGCGACAGCCCTGCGATCAGCCATCTGCGCGAAACCGCGCCGCGGCTGGCCGAGGCCGGGGTGAATGTGCTGATCACCGGACCGGGCGGCGCGGGGAAAGAGGCCTTGGCCCGGCTGATCCATCGCAGCGGTCCCCGCCGCAGCCGCGCCTTTGTGCCTGTGGCCTGCTCCACCCTGACAGAAGACCGGTTCGAGGTGGACTATCTGGGAACCGAGGCCCGCCCCGCCCTGCGGCAGGCGCGCAGTGTCGGGCGCTTGGAACGCGCCCATCGCGGCACCCTGTTTCTGGATGAGGTCGAGGCCCTGCCCGCCGCCCTTCAGGCGCGTATCCTTGCGCTGATCGAAAGCCGCGAACTGTGGCCCCTTGGCGCCGAAACGCCCCGCCCCTTTGAGGTGCAGGTGATTGCGGCCAGCCGGTCGGATCTGCGGCTGGCGGTCGATCAGGGGCGCTTCCGTGACGATCTTTTCTATCGCCTGGCCGGGGTCACGCTGGCCTTGCCTGCATTGAAGGACCATGCCGGGGATGTGCCATTGCTGTTCCAGCATTTCCTGCTGATGGCGGCGGCACGGCTGAAGCTGCCCCTGCCCCCGCTGACGCCAGAGCTGAAGGCCCATCTGCAGGCGCATGACTGGCCCGGCAATGTGCGCGAGTTGCAGCAATTCGCGGAACGGCATCTGCTGGGCCTTGCCCCCGCCCCGGTAGACACGGCGACCGACAGCCCCCCCTTGGCCGAACAGATCGCCCGCTATGAGGCGCATCTTCTGCGTGAGGCGCTGCGCCTTTCCCGCGGCAATGCCAGCGCCGCGATGGCGCGGCTGGGGCTGCCCCGCAAGACGTTCTACGACAAGCTCGCCCGCCACGGCATCCGCGCCGAAAGCTTTCGCACGCTCTGACCGGCGGGCTGCCGCGCATGGCGGCGCCCACCCCTACCCAAAAGGCGGCCAGGCAGGTATTCTTTCGGACAAGGCCACCATAAGGCCAGAGCAGACAGGCAGGCCCCGCGCCCGCCGATGACAGACAGGAGCCCATCATGACCAATATCCGCACCGCGGGTCTTGCCGCCTTTGTCGCCGCCGCCCTTCCGGCCGCAGCCCATGCCGAATTCGTCGGGGGCCGCGCGGCCGTCGCCCATTCCACCTTTGTCGATGACACGTCGATGGCGAAATCGACCGCTGAAGGTGCAGTGGAATTCAGCTTTGGCAGCTTTGGCCTGCAAACCGATCTGGGCGTGTCGGGCCTGAACGCGCTGAGCGAGACGGCCACCAATATCACCACCCATGCGATCTGGAACTTCTCGCCCGATGCGGCGGCAGGTCTTTACTATGGCGCCGATTACATGGGCGGCGCGGGCGAGGATTTTCTCGGCGTCGAATATGCCCGCCGGATCGGCGATGCCAAGATCGAGGCCTATATCGCGGGCACCAATTCCGACGCGGGCGATGCAACGCTGGTGGGCATAGCAGGTTCGACCCCGGTGGGGTTCAGCGGGCTCGACATGGGGCTGTCGGTCGATCATGCCTCGGTCCAGGGCGGGAATTCGGCCACCAAGGTGGGTCTGACCGGCGGCTATGCGCTGGGGGAAAGCACGCGTCTGGTGGGCGAAATCGGATCGGTCGGTGGCGCCGTGGGTGCGAGCGAAACCAGCGGCCCCTATGTGAAGCTGGGCGTCGATTTCCGCTTTGGCGCGAACCACGGCACGACCTTCGGCACCCGTTCGGTGTTCAGCGCGCTGCCGGGCCTCTAAGCCCTGCCCTCTCTTTGCGCCGGCCTCAGCGCCGGCGCAGACGGATCACGACATCGACGCGCGCGATCTCGGTCCCGTCGGGGGCGGTGGGCAGATGCGCGATCTTCAGCTCCTCCGCCGGGGCGTCGGTCAGAACGGCGGTATCTTCCCAGTAGAAATGCGGATGGTCGTCCATGCGGGTGTCGAAATAGCTTTTGGCGCCATCGACTACGACTTCCTGCATCAGGCCCGCTTCGCAGAAGGCGCGCAGGGTGTTGTAGACGGTCGCAAGGCTTACCTTCTCGGTGCCATTGGCTGACAGGGCATAAAGGCTTTCGGCGGTGACATGGCGGTGTTCGCCATCCCCCACCAGCAGGGTTGCCAGCGCCATGCGCTGCCGCGTCGGGCGCAATCCCCCGCGCGCCAGCCAATCGGCCACCCGCAGCCTGACCTGTTCCTGCACGTCCACGTTCATCCGTCCTGCCCGCTCTCGCATCCAGCCTAGCAATTTAAGGCCGCGCGGCCAAAGATTCAAACGCAAAGACCGGAGCTGCGGCAGAACCCCGCCCGGGCCCGCGGCGCAGCGCTCCCTTGCCACGCCCGAAGCGGGGGTGCTAGAGGGAAACAAACACGTGAGAGGGACCAAAAGCCGATGGCGGCATATCCGACGAGCTTCACCAAGGAAGATCTTCTCAAATGCGCGCGGGGCGAGCTGTTCGGCCCCGGCAATGCGCAACTTCCGGCGCCGCCGATGCTGATGATGGACCGCATCACCGAGATTTCGGGCGACGGCGGCCTGCACGGCAAGGGCCACGTCGTGGCCGAGTTCGACATCACCCCGGATCTGTGGTTCTTCGACTGCCATTTCCCCGGCAATCCGATCATGCCCGGCTGCCTTGGCCTTGACGGCCTGTGGCAGCTGACGGGCTTCAACCTCGGCTGGCGCGGCTGGCTGGGGCGCGGCTATGCGCTGGGTGTGGGCGAGGTCAAGCTGACCGGCATGGTCCGCCCCGACCGCAAGATGCTGACCTACAAGGTCGATTTCACCAAGGCGATCCAGACGCGCCGCCTGACCATGGGCGTGGCCAATGGCATCGTCGAGGCCGATGGCGAGGTGATCTATCAGGTCACCGACATGAAGGTCGCGCTGAGCGAGGCCTGATCGCCTTTTGCGATCTCCAGCTTCCGGAAAGGCGCCCGTCAGACGCGGGCGCCTTTTTGCCAGACAGGCCTTTCCACCCCCACCGCACCAAGCCGCCTGCCCCCCGCCCACGGGGCGCGGATTGCCCTTCCTGCTTGCCCCGAACGGCCCGCTGCCCTAAACAGGCGGGAAATTCCGAAGGGAGGCCCCCATGCGTCGCGTCGTCATCACCGGGATCGGCATCATCTCACCGATCGGCAATTCCGCTGCCGAGGTGGAAGCCAGCCTGCGGGCCGGAAAATCGGGCATCGTCTTTGCACCGGAATATGCCGAACACGGGTTCCGCAGCCAGGTCCACGGCATGCCGCAGATCGTGCTGGAAGACCATATCGACAAGCGCGACCTGCGTTTCATGGGCCCCGGCGCAGCCTATAACTTCCTTGCCATGCAGCAGGCCGTTGCCGATTCCGGGCTGAGCGAGAGCGATGTCTCCAACGAACGCACCGGCATCATCGTGGGGTCGGGCGGGCCTTCGACCTCGAACTTCTTCCAGGCGCATAACACCGTGATCGAAAAAGGCGCGCCGAAGCGCATGGGCCCCTTCATGGTCACGCGCTGCATGTCCTCGACCAACTCGGCCTGCCTTGCCACCCCCTTCAAGATCAAGGGCGTGAACTATTCGATCACCTCGGCCTGCTCGACCTCGGCCCATTGCATCGGCAATGGCACCGAGCTGATCCAGATGGGCAAGCAGGACATCGTCTTTGCCGGCGGCGGTGAGGAACTGGACTGGACGCTGTCGTGCCTCTTCGATGCGATGGGCGCGATGTCGTCGAAATACAATGACTCGCCCGCCACCGCCTCGCGTGCCTTTGACGCGACGCGCGACGGCTTTGTCATCGCGGGCGGCGGCGGTGTCGTCGTGCTGGAAGAGCTGAACCACGCCCTGGCGCGCGGCGCCAAGATCTATGCCGAAGTGACCGGCTATGGCGCCACCTCGGACGGGCATGACATGGTCGCGCCCTCGGGCGAGGGTGGCGAACGGTCGATGCGGCTGGCGCTGTCGACCCTGCCGGAAGATCGCAAGATCAGCTATATCAACGCGCATGGCACCTCGACCCCCGCGGGCGACGTGACCGAGGTCAAGGCCATCCGCCGCGTCTTTGGCGAAAACGCCGTGCCGCCGATTTCCTCGACCAAGTCGCTGACCGGCCACAGCCTTGGCGCCACCGGTGTGCATGAGGCGATCTATTCGCTGCTGATGCTGCAGGGCAACTTCATCACCGCTTCGGCCAATGTCACCCAGCTTGACCCGGAACTGAAGCCCGAGGAAATCGCCACCAGCTACCGTGACGGTGTCGAGATGGACTCGGTTCTCTCCAACAGCTTCGGCTTTGGCGGCACCAACGCCACGCTGGTGATGAGCAAATACCGGGGCTGAACCGCCCCGACTTTCCATCGAACGAACAGGGAGAGCCGGATATGGCCGGACTGATGCAGGGCAAGCGCGGGCTTGTGATGGGCGTTGCCAATGAACGCTCGATCGCCTGGGGCATTGCCAAGGCGCTGGCGGATGAAGGCGCCGAGCTGGCCTTTTCCTACCAGGGTGAGGCTTTCGGCAAGCGGGTCGAACCGCTGGCTGCCTCGGTCGGGTCGGATTTTCTGGTCGATGTCGATGTGACCAATGACGAAAGCCTGGATGCCTGTTTTGGCGCGCTGCAGGCGCGTTGGGGCAAGATGGACTTTCTGATCCATGCCATCGCCTATTCCGACAAGAACGAGCTGACGGGCCGGTTCATCAACACGAGCCGCGCGAACTTCAAACATTCGCTCGATATCTCGTGCTTTTCCTTCATCGACGTCAGCCGCCGCGCCGCCGATCTGATGCCAGATGGGGGCAGCCTGATCACCCTGACCTTCCAGGGGTCGAACCGCGTGACGCCGAATTACAATGTGATGGGCGTGGCCAAAGCCGCGCTGGAAAGCGCCACGCGCTATCTGGCCAATGATCTGGGTCCGCAGAAAATTCGTGTGAACGCCATTTCGCCCGGCCCGATGAAGACCCTCGCAGGTGCGGCGATCGGCGGTGCGCGCGCGACCTATCGCCACACCGAAAGCAATGCACCCCTGCGGTCGAACGCGACGCTGGAGTCGGTCGGCGGCACGGCCGTCTGGCTTTGCTCGGATTATGGCGCCTTCACCACCGGCGAGGTGGTGCGTGTGGACGGCGGTTTCCACGTTCTGGGCATGCCGCAGGCCGAAAACCTCTGACATCCGGGCCCCTGCCCGCTTTTCGGATCAGACCGCCCGACCCGTTCGGGTGGTCTTTTTTGTTTTAGATTCCGGCCTGTTCAATGAATAGAACTTGCTTTCAAATTCTTGCACGTCATAGATCATGGCTTGTTTCCGCTGAATGCGCATAGCAAACTCAGCAGAACAGAAGCGCCCGACGGCGCCTTAGACGGAATAGTGATTCTGCAGATCGGGTATCCCCAGTACCCCGCCTGTAGAGGCGAAGGCCGGGCGGGCAACCCCCGGCCTTCTGCATTGCCGCCGGACGGATGCAGAAGAAAGGCCGCGGGCCCGAAAGACCGCAATGCCGGATTGAAATAATTTGTGGAAAATCTGGAGCGGGTAGCGGGAATCGAACCCGCCCCATCAGCTTGGAAGGCTGAGGCGCTACCACTACACCATACCCGCCGCTACGCCCGAGGGGATAGCATCCGGTCCGCCGCGCTGCAAGCCCGTTCGCGGCGCCCCAATCGCGTTTTGTCGGACCTTGGTCCGGTGACGCAAGGCGACTTCCGTCGCATGTAGGAAGGGCAGCGGTCCGATCTGCCTTGGCAGAGGTCGGGCCACCATGGGGCACGGAAAGAACATGTGGCATCCAAGATCCATCCCCGCCGCAGTGGCGGGCAACCCAAAGGGAGATCCCAGATGACCATGCAGCCCCGCTTTACCGTGACCGCCCCCCGCCTGACGCTGATGATCGCGCTGGCCGCCATTCTGGCCGCGCAGCCCTGGTCGGTCCGCTTTGATCCCGCAAGCGGGTCCTTCGCCCTGTCGTCCGGCGCCGCGCTGGCCGATAGCGATGGCGAGGATCACGATGACGACCGCGATGATGACAGCGACGACGACCACGATGATGATCGCGATGGCGATCATGGCGATGATGATGGCCGTGACGACGACCATGATGATCATGGATCGGATGACGGCAATGATGACAACGGGACTGATGACGATGACAGCCGTGACGACAACGGCCGCGACGACGATGAGATCGTGATCATTCCGGGTGGCGAGGGCAGCCCCTCCGCCGTCAGCCGGATCGAGATTTCCTCGGACGGGATCGAAGTGACCTATTCCGACGGCAGCCGCGAAGAAGTAGAATCCGGCGTTTACGAACGCAAAGACACAACCGGCCGCACCGTCGAGGAACGGCCCGCAACCCAAGCCGACCTCGACCGGCTGAACGCCCTGCGCTGACCAGAATGACCCGTCGTCTGATCCTCTTTCTGCTGCTGCTGCTGCCGCCCCTCGGGGCGGCAGAAATGCTGTTGTCGACCGTTTCGCAGGTCGGGGCCGCTATGGCCAAGGGGGGCGATGACGGCGGCGATGACGATTCGGATTCAGACTCGGATGATGACGAAGAGGATGACAACGATTCTGATGACGGGTCGGACGATGAAGACGACGACCAAGGCGACGACAGCGGCGGCGGCAATGACGACGATGGCGGTGGAGATGACGGCGGTGACGACAACGATGGCGGCAGCGGGTCCGATGATGACGGGCGCGATAACAGCGACCGCGACACGTCGGACCGGGGTGGCCATTCCAGCGATCTGGGGCTTCGCAGCGGCCTGCGGCGCATCTACGTCGATGGCCAGCAGGAGCGGATCACCGGCGGCCAGTATGAACGGCTTGACCGCCGTGGCCGTGTGATCGAACGCCGGCCGGCCTCAAACGGCGACCGGCGGCGCCTGCAGAACCTCGACGGTCAGGGGCTTGAGGTCATCGTGGACGTAACGCCAAGCCGCATCATCGTGACCGACCGGGCCGGATGGCGCGAAGAGGTGCAAGGCACACGCTACCGCCTGACCGATCCGCGCGGAAATGTGGTCACGCGCCGCGCCGTAACCGAGCGTGACCTGGCCCGGCTTCGCACGCTTCTGGGGGGCTGATCGCCCCCCGAAATGCGATCTTAGCGCAGGTGTTCACGCGCAAAGACAGCCGCTTCAACCCGGTTGCGTAGATGCAGCTTCTGCAGGATCGAGGTCATGTAATGCTTGACCGTCTTTTCCTGCAAATCCAGCGCCAGACCCACTTCCTTGTTGCTCTTGCCCTCGGCCACCAGACGCAGGATTTCCTCTTCGCGCTTGGACAGGTCTTCCAGCGGATTGGCGGCCTTCGCCTTCTGCCCCCCGCGCATCGCCGCGAGCAAGCGGCCCGCCAGCGAAGGCGAGACATAGCTTTGCCCCCGCGCCAGATCCTTGACGATGCCGACCAGCTCGCGCGATCCGACGCCTTTCAGGACATAGCCAAGCGCCCCCGCCTTCAGCGCCTGCATCACCTCGTCATCCTCCTCGGATGCCGTCAGCATCGCCACCTTGGGCGGGTTGGGCAGCGCCATGACCTGCCGTAGCGCCTGCAGCCCCCCGCCCCCCGGCATCGAAATGTCGAGAAGCAGCAGATCGGGCGTCATGCGCTCCGTCAGCTCGACCGCGCCGGGGGCATCCTGCGCCTGCCCCACCACCAGAAGGCCTGCATCCTCGCTCAGCGTGCGGGCCACGCCCTCGCGGTAAAGCGGGTGGTCATCGGCGATGACGATCCTGATCTGGTCCAAAACGGATCTCCTTGGGTCAGCCCTGACCGGGCAGCAATGTCATTTTCAGTTCAGCCCCGCCCGCGGGCAGGCTACGCATCTCAAAGCTGCCGCCCAGGGCCTCGACCCGGTCGCGCAGGCCAATCAGGCCCAGACCTTCGGTGGGGGTATTGGCGGCGGGGAACCCCGGCCCGGCGTCGCGCACCGTCAGCTCCAGCAGCTCGCCCCGCGGGGTCAGACAGACCGCCTGCCCCCGACCTTCGGCATGGCGCCAACCGTTGTTCAGCCCCTCTTGCACGAAGCGGTAGATGCAGGTCTTTTCGGCGGCATTCAGGTTGGGCAAGCCTTCGGGCGAACAGGTGACCTCGACCTGGCATCCGGTGCGGGCGCGATGCGCCTCGACCAGACCATGAATGATGTCACAGGGGCAGCGCGCGGCAATATCGGGCAGCGCCACCCCGCGCGAGATCGAGCGGATTTCCCGCATCGCATCCTTCACGGCGCGCTCCACCTCGATCCGCCGGGGCTCGGCCTCGGGCGGCACATCCAGCCCGTCCAGCCGCAGCGCCGCATAACCCAGAAGCTGTGCCGGGCCGTCATGCAAATCGGCGCCGATCTGGCGCAGCACCTGATCGTTCAGCGCAGCCGAACGCGCTGCCGCTCCCTGCACCCGCAGACGCAGCGCGCGGTTGTGATCCGACATTTCCTCAAGCGCGAGCACCTGCCGGTGCAGCTGTGCCTGCTGGCTTTCAATCACCCGACTGCCGCGTGCGACGATCCCCCAAAGCGCAAGCCCGATGGCACCGAAAACCGCCGCCACCGTCAGCCAGCTGCGTTGCCGGGCATCCGAGATATCCTGCATCAGCGTATCGGCCCGTTCGTAGAATTCGACCACGCCAATCACCCGACCGGACCAGACCTCACGCACGGGGCTGTAGATTTCCAGAAGCGCCCCGCCCATCGCGGTTTCAAGGGCGTTTTCGGCCTCGTCCGAGGCGGCCATTTCGGCGGCGACCTCGCCTTTCCACGCGCGGGCCAAATCCCCCCCCACCGGAAAATACTTGCCCACCACCGCATGATCCGAAGCATCGACAACCAGCCCGTCCTGCTTCCAGATCTTGTAGGACACGACCCTTTCGCCCAAGGTGGTACCGTTGAAGACTTCATCCAGCGCCTGATGGGCAAGGGGCGACAGCGTGCCATCCTCGGCGAGGCTCTGGCTCAAAGGCGAGATGAAGCTTTCCATGTAAAGGGCCGTGGCATTGGCCCAGTTCCGCACGACCGATTCCTCGATCCGCGCGGCGACCCACTGACCGACGACCAACATCGCCAGCAACATGACAACGCCGCCCGCCAACGCGAATTGCGTGGCAAGCGACCAGCTTTTCCAACGGGTCAGGATCTGGGTCATGCGCCCGTTCTAGCGGTGATTGCACGACCGGAAAACGGGCTAAAGTCCGAAGGCAGCGCTTACTTCAGCTTGGCTTCCAGCGCGGCGATACGGGCGGACAGGGCGTCATTCTCTTCGCGGGCCTTCTGCGCCATGGCACGGACGGCATCGAATTCTTCGCGCGTGACGAAATCGCGATCCGCCATCCAGCGGTCCATCAGGCTTTTCATCGCGGTTTCGGCCTCGGTCTTGGCCCCCTGCGCCACGCCCATCGCATTGGTCATGAGCTGCGAGATGTCGTCAAAGAACTTGCCTTTGGTCTGCATGGGCCACTCCTGTGCTAGCCCGCCTTATATGCGACCCACGTCCCAAAGCTGCAAGGGGCTGCGGGTGCCGCCCGGCGCGCAGTTGACAATGCCGCAGGGCCACGGGACAAGCATCCTGTCCGCATCCGACGCCCGCCACTGACGGAGCCGCGCATGAACTATCTCCCCTTCCCCGACATCTCGCCCGAAATCTTTTCGGTCGATCTGTTCGGCATCACCTTCGCGCTGCGCTGGTATGCGCTGGCCTATATCGCGGGCCTCTTGCTGGGCTGGCAGATCGTGCTGCGCGCGATCAGGATGCAGCGGCTTTGGCCCCAGCGCGTGCCGCTGAACGCCGAACAGCTGGACCGGCTGCTGACCTGGATCATCCTTGGCGTGGTGCTGGGGGGGCGGTTGGGGTTTGTACTATTCTACCAGCCCGCGCATTATCTTGCGAACCCGGCCGAAATTTTGCGGGTCTGGGAAGGCGGCATGTCTTTCCACGGTGGGTTCCTGGGCGTGGTGGTCGCGGCGCTGATCTTCTGCCGACGCGAGGGTATTCCCCTGCTGCCGATGGCGGATCTGCTGGCGCTGGCCGCGCCGCCCGGCCTTTTCTTCGGGCGCATCGCCAATTTCATCAATGCCGAGCTTTGGGGCCGCCCGACCGACCTGCCCTGGGGCTTTGCCTTCCCCGGCGAGGCCGCGCAGGCCTGCGCCACGCTGGCCGCGCCCTGTGTGCGCCACCCCAGCCAACTCTATGAGGCCGCGCTGGAAGGTCTGCTGCTGGGCGTGATCCTGCTGACCCTTGCCCTGCGGCGCAAGTCGGCGCTGCACCAGCCCGGCCTGATCGCGGGGATTTTCTTTGCCGGATACGGGCTTGCGCGCTTTGCGGTGGAATTTGTCCGCCAGCCCGATGCACAATTCGTAACGCCGGACAATCCGCTGGGGCTTTATCTGCAGTCGGGCGGCTATGGCCTGACGGCAGGGCAGATCCTGTCGCTGCCGATGGTGTTAGTGGGCCTCTTCTTCATCCTGCGGGCGCGCCGTGTCCGGGCTTGAGGCGCTTTTGCTGCGGCGCATCCGCACGACGGGGCCGATCAGCCTTGCGGATTACATGGCCGAATGCCTGCTGCACCCAGAGCATGGCTATTACACCACCCGCACGCCCTTTGGCACGGCGGGCGATTTCACCACGGCCCCGGAAATCAGCCAGATGTTTGGCGAGCTTCTGGGCCTTTGCCTCGCGCAGGCCTGGATGGATCAGGGCTGCCCGGCCCCCTTCACACTGGCCGAGATCGGCCCCGGTCGCGGCACGCTGATGGCGGATGTGCTGCGCGCCACGGCCCGGGTGCCGGGCCTGCATGCGGCCGCACGGGTGGTGCTGATCGAGGCCTCGCCCCAGCTGCGCGCCCAGCAACGCGCCACTCTCGCCAATCATCCGGTTCAATGGATGGACCGTGTGGCCGATCTGCCGGAACAGCCGCTGTTCCTGCTGGCCAATGAATTCTTCGATGCCCTGCCCATTCGCCAATTCACCCGCGATGCGGCGGGCTGGCGCGAAACCGTGGTGACGGAACGGGAGGGCCGCCTTGCCCCCGCCCTCTCGGCCGCGGCGCCGATTGCCGCGCTGGACCATCGCCTTGCCGATACCCAGCCGGGTGAGATTGTCGAAATCTGCCCCGCAGCCGCGCCTATCATGGCCGAGATTTCGGGGCGCATCACCCGTCACGGCGGTGCGGCGGTGATTGTGGATTATGGTGGCTGGCAATCGCGCGGGGATACGTTCCAGGCGTTGCGGGACCATGCCTTTACCGATCCGATGCAGGACCCCGGCCTTGCCGATCTCACGGCCCATGTCGATTTTCAGGCGCTGGCCCGTGCGGCCCTGCCCTGCCCCGCGGGCTATACCCCGCAAGGCGCGCTTTTGTCTGCGCTGGGGATCGAGGCGCGCGCCACCGCTCTGGCGCGACGCCTGACGGGCGCCGCGCTGGACAGCCATATCGCCGCGACCCGCCGCTTGACCGACCCCGCCGAAATGGGAACGCTGTTCAAGGCGCTTGGCGTCCATGCGCCGGGAACGCCACCCCTGCCGGGCTTTCCGCCCGATCTCGACCCAGCCGCCTGAAGACCGGGAAAGATGTGATGCCCCAGACCAGCATGATGGAAATCATTACTGCCGACGCGCTTGCCCCGCTGCGGCACGGGTTCTTCACCCGCAAGGGCGGGGCCTCTTCCGGCATTTTCGCCGGGCTGAACTGCGGCACCGGGTCATCCGACCTGTCCGAGGTCGTGGCGATCAACCGCTCCCGCGTGGCCGAGGCGATGGGCGCCCCGGTGGAACGTCTGGTGACCGTCCATCAGATCCATTCGCCCGATGTCGTCACCATCACGGCCCCGCATGAAGGCGCGGCGCCGCAGGCCGACGGCATGGTCACGGCAACGCCCGGCCTCGTGCTAGGGGTGCTGACCGCCGATTGCCAGCCGGTGCTTTTCGCCGATGCCGAAGCCGGGGTGATTGGTGCGGCACATGCCGGATGGCGTGGCACCCGCGACGGGGTACTGGAAGCCGTTCTGGACGCAATGGAGACGCTGGGCGCCCAGCGGTCGCGCATCGCCGCCGTGATCGGCCCGACCATCAGCCAAGCCGCCTATGAGGTTGGTCCCGAATTCGTCTATGGCTTCATCGATGACGACCCCGAAGCCGCACGCTTTTTCGCCCAGGGCACGGGCGACCGGGCGCTGTTCGACCTGCCGGCCTATGCGCTCTGGCGGTTGCGGGCGGCGGGCGTTGGTCATGCGGAATGGACGCACCATTGCACCTATCGTGACCCGGATCGATTCTATTCCTACCGCCGCACCACCCACCGGCAAGAGGCCGATTACGGGCGCCTGATCTCTTGCATCCGGCTCTAACCGCCGCGGAGGCGCCACGGCATCGCCACAATTGATGGAAACAGTCCCCGCCAATGCGGGGTATCGTTTCGCGCAAGCCCTGTTTTTCTTGGGCCCGCACAAAGCCCGGAAAGGCCAGATCCACGGCAGCACCGCCACAATCGCCGCCCTAAGCCTGCCGCAAATCCCTGCCACAAAGGGCGAAATCGTTAACGCCCCGCCCAAGGGCACGAGCAGCAAAGGAACGGAAGATGAAAAAGGAACGCCGCTGGCTGAAATCCGTGATCGCCGCTTCGGAAGGCGCGCAGCCTGCCCTGCCTTGGACCCGTGGCAACCGCCGCAAGCCCGAGGCCGTGAAAACCGCCGCGGCAAAGCCCATTTCTGCGCCGCAGGCCGTCGCCGCGCGCTGATCTAACCTTCGCTGATTCTCTTGCAAAGGCCGCCCCGGGGCTTCGGGGCGGCCTTTGCCATGTCAGATCCGGAAAGATTGAGTCGAAGAAACCCGAATTTCGCCTTGGTTGCAGAAACAATGTGCCGCAGATTGCGGAAATTCGCCGGGTTTGCGGAACGAAGGTGAATTAACTTTGACAGCGCGCCCCGGTTTTGCCATCTTTGCTACAAGACATCCAACAAGGTGTCTGCCAGATGATGGCGCGGTAAGACCAAGGGCAAGTTCCTGCGGCACCCCAGCATCTGTTGCCGGATTGTCCGACCGGCATTCAGTGAAAGCTCTGGACGGGCGGCCCTGCTGTGAACCTCTGCACAGCGACAAGGGGCCGCCTGTTCTGATTCTGAGCCCCCGCATCTTGAACCCATGAAAAAAGCCGCCCGAAGGCGGCTTTGCGTCAGACCCGAACGGGGCTATCAGGCGTTGCGGGTCAGCCGCTCTTCCAGCACGTCGAAAGGCAAGCCCGGCTCATCCTTGGCGCAGCGGATCACCAGGCTCGTCTTCACGCTTGCCACATTGTCGGCCTTCAGAAGCTCCCCGGTCAGGAAGGTCTGGAAGGTCGAAAGATCAGGCGCCACGCATTTCAGGATAAAGTCGATCTCGCCATTCAGCATGTGGCATTCGCGGACAAGCGGCCAATCGCGGCAGCGCGCCTCAAAGGCCGACAGGTCCGACTCGGCCTGGCTGTGCAACCGCACCATGGCAAAGACCGCCACTTCGAAACCTAGCTCGCGGGCGTCAATGTCGGCGTGATAGCCACGAATATAGCCCGCCTCCTCCAGCGTGCGGACACGGCGCAGACAGGGCGGCGCCGAGATGCCGACACGCTTGGCCAATTCGACATTCGTCATCCGGCCATCTGCCTGCAACTCGGCCAGAATGTGACGATCGATCGGGTCCAGCCTCGAACCGGCCATGGGCATTTTTCCTTGTTCTTGCACCGCTCGGGGGTGTCCCGGCGGCGTGTTTGCGCGGACATTAGGATTTTACGCCCCCCGGCGCAATATTCTTTCGCCCAATACGGTGTTTTGAAACGCGCAACAGAACGTGACACCCCCGCCCTTCCGCCGCCACCCGCGGGGTTTGCCCTTCCGCCGCGGCTTGCCTATATGGGGCGGACAGATTGCATGAGGGGATCATGAGCGAGACGCGCCACACCAAGGTTCTGATCATCGGCTCCGGCCCGGCGGGCTATACGGCTGCCGTCTATTCGGCCCGCGCCATGCTGGAGCCGATCCTTGTGCAGGGCCTGCAGCCCGGCGGGCAGCTGACCATCACGACCGAGGTCGAGAACTGGCCGGGTGACACCCATGTGCAAGGCCCAGACCTGATGGTCCGTATGGAAGAACACGCCCGCGCCATGGGGGCCGAGGTCATCAACGACTATATCTCGTCGCTCGACCTGTCGCAGCGGCCCTTTGTGGCCAAGGCGGACAGCGGCATCACATTCACGGCCGATGCGGTGATCCTGGCCACCGGGGCGCAGGCGAAATGGCTGGGCCTGCCGTCGGAAGAAAAGTTCAAGGGCTTTGGCGTGTCCGCCTGCGCGACCTGCGACGGCTTCTTCTATCGCGGCAAAGAGGTGGTGGTGATCGGCGGCGGCAATACCGCCGTGGAAGAGGCGCTGTTCCTGACCAATTTCGCCACCAAGGTGACGCTGGTCCACCGCCGCGATTCGCTGCGCGCCGAAAAGATCATGCAGGACCGGCTGTTCAAGCACCCCAAGGTCGCGGTCCTTTGGAACCACGAAGTGACCGAGGTGCTGGGCACCGAGGCCCCGCTGGGGGTGACGGCCGTGCGCGCCCGCAACGTGCAGACCGGCGAGACGACCGATGTACCCTGCGACGGCTTCTTCGTGGCCATCGGCCATGCGCCGGCATCCGAACTGGTGAAGGATCAGCTGGACCTGCACAACGGCGGCTACGTGAAGGTCGAGGCCGGTACCACCCGCACCTCGATCCCCGGTGTGTTCGCGGCGGGCGATCTGACCGACCATGTCTATCGCCAGGCGATCACTAGCGCCGGGATGGGCTGCATGGCGGCGCTGGATGCCGAACGCTGGCTGGCGGAACAGCACTGATCCGCCCCCCTGAAATGCAAAACGGCGCCCACCGGGGCGCCGTTTTCCTATCCTGGGCTTGGTCGCTCAGTGCGCGCTGACCGGGGCCAGATCGTTCTGGCGGGCGAGGGCAAAGGCAAGGCTGCGGTCGCGGACCAGCGCCAGCCGCTCGCCGTCCGGGCGATGCACGGCATAAAGCGTCTCAACACCCGCCGCCTGGGCGCGCAGCTCATCGGGAAGGTCCGCCACCGCAACGGGGCGGACATAGACGATGCGGCTTTCGGCTTCAGGCAGGAAATCGACTTTCACATCCATGATGGGGTCTCCTCATTTCGCCTCGATGCGCTTCACGGGGGCGGGCGGGGTATCGGCGCGCCCCGACCGGATCGGGATTGTCTGGACGACGGCCTCGGGCACGATACGGCGCAGGTCGATGTGCAGCAGCCCATGTTCCATATGGGCGCCCGCCACCTCGACCCCGTCGGCCAGAACAAAGCTGCGCTGGAAGGCGCGGCTTGCAATGCCCCGGTGCAGCCAGACGCGCGTCGCCTCGTCCTCGGCCTGACGACCGCGGATGACAAGCTGGCGATCCTCAACCGTGATGGCGAGTTCTTCTTCGCGGAAACCGGCGACGGCCAATGTGATGCGATAGGCGTTCTCGGTCACCGCCTCGATGTTGAAGGGCGGATAGCCGTCCCCCGATTTCGCGGTGCGTTCAACCAGCCGTTCCAGCTGTTCGAACCCGAGCAGATAGGGATGAGCCCCGAAACTGATCTTGGTCATCGACTTGCCCTTGTGTAAGCGACAGTTCGCGCCGGACCCCTGTCGGGCATCGCGGCATAAGTCGAATATGGGGCGCCCGGCGCCGCGGTGCAAGGGCCAAGACCCGGTCGGACCATGATGCAAATGCAGCGCAGATTCCTTCCCAAAGCACGGAAAAATCGGTATATTTGTACAATAGATCGCGTGCGACTCGAACAGGGCCACGCCTCACCGCCTGCCAGGAATGCCCATGAACGCTTCGATGGAACTCAATCTCGAAGAAATGCTCCGCATCCGGCTTGAGGTGCTGAGGCGGGAACATCGGGATCTGGACGAAGCCATCCACGCGCTGGAATCGACGGGGCGCCCCGATCAGCTGACGCTGCGGCGGCTGAAGAAACAGAAGCTCGCGCTCAAGGATCAGATCGTAAAGATCGAAGACAGCCTGATCCCCGATATCATCGCCTGATCCGCTTGCCCCTGCGTCCCCGAAACGCTAAAGCCCCTTCAAAACAAAGGGCCCGGCAGGCAGATGCGCCTGCCCCAGACAGGGGAAAGAGATGTCCGTAGACGTCGGAATCATCATGGGCAGCCAGTCCGACTGGGCGACCATGCGCGAAGCGGCCGCCATCCTGGATGAGCTGGGCATTTCCTATGAGGCCAAGATCGTCTCGGCCCATCGCACCCCCGACCGTCTGTGGACCTATGGCAAGACCGCCGTGGACCGTGGCCTGAAGGTGATCATCGCCGGGGCAGGCGGTGCCGCGCATCTGCCGGGGATGATGGCCTCGAAGACCCGCGTGCCGGTGATCGGCGTGCCGGTGCAGACCAAGGCCCTGTCTGGCGTGGACAGCCTTTATTCCATCGTGCAGATGCCCAAGGGCTTTCCGGTGGCGACCATGGCCATCGGCGCCGCGGGTGCGGCCAATGCCGGGCTGATGGCGGCGGGTATCCTTGCCGTGTCGGATGCCGCCCTTGGCGCCCGCCTCGACGCCTGGCGCGACGCCCTTTCCGCATCGATCCCCGAGGAGCCGAAAGATGAATGATCCCCTCCCCTCTGGCGCTGTCATCGGCATTCTGGGCGGCGGTCAGCTGGGCCGGATGCTGTCTGTCGCGGCCTCGCGTCTGGGGTTCCGGACCCATGTCTATGAACCGGCCGCCAATCCGCCGGCCGCCCATGTGGCCGACCGCCTGACCACGGCGGGCTATGACGACGCCGAGGCCCTGCGCGCCTTTGCCGCCTCGGTCGATGTCATCACCTATGAATTCGAGAATATCCCCACCGCCGCGCTGGATATTCTTGAGGCCGCCCGCCCGATCCGCCCGAACCGCCGCGCCCTGGCCGTCAGCCAGGACCGCGTGTCGGAAAAGACCTTCCTGAACGATTTGGGCCTTGCGACCGCCCCCTGGGCCGAGGTGAATTCCGCCGCCGACCTTGACGCCGCAATTGCGCGGATCGGCACGCCCGCCATTCTCAAGACCACGCGTCTGGGCTACGACGGCAAGGGTCAGGCCCGGCTGCGCGCGCCCGAAGATGCCGCCGACGCGCTGGCCGCCATGAACGGCGCCCCGGCAGTGCTGGAGGGCTTCATTTCTTTCAGCCATGAAGTGTCGGTCATCGCCGCGCGCGGCCTCGACGGGTCGGTCGCCTGTTTCGATCCCGGCGAGAATGTGCATCGCGACGGCATCCTGCATACCACCACCATCCCGGCCCGCCTGACGCTCGCACAGCGCACCGATGCGGTGCTGCTGGCCGCGCGCATCCTCAATGCGCTGGACTATGTCGGGGTCATGGGGGTTGAGCTTTTCGTGACCGATCAGGGCCTGCTGGTGAACGAAATCGCGCCGCGCGTCCATAATTCCGGCCACTGGACGCAAAACGGCTGCGCCATCGACCAGTTCGAACAGCACATCCGCGCCGTGGCCGGTTGGCCGCTGGGGGACGGGTCGCGCCATGCCGATGTGGTGATGGAAAACCTGATCGGGGATGATGTGCTGCGTGTGCCCGCCATCGCCCGCGAAAAGAACGCGGCCCTGCATATGTATGGCAAGGCCGAAGCCCGCCCTGGCCGCAAGATGGGCCATGTGAACCGCATCGTCACCAAGGGGTGATGGGGTCAGGCGTCGGGCGTGTCGGTATCCGGCTCGCCCCGCTCCAGCCTCTGGCGAGCCTCTGCGGCCAGCCGTTCATAGCGCAGGCGGAAGGCCTCCAAGCGGCCTTCCTCCAGCTCTTCCAGATCCAGCAGCGCATTATGGGCGCCCTGCGTGGCGCGGATCAGCTCATCAAGCTTCAGCTGGATGGCCGCGGTGTCGCGGTTTTGCGTGTTCTGGATCAGAAAGACCATCAGGAAGGTCACGATGGTGGTGCCGGTGTTGATCACCAGCTGCCAGGTATCGGAGAAGCCGAAGATCGGCCCCGTCACGACCCAGACCACAATGACCCCGATGGCCAGCAGAAAGGTCGATTGACGCCCGCAAAGCCGGGAAATCGACTTGGCGATGCTTCCGTAGCGATCCGACATCTGATCCTCCGCATCGGGACAGCGCCACCCTGCCCCCACCCCCGCGCCAAGACAAGCCCCATCGCGCCATGAAAAAGGGCGCCCGGAGGCGCCCTTTCCCTGTCCCTTTGACCGGGAGGTGGATCAGAAGTCCATCCCGCCGCCCATGCCGCCGGGCATGGCCGGAGCCGCGCCCTTGTCGGCGGGCTTGTCGGCGATCATCGCCTCGGTGGTGATCAGCAGCGAAGCGACCGAAGCAGCGTCTTCCAGCGCGGTGCGGGTCACTTTGGCCGGGTCGATCACGCCGAAGGTGAACATGTCGCCATATTCTTCGGTCTGAGCGTTGAAGCCAAAGTTCTTATCCGACGATTCACGGACTTTGCCAGCCACCACGGCGCCATCGACACCGGCGTTTTCGGCGATCTGACGCAGCGGTGCTTCCAGCGCGCGGCGAACGATCGCGATACCGGCGTTCTGGTCGCTGTTCTGACCGGTCACACCCTCAAGGGTCTTGCCAGCCTGAACCAGGGCGACGCCGCCGCCAACCACGATGCCTTCCTGAACGGCGGCACGGGTGGCGTTCAGTGCGTCATCCACGCGGTCCTTACGCTCTTTCACTTCGATCTCGGTCGAGCCGCCAACGCGGATCACGGCAACGCCGCCAGCCAGTTTGGCCACGCGCTCTTGCAGCTTCTCGCGGTCGTAGTCCGAGCTGGTCTCTTCGATCTGACCACGGATCTGGGCCACACGGGCTTCGATCTCGGCCTTGTCGCCAGCGCCGTCAACGATGGTGGTGTTGTCTTTGTTGATCGACACTTTCTTGGCGCGGCCCAGCATGTCGATGGTGACATTCTCGAGCTTCATGCCCAGGTCGTCCGAGATGACCTGACCACCGGTCAGGATCGCGATGTCCTGCAGCATGGCCTTGCGACGGTCGCCAAAGCCCGGGGCCTTGACGGCAGCGATCTTCAGGCCGCCACGCAGCTTGTTGACCACGAGGGTCGCCAGCGCTTCGCCTTCCACGTCTTCCGCAACGATGATCAACGGCTTTTGCGACTGGATCACGGCTTCCAGCAGCGGGACCATCGGCTGCAGCGACGAGAGTTTCTTCTCGTGCAGCAGGATCAGCGCGTCTTCCAGCTCGGCGACCATCTTGTCGGGGTTGGTCACGAAGTAGGGCGACAGGTAGCCGCGGTCGAACTGCATGCCTTCGACGACTTCGACTTCGGTGTCCATGCCCTTGTTTTCTTCGACGGTGATGACACCCTCGTTGCCGACCTTCTGCATCGCGTCAGCGATGAAACGGCCGATCTGGGCTTCGCCGTTGGCCGAAATGGTGCCAACCTGGGCGACTTCGTCGCTGTCCTTGACCGGACGGGCAGCCGCCTTGACGGCTTCCACGACCTTGGCGGTCGCGAGGTCGATGCCGCGCTTCAGGTCCATCGGGTTCATGCCGGCGGCAACAGCCTTCAGGCCTTCCTTGATGATGGCCTGGGCCAGCACGGTCGCGGTGGTGGTGCCGTCACCGGCTTCGTCGTTGGTGCGGGAAGCAACTTCCTTCACCATCTGGGCGCCCATGTTCTCGAACTTGTCGGCCAGTTCGATTTCCTTGGCGACCGAAACACCGTCCTTGGTGATGCGCGGGGCACCGAACGACTTTTCGATGACGACGTTACGGCCTTTCGGGCCGAGGGTCACTTTCACGGCATCGGCGAGGATGTTCACGCCGCGCAGCATGCGGTCGCGGGCATCGGACTCGAATTTGACGTCTTTAGCAGCCATTTGCTTGCTCCAGTGTCTTGAATTTCAGATTGGGAAACGCGATTGCGGGGTGCGCGCCGGGCGCACCGCCCGCAGTCCTCAGCCGATGATGCCGAGGATGTCGCTTTCCTTCATGATCAGCAGCTCTTCACCGTTCAGGGTGACTTCGGTGCCCGACCATTTGCCGAACAGCACGCGGTCGCCAGCCTTGACCGACATCGCGATCAGCTCGCCCGAGTCCTTGCGTGCGCCGTCGCCGCAGGAGACGACTTCGCCCTCTGCCGGCTTTTCCTTGGCGGTGTCGGGGATGATCAGCCCGCCCTTGGTCTTTTCGTCGCTCTGCACACGACGGACCAGCACACGGTCATGCAGCGGTTTGAAAGCCATCTGGTAACACTCCCATGGGTATCCAGTTTGAATTCGATTGGCACTCACCGAGATCGAGTGCCAACGGCGCAACAGTTAGGCATGGCTCCGCGGCCTGTCAACGCCCACGTTGCGAAAATTTTCACGGATCGGTGTTGCAGGCGTGATGCGGTTCCGCCTTCCCCCACAGGGGGTTCCGTGCAAGGATTCCGTCATGCGAATGTCACATCTTTTCCGCCGCTTCCGCCTGCATTTCCTGGCCCTTCTACTGCCGCTGCTGACCTTGCTGGCCAGCCCGGCTCAGGCCCGTTGCACCGGGCAAAACCTCCTCGATGCCCTCTCGCCCGACGAATCGGCCCGCCTAACCGCCGCCACCGACCGCCAGCCCTTCGCCCGCGGCAACCTCTGGCAGGCCACCCGCGGCACCGACCGGCTGACCCTTCTTGGCACCTATCACCTCTCCGACCACCGGCACGACCGGATGATCAGCACCCTCACCCCCCTCCTCGCCCGCGCCACCCAGCTTCTGGTCGAGGCCGGCCCGGAAGAGGAAAAGGCCCTTCGCCGCGACATCGCCGAAAACCCCGGCCTCCTCTTCCTCACCGAAGGGCCAAGCCTGATGCAGCAACTCCCGGCCGAAGATTGGCAGGGTCTCAGCGCCGCTCTTGCCGCCCGCAACATCCCCGCGATCATGGCCGCCAAGATGCGCCCCTGGTATCTCGCCTCGCTGCTGGCGGTGCCGCCCTGCGACATGGGCGCCGTCGCGGCAGGCAAGGGCCTCGATCACCGCGTCATGGCCATGGCCGCCGACCGCGGCCTGCCGGTCCGCGCCCTCGAACCCCATACCACCCTTTTCACCATCTTCGACACGATGTCGGCCGAAGACCAACTCGCCATGCTCCGCTCCTCGCTGCTGATGGAGGATCACGTGGCCGATTACTCTGCCACCATGGCCGATGCCTATTTCCGCGGCGAAAGCCGCCGCATCTGGGAATTTCTGCGTCTGACCACCGCAAAGCTCCCCGGCTACACGCCCGATCGCGCCAATGCGGAATTCGCCCAGATGGAAACCCTGCTGATGACCCGCCGCAACCAATCCTGGATCCCCGTCATCGAAGAGGCCGCCGCCCAAGGCGAAACCTTCGTGGCCTTCGGCGCCCTCCATCTCGCAGGCGAACAGGGCGTGCTGAACCTCCTCGCACAACGCGGTTGGACCATCACCCAACTCAGCCCCTGATCCCATTTTCTGTCCGAAAATATCCTCGGGAGGTGAATTGGCCGCAGGCCAAGAGGAGGGCAGACAGCCCTCCTCCCGTCCCGCAAAGGACGCGCGCCCCTGTCACCGTGACAAGCCCGAAAAGCTTGCCTATAAGGCGCCGAACCCATTCAGCCCACGGATGCTTCCATGATCAAGGTTTTCGGCCACAAATCCCCCGACACCGATTCCACCGGCTCGCCCATCGCCTGGGCCTGGTATCTTTCCGAGGTGAAAGGCACCCCGGCCGAGGCCGTGCTCCTGGGCGAACCCAATACCGAAGCGGCCTTCGTCCTCAAGCACTGGGACCTGCCCAAGCCGCAGATCATCCAGGATCTCGCCGCGGGCGAACCGGTCGTCGTGGTCGATACGAACAACCCGGCCGAACTGCCCGCCTCGATCCATGAGGCGAACCTGCTTGCAATCATCGACCATCACATGCTGGTCGGCGGCCTCAAGACCAAGACCCCGATCGACATCACCATCCGCCCGCTCGCCTGCACCTCGACCATCATGTTCGACCTGATGGGCGATGACGTGGCCAAGGCCCCGCGCGGCATCAAAGGCGCGATGCTTTCCTGCATCCTGTCGGACACGCTCGAATTCCGCAGCCCCACCACCACCGCGCATGACCGCGCCGTGGCCGAAAAGCTTGCCGCCGATCTGGGCGTTTCGATCCCCGAATTCGCCGCCGCGATGTTCGAGGCGAAGTCCGACGTTTCGGCCTTCTCGGATGCCGAACTCCTCCGGATGGACAGCAAGGAATATAACGTCGCCGGCAAGGAACTGCGGGTGAGCGTTCTGGAAACCACCGCCCCCAAGGTCGTGCTGGACCGCAAGGCCAGCCTCATGGCCGCGATGGAAACCGTCGCCCAGGAAGACGGCGCCGATCAGGTGCTTCTCTTCGTGGTGGACATCATCCGCGAGGAAGCAACCCTTCTCGTGCCGAATGATCTGGTCAAATCGCTGGCCGAGGCCAGCTTTGGCTGCACCGTCGAAGGCGATACCGTCGTCCTGCCGGGCGTGATGAGCCGCAAGAAGCAGATCATCCCCGCGCTGAAACTGTGATCCTCAGCCCCGCGCGCTCCGGTTCGGGTGCGCGGGGCTTTCCGCCTGCCGGCCGCAATCGGCGCTTGCACTTTCCCTGCGGAACCCCCTAGCTCTGCCCCCGATGATGCAGACCGCGAAAGGGCCCCCGATGACGACGTTGATCGCCTCGCTTTCCGAAATCTCCCAGAATTACCGCGCGGTTTTCTGCGACCTTTGGGGCTGCCTGCACAATGGCAAAGCCCCCTTCCCGGCCGCGGTCGCCGCCCTGCAGGCCTTCCGCGCGCAGGGCGGCACCGTGGTGATGCTGACCAATGCGCCCCGCCCCTTCGGCTCGGTCGAGGCGCAACTGGCCCGGCTGGGCGCCCCGCGCGACTGTTATGATCTGGTGGTGTCTTCGGGCGATGCGGCGCAATATGCGCTGATCTCGGGTGCCGTGGGACGACGCGTGCATTTCATCGGCGCCGACAAGGACATGCCCTTCTTCACCGATCTGCCGCCCGAACTCGCAGCCCTTGCCGCCAAACATCCGCCCTTTGAATTCGTCCCCATGGCCGAGGCCGAAGGCATCGTCTGCACCGGCCTGCGCGATGATCAGACCGAAACGCCGGAGGATTATCGCGCCGCCCTGCTGCTGGGCAAGGCACGGGGGCTGACCATGCTGTGCGCCAACCCCGATATCATCGTCGATATGGGCGAACGGCGCATGTATTGCGCGGGCGCGCTGGCACAGGCCTATGAAGAGGCCGGGGGCGAGACGCTCTATTTCGGCAAGCCCCATCCCCCGATCTACGATCTGGCGCGTCGCAAGCTGACGGAAACCGTGGGCAGCATCCCGAATGAGGAAATCCTCTGCATCGGCGACGGCCCCTGGACCGATGTTCTGGGCGCGCAGAACGAAGGGATCGACACGCTGTTCATCACCGGCGGCATCATGGCCGAGAGATTTGGCAGCGATTCCGCCCGGCCCGATCCGGCGCGGCTTGAGGCCTGGCTGGGGGAAAACGGCCTCGCGCCCACATGGTCGATGGGGCATCTCGCCTAACGCGCCCGCAACAAAGTTGCGACTTTTGTCGAACAGGCGTCCAAAAATTACCTCGCCGATTGCGCTGCAGTGCGGCATCTGCTATGTTGCACTGCAGTAACGGAGGATTCGAGGATGCTCGACAACATGCCCCGCGGCACGATCTGCATCGAAGACATCGAAATCGGCATGGTGCGGCATCTGCGAAAGACGGTGACAGACCGCGATATCGAGCTGTTCGCCGAGGTTTCGACCGACCGCAACCCCGTGCATCTGGATGACTCTTACGCCCAGGACACCATCTTTCAGGGCCGCATTGCCCATGGGATGCTGACCGCAGGGCTGATTTCGGCGGTGATCGGGGAACAGCTTCCGGGGCATGGCACGGTCTATCTGGGCCAGTCTCTCAAGTTCATGGCGCCGGTGCGCCCCGGCGATACCGTCTATGCCGAGGTCAAGGTGACTGCGATCGACCACGCCAAGCGCCGCGTTACCCTTGAAACCCATTGCGCCGTAGGTAATACCGTTGTGCTGAAGGGCGAGGCGCTGGTTCTGGCGCCAAGCCGCAAGTTCGACTAAGGGGCCAAGGCCCCTTTCCAAGCGAGGGGGCATGACCCCCGCCACGGGGCCGCATGAAGATTATCCAGCACTGGCAAGGGCTTGCCCCCACAGATCGTGGCGCATCCGTCGCCATGGGCAATTTTGATGGCGTGCATCTGGGCCACCGTTCGGTGATCGAGGCCGCCGCAGGGCATGGCCTGCCCGGCGTTCTGACCTTTGAACCCCACCCGCGCGAGTTCTTTTCCCCCGACGCTCCGCCCTTCCGCCTGATGAATGCCGAGGCACGCGCGAACCGTCTGGCCAAGCTGGGGGTCGAGCGGCTTTATGAGCTGCCGTTTAATGCGACCATGGCGGCGCTTTCGCCCGAAGACTTCGCGGCCGAGGTGCTGGCCGATGGTCTGGGCGTGACCCATGTCACCGTCGGGTCGGATTTCTGCTTTGGCAAGGGGCGCAAGGGCACGGTCGAAGACCTGCAGGCGCTTGGGGCGAAATACGGCTTTGGCGTCACCATCGCCCCCTTGCTGCGGGCTGGCGGGAAAGAGATTTCATCGACCGCGATCCGCAACGCCCTGTCCGAAGGTCGCCCGCGCGATGCGGCGACCATGCTGGGCCACCTGCACCGGATCGAGGGCGAGGTGATCCACGGCGAAAAACGTGGGCGCGAGCTGGGCTACCCGACTGCGAACATGTCGGTCGCGGGTCTGCACTTGCCCCGGCTGGGGGTCTATGCCGTCAAGGTCGATGTACTGACCGGGCCGCAGGCCGGAAGCTATGGCGGCGCGGCAAGTCTTGGCGTGCGCCCGATGTTCGGAGAAAACGCCCCGAACCTTGAAACCTTCATCTTCGATTTCAAGGGCGATCTCTATGGCCAGCACCTGTCGGTCGCGCTGGTCGAATATCTGCGCCCGGAGATGAAATTCACCGGGCTTGACGCGCTCATCACCCAGATGGACGGCGATTGCGCCCGTGCGCGCACCCTGTTGGCGGAGGCATGATGCGCCCGCGTTTCTGGGAAACCGTCCCCCTTCGCAAGATGACCCCCGAGGAATGGGAGGCGCTTTGTGATGGCTGCGGCAAATGCTGTCTCAACAAGATCGAGTTTGAAGACACCGGCGAGGTTGCCTTCACCCGCCTTGCCTGCCGGTTGCTGGATGGGGAAAGCTGCCGCTGCACCCAATATCCGATCCGCAAGCAATTCGTGCCTGATTGTGTGCAGCTGACGCCCGCGACCCTGCCCAAGATCGCCTATTGGATGCCGCAGACCTGCGCCTATCGGCGGCTTTACGAAGGCAAGACCCTGCCTGACTGGCACCCGCTGGTCACTGGCAACCCCGAGTCGGTGCATGAAGCCGGGGCTTCGGTCCGGGGCTGGACGGTGCCGGAGTTCGAGGTGCCGGAAGAAGACTGGGAAGATTATATCATCGAGGAGACGCCCTGATGTTCTTCACCTCTGACAATGCCGCGCCCGTCCCGCCTGAGGTTCTCGCCGCATTGTCCGAGGCGAACACGGGCTACACCCCCGGCTATGGCACCGATGCCGTAACAGCCGCCGTGCAGGATCGCATCCGCGCCGTGCTGGAGGCACCCGAGGCCGTGGTGCATCTGGTGGCCACCGGCACGGCCGCCAATGCGCTGGCGCTGGCGACCCTCTGCCCGCCCTGGGGCGCGGTCTTCTGCCATACCCATGCCCATGTGCAGGAAGACGAATGTGGCGCGCCAGAGTTTTTCAGCGCCGGGGCAAAGCTGCTTCAGGTCGAAGGCGCCCATGGCAAGATGGCGCCCGAGGCGCTGGCCCGCCGCATCGCCATGACCGGCGGATCGGTGCATGGTGTGCAGCGCGGCGCGTTGACCCTGACCAATGTGACCGAGGCCGGAACCGTCTATACCCCCGACGAAACCGCAGCCCTGGCCCGCATCGCGCACGAGGCCGGGGTGCCGGTGCATCTGGATGGCGCGCGCTTCGCCAATGCGGTTGCGGCCACCGGGGCCAGCCCTGCGGACCTGACCTGGCGGTCGGGGGTGGATGTGCTGTCCTTTGGTGGCACCAAGAACGGTCTGATGGGGGTGGAGGCGGTTGTCTTTTTCGCCCTCGACCGCGCTTGGGAATTTGAGCTGCGCCGCAAACGCAGCGGGCATCTGCTGTCCAAGGGGCGCTATCTGGCGGCGCAGATGGGCGCGATGCTCGAGGGGAACCGCTGGCTCGACTGGGCGGGACATGCCAATGCCATGGCCACGCGGCTGGCCGAAGGGCTGAAGGCACGCGGTGTCACGCTCTGGCATCCGGTGCAGGCGAATATCCTGTTCGCGCAATGGCCTGCGGGCACCTCAGCCCGCCTGCGCGCGGCCGGCGCGCGGTTCTATGACGCCCCCGCACCCGAGGGATACGAGGCCGCGCGGCTTGTCACCAGCTGGTCCACTACCCCCGAGGATGTGGACGGCTTCCTCGCCGCCCTCCAGATCAGCTGACCAGCGACGCCATGACAGCCGCCACCGCGGCAGCATGCGTGATGGGCAACATATGCCCTGCCCCGCCGATGACATGGCGTTGCACCTTGGGCAGGCGCGCAGCAAGGGCACCGTGGATGGCCGCAACAATCGTCGGGCTTTCCGCCCCTTCGATCAGCAGCGTGGGCCGATCAAATCCCTCAAGCCGTCCGGGGGCCAGCATCCCCGGCCGATCCTCCAGCAGAACATCGTTCTGCGCGCGGATCAGGCCCATGCGATCCGTCATATAGCGGCGCTGACGTTCGGGCAGGCTGGCGAAATCGCCCGCGCCCCAGATGGCATGAAAGGCCTGCGCCGCAAGCGCGGGCGCGCTGTCGATATGGCGGTCCACCTCGGCATAGCCAGCCGCGAAGAGGGCAAAGGCGGCATCACCGCGCGCAGCGGCAAACAGAACCGGCTCTATCAACGTCAGGGTTCTGACAAGGTCGGGATGGTCCAGCGCCACGCGCAGGGCGACGGTGGCACCAAAGCTGTGCCCGATCAGATCGGCCGCCCCACCCTGCGCCCGGAGCGTCGCAAGCGCGATGTCATAGGCCATGTCATGTAGGCTGCGCGCGCCCGTCCAGGGCGCCGCACGGCCATGGCCCGGCAGGTCGGGCGCGGTGATCGTCAGACCCCGCAGTGCCGCCGCAAGATTGGCCCAGGCACCGGCATGGGCGAGCGAACAATGCAGTGCAACGGCCCGACGCGGCCCCCCGGCGAACACCCGGCAGGATTCGGGCAGATCGCTCACAACTTGCCCTGCAGATGCAGTTCCAGATCCTCCAGATGGTCCTGACCCCAGAACCGCTCCTCGCCCACCACATAGAAGGGGACGCCAAAGACACCGCGCGACACGGCTTCCTCGAGGTTCACGGCATAGGTTTCGGCGGCGCTCAGCATGCCGCGGTCAGCAACGCGCGGGTCAAAGCCGTTACGGGCCAGCAGATCCTGAATGACCTCATCCTCGGCGATATTGCGGTTCTCGGCCCAGCAGGCCCGGGCTAGGCCATGGACCAGCCCGCCCAGATCACCGCCCCCCGCCGCCTGCGCCGCAATGATGGCATAGGCCGAGGGCGCGGGGTTCACCGGCCAATACGCGGGCTGCAGATTGATCGGCAGCCCGTGCTTGCGCGATTGCCGCGCCAGTTCCTGCAGACGAAAGGTTTTGCGGTTGTCATGCCGTTCGGCCAGCGGCAGCCCCCCGGTGCGGGCAAAAAGCGCGCTCGGATCCACCGGCACATAATGCACCGTCGCGCCATTGCGCTGCGCCAACGCCTCGAGCCTTTGGCCCGCGAGGTAAACAAAAGGGGAAACCGTCGCGAAAAAATAGTCGATCTGGGCCATCGCATGGCTCTCCTGTCGTTGGGCGGTTTGCGTGGACCCTAGCCGGGTGATAAGCGGTGTCAACGCCTTGTCAGGGGCGCGAATCCCAAGGCCCACGGATCACAGGACGACAACAGATGGCTGCCATGACCGAACCCAAGCTGATTTCCGGCAATGCAAACCGCACGCTGGCCAATTCCATCGCGCGGCGCATGTCGATGCATCGCGGCATGCAGGTCGGTCTGGTGGACGCCCGCGTCGAACGCTTCAACGATCAGGAAATCTTTGTCGAAGTGTTCGAAAACGTCCGCGGCGAAGACATGTATGTCATCCAGCCGACCTCGAACCCGGCCAATGACAACCTGATGGAACTGCTGATCATCGCCGATGCCCTGCGCCGTTCCTCGGCCGACCGCATCACTGCCGTGATCCCCTATTTCGGCTATGCCCGTCAGGACCGCCGCGCCAAGGCCCGCACCCCGATCAGCGCGAAACTGGTGGCCAACCTGCTGACCGAGGCGGGCATTGACCGCGTCCTGACGCTTGATCTGCACGCGGCCCAGATCCAGGGCTTCTTCGACATCCCGGTTGACAACCTCTATGCCAGCCCGATCTTCGCGCTGGATATCGAACACCACTTCAAGGACAAGATGGACGATCTGATGATCGTCTCGCCCGACGTGGGCGGCGTGGCCCGGGCGCGCGAACTGGCCAAGCGCATCAACGCCCCGCTCTCGATCGTTGACAAGCGGCGCGAAAAGGCGGGCGAAGTCGCCGGCATGACCGTGATCGGCAATGTCGAAGGCAAGAAATGCATCATCGTCGATGACATCTGCGACACCGCCGGCACGCTGTGCAAAGCCGCCGAAGTGCTGATGGAAAACGGCGCGACCGAGGTTCATTCCTACATCACCCACGGCGTGCTGTCCGGCCCGGCGGTGGAGCGCGTGTCGAAATCGGTGATGAAATCTCTGGTCATTACGGATTCGATCGAACCGACCGAGGCAGTGAAGAACTGCCCCAATATCCGCATCGTCCCGACCGCGCCGATGTTTGCGCAGGCCATCCTGAACATCTGGCACGGCACCAGCGTCTCGTCGCTGTTTGAAACCGAAACGCTCGTCCCGATTTATGAAGGCCTCTATCAGCGCGGCTGATCAAGGCAGGATTGAAAAGGGGCGCCGCGGGCGCCAGCCCGTGCGATAAATGTTGATGCTTTCACGCCCCGCCGCTATGCTGGCGGGGCGGTTCCTTTTCAGGATGAGGGTTTGCGTCGATGCCGGTGCCGTCCGCAGCAGCACAACCCTCGACGAAATCGTCGAGAGATGAACGGCGGCGATTTCCTTCAACCATTGGAGGTTTTTCCGTTAACTTCTGCCGGAACCCGCATTGTCGGCTGTTCGGGGTATATCCGGACCCAATCGATGGGCGCGGGAAATCCCGAACCGACGCGGATCGAGGTTCCGTAACTGGCACTGGCGAAGACCGGACGTTCATCTGCCCCGCCTGCAGCACCGCAAACACAGTCAAATCGAACCGCGCTCTGGTGGAAGAATACGCCAGGGTCCGTTCGCTGAATAGGCGAACAAACCAGCAACATTGTCGAACAGAGGGCTGCGAGAATGAGGGCGTGTCGCTTTCGCTAAGCCCGTCCTCCTATGCGGCGTTCGGAAAGACGGCCAAAGGGGACAAGCGGTTTCAGTGCAAGTCTTGCAAGAAAACGTTCTCCGTAGGCAGCCCGACCCGTCGGCACAAGCAGACACACGAAACGGCGGGCATCCTGAAATCCCTGGTCAACAAGGTGCCGCTCAGCCGCATTTGCGAGATGCACGACGTCAGCCTGAAACAAGTCCACGGGAAGATCGACTTTCTCTATCAGCAGGTGCTCGCCTTCACGCATGACCGCGAGGCGAGAATGGCGGACTGTTTTGCGGGGCGGCGGCCATACTTCGCGACAGATATCCAAACGATCCTGGTCAACTGGCCGGTGAAGAACCGAAGAGGGACGATCCCGCTGCTGCATATGGCGACGGTGCACAAGTTTTCGCAGTTCGTTGTGGCCTCGACCGTCGACTACGATCCTTCCATCTCGCCCGAGCAGATAGAGGAGATGATGAGGTCTTGCGGAGACTTTGACCTGAACCGGTCGATGCGGCGTCATGCACGCTTGTGGGCGGCGACGGAATATCAGAACTCCCTCTTGCGCGTTCAGGGCAAACTGTTTTCCAAGGAGGACCTCGCAACGGCCGGCCCGTTGCAGTTGCCGGGTTCGGGCTGCCGCGTGCGGGGCGATGCCTTCATCTATGCGCACATGATGCTGGTGAAGAAGCTGATCGGAAACCAGTTCCGGACCGCCAACTACTGTATCGACGACGAAGCTGGCCTGTCGGTGGCGATCTGTGCCCTCAATGTCCGAGATATCAAGGCCGGAAGGATCAATGTCGCCGAGGTCAGCTTCAAGAAGGGGATGACCAATGACGACCGGATGGCATTCGCCGCTGAGGGGCGTCGGATCCTTAACTTTGTCCTGACTTCCGAAGCCGCGAACATCGAAGCGATAAAATCCGACTTTCCTTGGCTATCCGACTTCCAGGCAGCAACACTCGTTGTGCTCTGGAAAAACTTCAAAGACCTTAGGCTCCAGACTCATTGATTTTCACAGCCAGAACATGACGGTGGCCGCGAGAGC
>NZ_BMYQ01000002.1 GCF_014652355.1 Gemmobacter lanyuensis | reverse complement strand
CCAACACCAACTTTCTTCACACAACCGTCGCACACCCCTTGTTTCATTGGCATCCCGACCAAAAAATCCCCACAACACAAACCCACAAACCAACACTTATCCACAACACAAAACACCCAACTCCCCAGAATCAACCAAGAATCACCGCCGAAAAACGGGGGGAACCGGAATCACCGCCGGAATCGGGGCGGGAATCGGGATCTCGGGCCACCAAACACAAAGACCCGGCAAAAGCCGGGTCCTCGCTCGCCTGTCAGGCCAGAATCATTTGAAGGCGCAGCCTTCCCTGATTCCCAGCATCTTGAAGACCGTCGCGGCGGGGCAGATCCCGGTGAACGAGGATTGGATCAGGTTCAGGCCGATGAAGACGGTGAACCAGATGAACAGCGGCGAGACGAAGGTCGTCAGCACCACGCTGAGCAGCACCATGCAGCCGGCAAAGAGCATCACGGAACGATCGAGGGTCATGGGGTCATCCTTTCTTTGAAAGACCGGGGCGCCCTGCCCCGGCCGATGGCGGGGTCAGGGTCTCAGCCCTTGGTGGTCTCTTTCAGCTTGTCGATGCCCAGCACCTTGAGCGCGAGGCTTTCATAAAAGGGTTCGCTGGTCCCGGCCTTGAGCTTGCGGAGGAAGTATTTTTCGAACCCGATCTTGGCGAGATGCACCCACTTGCCCGACGAGGACCAGTTCACGTTGCGCGGCGGGATCTGGGGTTGCGCCACGAAGGCCACACCGCTGTCGCCGAAATCAGCCAGACAGACCGCGTTCCAGGTGCCGACGCGATCCGGCTCTTTCCCGCGGACGAGGTTGCCGATGTTATGCGCCGTCGCCGACACCATGCTTTCGATCATGAACCCGGTCTTCGGCACACCGCAGGGCACGGGCGTCGGCGCCAGTGGCGGAATGGCCACGCAGACCCCCACGGCAAAGACATTGCGGTATTTCGGGTTCTGCTGGTGGTGATCGACAATAGTAAAGCCGCGCGGGTTGCTCAGCCCTTCGATCCCCGAGACGGCCTTTATGCCACGGAAGGCGGGCAGCATCATGGAAAAGGCGAAGGGCAATTCCCGTTCGGCCTTCACGCTGCCGTCGTCGTTGATCTCTTCCACGAACATCTTGCCCGGTTCCACGCGCTTCACGCGGGTCGAGGTCATCCATTTGATCGTCTTCGACCGCATCTCGGATTCGAGCAGCCCCTTGGTGTCGCCCACCCCGTCGAGGCCCAGATGCCCGATATAGGGTTCCGAGGTGACAAAGGTCATGGGCACGCGGTCGCGCACCTTGGCCCGCCGCAATGCGGTTTCGAGGATGAAGAGAAATTCATAGGCCGGGCCAAAGCAGCTTGCGCCCTGCGCCGCGCCAATGATCACCGGGCCGGGGTTCTGTACCAGCTTGTCGAAGACGGCCTTGGCCTGTTCGGCATGGTCGATATGGCAGACCGACTGGGTATGGCCGCCGTGCGGACCAAAGCCCTCGATTTCATCAAAGGCGAGTTCCGGGCCAGTTGCGATGACCAGATAGTCATAGCTGACCGACCGGCCATCCACCAGTTCGACGCGGTTTTCCTCGGGGTGCAGACGTTCGGCGGCCACGGGGATGAAGTCGATATCCTTGCGCGCCATGGTCGGGGCCAGATCAATGCTGATCTCTTCGCGGTCGCGCCAGCCCACGGCGATCCAGGGGTTCGAGGGCACGAAATGATACTGCGGGTCCTTGGTGACCACGGTGATCCGGTCTTCCTTGCGAAGCTGGTCACGCAGCTCATAGGCCATGATGGCCCCACCCAGACCCGCGCCCAACACAACAACATGCGCCATCATCCGTCTCCTCTTGCGCCCGTTCGCGCTCCTCTTCGCGGCGGGGCGGGTTGCATGTCGGCCCGGGGCGGCATGCCCCGGGTCGCCTTCCGGTCGTCAGGTGCGGAACACCCGGTAGATTGCCGGGATCACCAGCACCGTCAGCAGGGTCGAGGTCATCAGCCCGAACAGAAGCGAGATGGCGAGGCCCTGGAAGATCGGGTCGGCCAGGATCACCACGGCACCGATCATCGCGGCCACTGCCGTCAGCAGGATCGGCTTGAAGCGGATCATCCCGGCGCGGATCAGCGTTTCGACCTGCACATCGCCTTCGTGCCGGATGAAATCGACAAGCAGGATCGAGTTGCGGACGATGATCCCCGCCAAGGCGATGAAGCCAATCATGGACGTGGCCGAGAACGGCGCCCCAAACAGCCAATGGCCCAGCATGATCCCAAGGAAGGTCAGCGGAATGGGCGTGAGGATCACCAGCGGCAGCTTGAACGACCCGAACTGCGCCACCACGAGGATATAGATCCCCAGCAGCGCCACACCGAAAGCAGCCCCCATGTCGCGGAAGGTGACCCAGGTTACTTCCCATTCACCATCCCACAGCAGGGTCAGCACGCTTTCATCTGCAGGCTGGCCATGCAGCGCGATTTGCGGCGCCCCCGGCTGATCCGCCAGCACGTCACCCACGGCCAGCATCCCGTACAGCGGCGCTTCAAAATCGCCTGCAAGATCGGCCGTCACCATTTCCGCATAGCGGCCATTGTGGCGGAAGATCGGGAAGGACGCGCGTTCTTCGCCGACCTTCACCACATCCCCCAGCTCGACCACCCCGCGGGCGCCGGGCTGCACATTGGCCGGGATCGGCGTGGTCAGCGCACGTTCATCAAGCACGCGGTCGCCCTTCGGCCGATCCAGCACGATGGGCAACGGATAGCGGCCGTCGCCCCGATGCGAATAGCCCACCGTCTGACCGGCGTTCAGCAAGGCGATGGTGTCGAACACATCCTGCTCCTGCACCCCGAAGAAATCGAGATCATCGGTCGAAATCGTGGTGCGGATACGCCGGGCCCGCGTGCCAAAGCTGTTGTCCACATCGACGATGAAGGGCACCTGCCGGAAGGCGGCCTCGACCTGCGCGGCGGCGGCACGGCGGCCGTCGGCATCGGGGCCATAGATCTCGGCCAGCAGGGTCGCCATCACCGGGGGGCCGGGCGGGGGTTCCACCACTTTCAGGCTGGTGCCTTCGGGCAGGGGCAGCGCCTGCAGCCGCTGCCGCAGGTCCAGCGCAATGTCATGGCTCGTGCGGTCACGGTCGCTCTTCGGGGTCAGGTTGATCGCCACCTCGCCTAGTTGCGGTTCGTTGCGCAGATAGTAATGGCGCACCAGACCGTTGAAGTTGAATGGGGCCGAGGTTCCGGCATGTGTCTGCACGGCCACCGCTTCGGGCAGGTCCATCACGACGCGCCCCACCGCTTGCGCCACCCGATCCGTCGCCTCGGTCGAAGCACCCTCGGGCATGTCGATCATCACCGACAGTTCCGACTTGTTGTCGAAGGGCAGCAGCTTGACCGTCACGTCGCGGGTATAAAGCAGCCCGAGCGAGCCGAAGGACAGAACCGCCGTCACCAGCAGGAAGGTCAGGCTGCGGCGCCGCGAAGCCAGAATGGGCCGCGCCACGGCGGCATAACTGCGCTCCAGCCAGCTGCCCCCACCTGCTCCAGCCCCATGCCCATCGCCATGGCCATGCAACGGCGCATTGCCTGCGATCTTGATCATCAGCCAGGGGGTGATCATCACCGCCACAAAGAAGGAAAAGATCATCGCCGCACTGGCATTGGCCGGGATGGGCGACATGTAGGGGCCCATCAGGCCGCTCACGAACAGCATAGGCAGCAGGGCCGCCACCACCGTCAGCGTGGCGACGATGGTGGGGTTGCCCACCTCGGACACCGCATCAATGGCGGCGCGCACCCGGTCGCGTCCGTCGCGCATGGCCCAGTGGCGGGCGATGTTTTCGATCACCACGATGGCATCATCGACCAGAATCCCGATCGAGAAGATCAGCGCGAACAGGCTGACCCGGTTCAGCGTGTAACCCATGACCCAAGCGGCAAACAGCGTAAGAAGGATCGTCACCGGAATGACGATGGCCACCACGATGCTTTCCCGCCAGCCAATCGACAACAGCACCAGCCCGATGATCGACACCGTCGCAAGGCCCAGGTGGAACAGCAGCTCATTGGCCTTTTCATTGGCCGTTTCGCCATAGTCGCGCGTCACGGTCAGGGCCATGTTGTCGGGGATCAGGCGGCCCTTCAGGCTTTCCACGCGGTGCAGCACATCTTCAGCCACCACCACCGCATTGGCGCCCGCGCGCTTGGCAATCGCCAGCGTCACGGCAGGGGTGCGGGTGACGGTGCCTTGGTCATCCCGCGTCAGCATCGACACGACATGATCCGAGGTATCGGGCACAAAGCCCACATTCGCCACGTCCGAGACATAGACCGGGCGACCGTCGCGGGTGGTCAGCAGCAGGTTCGCCACCTCGGCCGGGGCGGTCAGGGTTTCCCCCGCCACAAGATCGACCTCTTCGCCCGAATCGCGCAGCTTGCCCGCGTTCAGCGTGCGGTTGGCCTGCTGCACCTTGCCTGCCAGTGCCTGCAGCGTGACCCCATAAAGGGCAAGCCGGTCTGGGTCGGGTTCGATGCGGATCGCCTCGGTCGCCTGACCGACCAGATAGGTCAGGCCCACATCCTCGGTCTTGGTCACCTCGGCCTGCAGGCTGCGGGCCACGCGGGTCAGATCGGCGGCCGTCACCTCGGCCCCCGGCTGGCCCGACAGGGTCAGCGTCAGGATCGCCACATCATCAATGCCGCGCCCCACCACCAGCGGTTCCGGCACGCCCACGGGGATGCGGTCCATATTGGCGCGCAGCTTGTCATGCACGCGCAGCACCGCATCTTCCGACCGGGTGCCCACCTCGAAGCGCGCCATGACCAGCGTGTAGTCATCGCGCGTCTGCGAATAGACATGTTCGACATCGTTGATGCCCTTGACCAGCACCTCAAGCGGTTCGGTCACCAGCTTCACGGCATCTTCGGCCTTCAGCCCCGGCGCCTGCACATGGATATCGACCATGGGGACAGAGATCTGCGGCTCTTCCTCGCGCGGCAGGGAAATCAGCGCCACACACCCGGCAGCCAGCGCCGCCAGAATGAACAACGGCGTCAGCGACGATCCGATAAAGGCCTTGGTCAGCCGCCCCGCCAGACCCAGCTTTTGCGTCGGCGTGTCAGTCATGGCTTGCCCCCTGATCGGTCGGGGCTTGGGTCAGGATGCGGTCGCCCGCGGCAAGGCCGGTCAGAATCTCGACCATCGGCTTGCCCTCCTGCTCCACGGTCTGACCGGGCACGACCAGCTGCAGCGACGGGCCATCGGCCCCCTCGATCGCCACGAAATCAAGGCCATTGCGGGTCAGGATCGCGGTTTGCGGCACCATCAGCGCCGGATGGCTCCCCGTCGGCAAACGCACCAGCACGCGCGCATCGACAAAGCGGTCGGACAGGTCCGCAACTTCCACATCAGCGATGACGCGGCCCGCTTCGATCAGCGGATAGACCTTGACCAGACGCCCCTCGGCCGCACCCTCGGCACCCTCGATGCGGATCGTGGCGCCTTCGTCCAGCGCGGTGGCATGGCGTTCCGGCACGGCCAGCCGCAGGAAAGTACCGCCGCCGCCCAGCGTCGCCACGGTTTCACCCGGCATCACCACCGCGCCCTTGGCCACCGGCACATCCAGCACACGCCCGCCCACCGGCGCCAGCACGGCGCCTTCTGTCTGCTGCTGCCCGATGACATCTGCCTGCGCCGAAAGCGCCGAAAGCTGCCCGCGCAGCACGTCAACCTGCGTCCGCAGGGCATCCAGCCGCTGTTCGGTGGTGACGCCCTGCTTTTTCAGCTCTTCCCCGCGCTTCAGATCGGCTTCGGCATTGGCCAGTTGGGCCTGCGTCGCGGCCTTTTGCGATTCCAGCGCGACAAGCTGGAAGGTCAGCTTTTCATCGACGATCCGGGCAAGCGGTCGGCCCGCGGCCACAACATCGCCCTCTGAAACCGCCAATTCCACCAGCGTGCCGCCCAGACGGGCACGGGCGGGAATACGGTCACGCGCCTCGATCCGGCCATAGACGGCCTTCCAGTCGGTCATCGGCACAGGGGCCAGGGTCAGGGTCTCGGCCACGGCGGCGGTGGCAAGCAGCGGGGCCAGAAGGCCGGTCACGACAAAGATGCTGGAAATGCGCATGGGCTGATCCTCATGGGTTGGCCTTAACATATATAGATTTTTGAATTTGTAAAGCGCCCCCCGGGAAATCCCGGAGTTGCAGCCAAAGAAAATGGCCGCCCGGGTTGCCCCGGACGGCCATGCCAAGCCCCAAACCGGCCAAGCCGTCAGGCGTTTTCGTTGCGATTCCACCGGATCGAGGACCAGAGCGACACCCCGATCAGTGCAGCCCCGCCCAGCCCCGTGATCACCTCGGGGATATGGAACAGCGTCTGGCAATACATGATCACCGACAGGATCAGGATGGCATAGAAAGCGCCATGTTCCAGAAAGCGGTATTCGGCCAGCGTGCCGCGTTCGACCAGCATGATGGTCATCGACCGCACATACATGGCCCCGATCCCCAGACCGATGGCAATGACGAACAGGTTCTGCGTCAGCGCAAAGGCCCCGATCACGCCATCGAAGGAAAAGCTCGCATCCAGCACCTCAAGATAGAGGAAAGCGCCCAAACCGCCCTGCGCGGCAGCTTTTGTCGCCTCTTGCGATTTGTCGAGGAACCCGCCCAGCACCTCGACCAGAAGGAAGGTCAGCAGGCCATAAATGGCGGAATAGACGAAAACGTCCCGCTCCGGCCCATCAAGCAGTCGGGAAAACGCCAGCGCCAGCGCAAGGACAAAGGCGATTTCCACCCCCTTGATGGTGGCATATTTCGCCATGCGATGTTCCAGCCATTCGACCCAGTGAATGTCCTTTTCGTGGTCGAAAAAGAAGGTGAGCGCCACCATCATCAGGAAGGTGCCGCCAAAGGCCGCGATGGGCAGATGCGCCTCGTGCATGATGCGGGCATATTCATCGGGCTGCAGCGCCGCCATGATCACGGCGTCAATCGGGCCGACATTGGCGGCGATCACTACGATCAGCAGCGGGAAAACGATCCGCATCCCGAAGACCGCGATGATGATGCCCCAGGTCAGGAAGCGGCGCTGCCAGACGGCCGACATTTCCTTGAGCTTGTTGGCATTCACAATCGCATTGTCGAAGGACAACGAGATTTCCAGCACCGCCAGAACGGTGCAGATGAAGAAGATCGTCATCGCGCCGGAAATCGTCCCGGTCGATTGCCACCCCAGCGCAAGGCCGAGCGCAAGCCCGACCACGGTGAAGATGATCGCGCTGCGGAGATAGACGAAAACGGGTTTTTTCTGCGTCGGGTCGATCATGGCCGGGCTCCGTTGCAAATGAACGATGCCCCAGTGGCACAGCCACGGGCAGAGAGGTCAGTCATGGGATTCAGTCCATCGGCGGGCTTCAACTCGCAGTGCCGACATCGCAAGAGCGCCGATTCTCTTGCCAGAGGGGCCCGGTCACCGAGTGAGGCGTGCAGCGGCAGTCCGCCGCACCCTTTCCGGGTTACCGTCTGGGACCGAGTCTGTCAATCAGGGCTGGCCCGGCGCGGTCAGTCCAGCATCATACCGGCTGCCAGAATGGCGGCCTGGGTGCGGTTGCGCGCCTTCAGCTTGGCGCAGATCGACCGCACATGCATCTTGACGGTCACCTCGCTGAGGCCAAGACGACCGGCGATTTCCTTGTTCATCAGACCCGCGCGGATGTCGCGCAGAACCTCGATCTCGCGCGGGGTCAGACCGTGGCGTCCGCGTGGCCCGGGCGCGAAGGAAAAGCCTTCGGGAAGGTAGATCTCGCCATCAATGATGCGCCGGATCGCACCTGCCAGGGCGAGGGCCGAAGTGTTCTTGGGAATGAAGCCGGAAAAGCCCAGACCCAGCGCCTCGCTTACGGTTTCGCTGCGGGCAAGGCCGGAAAACAGCACCACCGGGCGCCCGCCATTGGCCTCGACGATACCGGCAGCGGCATGAAGCCCGGCCATGTCGGGCATGGCCAGATCCAGCAGCACCACGTCGAAAGGGCCATCTTTTTGCAGGTGGGTCATGGTGTCGGTCAGTGAATCTGCCACGATCACCTCAAAACCACCTTGCGCCGAAAGATGCGCTGCGACCAGGTCCCGCACCAGCTGATGATCATCCGCCAGCAAGAGCCGGATTTCAGTTTCGGGTTCACTCATGTCTTTACCCTAACCATATGCAACCTACGGTGCATAGTACTAATCGGAAGCTGAACGCGATCACGCTTTGGTCGTGTTCTCGCCTTCTGGCAGCAACCGCAAGGGCAAAACTTCACGCGCTTTCCCCCAGATCTCGCGCCATTCAACCAAGGAGGGAACTACACCTTTTTCCTGCAACTCTGATTCCACCTTTTCCAGCAAGGCGGCCAATCCGGCAGCGCCGGCGATGCTGGCCGCGCCGCGCAGACGGTGCGCGCGATCGGCCAGGGCAGGGCCGGATTCGCCAGCCTCGAGGGCGGCAATGAAGCCGTCCCCCTCGGCCAGAATGCCGTCCAGCAACTGGCGCATCTGGGCGGCTGGCAGCAGCGCCCGCAACTCGCCCACCACAACCACGTCAAAGTCGGCCGGCATAGCCCGATCGTCCCCGGCAGGTTCAGGGGTCTGCGCGGTCAGGTAGGGCACCAGCTGGGCGATGGTCACGGGTTTTTGCAGGATTTCAGTCAGGCCACCGCGGCGGAAACGCTCCAGATCCTCGGGCAGACCATGCGCTGTCAGCGCCACGATCCAAGCCTGGGCCGATTGCCCCCCCGCGCGGATCTGGCGCGAGGCCGTGACCCCGTCGATCTCCGGCATCGAAACATCCATGAAGATCAGGTCAAAGCGACGGTGGCGCGCAAGCTCGACCGCCTCGGACCCGTTTGAGGCCTCAACGACCGTCTGGCCCAGATGGCGCAGCATCTCGCGCAGAACAATGCGATTGGTCGGATTATCCTCGACGATCAGAATTTCCTGAACAGGCGGCTGAGGCGTAGGCGCAGCGGCGGCCTCGGTGTCGGGGGCGTCGTCCGGCTTTGCCCCCGGCGGGGCCACGCGCGCCATGGGCGCGGTGAACCAGAAGGTGCTGCCTTCACCCAGGCGGCTGTCCACACCGATCGCGCCCCCCATGCGTTCGACCGTGCGCCGCGCGATGCCAAGGCCCAGCCCGGTGCCCTCGGCCACCCGATCATAGCCGTTATCCAGCGTTTCGAAGGGTTCGAAAATGGTCGACAACTTTTCGCTGGCGATCCCGATCCCGGTATCACTGATTTCAACCCGGACCAGAGACAGCCCATCGGGCTGATCCAGCACATGAACGCTGAGCGTGATGGTCCCGCCTGTGGTGAATTTGGCCGCATTCCCCAAAAGGTTCAGCAGGACGCGCAGAAAGCTGCGCCGGTGGCCCTGCAGCCAGCAGTTGGCCTCGGGTGGCAGATCCAGCGAGATCTTGTTCTTTTGCCGAGCGGCCAGCGGGCTGACCTGTTCGGCCATTTCGCGGACGGTGGCGCACAGGTTGAAATCGCTCAGGTCCTCAAGCGCGGCATCGCCTTCCAGCCGCGTCAGCTCCAACACATCGTTGATCTGGTCCAGCGCCAATGCGGCCGAAGCTTCGGCAACCGCCAAAAATCGCGCCTGCCGCGCCGAAAGCCGCGTCGTTTCACGCAACAGATCAAGCGCGGCAATCAGCCCGTTCAGGGGGGTGCGCATTTCGTGGCTCATGACCGCAAGGAAACGGGCCTTCGCTTCGGCGGCCTGAAGCGCGGAATCCCGGGCCTCGCGCAGCGTCGCCTCATAGCTTACCCTGTCGGAAATATCGCGCAGGAAGGCAAAATAGATCAGCCGGCCATCGGCGTCCCGGTCGCTGGCCAGTGCCAGTTCGACGGGAATGCTGCTCCCGTCGCGGCGCTGCGCCGAAAGGTAGATCCGCCCCTCTTTGCGCGAATCCGCGCCGGACAGGATCATGCTGCGCAGGGCATGGGTGGCCGGATCGCCCGTCCCTTCCGGCAGCAAGAGCGAGAGCAGATCCCTCGACTGCTGCAGTTCTTCCAGCGTGTAGCCGAGGATCGCTTCGGCCGCCGGATTGACACGCAGGACCGTGCCGTCCTGCCGCACCACGATCACCCCGTCCAGCGACGAGGCCAGAGTCTGCTCCAAGTTCGACTGCGCGCGCTCCACCTCATGGTGGCGCTGGCGCAGGCGCCGCGCAAGGTGCAGCATCCCCCAGCTCAGCACCAGAAGCATGACGATCAGCGTCACAGCCAAAGTGGCGCTGCGCAGCCACAGGCGGGCCAGCGTTTCGCGCCGCGCCGTGGCGGCATCCACCAGGCGCGACAGCGCCTCAAGCGCGAATTCCCGCAATGGGCCGCGCAGCAGGACCAATTCGGCGCGAATGTCGGGCAGATCGGCGGTAAGATCGCGGTTCGGCACATCGATCAGGGCGCGCAAGCGCTCGGTCCGCTGGACCACGGCGCGCCAGGCCGGATCCCCCGCCATGGGGGTCAGGATGGGCGACTGGTTCACATGGGTGTTGATGACGTTGATGCGGCTGTAAAACAGATCGAAGGCCTGCCGCAGATCAGCGACCTGCGCCGCCCCCATCGGCCCCTGCCGGGCAACGATGACCTTCTCGGCCAGTTTCAAGGCCTCGACTTCGGATTGCGCGATCAGCCAGGTGGTATTGTCGGATTGGGCGATACGGATGTCTTCCAGCCGCGCGGTGAAATGATAGCCGACGATCCCCAGCACCCCGAGCCCGATCACCGCAATCACCAAGACGGGCCACCCGCGGGTGACGATCCGCTGAAGCTGGCGCTCGACCCAATCGGGGTCGATCACGGCGCGACCGCCTCGATCCGGACCAACTGCCAGACGCTCGAAGCATAGATGCGCTCGGTGGCGAACATCGCCCCGGCATCATAAGGGTAAATGACCCAGATCGGTCCGTTGTCCCGCACCCCGAAGGATTTTCCGTCACGGCGAATGGCCAGGATCGGGTAATCATCCGTCATGTCGGCCACATTCAGCTCGATGACATAATCATTGAGCGCGGCCAGCCGGACGCGCCCCGAGGTGATCCCCACCTCCTTCAGCACCGTCAGTAGCGCCGGGCCGCTGAATTCGATCTCGCCCTCAGTCCAGATGGTCGAGGTGCGGATCCGCACTTCGGGCAAAGCATCAAGCATTTCCCGGGTCTGGACAACTTCCTTGCCATCCGGCCCGCGCAGCCGCAGCAGGATTTCGGCATCCACGGCCTGAGCCGGCACGGCCCCAAGGGCGATCAGCACGCACAGCGCACCCAGCACCCGCGCAACAGCCGCCCCCCAAATCGCTCGCATCCCAGACCTCGCCCTGATGGCACCTACAACACTGGCCCTACTGGGCCATATTCCGCAGGTAAAGACTATCGTTTGGGTAATCTCACCGATCCAGATGGGCGTTCCCGCAACCTCTGTGCCCGTCTTTGCGGCAGATTGCCGTCAGGTCAGCCGCGCCAATAGCGCCATAAGCTGTTGGCGTTCCTTGTCATTCAGCGGATGCAGCGTTGCATCCGTGACTTTGACCGCCGTCTCGTAGCACCGGGCCACAAGATCACAGCCCTGCGGCGTGATGGCCACGGTCAGTCGGCGACGATCACCGGGGTCCGCTTCGCGCCGCACATGACCCAGCACTTCGAGGCGCCCGACCACCCCTTTCACCGTCGCCGCATCCATCGAGGCCGCACGTCCGAGGTGGTTCTGGCTCATGGGGCCGCCTTGGTGAAGCCGCACCAGAACCGCGAATTGCATCGTGGTAAGTTCAGGAATATGCTCGGAAAAGATGGCAAGATGCCGTTGCGTCACCCGCCGCAGCAGATAGCCGACCTGATCATCCAGAACATAGGGGTTTGCGTCATCCATCACAGCTCAGGCGATAGCCGCGCATCGCCCATGACGCAAGACAATTGACAGAAAGCCCCCCATGGCGACACAGTGTTTGCACACATACAAATTCCACTCTCGCTGCCCCGGTCCCCTTTTCCTGACAGGCCCAAGGTGCCGCCGATGACCGATTATGCGCGCCCTCACAGCTTTGCACATGCCTTCGATCTGATGGCGGCGGGCGAATGGCGCCTGCTGGCCGGCGGGACCGACCTTTACCCCGCGACATCGGCCCGATCCCTTCCTTTCGCGGCACTGGATATCTCGGATCTGCCCGGTGTGACCGGAATCACCCGCACTGCCGCAGGACTTCGGATCGGGGCAGCAACGCCCTGGTCCGACCTGCAGGCCGATCTGCCGCGGGCGCTGATGCAGGCCGCCCGGCAGGTCGGCGGATGGCAGGTGCAGACCGCGGGCACCCTGGGCGGCAACCTCTGCAATGCCTCGCCCGCCGCGGATGGGGTGCCGCCGCTTCTGGTGCTGGAGGCCGAGGTCGAGCTGACCGGCCCGCGCGGGCAGCGGCGTCTGCCGGTGGAACAGTTCCTGACCGGTCCACGGCAGACGGCCCTTGCGCCAGATGAAATCCTGACCGCGGTTCACCTGCCCCCCCGCGCAGGCGATAGTGCCTTCGTCAAGCTCGGCGCGCGGGCACATCTGGTGATCTCGATCGCGATGGCGGCGGCCCGGGTGCGGGTGGCCGCCGGGCGGCTGGCCGAGGTGGTGCTCGCAATCGGCGCCTGTGCCCCCACCGCGCGGCGGCTGCGCGCCATCGAAACGCGGTTGATCGGCCTGACGCCGACCGAGGCCGCGCGGCAGATCACCCCCCCTGCGTTGGCGCCGCATGTCGCACCGCTGGACGATATCCGAGCCAGCGCCGCCTACCGCGTCGAGGCAGGGGCCGAGATCCTGCGCCGCGCGCTGGTCGAGGCCGCGGGATGAGCGGCGCCCCCATCCCCCTGCGCCTGAACGGCCAGCCCGCCACCCTGCACGGCGCCACCCGCCGCTTGTCGGATGCGCTCCGCGAAGAGGCCGGGCTGACCGGCACCAAGATCGGCTGCGACGCAGGTGATTGCGGGGCCTGCACGGTCCTGGTGGAGGGAGCGCCGACCTGCGCCTGCCTGACCCCGGTGGCCCGTGTGGCAGGCCGCAATGTGCTGACCATCGAAGGCGACGACCCGATGCTGACCGCGCTGCGCGACAGCTTTCTGCGCCATGGCGCCGCGCAATGTGGCATCTGCACCCCAGCGATGCTTCTGACGGCAACGGCGCTTCTGCACCGCAATCCCCATCCCAGCCGGGCCGAGGCCGAGGTCGCCCTGGGCGGCGTGCTGTGCCGCTGCACCGGCTATGGCGCGATCCTGACGGCGGTCTGCACGGCGCTGGATCCGCATTCTCCGCAGCCGGAGGCTGATGGGATCATCGGGACATCCATCCCCCGGATCGATGGACAGGCCAAGGTGCAGGGCGATCTGTTCGGCGCCGATCTGTGGTGCCGCGGCGGGCTGCTGGTGCGGGCGATCCGCGCGCCGATGGCTCCGGCACGGTTCGATCTGGGCGATCTGGCGGCTTGGGCCCAAGCGCGGGGGGCGGCCGTCTTTACGGCCGCCGATATTCCCGGGCGCAATCGTTTCGGCGTCATCCCGGCCCATGCCGATCAGCCGGCGCTGGCCGAAGGACATGTGCGCTTCCGGGGCGAAGCCGTGGCACTTGTCGCCACGCCAGACGACCAGCCCGACCCCGACCTGACGGATTTCCCGGTCACTTGGCACGCACTGCCCGCCGTCACCTTCGATACCGCAGAAACAGCGGCCCCTCTGCATGATCACCGCCCCGGCAACCTGCTGATCGAGGGGCGCGTCCATCGCGGCGATCCGGCGGCGGCGCTCGCGGCCTCGACCCATCACATCAGCGGGCAGCTGACGACCGCCCATGTCGAACATGCCTATATCGAACCCGAAGCCGGTGCCGCCTGGTGGGAGGGTGAAACCCTATGCATCCGCGCCTGCACCCAGGCGCCGATGCTCGACCGCGATGACACTGCCGCCATTCTGAACCTGCCGCCCGATCGGCTGCACATCCTGCCTTCGGCCGTCGGGGGCGGGTTCGGATCGAAGCTTGATCTCAGCCTGCAACCGCTGATCGGGCTGGTCACGCTGCGGACAGGGCGGCCCTGCCGCATGGTCTTCACTCGGGCGGAAAGCATGATCGCCACCACGAAACGCCACCCGGCCGACCTGCGGGCGACGCTGGGCTGCGATGCGGAAGGCCGACTGACCGGAATGCTGTTCGAGGGCCGCTTTGACACCGGCGCCTATGCCAGCTGGGGGCCGACGGTGGCAAACCGCGTGCCGGTCCATGCCTCGGGGCCCTATCGTCTGCCTGCGATCACTGCGACGGCGCGGGCGCTGCACACCAACGGCCCGGTTTCGGGGGCCTTCCGCGGCTTTGGCGTGCCGCAGGCAACCGCGCTTCAGGAAACGCTGATCGACCAGCTGGCAGAACAGGCCGGGTTTGACCCGCTGGAGTTCCGCCTGCGAAACGCGCTGGCGCCCGGCGATGCCACAACCTGCGGGCAAAAACTGACTGCCCCGGGCATCCGCGAATGTCTGCTGGCGCTGCGCCCGCATTGGCAGCGCGCCCGGGCCGCGACCGCCGCCGCGAAGGGCCGCGCGCGCGGGGTGGGGCTGGCCTGTGGCTGGTATGGCTGCGGCAATACCTCGCTTCCCAACCCCTCGACCATCCGGATCGGGCTGCGCCCCGATGGCGCGCTGGTGCTGCATCAGGGGGCCACCGACATCGGGCAGGGGTCAAACACCGTCATCGCGCAGATCGTAGCGGAAACGCTGGGCCTGCCGCTCGGGGCGCTGCACCTGATCGGGCCGGATACCGGCCTGACGCCGGATGCGGGCAAGACCTCGGCCAGTCGGCAGACCTATGTCTCGGGCCGGGCGGCACAGGCTGCGGCGGCGGCGCTGCGGGCCGATCTGCTGCGCCGGATGAACATGGATGACAGCGCCAGTCTGACGCTGCGCGGCCCCACCGTGCAGGCCATCGCGGGCGGGCGGCAGGCACAGCTCGATCTGGCGGCGCTGCCCGTCAATCCGCTCGGCTATGCGCTGATGGCGGAGGAAACCTACGATCCCCCGACGCAACCGCTCGACCCCGACGGGCAAGGCACGCCCTATGCGGTCTATGGGTTTGGCGCCCAGATGGTCGAGCTTGAGGTGGATCTTGCGCTTGGTACCACGCATCTGCTGCGCGTCACGGCGGCGCATGATCTGGGCCGGGCGATCAACCCCACGCTGGCCCGCGGGCAGATCGAGGGCGGCATCGCACAGGGCATCGGCATGGCGCTGATGGAGGAATATATCCCCGGCCGCACCGACAACCTGCATGATTACCTGATTCCGACCACCTCCGACGTACCGCCGATCGACTGCCTGCTGATCGAGGTGCCGGACCCCGAAGGCCCCTTTGGCGCCAAGGGACTGGGGGAACATACGCTGATCCCGACCACGCCCGCCATTCTGAACGCGATCCGCCATGCCACCGGGGTGATCCCGGACCGCCTGCCTGTGCTGCCCCATCGGCTGCTGGCAGCCCTGAAGGATCGGGGGCCGCCATGACCAGCCCGCGCGCCCCGTCCGACAAGATCCGCTGCGATGCCTGCCCCGTCATGTGCTACATCGCCCCCGGCCAGACCGGTGCCTGCGACCGTTATGCCAACCATCAGGGCCGCATCCTCCGAACCGATCCGCTGCTGATTCTGTCGCAGGCCCTTACCGAAGGCACCGGCGTCATCCCCTTCGCCGCAGGCAGCTGGAGCGGCACGCTGGCCCCGCCCGCGGATATCGAGCTGACGGCCATCGGTGCCGGCACGACCTACCCTGATTTCAAGGCCGCGCCCTTCATCGTCTCGTCCCGCGTCGCGGACGCCGACATGATCACCGTCGTCACGGAGGCGATCTTTTCCTATTGCGGCGTCAAGGTGAAGATCGACACCGACCGCCATCTTGGCCCCGAAGGGGCGCCGGTGCGCGCCGGGGGCGAAATCGTCGGCCATGTCACTACGGCCGAATACGGGTCGCAGATGCTGGCGCTTGGGGGGGTGCATCACCTGACCGGGGGCGGCAAGGCCGAAGGGCGGCTGACCTGCGCCACATTGCTCGCGCTCTGCAACCGCGAGGCCGTGACCCTTACCATCGATGGCGGGTCCGAGATCGTGGTGCAGGCCGGCGCCGCCCCCGTCGTCGATGGCCGGCGGGAAGACCGGATGCGCGTCGGCTGCGGCTCGGCCACCATCGGCATGTTCGCCGCGCAATGGCGCGACCTCCAGCAGCAGGGCCTGCTGGATGAAGTCGTGGTCGTCGATGACCATATCACCGGTGTCGTTTCGGAACATCAGGCGGGCAAGGTGATCGGCTGGCCCGCGACCGGCATCCGCATCAAGGGGCACCGATCCACACCGGGCCGTTATTTCCGCGTCTCATCGCCCGGTCTGGGCTGGGGTGGGACAAGCCTGACCGATCCGCTGGCGATCCTCGGCGCCTGGAACCCCGAAAAGGGCGCGCGTCCCGGTCTGCGGCTTTTGATGATCTCCACCACGGGCGAGGATTGGGGCTATTACATCCTCGACGCCGATCTGATCCCGCGCCCTGCCCCCCTGCCCACGGCGCTGCGGCCAAGCATCGGCATCATCGCCGAAAATTGCGAACCCTCACGCTGCACGGTGCTGTTCATGGCGGGCGCGGGCGGCAGCCTGCGCGCGGGGGTGACGGAAAACCCGGTGCAGCTGACACGATCGGTGCAGGCGGGGGAAACGCGGCTCAGTTGCGGGGGGGCGTCCTGCTATGTGTGGCCGGGGGGCGGGATCACCTTCATGGTCGATGTGCTGGATCTGCCCGAGAATGCCTTCGGTGCGGTGCCGACCCCGGCGCTGGTGGCGCCGCTGGAGTTTACCTTGCCGCGGGCGACCTATCTGGCGCTCGGCGGTCACGAAGGCGCGATCCGCAGCCTGCCCGATGTGCTGGACCATGGGGGCGAATACCCCTGCGGGATACAGCTGCACCCCAAGGGGCGCGGCAATGGCAGCTGAAGCACGGACCCTGCCCGACGGGCGACTGCATCTGCATCATGGGCCGATCGACCTTGTCATCGGGGCGGATGGCACGCCCGGCGCCATAGCTGCGGCACTGGATGCAGCTACCCTCCGTTTTGCCCCCCTGCTGGACGAGCTGGTGGCCGAACTGCCTGCCTTGCGCGCGGCAGACCCCGTGCCGCTGACAGGGCTGTGCGCCCGGCGGATGGCCGCCGCCGTCGCAGCGCACCGGCCCGCCTTCATCACCCCCATGGCGGCGGTGGCGGGGGCGGTGGCGGAAACCGTGCTGGCGGTGATGCCCCGGCCCGGCCTTACGCGGGCCTATGTGAACAACGGCGGCGATATTGCCCTGCACCTGACACCGGGCACCGCAACGACACTGGCCATCGCCGGGCATGGCGTGCACATCACGCTGCGCCATGAAGACCCGGTGCGCGGGGTGGCCACGTCGGGCTGGCGCGGGCGAAGCTGGTCCTTCGGGATTGCCGATGCCGTCACCGTGCTGGCCCGAACGGCAGCCGAGGCCGATGCAGCAGCCACCATGATCGCCAATAGGGTGGACCTGCCGGGTCATCCCGCGGTCCGGCGCCACCCGGCTTGCGACCTGCAGGCCGACACCGACCTGGGCGCGCGCCCTGTGACCACGGGGCTTGGTCCGCTGACTGCCCAGGAAATCGCCCAGGCCCTGGAAACCGGGGTCCGCCATGCCCGGACCCTTGCCTCAACCGAGGTGATTGTCGGGGCCGCGCTTTTCCTGCACCCTCAGGCCCGATACATCGGCCAGATTGCCCTGACGCCCGAAGAGGAGCCTGCCCATGGCTGACTTTCCCCTGCGCAAGATCACCCTGCAGATCGAAGAGATCCACCATGATGGCGGTCCGCCTGCGGCGCTTCCCCGTCTGCGGGGTGCGATTCTGGCCGTGGTGCGAAATCCCTTTGCCCATCGCCATGAACCCGACCTTCAACCCGCGATGGAAGATCTGAAGCCCCTTGGCCTTCAGCTTGCGGACCGTCTGATTGCCGCGCTTGGCGGGCGCGAGGGCATTGATGCCTATGGCAAGGGTGCGATCGTCGGCAGCGCCGGGGAACTGGAACACGGCGCGCTCTGGCATGCGCCGGGGGGGTATGGGATGCGCGAAAGACTGGGTGAAAGCCGGGCCATCGTGCCCTCGACCAAGAAGGTCGGCCCCATGGGCGCAAGGATCGACATTCCGCTGGGCCATATCAACGCGGCCTATGTCCGCGGCCATTTCGACGCGATGGAGGTGGGCGTCCCGGATGGCCCCCGCCCCGACGAGATCGTCTTCATCCTCGCCATGGCGCGGGGGGCGCGCGTCCATTCGCGGATGGGTGGTCTGGAGCTGCATCAGGTCAAGGGCGAGGACGGCCTGCGATGAGACCGGGGGGCGCCCTGCCGCGCCGCATGGCGCTGGCGGCCTTGGCAGCGGCGCAGCCGGGGGGCGTGCTGGCCTGCGCGCTGCCGCCCTCGATCATCCTGACGCTGCCGACGGGGCATTACCTCGCGGGTGCGGGGGCCACGGTCGCCCTGACGGCGGTTTTTGCTGCCGCATCGCATCGTCTGCCCGCCTTCCGCACCCATGTGCTGTGGAGGGGGCGGCAATGGCTGCCGGGGATGCTGACCTCATACCTGGGGCTGGTACTGATGATCGGGCTTTTGTTTCTGGGGTTCCACGGCGCGCGCGATCCCATGCACAACCTGCTCACACTGGTGTTCTGGACCGGGGTCTGGGTGGTGCTGCCGCTGGCCTCGATCCTGCTGGGGGATCTGTGGCGGGGGCTGAACCCCTGGACGGCAGCGGTGCGGCTGGTGCGGCACGTGCTGGGATGGCAAGGACAGATCGGCCTTGCCCGATCAGGCTATTGGCCCGCCGTCCTGGGTCTGTTCGCCTTCACCTGGTTTCAGCTTGTGTCACTGCACCCCGATGATCCGCTGACGCTGGCGCAGGTGATCAGCGCCTATTGGCTGGTGATCTTCCTGTTGGGCGTGGCGGAAGGTGAAGATTGGGTGCGGCAGGGCGAATTCCTGACGGTCTATCTGACCTTCCTGTCGCGCATTGCGCCAATCTGGCGCCGCGATCAGGGCGGGCGGGTTACACTGTGCGCGGGGCTGCCGGGGGCGCAGATCGTGGCGATGCCGCCCCTGCCCCCTTCGGCCATCGCCTTTCTGACGCTGGCCCTTGCGGCGCTGACCTTCGACGGGCTGATCGAGACGTTTTTCTGGATGTCGCTGATCGGGGAAAACCCGCTGGAATTCACCGGACGCTCCGCCGTGCAGGGGGTGAACACGCTGGGCCTTCTGGCGGCCTGGGCGCTGACGGCTGGCAGCATTCTGGGTGCGCTGGCGCTGGGGAAACGGATGGGCCGGGTCGCGGGTCCGTTCTGGACCCTTGCCGGGCCGGCGATGCTGGCCTTTCTGGCGATTGCCGCGGGCTATCACGCCGCCCATTACCTGATGACGCTGCTGACGGCCGGCCAATATGCGCTGGCCGCGCTGAACGATCCCTTCTTTCGCGGCGATGCCCTGCTGGGATTGGAACCCTTCTACATCTCGATGGGGTTCCTGACCGATCGGGGCTTCATGACCGCGCTCTGGAATACGCAATTCGCGCTGATCCTGGGCGCGCATCTTCTTGCCCTGCTGCTGGCGCTGCGCCTTTCGGCCCAAGACGCGCCCGTTTCCGCCCGCCCCATGGCCCATCTGCCGATGACCGTTCTGATGATCGGTTACACGGTTCTCGGGCTCTGGATCTTGTCTTCCCCCCGAGGAGCGTGAAATAACCTATAGCAAACATTGAATATTTCATGTGTGCACCAACAATTGGCCCCTCGGTTCCCCGCCGCCTGCCAACAGAGGAGACGACCATGAAGACCCTGCCCCGCCGCTCTGTCCTGACCGGGCTTGCCGCCGGTTCCGCCCTGGCCCTTGGGGGCTTGCCGCGTTTCGTGCAGGCGCAAAGCGCCGCGCCGATCAAGCTGGGGTTCCAGCTGCACCGCACCGGCATCGGCGCCGCCTATGGCCGCTGGTATGAACGCACCGCGCAGGCTGCGCTGGCCCTTGTGAACGCACAGGGCGGGATCAACGGCCGCCCGGTCGAGATCCTGTTCGAAGATGACGGCACCGACCCCAAGCGCGGCGCCGAAGTGGTGGAGAAGCTGACCACGCAGCACGGCTGCGACCTGATCTTCGGGCCGCTCTTCAGCCATGTGGTGATCGGGTCGGCCCCGCGCGCGGGTGAACTGAAGGTGCCCTATCTGGTCTGCTCCGAAGGCTATCACGTCGCCTCGGGGATGTTGAACCGCTGGACGCTGCAACCCGGCATCACCGATGTGCGCGCGCAGGTCAGCTCGATGGCGCCCTGGGTCACGCAAACGCTCGGCAAGAGGGTGACGATGGTCTTCCCGGACTACGCCTTCGGCCATGACCACCGTGATTTCTTTACCGAAGCCGTCAAGGCCCAGGGGGGCGAGGTGATCGCCCAGATTGCGGTGCCGCCGACGGAAACCAGCTTTACCCGTTATTTCCCGCAGATCCCGGCCGAAACCGAGGTGCTCTATCACGTCATGGTCGGCCCCGCCGTCCTGACCTTCGTCAAGGAGCTGGGCGAATTCTACGGCAGCGGCGACCGCCCGCAGATCTTTGGCTTCATCGACAGCCTCGAAGCTGTCGATCTGGCGGCGCCGGGTCTGGAATTCCTGGAAGGCACCTATTTCTGGGAGGCCCACAACCGCGTGAAACAGGCCGATGCCCCGGAATGGGAGGCCACCTATCGCGCGGCTGTGGGCGTGGATGACAACGGCGCCTCGGTCAGCGACGCGCGGGATGTGGCGACCTACAGCCATATGTTTTCCGTGTGGGAGACGCTCTTTACCATCAAAAAGGGGATGGAGGCCGCGGGCTACCAATCGCCCGCCGACCGGCAGAAATTCGTCGAGGCGCTGGAGGCGATGACCACCTTCGATGCGGGCCTTGATCATGTGCAGGGCGCCAAGGTCTTCAACGGCAAGACCCATCAGGTCTTCGGGTCGCAATTCATCTCGAAGGTCGAGGGGGGCAAGCTGATGCGCGTGCATCAGACCTCGATCGCGGATGGCCAATACCCCGATGCGGTGGATTACACCGCCCAATCCTTCTGACGGGATCGGCGGGGGCGATAATGCCCCCGCCATTGCACCATGGGAACCGGACCCCTTCTTCTTTTGGCCACGCTGGAAGGCACCGTCATGGCGGCGGTACTGGCGCTTGCGGCGGTCGGGCTCAGCCTCAGTTTCGGGGTGATGCGCGTCGTGAACGTGGCGCATGGCGAATTCTTCATGCTGGGGGCGGTCTTGGCCTGGGCCGTGGCGCAGGCGGTGCCTTCGGCGCCGCTGGGCTTTGTCGCGGCACTGGTGATCTGCCCGGTTCTGGTGGGGGCACTGGCCTATGCCATTGACGCGGGCCTGCTGCGGCGACTGAAACATGACCCCGAGGCGACCATCGTCGCCACCATCGGCCTGTCCTACATTCTGCAACAGGGCGCGCTGAGCCTGTTCGGCCCCGATGCCCGCCCGGTCGAGGCGCCCTTTACCCTGCGGCTGCAACTGCCCTGGTTCGGCTATTCGGGCTACAAGCTGTTCGTGGTGGTCGCCGCGGCGCTGGTGCTGCTGGCGGTCTGGTGGGTGATGACGCGCAGCCGCGCGGGTCTGGTGATGCGCGCCACCCAGATCGACCGCGCCACGGCCCGCGCCTTCGGCATCAACGTGGACCGGGTCTATGCCGGCACCTTCGCGCTGGGGGCGGGGCTTGCGGCGGTGGCGGCCGTGCTGATCGTACCGATCCAGCAGGCGCATTATCTGATGGGACATGACCCCCTGCTTCTGAGCTTTATCGTCGTCATCATCGGCGGGTTGGGCAGCATCCGCGGCACGCTGATCGCGGCGCTGGTAATCGGGCTGGCCGATGGCATCCTGTCGATGCTCTACCCCCCGACACTGGCCAAGATCTTTGCCACACTGGCCGTTGCGCTGGTGCTGGTCTTTCGCCCGCAGGGCCTGTTCGGGGCGCGGCCATGACGCGGGTTCTGGTCTTGCATCTGGCGGTGCTGGCGGGGCTTGCCGCCCTTGGCGCGGTGCTGCCCGCCTATCACCACGGCATGATGGCCCGCATCCTGATGCTGGCGGTCTATGCGATCGGCTACAACATCGCCTTCGGCTATACGGGTCTGCTCAGCCTCGGGCACGCCATGTTCCTTGGCGCGGGCATGATGGCCGCGGGGCTTTGGGTTCAGCAGGGCGGCAGTGCCGCCGCCGCGCTGGGGCTGGGCGCTCTGGCGGGTCTGGGGGCGGCTACGCTGACCGGGGTGCTGGCGCTGCGGACGGCGGGGGTCAGCTTCATGATCGTCACGCTGATGTTTGCGCAGGCCTTTTACCTGACGCTTCTCTATTTCGGCGCTATCACCGGCGGGGATGAAGGGTTCCCCCTGCCCGCCGCGGGGCGGCAGCTCATGGGGTTGGACCTGTCGCAGGACGGGCCGCGTTATGCCGTGGCACTGGCGATCTTTGCCGTGGCGCTGCTGGTGCAGCTGGCGCTGGTCCGGTCGCGCTTTGGCCGAACCCTTGTCGCCATGCGCGAGAATGAGGAACGCAGCCGCATGCTGGGCTACAACCCCTTCACCACCAAGCTGGCGGCGCTGGCGATTTCGGGCCTGTTTTCGGGGGTGGCGGGGGCGGGCTACGGGCTGCTGTTCGGCTATGTCGGGGCCAGCTTTGCCACCATCCAATATTCGATCCTGCCGATGCTTTATGTCCTTCTGGGTGGGGCTGGCACGACGCTCGGGCCGCTTCTGGGGGCGGTGCTGATGTTCTACCTGATCGACACGGCCTCCAGCCTGACCGAGCTGAGCCTGGCGGTGATCGGGGCGGCGCTGCTGTTTCTGGTGCTCTTTGCCCCCAAGGGGATACTCGGCACCCTGCGCGACCGGGGGATCAGATGGCTGCCGTAACCCTGCTGGAAGCCCGCGGCCTGACGCGCAGCTTTGGTGGGCTGCGGGCGGTGGATCATGTCGATTTCACGCTGAACAGTGGTGAAATCCATGCGCTGATCGGGCCGAATGGCGCGGGCAAGACCACCTTTGTCAGCCTGCTGTCGGGGCGCCTTCAGCCCGATGCCGGGCAGATCCGCTTTGACGGGGCGGATGTCACACGGCTGCCTGCCCATGCGCGGGTGGCGCAGGGGATTGCCTATACGTTCCAGATCACCTCGATCTATGCCGGGCTGACAGTGGCCGACAATCTGGCGCTGGCGGTGCAGCGCCACCCCACCCGCGATCTGGCAGGGGAAACCGCGCGGGCTGCGGCGCGCGTGGGACTGGGCGATCATCTGGGACAGGTCGCGGGGCTTTTGTCCTATGGCCACCAGCGCCTGCTGGAAATCGGCATGGGGCTGGCGCTGCGGCCACGGCTGCTGATCCTGGATGAACCGACGCAGGGCCTTGCCAATAAGGAAATCGAGGGCTTCACTGCGCTGATCCGCAGCCTTTTGCCCGAAACGACGGTGCTGCTGATCGAACACAATATGGATGTGGTGATGGCGCTTGCCGACCGGATTACCGTGCTGAACTTTGGCAAGGTCCTGGCCAGCGGCGCCCCGGCCGAGATCCGCGCAAACCGCGCCGTGCAGGATGCCTATCTGGGGGGCCATCATGCTGCGGATTGAGAGGCTGAGCGGCGGATATGGCCCGACCCAGGTGCTGCGCGATGTGACGCTGGAGGTGCCTGAGGGCGAGGTGACTTGCGTCATGGGCCGCAACGGCGCGGGCAAGACCACGCTGATGCGCGCGATCATGGGACAAATCACCCGCAGCGCCGGGCAGATCAGCTTGCAGGGCCAGCCCCTGCAAAGCCTGCCCGCGTATGAGGTGCCGCGGCAAGGCATCGGCTATGTCCCGCAGGGGCGGCGCCTCTTCGGCGCGATGACGGTGGCCGAAAACCTGGAAATCGGGTTGATGACCCGCGGCAAGGGCGCCCAGACACGCGAAACGGTGCTGGCCCTGTTCCCGCGCCTGCGCGAACGGCTGGATCAGGCCGCAGGCACATTGTCGGGGGGCGAACAGCAGATGCTGGCGCTGGCCCGGGCGCTGTGTCTCGACCCTGCGGTGCTGTTGCTGGATGAACCGACCGAAGGCCTGCAGCCCTCGATGATCCAGTTGATCCGCGACACGGTGACGACACTGCGGGATCAGGGGGTCGCAATCCTGCTGGTGGAACAACGGGTCGAGGCGGTGCTGAACATCGCCGACCGCGTGGCCTTCATGGAACATGGCCGAATGGCCGAAATCACCCCGGCGCAGGGCCTTGTCCCGGACGGGGCCATCTTTCAGCGATACGTGGGGGTCTAGATGGCAGGTCTGGTCGCGGGCGTCGATGTGGGGGGCACTTTCACCGATCTCGTGATCTTTGATCCGGTCTCAGGTCGTGTGACGCTGGCCAAGACGCCGACCACGCCTGACAATCAGGCCATCGGGGTGCTGAACGCCTTTGATACCGCCGAAACGGATCTGGCCGGGGTGGGGCTGATCGTGCATGGCACGACAACAACGACCAATGCGGTGCTGGAACGCAATTTGTGCCGCACAGGGCTGGTGACAACGGCAGGCTTCCGCGATGTGCTGGAACTGGGCCGCCGCACCCGACCGCAGCCCTATGGCATGACCGGCCGCTTCACCCCCGTCATCCCGCGGGACCTGCGCCTTGAGGTGCCCGAACGGATGGATGCCCAAGGCCGCGTCGTGACCCCGCTGGATGAGGCCGCACTGCACACGGCCCTGCAGGCGTTGCTGGCGCAGGGCTGTGAATCGCTGGTGATCCATTTTCTGCACAGCTACGCCAACCCCGCGCATGAGCTTCGCGCACTGGAAATCGCGCAGACGATCTGGCCCAATCCGCATGTGACGGCGGGGCATCGGCTGTTGTCGGAGTCCCGCGAATACGAACGCGGCGTGACCGCAGCGCTGAATGCGGCGGTGCAGCCGCTGCTCGGGCGCTATCTCAGCCGTTTGTCGCAGGATCTGGTCCGGCGGGGCTATGGTGCTGATCTGCTGGTGATGAACGGCAATGGCGGCATGGTCAGCGCAGCGCATGTGGCCGAAGAGGCGGTGAAGACGGTGATGTCAGGCCCGGCCTCGGGCGTGATCGCGGCCTGCCATACCGGCCGCCGGGCGGGAATTGAAAACCTGATCACCTATGACATGGGCGGCACCTCGACCGATGTGGCGCTGATCCGCGGCGCGCGGCCCCCCGTCTCGCACGAGATCGAGGTGGAATATGCCATGCCGGTCCATGTGCCCATGGTGGATGTCCGCACCGTGGGCGCGGGGGGCGGGTCGATCGCGCGGGTCGATGCGGCGGGCTTGCTGCGGGTCGGGCCAGAGAGCGCCGGGTCAGACCCGGGGCCGGTCTGCTATGGGCGCGGCGGGCAGCGAGTGACCATTTCGGACGCCAACCTGATCCTCGGCCGATTGCCTGCCGACCGTTTCGGCCGCGCCGCAGCCGCCGCGCGTCAAGCCATGCAGGATCAGATCGCCACCCCCCTTGGCCTGACGATCGAGGCCGCCGCCGAGGCGGTGCTGCGCATCGCCAACACCCATATGGCCGGGGCAATCCGGATGGTGTCGATCTCGATGGGGGCGGACCCACGGGATTTTGCGCTTTTTGCCTTTGGCGGGGCCGGGCCGCTTCATGCCGCAGATCTGGCGCGCGAACTGGCCATCCCCCGCGTGCTGATTCCGGCCCGGCCGGGTATCACCAATGCGCTGGGGTGCACCGTCGCCGACCTTCGGCATGATTTCGTCCGCACCATCAACCGACCGCTGGATCAGGTCGATCTGGATCAGGTGCACCAACTTTGGGCCGAACAAGAGGCGCGCGGCCGGGCCCTGATCGCAGCAGAGCGTGTCGCCCTGACCGGGACGCGCGCCGAATTCACCGCCGAGATGCAGTTCATCGGCCAGACCCATCTGCTGCGCGTACCGCTGCCCCACGGTCGGCCCAGCCGGGAAGATCTGCAACAAAGGTTCGAGGCCGCCTATCACGCGCGGTTCCGCGTCGATCTTCCGTCGATCCGGGCCAATCTGGTGAATATCGGCTGTTCCGTGATCGGCACGCGGCCCGAACTGGACCTTTCCTTACTGATCGACCCGGCGGGGCGCGGCCCCCTGTCCGCCGCCCGCATCGGAGAGCGTGCCGTCCGGTTCGAGGGGCGCCCGCATATCACCCCCGTCTACCGACGAGAGGCCCTGCCGCTGGACGCCCGTCTGGCTGGCCCCGCAGTGATCGAACAGATGGACACCACGACGCTTCTGCCCCCCGGCGACCTGCTGCAAGGCGATGCCATCGGCAATCTCGTTCTGACCATCGGAGGTGCAGCATGACGCTTGACCCCGTGACCCTGGCGGTTCTGCAGGCGGGCCTTCAGCAGGTCTGCGATGAGATGGACCTGACCTTTTCGCGCGCCGCCTTTTCCCCCGTCATTGCCGAGGCCGACGACCGGTCTGACGGCATCTATGCCGCGCAGGACGGCAGCCTGATTGCGCAGGGCGCACGGGGCCTGCCGGTCTTTGTGGGCACGATGCAGTTTTCGACCCGCCATCTGGTCGACCGCATCGCACGCGGGGAAACCGCCCCCCCTGAAGAGGGCGACATCTACATCGTCAACGACCCCTATCTGGGCGGCACCCATCTGATGGATGTGCGCTTTGCCATGCCGTTTTACCGGGCGGGGAAGCTGTGGTGCTGGTTGTCGAACACCGGACATTGGCCTGACACCGGCGGGGCGGTGCCGGGGGGGTTCAGCGCCTCGGCCACGGCGGCGGAACAGGAGGGGCTGCGCCTGCCACCGGTCAAGTTGTTCAAACGCGGCACGATGGACCGCGAAATCTGGCAGATCATCTGTTCGAACATCCGCGTGTCGGAACAGCGGATCGGCGATGTGACGGCGCAGGCGGCGGCCCTTCTGGTGGGGGCCGAACGGTTGGCCGCCCTGCTGGATCGCTACGGGGATGAAACCGTCACCATGGCGATTGCCGAAATCCGCGCCCTTGCCGCCCGGCAGATACGCAGCCAGATCGCGCTGATCCCGCCGGGCTGCTACCGGGCCGAGGCGCAGATCGACAGCGACGGCGTGGTGAACCAGCCGCTGACCATTGCGCTGACCGTCACCTGTGACGGAACGGGCCTGACCTTCGATTTCGCCGGCTCGTCGCCCCCCTGTCTGGGTCCGATGAATTCTGTCCGGGCGACAACGCTGTCATCGGTCTATCTGGCGATGCGACATATCTTTCCCGATGTGCCGATCAGCGCAGGGGCCTTTGATCCGCTGCAGATCACGGGGATCGAGGGCACCTTTCTGGATGCCCAATATCCGCGCCCGGTTTCGGGCTGCGCGGCCGAGGTCAGCCAGCGCATCGCCGAGGCGGTCTTTGCCGCGCTTGTGCAGGCCATCCCCGACCGTGTGACCGCCGCCCCGGCCGGAACCTCGGGCAACCTGTCGTTGGGCGGGCATGACCCGGAACGGAACCGCGATTATGTCATGTATCAGATCTCGGGCGGGGGGTACGGCGGCAATGCCGATCACGACGGTCTGACCAATGGCTGCTCGACCATCGGCATTTCCAAAGCCCCCCCGGTCGAGATCATGGAACAGACCTATCCCGTCCTCTATCGCCGCTATGCCCTGCATGAAGGATCGGGCGGGGCGGGGCGGCATCGGGGCGGCTTCGGGCTGGATTATGAAATCGAGCTTCTGCGTGGCACCGCACGGGCAAGCTTTGTGATGGATCACGGCCGCGCCGGGCCACCAGGGGCGCTCGGCGGGCGGCCCGGCGCCCCGAACCGGGTCGAGGTCTGGCGCGAGGGCGCGGTTTGGGTGCCGCCGCATCTGTCGAAGGCGCAGGACATTCCGCTGGCCCCCGGTGACCGGATCCGCGTCCGCACGCCGGGCGGGGGCGGATATGGCCCCCCGGACATGCGAAAGGCGGAGGCCATCACAGAGGACCTCCGCCTTGGTCGCATCACACCGGCCGCGGCCGCGCAGGATTACCCGCAGGCCCTGCCAGAGGACTGATCAATCGCGCAGCAGCTCGTTGATCGAGGTTTTCGACCGGGTCTGGGCGTCAACCTTCTTCACGATCACCGCGCAGTAAAGGTTGATCCCGTTCTTCGACGGCATCGAGCCTGCCACCACGACCGACCCGGCCGGAACTTCGCCATACATCACGGCGCCGGTTTCCCGATCGACGATCTTGGTCGATTTGCCGATGAACACGCCCATGCCAAGGACCGAGCCTTCACGCACGATGCAGCCCTCAACCACTTCGGAGCGCGCACCGATGAAGCAGTTGTCCTCGATGATGGTCGGGCCAGCCTGCATGGGCTCCAGCACGCCGCCGATGCCAACGCCGCCCGAAAGGTGGACGTTCTTGCCGATCTGCGCGCAGGACCCGACGGTGGCCCAGGTGTCGACCATGGTGCCTTCATCGACATAGGCGCCAAGGTTCACGAAGCTGGGCATCAGCACCACGCCCTTGGCGATGAAGGCCGATTTGCGGACGATGCAGTTCGGCACGGCGCGGAAGCCCGCCCCCTTGAACTCAGCCTCGCCCCAACCGGCGAATTTGCTGTCAACCTTGTCCCACCAGCTGCTGCCCTGCGGGCCGCCCGACTGCAGCTCCATGTCCTTCAGACGGAAGCCGAGCAGCACGGCCTTCTTGGCCCACTGGTTCACATGCCAGTCATTGCCGCGCTTTTCCGCCACGCGCAGGGTGCCGGCGCCAAGCGCTTCCAGCGTGGCTTCCACCGCATCGCGGGTTTCGCCCTTTGTCGCAGGGGTGATGCCATCGCGGGCTTCCCACGCGGCTTCAATGGCGGCTTCCAGTGCGGCGTTCGACATGGCACGTCCTTTCCTGTGGCGACGGATCGCGCGGAGGTATAGACGGGAGACCCGGTCCGCGCAATCGCCAGAGGATACCCTGATGAACGACGACAGCCGCAGCCATCCCTTCCGCGACAGTGTGCAGGACGTGGCCGCCACCCACCGGATCCCCGATACGCCGCAAACCCGCGCCCCGGCCTATCGGCTGGCCTTCACCGACAGCGATTTCCTGATGCGCGAGGAATTGCGCCCGGTGCGCCTGCAGCTTGAACTTCTCAAGCCGCAGATGATTCTAGATGAACGCGGCATCCGCTCGACCATCGTGCTCTTTGGTGGCGCGCGCATCCCCGCGCCGGACCGCGCCGAAACCGCCAAGACCCCGATGCTGGCCGAGCTGTCGAAATACTACGAAGAGGCCCGCCGCTTTGCCCGGATCATGACCGAGCGCAGCATGGAAAGCTATGGCCGCGACAATGTCATCGTGACGGGCGGCGGCCCCGGCGTGATGGAGGCCGGGAACCTCGGCGCGCATGAGGCGGGCGGCCAGTCCATCGGGCTGAACATCGTGCTGCCGCATGAACAGGCGCCCAACGCCTATGTGACGCCCGACCTGTCCTTCAACTTCCACTATTTCGCCATCCGCAAGATGCATTTCCTGATGCGGGCCAAGGCAATCTGCATCTTCCCCGGCGGCTTCGGCACGCTGGATGAGATGTTCGAAAGCCTGACCCTGATCCAGACCCGTCGCATGAAGCGCGTGCCGTTCCTGCTGTTCGGCCGCGATTTCTGGGACCGGATCATCAACTGGCAGGCCCTGGCCGAAGCGGGCACCATCAGCGCCGACGACCTGAACCTGTTCCAATATGTCGAAACCGCCGAAGAGGCCGTGGCCGCGATCGACGCTTTCGTCACCCCCTGCTGATCGGATCAGACCGGGTCGCACAGCCAGTCGGGCGCGAATTCGACCCGGTCCACCCCCGCCAACCGGGCGAGGCGGGCCAGTTCCGCCTCGAGCCGCGCCTGACGCTGGCGGCCAAAGCGGATGCCCCGTTCCGGCCAGAGCGCGCGGACACGCAGGCAGTTTTGATCCCGATGGGCCTTGGCGTCGATCCGCCCGATCAGCGCGGCCCCTTCCAGCAGCGGAAAGACGTAATAGCCATAGGTCCGCAGCCGTTCGGGCACGAAGACCTCGATCCGGTAGTGAAAGCCGAACAGGCGCTCGGCCCGCTTGCGGTCGCGCAGCGCCGGGTCAAAGGGCGACAGCACCCGAAGCCGCGCCGGGGGTTCAGGCGGCGGGTTCTCCCAGAGGCCGGGCCGGGCCAGATGGCGGCGCAGGCTGCCATCGGCATTTTCCACCATCACCGGGCAAACCTCGCCCCGCGCCTGCGCGGCCTCGGCCCAGGCGCGGGCCTCATCGGGGGTGACGGCGTTCCAATAGGCAGCAATCTCGCCCGTGGTGGCAAAGCCCAGCCGGTCCAGCGCCGTAGTGCAGGCCCAATCGAGGGTCGCGGCCGCATCGGGGGCAGGGCCGCGCCAGGCCGCGGGGATCACCCGTTCGGTCAGGTCATAGACCTTGCGGAACCCCTCGCGCCGCGTAACGGACAGCTCGCCCACCCGCCAAAGGTATTCGAGCGCGGCCTTGGACGGATGCCAATCCCACCAGCCACCGGACCCGCGCGCCTCGCCCTCGCCCACCTCGGCCGAGGTGACGGGGCCATGATCGGCGACGCGGGCCAGAACCTCATCGAATTTTTCGTGGAATCCGGCGCGCTGCCAGCCCGTCCAGCGTTGCACCAAGCGCGCCCGATCCCGCGCGAAGCGATGCTGCCAATACGGAAACAGCGCGACGGGCAGGATGCTGGCATCATGCGTCCAATGTTCGAACAGGGCGCGGTCATGTTCCAGCAGCCGGGCCAGATCCTGCGGCTGATAGCTTTGCCGCCGCGACCACAGGATCATGTGATGCGCCCGCGCGACGGTGTTGATGCTGTCCACCTGGACAAAGCCGATGCGGTCGATCAGCGCGGCCAGATCAGCGCCCTTGGCCGGGCCGGTCGGCGGCTCGGCCAGGGCGTGGCGGTCCAGAAAGATCCGCCGGGCGATGTCATTGGTCAGAACGGGAACTGCGGTCATCCCCGCTGGGTAACAGCCGCAGCGCCCCGTGCAAAGCGGATCAGAGCCCGGCTTCCGCCTCAATCTCGGCGCGCGACTTGCGGGCACGTTCGGTGGCAGATTTCAGCTGACCGCAGGCAGCCATGATATCCTCGCCGCGCGGGGTGCGGATGGGCGAGGCATAGCCCGCCTTGTAGATGATGTCGGCAAAGGCCTCGATCCGCTCCCAGTCCGACCGCACATAAGGCGCACCGGGCCATTCATTGAAGGGGATCAGGTTGATTTTGGCCGGGATGCCCGCGATCAGCTTGACCAGACGGCGCGCGTCGGCATCGCTGTCGTTCACATCCTTCAGCATCACATATTCAAAGGTGATGCGTTCGCTGTTCGACAGGCGCGGGTATTCGCGCAGCGCGTTCAGCAGCGTTTCGATGTTCCACTTCTTGTTCACCGGCACCAGACGGTCGCGGACCTCATCGGTGGTGGCATGGAACGACACCGCCATGAGACAGCCGATTTCCTCGGCGCAGCGGGCGATTTCAGGGACCACGCCGCTGGTGGACAGGGTGATGCGGCGGCGCGACAGGCTGATGCCTTCGCCGTCCATCACCACCTTCATGGCGTCGCGGACATTGTCGAAGTTATAGAGCGGCTCGCCCATGCCCATCAGCACGACGTTGGAGACCAGCCGGGTTTCATCCTTGGGGGCGCCCGGCACCGGCCATTCGTCCAGATCGTCGCGCGCGACCATCACCTGCCCCACGATCTCGCCCGCGGTGAGGTTGCGGACAAGCTTTTGCGTGCCGGTATGGCAGAAGGAACAGGTCAGCGTGCAGCCCACCTGCGAGCTGATGCAAAGCGTGCCGCGCGTCTCTTCCGGGATATAGACGGCCTCGACCTCATGCCCGCCCGCGATGCGCAGCAGATATTTGCGGGTGCCATCCATCGACACTTGTTTCGACACGATTTCAGGCACTTCGATCACGAAGTTTTCGGCCAGAAGGGCGCGGTAATCCTTGGCCAGATTGGTCATCTGGGCAAAGTCGCGCACGCCCCAATGGTAGATCCATTGCCAGATCTGCCCCACCCGCATCTTGGCCTGCTTTTCCGCCGTTCCAGCCGCCATCAGCGCCTCGCGCAGCTGGTCGCGCGTCAGGCCGACGAGGTTCGTCTTGCCGCCTTCCGGCAGCTTGCGCGGAATGGTCAGCACGTCCTGGGTGATCGGGGCGTTGGGGGCGGTCATGGCACGGATTCCTTCGGGTGAAGGGGGTCCATACAGCAAAACAAGGGATTTGCCAAAGGGGGAAAGGGAAATTCGCCGTGAAGGATTTTGGGGCTGTGCATTTCCGACAATTTCAGTATACATCCCGTGAATCAAAGTAAAACTGTCGGAAATAGAGGATCGCCATGCGGACCCCCTTCCTCCTCGTCCTAGCCGCGGTGATGATCTGCGGCAGCGCATTGGCGCAACCCGCACCGCCCGCACCGGCCCAGACGCCTGCAATCACCGCGCCTGTGGCTCCTGCCCCCCCGGACCCGGTGGTGCAGGCCGCACCCTTGCCCGAGGCGCATGACCTTTCGCCGCTGGGCATGTATCGCAAGGCCGATTGGGTGGTGAAATCGGTGATGATCACGCTGCTCGTCGCCTCTTTCCTGACCTGGACGGTCTGGCTGTTCAAAACGGTCGAACTTGCGCTGGCGCGATGGCGGGTGCGCCGCGCGGGCCGGGCGTTGCGCGGGGCCGAAACGCTGGCCGCCGCCGCGCAGGGCCTGCCACGCCGGGCTGACCCCGCAACCTTCATGGCCCGCGCGGTATTGGAGGAATACAGCCGGTCCGACGCCGCCCTGCCCCAAGCCGGGGCCGAAGGGGTGAAGGAGCGCGCGGCCTCACTCGTGGCGCGGATCGAGGGGCAGGCGCTGGCCCGGCTGCGCCGCGGCACGGGTATTTTGGCGACGGTGGGGGCGGTGGCGCCGTTCGTGGGTCTGTTCGGCACGGTCTGGGGCATCATGAACGCCTTCATCGGCATTGCCGAAACCAAGACCACAAATCTTGCCGTTGTCGCCCCCGGCATTGCCGAGGCGCTGTTTGCCACCGCAATCGGCCTTGTCGCGGCGATCCCGGCGGTCGTGATCTACAATCATTTCACGCGCGCCATTGGCGGCTACCGGATGCATCTGCAGGATGCCGGGGCCGCGGTGCTGCGCCTCTTGTCGCGCGACATCGACTTTCGCAAGCTCAGGGGGGCGTGACCCATGGCCGGAGGATTGCACGCCGAGGCCGCAGATGACGATCTGCCCGAAGCGCATGAGATCAACGTCACCCCCTTTATCGATGTAATGCTGGTGCTGCTGATCATCTTCATGGTGGCCGCGCCGCTGTCGACGGTCGATGTGCCGGTCAACCTGCCGCAAGCCGGGGGCGCCGCGACGGACCGGCCAGAGGCGCCGGTCTATGTCACCTTGCAGCCGGATCTGACGCTCTCGGTCGGGAATGATGCGGTGGCGCGGGGCGATCTGGCGGCGCGGCTGCAGCAGGCGACGGGCGGCAAGCCCGATACGCGGCTGTTCCTGCGGGCCGACGCGGCGGTGCCCTATGGCGCGCTGATGGAGGTCATGGGCCTGATGCGCGATGCAGGGTTCACGCAGGTCGCGCTTGTCGGGCTGGAGGCCGCGCCATGACCGACTGGTCCGACCACCTGAGCCGCAGCCGCCGCTCTCTGGAACCGCTGTTCTGGGTTCTGGCCGCAGCGACGGTGGCAATGCTGGCTGCGGCAAGCGCGGCGCTCGCGCTCTGGCTCGACCCCGAATTCGGGCAGAAGGATGCCGAAAGCCGGGTCGTCGTCATCGACCTGACAACCCTGCCCCCGGTCGAGATGGTGGCGGCCGAGCCACCGCCCGCCCCCCTGCCCGACCCGGTCCCGCCCGAGCCGGAACCCGAAGTTCAGCCAAAGCCCCCCGCGCCAGATCCTGAACCCGCACCCAAGCCTGTGGTCAAACCCGTCCTGAAACCGGACGCCCAGCCCCAGTCCGAACCGAAGCCCAAACCCAAGCCGGACCCCGAACCCGCGCCCAAGCCCAAACCAAAGCCGGACCCGAAACCGAAGGCCGAAAAGAAGCCGGATCGCAAACCGACCCGCAAAGCCGAAGCCCCGGCCGCCAGGGTGGCGGCGGCCCCGGTGCAAGGATCGGCCCAGGCCAGCGCCATGGCGAAATGGAAGCGCAAGGTGCAGGGGCAGATGGCCAGCCATGTGAAACGCACCCGCGCGGGGGCGAAGGCCAAGCTGGTGCTATCGGTGCAGATCGATGGTGCGGGGCGGATGATGGCAGTCTCGGTCCGCCAATCCAGCGGCGATGCGGGGCTTGATGCCAGAATCGCCGCCCATGCCCAGGCGCGGGGGTCGGTGGCCGCCCCGCCAGATGGCAAGGGGACGACGCTGATCCTGCCCATCACGCTGGGCTGACCCAAAGCAAAAGGCCGCCCCGAAAAGGCGGCCTTTGATCCATGCGGACCGTCAGGTCACTTGCAGCGCTTGGCCGCGTCTTCCATCGCCGCAGTGAAGCCCCGCAGCGAGAAGGTGTCGGCCGTCTGCGTGCCCTTGCCCGAACGGGCAGTCAGAACGGCGGTGGAGCCCTTCTTCAGCGCGGCCATGATCTTGGCGTCATCCTCGGCGCTGCCCGACCAGGCAAATTCGCCTTCGGTGAACAGCTCGAACGAGGTGCCATCGACATTGACGTTCACGGTCGAGCCGCTGGCGAAGGGATAACCGCCGGTGAAGCTGACCTCACCCGTCCCGCCAGCCCCGGCGCGGAAGGTGATGAACAGCAGGATGTCGCCACGGCGCACCGAAACCGGCTGACCGTCCTTGGTGTTCACCGTCTGCTTCGGGCTGGACACGCCCCAGCATTCCTTGGGGGTTCCATCCTTGGGTTCGGTGAAGACGGACCAATCGGTCATCACCGCAACCTGATTGGTGGATTCCTGCGCCATCGCTCCGGTCGCGGCCACAAGGGCGAGCGCGGCCCCGCCGAGGGTGCGTGCGAGAAGGGATGTCATATGCGTCAGCCTCCAGCTGAAGATGCCTCTGTCTGCCCTGCACGGCGCCGGTGGACCCGGCTTTTCTGTGGCAGGACGGAATTCAACCCGATATCCCTGCATATCAGGAAAATGGCAAGCCGCGAAAGCCACGTGGGCAGAGAATCGCGCAACTGTGACGGGGTCTGGAATGGCAAATGCTGTGCCGATGGTGGAGTTGTGGCGTGGAGAGCTGCTGGAAAGCACGCATCAGGGCCATGCGGTGATCTGCAACGGGCAGGGTGAGATCACGGCCGCCTGGGGTGATCCCGGGCGGGTGATCTTTCCGCGGTCGTCCTGCAAGATGCTGCAGGCGCTGCCGCTGGTGGAAAGCGGGGCGGCCGATGCCGTGGGGCTGACACCCGCGCAGCTGGCGCTGTCTTGCGCCAGCCATCAGGGCGCGGCGCTGCATGTGGGGGCGGTGCGCGACTGGCTGACGGGCCTGGGGTTGGCCGAAAGCGATCTGCGCTGCGGCAGCCATGAACCCTATGACCGCGCCGAACGGGATCGCCTGATCCGGGCCGAAGAAGGCCCCTGCCAGTATCACAACAATTGTTCGGGCAAACATGCGGGCTTTCTGACCTATAGCCGCCATATCAAGGCCGGTCCCGAATATGTCGATCCCGATCACCCGCTGCAGCGGGCCATCCGCGCGGCCTTTGAGGAGGTGACGGGCGAAACCAGCCCCGGCTTCGGCATCGACGGCTGTTCTGCCCCGAATTTCGCTACCACCGTGGCGGGCCTCGCGCGGGCAATGGGCTGGTTCGCCGCAGCGCGCGAAACGGGCGACGCGCGGGCAAGGGCGGCGCATCGCCTGACCCGCGCCATGGCGCAATTCCCAGATTTCGTCGCCGGCGAGGGCCGCGCCTGCACCGAGCTGATGCGGGCGATGGAGGGGCGCGTCGCGCTCAAGACCGGGGCGGAGGCCGTGTTTGTCGCCATCCTGCCCGAGCAGGATCTGGGGATCGCGCTGAAGATCGAGGACGGCAGCACCCGCGCGTCAGAGGCGGCGATTGTCGGGCTGCTGGTGCATCTGGGGGTACTGGACCCGGATCATCCGGCTGCGCGCAAACGGCTGAATGCAGTGCAGCGCAACTGGCGCGGGATGGAGACGGGCATCGTGAAACTGGCACCCGGCTTTTTGTGACGCCGCAAAGAGAACCGGCCCCCGTCTTGCGACGGGGGCCGTCCGGCGAGCAGAGCGCCCCAGCAGCACAGGCTGGGTGGGGGCAAAGATCCGCACCGCCGGGGTCACTCGCTACCTTTTCAGGATGCTGCGGCAAGGTGGCAAAATTGCGCCGCGGATTCGGTATTTCGCAGGTCTTTGGGCGGCTGCATCGTGGCGGGCATGGTGTTGATTTGGCCGCAGGTTGGTGTCAGCATTGAATTATGACCATCGTGCCACCGACCCCCATTCCCTTCCCCTCACCCGATGAGGTGGTCAGTTTCCAGCGGCAGGAACTGGGGCTGATCCTGTCGGTTTATGGCCGGATGGTCGCCGCCGGGGAATGGCGCGATTACGGGATCGCCGCGATGAAGGATGTGGCAGTGTTCTCGATCTTTCGCCGCACGGCCGAGGTGCCGATCTATCGCATCGAAAAGCGCCCCAAGCTGAGGGCACGGCAGGGCATCTATGCGGTTCTGGGCGAAGGCGGGCAGGTGCTGCGCCGCGGGCATGAGCTTGACATCGTGCTGCGCGTGTTCGAGCGCAAGATGATCCGGCCGATCGACTAGGGCAGGTCAGGACAGGCCGGGGGCTCTGCCCCCGGACCCCCGGGATATTTCAGCCAAGATGAAAGGGCAGGCGGCGGCGCGCTGTCACCGGTCCATCGCCTGCGGCAAGGATGCGGGCAATGGCGGCGGGGATGTCCTCTTCGATCACCGCCATGGCGGCGCCGGTGGCGTGGATCATGCGGTCGGCCGAGAGGGCGATGGCGACATGGCCCTTCCAGAACAGCAGATCATTGCGCTGGAGCGGGGCTTCGGCGGGGATTTCGCTGCCGCAGGCCGCCTGAAGGTCGCTGTCACCGGGAATCTGGAAACCGCAGGCGCCAAAAGCGATCTGGGCAAGGCCGGAGCAATCGATGCCAGCGCGGCTGTTGCCACCCCAGAGATAGGGGCTGTGCAGGAAGCTTTGCGCCACGCTGGCCGGGTCGCTGTGGTGGCTGCCCAGCGGCTTCAGGTGGCTGGAGGGGACAAAGCCGTCGAGCGTTTCCGACCAGCTGCCGCTCTGGCCGATGACCTGGAGCTGCGCGCCCATGAAGAGCGGTGCGACGGTGGCGCATTGCACCTTGGGGCCGGTCAGCAAGTGGGTGCCGGGGGTTGCGACCCAATGGGTGGCGGGGCGTGGGGCTGCGATCTGATCGGCGCGCAGATAGCCGCAGAACCCGTCCTTTGCCGCCTGCAGGAAGCACCAGCCCTGGTGGCGGTCGATGAGGGTGACGGCCTCGCCCCACAGAAGCTGGCGGTCGCGGGCGCCTTCGGGGGCTTTCAGCAGATCGGCCACCGGTACGGCGACGCGGGCGGCTTCGCCATCGGTGAAGCTTGCGGCCTCGACCTTGCCGTGCAGGTGACGCAGGGCGGCGCGGCCATTGGCGGGGGTGAGGCGGCGGTCCATCAGAGGCCCAGCATCTCGGGCAAGGCCAGAAGCAGCGCCCGGGCGCCCTGCCCCACGCCCCCCTTGGGACGGGCAGGGGCATCCGACGGCGTATGGCCATAGATATCGAAATGCATGTAGCGCGGATGATCGGCAAAGCGGCGCAGGAAGAGCGCGGCTGTGATCGACCCGGCAAAGCCATAGCCCGGCGCATTGTCGAGATCGGCAATTCCCGGTTCGATCACGGGTTCATAGGCGTCATGGAAGGGCAGGCGCCAGACCGGATCGGCGCCCGCCGCGGCCCCGGCCTCCAACGCGTGGGCCATGGCGGCATCATCGGTATAATAGGGCGCAAGATCGGGCCCCACCGCCACGCGCGCCGCCCCCGTCAGGGTGGCCATGGAGATCAGCACCTCGGGGCATTCCTCGGCCGCCCAGGCCAGCGCATCGCCCAGCACAAGCCGCCCCTCGGCATCGGTATCATTGACCTCAACCGTCAGCCCCTTGCGCGAGCGGAGGATGTCTTTCGGGCGCATCGACCGGCCCGAGACACTGTTTTCCACCGCCGGCACGATGACACGCAGCCGCAGGGGCAGGTTCAGCGCCATGATCATCTGCGCCAGCCCCATCACCGTGGCGGCCCCGCCCATGTCCTTTTTCATCAGCTGCATGCCGGAGGAGGGCTTGAGGTTCAGCCCGCCCGTGTCGAAGCAGACCCCCTTGCCCACCAGTGTCAGGCTTGGCCCATGGCTACCCCAGCGCAGAGACAACAGGCGCGGCGCGCGGTCCGATCCCTTGCCCACGGCATGGATCATCGGGAAATCGTGTTCCAGATCAGGGCCGGAGATGACCTGCGTCGCGGCGCCAAAGCGTTCGGCCTGCGAGAGGAACGCCGCCTCCAACTCTGCCGGGCCGAGGTCTTGCGCGGGGGTGTTGATCAGATCACGGGTCAGATATTCCCCCGCGGCCATGGCCAGAACACGCGCCTCATCCACGCCATCCGGGCATTTCAGGCCGGGCAGCACCTTGGCCGCGGGTTTGTAGCGGTCAAATCGGTATTGGGCGAGCAGCCAGCCCAAGGCGGCCTCGGTCGCCGTTTCGGCCGGAAGGCCCACAAAATGCCAATCACCCGCCGGCAGGGCCGCAACCGCCTTGGACAGGCCGAACCGCGTGCGGGCGCGGGCCTTGGCGGTGCCGTGGCCGATGACGGCGCCCTCCACGGTGCCCCCGGCCCCCGGCAGCAGCGCCACCTCGCCCAGGGCGGCGGCAAAGGCGCTGTCGCGCAGCCAAACGGCGGTTTCGACCGGAAGGCTGTCCAACCAGCCCTCAAGCCCGTCTTGCGGCACAACATAAAGCGGGCGCGAGGGGCTGGCGGGGTCGGCGAAGCTGGGGGTCATCACGGGTCTCCTTCGGAATGGGCAGAGCCTAGCCCATTCACTGCCACCCGCAAGGCCCGCCGCGTCAAACCGACTGGTCCAGCAAATTGCGATCAATCACCAGGGACCGTTCCGCCACCCGCAGCAGCCGCGCCCAGATTGCGGCAAAGGCCGTGTCGTCACGCCGATCAAGACAGAGCCGCAAATCCCCCGCAACCTGCGCGAGGCTGATCAACCCCAACTGATCCGACATGCGCTGCAGACGCCGCAGCGGTCGTGCCAGATCCTGCATTTCATGTGCGCGGACCTGTGCTGCAAGCCCCGACATGGTCAGTGCGAGTTCCCCCAGAACCCGCATGATGATCTGTTCCGCCTGCGCGGTGCCGAGATCCCGGTAAAGCGCCGCGACCGGTTCGGCGTTCTGGCGCAGCTGATCCTTCGGTCGCAAGACCGTTACCCTTTTCATCATTGTCACACCCAACCCACTGGATTCACCCGTCCGCCATGCTGAAACGGCAGGCTGAAGAATTCGTTGCCGCCGGGCGAAGAAACCGCTCGAATTTTCTGCGATTGCACCCTATCACGGGCGCAATCTGCCTGACGGAGGACTCGATGGACCACGCCAGACCGCTGCCCAACTATCTGGTCAGCCGCTACAACGGTTTCCGCGCCACCACCTACCATGACAATAAGGCCTGGTATCGGCGACTGGCAGAGCTGGGTCAGCACCCGCGCGCCATGATCATTTCGTGCTGCGATTCCCGGGTTCATGTCACCTCGATCTTCGGGGCCGATGAGGGCGAGTTCTTCATTCACCGCAATATTGCAGGACTCGTGCCACCCTATAGCCCCGATGGCGGCAATCACGGCACCTCGGCCGCGGTGGAATATGCGGTCACGGCGCTCAAGGTCGCACATCTCATCGTGATCGGCCATTCCAACTGCGGGGGCGTCAAGGGCTGCGACGACATGTGTTCCGGCAATGCCCCGCACCTGCTGGAAAAAACCAGCTTCGTGGGCCGCTGGATGGATATCCTGCGCCCCGGCTATGAGCGCATCGCCCATCTGCCCGACGCCGACCGCGCTGCCGCGTTGGAGAAAGAGGCGGTCATGGTCAGCCTTGAGAACCTGATGACCTTCCCCTTCGTGCGCGCGGCAGTCGAGGCCGAAGACCTGACGCTGCACGGGCTGTGGAACAACATCGGCGAAGGCGTGCTGGAACAATACGACGGCGCCAGCAAAGGCTTCGTCGGGGTCTGACACGATGGCCCCCGGTCCGGGGGGCGAGGCACGGCGGGTCAGGCCCGGTCCTGACCCCAGGCGGCATCCTGCATTTCCCGAAGGCGGCTGGCTGTGCGCTCAAACTCAAACGCGCCGGTGCCTTCGGTGTAAAGCCGTTCCGGCACATCGGCCGCCGAACAGATGAGCCGGACCTTGCCTTCGTACAGCGCATCAATCAGCGTCACAAACCGCTTGGCCTCATTGTAGTTTGAGGCTGAAAGTTGCGGAATATCCTCAAGGATCAAGACTTTGACCGCCTGTGCGATGGCCAGGTAATCCGCAGCGCCCAAAGGCCGGGCGCAGAGATCCCAGAAGGTCGCGCGGGCCACGCCATTGGCGAAATGCGGCAGCTCGACCTCGCGCCCATTCACCGGCAGGCGCAGAACCTCGCCCACGGTGCCGCCGGACAGATCGGCCCAGATGTCGTTGATCGCCCGCCCCACCTTGCCCGCCGGATGGAAATAGACCTGCGCCCCCTGCAGCCGGTGCTGGCGATAGTCATTCGGGCTTTCCAGCTCATGCACGATCAGCTTGTCGCGCAGGAAATCGATGAAGGGCAGAAACAGCGCGCGGTTGAGGCCGTTCTTGTACAGATCCTCGGGCGGGCGGTTCGAGGTGGTGACGATGACCACCCCCTGATCCATCAGCATCTGAAACAGCCGCCCCACGATCATCGCATCGGTGATGTCGGTGATCTGCATTTCATCAAAGGCAAGCAGGCGGATTTCCTTGGCCACGGCATCGGCGACGGGCCGCAGCGCATCATCCACACCCCGCTGCCGGGCGGCGTGCATCCCCTTGTGGATTTCCTGCATGAAGGCATGGAAATGCACGCGCCGCTTTTGCGGCATGTCCAGATGTTCGACAAAGAGGTCCATGACCATCGATTTGCCGCGCCCCACGCCCCCCCAGAGGTAAAGCCCCTTGGGGGGTGCCACCGGCTTGGCGAAAAGCCCCGCAAACAGGCCGATCTTGCGCCCGGCGTTCTGTTCCAGCCAGCCGCGCAAGCTTTCCAGCAGGGGAAGCACGGCATGTTGTGCCGGGTCGGGCCGCAGGCGGCCTTCGGCCACGCGGGCCTCATAGATCTCGATCAGGGTCTGTCGCATGCCTTTGTATACCGTGACCGGCCGCTCTCGAAAAGGTCAGAGCGCCACGACACAGAGGAAATGCCCCGCCACCTGCGCCCAGCGGCCTTGCAGCACAGACTGCGGGGTAAATGGGGCAATGTCACGGCGGAAGCGCGCTTCGAAGCGATCCCCCTGCACCGTGACGGCCAGCGTCTGAAAATCAAACAGCTGCCGCGACAGCGGATATTGCGCCTTATAGGCGGCTTCCTTGGCGGAAAAGATCAGCCGGGTCTCCAGGCCCGAGATCACCGCGCCCTCGGACCCGCGATCCTCGGGCGACAGGATCATGCGATGGATCTGCGGCTCCAGTGGTTCGGCGGGTTCCAGATCAACGCCGATGCCCCGCCCACGACCTACGGCAGCCAGACAAAGGCGGTCGCTATGGCTGATCGACCCGATCAGACCCAGCGGCCAGATCGGTGCGCGATCCGCCCCGGCGGGGATGGGGCGGTCAGGCAGGCCCAGTTCGGCCAGCGCCGCCCGCGCGGCATGGCGCCCTGCACGGAATTCCGATTGCCGCTTGGCCACCCCCGCGACCGTTTCGCCCGGAAAGGCGGGGTGGGCCGCACGCGGATCGGTAACGCCCAGGCCATGCCCCTGCGGCAGAAGATCCCGCGCAGCGCGGGCAAGGGCGGCCAGATCATCCATCGCGGCCAGCCCTCAACGCCCGACGGCGGGCCATCGCCTCGGCCCGCGCATCGGCCCGGTCATTCGCCGGGGCGAGCGGCGGCGGTGCGACCGGCGCCACCACCACCGGCGCGCGCGGGGCAGCGGGGGGCGCCGGCGCGGGGCGCGGGGCATCGCCCAGATGGGCCGCCAGCGCCGACAAGACCGGGAAGCGGAAGATATCGGTGATCGACAGCCGCGTCAGGCCCAACCCGTCGCGCAATTCCCGATGCGCCTGCACCGCCAACAGCGAATGGCCCCCCAGCGCAAAGAAATTGTCGCGCGGCCCGACCTTCGGCACACCCAGCACCTTTTGCCAGACGGCCGCGATCCGGGCCAGCAGATCGCCCTCGGCCGGGGCGGGGTCGGGTGTCACCTCCTCCACCGATTGCACCTGCGGCGGTGGCAGGGCCTTGCGGTCCACCTTGCGGTTCGGTGTCAGCGGGAAAGACGGCAGCGTCACGAAATGCGCAGGCACCATATGTTCGGGCAACAGCGCGGCCAGTGCAGGGCGCAGCGTCGCTTCGCGCGCAGGCCCGGTCAGGTAAGCCACCAGCCGCAGATCGCCAGGCTGATCCTCGCGCGCCAAGACCACCGCCTGCGTCACGCCCGGCAGGGTTTCCAGCGTGCTTTCAATCTCGCCCAGCTCGATCCGATAGCCGCGCAGCTTGACCTGATGGTCGCTTCGCCCGAGGTAATCGAGCTTGCCATCCCCCCGCAGCCGCACCAGATCGCCGGTGCGATACATCCGCCCGCGCCCTGCCCCGGTGAAGGGATCGGGGCGGAAGCGATCGGCCGTCAGGTCGGGGCGCTGCCAATAGCCGCGCGTCACGCCATCGCCGCCGATCCACAGCTCGCCCGCCACACCGGGCGGCACGGGTTGCTGCTGGTCGTCCAGCACATAGACCTGCGTATTGGCGATAGGGGTGCCGATATTGCAGACGCCCTCATCCCCCCCGGCCTCTTCGACCGTGGACCAGATCGTCGTTTCCGTCGGTCCATACATGTTCAGGATGCGCGCCTGCGTCACCCGACGCAGCTCGCGGACAAAGGCGCCGGGCAGCGCCTCACCGCCCAGAAGCAGGGTCTTCACCTCCCCCAGCGCCATCTGCGCCTCGTCATTCATCAGGATCATCCGCGCCATCGAGGGGGTGCATTGCAGATGCGTCACCCCATGGCGGATGATCTGCGCGGCGATCGAGAAATCATCTTCGGCCGGGCCAGCCCCGGCATTGGCGCGACGCAGCACCTCGGCCAGGGGATAAAGCCCTTCCATCACCACCTCGGGGGCGATGCCATAATCGATCAGGCAGGCGACCTCGGTCACACCGATGCGTTTGAGCGTTTCGACCCGCGCCAGCGCATCATCCACCGTGCCAAACAGGCCCGAATCCTCAAAATACCGCTGGAAGGCGAAGTCGAGGATCGCGTCGCTTTCTTCCCCCGACAGCGTCCGCAGGTCGATGTCTTCCGGCTTTTCAATGCCTTGCGGCTTCTTGAAGGCGGGGAAGGCCCAGGCGTATTGCTTGACCAACCCCACCGCCGCGCCGAGATAGGCCTTCATCGGCCCTTCGGCCACGCGCCGGGCCTGTTCGCGGTCGCGGCAGACATAGGTGTGCAGCATCAGCGTCACCTTGAAGCGCGCCGGATCATGCCCCGCACCGCGCAGCGCCGCATGATAGATGCGGATCTTTTCAGCGACCTCCTCAATGCTCTGACCCAGAAGGTGGGTCAGGACATGGGCGCCAATCTCGCCCGCCTCGCGCCAGGTGGCCGGGTTGCCCGCCGTGGTGATCCAGACCTCGAGCTCCGGCGAAACAGGGCGCGGCTGTGTCACCACACCGAAGCTGCCGGTCCGGGTCGGGAAATCGACCCTCTCGCCCCGCCACAGACGGCGGACCTGATCAATCCCGGCGAACATGGCGGCGCGGTTGTCGGGCGGGGTATTCTCGGGGCGCAACACGAAATCATCGGGCTGCCAGCCGCTGGCCACCGCAAGGCCCGCGCGCCCGTTGGTCAGGTTGTCGATCACCGCCCAATCTTCGGCCACGCGCGCCGGGTGATGCAGCGGCAGCACGACCGACCCGGCCCGCACCCCAATGCGTTTCGTCACCGCCGCGACGGCCGCCCCGGTCACGCCGGGGTTCGGATAGGGGCCGCCAAAGGCGTGGAAGTGACGTTCCGGCGTCCAGACCGCGCAGAACCCGTGACGGTCGGCGAATTTGGCACCTTCCAGCAGCAATTCGTATTTCTTCGGCCCCGCCCCGTCATCATTGCCCCAGTAGTAAAGCGAGAACTCCATCCCCTTGGCCGAGGTGATGCGCCCGTTCGACACCAGCGCCCGGTTTTCGTCGCTGGTCAGCACCAGCTTGAAGCCGCGGGCCAGCGTCCAGAACAGCTCCAGCACCGAAATGTCGAAGGAGAGCGAGGTGACCGCCAGCCAGACCGCACCTTCGGCATGGTCGATACGGTCATCCATGCCCGCAAAGAAATTGGCCACGTTGCGATGTTCGACCATCACGCCCTTGGGCCGCCCGGTCGAGCCCGAGGTATAGATCATATAGGCCAGATCCGCGGAACTGACGCCGGATTGCGGGTTTTCAACCCCGGCGCCCGCAAGGCGAGGGTCGGTATCAAGGCAGATCACCGCCGCGCCATGCGGCGGCAGCTGCGCGGCAAGCCTGCTGTCGGTCACCACCACCGGGCAGGCGCTGTCTTCCAGATAAAGCGCGGTGCGGTCGGCAGGATAGGCCGGGTCCATCGGCACATAGGCGCCCCCGGCCTTCTGAATGGCCAGGGCCCCCACCAGAAGGTCGAGCGAGCGGCGCATATGCAGCCCCACCAGCGTTCCGGGCTGCACCCCTAGGCCGATCAACACATGGGCCACCTGATTGGCGCGGGCGTTCAGCTGGGCATAGGTCAGCGACTGGCCCTCGAACACCACGGCCGTGGCCTCGGGCGTGCGGGCGACCTGCGCCTCAAAGGCCTGATGCACGCAAAGCGTGGCGTCATAGGCTTTGGCGGTGCGATTGGGCGCTTCCAGCGCCGCGATCCGCTCTGCCTCGGTCAGGATGGGCAGGGTTTCAACCGGCGCATCGCCGGTTGCGGCGGCGACAAAGGCCATCAGCCGCGCCGCCAGCGCCTGCGCCTGATCGGCAGTAAGACGACTTGCATCAAAGTGCAGCGCAGTCGGCGTCAGCGTGACCACCGTGCCCGGCACTGGCGCTAGACCAAGGCCAAAGGCGGGCGGTTGCAGCCCGAACAGACGTCGATCCCGCGCCAGCAGATCAAGCGCAAAGGCCGGCGCGGCCTCGGCCCGCTGCAGCGCGGCCTCGGTCCGGGCCAGCGCCTCGGGCAGGGGTCCTTGGGCCTCCACCGTCAGCGGCACCCAATCCGACAGGATGCCCTCGGTCGCATGGGCGGCGCCATAGGCCAGATCGGCCTCGGGCTTGCCCGACAGCCGCACCGCCGCCAACGCAGCCAGCGCCAGCGACGGCAAAGCGACCGGCACCTGTTGCCAGAAGGCCGGCACCGTGGCGGCGCTGGCGCCCGGAACCTCGGCAGGGTTCAGCGCGAGCAGCGCTTTGCGCATGGCGCCCTCGGTCGGGGCCACACCGGCCAGCGCCGCGGTCAGGGCCAGCGCCTCGGCAGGCGTGGGGTTGGGCAGCGGGTTGGGCAGGCGCGTCGCATCCACCGGAAAGCCCTTTTGGCAGGTCAGCCGCGTCAGACGCAGCGCGCCCTGCCCGCAGGCCACGGTCACTTCCTCGGCGGTTGCGGCAAGGATCTGACCCGGCACGCCGCTGCCTGCCACCACCTCGGCCCCACCCACCACGATATGCCGCGCGCCATCCCAGATCTTGGCGGTGGTCAGCGGGTTCCAATAGGTGCCATGATCCAGCGCACGAACCAGACGCTCCAGATCCGCAGCCGCCTGCGTGAAATCGAGCCGCCCGGCTCCGGCGGGCCGATCCGCCCGGAGATGCAGGCTGCGGGCCGTGAAATCCTGCGCCTGCCGTGCGGGCACGCCGCTTTCCAGCGCGGTCAGCAGGTCGGGGAAGCTGTCCAGCGCGGTTTCAAAGCAGCGCGTGTTCAGCGTCAGCGCCGTATCACCGGGCAGAATGGCAAAGCGGCGTTGCAGCAGAATGTCGCCTTCATCCACGCCGGGGGTGATCAAATGCCAGGTGATGCCATGCTCCACTTCGCCTTCCAGCAGCGCCCAGACCGGGGCATTCAGCCCGGCATGGCGCGGCAGGGGGCCATCGTGAAAATTGACCCCGCCCCGCGTGGCCTGTGCCAGCGCCGCAGGCGGCACCAGCGACAGGTTCGCCACCGAGAGCAGCCAATCGGCCGGTCCCGGCAGATCCGCCTCCCACCCCGGGCGCTGATCAATGACCACCAGCCCCCGCCCCTGCCCCCAGGCCCGCAGCTCTGCCGCGCGGGTTACCAGCGCAGCAATCTGATGGCCACGGGCCAGCAGCATGTCACCGCATTCGCGGGTCAGGGTTTCATTCCCGATCAGGAAACAGGAAAACGGGGTCATCACACACTCCTTCCGCCCGATGGCGGCCATACCGCTATTCCGCAGGGCGGGCCTTGGTCTTGCAGGCACCAGCCCCCCGCAGATGATGCCGGATCAGATCACGCAGGAAATGCGGCGGATCGCCCCGCTCTTTCCGTTGCACCAAAAGCCGCAGCCGCCACAGCGCGCCCCCCGACACATGCGCCAGCGTCGCCAGATGCGCGCCAATGCGGCCATGGTTCTTGGTGAAATAGTGGCGGCGGCTGTCCAGCCAGAATTTCGGGATGCGCGTCCAGCGCCCCATCCCGGTCGAAACCGAGCCGATATGCATCACGCGCGAGGCGGGGACGTAATCGGTGGGCCACCCCGCCCGCGCCGCGCGCAGGCAGAGGTCGGTTTCCTCGAAATACAGAAAGAAGGTTTCGTCAAACAGGCCGATCCGGTCCAGCACATCCTGCCGCATCATCAGGCTTGCCCCGGCCAGCCAATCGACCCGGCAGGTTGCCGCAGGCACCGGGCGCGCCACGACATGCCGCCGCAACAGGCGCGAGATCGGGCCAAGCCGGGCCGCGCCCTCAAGCTCGGACCAGACCGAGGGGAAGGTGAAGGCCGTCTGATGCGGCGCCCCGTCATCGCCATGGATGAAACTGCCCGCGAAGCCGGTTGCAGGATGGGCGATCAGGTGATCCCGCAGCGCGCGGATGGCATCGGGCGCGGGGAAGGCGTCGGAATTCAGGATATAGACAAAATCGGGCCGCTGCCCGCCCGGCAGCCCCGCGCGGATACCGTAGTTATTCCCGGCGCCAAAGCCACCGTTCCACCCCGATTGCAGCACCCGCACCGGCACGGCGCCCCTGTCCCAGCCGCGCGCGGCAACCTCGGCCAGCATCGTCTCATAGGACCCGTCGCCGGAATCATTGTCGACGATGGTGATCGCGCCTTCGACCCCCTCCATCGCCCGCAGGGCTGCCTCGGCGGCTTGCAGGGTCATGTCGGGGGTGCGCCAGTTGAGGATCACCGTCAGGACCGTGGGCATCACTCGGCCGCCTCTTGCAGATCCGCCACACGGGGTTCGGCCGCGGCAAAGAGCTCACGCAGACGCGCCGCAAGCACCCGCACATGCGGATCAAGGACCATGCTGTCATGGTCGCCCGGAACCTCATGCACCGTAAGGCGCGGGGCAAAGCGTGTCAGGTCATTGTCGGCAAAGACATATTCCTTGGCCGTGCTGACCCAGTTGCCACCCGAAACCTGCCATTTGCGATCCAGCGGCGGGCGATAAAGCGCCGTGACGCCCTGCCGCGGTTGCAGATCATAAACCGGCAGGGCCGCGCGGAAGGCGGCTTCGATCTCGGCATTGTGGAACTGGTGCAGCGCGTCGGTCGGCGCCTTGGGGCGGCGTTTTTCGCGTTCCCAGGCATAGCGGGCCTTGGCCCAGTCGATCAGATAGCGCGGCCCCTTTTCACGCAGTTCCGCAAGCTTGATCAGGGCCTTGTCGACGCGCGACAGCGCCGGGCGCATCGGCAGCGGCGTGTCCAGCAGGACCAGAGCCGCCACAACCTCGCCCGCTTCTTCCAGCTGGCGCGCCATTTCCCAGGCGGTCAGGCCACCGCCCGAAAAACCGCCGAGCAGATAGGGGCCATGCGGCTGCACCTGACGCAGCTCGGCGATGTAGTCGCGCGCGGCCTCGGGCAGGGTGGTGTGGGGCGGGGCATCGCCAAACAGCCCCCGCGCCTGCAAGCCGTAGAAGGGCCGATCCCGGCCCAGGATCTGCGCCAGATGCCGCAGGTTCAGCACATTGCCGAACATCCCCGCCACCAGGAAGAACGGCGTCCCCGCGCCGCCACTGCCTTCGTGCATCGGCACCAGATGGGTGAACTGCCGTCGCATGGCGGGTTCGGGGCGGTCTTCTTCCGCCTCTTGCGGGCCAATGCGATTTTCGATCAGCTGGGCGCAGGCGGCGATGGTGGGCGCCTCGAACAGGATGGAAATCGGGAAATCCACCCGGAAGGCCTTTTTCACCATGGCAAAGAGCCGCACGGCAATCAGCGAATGGCCGCCGAGGGCGAAGAAATCATCCTCGACCCCCACCTGCCCGACGCCCAGCAGATCCTGCCAAAACCCGACCAGCGTGCGTTCGACCAGCGTGCGGGGTTCGACATAATCGCTCTCAAGATCCGGGCGGGCAAAGCTTTGGCCCTCGGCCCGCGGGGCTTCAACCCGCTCGGCCTGTCGCACCAAAGTCGGCAGATCAAGCGAGGAGACAACGATCTGCGCCCCACCCGCCGCAAGCGCGCGGGCAAAGGCATCCGCCCCTTCAGCAGCAGAGATCCCCTGCGACAGGTTGTGAAGCAGCCGTTCCTCTTGCGGCGAAGGGGGCTTGGCCGGGTCGGGGGTGTCGAATTCGAGATCGCGTTCAGCCAGCGGGGCGGGGGCAAGGCCACCTTCCAGCTTGCGGATGGTAAAGCCCGAAATCTCGGCCAGAACGCGGCCCGTGTCATCCGCCAGCGTCACGTCGAAAACCGCCACCGGCCCCGCCGCCGCATTGGGGGCAGCATTGCGGACCCAGCTGAGGATGCGCGCCGGGATCGGCCCCCAGACCCGCACCCGGCCATAGGACACCGGCACCCAAAGGTGATCGGGCCGATAGCCCGCGATCAGCCCCATGGCCCAGCCCGTCGCCAGATCCATCAGCGCGGGGTGCATCAGCCACCCCTCTTTCAGGTCCACCTGAGCGGCCAGCGGCAGGGTCAGCGTGGCCAGCCCCTCCCCGGCGCCCAGCGCCATGCGGTGCAGCACCCGCCAGCGTGGGCCAAAGGTAAGGTGATCCTCCTGCGGTGACCGCAGACCGCGCGGGTCTTCCGTGACAGCACCACAGCGCGCGGCGATGGCAGCAGGGTCGATCTGCCCCGGTGCCGCGCGCAGCGGCAAGAGCCGCGCCTGCGCGTTCAGGGCAAACCCGATACGCCCCTTCCAGTCATGGCTCGACCGGACCTCGAACCCATAGCCCTCATTGGTGGGATCAAGCTTCAGGCGCAGGCTGCGGCGGGCGCCATCCGGCACCTCAAGCGCACGTAGGAAGGTCAGATCGCGCAGCTCAAACGCGGGCAGGCCTGCCTCGGCGGCCGCTTCGGCGGCCAGTTCCAGATAGCCGGTGCCGGGGATCAGCGCCTGCCCGGCGCGGGTGCGGTGGCCATCAAGGATCCAACGGTCCGTCGTCAGTTCGGTGGTGAAGATGCGGGTGCCGCTCCGATCCTGCCAGACGGCGTCCAGCAGCGGGCGGTGCTGCACGGGCGCCGGGTCGGGGGTGCCGGGGCTGCGGTCGGCCATCGCCTCGGCCGCCATGCCGACATCGGCCCAGATGCCCCAGTTCAGCGCCAGAACGCGGGTTTTTCCACCCTGACGGGATTGGGCATAGGCGTTCAGATATTCATTCGCCGCCACATAATCGACCTGCCCCGCCGGGCCTGTCACGGTCGAGGACGAGGCAAAAAGGACCAGCAGGTCAAGGCTGCCATCGGGGAAAAGCTGGTCGAGAACCTGTGTCCCCAAAAGCTTGGGCGCCATCACCTGTTCCACCGCGGCGGGCGTCTTGGTCAGCAGCGGGCCATCATCCACCACCCCGGCGGCATGGATCACCACGCGCAGCGGCCCGAAGGCCGCTGTGGCCGAGGCCACGGCGGCGCGCATCTCTTCGGCGTTGCAGACATCGGCCTGCGCGACCATGACCTGCGCGCCGAGGCTTTCCAGCCGCTGCACGGCAAGAATCCGGCGCGACACCGCCTCGGCCTGACCGAAGCGGGCCAGATGCGCAGCCCAGGCCTCACGCGGTGGCAGATCGCGCCGGGCCACCAGCAGGATGCGCGCCTTGCACTCCGCCGCCAGACGTTCCGCCAGCGTCAGACCGATACCGCCGAACCCACCGGTGATCATCACCGCCGCCCCCTGCGGCAGATCGAGGGCGGCGAGCGGCAGGGCCAGTTTTTTCAGCCCGCGTTCATAGCGCCGCTCTCCCCGCAGCAGTGCCATGTGATTGCCGGGCGCGCCCAGCAGATCCTCGGCTACCTGATCGGCCAGATGGTCCAGCGCGGCAGGATCGGGACGCGCGCGCCACCCCCGCGCCGTGGCAGGCAATACCACATCCAGCGTGGCGCAGGTCACACCCGGCAATTCGCGCGGGATCACCCGCACCGGCCCGGCGATGGTCGCCTTTTCCGGATAGGGAAGCCCTTCGTCCTTGTGCTGCGCGGCGCCTGTCGTCAGCACGGTCAGGTGCAGCGGGCGGGGCAGGTCTTCGCCCGCAATCGCCTGCGCCAGCGACAGCAGCGCCTGAAAGCCCTGTTCCAAATTGCGGTGCAGGAAGCTTGATCCCGGGCGGAAGCGTTCCTCGGCGGTAACCAACCACAGATGCGCGATGCGATCCGGCACACGACCATGGGCCGAAAGGTCGCGCAGCAGCGCCTCATAGCCGTCGCGCCCCCGTTCGGGGTTGAGGACATAGCCCCCCTTGCCATCGCGGGCAAAGGCATCACCGGGGCGCACCGGCACCACCTGATGCCCCGCCGCCTGCAACCGCGCCAGCACACGATCCCCCAGCCCGGTATCATCGACAAAGACGAGCCAGGTCCGGGGCGCGGCCTCATCCTCTTCAACCACCGCCTTGGCGCGCCAGGCCGGGGTCCAGCCCCAATCGGCCGGATCGGGCAGCTTCATCGGAAGGGGATCAGCCTCGACCAGCGCGGGCTGCGCGGGAGCGATGAAATAGGGTTTACGCTGGAAGGCATAGCCCGGCAGCGGCAACTTGCAGCGGCGGGCGCCCCCCCAGATCGGCTCCCAATCCACCGCCACGCCGCAGGCCCAAAGACGCAGCAGGCTGGCCATATGCCATTGGTCATCGGGGATCGCCTGTTCCGGATGCCGCAACGCCGGGATCACCTGCCCTGCCGCCACACCATTCGCCTGCGCCAGCGACGACAGCGCCCGGCCCGGCCCCATCTCCATATAGACCCGCCCGGGGGTGGACATGAGATGCGCCATGCCGGGCTGGAACAGAACCGTATTCCGCAGATGCTGCACCCAGTATTCCGGGCTGGTCGCCTGTTCCGCTGTCAGCGGCAGGCCCGTGCGGTTGGAAATCACCGGCAGGCGCGGCGCCTGCAGCGGGATGGACCGCAGATAAGCCTCAAACCGCGAAAGGATCGGGTCCAGCATGCGACTATGTGCGGCGATGTCGATGGCGATGCGCTGGGTTTCGACACCCGCGGCGGCCAGCCGTGCCGCCAGATCGGCCAGCGCCGCATCCGGGCCGGAAATCACGCAAAGGCCCGGCGCATTCACGCTGGCCATATCCAGATCGCCGGTCAGCAGCGGGCGCAGCTCGGCCTCCTCCATCGGGACCGAGAGCATCCCCCCCGGCGGCACGGTGTCGAACAGCTGCCCGCGCAGGTGGACAAGGCCGATGCAATCCTCAAACGACATCACCCCCGCCAGACAGGCGGCGGTGTTCTCCCCCATGCTGTGCCCGATCAGCGCGGCAGGGCTGACGCCCCAGCTTTCGTAAAGCTTGGCCAGCGCATATTCGGTGATCATGATCAGCGGCAGCTGGACCGAGGGGCGCTTGAGCCGCTCATTCGCCGCGGCCATCGCATCGACCTCAGGCAGCCAGAGCGCGCGGAGATCGTAATCCAGCCGCGGTTGCAGCACGGCAAGGCCACGGTCCATCCAATCGCGGAATTCAGGCTCGGTTTCATAAAGGTCGCGGGCCATGCCGGCATATTGCGCGCCGCCACCGGGGAACATGAACACGACCTCGGGGTCGTCACCCAGATGGTCATGGCTGAAGATACGGCGGGGGTCTTTGCCTTCCAGCAGGTCAGCAGCCTGGGCATGGCTTTCCGCCACCAGCACCCGGCGCTTTTCAAAGGCGCGCCGCCCCTCTTTCAGGGTGAAGGCGACATCGGCCAGCGGCTGTTCGGGATGCGCGCGCAGATGTGCTGCAAGCCGCCCGCAGGCCGCATCCAGCGCAGCCTTGGACCGGGCAGACACGACGATGGGCTGGAAGGGCCACATGCTGTCGTCGGACGGCGCGCGGGCCGGGGCCTCTTGCACCACGGCATGGGCATTGGTGCCGCCCACGCCCAGACTGTTGACCCCCGCCCGACGCGGATGGGCGCCCGCGGGCCAGTCGGTCAGCCGGTCATTCACCCGGAAGGGCGAGGTTTCGAAATCAATCGCGGGGTTTGGGGCCTCATACCCGAGGGTCGGCGGGATCTGCCGATGATGCAGGGCAAGGGCGACCTTGATGAGGCTCGCCACCCCCGCCGCGGTATCCAGATGGCCGATATTGGTCTTCACGCTGCCTATGCGGCAGGTGCCGACCGTCTGGGCCGATTGGGCAAAGCCCTGCGTCAGGGCCGCCACCTCAATCGGGTCGCCCAGATAGGTGCCAGTGCCATGACATTCGACATAATCCACCGTATCGGCGGAAATCCGGGCGATGGCCTGCGCCTCAGCGATGCAGGCGGCCTGCCCCTCGACCGAGGGCGCCAGATAGCCGGCCTTGGCCGCCCCGTCATTGTTGACCGCGCTGCCCTTGAGGATCGCCCAGATGTGATCCCCGTCGCGCAGTGCATCGACCGCACGGCGCAGCACCACACAGCCCGCCCCCGACCCGAAGACCGTCCCTTGCGCGCGATGGTCGAAGGCGTGGCAATGCCCGTCGGGGGAAAGGATCTCACCCTCCTGGAACAGGTAGCCGCGGCCATGGGGCAATTCGATGGTCACGCCCCCGGCCAGCGCCATGTCACATTCGCCGTTCAGCAGGGCCTGCGTCGCATAATGCACCGCCACAAGGCTGGTGGAACAGGCGGTCTGGATATTGATCGACGGCCCCCGAAGGTCAAAGACATGGCTGACCCGGGTCGAGAGGAAATCCTTGTCGTTCCCGGTATGGCGCAGCAGGAACATCCCCGTGCCATCCACCAGATCGCGGTTGGAACACAGGTTGAAATAGAAATAGCTGCCCATCCCGCAGCCCGCATAAACCCCGATGGAGCCTTTGAACCGGTCCGGCACATGGCCTGCGTTTTCAAGCGCCTCCCATGCGACCTCAAGAAAATGGCGGTGCTGCGGATCAAGGATCGCGGCCTCTTTCGGGCTGAAGCCAAAGAACTCGGCATCGAAATGTTCGAACTGGTCCAGAATGGCGGCGGCGGGCACATAGTTGCGCTGGCGCAGGCGGGCGGGGCTTTCGCCATTGGCCAGCAGCTCGGCTTCCGACAGGTGGCGGATGCTTTCGATCCCGTTTCGCAGGTTTTCCCAATATTCAACAATCGACGGCGCGCCGGGCAGATGGGCTGCCATGCCGACAATCGCAATATCTGTCTCTGCCACCCCGTCGGGGGTGAAATCCGCACCGGTCATCACGTCTCACCACATGCCGGATGCAGGGCGCAGCCCCATGCGCCTTGCCGCCGAAATGCCAAAAAATTTGGCCCCACCCAAGCTATAATCTAGCGCAAGCTGCGGCGCGGCGATACCCGAGGCGACCGGCGGAACCGATCATCCCCCAGCTTCGGACAATGCCACGATTCCGCCGCATTTCATGCTAAACGGATGGGGTTTTCATCACTTTTGGCCTACCAATACCCGGCACCGGTGCCTCTTGCCATCTGGATTTGTGCGCGCAGGTAAACAATCAGATCAAAGCCAAACCCCGCGACAAGCAGGATCAGCCCCTTTGGCGCCCACAATCTGCGGCGGTCGCGCAACAGATTCTGGCTGCGCTTCAGCAGGAAATGCACCGGCACCCAGCCCTGCGGCCAGCGCGGCAAACGGCGGTGCAGCAGGTGGGGCAACCACCCCTCCTGCTCGGCCGCGGACCGCAGCACCCCCACCCGCTGATCCGGCGGCAGGGCAACGATTGTTTCGAAAATGGCGCTATTGATGGCCGATCCGATAACGATCCGCACCTGATGCCGGATCAGCGCGCCGATGCTGCGTTCAGAGGCATAGACATGCCAGGCCCCAGCCCCGTCCAGACGCGACAGATCCTCGGGCGCGGTCAGACCATCGGTCAGGACCATGGCGCGCAGAAACCCGTCCTCAACCGGCAGACCGATGGGAAGGTGATGCGCCCTCGCCCGCGCGGCTGGCATGGCGTAAAGCTGCCCACAGATCGCCGTGCGCCAATCATCCAGCGTGCCCCCGGCCATGGCGATCAGCCGATCTTGCAGGCCAAGCCCCTCGGGGCGCGCAACAATATCTTTCACCGGGCGAGAATTTGCGACATGCAGCCCCGGGCGCGCCTGCAACAGCGCCACCAGCTGCAAAAGCGTGTCGGGCGTGGGCAGCTCAATATCTGCATCGGCAAAGATCAGCACCTCGGCATCAGAGCGCGAGAGATCATGGACGAAGCGGTTCCAGGTGCGGCTTTTCCCGCCCTCGGGCAGATCCGCCACCTCGGCCCCGGCGGCGCGGGCGCGGGCGGCGGTGTCATCGGTGCAACCATTGGCCAGCACCAACACCCGCAGATCAAGCCCGCCCCTGTCCTGCGCCAGAACCCCGGCCACCATCCGGCCGATGGTCGCCCCTTCATCATGCGCGAAGATGCCCAGATCGACGCGCATCAGATCACCGTTTTCGAGGGTCGCGCCCGCGCAGCGCGACGCGCTTCAACCGGGGCGGTGCGGCGGCTACGGGCCAGCGCCTCGGCCCGCCCCAAAATGGCCCCGGCCATCAGCCAGGTGAAGGGAATGATTGTCGCATTGGGCAGAAGATCGACCAGATTGGCCGCAAGGATCAGGCTGACCCCGGCGACCCAAGGCGACACCTCGACCTTCTGGCGCAGGGTTTCCCGCGCCAGCAGCAGCAGCGGCAGCACCAGCAGACCGAATTGCGCCAGATAGCCCAACCAGCCATAGATCCCCAGCGTAATGATCCAGGCCCCATCTGCGATGGACTGCCCCGCCCCGGTGATCGGATCATAGATCAGGTTGCGTCCATATCCGCCCCAACCGAACCAGGGTTTCAGCTCGGCCCTCGCAAGCAGGTTTTCCTCATTATCCACGCGGAACTGGAACGAGCCCGCACGTTCCGGCGAAAACCGTTCGGCAAAGGCGGTGATCTCCGACATGGGCAGCAGATGCGCCCCCCGCAACAAGGGATAGGACAGCACCAGCGCCGCCGCGGCCGCCGCCAGCAGGACCTGCACCCGGCGGGGGGCCAGCATCAGCAGCGGCACCAGACCCGCCGCATAGACCAGAACCCCCATGCTTTTGCACAAGACCAGAAGCAGCATGAGCCAGAGCGTCGCCAACGCCATGCGCGCCCGCCGCTCTACCGGACTTGCGCGCAAGAGGATCAGCGCGCTCAGCGCCGCCATGAGGGCGAAGAACGCCACCCAAAGCCCGTGGGGCAGAAAGACCACCGGCCGATAGCCGCCCGCGCGGATGGTCTGAAAGAAATCATGCTGGAAATAGCCATAGATCCAGACGTTCATCTGCGGCGAGAGGCGCATTTCGATCAGCATCGGGATCGAATAGACCAGCCCGGCCCCGACCAGCGCCACCAGAATGGCCCGCATCGCCTCGGGCGTGGCAAGGTAGCGCCGCGCCAGAAAGAAGGGCAGCACCGCAATCGCCTGATTGGCGACGGCGGCGACACTGTCGTAAAGCCGCATTCCCTGAATCAGCGCCGGTCCCTTGGCCACGGGTTCGGCATTGGTCAGCACCGTGGCAAAAGGCGACAGCACGAAAATGGCGATCAGCACCCGCCCGACCAGACTGTCGGGCAGCAGGCTGATGCGATCCTTCAGCACGAACAGGGCCATGGACAAGGCCATCAGGTTCGGCAGGCTTTCCTTGCTCAGGTCCGGGATCACCGGGAAATTCAGCGCAATCACAGGAGGCAGGGCCAGATAGGCGCCCAGAATCGTCCAGATCAGCGCCCGATCCGGCGGCAGGCGCCGATAGAGCACCAGCACGACAAACGGCCAGCCAAGCAGTGCAAGCCAGGCAATGGGGTTCGGCGTGATCAGGGGCGACCTCCTGTAGCGGGTGGGACGCAGTCTAGCATTGGGGTGCCCGTCAAACCATGGTCCGCAGCACGGGCAGCCGCTGTATGCCCAAGGTCGCCGCCCAGGACAGACCGAAGGCCACTGCCGTCTTGAGCGGCCAGCCGACATCCTCACCGAAGGCCTTGTAGGCAAAGAGCATGAAGAACGGATGCATCAGATAGATGCCGAAGGCCACGCTGCCCAGCCACGGCAGGATCGGGTGGCGCAGCGGCAGGCGCCAGAACAGTTCGAACAACAGCGCCGCACCCAGCGCCGTCAGCGGCCAGGGCTGCGGATCGACCCACCACATCAGCCCCGAAAGCACCGCCATCCCCCCCAAAAGCCATCCGACCCGGCCCAGCCGATGGGCAGGGGCCAGCAACAGGCCATAGGCATAAAGCGGCAGTGCGAAGGCCCATTGGGGAAACGGCTCAGGCAGGATGAACGCGCCATGCACCCAGAACAGACCAACTCCCCCCAGCAAAAGCAGACCAAGCGCCCGGGCCAACCTCTGCGCGTCGGTCACCCAAAGGGCGACGGGCTGCACCAGGATCATGGCCAGAATGACAAAGGGCAAGAACCACAAATGAACCGCCGGGCCGACCAGCAGGGAAAAGGGCTCACGCAGGGGGATGAACCGGTCAGGATCATCCGAAATCGCCAGATCCAGCAGACGATAGAGCACCGACCAGAACACCCACGGCAGGAACAACCGACGCGCCCGCCGCAGCCAGCCATAGCGCCCGCCAGCCCGCGCCACGGACTGCACCGCCAGAAAAGCCGTCAGGATCAGGAACAGCGCAAGGGCCAGATGCCCCACCCAATCCCGCGGAGAAACGGTCGCATGTGCCACGACAATCCCGAACGCCGCCAAAAAGCGCGCGAGGTCGATGGCCTGCCGGTGCGGATGGCCCGAAGGGGATCGTGGGTCGGTCATCCCCCTTGGCTACGCGAGCGCGCCCCCCGCTGTCCATCATCACCCCATGCGGGACCGTGGCAAGCCGGGAAACAAAGTGTTTTTCCTGCTCCTGCATACTGAAAAACACCGGCAGCCATGCTAAAGCGAAAGGAAGTAACAGGTATCGACATGCAGTTTGTTTATCCGGACGTCACCCTGACCGTCAGCCAGCCCCACGCTGCCGCTTTGCTTGCGACGGTGCGCGACAGGCTAGCGCAGCGGCAGGGTTTCGCCCTTGCAACCATCAACCTTGATCATCTGGTGAAGCTGCGCGGCGACGCAAGCTTTCGACGGGCCTATGCCGCGCAGGATCTGGTCGTGGCCGACGGGAACCCGATCGTCTGGTTGTCGCGCATGGCGCGCCGGCCGGTTCAGCGCGTGGCCGGGTCGGACATGGTGCTGCCACTTGCAAGGCTTGCCGCGCAGGCGGGCGTGCCGGTGGCGCTGGTCGGATCGACGGCCGCAGCCCTTTCCAGCGCCGCGGTCACATTGCAGGCCGAAGTTCCAGGGCTGCAAATTCCGCTGACCCTGGCCCCGGCGATGGGCTTTGACCCGGATGGCCCCGAAGCCGCCGATATCCTGCGCCAGCTGGATGAGGCCGGGATCGGCCTTGCCCTGCTTGCCCTTGGCGCGCCCAAACAGGAACGGCTGGCGGCGCGGGGCCGCGCCTTGGCGCCGCAGGTCGGCTTTGCCAGCATCGGCGCCGGGCTGGATTTTCTGGCCGGCACGCAAAGACGCGCGCCGGTCTGGGTGCAGCAGATTGCCATGGAATGGGCCTGGCGGATGATGACCAATCCCAAGCGGCTGATCCCGCGCTATTGGGCATGCCTCAAGCTTTTGCCGCTTGAGGCCCTGCGCGCCCTGCGGATGCGCTAGGGCCTATTTGTATTCGATCAGTTCCGGCTGCCGTCCCATCCACCGGACCAGATGAAAACTGATCACGCCCTGCGCCTCGGGCAGTTTGGCGAGCACAGTGAAAACCGCGGCCTCCACCCCGAGCCGCGGGGTCAGCCGCAACACCTGCGCTGGCCAGACCGTCAGGATCAGCAGCGCTGCCGGGCTCAGCACGCTGCCCAAGGCCGCCACAATCGGCACCCCCAACCCCCAAACCAACGCGCGGCGGGTTTCACGCAACCAGTGCCGCTCGGGTGCCCGCCCATAGCGATAGGCCCCTTCGGCAAAGGCATAGCCTGCCCGCCGGGCCCGGCGCCACCACTGGCCAAAGCGCAGCATCGCGGCATCATGCAGCGTCATTTCCAGATCCAGCCGCCAGATCCGCCCCCCGGCCCGGCGCAGACGCAGGCAAAGTTCGGGCTCTTCGCCCGCAATCAGCGTGGCATCAAACCCGCCGACCGCCGCCACCGCCGCATATCGCATCAGCGCATCCCCGCCGCAGGCGAGCGTCTCACCAAGCGGCGTGTTCCATTCCTGATCGCAAAGCCGATTGTAGACCGAACGTTCCGGATAGCGTTCACGCCGCCGCCCGCAGACCACGACGACATCGGGATGCTCCTCCAGAAAGCGGGCAGCCTTGGTCAGCCAGCCGGACTGGACAATGCAGTCCCCATCGACCAACTGCACGAAATCAGGCGGATCGGCGGTCAACCAAATCAGACCGGCATTCCGTGCCCGCGCCGCCGTAAACGGCAAACGCGGGTCCAGCGCCACGACCTCGGCACCATGGGCTGCAGCGGTGATCAGACTGTCGTCAGTGGAACCGCTGTCTACGTAAATCAATCTGCGGACGCGTCCGCGCAAACTATCAAGACAAGCAACAAGGCGGGCGCCTTCATTGCGCCCGATCACAACCGCATCAACAATCGTCATTGCACCCAACTCCTGGTGACGTGCAGCCATCCTAAGCGCGCGGCAGCGTCCCGCAAGGCAAGAAAAAGGCAGGGAATTCGCCGATGGGTGCGAAGGGTTGTCGCGCCATCGCGCCGCGCATCCGAAGGGCGGCCGCTCTTCCATTTTGAAGGCGTTTCTGATAAAGGTCGGTAACTGGGCGGGGGCCCGGACGAATCCAGCGCAGCGTCACCTTCGGGTGAACCTTGGGTTATTCCGACAACATTTTCCGCCGCAAGGCGGGTGTTCAATGTGACCCCCGCGGCCCCCGTGTCGCTGTGTTGGAGCCCGGACCGGCCGATGACGCACTACAAAATCTTGCAGGGTGGCGCCCCTCCCGTCCTAGATATGGTGGATTTCATGCAGGGTGACGATGACTTTGCTGATCGACTGGCCCAAGGGGCGGGGCAGCGTGCAACCGGGATCTCGCTGTTCCGCGGACGCACCGCTCCGGCAGCGCGGCCACAAAGCCACGCCGGCACCATCGAGATTTTCAATCCGCCCCCGGTTCGCCATCGGCCCGAACGGGTCTGGGAGACGCTGAATGCGGTCACGCTTGACCGCGAAAATCTGCTGCGAAACGGTCTGTTTCCAGATACGGCGGATCATGCCATCACCGCGCAATTCGATATTCTGCGGACGCGGCTGGTGCATGCCATGCAGGAACGTGGCTGGAAACGGATCGCCGTGACCTCACCCACACATGGCTGTGGCAAAAGCATGGTCGCAGCCAATCTGGCCCTATCGCTCGCGCGGCTCAGCTGGGCGAAGACCGTGCTGGTGGATCTGGAACTGCGCCACCCGGATCTTGCCCGGCTGTTCGGGCTTGCCCCCGGATCACTGCCCGATGTGCTGTCCGGGGATCAGCCGCTGGAATCCCACTTGCGGCGCGTCGGCGGGAATTTCGCGCTGGCCCTGAACAGCGACCCGGTGCCGCGGGCGGCCGAGACACTGCTTGACCCGCGCACCACCGCCACGTTGAAGGCCGTGGTTGACCATCTGGACCCCACGGTCGTGGTGCTGGACCTGCCGCATGCCCTCGGCTCGGATGATGTGATTTCGATCCTGCCGCATGTCGATGCCGTCCTGCTTGTTGCAGATGCCACCAAGACCACGGCCGAGGACGTGCGCGCCTGCGAACGCCTGTTCGAAGGGCGGACCCAACTGATGGGCGTGGTGCTGAACCGCGCCGAGGAACGCAGCTTGCGGCGCTACCGCTATGGCAAGCTGTTTCGCCGGTCGGAAGGCTGATCCATGGGGCCGATCCAGTCGTTCGATGAATTCCTGAGCTTGCTCGTCCGCCGCTGGCCGCTGATTGCGCTGGTCTGTGTGGTCGGCGCTGTCCTGTCGGTGTTGGTCGCACTGTCCAAACCGCAGGTGTATGAAAGCGTCGCGGTGATCCAAGTGGAAACCCCCGTGATCGGCGCCGGAGATGCGGCCACGACAGAAATCGCACGGTTGTTGCAGACCATCGAGCAACGGTTGACCACGCGCGATGCGCTTTTGGCCGTGATGGATCGGCACGGTCTTTTCACCGATGCCCCCGGAATGAGCGTGGAGCAAAAGCTCTTTGCGCTGCGCAGTGCCGTGACGTTCCAAAGCATTGCCTCGGCCAGCCAGCAGACCTTTGGCCAGCCCACTTCGGTTTCGGCCTTGCTGATCACCGCGCGGCTGGGCACGGCCGAACAGGCGGCGCGCGTGGCCAATGATTTTGCGCAGGGGGTGCTGGACATGTCCGTGGCGCAACAGGCCAGCCGGGCGCGGGATTCCCTGACCTTTTTCACCGCCGAGGCGACGCGCCTCGCCAGTCAGATCGCCACGTTGGAGACCGAGGTCACCGCCTACAAGAATGCCAATGTGGGGGCGTTGACACGGGGCAGCACGACCGACCGAGCCGCCTTGGAAACCGATCTGCGCCGCGTCTCCCAGCAGGTCTTGGCGGTGCAGGCGGAACGCGCCGCGCTGCAGGCGAAAGAACGGCTGCGCGAAACCGACCGCCGTCGGATCGAAGACCTGAGCGTTCAGGAAGGTGTCTTGAATCAGCAGCTTGCCGGGCTTGAAGCCCAGCGGGACGCGCTGCTTGCCCAAGAAGCCCAGTCCCCCGAGGTGGAGCGTCAATTGGGCGCCTATGACCGGCAATTGCAGCAGTTGCAAAGCCAGTATGAGGCCGCAACCGCCCGCAAGGCCGAGGCCGAAACCAGCCTGCGTCTCGAAGAGGAAAACCACAGCGAGCATTTCACCTTGCTGGAACGTGCCATCGTGCCGGAATATCCCGCTGGCGGGGGGCGCAAGAAGATTGCGATGGCCGGGGCCCTCGCAAGCCTGATCGCGGGGCTGGGCCTGGCCTTCGCGCTGGATTTGATGCACCCCGTGCTACGCAGTGCCGCGCAGATGCAGCGCGAGCTGGACATCCGTCCGGTGATTTCGATCCCTGATCTGGGGCTGGTCGCGCCACGCAAATCCATCTGGCAGCGTCTGTTTCCCGGGCGGATGCGGCAGGGATGACCGCCCGAAAGAAATAACCCGCCGTCAGCTTGGCCGACGGCGGGGGACACGCTCAAATCACTCTCAGTAACCGGTGCCGTTGAAAACCACCCCGACCGTCTGCGCCAAAAGCTTCAGGTCGGTGGCAAGCGACAGGTCCTGTTCGTAAGCCGCATCATAATCGGCGCGCGCCGCAAAGGTGGTGCGGTTTCGCCCGGCCGTTTGCCAGTAGCCGGTGATCCCCGGCCGCACGGCATAATATGCCACGCCGGGATAATGCGCCTGCTGGTTCGGCATCATCGGCCGGGGGCCGACAAGGCTCATGTCGCCGATCAGCACATTCCAGAGTTGCGGCAGTTCATCGAGCGAGCTTTTGCGCAGGAACCGACCCAAAGGCGTCACCCGCGGATCATTTCGCAGCTTCTGCGTTACATCCCATTCCGCCCGTGCGGTCGGATTCTCCGCAAGATATTGCAGCATCCGGGCATCGGCATCTGGCACCATCGACCGCAGTTTCCACATGCGGAAAATACGGCCCTTCTGCCCGACACGCTGCTGCGTATAGAACGCCTTGCCCCCGTCGCGCGATACCGCCACCGCAAGGGCCGCGACGATCGGTACAACGATGGGCGCAGACAGGATCACCGCGGATACGTCAAAGGCGCGCTTGAACATCCGACGGTAAAGCCCGCCCTTCGCAGGGCGCGCCTGTGCATTGGCCGCCGTGCGCGGCGCCAGATCCGCCGCATCGGCAAGAACCGAGGTGGCACAGTGGATATGCAAATGCGGTGCAGCCATTGTCAGTCACCCAAAAACAATCGGAAACACCAAAACCTGCGACACGACCTGACCGGAGCATGGAACCCGGTTTGCAACCGGCTGCGGGCGGATGGACGTGCTGAACATGACTCACACTCGGGGTTTGGCTGTCCTCATATCCATTTTATCGTGACGACCATTCCCTTGGCGACAGCAAACCGCGACCTTTGGATGTATGCGATGCAGAAAGAGCGGGGAAATTTTGCCGCATCTTCGCCAAAATGATGCCACATTCACACAGGGCACAACCCAAAGATGCAAACACCAAGTGACTGCATTTCAATCATTTCAGGTGATTCGGTGCCCGGACCCCCGCCAGAGGTCAGTCCTAGGTCGGACGGCATGCCGCAAGAGCGAAAGAAACAGCCCCGTCGACCTGCGACGACTGTTTCCAAACCAATGGGAAATGGGGGCTGTGCTTAGTGGATTTGCGATGCACGCGTCGGCTGGGTGCGCAGCGCCATCCGCACGGGCGGCAAAGACATCAGCGTCAGGGCGCAAAGCAGGAAGACCAAAGCGCCGAGGATACCGACAACGGGATAGGCCAACAGCGTCACCCATAGCGCATGACCCGCCCAAGCCGACCAGATCACCCCGGCCAAACCCGACAGAACGCCAGAAAACACCACGCCGATCGCCATGTTGCCTTGCCTCCTCCTTGGGGCGTCACATCTGCAGGATGAACGCTAGGCTGCGAACATGGCCAAAAAGGGGCAAATACTGCGCAGATGCACGGTTTTTACCCGTCAGATTTGCCCCAAAATTGCCGCATTCCACCACAGGATGCCGGCGATCAGCATGGCCCCCAGGGCACCAAAGGCCAGATCATGCCGCGGATCCCAGGCGCCGTGACGCCGGGCAAGCCAGATGATCGGCAGATGCATCACGGTGGCCGCGATAAACTGCCCGATCAGCGCGCCGCGCAGCCCGTCCAGCGCGGCCCCGACCCAGAAGGCCCCGCTCAGCGCGCCCGCGCGCAGGGCCATGACGACAAAGAAATTGCGCGAATCCCCGGCGGCCAGCGCCGATTGATCATAGGTCATGCCCAGCACCACCGGGATCTGCACGCAGGCAATGGCCACGACAATCGCCCCCGCATGGGCATAGCGCGGGTCATAGAGCAGCCCCACCAGCGGATGCCCCAGCCCCCCCATGACTGCCAGCATCGCCAGCATCCCACCCGTCATCGCCACCCGCAACTTGCGCAGGCGGGCAAAGTTGGCCTGGTCGGCGGCGGGCGGATGGTCGCGGTAGATGGGCATCAAGACCCGCCCCACGACCGAACCGCCCAGCAGCACCGGGAAAGACGCCAGAAAATAGCCGACATTGTAAATGCCAAGCTCATCCAGCCGCAGATAGGCGCCCAGAATCGCCTTGTCGCCCTGCGACAGCAGAAAGTTGCAGGCCGTGGACAGGAAAATCCATTTGCCGAAATGGATCAGCTCGCCCCCCGCCGCCGTATCCCAGCGCAGCCGGTTGCGCGCCCCGGGCAGGCCCAGATCGGTCAGCACCAGCTTGGCCAACGCCCCGATGATCGCCCCGATCACCAGTGCCCAGACCGACCGCAGCGCGAAGGACAGGATGACGATTGCGACAATCCCGATGATCTGCGCCGCAAGGTCCAGCGCCGTCAGCCGTCCCAGCATCAGATGGCGGTTCGCCGTCTCGATCCGCGTGGGGTTGAACCCCGCGATGAACAGCGTCATCCCCGCCGCAGGCAGCAGAAGGGCAAGGTCGGGTGCGTCATAGACCTGCGCCACCGGCCAGGCCAGCGCACAGGTCAGCGCCCAGAGAAGCGCCCCCCGCAGCACCTGCACCGTCCAGGCGGTATCCAGAAAGTCACGGTCGTCGCCGCGCGGGCTGCGCACGATGGCAGGGCCGAGCCCGACATCGGAAAACATCGCCAGCCCGACCAGAAAGACCGACACCAACGCCATCAGACCAAAGGCCTCGGGGAACAGAAGCCGCGTGAGGATCAGGTTCGACACCAGACGCAGCGCCTGCGAAATGGCATAAGACCCCGCCGTCAGGGCAGACCCGCGCAAAACCCGCGCAAATACCGGAGAGCGACCATCCTTCATCCGCGCGACCGTAGGGCCGCCATGGCAAAGGGTCAATCGCGCCATTCTCTCGCCACAAGCTTCCGTCAGGGCTGTGGACAAGCTACCATTCCCTGAACCCGCGCCGGACCCGCCCGTGAAAATCGCTTATCTCGTCAACACCTATCCCCGTGCGTCGCATACCTTCATCCGGCGCGAGATCCACGCGTTGGAGCGGATCGGATTTTCCGTGCATCGCTTTGCCATGCGGTCGGATCGGCGCAGCCTGCGCGACCCCGAGGACAAGGCCGAGGATGAGCGCACCGAACATGTGCTGGAACGGGGCCGGGTGGTGCTGATCCTGCACGCGATGCTCTGGTATCTTACCCATCCGCTGCGGGCGCTGCGCGCGCTGCGTCTGGCGCTGCAGATGGGGCGGCGGGCGCGCACCACGAACAAGCATCTGATCTATCTGGCCGAAGCGGCCTGGCTGGCCCGCCGCTGCCGCGAGCTGGAAATTCGCCATGTCCACGCGCATTTCGGCACCAATTCGGCCACAGTCGCCTGCCTGTGTCATGCGCTCGGCGGGCCGCGCTGGTCCTTCACCGTGCATGGCCCCGAGGAATTTGATGCCCCGCGCGCCCTCTCGCTCGGCTCCAAGATCGCGCGGGCTGCCTTTACCGTCGCGGTATCAAGCTTCGGGCGCAGCCAGCTGTGGCGGTGGGCGCGGTTCGATGATCGCGGGCGCATCAAGGTGGTGCATTGCGGGATCGAGCCGCAGCGCTTTCCTGCCCCCGCGCCGCTGCCTGAAAAGCTGCGGCTGGTGGCGGTGGGGCGCTTCAGCGAACAGAAGGGCTTTTCCCTGCTGATCGAGGCCGTGGCCCGCGCCGCCCGCCAGCACCCCGGCCTGCGTCTGACGCTGGTGGGCGATGGCGAATTGCGCGGCGAGATCGAGGCGATGATCGAACAACAGACGCTGCGCCGCCACATCACCCTGACCGGCTGGCTGGATGAGGCCGGCGTGCGCGCGGAATTGCGTCAGGCACAGGCGCTGATCCTGCCTTCTTTCGCCGAGGGGCTGCCCATGGTGGTGATGGAGGCCATGGCGGCAGGCCGCCCGGTCATTGCCACCTCGATCGCCGGTCTGCCGGAACTGGTGACGCCCGAAACCGGCTGGCTGGTGCCCGCGGGCGATGCCGAGGCGCTGGCCAGCGCCATCGGCGCGCTGGCCGAAACGCCACTGCCGCGCCTGACCGAGATGGGCTTGGCGGGCCGCGCCCGCGTGCTGGCCCGGCACGATATTGACCGTGAGACGACAAAGCTCGCCCTGCTGATCCGGGGGCCATCGTGACAGATTTCGTTCTTGCCGTTGCCAGCAATTCTGAAGAGCTTTTGGACGCCAACCTGCGCCGGTCGCCGATGACGGCCCATGTGCCGCTGCATGTGGAATGGAACGCGCCCTCGGCCGCCGTGGCCTATAATCGCGCGCTGGATGCGACGACCGCGCCCGTGGTGATTTTCGCCCATCACGATGTCTATTTCCCCCGGGGGTGGGAGGATCTGCTGGCCCGGCGCATCGCCGATCTGCCTGCGGATTGGGCGGTGGTGTCGCCCTTTGGCGTCGGGCTGGATGGCGCGCATTTCGGGCCGGTCTGGTCGTCGTCGCTGGGGCAGATCGTGGGCCGCGTCGCCATGGCGCCGGTCCCGGTGCAAAGCTTTGATGAGATGGTCATCATCCTGCGCCGCGACAGCGGGCTGCGCTTTGATGGAACCCTGGCAGGCTGGCATTTCTACGGCACCGACATCGTCACGCAGGCCCGCGCGGCCGGGCGGGGCGCCTATGCAACCAGCCTTCCTTGCATCCACAATGACCGCTTTCACGAGGCGCTGGGGCCCGACTACGTCGCTTGCTACCGTGCGATGCAGCGCAAATGGGCGGGGCAGCTGCCGCTGCGCAGCCCCATCACCAAGATCAGCCGGTCAGGTCTGCATCTGCGCCGCGATCTGTGGCGCGCGCGGCGTTCGGCCGGGTTCCGCGCGGGCATGACGGTTGATACCGGCACCCCGGTGGAAGAGCTGGCCCGGCGCTGCGGCTGGCTTGACCTGCGCGGCAGCCTTTAGCGCCCGCGCGTCCAGCCCGTCCCACCCCGGCGCATCCGCACCGCGATGGAAACCGCCGCATAGGCGGCAAAGCCCAGCGGGTGCCGCAGCGCCCGTGCGATCAGCCCGGCGGGGGTCAAAGGTGCCTTGCCTTCGTTCAGCATCAGATCCGGGCGCAGGCGCAGAAGCTCTTGCACGCCTGCATCCTGCCTGCGGCGCACCCGGACAAGCGCCCGGAACCCCTCGATCATCGGCCAGCTGTAGGTCGCCGCAATCTGCACCCGTTCAGCAGGCCGGAAATGAATCCGTACGAAAGTGTCATCCGAGATGACCGGCGGAAAGGCCGCCCAGCGCGCCCGCCCCGCCGCATTGACGGCGAAAAGGCCAAACCCCGGCGCCACGCTGCGGACAAAGGGCAGCGTCTGCCAGAAGCGTGCATAGGCCCGGGTCACCGCACTGCGGGCACGGGCCACCACTGGCGTGCCGCTGGCATAAAGCGGCCCGGAAGCGGCCGCCAGCACGCCCGCCAGTTCGGCCATCAGGGCCGGGCTGACCAGCACATCGGCATCCAGATAGGCCCGCAGATCGCCGCGCGCCGCGGCATCACCCGCATTCAGCGCGCCGATCTTGCCACCGCGCGGCAGGTCCAGCACCTGCAGGCCCCAGCCCGCCGCCGCTGCCGCATCGGCATAGCCGCGGGCGATTGTCGCCGTAGCATCGGTGCAGCCATTCGCCACCACCACCACTTCGGCCCCGCCCGGCACCTTGTGGCCCGCAAACAGCGCCTGCAGGCAGGCGCCGATGTAATCAGCCTCATTCGAGGCGGGAAGGATCACGCTCAGCACGGGTCACACCCCCGTGCCAGAGCCTGCCAGCGCGGGTTGTCATCGCCCAAATGCCGCAACGCGCCCCAACTGCCCCATTTCGTCGGGCGATAAACATCGACGAAGGCGTTGAAGGGTGTATCGGCCACCTTGCCCCAAGCAGTCAGCAGGCGGCCATAAAGGGCCCCCATCTCGGGCGTGTAGTTCAGCGCCTGCAGGAAGGCGGTGATCTGGTCATCGTCCACCACCGGACCATAGCCCACGACATGGCTGCCGCCTTCATACATCATCAGCCGCAGGCCATTCGCGCGGGCCACCGCCTGATGATGCGGCCAGATCCGGGTGGTCAGATCCTGCAGCGTATCCTCGGGCAAGCCAGAGTGGCGGCCATCGAGCAATTCCTCGGCCGCTAGGATGATGGCCCCGGCATAGGGCTGCGCCGGATTGGCGGCGGCGCTGTCGCGCAGCCAGCCTTGCAGCATGGGGCGCTTTGCCTCGCTGCCCAGAAGGGCCGCGAAATAGCCGGTGACGGCATAGGCATCAAAGGCGGTTTTCGGCGCGGGGCGGCCTTCTGCCACCACAAGGGGCGCGTTCAGGATCGCATCCTCGGCCCCCGGCACCCCGGTTTGCGTGGCGACCACGCGGACCAGACGGTCACGCGCCTCGGGGCCGAAAACCTCGGCCCAGATGCCCGCCACTTCGGCCGCGCGCAGGGCGTAGAATTGCAGCCAGGTCCCCTCGGCGCCCCAACGGGCCTTGCCCTGCTCCTCGGCCCAGCGGGCTTGGGCGAATTGCCAGTTCCAGACCTCATTGGAAAACTCGACATGGGCGACGCGGCCCGGTTCCAGCAGATCGGCCACGGTTTCCGCATAAAAGCGCACCAGATCATCCGAGGCCAGATGCGGAAGGGTGAACCAGGGATCGGCATCCAGTTCATTCGCCAGCGCGACCATGATTTCGGGCGGCACACCCACGCGCGCCCAGGTGTAGTCATCGGGTTTGGGGCTATCTTCGATCCGCGCCAGCGGCGAATCATTCGTCATCATCCAGTCCATGAACCGGATCAGCCGCACTCCGCGCAGGCGGTTCAGCCAATCGGGGTTGAAGATCTGCCCCGCATCCAGCGCAGCCTGCCGGTCGGTGCGAACCAGCGTCATACCGCGGATCGGATCGGCCGGATCAATGGCGGCAAGGGTGATCAGCACTGCCCCTTCGCCGGGGGTATAGGCGAAGGAAAGCCCGCCCTCTTCGGGCCGGATATCCTGGGCGCGGCCCTCAAGCCGCACCTCCCCCGTGCCGCGCCAACGCAAGAGATAGCGCCCCGCCACCCCGCCTGCGTCGGTTGGCAGATCGGTCAGCACCAGCGTGGTGATGCCCCGCACCCCCGGCGGTAGCGCCTTGGGCCAGCCGCTGTCATCAAGCCAACCGCCCGCCGCCAGGGCCGCATGATCCATGCCCCCCCATTGGTCGCCCAGATGCGCGGTCCAGGGGCGGGCGGTCTTCATCACATCCAGAAAGGGCTGCTGCACGGACCAGTCATTGACGCCCGACAGGCCGAAGCCCAGTGACGGATTGGTGATGGGGGTCAGCGCGGCCTGCGGGGCGGGTGCGGCGGCGGGCGCGGGCGTCGCGCGGGCCGGGGTTTCCTGCACCGCTTGCCAGGCAATGCGTTGCAGCGCCCGCGCCAGATCGTCCGACACCACCGCATCGCGGCTTTGCCAGCGGCGCCCCAGCATGGGCGGCAACCCCTCGGGGCTTTGCCCGGTCAGCGCCGCCAGATGCACCATGGCCACCAGATAGGTGCCGCGCCCATTGGGGTGGATGTCATCGGTGAAAAGGTCCTCAATCCGGGTGATGCCCGGCAGATCGCCCGCCGCTGCGGCCTTTGCCGCCAGCGCCATGGCCTGCCCCGCCGGAATCAGCCGCACCGGAGGGGCCGCAGGCGGGCGGGCGGCATTGGCCGCCTCGGTCAGGCCTTGCCAGACCGGAAGGTCGGCCTGGACCCGATCGAGCCAAGGCACATCCCCGCCCGGATCATCCGGGATCGTCACCCCGGTGCCGGATTTCAGGCTGTGCCAGGTTTCGTAGATGAAAACCTGCGTCTCCGGGTTGCTCTGCCAGGCGAGGCCCGCCCAGGCCGCCACCTGCCCGGCGCTGTCGGCCCATTCCACCTGCCCCGCCAAGGGAATCGCCTCGGTCAGGATCAGCGCGTCCACCTTGCCCGTGGCCAGCGCCGCCTTGCCATCCACGCCCTCGGCCGTGGCCGCATTGTCCCACTGATATTTGAGAGAGGCGCCATTGATGATCTGCGCCTGCACCTCTGCGCCCGCGGCCCCGCGCAGGGCCAACCCCGCCTCGACCATGGGCGGCAGATTGGGGCCGACAAGGCTGTGCCCGATGAACAGAACCTCAGCCAGCAGGGCAACAAAGGACATGCGGCAAGCCTTTCAACCGGATACGCCGGTCAGAGCATAGCGGCTGACCACTTGCCAGACCACCTCTTGCATGATGCGCGCGGCCTCGGCAGTCGGCGCGGTGGCAGGCGTGCCATCGGCGCGGCGCAGCGCATGGGGCAGGCCCACAGGGCTTTGCCCCGTCAGGACGGCGGCATGGGTCAGCGCCACGACATAGGCGCCCAGATCGTTCAGATGGATCGGATCGGGCGACCCATCGGGCATCAGGCCAAAGAGATCGCGCCGCCCGCTCAGGCCCGGCACCTCGCCTGCCTCGATCCGCCGCACCAGCGCCGCCATGACTTGGCCGGCAGGGATCACATAAACCGTGCCGACATCCCTCTGCGCCATCGCGCGCCGCAAAAGCGCGCCCTCCCACAGATCGGGCAGATCGCGGTCCAGCCGCTCCAACCACCCCTGCGGATCATCCAGACGGTGCCAGCTTTCATACAGGTAAACCCGCACATCCGGCCGGGCGCCACGGGCGAGGCGCACCCAATCTGCCAGCGCGCGGGCGCTATCATGATACCGAATGGCATCGCGCAGCTCGACCATCTCGGTCAGCACGACGGCATCGTATTCGCCCGAGGCCAGCGCCTCTTGTGCGGGACGATAGGCGGGGGGGCGGTTTTCCTCGGCCAGACCGGGGACGGCGCCCTGCCAATGCTGGTTGAGCGAGGCGCCCCAGCCCAGCTGGCTGTGATAGCGGTGCCGCAGAAGCTGCGCCAGCATGGCGGGCATGTCGCGCCCCACAAGACTGTGGCCCAGATGATAGACGGCGGCGGGCGGTTGCGGCGGCAGCGGCTCGGTATAGCGGGCCGCAAAGGCCGCGGGCGAAAGCGTGCGCGCCGACCAAAGCCACCACAGGACGCCTATCCCCAACAGCAAAACCACCAGCCACCGCATCACACCCCCATGCCCCGCCGTTCCCGCGGTTCAGCGCGATTTCGGGGCGAAGAGGCGGTAATACAAGGCATCGGGCAGGAAATTTCCGCCCCGGAACAGCCATTGGAACGGCGTGGGGAAGCTGGCGGAAAAGCGGTTGCTCTCCATCAGGCGGAGCATATGGTCCGCCGCCGCGGTAGGCTCCATGATTTGCGGCATGGCGAAATCGTTCATGGCGGTCAGGCGCGTGCGGATGAAACCAGGGTTTGCAAGCTGCACCCGCACCCCCGTGCCGCGCAGATCGGCATGCAGCGTTTCCGCCAGCGACATGCAGCCCGCCTTGGACGCGCCATAGCCCACCGCCCCCGGCAGCCCCCGAAAGCCCGAGAGCGACCCGGTGATGACCAGATGCCCCTGCCCGCGCGCGACCATGCCGGGCAGCACTGCCCCGATCACCCGCGCGCAGCCGGTGAAGTTCACGTCGCACATCGCCTCGACCTGATCGGGGTTCCAGTCTTGCGCGCGCATGGGCCAATAGATGCCCGCCAGCCAGACCAGACCATCGACCGGCCCGACGGTTTCGGCCACGCGGCGCACATCCTCGCGCTTGGCCACGTCCATCGGCGCGATCTCGGCGCCCAGGGGGGCCGCGACCTCGGCCAGACGGTCAGCATTGCGGGCCGAAAGCACCAGCCGCGCGCCCCGGTCCGCCATGCCCTGCGCCAGAGCCGCGCCCAGCCCCTCTGACGCGCCGACCAGCCAGTATCGCTTGCCCTGCAGATGCGAGCTCATCGGCTCACCTCCTGCTCGGGCGGGGTGGGGCGATTGCGGAACCCCGCCCCCTTCAGAAACAGCCGCAGCGCCTGCCAATGGATCAACGCCAGCACCCGGCGCGACCCAAGGGGACGGCGCAGGCAAGCCCGCAGGATGCCCCCGGTGGTCAGCGGCCGACGGACACCGATGAGGTTGGTGAAAATACCGCCCCCCGCATGGCTATGGTCGATCCAGATCCCGATCCGATTGGGGCGCAGGTCGAAGCGAAATTCATACTCGCCCGCGATGGGCTGAAACGGCGAGACGTGAAAGATCTTGCGCGCCACGATCCGGTCAGCGGCCGTGATTGGCGCCAGATCCACGCGATGGCAGAGATAGGAATGGCGGTCGCCATAGGTATTCGTCACCTCGGCCACCACGATCTGCACCCCTTGATCACCATGGCAGAGCCAGAAGCTGACCGGGTTGAACACATGGCCCAGGACACGCGGCTGGGCCAGAAGCTCAATCCGCCGAGGGCTGGGCAGGCCGTGTTGGGCCAAGACCTCACGCAGCCAGGCCGCCCCGCGCCCCGCACCGGGCGGCCCGCCATGATCCACATCCCACAGCGACAGAAGATTGCCCCGGTTGCGAGAGAAAAGCCGCGGGGCGGCGGGCGGCTCCTCGGCATCCAGCAGCAGGTAATCGACCCCATAGCGGAAGGCGTTGGTCACGGCCCCCTTGCGGCCGTGGAAGGTCTGCCCCGCGATGTGATCGACCCCCGCCATCATGCCGCCGCCTGCTGCCGGTTGCGGCTGGCCATCGCCTCGACAACCTCGACAGCGCTGGCGATGCCATCCTCGTGAAAACCGTTCCGCATCCAGGCGCCACAGAACCAGGTATCGCGGGTGCCGTTCATCGCGCGGATCGCGCGCTGTGCCGCCAGAGCCTCAAGGTCAAAGACCGGGTGGCGGAAGGTCACGCTGTCATAGATCAACTCCTCGCGCAGCGGGGCGGCGGGGTTCAGTGTCACAAACAGCGGGTCTTCCTCGGGGATGCCCTGCAGCGAATTCATCCAATAGGTCAGCGAGACGCGATCCGTCATGGGCAGTTGCGATTCGACATAGACCCAGCTTGACCAACATTTGCGCCGCTTGGGCATGGCCGACGGATCGCAATGCAGGATGGCCTCATTCGGCTGATAGCCCACGGCCTCCAGTGCTGCGCGCTCTTCCGGCGTGGGGTCGGCAAGGCAGCGCAGCGCATCATCGGAATGCAGCGCGAAGACCACCTCATCAAAGCTTTCCCAGTCCCCGCCATAGGCGCGGACCTGCGGGCCTTCGGACCGACGCACACCGGCCACCCCGGCCCCAAGGCGCAGTTGGACGCCGCGCGCCTCAAGCCCGGCCTGCAGCCGACGGACATATTCGACCGACCCGCCATCGACCGTATACCACTGGTGATGCCCCGAGGTATTCATGAGCTTGTGGTTGCGGAAAAAAGTAATCAGCGCATGGGCCGGAAAATCGAGAATATCTGCCGCAGGGGTTGACCAGATCGCCCCCGAAAAGGGCAGCAGATAACGGTCACGGAACCAGGCGCCCGTCCCCAGTTCCCGCAGGAATTCGCGGATCGTCATGCCCGGATATTTCAACGCGCGTTCGGCATTGGCGTTGAAATGCAGAATATCACGCAGCATCCGCAAGAAGCGCGGATCCATCCCGCGCCAGCGTTGCGCAAACAGCGTATCGAGACTGGCCAGAGCATATTCCATCCGCCCGCCCCCGAACGAGGCACCAAAGCTCATGTTGCTGGGTTTGGTCGGCACGCGCAGGTCATCAAAAAGCCGCGTCAGATGCGGATAGTTTTCATTGTTGAAGACGATGAAACCTGTATCGACCGGCTGGTCGCCCCGCTTGCCCGCCACCACGGTCCGGGCATGGCCACCAAGGCGCTGCGCGGCCTCGAACAGCGTGACCTCGGCCTGATCGGCCAGAAAATGCGCGGCGGCCATCCCCGAGATCCCCCCACCGATCACGGCAACACGGCGACGCGGGGCGGGCGGCATTTCAAAGGGCATGGGGTGTCCTGTCTGGCTACGCATTTTCAACGGATACGCGGCAGGGCGCCGACCGGATCACCCGCCATAAAAAGCACGTCGCCCTGTGATCCGAAAGGGAATTGCGCGCGTATCACCGCCATGATGATCGCTCACACAACCTCTATTTTTCCGGATGCACAGCTTCTGCGCCGCCCCTATGCTGCGCGGCAGGCCGGATTGCGAAAGGGCGTCGAGAGCGTGACAACGACAGCAGAAGAAGACTGGACGGCACTTCTGCTTGCGGTGCGCGATCGACAGGACCGGACGGCCTTTGCCGCGCTGTTCCGACACTATGCCCCGCGCGTCAAAGGGTTTCTGATGAAATCCGGCGCCGCCGAGGCGCTTGCCGAGGAATGCATGCAGGACGTGATGGCCACCCTTTGGCAAAAGGCCCATCTTTACGATCCCGAACGCGCAAGCGTGACGACCTGGGTCTTCACCATCGCGCGGAACCGGCGGATCGACGCCCTGCGCCGCGCCGCACGCCCCGAGCCCGAGGATCTGCCCTGGGGCCCCGAGGCGGAACCCGACCAGCAGGCGGCGCTTGAACTGGCACAGGATACCGAACGGCTTGGGGCGGCGCTGTCCACCCTGCCCGAAACCCAGCGCAGCTTGATTGAAAAGGCCTATTTCGGGGACCTGACCCATACTGAGATCGCGGCAGAAACCGGGCTGCCGCTTGGAACGATCAAATCACGGCTGCGGCTGGCACTTGACCGGCTGCGGGCGCAGATGAAGTGATGAAGGCAAGACCGATGTCGACGATCCGCCACCACCTGAACGACAGCCTCTTGATGGCCTATGCCGCGGGTAGCCTGCCCGAAGCCTTCAATCTTGTCGTCGCCACACATCTGTCGATGTGCGATGACTGCCGCGCCCGCGCCGGGGCCTTTGATGCCGTGGGGGCGACGGTGCTGGATGGCTGTTCGGCCAGCGTGTCGGACAGCAGCCTGGATGATTGCCTCGCCCGCATCGACAGCCTGCCCATGACCCCGCGCACGGCGCAGCGGCCCGCCCCACGCCGCAGCGTTCTGCCAACGCCTTTGCAGGATTACATCGGCGGCGATCTGGAATCGGTGAAGTGGCGCCCGCTGGGCATGGGCGTGCGGCAGGCGATCCTGCCGACCTCGGCCGGGGCGCGGGCGCGGCTGCTTTACATCCCCGGGGGGCAGGCGGTGCCGGATCACGGCCACCGCGGGACGGAACTGACGCTGGTGCTGCAAGGTGCCTTCCGCGACGCGACCGACCGGTTCGGCCCAGGCGATGTGGAAATCGCCAATGAAGAGCTGGAACATACCCCCACCGCCGAAGCAGGCCCGCCCTGCATCTGCTTGGCCGCGACTGACGCGCCACTGCGGTTCAACAGCATGATGCCACGGCTGTTACAGCCGCTGTTCCGGATCTGAGATGGAAAAAGGGCAGGCCGCGCGGCCTGCCCTTTCCCGTTTCACCCTGTCCCGAAGGATCAGCCCACGACGTTGAATTCCGGGCCGTAGGGATATTTGGTGATGTCTTCGTTGCCATCCTCGGTGATGAAGAGGATGTCATGTTCGCGGTAGCCACCGGCGCCCGGCTGGCCTTCGGCGATGGTCAGCATCGGCTCCATCGAGATCACCATGCCCGGCTCCAGCACGGTGTCGATGTCTTCGCGCAGTTCCAGACCGGCTTCACGGCCATAGTAGTGCGACAGCACGCCGAACGAGTGGCCATAGCCGAAGGTGCGGTATTGCAGCAGCTGGCGCTCTTCGAAGAAGGCGTTGATCTTGGCGGTGATTTCCGCGCAAGAGGCGCCGGGCTTCAGCAGCGACATGCCATATTCATGGGCCGCGACGTTGGCTTCCCAGATCTTCAGGCTGGCCGCATCGACCTCTTTCACGAACATCGTCCGTTCCAAGGCGGTGTAATAGCCCGAGATCATCGGGAAGGTGTTCAGCGACAGGATGTCGCCGCGCTGCAGTTGGCGGGCGGTGACGGGGTTATGCGCGCCGTCGGTGTTGATGCCCGACTGGAACCAGACCCAGGTGTCGCGGTATTCGGCATCGGGGAAGCGCTTGGCGATTTCCAGTTCCATCGCATCGCGGCCGGCCATGGCGATATCAATCTCGCGCGCGCCTTCCTTCACGGCATCACGGATGGCAAAGCCGCCCACATCGGCCACGGCGGCGCCGTGACGGATGATTTCCAGCTCGGCCGCCGATTTCATCATGCGCTGGCGCATGGTGGCCGGGGCGATGTCAACGGTTTTGGAGGGCGACAGGAAGCCGCGCAGCTTGTCCGATTGCAGCAGCGTCAGGTGGTCGCCTTCATAACCGATCACCTTGCCCGAGCCGGTCACCGACAGGATCGCACGCCAGTAGTTGTCGCGCTGCCAGTCGGTATAGGTGATGTTGTCACCATGGCAACGGCGCCAGGGCTGGGCGGCGTCGATACCGGCGCTGATGGTCACGCTTTCGGTGTTGGTCACCACAAGGCCATAGGGCCGCCCGAACGAGCAGTAGAGGAAGCCCGAGTAATAGGCGATGTTATGCATCGAGGTGAAGACGCAGGCATCGACCCCTTCGGCGGCCATGCTCTTGCGCAGGCCGGCCAGACGCGCGTCATATTCCGACGCGGCAAAGGGAAGAACGCGGTCGCCCTGATGGAAGCGATACATTTGCGGACGTTCAGTCATGTCAGACCTCTATCAAGGGATCTGGCATATGCATGACCAAGACCCCGAAAGGTCCCGGCGTACAGGACTTTGGCAGATTTACTGCAAGCGGCAGGTCCGATTCGGACCTTTGTGACGACGCCATCGTCACGGCTCAGGTGAAATGATGTCAGATCGCGGGGCGTCTGGCAAGCGGCCTGTAGGGGGTGCAATCGAAAAGGCCCGCCACGAGGGCGGGCCTTGCAATCGGCGGGTGAGATTACGCCTCGGGGATCAGGATTTCGCGCTTGCCCACATGGTTGGCTGCGGTGACGACCCCCTGCTCCTCCATCTGCTCGACCAGACGTGCGGCCTTGTTATAGCCGATGCCCAGCTTGCGCTGGATATAGCTGGTCGAACATTTCCGGTCCTTGGCCACGATCGCCACGGCCTGATCGTAAAGCGCATCCTCGCCATCGGTATTGCCGCCGGTGTTCAGGCCCAGCACGGCATCAATATCGCTGGCGACATCATCCTCGGGGCCTTCGACCACACCCGACATATACTGCGGCGGCCCGAAGGATTTCAGGTGGTTCACGATCTCTTCGACCTCTTCGTCGCTGACGAAGGGGCCATGGATCCGGGTGATGCGCGCGCCATTGCCCATATAGAGCATGTCACCCATGCCCAGCAGCTGTTCGGCGCCCTGTTCGCCCAGGATGGTGCGGCTGTCGATCTTCGAGGTGACCTGGAAGGAAATCCGCGTCGGGAAGTTCGCCTTGATCGTGCCGGTGATCACATCGACCGAAGGCCGCTGCGTCGCCATGATCAGGTGGATGCCGCTGGCCCGCGCCATTTGTGCAAGGCGCTGGATGCAGGCTTCGATCTCTTTCCCGGCGACCATCATCAGGTCGGCCATCTCGTCCACGATCACCACGATATAGGGGATCGCGACGGGCTGGAATTCCTCGGTTTCGAAAACCGGCTCGCCGGTGTCCTCGTCAAAGCCGGTCTGGATGGTGCGCTTGAACATCTCGCCATTGGCGATGGCCTCGCGCACGCGGCCGTTGTAGCCGTCGATGTTGCGGACCCCCATCTTCGACATCTTGCGATAGCGCTCTTCCATCTCGCCCACGACCCATTTCAGGGCGACGACGGCCTTCTTCGGGTCCGTCACCACGGGCGACAGAAGATGCGGGATCCCGTCATAGACCGAGAGTTCGAGCATCTTCGGGTCGATCATGATCAGGCGGCATTCCTCGGGCGTCAGCTTGTAGAGCAGCGAGAGGATCATGGTGTTGATCGCCACCGACTTGCCCGACCCCGTGGTCCCCGCGATCAGCAGGTGGGGCATCTTGGCAAGGTTCGCGACCACCGGGTCGCCGCCGATATCCTTGCCAAGCGCGAGCGGCAGGCGCATGGCGCTGTCGCCGAATTCGCGGGCCGACAGGATTTCGCGCAGCACCACCTTTTCGCGCTGTGCGTTGGGCAGTTCGATCCCGATCACGCTGCGCCCCGGCACGGTGGACACCCGCGCCGACAGGGCCGACATGCTGCGCGCGATGTCATCCGCAAGGCCGATCACGCGGCTGGCCTTCAAACCCGGCGCCGGTTCGAGTTCATACATCGTCACCACAGGACCGGGCCGGACGCTGACGATTTCGCCCTTCACGCCGTAATCGTCCAGCACGCTTTCCAGCATGCGGGCGTTTTCCTCCAGCGCCTCATCCGACAGCGAATGGCGCTGGATGGTCGAGGGCGAGGACAGCAGCGAAAGCGGCGGCAGTTCATAGTCCGGCTGCACCTGATCTTCGAACCGCAGGCGGGGCTGGGCTTCGGCGACGGCGCGGGTTGACGGCGCGACGGGCTTTTTCGCCGGATGCTGCACCACACCGCGCTTCACCTCGGGCGCGATCAGCGGCGCGGCAATGCGGGGCGCGGCCGCCGGGGTATCATGGCGCGAGGGCGCGAGCCGCAGCGGCGCGGTATTGGCGGGCGCATGGACCGCCGGGACAACCGGGGTCGGGTCGAAGTCGGGTTCGTAATTGTCGTCCGGCAACCAGTCGCCAGCCTCTGGCGGCAGATCGTCAAAGTTGTCTTCGCCTGCGGCAATGCGATCGAAGGCGCGGTCGAAATCATCCTCGACCTGCCAGTCTTCCTGCACCGGCTCGGGCGCCACGAAACGCGCGGGCTGCGGGGCAGGGATGGGCGCAACACCGGGCGCGGGCGCAGGCGCGCGCAACAGCGGGGCGGGGCGGGCAGGCGCGATTTCTTCGGGTTGCGGATGGAAGGCGGCCGGTTCGGCGCGGCGGGTCAGCGGGGCCGCCCCACCCGGGCGGGACAGCGGCGCCGGCGTTTCGGCACGGACGGCGCCAGCCATGCGGGGGGCGGGGGCTGCGGCACGGGCCGCCCCGGCGCGGATTGCCGCCGCAACGGCAGCAGCCGCGGCAGCAGCGGCCGGGGTCTGCGCCGCCACGCGGGCAGCAGCGGCAGGCGCAGCCGAAGGCGCGGTAGACAGGTCCGGCATCGTCGGCGCAGGTTCTGCCATCAGCACAGGGGCCACGGGGGCCGGCGCAACGGGCGGGGCGGGGCGCGCAAACGCGGGCGCCGCAGCCTGATGTTCGGCCAGTTGGGCCTGTGCCGCCGCCGCACGCGCCGCGGCCGAGGCAACTGCCGCCGATACCGCATTCATCGGCCCGGTTGCCGCTGCATTTGCGGGGGCCGCGACCAACGGCGGTTCAACCCGCGTCACACCGCCCAGACCGCGCTTCGACAGCGCAGGTTCCCGCCGCGCGATGGCGGCCTGCAGCGGCGTCATATGCGGCTGCGGGGCAGCCGCGCCCATGCCATGCCGCACGCGACTGCGGATCACATCCGAGATACGGGCCTTGATACGGTCTTCGGGCGGCAGATCGCTGGGCATTTCGGGGTCTTCGAACATCGGCAGGGGGGGAAGTTCGGGTTCGGGGGCGCGGCGGAAACGGCTGAGGAATCCTTCCTTCTTGCGCGAGGGCGGGGCCATCATCGGCGCGGGCGCGTAAAGACCCGCGTCGGGGCGGCGGGCCATCGGCGGCGCCGCCATGACGGGCATCGGCGCGGGCATCGGCTCAAACAGGGCGTCGTCGCCCTCGGGCAGGTAATCGGCGTAGGGATCCGCCTCGGGCATCAGCGGCAGCTCAGGCTCAGCCCCGGCGCGGATCACGCGGTTGCGCCGGGCTGCCGCGGCTGCGGCCACCGCCATGGGCGGCGCCGTCGGAACGGCCATGGGTTGCGGCGGCGCCAGATTGACCGGCGCGAAGCGATGCGCCTCTGGCTGCGAGGTGCGGAGCGCCTGGGCATCCGCCTTGCGCTGGCGCTGACGTTCCTGCATGGCCGAAGCCGCATTCAGCGCCCCCGCCGTGCCCTGCCCTGCCCATTCCATGATCTGCGAATAGGTCAGCACCGACCCGACCGCGAGGAAATGCCGGATCACCTGCAATTCCTCAAGATCAAAGCCGGTGACGAACAGCATCATGGCCAGCAGCGCCAGCCCCATGATCAGCGACAGCAGCTTCAGCCCGAAGGTCGCCTTGACCGGCGCCACGCCCAGCATCGCGCCCAGCACGGTATCGCCGAAAAGGCCCCCCAGCCCGAAGGAATGCGCCCAGCCATCGCCCGGCACATGCGTCGCCGCAAAGACCGAGGCCATCGCCACCGCGATCAGCGCAAAGACCACGCGCCCTACGGCCCGTTCGGCCCCGCGATGCAGCAGGAAGCGCGCACCCCAAGCCAGCAGGATGGTGGGAATGGCCCAAGCCCCGCGCCCGGTGATGATCATCAGCGTCGATGCGACCGAAGCCCCCAGACGCCCCAGCCAGTTGTTCACCGGCTGATCCGAGGCGACCATCCAGCCCGGATCCTCGGGCGAATAGGACAGCAGCATGACCGCAAAGAGCAGCGCGGCAAAGCACAGCGCAAGCCCGATCAGCTCACGCGCGCGGCGTTCCAGCACGGCCTGGGTCGAGGGGTCTACAAGCGGATCACGTTGACGCATCTGATACAGGGCCATCTCATCTCACCCGTAAAGGCAGTCGCGCAGCGTCTGCAGGCCGCGTTCCGTTTCCTCTTTCGACGCCACCAGCGCGACGCGGATATAGGGCTTGCCCGGATTATCCCCCGCAACCTCGCGCGAGAGATAGGCCCCCGGCAGAACCCGCACGCCAGTCTCGGTCCAGAGCTTCAGCGTCGCCGCCTCGCCATCCTCGACCGGCAGCCAGAGGAAGAAGCCCCCCTCAGGCGACTGATAGCCCTGCATCCCGGCAAAGATCTGGTCGGCCAACGCGAATTTCTGCTGATACAGCGCGCGTGACGCCGCGACATGCGCCTCATCATTCCAGGCGGCCTCGGCCACGCGCTGCAGCGGCAGGGGCAACGGCGCCCCGGCAAAGGCGCGCAGCTTGCGAAGGCGCAACATGCTTTGCGGACCGGCGGCCACAAAGCCCGACCGCAGCCCCGGCAGGTTCGACCGTTTCGACAGCGAATGGAAGGCCACCACGCGTTCCGGATCGGCGCCCACCTCGGCCGCGACCTCCAGAATGCCGGGGGGCGGCGCGCTGCGCCAGATTTCGGAATAGCATTCATCCGCGAAAATCTGGAAATCGTGCTTTTCTGCCAGCGCCAGCAGGGTCTTCCAGTAATCGCGGCTGGCCACGGCGCCCTGCGGGTTCGCGGGCGAACAGATATAGGCCACGGTCACGCGGTCCAGCAGCTCGGCCGGAAGACCCGCATAATCAGGCAGATGACCGGTGGCGGCGGTGGCAGGCACATAGACCGGCTCGGCCCCCACGGTCAGCGCGGCCACGGCATAGACCTGATAGAAGGGATTGGGCATCAGCACGACCGGCGGCTTGCCGCGCTTGGTTTCCGGGCAAAGCGCGATACAGGCGTTGAACAACCCCTCACGCGTGCCGTTCAGCACCATCAGCCGATCTTCACCCAACGTCACGCCATACCGGCGCTGCAACCAGCCCCCGATGGCCGCCAGAAGTTCGGGCGTGCCGTCGTTGGGCGGATAGACGCCGAACCCGTCCAGATTGGCCGCCAGAATCGGGCCGACGAAATCGGGCATCGCATGTTTGGGTTCGCCGATCGTCATCGCAATCGGGGCCCCGCCGGGCTTCAAGTGATCGACCAGCTTCCGCAGACGCGGAAACGCATAGTCCGGCAGGTTCGAAAACCGCTCTGGAAACGCCATTTATCTGCCTCTCGTCGGGGTCGTAGCGCCCCGTTTTCCGAAAGGATAGCGGGCAAGTCCCGCCCGGTCCAGCAAAACGCGACGCGCTTTCGGGGGGCGGGGGCGGGGTTGTGGCTTTTTCGCCCCGCGCCGATGGGCCTAGCCCAGCACCCGTTCGACCGCCGCGCCCAAGCGCAGCAGGCGCTCCTCCTGCATCGCCGGCGCCATGAGCGAAATTCCGCACGACGGCTGCCCGGTGGGCAGCGTCAGCGCGCAAACGCCCATCAGATTGCCAATGCGGGTGTTTCGCAGGGCCAGCAGGTTTTCCGCCGCGAAATAGGCCGGATCGTCGATCAGGCGCTGCGCATCGGGCGGCAGGATGGCAGAGGTGGGCAGCAGCACCGCATCAAACCCGCCCACGCGGCGTTCCCAGATCTTGCGCAATTCCTCAAGCCGCCGCCAGGCGCGGATGTAATCGGTGGCCTTGACCGTGCCGCCCGAGCGGAACCGCTCCAACACCGGGGGGAACATCTTGTGGGGCGCGGCCTCGATGGTGTCGCCCCAGATCGCATAGGCCTCGGGCGTGAACAAAAGCCCGGCCAGCGACATGGCCTCGGCCACCTCGGGGGCGTCGATATGGATGATGTCCGCCCCGGCATGGGCCATGCGCGAGACCGCATCTTCAAACCCCTTGGCGGGGGCTTCGCGCAGATCCTCCATCGCGACGGTATCCAGCACGGCGAAACGGGCGTTCGACAGGCTGGCCCCTTTCAGGTCGGCAGCCCGCCGCGCGGTCAGCGCCGAAAGGATCAGCGCGCAATCTTCCACATTGGTAGCCAAGGGGCCGACCGTGTCGAACTTTTCGCACAGCGGGACGACCCCCTTCAGCGACAGGCGGCCATGCGTGGTTTTCAGGCCCACAAGGTCGTTCCAGGCCGCAGGCACCCGCACCGACCCGCCCGTGTCCGACCCGATGGCGGCAGGTGCCAGACCAAAGGCGACCGAAGCCGCCGCGCCCGAAGACGATCCCCCCGGCACCGCGCCGGGAAAGTTGATGCAGGGCGGCGTGGCCGTGACCGGGTTCAGCCCCAGCCCCGAAAAGGCCAGTTCTGTCATATGCGTCTTGCCCAGACAAACCAGCCCCTGCGCCGTGGCGGTATGCAGCACTTCGGCATCGCTTTCGGAAATGCGTCCGCGCAGCAGGGCAGAACCCGCCTCGCAGACCGCGCCCGCAGCATCGAAATTGTCCTTCCAGGACAGCGGAACCCCATCGAGCGGGCCGATCCGCGTGCCCGCCCGCGCCCGCCCGGCGGCCGAGATCGCCATCGACTGCGCGCGCGCCGGGGTGGTGCGGGCATAGATGCGCTTGGCCTCGGGATGGCTTGCGATGGCGTCGAGATAAGCCTCGGTCAGCTCGACCGGGTGCAGCTTGCCCGCCCCGATCGCCCGCCCCAGATCCGCCGCCGTCCGCCCAAGCCACTTGTTCATCGCGCGCCTCCGTTTTTCGCCACGCTAGCGACGCATCGGCGCATGGACAATCCCGTGCGGCACGCCATATTTGCGCCATGACGCCGGAAACAGACATTCTTATCGCGGGCGGCGGGCTGAATGGCCCGGCCCTCGCGCTCGCGCTCGCGCAAGGCGGGCTTTCTGTCACCGTGGTGGACAGCCGCCCCGCCCCCCAAAGGGCCGAGGCGGGCTTTGATGGCCGCGCCTATGCGCTGGCGTTGGCGTCCAAACGCCTGTTGATGGCCACGGGCGTCTGGCCCCGCATCGACAGCTTCCAGCCCATCCTGAAGATCAAGGCGAGCGACGGCATCGCCGGACAGGGGCCTTCGCCCTTCTTCCTCGGCTTTGACAGCGCCGAGCTTGAGGAAGGCCCGATGGGCTATATGGTCGAGGATCGCCATCTTTACGCGGCCTTCCTGACTGCAATGCAGGCGGAACCGCGCATCACCCTGCTGTCGGGGGAAACGGTCGTGGCGCAAACGCCGGGGCCGCAGGGGATCAGCGTGACACTTGCCTCGGGGCGCGAGATTTCGGCGCGGCTTCTGGTGGGCTGCGACGGGCGCCAGTCGGGCACCGCCGCGCGTGCGGGCATCCGGCGCACCGGCTGGGGCTATGGGCAGACCGCGCTGGTCACCGCGATCCGGCATGAGAAAAACCACGAAGGCACCGCCCATCAGTTCTTCATGCCCGCCGGGCCACTGGCGATCCTGCCGCTGGCCGGGGGCCACCATTCCAGCATCGTCTGGAGCGAGACGGACGCCACCGCCCGCGCCATACAGGCGCTGGACGATGCCGCCTATCTTGAGGTGCTGCGCCCGCGCTTTGGCGATTTTCTGGGCCAGATCGAACTGGCCGGGGCACGCTTTACCTATCCGCTGAACCTGACGCTGGCCAACCACTTCATCGCGCCGCGTGTGGCGCTGGTGGGGGATGCCGCGCATGGGGTGCATCCGATTGCCGGTCAGGGCCTGAACCTCGGCCTTCGTGACGTAGGCGCGCTGGCGCAGGTGGTGGTCGATGCCCATCGCCGCGGCGATGACATTGGCAGCCCCGTCACGCTGGAAGGGTATCAGCAATGGCGGCGGTTTGATTCCACGACGCTTGCGCTGGGGATGGATACGGTCAACCGGCTGTTTTCCAACAACAACCCGCTGCTGCGCTTGGGCCGCGATCTGGGCCTTGGGGTCGTCAATGCCCTGCCGGGGTTGCGGCGCGGCTTCATGCGGCAGGCGGCGGGCCTTTCGGACGATCTGCCGCGCCTTCTGGCCGGGCGCCCGATCTAACCTGTCGTCCTGTGGCCCGTCATTCCAGCGGGCGAGCCTCGGACACCAGCATGATCGGAATGCCATCCCGCACCGGGAAGGCCAGATTGGCCGCCTTGGAAATCAGCTCCTGCCGCTCGGCATCCCAGGTCAGCTGCGCCTGGGTCACCGGGCAGACCAGCGCCTCCAGCATCCGGCGTTCCACCACCACATGATCGGTCATTGCAGTCTTTCTCCATCCGTGCCGCCGCGGAGGGCGATTTCCATCAGCGTGACCAGCGTCTCGCGCCGGGTCGGCAGGGAAGGCGCCTCCAGCAGCGCCTGTTTGTCAGACGGATCGAAGGGGCACAACATGGAGAGTGAGTTGATCAGCAGTTCCGGGTCGGCCTCATGCAGGCTGCCCCAATCGGTCGAAAGCCCCTGCGCCTCGAAATAACGGCCCAGCAGGGCGAGAAATTCGGTCCGTTGGAAGGCCTGGTCTGTTTCGGCAGGTCCCAGATCGCGGGTGAAAGGCGCCCATTCCACCTGGCAGCGGCGATAGGGCTGGAACCCAGCCACCTCTTCGGCCACGCGGAACCGCGAGATGCCCGAAAGGGTGATCATGTAGCGCCCGTCCTCGGTTTCGGAAAAGCCGGTCAGGCGGCCTGCGCAGCCAATGGCCTGAAGGCGCCGCTCGGCCGAGCCGGGCACCTCGCGCGGCTGGATCATGCCAATGAGGCGGTGATCGGTCTTCATGCAATCCGAAAGCATCGCCAGATAGCGCGGCTCAAAGATATGCAGGGGCAACCGGGCGCGCGGCAGAAGCAACGCCCCCGGCAGAGGGAAGATCGGAATCACATCGGGCAGGTCAGCGGGTTTGATCATGCGACTAACCTAGGCCGCAGCGCGGTTCAGGCAAATATCATCGACGAAAGTTTACGACGACCGCGCAGTACGATGGGGTCTTGCGGTTTCAGCGCATCAAAGATGGTGAAAAGCTGCGTCCGCGCCGCGCCATCGTTCCAGTCGCGATTGCGCCGGAACAGATCGAGCAGCTCATCCACAGCCTCATCCACCTTGCCTGCCGCATTCAGCGCCACGGCCAGATCAAAGCGCGCCTGATGGTTGTCGGGGTCAGCGGCCACGGCGGCGCGCAGATCGGCCTCGGGGCCGGCACTTGCGGCCTGTTTGGCAAGCTCGATCTGGGCGCGGGCGGCCTCGATTTCTTTGGCATTGGCGATCTTGGCGGGAACGCCCGCAAGGAAAGCCTCGGCCTGATCAAGATTGCCGGCCGCCAGATGCGCGCGGATCAGCCCCCCAAAAGCGCCCGCATTTTCCGGCTCTTCGCCCAGAATGGCGGCAAAGACCTCTGCGGCAGAGACGGCATCGCCTTCGCCCAGCATCTGTTCGGCGGTTTCCAGCGCCTCACCCAGACCGCCATCCCCCGCAAGGGCCGCGACGCGCTCGACGAACTTGCCCAGCTCGGACGCGGGCAGCGCCCCCTGGAAGCCATCGACCGGCTGGCCCTGCCAGAAGGCATAGACCGTCGGGATCGACTGAATCCGCAGTTGCGAGGCGATCATCTGGTTCTGATCGACGTTGATCTTCACCATCCTCACCCGGCCCTTGGCCGCAGTGACCGCCGCCTCCAGCGCGGGGCCAAGCTGCTTGCAGGGGCCGCACCAGGGTGCCCAGAAATCAACGATCACCGGCACCTCGCGGCTGGCGTCGATGACATCGGCCATGAAGGTGGCTTCCGAACTGTCCTTGATCAGGTCACCCGTGGCAGGTGCGGCAGCGGCTTTGGTTCCATCCAGTCCGAACATGTGGATCCTCGTGCAAAATCTTTGCCTTTATATGGGCGCAGCCGCGCGAAAGGCCAAGGGGATTTGCAACACCCGCCACAACCGTTAGCCTGCCCCGGACAAGGAGAGCCCGATGCCCCTACTTCTGACCTTTGGCGACAGCAACACCCACGGCACCCCGCCTATGGCCGACCGTGAAACCTATGCCCGGTTCGGGCCGACCGTGCGCTGGCCCGGTGTCGCCCGGCAGCATCTTGGCCCCGCTTGGGAGCTGGTCGAGGAAGGTCTGCCCGGGCGCACCGCGCAGTTCGATGACCCGGGGATGGACGGGCTGATGAACGGCCACCCCGCCTTGCGGCAGGCGCTGCAAAGCCATGGGCCGATTGATGTGCTGACGATCATGCTGGGCACGAATGACGTGAAAACCCGCTTCGGCGCCAGCCCCGAAACGATCATGGGCGGCATTGCCGGGCTGCTGGATCTGGCGTCCAGCGCCGAGATGCAGACCCGCCACGGCGGCTTTCGCGTGCTGCTGATCTGCCCGCCCCCGGTGGTCGAGGTCGGCGTGCTGGCCGCCGATTTCTGGGGCGGTGCCGCCAAGGCGCGGGCGCTGCCACCGCTGTATCAGGCCCTGGCGCAATCGCGCGGCGTGGGTTTTCTGGATGCGGGCGATGTGATCGCGGTCAGCGCCCTCGACGGTGTGCATTTCGAGGCCGACGCGCATGAGGCCCTCGGCGCCGCGGTGGCCGCGGCGGTGGGCAAGTTGATCGCCTGAGGCGCCTTACAGATCGAAGCTGGCAAAGACCGGCACATGGTCCGAGGGCTGTTCCCAGCCCCGGACCGGCCGCAGGATGCGCGATCCATGCGCCGCCCCCGAGATATCGGGCGTCGCCCAGACATGGTCCAGACGGCGGCCCTTGTCGGCGGCATCCCAATCGGCGGCGCGATAGCTCCACCAGCTGTAAAGCCGCCCCTCGGGGATATCCTGCCGCGTTACGTCGACCCAGGCGCCCGCATCCTGGGTCTGTGCCAGATGCTCCACCTCGATCGGGGTATGGCTGACGATCTTCAGCAGCGATTTGTGGTTCCAGACATCATCTTCGCGCGGGGCGATGTTCAGATCGCCCACCAGAATGGCCTTCTGGGGCTTTTCCGCATGGGCCCAATCGCGCATCTCGGTCAGGAAATCGAGCTTCTGGCCAAACTTCACATTCTGTTCGCGGTCGGGGATGTCGCCCCCGGCAGGCACATAGAAATTGTGGATGGTCACGCCGTTTTCCAGTTGCCCCGCCACATGGCGGGCATGGCCCAGCGTGGCGAAATCGCGCCCGCCCACATCGGTGATCGGCAGTTTGGACAGGATCGCCACGCCATTATAGCCCTTTTGCCCCCGCGCCACCATGTGGCGATAGCCAAGCGCGTGGAACTGTTCGAGCGGGAACTTCTCGACCGGGGTCTTGATCTCTTGCAGGCATAGAACGTCAGGCGCCTCTTCCTGCAGCAGGCGGCAGACCAGCGCCTCGCGCAGGCGGACCGAGTTGATGTTCCAGGTGGCGAGGGTGAATGTCATTGCGCGGCTCCTTCGCCCCCATCTCTAGGAGGCGTGGAGCCGTGCGGCAAGCACCCTCCGCCCGGGTCACTGAATTGTATAGGTCGCGGTGTCGCAGATGTTCGAGCTGTCCTCGACCACATCGCCATCGGCAAAGACCATCCGCAGGTCATAATCGCAGCCCTGCGCCCCGTTGATCGTCACCTCGCCGCTGGCCCCGGCAGACAGGACACCACCGCCAAGGATGTTCTCCTCCCAATTGTCGTTGCCGACGGGCGAGGCATAGAACTCGGTCAGGTCGGCGCTCGACATGTTCGAGAGGGTGAAGGTCACATCATCGGCCAAGGCCGGCAGCGTCATCGCAGCAAGGGCCACGACCGTAAAGGCGGAACGTCCGATCATCTGACATCCTCTGACGCGGAATGCGTCTGTCGGGAAATTTAAGCACGGGTCTGCCGGATTCCAACGGGGAGAATGTGGCACTTCGCGTCACCGCGCAAAAAAAGGCCGGGCACGAGGCCCGGCCAGTCCAACAGGGAGGAGCCACATCATGACCCCGATGTGGCGAGGGGAACTCTTGGGTCATCGGCCCCGCGACCGATAGCCCTGCGCCGATCATATAGTATGCCATACAGGCAACAATAAGACCTTTGGCGGTTAAATTAACGTAAATATGCCCTAGGCGACGAGGCGATAACCGCCATTTTCCGTCACAAGAAGTCGCGCATTCGACGGATCGGGCTCGATTTTCTGCCGCAGCCGATAAATATGCGTCTCCAGCGTGTGGGTCGTGACCCCGGCATTATAGCCCCAGACCTCATGCAGCAGCACGTCGCGGGCCACCACGCCTTGTTGTGCGCGGTAAAGGAACTTCAGGATATTGGTTTCCTTTTCGGTCAGACGGACCTTGCGGTCTTTCTCATCGACCAAAAGCTTCTGCGCCGGTTTGAAGGTGTAAGGGCCAAGCTGGAAAATCGCGTCTTCGGATTGCTCATGCTGCCGCAGTTGCGCCCTGATGCGCGCCAGCAACACCGGAAACTTGAAGGGCTTGGTCACATAGTCGTTCGCGCCAGCATCAAGGCCCAGAATCGTGTCGGCATCCGAATCATGCCCGGTCAGCATCAGGATGGGGCATTTCACCCCCTGCTTCCGCATCCGACGGCAGAGTTCGCGCCCGTCGGTGTCGGGCAGGCCCACGTCCAGAATGACGATGTCATAGGCACCGGCCTTGGCCTTCTCCATGCCTTCAAGGCCGGTCGCGGCCTCGAACACGTCGAAGTCTTCGGTCATCACCAGCTGTTCGCTCAGCGCCTCGCGCAGGTCGTCATCATCATCGACCAGAAGGATCTTGCGGAGTTGTGCCATCTCTGCCCCCGTTTGTTCATGTCCAACAGATGCGAAGCCCACACGGTTCCGGCAAGATTTGCGACAGAGTTTTCACGCGGACGTGTCGGCAGGCCGTCTTATGTTTCAATTCTTCGCGCGCCCCGTTACATCAGGGCGACGGAAAGGACATGCCATGCCACTTGCCCCCAGCATTACCGAACGACTGGCCCGCGCACGGGGCGACCTTCGCATGGGGGTGCCTGTGGTGCTGTGCCAGGGCGAAGAGGCCGCGCTGGCCGTCGCGGTCGAGGCGCTGACCGAGGATCGCCTGGCCGATCTGCGCTGCATCGGGCGGCCGGAACTGGCGCTGACCAGCCGCCGGGCCGAAACGCTGAAGGCGCAGGTTTATGACGGGGATGTGGCGCGGCTGGCCGTTCCGGACGATCTGGGGGTGAGCTGGCTGCGGGCCATGGCAGACCCCGCCGATGATCTGCGCCAGCCGATGAAGGGGCCGTTCCTCTGCCTGCGCGACGGGGGTGCCGCCCTGCACCGCGCCGCGATCCAGATTGCGAAATCGGCGCATCTTCTGCCCGCCGCGCTGCTGGTTCCGGTGCCGAACGGGGCCGAAGCGGCGACCTTTTCCAACCTGACGCTGATCGACCTGCGCGAGGCGACGCCTGCCCTGGCCGAGGCCAGCGCCATGCATGAAATCGTGTCGGCCCGGCTGCCGATGGTCGCGTCAGAGGTCGGGCGGGTGCATATCTTCCGCCCCGAAAATGGCGCCGAAGAACATTACGCCATCGAGATCGGCCAGCCCCCGCGCGACAAGCCAGTTCTGGCGCGCCTGCATTCCGCCTGTTTCACCGGTGATGTGCTGGGCAGCCTGAAATGCGATTGTGGCCCGCAGCTGCGCGCCGCCTTGGCGCAGATGGGGGCCGATGGCGGTGGCATCCTGCTCTATCTGAACCAGGAAGGGCGCGGGATCGGCCTTGCGAACAAGATGCGCGCCTATTCCCTGCAGGATCAGGGGTTTGACACCGTCGAGGCGAACCATCGCCTTGGGTTCGAGGATGATGAACGCGATTTCCGCATCGGCGCCAGCATCCTGCGGCGGCTCGGATTTTCTTCGGTACGGCTGCTGACGAACAACCCCCGCAAGATCGCGATGATGGAGGGGCAGGGCATCGCCGTGGTGGAACGCGTGCCGTTGAAAGTGGGCGAAACCCCGCAGAACCGTGCCTATCTGGCCACTAAGGCGCGCAAGTCGGGCCACCTGCTATGAACGCGCTGGACCTTGTCGTCACCCGCTGGGGCACGCGGTTTCGCGGGCGGCGCTTCCCTTCGGTCGTCGGCCGGGGTGGTATCGTGCCCGCCGCGCAAAAGCGGGAAGGCGATGGCGCGACCCCGGCCGGGGTGCATCGCATCGTCGGCATGATGTATCGCCCCGACCGCCTGTCGGGCCTGCCGGATTGGGCGGTGCCGATCGGGCCTTGTGACCTCTGGTCCGATGATGGCACCGACCCGGATTACAACCATCTGGTCCGCGCGCCCCACCCCTTTGGCCATGAAAAGATGCGCCGCGCCGATCCGCTCTATGACCTTGTGCTGATCACCGATTGGAACTGGCCCAATGCCACGCCCGGCCGGGGTTCGGCGATCTTCCTGCACCGTTGGCGCAGGCCGCACTACCCCACGGCGGGCTGCGTCGCCTTTGACCCGGCAGACCTGCGCTGGATCGCCGAGCGAATTGAACTGCAGACCCGGCTGATCATCGGCTGAGGCTTTCCAAACCGCTTTCAAACCCATATGCTGCCCCCATTCAGGGAGGCAGAGATGGCACGCAAGGCTAGCATCAAGGATGATGAGATCTTTACCCTGCGGCTGAACCGCAGTGCGCCCGATCTCTGGCCCATGCTTGAGACGCTCTATGGTCATCTGCCGGGGTATGCGGATTTTCGCGCCCGGCTGCTCGACGCGCTGCGGACCGGATGGAAGGCCCGACCTGCCGATCTTCGCCGCCTTGACCTGCAGCGCGATCTGGAGCCGGACTGGTTCCAACGGTCCGACCGCGCGGGCTATGTGTTCTACATCGACCGCTTTGCGGGAACGTTACCCCAAGTGGTTGATAAACTTGATTACCTACAGGATCTGGGCATCAGCTATGTCCATCTCATGCCCTGTCTGAAGCCGCGCCCAGGCGATAGCGATGGTGGCTATTCGGTGATGGATTACCGCCAGATCAACCCGGCCTATGGCACGATGGAGGATCTGGCGACCGTCGCGACCGCGCTGCGCGAACGGGGGATCAACCTTTGCGTCGATCTGGTTCTGAACCATACCGCCAAGGAACATGCCTGGGCCGAGGCCGCCCGCGCGGGCGACCGTCGCTATCAGGACTACTACCTGATGTTCGATTCGCCCGAAGTGCCAAAGCGATTTGAGGAAACGCTGGTCGAGGTCTTTCCCGAACATGCGCCGGGCAACTTCACCCATTACCCCGATTTCGGGAAATGGGTCTGGACCACCTTCAACGAACATCAGTGGGATCTGAACTGGGCCAACCCAGAGGTGTTTCTGGAAATCACCCAGATCATGCTCTTCCTCGCCAATCAGGGGGTGGATGTGCTGCGGCTGGATGCGGTGGCCTTCATGTGGAAACGCATGGGCACCCGCTGCCAGTCAGAGCCGGAGGTCCACATGATCCTGCAGGCGCTGCGGGCCTGCTGTCGCATTGCGGCCCCGGCGGTGATCCATCTGGAAGAGGCCATCGTCGCGCCCGCGGAGATGCTGCCCTATCTGGGCCGGGGGCGGCATGACGGCAAGGAAGGAAACCTTGCCTATCACAACAGCCTGATGGTGCAGTTCTGGGGGGCGCTTGCCACGCGCGACACGCGGATGATGACCCATGTCCTGCGCAGCCATTTTCCCGACCGGCTGACCAATGCGACCTATGCCACCTATATCCGCTGCCACGATGACATCGGCTGGGCGGTGACGGATGAGGATGCGGCGGCGCTCGGCCTCTCTGGTCCCGCGCATCGGGCCTATCTGTCGGATTTCTACGATGGCAGCTTTCCCGGCAGCTTCGCCCGCGGCGCGCTGTTCCAGGCCAATCCGCTGACGGGGGACAAGCGGATTTCGGGGTCTTTCGCCGCCTTGGCGGGGCTAGAAAAGGCGCTGGCCGAGGGGGATGAGGCGTCTGCCGACACAGCCTTGCAGCGGCTCCTGATGGGTCACGCCCTGATCGCAAGCTTTGGCGGGATTCCTCTCATCTACATGGGGGACGAACTCGCGCTGCTCAACGACTACAGCTATCTGTCCGTGCCCGAGCATGCCCACGACAGCCGCTGGCTGCACCGCCCGCGCATGAACTGGGATCTGGCGGCACTGCGCCATGACAGCGCGGGGCATTCGGCGCGCGCCTTTCGGGGTATTCAGCATATCCTAGCGCGGCGCAGGGCGGTGACGGCGCTGCACGGCGCCACCCCGACCGAGGTTCTGGAGGCACCGATTCCCGGCCTCTTTGCCTTTGCGCGACGGGCCCCGACAGGTACGGTTCTGTGCCTGTTCAACTTTACTGATGGCTGGGTCCACCTGTCAGAGACCTGGGTCCGCGCGCAGGGGGCCAGCCACCTCCGCGACGAACTGTCCGAAGGGCAGGTGCCCGTCTATGACGGGCATATCGCGCTGCCCCCGCAGGCGCGGGTCTGGCTGGTTTAGGCCGTGACGCGCGCCCCGAAGATGGCGCTGCCCACCCGCACATGGGTGGCGCCATGGGCGATGGCGACTTCAAAATCGCTGCTCATCCCCATCGACAGGGCGCTGACGCCGTTGCGTTCGGCAATTTCGGCCAGCATGCGGAAGTGGGGGGCGCTGTCTTCCCCATCGGGGGGGATGCACATCAGGCCCGTGACTGGCAGGTCCAGCAGCCGGCACGCTGCAATGAAACCGTCGGCATCTTCGGGCAAAACACCGGCCTTTTGCGGCTCTGACCCGGTGTTGACCTGCACGAAAAGCTCGGGCGCGACGCCGCGCGCCTGCACCAGACGCGAGAGTTTCTCTGCCAGCGATGGGCGGTCGAGCGTGTGGATCGCGTCAAACAGCTCCAGCGCGGTCTTGGCCTTGTTGGTCTGCAATGGCCCGATCATATGCACCTTGGTGCCGGGGAACCGCGCCCGCAGGTCGGGCCATTTTCCGGCCGCTTCCTGCACATAGTTTTCACCGAACACGCTATGCCCGGCCTCAAGCACGCTGACCACGCGGTCCAGCGGCTGGATCTTCGACACCGCAATCAGCGCGACCGATCCCTCGGGTCGACCTGCGGCCCGTTCGGCGGCTGCGATCCGCGCCTTGATGTCTGCCAATGCCATATCTGCCTCCGTCGTTTGCCCGACATAGACACGGCACCGCAAAAAAGAAAAGAGCGGGCAAAGCCCGCTCTTTCCTGTTCAGATCCGTTAGGATCAGAACTTCATGGTCACGCCGAGGTCGGCAACGGTGTCGACGCCGTTGTCAACCACACCGCCGACCAGAGCAGCGCCGCCGCCCAGGTCGTAGGAAGCGCCGAGGCCGAAGCCGTCAACAGCGCCGTGGTCCGCGTAGAAAGCGGTGACGGTGGTGGCGTCCATCGCGTAGTCAACCGACAGAGCGAAAGCGGTGTCAGCGGCCGAGTCAACGTCAGCAACGACGGCTTTGACGGTCGCAGCGCCGAAGGTGGCCGAGCCGCCCAGCGAGATTTGCGAGTCAGCAGCGTCGTCTTCGTAGCCCAGAGCCACCGAGAACGCGTCGGTCGAGTACTTCACGGCGACCGAAACGGCGTCGTCGGTGTTCAGCTGCGACGACGACAGAGCGAACGACAGAGCGCCGGTCGAGTATTCGTACAGAGCCGAGGTGTCGACTTGGCCCAGGTAGCCCAGTTCGTTGAAGTCGCCGAGGCCGGTGAAGCCAACGCCCGAAACGTTGCCAACGAGAACGTTAGCAGCCGAGTCGTTGTCGCCGAAGGTCAGCTTGCCGAAGGCGCCCGAGATGTACACGGTGCCAGCGTCCATGTCGTCGCCGCCGAACGCGCCACCAGCGCCATCAGCGCCAGCGTTGCCGGTGCCGGCTTGGTCAGCGCGGATCGAAGCGCCGAACGACAGACCCGAGTCGGTTTCGCCCGACATCGAGAAGGTGACGCGGATACGCGACGAGAATTCGGTGTCGTTGCCGTCGTAAACCAGACCCATACGGGCGGCGCCCGAAACGGCCACTTCAGCAGCGGCGAAGCCGGTGGTCGCAGCGAGAATGCTGGTCGCCAGGAGAATCTTTTTCATGTTTTCCCTCGTTGACTCAAAGGTGCGGCCCAACTCGGTCCAGTCCGAATTGGGTATGGGTATCTTTTCCGCTCTCATCCGCCTGATTGCAATCATTGCGGCGCGGCATCAGCCAAACGGGCGATGCGTGGTGCAGCAATGTCACAGTGCCACGAAGCCCCAAGGATCGGCAAAGAGGCGCCCCTCGCGCAGGCGCGGTAACAGCTGAAACCGAAAAGCCTTGTTCGGCTCTGCCCCCTCGGTATAGACAGCAGGAATGACCACACGGGGGCGGGAATGAACGTGAAGAGCCTTGCAGCAGCAGCATCCGCCGGATGCGTGGTTCTTGCGCTTTCGGCCTGTGGCGGCAGCATCGGATCGGGTCCGTTCAGCGGCCGAAGCGCTGCACCGACCGCGACCAGCTTTGAAAACCAGCAGGCCCGTGAGGCACAGGAAGCCGCGATCGAGCGCGCCCGCGCGGATTACGAGAAAGACCGCGGCACAGTCTGGGATCTGTTCTCGAAAAGCCGCGACCCGAACACCACTGTCGAGGTGAACAAGTATCTCTGGCAGGCGTCGCTGGAGGTTCTCAACTTCCTGCCGGTCGAATCGGTCGATCCCTTCACGGGTGTGATCGTCACCGGCTATGGCACCCCGCCCGGGGGCGGTCGGTCCTATCGCGCGACGATTTATGTCAGCGACCCGGCGCTGGATGCGCGCTCGCTGAAGGTTGCGCTGCAAGGGAGCGGCGGCAGCGCCGTGGCGCCCGAGACGCAGCGCGCGGTCGAGGATGCGATCCTGACCCGCGCCCGCCAGCTGCGCGTGCGCGACAGCAAGCTGTAAGGAAGATGGGGGCTCTGCCCCCCGCTGCGCCTGCGGCGCAGCGTCCCCCGGGATATTTGGGGACAGAAAATCCATCAGGGAAAGTTGCGGGGAAACCGGGCTTGGGCTGGACCTTTGGGGCCGGGTCGGGTTAATTCCGCGCGGCAATCCGCTGGATGAATGAGGCAAGCATGTCGCGCTACGAACCCGCCGTGATCGAGGCGAAATGGCAAGAGGCCTGGGACAAGGCCGGAGTCTTCACCGCCAAGCGCGACCCGGCGAAGCAGAAATACTATGTGCTGGAGATGTTCCCCTATCCGTCGGGGCGTATCCACATGGGCCATGTGCGCAACTACACCATGGGCGACGTGGTGGCGCGCTACAAATCGTCCTGCGGGTTTTCGGTTTTGCATCCCATGGGGTGGGATGCCTTCGGGATGCCGGCCGAGAATGCGGCGATGGAGCGGGGCGGCCACCCCAAGGACTGGACCTATGGCAATATCGCCGACATGCGCGGGCAGATGAAGCCGCTGGGTCTGTCGATCGACTGGAGCCGCGAGTTCGCCACTTGTGACCCGGAATACTACGGGCAGCAGCAGGCCATGTTCATCGACATGATGGAAAAGGGCCTGGTCTATCGCAAGGCGGCGATGGTGAACTGGGACCCGGTCGACATGACCGTGCTGGCCAATGAGCAGGTGATCGACGGCAAGGGCTGGCGGTCGGGCGCGGCGGTGGAGCGGCGCGAGCTGACGCAGTGGTTCTTCAAGATTTCCGACATGGCCGAGGATCTGCTGGAGGCGCTGGACGGGTTGAAGGACTGGCCCGAGAAGGTGCGTCTGATGCAGGCGAACTGGATCGGCAAGTCGCGCGGGCTGCAATTTGCCTTTGATACCGTGGGCGCGCCGGACGGCTTTGACCGGCTGGAGGTCTATACCACGCGGCCCGATACGCTGATGGGGGCCTCATTCGCCGGGATCAGCCCGGATCACCCGATGGCCAAGGCGCTGGCGGGCGATCCGAAGGTCGAAGCGTTCCTCGCGCAGTGCCGTCTGGGCGGCACCACGGCCGAGGCGCTGGAGACGGCCGAGAAGATCGGGTTCGATACGGGCATCCGTGTGAAGCATCCGCTGAACCCGGATTGGGAGCTGCCGGTCTGGATCGCAAACTTCATCCTCATGGATTACGGCACCGGCGCGATTTTCGGCTGCCCGGCGCACGACCAGCGCGATTTCGAATTTGCCAGCAAATATGGCCTGCCGATCACCCAGGTCTTTGTGGCTGAGGGTGCCGAGGACGCCGCGCTGACCGAAGCCTATACGCCGCTGAAATCCGAGCGCGTACGCTATGTCCGCGGCATTGCGGGCGAGAGCGTGATGACCGGGGAAGAAGGCGTGGCGCAGGCGATTGCGCTGGCCGAATCCCGCGGCTTTGGTCAGGGCGTCACCAAGTTCCGTCTGCGTGACTGGGGCATTTCGCGGCAGCGTTATTGGGGGTGCCCGATCCCGGTGGTGCATTGTGCGAGCTGCGGTGTGGTGCCCGAACGGAAGGAAAACCTGCCGGTCGAGCTGCCCTATGACGTGGCCTTCGACAAGCCCGGCAACCCGCTGGACCGTCACCCGACCTGGCGTGATTGCAGCTGCCCGAAATGTGGTGCGGCGGCGAAGCGCGAAACCGACACGATGGATACCTTCGTCGATTCGTCCTGGTATTACGCGCGCTTCACCGCGCCGCGCGCGACCACGCCGACCGTGGCCGAGGATGCCGATTACTGGATGAACGTCGACCAGTATATCGGCGGGATTGAACATGCGATTCTCCACCTGCTCTATAGCCGGTTCTTCGCCCGCGCGATGAACGAGACGGGCCATCTGCCCGCCAAGGCACGCGAGCCGTTCAATGCCCTGTTCACCCAAGGCATGGTGACGCATGAGATTTACCTGACGCGGGATGCCAATGGGCGGCCGGTCTATCACCTGCCGGAGGACATCCTGCGCAGCGAGGGCGGCGCCACGCTGAAGGACGGCACGGCAGTCGAGGTCATCCCTTCGGCGAAGATGTCGAAGTCGAAGAAGAATGTCGTCGATCCGATGAACATCATCGCGCAATTCGGTGCCGATACCGCGCGCTGGTTCGTGATGTCGGACAGCCCGCCCGAACGCGATGTGGAATGGACCGCCTCGGGCGCCGAGGCGGCCTACAAGCACCTGTCGCGCGTCTGGAACCTGTGCAGCCGCATCGGCGAAATGCCCGCCGATCACGCGGGCACCGATGATCTGGCGCTGCGGAAAGCCACGGCCAAGGCGGTGGACGAAGTCACGCGCGGGATCGACGGCTTTGCCTTCAACAAGGCCATCGCCAAACTTTACGAATTCACCAATACGTTGGCCAAGGCCGATGCCTCGACCCCGGTGATGAAGGAAGCGATCCGCACGCTGGCGCAGCTGATGTCGCCCATGACGCCGCATATCGCGGAATCGATCTGGACCTATCAGGGCGGTGAGGGGCTTTGCGCGCAGGCGCCCTGGCCCAAGGCTGATCCGGCGCTGCTGATCGATGACACGGTGACGCTGCCCATCCAGATCAATGGCAAGCGGCGGGCGGAAATCAGCGTACCCAAGGACATGCCCGCACCCGAGGTTGAAAAGATCGCGCTTGCGAATGAGGATGTGATCAAGTTCCTCGCCGGTCAGCCGGTGAAGAAGATCATCGTCGTTCCGGGGCGCATCATCAATGTCGTGGTATAAACGCCGTAATTTCATGGTCATGGCGGGTGCGGCCCTTTCGGGCTGCACCTTCACACCGGCCTATGCGCCGGGCGGGCCTGCCGCCGCGCTGCAGGGCGCGGTGCGGGTGGACAGCCCCGACAGCAAGAACGGATTCGATCTGGTCGAGCGGCTGGAAGAGCGTCTGGGCCGTCCGCAGACCCCGCGCTATGCGCTGAGCTATCAGATCAGCACCGAGCGAATCGGTGTGGGCGTCACGCCGGAAAACGCGATCAGCCGCTATCACCTGCGCGGTCGGGTCGAATGGCAGCTGAAGGATCAGGGCGGCGCCAGCGTGACCGAAGGGGTCGCGCAGAGCTTTACCTCGTGGTCGGCGACGGGATCGACGGTTTCGGGCCTCGCGGCGGAAGAAGACGCCGCCTATCGGCTGATGCGGATTCTGGCGGACCAGATCGTCACGCGGCTGGTGGCCACGGCCGGCACCTTGCCATGAAGCTGACCGGTGCGGCGGCGGTTGCCTATTTCGGCAAGCCGGACCCGGCCTCGGCGGGGATTTTGATCTTTGGGCAGGATGCGATGCGGGTTGCCCTGCGGCGGCAGGAGGTGATCCTTGCGCTGATCGGCCCAGAAGGCGAGGGCGAAATGCGCCTGAGCCGGATGCAGGCCGCCGAACTGCGGAAAGATCCGGCGCTGCTGATGGATGCCATCAAGGCGCAGGGGTTCTTTCCCGGCCCCCGCGTGGCCTTTGTCGAAGATGCAACCGATACGCTGACGCCGACCATTACCGCCGCGCTCAAGGAATGGCGGCCGGGCGATGCCCAGATCGTGGTGACGGCAGGCGGGCTGACCACCAAATCCGCGATGGTCAAGCTGTTCGAGGCCCATCCCACTGCCCGCTGCATCGGCATATACGACGACCCGCCCAGCCGGGAAGAGATCGAGGCCACGCTGCGGAAAGCCGGTCTGACCGAGATTGACCGCGCCGCCATGGCCGATCTGCAAACGCTCGCGCGCGAGCTCGACCCCGGTGATTTCCGCCAGACGGTGGAAAAGATCGCGCTCTACAAATGGCAGGACCGGACGCCGCTGTCGCCCGCCGATGTGGCCGCCATGGCCCCCGCCACCATCGAGGCCGAGGTCGATGACCTGATAGACGCCGTGGCCGAGGGGCGCAGCGGGGCCATCGGCCCGATGGTGCGGCGACTGGAAGGCCAGGGCACGCAGCCGGTGGCCATCTGCATCATGGCGCTGCGCCACTTCCGCACGCTGCATGCTCTGGCGACCGATACCAGCGGGCAGGCCCATTACCGGGTGCGCGGGCCGCGCAAGGACCGCATCCTGCGGCAATCCAAGGATTGGGGCGTCAAGCGGATCGAGGATGCGTTGGCGCTGATCGTGGAGACGGACCTGACGCTGCGGTCGGCCTCGAAGGCGCCGGCAATGGCGGTGATGGAACGCGCGCTGATCCGCCTTGCGATGATGAAACGCTGATCCCCGGAACGAAAAAGGCGGCCCGCAGGCCGCCTTTTCATCTCAGAACGTCAGCAGGCGGTCGCCTGCGGCATCCTTGATGCGGCTCGGCAGCCCCATCGTGTTCAGCAGGTTGATGAAGGGCTTGGGGTCCAGCTCTTCGACATTGACCATGGTGCCGACATCCCAGGTGCCATCGGCAATAAGCAGCGCCGCGGTAACCGGCGGCACACCTGCGGTATAGCTGATGCCCTGGCTGCCCACTTCCTCATAGGCTTCCTTGTGGTCGGCGACGTTGTAGATCAGCACCTCGACCGGCTGACCGTCCTTCACGCCCTTCACCACATCCCCGATGCAGGTCTTGCCGGTGTAGTTCGGCGCAAGGCTGGCCGGATCGGGCAGCACGGCCTTGACCACCTTCAGCGGCACGACTTCCTGCCCCTCAGCGGTTTTCACCGGCTTTTCGGACAGCAGGCCCAGATTCTTCAGCACGGTGAAAACGTTGATGTAATGGTCGCCAAAGCCCATCCAGAAGCGGACATCGGCATCCTTGTAGCGGTTCGAGAGGCTGTGCACCTCATCATGGCCGGTCAGATAGGCCTTCTGGTCACCGACGACGGGCAAGGTCCAGGTCTGGCCCACCTCGAACATCTTGTTCGATTGCCAGGCCCCCTGCTGCCAAGAATAGACCGTGCCGGTGAATTCACGGAAGTTGATTTCCGGGTCGAAGTTCGTGGCGAACCATTTGCCATGGCTGCCTGCGTTGATGTCGACGATGTCGATCGAGGTGATCTTGTCCATCATGCCTTCGGCCACGCGCGCCCAGGCGTTCACCACGCCGGGGTCAAAGCCGATGCCGAGGATCGCGGTCACGCCCGCCGCCTTGCAGCGGTCGCGGCGCTGCCATTCGTAGTTCCCGTACCACGGCGGCGTTTCGCAGATCTTGGCCGGGTCTTCGTGAATGGCGGTGTCCATATAGGCGGCGCCGGTTTCGATGCAGGCCTCCAGCACCGTCATGTTCACGAAGGACGAACCCACGTTGATGACGATCTGGCAGCCCGTCTTGCGGATCAGGGCTGCCACTTCCGCGCTGTCCATGGCGTTGACGGCATGGGCCTCGAACACGCCCGGCACCTTCATCGCGTTCTTTTCGTGAACGCTGGCGACGACGGCCTCGCATTTGGCCTTGGTGCGACTTGCGATATGCAGATCGCCCAGCCGGTCATTATACTGCGCGCATTTATGCGCGACGACCTGAGCCACGCCACCGGCGCCGATGATCAGAACGTTCCGTTTCACTTCGAACCGTCTCCTTTAAGGACAGAGGGAAGGGAGGCACCCCGGCAATCAGCCGAGGCTGCTCTCGTAATCGGCATAGCCGAATTCACGCTTGAGGCTCAGCGAGCCATCGAGTTCGCGCACGACGATGCTGGGCATCTTCACGCCGTTGAACCAGTTCTTCTTGACCATGGTATAACCCGCCGCATCCGCGATCGACAGGCGGTCCCCCACGTTCAGCGGGGCGGGGAAGTTGAATTCCCCGAAGATATCCCCGGCCAGACAGGATTTGCCGCAGATCATATAGGGATGATCGCCGCTGACCTCCATCTTGCCCGACTGGCGGTAGATCAGCAGATCGAGCATATGCGCCTCGACCGAGCTGTCCACCACGGCCAGATCCTTGCCGTTGTTGAGGATGTCGATCACCGTCACCTCAAGGCTGGCCGAATTGGTGATCGCGGCCTCGCCGGGTTCCAGATAGACCTGCACCTCGAAACGGTCGGCGAATTCGCGCAGCCGCCGGGCCAGTTTGTCCACCGGATAGCCTTCGCCGGTGAAATGGATCCCGCCGCCAAGGCTGACCCATTTCAGGCGCTTCAGCAGGCCGCCGAACTCATCCTCGATCCGCGAAAGCTGCCGGTCGAACAGGTCGAAATCGGCGTTTTCGCAGTTGTAATGGATCATGAAGCCCGAGATGCGGTCCATCACGGTTTCGATCTTGGTCTGGTCCCATTCGCCCAGGCGCGAGAAGGGCCGGGCCGGATCGGCCAGATCGAAGCCGCTGGTCGAGAACCGCGGATTGAGCCGCAGCCCGCGCGAGATGCTGGCCGACTGGTTGTCGAACTGCTCCAGCTGACCGATCGAATTGAAGATGATCTTGTCGGCATAGCTGACCGCCTCGGCGATCTCGTGATCGGACCAGCCCACCGAATAGGCGTGGGTTTCCTTGCCGAATTTCTCGCGGCCGAGGCGCAGTTCATAAAGACTGGACGACGTGGTGCCATCCATCTGTTCGCGCATCTGGTCAAAGACCGGCCAGGTGGCAAAGCACTTCAGCGCAAGCAGGGCCTTCGCACCCGACCCCTGACGGAGTTGGTCGATGATCGCAAGATTGCGGGAAAGCTTCGCCCGGTCGATCAGGTAGTACGGTGTCTGGATCATGAGAATCCCCCCCGGGGCCAAAAGGGACAATAGCGGCGCTACATATGCCCTATGCCCCCCGGGTGCAAGGGATGTGACAAAACCAGCGGATTTCGGCGAATTCGTGCAAAATGGCCAAAACAATCATCTGGCTGTGCGATGACGCAGGGCGACAGCGAGCCTTGCTGCACTTAGCTTAGCCACAACGGACGAACAGGAGACAGATCATGGACTTCGGTCTTGATACATTCGGCGATGTGACGCGCGATGCCGCGGGGCGGTTGCTGTCGCAGGATCAGGTGCTGCGTAATGTGGTGGCCGAGGCGGTGCTGGCCGATCAGGTCGGCGTGGATGTCATCGCGCTGGGGGAACATCACCGCGACGATTTCGCGATTTCCGCGCCCGAAATCCTGCTGGCCAATATCGCGGCGCGCACGCAGCGCATCCGGCTGGCCACCGGGGTGACGGTGCTGTCCACCGATGATCCGATCCGGCTCTATCAGCGGTTTTCGACCCTGAACGCGATTTCCGGCGGGCGGGGCGAGGTGATCCTGGGCCGGGGGTCCTTCACCGAAAGCTATCCGCTGTTTGGCCATGACATGCGGAATTACGAGACGCTGTTCGAGGAAAAGCTGGATCTCTTTGCCACGGTGAACCGTGGCGGCAAGGTCAGCTGGAAAGGCCAGCACCGCGACCCGGTCAAGGTGGATGCGGTCTATCCCCCCGCCGGACCGGGCGGGATTTCGGCCTGGATCGGGGTGGGCGGCAGCCCGGAATCCGTCGTGCGGGCGGTGCGCTATGACATGCCGATGATGCTGGCAATCATCGGGGGCGATCCGCGGCGCTTCAAACCCTTCGTGCAGCTTTACCACGACGCACATCGCCAGATCGGCACGGCGCCGAAACCGCTGGGCGTGCATTCCCCCGGCCTGATCGCCGACACGGACGAGGCCGCGCGCGAGGCCGCCTATGTGGGCTACAAGGCGCTGCATGACCGTATCGGCCGCGAACGCGGCTGGCCGCCCATCACCAAGGACGCCTTCCTGCATGAGGTGGAGCGTGGCAGCCAATATGTCGGCAGCCCCGAAACCGTCGCGCGCAAGATCGCCTCGACGGTGCAGGCGCTGGGTCTGCAACGCTTCAGCATGAAGTATTCGGCCGGCACCACCCCCCATGCTGACCTGATGCGCTCGGTCGAACTTTACGGCACCCGTGTCATCCCGATGGTGCGTGATCTGCTGACCGCAGCACCGGCCCGCGCGCACTGACCCGCAGGGGGCGGCCCGTCCGCCCCCGGCCCCCTTCGTCGTGAAACTTTCACGGCGGCGCGACGCGGCTGTCACACAGCCTGCCTATCCCGCTGGCAACAGGTTCAGGGGGATACCATGCTGCAGGTTCGCAACGTCTCGCGTCTCTTTGGCCAGAAGGCCGCGGTGGACAATATCAGCTTTTCGGTCGATCGCCCTGCCTTTGTCGGCATCATAGGGCGGTCGGGCGCAGGGAAATCCACCTTCCTGCGCATGATGAACCGCCTGACCGATGCCAGCGCCGGCGAAATCCACGTGGACGGGCGCGAGATCCTGTCGCTGCGCGGCGCCGCCCGCCGGGAATGGCAGAGCCAATGCGCGATGATCTTCCAGCAGTTCAATCTTGTGCCGCGCATGGATGTGGCCTCGAACGTGCTGCACGGTCTGCTTAACCGCCGCTCGACCCTGACCGCGATGTTCAACCTCTGGCCCCGCGCCGATATCCTGCGCGCGCTGGATATTCTCGACCGGCTGGGCATCGCCGAACAGGCCCCCAAACGGGCCGAGGCCCTGTCAGGTGGTCAGCAGCAGCGCGTGGCCATTGCCCGCGCCCTGATGCAGGACCCCCGGATCATTCTGGCCGATGAACCCATCGCCAGCCTCGACCCGATGAATGCGCAGGTCGTGATGGATACCCTGCGCCGCATCAATGTCGAAGACGGGCGGATGGTGATCGCGAACCTCCATACGCTCGATACCGCGCGCCGCTATTGCGACCGCGTTATCGGCATGCGCGACGGGCGCATCGTCTTTGACGGCAGCCCCGAACAGCTTTCGACCGGCGTCGCCCGCGACATCTATGGCGCCGACGACACCTTCAACGAAGCCGCGACCTCGACCGCGATCCCCACGGATACCGAGGCCGATGCCGCCTGGGCCGAGCAGATGCTGGCCTGAGTTTCACCCCGCCCCCGACGGACGGGGGCCGTTACGGAGACGACCATGAAATACCTCCTTCTCGCCCTTGCTGCGACGACCACCCTGTCGGGCGCCGCTGCCGCGCAAGAGATCAAGGAATTCAACATCGGCATCCTCGGCGGCGAAAACGCGCAGGACCGCATGACCTCGAACGAATGCTACCGCGCCGCGATCGAGGCCGAGCTGGGCGTGCCGGTCAAGGTTTTCACCCCGGCCGATTATGATGGCGTGATTCAGGGCCTGCTGGGCGGGACGCTGGACATGGCCTGGCTGGGCGCCTCGGCCTTTGCGAAGATCCACCTGACCGACCCGAATGCCGTGGACCTGGCCCTGACCAAGCAGAACGCCGATGGGTCGACCGGTTACTATTCGATTGCCTTTGCCCGCAAGGACAGCGGCATCACCAAGATCGAAGATGCTAAGGGCAAGGTCTTTGCCTTCGGGGAACCGAACTCGACCTCGGGCTACCTGGTGCCGGCCGCCGAACTGATGGCCACCTACGGCAAGCTTGAGGATTACTTTGGCGAAGTGAAATTCTCGGGCGGGCACGAACAAACCATCGTGGGCGTGGCGAACGGCGATTTCGCCGCGGGCGTCAGCTGGGCTGACGGTCTGGGCAACTGGGAAGACGGCTACAATTCGGGCGCCTTCCGCAAGGCCGCCGATGCCGGTCTGGTCGAGATGAATGATCTGGTCGAGATCTGGAAATCCAAGCTGATCCCGGAAGGCCCGATGGTCGTGCGCAAAGCCCTGCCGCAGGACGTGAAGGACAAGGTCACCAAACTGACCGCCGACCTTCATGAAACCGACAAGGACTGCGCCTATGGTGTGGCTGCGGGCGAGGCGAAGGATTTTGTGCCGGTCACGCTCGACGCTTACGCAGGCATCCTGGAAGCACGCAAGCTGCAGGACGCACAGTAATTTCAGAACGCTCTGCCGGGCCCCTGAAAGGGGGTCCGGCAATTTCATTTCCGGCCCCGGACTGCCGCGGGCCCTGGGGGACTGCCCATGGTTGACATCGCCTTTGGCCCGGACCGCGGCCCCAAGCCCGAACCCGGCACGCTCCGCGACAGCTATCTGCAACAGGTACAGCGCCGCCGTCTCTATGGCGGGCTTTTGCTGCTGCTGTTCGTCGTTCTCATGGCTTCGGGCTTTCGCATGGCGGAAGACCGGAACGCGGGCGGCTTTCTGGACGGCCTGCCCATGCTGGGCGCCTTCCCGGCAGAGGTCCTGTCCGAAGCCTGGGAAAAGCGGGCCGAAGTTCCGGCCCTTGCGATCAGCTATCTGCCCTCGCTGATCGAGACGCTGAACATCGCGGCGGTGGCCACGCTGCTGGGGGCGCTGGCCGCCATGGCGCTGGCGCTGCTGTCCACCCGGGGGCTGGCGCGCTGGCCGCGGGCGACGGGCATCTTTCGCCGCCTGATGGATGCGCTGCGGGCGGTGCCGGAAATCGTCGTGGCGCTGGTGCTGATCTTCATCTTGGGCGGCGGGCCGATCCCGGCCGTCATCGCCATCGCGCTGCATACCGCGGGCGCGTTGGGAAAGCTGTTTTCCGAAGTGGCCGAAAACGCCGATCTGAAACCGGTCGAAGGGCTGACATCGGTCGGCGCGGGCTGGACGCAGCGGATGTGGCTGGGCGTTCTGCCGCAGGTCGCGCCGAACTGGATCAGCTATGCCCTGCTGCGCTTTGAAATCAACGTCCGCGCCTCGGCCATTCTGGGCTTCGTGGGCGAGGGCGGCATCGGTCACGAGCTGAAGCTTGCAATGCAATGGGGACAGGGCCGCTACGATCAGGTGGTGGCGATCTTCCTCATGCTGTTCCTGACCATCGCCCTGATCGACCGCCTGTCCGATCGTTTCCGCACCCGCATGGTGAAAGGTTGACCTATGGCCTCGCTTGATGCCGCGCTGATCGATGATATCTCGTCCCGCTTTATCCGCCGCCGCCTTGTCGCGCTGGCCCTGCCCGCGCTGGTGCTGGCCTATCTGGTCTATGCCGCGCTGTCCTTTGATGTGGCGGGTCTGGCGGCGCGCGCGCGGCTCGACAATGCCGCGATCCTTCTGTCGGATTTCTGGAACTACAAGACCCATGTCACCCGCAACAACCGCAGCGGCGCCCTGACCGTCGCGGTCGAGGGCGAGGCAAAGGGCACCTACCCCGCAGGAAAGCTTCCCGATTGGGTCACGGTGCAGGGCGCGGTCACGACCATCGACCTTGGGCGCGGGCATATTGTGACTTATGATGATGCAGGCGCGCGCTATGTGGTGCCGGGCTATGGCACCATCGACATCCGCCCCGAAGGCGACCGGCTGGCGCTGACCGCGCCGGAACCTTTGCCCGACTGGCTCAGCGTTTCCGACACACGGATCAGCGTCAAGACCGATGCGGGGCGCTTCAACTATACACGGTCCAAGGTCGAAACCTTCCGCTACCAGCCGGGGTGGGAGCTGTTCTTCTTCACGCTCGACAGCCCCTTCCATGACCGCAGCTGGGGTGAACTTGCGGCGCTGGCGCTTTGGGGCGATCGCGTCGATTCGGCCCGCCCGAACATCCTGGCCATGCTGCACGATGTCTGGACCAACAAGATGTGGCGTCATGCCGATGTGGCCTGGGCAATCTTTGAAACCATGCTGATGGCCTTCCTGGGCAGCTTTGGCGCCGCCCTTGTGGCCCTGCCGCTGGGCTTTCTGGCCGCATCGAACATGATGCCCCTGCGCGCCCTGCGCTTTGCCCTGCGCCGGGTCTTCGATTTCATCCGCGGGGTGGATGGGCTGATCTGGACCATCATCTTGTCGCGTGCCTTTGGCCCTGGCCCGATGACGGGGGCGCTGGCCATCCTGATCACCGATACCGGCAGTTTCGGCAAACTTTTTTCCGAGGCGCTGGAAAACATCGACGAAAAGCAGGTCGAGGGCGTGCGCTCCACCGGGGCCGGGGCGCTGCTGCGCGCGCGCTTTGGCGTGATCCCGCAGGTGACGCCGGTGCTGCTCAGCCAGGTGCTCTATTACCTCGAAAGCAATACCCGCAGCGCCACGGTGATCGGGGCCATCGTGGGCGGCGGTATCGGCCTGATGCTGACCCAGGCGATCATCACCCAGAAGGACTGGGAGGAGGTTGCCTATTACATGGTCCTGATCGTGCTGATGGTCATGCTGATGGACACGATATCCGGCTGGCTGCGGCGCAGGTTGATCCGCGGCTGACGCCCCTTCCGTTGCAGGTTTTTGATATGCCCAAACTTTCCGCCACCACCCCGGTGATCGGCCCCGATTGCCAGATCGTGAACAGCAGTTTCGGCGCCTGGTGCGAGGTCGGCGCCGGAAGCCGCATCCTCAACACCTGGTTCGAGGATTACGCCTATTGCGACCGGCTGGCTGACATCGCCAATACCACGCTGGGCAAATTCGCCAATGTGGCAGCCATGACGCGGATCGGGCCGACGGATCACCCGATGCATACCGCTTCGCTCCACCATTTTCTGTATCGGTCGTCCTATTATTGGGAGGATGTGGCCGATGATCCCGACTTTTTCGCCCATCGCGAAGGCCGCCGCACGGTGATCGGGCCGGATACCTGGCTGGGCCATGGCGTGATCGTCAAGCCCGAGGTGACGGTGGGTGCGGGGGCCATTGTCGCCGCCGGGGCGGTGGTGACGAAGGATGTCGCGCCCTACATGATCGTGGCGGGGGTGCCCGCCGTGCCGCTGCGCGCGCGGTTCAGCGCGGGGATTGCCGACCGGCTGATGGCACTGGCCTGGTGGGATTGGCCGCACGACCGGCTGCGCGACGCGCTGGCCGATTTCCGCGCCCTTCCTGCCGAGGCGTTTCTGGAAAAATACGGCGGCTGATCATTCCGCCGCAAGGCGCAGCGGCACCGGCTGCGCCAGAAAGCGGCGCGCGGCCTCTCCGGCCAGATAGGCCAGACGCCCGCCCGCGATGGTCGCCTCGACCACGCGGGTTTCGGCATTCACCACCACCAGATCGGCGCGCATCCCGGGATCAAGCCGTCCCCGGTCGGTCATGCGCAGGATCTCGGCCGGGGTTGAGGAAATCATCGCCCAGGCCTTGGGCAGCGGCAGAAGCCCGCGGTCCACCAGCGCCCACGCGGCCATGGCCAGCGCAGGCAGGTGGTAATCCGACACCAGCGCATCGCAAACCCCTTCGGCAATCAGCTCCCGCGCCGAGACATTGCCCGCCTGACTGCCGCCCCGCACCACATTGGGCGCCCCCAACAGGACCGGGCTCATCATTGCATGGGCGGCCACGGCGGCACGGCGCGAGGTGGGGAATTCCGCGATCCGCGCCCCGATCATCGAATAGAATTCGCGGGTTTCGCCATCAGGGTCATCGTGGCTGCCATAGATCACGCCCATGCGGTCAAAGGCCTCGGCCAGAGAACACAGGTGCCGGGGCACGGCGCGGGCCTGGGTGCGGACGGCCTCCAGCCGCTCGCGCAGCTGTTCGGGTTTCACGCCCAGCTTGCGCGCCCAATAGGCGAAGGCCGCCGGATCGCCGCGCGCCATTGTCAGACCCTCTTCGGCATGGTCGTTGAAGACCACATAATCAATGCGGTGGCGGCGCACGGCCTCAATCAGGCGGTCGCCTTCCGACACCAGCCGCGTTTCGGCCCGGATTTGCAGACGCAGGTCAATGAGCGAGTCCGGCCGATAGGCGGCCAGCGCCTCGGCCAGCGCCTCGGCATGGTCAGGGCTGCGATGGCCGCCCTCCCAGCTCCAGCCCTGGGCCAGATAGGCGGTGGTCAGACCGTGGGCCGCAGCCTCGCGGTCGGTGGCGGCCAGCCCCGCCCGCAGCGGAAACGGGGCCGAGGGGCGCGGCGCAACCTGCCGTTCGAAACTGTCGCCATGCAGGTCGATGATACCCGGCAGGATCAAATAGCCCGACAGATTCACCTCGGGCAGCGGGCCGCGGGTAATGCGCCCTTCGGCAATGCCGATGGACCGGCGCTGCAATTCGCCGTCGCGCAGGATTTCGGCGCCGGTCAGGCGCAGCGGGGGCAGAAAGGAGGGCATCACGATCTCGGCCTTGCAGCGGTTTGACCGTGACAATAGGCGCTCAAGGCGACGGGTCTGTGACAGGCAGATGCGGATCTGGTGACACGGTCAGCGTCACCCGATCCCCAGCCCACCAGGTCGTGCCGAATTCCACCACCTGCCCTGCCGGATCATGGTTCAGCGCGCGGCTGCGCAGCAGCGGTGCCCCTTCGGCCAGCCGCAGATGCAGCGCCAGCGTCGGCGTCGCCGCCACCGCCGTCAGCCGGGTTTCCGCGCGGGTGTAATCCCCCACGCCAACGGCCGCGAGCGCCGCCGTGACCGAAGGCACGGCGTTCAGATGTTCCAGCAAACCGGGCAGGCGGCTGGCGGGAAACAGCGACCGGAAAACCGCGATGGGCTGATCATCGACCAGCGAAATCCCCTCCACCACATGCACCGGATCGCCGGGGTTCAGGCGCATGGCTGCGGCCTCCTCCCCGTCGCAGGCGCGGGTTTCCAGCCGGTTCAGCCGGCGCGAAGGCGTCCGCCCCGAGGCGAGGACGTTTTCATGGAACCGCGTCCGCCGCGACAGCGGATAGTCCGTGGGCCGCGCCGTGACATAGACGCCCGATCCGCGCCTTGCGTGGACGGTGCCCAGATCGGCCAACGTCTGCAACGCATGGCGCACGGTATGGCGGTTCACGCCAAAGCGGGCTGAAAGCTGCGCCTCGGTCGGCAGGCGGTCGCCGGGGGCGTAATGGCCCTCAGCGATTTCGGCCGCCAGCGTGTCGGCAATGGATTTCCAGATTGCGCTGCGCGTGGCCAAGGCCGCCCCCCGTTCATCCGAACGTCATGGAAAATTCACAGGACTTTTCTTGAGCCCGAGGCCCTGCATGACCTATGATTTGTCTAGTTGTATATTAATCTGGACAAATTCGCAAGATGTCGATCATGGACAGACAGAACTGGATGGGCCTGCTCGCACGCGCCCGGCCCGCCGATCTGGCCGCCCTGCTGCCGGACCTGCCGCAAAGCCAATGGCTCCGCCCGCCCGAGGTGGGAGCGGTCATGGTGCAGGGTCGCACGGGCGGCAGCGGCGCGCCCTTCCATCTAGGGGAAATCACCGTCACGCGCTGCAGCCTGCAGCTGACCTGCGGCACCGTGGGCCATGCCCATGTGCAGGGCCGCGACCGTGACCATGCCCACCGCGCCGCCCTTGTGGATGCGCTGATGCAGACCGGCGCCGCCGCAGACCTTCAGGCCCGCATCCTGGCGCCCCTTGCCCGGATTGAAACCGATGCCCGCGCTGCCCGCGCCGGACGCGCGCAGGCCACCAAGGTCGATTTCTTCACCCTCGTCCGCGGAGAAGACGCATGACCGCCCCCCAAGATGCCAGCGTCCTGTCTGGCGGATTTGTCGAGCCGGCAGTGCAATCGGCCCATGCCTTCCGGGCGCTTCTGGCCGCAATGGCCCGCCCCGGCACGATGCAAACCGTAACCGGCGCCCAGCCCCCCGCGCCGCTTTCGGTGGCGGCGGGTGTGGCACTTCTGACGCTGGCCGACCCGACGGTGCCGGTACATCTGGCGGGCGCAGCGGATACCGAAGCCGTGCGCGCCTGGATCGCCTTCCATTGCGGGGCGCCGCTGGTCGCGGCCGAAAGTGCGGCCATCGCACTTGGCACCTGGGACGCGCTGCAACCCGTCAGCCGCTTTTCCATGGGCCTGCCGGATTACCCTGACCGTTCCGCCACGCTGATCGTGGAGCTGCCCGCCCTGACCGCCAGCGGCGCGCATTTGCGCGGTCCCGGCATCCGCGACCGGGCGGAACTGTCCCTGCCCGAAACGGCGGCCTTCATCGCCAACCGGGCGCGTTTCCCGCTGGGCTTTGATTGCCTGTTCACCAGCGGCAGCACCCTTGCCGCCCTGCCCCGCAGCACCATCGTGGAGAATGCCTGATGTATGTCGCCGTCAAAGGGGGCGAACGCGCCATCGACAATGCCCATGCCTGGCTGGCCGAAGACCGCCGTGGCGACACCACGGTGGCCGAGCTTTCGGTGCCGCAGATCCGCGAACAGCTGGCGCTGGCGGTCAATCGCGTAATGGCGGAAGGGTCGCTCTATGACCCTGATCTTGCCGCGCTGGCGATCAAGCAGGCGCGGGGCGATCTGATCGAGGCGGTCTTCCTGATCCGCGCCTATCGCACCACCCTGCCGCGCTTTGGCACCTCGATCCCGGTGGATACCGCGCGGATGCGGGTCGATCGGCGCATCTCGGCCACGTTCAAGGACTTGCCCGGCGGGCAGATCCTGGGCCCGACCTTCGATTACACCCACCGCCTGCTGGATTTCAAACTGGCGGCCGAAGGCGCGCCCCTTGCCCCCACGCCGCAGGCCGCGCCCGACATGGCCCCCGTGCCGCATGTGACCGCGCTTCTGGACCGCGACGAGCTGATCGAAGCCACGCCCGACACAGGCGAAGCCCCGCCCGATCTGACACGCCAGCCGCTGGAACTGCCCGCCAACCGCGCCCTGCGCCTGCAGGCACTGGCCCGCGCGGATGAGGGGTTCATCCTCTCGCTCGCCTATTCGACCCAGCGGGGCTACGGCCGCACCCATGCCTTCGTGGGCGAGCTGCGCATCGGCGCCGTCGCGGTGGAACTGGAGATCCCCGAGCTGGGCTTTGCCATCACCATCGGGGAAATGACCCTGACGGAATGTGAAACCGTCAACCAGTTCAAGGGATCCCGCACCGAGCCGCCGCAATTCACCCGCGGCTACGGGCTGGTTCTGGGCCAGTGCGAGCGCAAGTCGATCGCCATGAGCCTGGTGGACCGCGCCCTGCGCTGGAAAGAACTGGGCGAGGATTTCACCGGAGCCCCCGCGCAGGATGAGGAATTCGTTCTCTCTCATGCCGACAATGTGCAGGCGACCGGGTTCCTCGAACATATCAAGCTGCCCCATTACGTCGATTTCCAGGCCGAGCTGGAACTGGTGCGCCGCCTGCGCGCCGAGGCCTTGGCCCAGACCCAACCTTCCCCGCGCGCGGCCGCCGAATGACGCCGCATCGCATAGCCCCCCTTGCCGCGCAGGTTTCCCATGTCTGACGACGCCTATAATTTTGCCTATCTGGATGAACAGACCAAACGCATGATCCGCCGCGCGCTGCTCAAGGCGCTGGCGATCCCCGGCTATCAGGTGCCCTTTGCCAGCCGTGAAATGCCCATGCCCTATGGCTGGGGCACGGGCGGCGTGCAGGTGACGGCCGCGTGCCTGACGCCGGATGACGTGCTGAAGGTGATCGACCAGGGCGCCGATGACACGACAAACGCCGTGTCGATCCGCCGCTTCTTTCAGCGCACCGCAGGCGTGGCCACCACTGAGTCCACGGCCGAGGCGACGGTGATCCAGACGCGCCACCGTATCCCGGAAACGCCGCTGACCGAGGGGCAGATCCTTGTCTATCAGGTGCCGATCCCCGAGCCGCTGCGCTTTCTGGAACCGCGCGAAACCGAGACGCGCAAGATGCACGAGCTTGAGGAATACGGCCTCATGCATGTGAAGCTGTACGAGGACATCGCCCGCCATGGCGAGATTGCCACCGCCTATGCCTATCCGGTGAAGGTCGAGGGGCGCTATGTCATGGACCCCTCGCCCATTCCGAAATTCGACAACCCCAAACTCTCGGACAATCCGGCGATCCAGCTGTTCGGCGCGGGGCGGGAAAGCCGCATTTATGCGCTGCCGCCCTATACGCAGGTCGTCAGCCTTGATTTTGAGGACCATCCCTTCCGCGCCAGCAAAGCAGACCACGCCTGCGACCTGTGCGGCGCGGCGGAAAGTTATCTGGACGAGGTTATCACCGATGATGCGGGCAGCCGGATGTTCGTCTGTTCCGACACCGATTTCTGCACCGGCCGTCAGGCGGCCGGGCATCGCGGGCGGCTGTCCCCGCTGAGCAAGGAGATTGCCTGATGGATGGTACGCAAAACGCCCTGCTGGTGCCCAGCACGACGGACACCCCGCTGCTGCAAGTCACCGGTCTGACCCGGCTTTATGGCGCCCGGATCGGCTGCGCGGATGTCAGCTTTGATCTCTGGCCCGGCGAGGTCCTGGGGATCGTCGGCGAAAGCGGGTCGGGGAAATCGACGCTGCTGTCCTGCCTTGCGGGCCACCAGCGCCCTGACGCCGGGCAGATCCTGTTTGACGGCACCGATGTTCTGGCCCTGTCCGAGGCCGACCGGCGGCGCCTGCTGCGCGGTGACTGGGCCTATGTCCACCAGAACCCGCGCGACGGGCTGCGGATGGGTGTCAGCGCCGGGGGCAATGTGGGCGAACGGCTGATGGGCGTGGGCGGACGTCATTACGGCCGCATCCGCGACACCGCGACCGACTGGCTGGGCCGGGTCGAGATTGCCGCCGAACGCATCGATGACCGCCCCTCGGCCTTTTCGGGCGGGATGCAGCAACGCCTGCAGATTGCCCGAAATCTCGTGACCGGCCCGCGGCTTGTGTTCATGGATGAGCCAACCGGGGGGCTGGATGTCAGCGTGCAGGCCCGGCTTCTGGATCTGCTGCGCGGGCTGGTGCGGGAAATGGGCCTGTCGGTCATCATCGTGACGCATGATCTGGCGGTGGTGCGGCTCTTGGCCGACCGGCTGATGGTGATGAAATCGGGCCATGTCGTCGAAGCGGGCCTGACCGATCAGGTGCTCGATGATCCGCAGCATGCCTATACCCAGCTTCTCGTCAGTTCGGTTCTGCAGGTGTGACATGCAGGGAACCGGCACAAGACAGACCTTTCAGCGAAAGCCTTGGTGATGATCCAGATTTCAAACCTGTCCAAATCCTTTACCCTGCACAATCAGGGTGGGGCGGTCATTCCCGTGATGGCGGGCGCGGCGCTGACGGTGGCGCCGGGAGAATGTGTTGGCCTTGTAGGCCAGTCGGGGGCGGGGAAATCCACCCTGATGCGGATGGTGCAGGGCAATTACCGCACCGAAGGCGGGCAGATCCTGGTGGCGGGCCTCGATGTGGCCCGCGCCGCCCCGCGTGACATCATCCGTCTGCGCCGGCAGGTCATGGGCCATGTCAGTCAGTTCCTGCGTGTGGTGCCCCGCGTGCCGACCTTGCAGGTGGTGGCGGAACCACTGCTGCGCCTTTCCGTCCCGCGGGATGAGGCCGAGGCCCGCGCCGCCCGTCTGCTGGCGCAGCTGAACATCCCCGAACGGCTCTGGTCGCTGTCGCCCACCACCTTTTCGGGGGGCGAACAGCAGCGCGTGAACATCGCCCGGGGGTTCGTGCATGACTATCCGGTCCTGCTGCTGGATGAGCCAACGGCCAGCCTTGATGCCCGGAACCGCGAGGTGGTGCTGGATCTGATCATGCAAGCCAAGGCGCGGGGTGCGGCGCTTCTGGGTATCTTCCACGATGAAGGCGCGCGGGCGCGGGTCTGTGACCGGCTGGTCGATGTCACCGCCTTTACCCCGGGTTTGGCCGCATGACGGCGCGGATCGTTGCCGTCGTCGGCCCGTCGGGCGCGGGCAAGGACACGCTGATGGATGCGGCCTGCGCCGCCCGGCCCGATCTGCGCCGGGTGCGCCGCTGGATCACCCGCCCTGCCGAAGCGGGGGGCGAGGATTTCCACTCCGTGACAGAGGCCGAGTTCGACGCCCTGGCCGCCAGCGGAGCCTTCGCCCTGCACTGGCGGGCGCATGGGTTGCGCTATGCCATCCCGGTGGCGCAGTTGGCGGGGACGGGGACGGTCTTGCTCAACCTTTCGCGCGCGGTGTTGCCCGATGCGGCACGGCGGTTTCCCGATCTGACCGTGGTGCTGGTGACGGCCCCCCCCGCTGTGCTGGCCGCGCGCCTTGCGGGGCGGGGGCGGGAAAGCGGCGACGATCAGGTCCGGCGGCTGGCGCGCGCCGATTTCGCCCTGCCGGACGGATTGGCCGTGCGGCAGGTGCTGAATGACGGCACCCCGGCGCTGGGTCTGGTCCGGTTCCTCGCAGCGCTTCAGCCGGAAAGGGTATAGCGGTGCAGCAGATGAAAGCGTCCATCCGCAGCCTCACCAAACAGGCAGAGGTCGCCGATGACAAAGGGCTGCGGGATCACCGGGGCGAAATGCGCCATCAGACGTTCCGCCGCCAAGCTGGCCAGCGGCTCGGACAGCCGGTTCGTCAGCGTCAGGTGAAAGCGGAACTCCTCCATCACGAAGGGGTAGCCATAGGCCTGCAACAGATGCAGCTGGCGCGGCGTCAGCCGTTCGGGGCGGCGCTTGGCCATCTCGGCGGCATTGAGGGGGGCGCGAAACGGCTCCAACCCCTTGACCACGGCCTCAGCCAGCGCGCCCAGCGCGGCGGCGTCACCTTGCGGCACCAGCGCAAGGAAACCGTCAAGGTTCTTCAACCGCAACCCCGGCAGAACCACCGGCGCGAGTTGCCGCGCCAATGCGGCAAGGCCCGCCCGCAGATCCGCCTCGCTCTGGCCTTCTGCCAGTCGGAAGGGCGGCTTGATCGTGCCATGGAACCCGTATTTGCGCGGCTCCGTGGTGATTTCCGCGGCGGGCAGGCCCAGGTCGGGCTGCTGCACCGCACAGCCCAGCGCGGCATCCCAGCCCAGCCAGGCGGCCGCGACATCGGCAAAATCCCCGGCCGGCGGGGCGTAATACACGGCAAAACGTTTGATCTGATCCATGCGCGCTGCCTTAGCGGGCCAATGTCACACCGCTGTGACGCCCCCATGCCATTGGGGCCTTTCGCGCGCCGGATCGCAAGACAGGAACCTTCAGAATGACCCAGACCCTCCTTGCAAATGCCACGCTGGTCCTGCCCGATGCCACCCTTCGCGGCACGCTGCGGATGGAAGATGGCCGGATCACCGATATCACATCCGGCAGCGCGCTGCCCAAGGGCGCCATCGACTGCGGCGGTGATCTGGTAATGCCCGGCCTGATCGAACTGCACACCGACAATCTGGAACGCCATATCCAACCCCGCCCGCGGGTCGATTGGCCGCATCAGGCGGCCATCGTGGCGCATGATGCCGAACTCGCCTCGGTCGGGATCACGACGGTGTTCGATGCGCTGCGGGTGGGATCGGTCGTCACGCAGGGCAAGGCGAATTACGGCGAATATGCACGGGCGCTTGCAACCGAAATTCTGGACCTGCGCGCCGCCGGGGCGCTGCGGATCAGCCATTTTCTGCATCTGCGGGCCGAGGTCTGTTCCGAAACGCTGGTCGAGGAAATGGCCAAATTCGGCCCCGATGACCGGATCGGTATCGTCAGTCTGATGGACCACACCCCCGGAGAGCGGCAGTTCCGCGATCTCAGCAAGCTGCGCGATTACGTCTGCGGCAAGCATGGCCTGAACGACGCCCAGTTCGACGACCATGTCACAAGCCAGCGTGCCCTGCGCGACCGGCTGGGCGCCCAGCACGAAGCCACCGCCGTGGCCGAGGCGCGGCGCTACGGCGCTGTGCTGGCCAGCCATGATGACACGACCGAGGCACAGGTCGCGCAATCGGCCGCGCATGGTGTGCATTTCGCCGAATTCCCCACGACGGTCGAGGCCGCCCGCGCCTGCCACACCCATGGTATTCGCGTGATGATGGGGGCGCCGAACCTGATCCGCGGCGGATCGCATTCCGGCAATGTGGCAGCCGCCGTGCTGGCCGAGGCGGGGCTGCTCGATATCCTGTCGTCTGATTATGTGCCCTCATCGCTGCTCTCGGCGGCGCTGATGCTGGGGGATCTGTGGGGTGACATGGCGCGCGGCATTGCGACCGTCACTGCCGCCCCGGCCGAGGCGACGGGTCTGACCGACCGGGGGCATCTGGTGCCCGGCGGGCGGGCCGACGTGATCCGCGTGGCCCGGATCGGAAACGCAGGCGCGGTGCGCGGGGTCTGGGTGCAGGGTCGTCGCGTCGGTTGATCTGCCCGACCGTCATGCAACTGTGATGAAGCCGTCACGCGGCTGACGCGCGGGGCGGCGATGCTTGGGGGCAAACCGAACCGGAGGCCGCCATGCACCCCGCCCCCCGCCACCACCACCGCGCGCTGTTCCTTTCAGATCTGCATCTGGGCGCGCTGGGCTGCCGGGCGGACCGGCTGCTGGATTTTCTTCAGAATTGTTCGGCCGACACGATCTACCTCGTTGGTGACGTGCTGGATATCTGGCATCCGCGCCGCCCGCATTGGGGGCCGCAACAGGATGCGGTTCTGGGCCTGCTGGCAGCGCGGGCAGCCAGCGGAACGCGGGTTGTCTATCTGATCGGCAACCACGACGCCGAGGCGCTGGCCGAACCCCATCACCTGCCGCCGGGCATCGCCATCGTGACACAGGCCATCCACGTCAGCGGGGATGGCCGGTCCTATCTGGTGATTCATGGCGACGTGGCCGACGGCCGGTGGCTGCGCAGCCATGTTGCGACGCGGATCGGCAGTCGCCTGGACAACGGCCTGCGCGTGCTCGACCGGCGCCTGTCGCGCCTGCGCCGGGAAATGGACCGCGACCGTCGCAGCCTGATCGAGGCCGCGTTGGCGGGGGTGAATGCCCTGATGGCGCTGGGATCGCGGCATGAACGCAAGCTGACCGCGCTTGCCCGGGCCATGGATCAGGACGGCGTGATCTGCGGCCATTTTCACAAGCCCATGCTGCACCGCCGCCACGGCCTGACCTACGCCAATTGCGGCGACTGGGTCGATAGCTTCACCGCACTGGCAGAAGATGCCGACGGCCACCTGCGGCTTATCGGGTGGGCGGCGCCGGCCTCTGCTCCGATCCCCTGCAACTCTGCAAAACTTGAGGAGGTGCTGCCATGATCGCCGCACTGATCGTTCTGACCCTTCTGGGCCTGCACTGGATTTCGGCCCTGCTGGTCATCCGCCGGTTTGACCGCCCCGCAGCCGATCTGCCCGCAGGGCCCCTGCCGCGGATCAGCCTGATCCGCCCAGTCTGCGGGCTGGATACACATGATCCCGAAACCTTTGCCACCAGCTTTGACCAGATCTATCCCGATTGGGAACTGGTCTTCTGCGTTGCGCGCGCCGATGATCCGGCCATTCCGGTGCTGCGCCGACTGATCGCCGCCCATCCGCAGGTCGAAGCCCGGCTGATGATCGGGGATCACCCCATCACGCGGAACCCCAAGCTTAACAATCTGTGGCAAGGCTGGAATGCCGCCGAGGGCGAATTCGTGGTCCTGAGCGATTGCAACGTCCTGCTGCCACCCGATTACCTGCATCAGGTGCTGGCGGCGTGGCAGGCAGATACCGGGCTGGTCAGCGCGCCGCCTGTCGGGGTTCGGGCCAAGGGCCTGTGGGGGGCGGTCGAAGCGGCCTTCCTGAACGGCAACCAGGCACGCCTGCAGCTGGCCGCAGACGAGCTGGGTTTCGGCTTTGCGCAGGGCAAGACCCTGATGTGGCGCAAGGCCGATCTGGATGATGCCGGCGGGCTTGCCCTGCTGGGGCAGGATCTGGCCGAGGATGTCGCCGCGACCAAGGTGGTGCGGGGCATGGGGCTACAGGTCAGGCTGACGCAGGACCCCTTTGCCCAACCGATCGGGCAGCGCCGCCTTGGGCAGGTCTGGGGGCGGCAGCTGCGTTGGTCACGTGTGCGCCGCGCTGGCTTTCCCGCGCTCTTCCTGCTGGAGCCGCTGAACGGCCCCCTGATCCCGCTGGTTCTGACGCTTGGCTTTGCCCCGTCGGCATTGGCGCCGCTGCTGTTCGCCTTTGCGTGGTATCTGCCCGAGGGGCTTCTGGCGCGGCAGGCCGGGTGGCGCTTTGCGCCCATCGATTTGCTGGCCGCAATGCTCCGCGACGTGATGATGCCGGTGCTCTGGCTCTTCACTTTTGCGGGGCGCGGATTCGACTGGCGCGGCACGCCGATGGCACCCACCCAGGGGGGCGCCATCCCGATGCAGGTGCCCGCGGAATAAGCGGATGGAGACGGCCACCCTTTTGCGGCTGATTTCGGACTGGGGCCTGCTGATCCTGCTGCCCGTGACCATTCTCGAAGGCCCGGTCGCCACCATCATTGCCGGATGGCTGGTGCGGCTGGCGGCGCTGCCCCCGGGCGTGACTTTTGTGGTCTGTCTGGTCGGGGACCTGATCGGAGATCTCATGTTCTACGCTTTGGGGCATCAGGGGGCGCGGCGCATCCCTGCCCGCTGGCAGGCGCGGCTGGGCCTTGATCGGCACCGCATTGCCGCGCTCAGCGCAGGGTTTGCGCGCAACGGCACGCGATGGTTGATCCTCGCCAAACTGACCCAGGGCGCGGGCGCCCCGGTTTTGGCGGCGGCGGGCGCGGCGGGAATGCGCCTGGGTCCCTTCCTCGGGGCCAATCTGGCTGCCGGAGCCATCAAAACCGCCGCGCTCATGGCACTGGGCTACAGTCTGGGCGCAGAGCCGCCGCCCGCGCTGGTTTGGACGGGCCTCGGGCTGCTGGGTCTGGCTGCGCTGGCCCTGCACCTGCGGCGCGAGGCACGGGTATGACGCGCCTGAGCTGCATCATCCCGGCCCATAATGAAGCCGCCCGGCTGGGTGGGGTGCTGGCGGCCGTCTCGGGGCATCCGCTGATCGACGAACTGATCGTCGTTGATGACGCCAGCCGCGACACAACGGCCGAAATCGCAGCGCAGGCGTTCGGCGTGACCCTGATCCGGCAGGAACGGAACACCGGCAAGACGCGTGCCGTGGCCCGTGGTCTTGCCGCGGCGCGCGGGGATCTGATCCTGCTGCTGGATGCCGATCTGGTGGGGCTCGCCCCCCGGCACCTGACCGAACTGATCAGCCCGGTTCTGGCGGGGCGGGCCGCAACCACGATCTCGCTGCGCGGCAATGCCCCCGCCCCCTGGCGCTGGATCGGGCTGGATTACATTTCGGGCGAACGCCTGCTGCCCCGGCAGATCCTGCAAGGGCTTGAGCCGCCTGCGCGATTCGGTCTTGAGGTTGCGATGAACCGCCGCCTGATTGCCGAAGGCCTGCCCCTCACGGTCGTCCGCTGGCCCGAAGTCCGCAGCCCGCTGAAATCACAAAAAATGGGGTTCTGGCCGGGCCTCGGGGCGGATGTCCGCATGATGCGGGACATCTGCCGCACGATCCCGCCGCAGGAAATGCTGAAGCAAATCAGCTCCATGCGTCGAATGTGCGGTTGATTGAGGGGAAGTGGCGGACCCGGAGCGATTCGAACGCCCGACCCTCAGATTCGTAGTCTGATGCTCTATCCAGCTGAGCTACGGGTCCGTCTTGAGGCAGGGAATTAGCCCCATCGCCGGACCAGCGCAAGAGCGAAAACGCAGATTTCTGAAAACTTTATTGCTGGTAGCTAATTTTCTGCACCAAAGGGCCTTTCCGGCGGCCAGCTTGGCTCAGCCGCCGATTTTCGCAGGGGGATCAGGATATTGCCGAAGGCGCAGGCGCCCGATCAGACCGCCGCCTCGGGCGCGGAGAGATCGAGCCCCCCCGATTTCGGCAGGTGGATCAGGAATTCGGTGCCGTCCTCATCCGAGCGCAGCAGATCAAGCCGCCCGCCGTGGCCGCGGATCAGCTCGGCCGAAATGGCAAGACCCAGTCCCGAGCCGCCTTTGCGCGCCGCGCCCTGAAACGCCATGAACAGATGCTCGCGCGCCTTGGGGGGCAGGCCGGGGCCGGTGTCACCCACGCGGATCCACCAATCCTGTTCGCCCTCGCCCGCCGAAAGCTCGATGGTGCCGGAACGGCCCGTGGCCTCGATCGCCTGACGGGCATTGCGGACCAGGTTGGCCAGCACGCGGTGCAACTGTTCGTCGTCGGCGCGGATCATCAGGCCAGGCGCGGCATCGATCAGGCAGCTGGGTTCGCTGCCAGGAGACAGGCCTTCGCCCTCGGCCACTTCCTCAAGCAGCGGGCGCAGCGCAAAGCGTGACAGGCGCGGGGGGTGTTCTTCGGCCTTGCCGAAGGCCAGCGTTGCCTCGCAGAGGTTCACCGCCCGGCTGATCGAGGTCACAAGCTTGGGCACTGCGCGGGCCACACCGGGATCGGCGCTTTGTTCGATCCGATCCGCAAAAAGCTGCGCCGAAGTCAGGATATTCCGCAGGTCATGCGAGATCTTGGCCACCGCACCGCCCAGCTGTGCCAGACGTTCCTTCTGTCGCAGCGCCGCGATCAGTTCGGTCTGCATCTGCGCCAGCGCCGCTTCGGCATCGCGCAGTTCGACCACCCGCGCCGTGGGGGTGATGACCAGCCGCGCATCTTCGGGCGCTGCGGCATAGGCCTGCATGTGGCGCACGACGCGGCGGATCGGCACCACCATCAGACCGCGCACCGCAAAGAACAGCATCGCCGCCGTGATGACCGAAATCAGCGCCGACAGAATCAGGATCCGCAGCCCGTAATCCAGCATCTCGCGCCGCAGCGGGCTTTGCTTCAGCGTGATTTCGATCAACAGACCCGCATCCTGGACCGGCTGGCCGATGATTCGGATGATCTGTTCCTTCGGATCAAACAGCGTGACCATCGCATCGCGGATCAACTCATACGGACCCGCCATACGCAGGTCATAGGTGGCCGAAACGGGTTCGGGAATGGCCGAAGACAGCACAAGCTGGCGCACCTCATCGCGCCGCAGCACGACGTTGAACACCCCGGCATTGGCCAGCAGTTCCTGTTCCAGCTCGGCCGGAATCATCCCGGCATTGGCATCGAGAGACAGCGAGGCGATCTGCGCCTTTTCCAGCCGCAGTTGCAGGTAATCCAGCCGGAACCGCGCGATCGAGGGGACAAAGATCAGCACCTCGGCCAGCATGACAAAGGCCACGGTCAGCAGCAGGAACCGCCCTGAAAGCGTATTCAGGATGCGCGCGGCCAGATGTCTCAATCGCTTTCGCAGCCCCCGATCTGTCCTGTCCAGCGGGCACACCCGTCAGGGCAGCAGGCGCTGCACCGACCGGACCACCAGCCTGATCACAGGATTATCAAACAGTTTCGGGGAAAAATAGGCTCCTGCCGCGCGTTTCGAAACTTCGGACAGCGTGGGATAGGGCAGAACGGCACCGGCAAGCGCCGAAAGGCGGAGACGCGCTCCCAGCATGAGCGCCCAAAGACCGATCAGCTCACCCGCATGGGGGCCGCAGATCGACACGCCAACCGCACGGCCCCGCACCACCATCAGCTTGATCCGGCCCGTGGTTTCGGCCATGGCCTGCGCGCGGTCGTTGTGGTCAAATCCCCAGTGCAGCACCTGCAGCCGGTCGCCATGGGCGGCGCGGGCCTCGGGCTCGGTCAAGCCGACTTGCGCCAGTTCCGGGTCACTATAGGTGACGCGGGGAATGGGCGCCCCGATGCGGGCGGGCAGGCCGAGCAGCACCTGCCGCAGCACGATCCCTGCGTGATACCCCGCCGCATGGGTGAACTGCCCCCGTCCCGCGGCGTCACCAATAGCATAGACGCGGCGATTGCTGACCGACCGCAGATCATCGCCCACCCGGACGCCGGTGGCCGAAGCCTCAACCCCCGCCGCCGAAAGGTTCAGCGCCTCAAGCGCCACGCGCCGCCCCGTTGCCACCAGAAGATGGCTGCCGAGGATCTGCCGCCCGTCGGCCAGATGCAGCCGCACGCCCTCTCCGGCCGGTTCCACCCGCAGCGCGGCGGTCTGGTCCAGCACAGTGGCCCCTTCGGCGCGCAGTGTGGCGGTGATCTGGGCGGCCAATTCGGGATCTTCACGCCCCATCAGCCTTCCCGATTCGATCAGCGTGACGGCCACGCCCAGCCGCAGATGCGCCTGCGCCATTTCCACCCCGATGGGGCCACCCCCCAGCACCAGCAGATGCGCCGGTGCCGCGCGCAGGGAAAATAGCGTTTCGTTGGTCAGATAGGGCGTCTCGTCCAACCCCGGCAGCGGCGGAAGCGCGGGGCGTGACCCGGTGGCGATGACAAAGCGGCGCGCCCGGATCTGCTGGCCCGCAGCCTCCAGCGTATCGGGGCCGGCAAAGCGGCCCCAGCCGCGGATGACGTGGACGCCCAGCCCCTCGAACCGTTCCTGACTATCCATGGGCGCGATGGCGGCGATGGTACGGGCCACGTGATCCATGACCGCCGCATAATCGACGACGGGCCGCACCGGCGCCAATCCGAAACGCCCGGCCGTGGCCATGGTATGCGCGGCCCGCGCGGCCTCGATCAGCGCCTTGGACGGGACGCAGCCGTGATTGAGGCAATCGCCCCCCATCTCGGCCCCTTCAACCAGCACGACCCGCGCGCCCATCTGCGTCGCCCCCGCCGCCAGCGACAGCCCCCCGGCCCCGGCCCCGATGATGCACAGATCGGCGCGGATCATCGCACCCTCCGCAGCGGCGCCACGAACAGCGGCAGCGCCGCGAGCAGCGCAAGACCCAGAAGCGGCAACAGAACCTGCGGTTTCAGCAGGACCGCAAGGTCAGGCTGGGTGCCTGCGGCAAAGACATCCGCAAGCCCCGCCCCGACCGAGGTAAAGATCAGCGTGGCGGGCAGGATGCCAACCGCCGTGGTCAGGGCAAAACGCCCCAGCCGCACGCCCAGACAGGCGGGAATCAGATTGGCCAGCACGAAGGGCACCACCGGCACAAGTCGCATGATCAGCAGGACCGACAGTTCATTCCGTTGCAATGCGGCCTGCAACCGGGCCGCAGCCCCGCCCCCCTGCGCCAATCGTGCCGAAAGCCGCGCGCCAAAGCCCGACCGCGCCGCAAGGAAGATCAGGCAGGCCCCCGTCGTCGCCGCGACGACATTGAAGACCACGCCGGGAAAGACACCGAACATAAACCCGCCTGCAAGTGTGAAAACCGTAGCCCCCGGCAGTGACAGCCCAACCACCGCAACATAGGCCAGCAAAAACCCCGCAACCGTCAGCGCATAATACGAATCCCGCCACATCAGCAGCGTGTCATGGTGCTGCGCCAATTGAGCAAAGGACAGCTGATCGCGCAGCGCCACCGCACCGATCCCCGCCGCCAGCAGGATGATCAGGATGGGCAGGCGCGCAAGGCGGCCGGAGGCACGCTGAGAAGATGTTTCATCGGTCATGCGCCAACCATCTGCGATTCTGGCGGCGCGGGGAAAGACCCCTCACGCCGGGTTGATGGAAAGCACCGAAAACGGCCCCCGTGGCGAGGGATCTGTAACATTCCGGCCAGATCGCGGCGCAAATGGGCAGGAAAAACGAAGGGATGGCGCCGAAGCCGAATTGACTTGTGGAGAAACCATCCCTAAAGGACGGGCTTCAGATGCCGCGGCCCTCGAATCCTCTCGGGGTTCGGGCTGCATGTCATACGGAGAGCCGCGATGAAGCGCACTTACCAACCGTCGAACCTGGTTCGCAAGCGTCGCCACGGGTTCCGCGCCCGCATGGCCACCAAAGGTGGTCGTCTGGTGCTGGCCGCCCGCCGCCGCGTGGGCCGCAAGAAGTTGTCGGCCTGATCTTTGGCTGGCCCCAGCAATGGGGCCATTCGAGGTGACGCAAATGACACCGCCGCTGGCCCCGGAGACTGACCGCAACCTTGCGGCAAGCCCCGATGGCCTTGCGGCGGTTTCGTCATATCCGGCCTATGCCATTCTTGCCAAGCGCGCCGATTTCCTGCGCGCCGCCTCGGCCCGTCGTCAGGGCGCGGGGGGATTTTTGTTGCAGGCCCGACGCCGCGATGACGGATCAGATGCGATCCGCGTGGGGTTCACCTGCTCCAAGAAGATTGGCAATGCCGTGGCGCGCAATCGCGCCAAGCGCCGCCTGCGCGAGGTGGTGCGGATGGTGCTGCCCACCCTGGCGCGTCCCGGCTGGGATTATGTGCTGGTCGGCCGCCCCGGCGTGACCATCGACCGCGATTTTGCCCTGCTGCAGGCCGATCTGGAAGGCGCCCTGCGCCAGATCCACGCCCCCCGGCCGCCGCGCGCCCCGACTGGAAAGCCCGCCTGAATGGCTGCGTCGGGCCATCCAACGGGAAAACCCCGCATGACCCCGCTGGCCCATGTCATCGCCCTGCCCGTCCGCGCCTATCGGCTGTTTTTGTCGGCCTGGGTTGGGCATGGCTGCCGGTTTCAGCCCACCTGTTCGGCCTATGCGCTTGACGCGCTGCACCGCCACGGCGGGGTGAAGGGCGGCTATCTGATGGTGCATCGCATCTGCCGCTGCCACCCCTGGGGCGGATCAGGCTATGATCCGGTTCCCGGCGCCGATCCGGGGCATGATGCGGATTGTCTCAGGGGCGCGGTGCCGCCGCGCGACGCAGACGATCATTGATCGCGCGGCCCAGCCCGCTTTCGGGCACCGGGGCAAAGGCGATGGCGCCCAGCGGGCCGGCAAGGCTGTCAGCCTCACGCAGGATATGAAACAGATTGGCGGCGGCTTCGATCAGATCACCTTGATCTGACAAGGAAATCTGCCCCCGCACAGCGCCAAAGCCCACCAGCACCTCCCCCGGCGCGGCGGCGGTCGCGTTCAGACGGACCCGCGCCTCGGGTGCGTAATGTGATGCAAGCTGCCCCGGCGCCTTGGGCGTGGTCGGATCCCCCGGCATCAGCAGGGAGTGGCCCAGAACGGCCTCGATCTCTTCGACCGAGACCCCGCCGGGGCGCAGCAGGGCGGCAGGGCCATCCAGCGCCAGAATGGTGCTTTCCACCCCCACGGCACAGGCGCCACCGTCCAGCACCGCCTCGATCCGGCCCGACAGCCCGGCCATGACATGCGCCGCCCGCGTGGGCGACACCCGACCCGAGGGGTTGGCCGACGGCGCGGCAAGCGGCAGGTCCGCCGCGCGCAGCAGCGCCCGTGCCACCGGATGCGCCGGAACCCGGATCGCCACGGTCGTCAGACCCGCCGTCACCAAGGGCGACAGCCCCGCGCCGTCGCGCAGGGGCAGGACCATGGTCAGCGGGCCGGGCCAGAAGGCGGCGGCCAGCCGTTCCGCCTCGGGCGTCAGATGGGCATAGCGCGACACCGATTCGACATCCGGCAGATGCACGATCAGCGGGTTGAACGAAGGGCGGTTCTTCGCCGCATAGATCCGCGCAACCGACCGGCCATCGCGCGCATCCCCCGCAAGGCCATAGACCGTCTCGGTTGGCATGGCGACAAGGCCGCCCGCGCGCAAAATGGCGGCAGCCTCGGCGATTCCCTCGGGCGTGGCGGTGATCAGGCGGGTTTCCATCGGTCGTGACGCAGCGTTGAACTTGAGGCGGTTTGACCTTGCGTTAGTCTTGCCGCTGACACAGTGACCCTGATTACGCCCGCGCCCAAGAAATGCCAAGCGCGGCAAGGAGGATAGATGCCCTACCGCGCCCCGGTTTCCGAATTCCGCTTCGTTCTGGATCAGATCGTGGGGCTGCAGCAGGTGGCCGAGACCGCGCTTTTCGCCGAAGCCACGCCCGACACGGTCGAGGCGATTCTGTCCGAGGCAGGCAAGCTGTCGGAAACCGTGCTGGCGCCGCTGAACCGTGCGGGCGACAAATTTCCCGCGCGGCTGGAAAACGGGGTCGTCCGCACCTCGCCCGGCTTTGCCGAGGGGTTCCGCGCCATTGCCGAAGGCGGCTGGGTAGGGATTTCGGCCAACCCCGAACATGGCGGGATGGGCCTGCCCATGGCCGTCACCACCGCGGTGAATGAAATGATGGGGTCGGCCTGCCTTGCACTGCAGCTCAACCCGCTGCTGACGCAGGGCCAGATCGAGGCGCTGGAACATCACGCCAGCCCCGAGATTCAGGCGCTCTATATCCCGCGGCTGATTTCGGGCGAATGGACCGGTACGATGAACCTGACCGAACCCCAGGCGGGCAGCGATGTCGGCGCGCTGCGCAGCCGGGCCGAACCCAATGGCGATGGCACCTATGCCGTGTCGGGGCAAAAGATCTACATCAGCTGGGGCGACAATGATTTCGCCGAAAACATCTGCCACCTTGTGCTGGCGCGGCTGCCCGATGCGGCCCCCGGCACGCGGGGCATCAGCCTGTTCATGGTGCCGAAGTTCCTGCCCAACCCCGATGGCAGCCTCGGCGCCCGCAACAGCCTGAGCGTCGTCAGCCTGGAGCACAAGATGGGCCTACACGGCTCGCCCACCGCAGTGATGCAGTTCGACGGGGCGAAGGGCTGGCTGATCGGTGAGGAACACAAGGGCATGGCCGCGATGTTCACCATGATGAACAACGCCCGGCTTGGCGTGGGGGTGCAGGGCGTCTCGGTGGCGGAAGCTGCGCTGCAGCAGGCGCTGGCCTATGCGCAGGACCGCAAGCAGGGCAAGACCCCGCTGGGCGCCACATCGATCATCGACCATGCGGATGTGCGGCGGATGTTGGGGGTGATGAAGGCCGAAACCTTCAGCGCCCGCGCCATTGCGCTGGCCTGTGCCGTGGCGATCGACATGGCCCGCGCGACCGGCAGCACCGATTGGCAGGCCCGCGCCGCGCTGCTGACGCCCATCGCCAAGGCCTTTGGCACCGACATCGGCCATGAGGTCGCCCATCTGGGCGTGCAGGTGCATGGCGGCATGGGCTTCATCGAGGAAACCGGCGCCGCGCAATTCAGCCGCGATGTCCGCGTGACCTCGATCTATGAAGGCACTAACGGCATTCAGGCGATGGATCTGGTGGGCCGCAAGATGATGGACGGCGGCGAGGCCGCCTATCGCCTGCTGCAGGAAATCGAGGATCACGCCCGCAACAGCCGCGCCAATCTGCCCGATCTGGCGGGCGATGTCTGGGCCGCGGCCGAAGCGCTGCGCGAGGCGACGGAATGGCTGGTCGCACAATCGGCCGATGACCGGAACGCCGGGGCGGTGGCCTATCTGCGGGCCTTTGCACGGGTGCTGGGCGGGCATTACCACCTGAAGGCCGCGCTGGCCGATGCCGCACGCCTGCCGCTGGCGCGCATCGCGATCCGCCGCCTGCTGCCGGAACATGCCGCCCTGCTGGCGCAGCTGCGCGAAGGCGCCGCCGATCTTTACGCCCTGACGCCCGAGGCACTGGCCTCGTGACCATCCGCTACCCGCAGGACGCGCCCGCCCCCGGCGCGTGGTCCGAAATTGCGCCCGGCATCCTTTGGCTGCGGATGCCGCTGCCGATGGCGCTGGATCATGTGAACCTCTATGCGCTGGCCGATGACGATGGCTGGACGGTGATCGACACCGGCCTGAACAGCCACAAGAGCCGCGCGATCTGGGAAGATTGGCTGGCAGGCCCGCTGGCCGGGCGGCCCCTGCGGCGGGTGTTGGTCACGCATCATCACCCCGATCACATTGGGCTGGCAGGCTGGTTTCAGGCCCGCGGGGCCGAGCTCCTGATGCCGCGCACCGGGTGGATCTATGCCCGGATGCTGACACTGGATGAACAGCCGCAGGCCAGCGCCGAACAGATCGCCTTCTGGCAGGGCGCGGGGATGGAGCCGGGCCTGCTGGCGCAGCGAGCGGCGGAACGGCCCTTCAACTTTTGCGATGTGGTACATCCGCTGCCGCTCGGCTTTACGCGACTGACCGATGGGGCGACGCTACGGATGGGCGGGCGTGACTGGCTGGTTCGCATGGGCGACGGCCATGCCCCCGAACACGCGACGTTCTGGAGCCTGTCGGACGATCTGGTGCTGGGCGGGGATCAGCTGCTGCCCTCGATCTCGGCCAATATCGGGGTCTATGCGACCGAACCACTGGCTGACCCTCTGGCGGACTGGCTTGCCTCCTGCGCGCGGTTTGCCACCTGCGCCGAAGAGCGGCACCTTGTCCTGCCGGGGCACAAGCTGCCCTTCACGGGCCTGCCGCTGCGCCTGCGGCAGATGATGGAAAACCACCTTTCGGCGCTGGACCGGCTGCGCGAACACCTGTCGCAGCCACAAACCGCGGCGGGCTGCTTTCCCGTGCTGTTCAAGCGCGAGATTGACGGCGGCTCCTATGGCCTTGCACTGGTCGAGGCGGTCGCCCATCTCAACTATCTCTTGCATCGGGGCGAGGCGCGGCGTTCCCTCAGCCCGCAGGGACTTTGGCTATGGGAGAGGGCATGACCGACGAAATCCGCACCAGCGCAGAATTGCATGAAGCCACCGCCCTGCCCTGCGCCGGGGTGGTGCATGCCGATCCGACCGCCATGCCGACCGCCGAACAGGAACCGCTGCCCGCGGCCCTAAGCCGCCAGCCCATCGAGGAAAAGTCCGAGGCGCAATGGGCCTATGAGCGGCTGATCCTCTATATCCGCAACTTCGAATCCCAGCTTGAGGCCGAGGATGAGGTCGCCATGGGCTTTGCCGGGGGCGATGCCGGGGTCTTGCGGATCGAAGGTCTGGGCTATTTCGACCCCGATCTGATCACCTTTTACGGCCGGGATGAGGATGGGGTGAAAACCCAGCTGGTGCAGCATGTCACGCAGCTGAACGTGTTGCTGCGCGCCGTGCCGCGCGCCGAACCCGAGGAACCCGCCCGCCGCATCGGCTTTCGCCTCGCGAAGGACTGGGACGCGCCGCCGCCCCCCGAAACGCCGCCGCCCGTCACTGGGGCGTGACAGAGGCCGGTGAATCGGCTAACAGGCATTGCAAACGCGCATCAACGGGAGACGCATCATGGGCGAGCACAAGATCGGCAGCATGGACATCCGCAACCAAGAGAAAACCTTTGCCGGTTTCGTGAAAATGGTCACCTGGGGCGCCGCTATTTCGATCGGCGTGCTGATCTTCCTCGCGCTGGCCAACGCCTGAGCCTGACCGCCCCTGCATAGGAGCGCAGCATGCGCCGCCATTTCCTGTCGCTCGCGCTGGTCGCGGCGCTGGCCGCCTGTGGTGCGGCCGAACCGACATGGGCCCCGGACGAGGCCGTCGCGAAGGCCCGCTACGTGCATGACGGCCCGCCCGCCATCACGCTGTTCACGGTGGTCAGCACCTCGAACGGGGCTGGGGCGCATTCGGGGCTGATGATCAACGGCTCGCAGCGGATCATGTTCGATCCGGCGGGCAGCTGGACCCTGCCGCGTCTGGCCGAACGCAATGACGTGCATTTCGGCATCACCGACAAGATGGTCAATTTCTACATCGACTATCATGCCCGCGAAACCTACTACGTGGTGGAACAGACCAAGGTCGTCCCGCCCGAGGTGGCCGAGCTGGTGATGCAGCGCGCCATGGCGCACGGTGCCGTGGCCAAGGCCCATTGCACTGATTCGATCACCGAGATTCTGGCCGGGGTTCCGGGGTTCGAAACCCTGCCGCAGACCATGTTCCCGAAAAAGCTGATGAAGGCCTTTGCGGAACTGCCGGGCGTGACCGAACGCACCATCACCGATGATGATGCCGACGACAATCACGGCATCCTGCTGCTGCAGGCGGGCGATCCGCGCCTGCACGACTGATCAGATCGGCTGGGCGCCCGGTTTCGGGGCGCTCAGCCGAAGATCTGCAATCCCGCCACAAGCGTGACCACCCCGACCGCCACGGCGGCCAGGGTATTGCGCCACAAAAGCCCCGCCGCCACGGTCGCCAGCGCAGCGCAGAGACGGGCCGGGTCGGTTTCGCCCCCCGTTGCCGCAGGCCAGACCGCCGCCGGGGCCACCAGCCCCGGAATGACCGCCATCGGCGTGTAGCGCAGAAGCCGCAGCACCAGCGGCGGCAATTGCCGGTTGCCGATAAGCCCCAGAAACGAAAAGCGCAGCACGAAGGTCGTCAGGCCCAGCCCAAGGATCACGGTCCAAAGCTGCCACTTGTCGGCGATCATCTCAGGCATTGCGGCCCTCCCAGGTTTCGACGGCAGCCCCTGTCGCCATGGCACAAAGCGCCGCCACCAGCAGCCCCGAGGAGTAGGGCATCCACCACAACGCAAGTGACAGGCCGATCGACACCAGCGCCGCCGCCATCTGGGCACGGGTCAGAAGCATCGGCGAAATCATCGCAAGGAAGGTCACCGGCACGATGAAATCGATCGCAAGCCCCTGCGGCAGCAGCGCCCCGAAGGCCGCCCCGACCCATGTCGCCAGATACCACAGCCCACAGAGCAGCACGACCGAGCCGAAGTAATAGCCCAGCTTTTCCGCCAGCGACCACCCACGCTCCCGCTCAAAGGCGGCAGCGCCGAGCAGATAGCTCTGGTCGATCAGCACATAGGCCACCAGCGCGCGCTGCCACAACGGCGCCCGGCCCAGATGCGGCGCCATCGCCACCGAATACATCGCCATGCGCAGGTTCACCGCCGTGGCCGTCAGGATCACGATCAGCAAGGGCGCCCCTTCCTGCATCAGTTGCAGCGCCGCGAACTGCGACGCGCCAGCGATGACGACGATGGAAAAGGCCATTGCCTCGAGGATCGAAAGCCCATGCGCCCGCGCCACGATGCCGAAGAGCGCACCGAACGGCACGATCATCGCCGTAAAGGGCAATGAGGCGCGCAACCCGCGCAGGAATGTCGATCGGACCGAGGGAGACAGCATGATGGTTCCGGCTTTACGGCTGAGCAGTGAAGGCTTAGGGCTTGGATCAGGCACATGCAACCGGGGTCGGGATGCGGATATTCGGGGTGATCCTGGCGGGCGGCACGGGCCGCCGCATGGGGGGCGTGGACAAGGCCCTGCTGGGCTTGAACGGCACCCCCATGGTGCAGCATGTGCAGGACCGTTTTGAACCGCAGGTGGAACGGTTGGCGATTTCCGCCAATGGGGATGCGACGCGCCTGGCCTTTACCGGGCTGCCGATCCTGCCCGACGCGCAATCTCAGGGACCGCTTTCGGGCGTGCTGGCGGCGCTGGATTGGGCCGAGGGCGCGGACGCCGTAGTCTCGGTCGCGGTGGATACGCCCTTCTTCCCCGGCGATCTGGTGCCGCGCCTGTGGCTTGCGGGCGAGGGGCGCCTTGCCGTGGCGAGCAGCGCCGGGCGCTGGCATCCGACCTTCGCGCTCTGGCCCCGCGGCCTGCGCGGGGCGTTGCGCGACTATCTGGCCACGGGCGGCGCGCGGGTCATGGCCTTTTGCGAGGCGCAGGGCGCCGTGGAGGCTCCCTTCCCCGCCAGCGACCCCGACCCTTTCACCAATCTCAACACCCCCGCAGACCTTGCCCGCGCCGAGACCCTGCTGCGATGCGCCGATTGAATGTTGCCATTGTCGACTGGTCGGCCGCATCCACGCCCAGCCCCGCCCGCCCCAGCGCCGATGCGATCTGGATTGGCACCTGCGTGGATGGCACGGTGGCAACCCGCTATTTCCGCACCCGGCAGGCCGCCGAAACTGCACTACAGGACCTGATCGCCACGGGCGACTGGCTGGTCGGCTGCGATTTCGCCTTCGGCTATCCCACAGGCTTTGCCGAACGCCTGACCGGCACGCCAGAGGCGCCCGCCGTCTGGCAGTGGTTCGAACGTGAAATCACCGACAGCCCCGCCAATGCCAACAACCGCTTTGCCGTGGCTGCGGGCATCAACCGTCGGCTGGGGCCGCTGTTCTGGGGCCGCCCCGCCGGGCTTGACCTGCCCGACCTGCCACCGCGCAAGCCCACGCGCTATGCGGATCTGGGCCTGGCCGAGCGGCGGCGCGTCGAACGCGATCTGCGCGGCACCCATCCGGTGTGGAAGCTCTACACCACCGGGGCCGTCGGGTCGCAGGTGATGATGGGCCTGCCGATGATCGCACGTCTGGCGCGGCAGCCCGGCGTTTCGGTCTGGCCGTTTCAGCCACCGGCGCGGGTGACTTTGGCCGAGGTCTGGCCCTCGCTTCTAGCGGCGGCTGTCGCGCGGCAGCTGCCCGCCTTTGGTGGCATCCGGGACGCGGCGCAGGTGGCGCTGCTTTCGCGCGCGCTGTGGCGTCTGGGGGCCGAGGGGCGGCTTGACCCGCTGCTGGCCCCGCCCCCCGGCGACACCCCGGCCGATGAGGGCTGGATTCTGGGCGCAGGCCATAGCACCACCCTGTCCGAGGCCTGCCAATGACCCTGCAAATCCGCCTTGGCCTTGCCCCCGAACATCGCCCCGTCGCCGCCCGCATCTATTGGGAGGCATTCGGCAGCAAGCTGGGCCGCGTCATGGGCCCCGAACCCCGCGCCATGGCCTATCTGGCGCGCGTCATGCGGTCGGACCATGCGATTACTGCGGTCGACGGGGGCGAACTTGTGGGGCTTGCGGGGTTCAAGACCGCCAAAGGTGCCTTTGCCGAAGGTGGCTGGCCGGACATGCGCGCCACCTATGGCCTGATCGGCGCGGGCTGGCGCATGGCGCTTCTGGCCGCGCTGAGCCATGAGGTCGACAACCAGCGCTTTCTGGTCGATGGCATCTGCGTGGCGCGCGACCATCGCGGGCGGGGCATCGGTCGCGCGCTGGTCGAGATGCTCTGCGCCGAGGCCGAAGCCCGCGGCCATGACGCCATCCGCCTTGAGGTGATCGACACCAATATCCGCGCCCGCGCGCTCTATGAACGGCTGGGGTTTCGGGTGATCAAGCATGATCGGCTGGGCCTGCTGCGCCATGCCTTCGGCTTTGAAAGCGCGGCAACCATGGTCTGCGAGCTGGCCGAACACAACGCGCCACGCCCCTGACCTGCGGCAGCTGCATTTCTGCCGCGCCGCCTTCCCCTCGGCCCCATGATGCGCTAAGGCCAAGGCAAGAAATTCCGCAGAGGGCGTGCCATGAAATTCACCTTGTCCTGGCTCAAGGATCACCTCGAAACGAGCGCGACGCTCGACGAGATCCTCTATGCGCTCACCGATCTCGGCCATGAGGTCGAGGAGGTGGTGAACCCGGATGACAAGCTGGGCGCCTTCCGCATCTGCCGCGTGATCGAGGCTGTGCAGCACCCCAATGCCGACCGCCTGCGCGTTTGCCGCGTGGCCACCTGGCCCAATGGCCCCGAAGGCGCGATGGAGGAGGTGCAGGTCGTCTGTGGCGCCCCCAACGCGAAGACCGGCCTTGTCGGCGTTTTCGCCCCCACCGGCACCTATGTGCCCGGCACCGGCGTGGACCTGAAACCCGGCAATATCCGCGGCGTGGACAGCAACGGCATGCTATGTTCGGAACGCGAGCTCGAGCTTTCGGACGATCACAACGGCATTATCGAGCTGCCCGCCGATGCGCCCGTCGGTGTGAAGTTCATCGATTATCGCGGCATCAATGACCCGATGATCTATGTGAAGATCACCCCGAACCGCCCCGATGCCCTGGGCGTGCGCGGCATTGCGCGCGATCTGGCGGCGCGCGGCCTGGGCGTGCTGAAACCGCTTGAGGTGCCTGCGATCAACGGCAGCTTCGCCTCGCCCGTCGGCGTTCGGATTGACGATGCGCTGAAGGCCAAGGGCTGCCCGGTCTTTGCCGGCCGCACCATCCGCGGCGTGAAGAACGGCCCCGCGCCGGAATGGATGCAGGCCCGCCTGCGCGCCATCGGCCTGCGGCCGATCTCGGCGCTGGTGGATATTACCAACTATTTCACCTTCGGGCTAAACCGCCCGCTGCATGTCTTTGACGTGGCCAAGGTCAAGGGCGATCTGCGGATCCACGCCGCTGCGGGCGGGGAAGAGTTGCTGGCGCTGGATGGCAAGACCTATACCCTGCGCCCCGGCATGATGGTGATTTCCGATGATCAGGGGCCCGAAAGCCTTGCGGGCATCATGGGCGGCGAACATTCGGGCTGCACCGAGGAGACGGTCGATGTCTTCCTCGAAAGCGCCTTCTGGGACCCGATCACCATTGCCACCACGGGCCGTGCGCTGAAGATCAACTCGGATGCCCGCTACCGCTTTGAACGCGGGGTGGACCCGGCCTTCACCCTGGCAGGGCTGGACCTGGCCACCCAGATGATCCTTGATCTCTGCGGGGGTGAGGCGTCCGAGATGGTGGTCGATGGCGCCGTGCCCGATACCGGCCGCAGCTACCGCTTTGATCCGGCCCGCGTGGTCAGTCTGGTCGGGATGGACATCCCCGAGGCCGATCAGCGCGCCACGCTGACCGCGCTTGGCTTTACCCTGACCGGCGATCAGGCCGCCCCGCCCAGCTGGCGCCCCGATGTGCAGGGCGAGGCCGATCTGGTCGAGGAAGTGGCCCGCGTCGCTTCGCTGACCAAGCTGGTGGGCAAGCCGATGGTGCGCCGCACCGCCGGGGTGCCAAAGCCGATCCTGACGCCGCTGCAGATCCGCGAAAAAGCCGCGCGCCGGCAGATCGCGGCGCTGGGGTATAATGAATGCGTGACCTACAGCTTCATCGACAAGACCGCGGCCGAGGCTTTTGGCGGCGGCGCCGATGCAGTGAAGGTCGACAACCCGATTTCGTCGGAAATGACCCATCTGCGCCCCGATCTGCTGCCGGGCCTGCTGCGGGCCGCAGGGCACAATCAGGCGCGCGGCTTCATGGATCTGGCGCTGTTCGAGGTTGGCCCCGTCTTTGCGGGCGGTGAGCCGGGGGAACAGACCACCGTGGCCACCGGCCTTCTGGTCGGTGCCTCGGCCGCGCGCGATCCCTACGGCTCGCGCCGTCCGGTGGATGTGTTCGACGCCAAGGCCGATGCCGAGGCCGTGCTGGCCACGCTGGGCGCCCCCGCCAAGGTGCAGATCGGCCGCAAGGTTGCGGGCTGGTGGCATCCCGGCCGGTCGGGCGTGATCGGGCTGGGGCCGAATGCGCTTGCCACCTTCGGCGAGGTGCATCCGCGCATCCTGCAGCTGTTCGACATCAAGGGCCCCGCTGTCGCCTTCACCGTGCAGATTGCCAATGTGCCGCTGCCCAAGACCAAGACGCCCACGAAGCCCGCACTTGCGATCTCGGATCTGCAGGCGGTGGAGCGGGACTTTGCCTTTGTCGTGGACGCGCAGGTCGAGGCGCTGACCCTTGTCAACGCTGCCGCCGGGTCGGACAAGGCGCTGATCGAAAGCGTCCGCGTCTTTGACCAGTTCACCGGCGAAAAGGCCGAGGCGCAGATGGGTGCGGGCAAGAAATCGGTGGCGATCACCGTGCGCCTGCAACCGCAGGACAGCACCCTGACCGACAAGGACATTGAAGCCGTGTCCGCCAAGATCGTCGAGAAGGTCAGCAAGGCCACCGGCGGCACGCTGCGGAAGTAAGCAGCCGACAGAAAGAAAAACCGCCCGGCAATCCGGGCGGTTTTTTGTTGGCCGGGGGTTATTTGCGGCGGAACATCCGCCCCCAGAAGCCGCGCGCCTTGGCCTTGGCGGCATCGGCCCCGGCGTCCATCGCATCCAGCGTGTTGTTCAGATCGTCCACCGCCGGTTCGATCATGCGTTCCTTGAACTGCTGCCACATGCGCCACAGCATCCCGAATCCCAGTGCCAGAAGCCCGAGCACGATGATATTGACCCAGGGGATCAGCTGCACATCCGGGCCATCGACCGGGCGGATCTTCACCGCATTGGGGTAGATCGAGAAGATCGGCATCCGCCAGCCATAATGGGTGACCGCCACCCATTCCGGCTTTTCCTTGGTCGAGACGTAATTCGTCGCCTCGGCCTGCAGGTTCGAACTGTCGTATTTGAAGTAGGGCGGCCAGACCCAGCCGGTATCCTCGTTCCGGTAGACCATCACGCCCCCATCGGGAAAGACCGCTTCGATGAAACGGATATCGCGGCGATCGACCGTGGCGGTGGTGGTGCCGCTGTCGGGCGAGGCGTAGAAGATGGAATTCGCGCCGACCTCGGTCATGCGGTTATAGGTGCCGGTCAGGCGCACCACATCGCGCTGCGGCAGGGTATAGTGCAGGAAGGCCGCCACGATGGCGATCAGCACCAGCCGAATGCCCCATTTGATCTTTGTCCACATGCCCAGGGCACTCCTTCAGTCGTAATTCACGAAGTAAACGATCAATCCGATGGCCACCATCGGCACGATATAGACCAGCCACAAGAGCGTGATCTTCAGGCTGCGGCCATAATCGCGAAGCCGGGCGTCAACCCAGGCGTCGCGGTCGCCGGTCTGGCCTTCGGCCTCGAACTGCTGTTCCAGCGCCTCACGCCGGGTCGAGCGGAAATAGACCCGCAGCATCCAGTAAAGGATGGTCAGCACCACGAAGGCCGCGACCCAGGCCCGAAGTATCGCGAACATCAGCGCCCCCTGCGCTTGCCTGCCACGGGATCAGAGATAATCACTTTGCCCCCGCTCCGCCACCATCCCGCGTGCGAGAACACGGCAGGGTGCGCCCGAGGTGCCGATCAGCCGCAGGGGGGCGGCGATCATCTCGCCCCGGTCGGGCAAAGGGCGCGCGGGGTCTTCGGCCAGATCCTCAACCAGAAAGACCCCGGCGCGGGCCAGTGCACGGTGCAGGAAGAGCGGTTCCTCCCCCTGCACTTGCAAAGACCCGGCGATGACCCAGACGGCAAAACCCAGATCCAACGCCCGGTCGAACTGCGCGCGGCTGATCGCGCCACCATCGGGTGCATTGACGAACAGCAGCACCGCCCCCGCCCGCTGGGGCACGTCCTGTCCGGGCCACAGGGTGACATAGGGACCGATCAAGGCATCAGGGGGCAGCGCCTCCAGCGTGGCGCCGCCGGGGTGCATATGGGCGGGGGCATCGATATGGGTGCCGGTCTGGGTGCCGAGGTCGAGCCGCTGCACGGCATAGCCCTGATCGGCAATGCTGCACCAGGGATGCACGGCAAAGGGCGGGTCGCGGTAATCGGCCTCGGCATAGATCGCCAGATGACGGTCGAGCGGCCGGGTCAGGTCAATCCAGGTCATGAGGGCAGGCTAACGGCCTGCCCCGTCTGCGGCAAGTCACACGGGGATATTGTCGATCAGCCGCACATCGCCAATCGTCGCCGCCGCCAAAAGCCGGGCCGGGGCGTCAAGCGTAGCGATCGGTGCCAGCGTGCTGGCCGCGCGCAGTTCCAGATATTCGACGGCGCTAAAGCCCGCTTGCAGCAGATCCTCGCGCCCCTGCGCCAAGGTCTGATCGACCGGTGCCCCGTCACGCAGCTGGCCCGCGACGCGGGTCATGATGCGGTAAAGCGCAGGTGCCTGCGCGCGCGACAGAGGGTCCAACCGCAGATTGCGCGAGGACATCGCCAGACCGTCATGTTCGCGCACGGTTTCGGCGCCCACGATCTCAATCGGGATGTTCAGGTCTGCGACCAGCCGCTTGACGACCTGAAGCTGCTGCCAATCCTTCTGGCCGAAATAGGCGCGGTCGGCCTGCGTCATGCCAAAGAGCTTGGCCACCACCGTGGCCACACCTTCGAAATGGCCGGGGCGCATGGTGCCTTCCAGCGGTTCGGACACACCCGAGACAGCGACCTGCGTGGCAAAGCCTTCGGGGTAAACCTCATCCGGGCCGGGCGCGAAGATCACGTCCACCCCCTCGGCAGCCAGAAGCGCCGCGTCCGAATCCTCGGTCCGCGGGTATTTCTGCAGATCGTCGGGGTTGTTGAACTGCTTGGGGTTCACGAAAATCGTGACGATCACCCGGTCACAGCCACGCTTGGCGGCGCGCACAAGGCTCAGATGCCCCTCATGCAGGGCGCCCATCGTGGGCACGACGCCGACCTGACGGCCATCGGATTTCCAGCCGCGCACACGGGTGCGCAATTCCGCAACAGTCCGGAGGATTTGCATCAGTTCTTCTGTCCCTTGGACGGCAGGACATCCGCGAAGGAATGTTCAGCTGCCGGAAAGCGGCGCGCGCGGACATCCGCGGCATAGGCGGCCACGGCCTCGTCGGCGGTCAGGCCCAGCTCCGCATAACGTTTGACGAATTTGGGGCGGAAATCGGTGAAAAGGCCCAGCATGTCATCCAGCACCAGCACCTGCCCGTCGCAATTGACGCCCGCCCCGATCCCGATGGTCGGGATAGACAGCGCCTGCGACACCCGGCCGGCCAGCCCCTCGGGCACCTTTTCCAGGACGACCGAGAACGCCCCGGCCGCTTCCACCGCGCGGGCGTCGGCCATGACCTTTTCGGCCTCATGGTCGCGGCCCACCACCTTGTAGCCGCCCAGCGTGTTCACCGCCTGCGGGGTCAGCCCGACATGCGCCATCACCGGGATGCCCCGGCTGGTCAGGAACGCGATGGTTTCGGCCATATGCTGACCGCCCTCCAGCTTGACCGACGGCGCCCCGGTTTCCGCAATCAGCCGCGCGGCATTGCGGAAGGCCTGCTGGGGGCTTTCCTCATACGATCCGAAGGGCATGTCGATCACCGCCATGGCCCGCTGCAACCCCCGCATCACGGCGCGGCCATGCAGGATCATCATCTCCATCGTGACGCCCAGCGTCGAGGGCAGGCCATGCAGCACCATGCCGACCGAGTCCCCGACCAGCACAATATCGCAATGCCGGTCCACCACCCGCGCCATCGGCGTGGTATAGGCGGTCAGCACCACCAGCGGGTCAGCACCTTTGCGGGCTTGGATATCGACAGGCAGCAGAGGCCGGATGGTACTCGAGGCGCTCATGTCGCTCTTGCACTCCCTCAAGAGGAACGGTTGGCTTTGTATAGCCCCCGGTCCGGTGCCGCACCAGCGAAACTTGCCCGCCGCGTCGCGGCGGCGAGGAACTTGACGGAGGGTTTCAGACCAGCACGAATGATGGCGCTAACAAGGAAAAGGATAGCAGAATGGACCTCTTGCAACGGATTGACCGCAGGGCATGCGCCCCCGAAATCACGCGACCCGCGCCCGAAAAGGTGCTGTCGGGCGACCCGGTTCACACCACCTGGAACCTGGAGGACCGCGATGGCCTGTACTGCGGCATCTGGCAATCCACCCCCGGCAAGTGGCGCGTCAGCTATACGGAATGGGAATATGTGCATATCCTGGAAGGTGTTTCGGTGCTGACCGATGTGGAGGGCCGGGCCACCACGCTGCGCGCAGGGGACAGCTGGGTGATCCGTCCCGGCTTTGCGGGCACCTGGGAATGTCTGGAGACGACGCTGAAAGATTATGTCATCCTTTCCTGATGCCGACCGGGCGGATTGATCCGGCGCGGCTTCCCAAATGGCTTCAGATAAGGGATTTTCAGAATGAAGACACTATTGGCCACAGCACTTGCGCTGCCGTTTCTGGCAGGCCCGCTTCTTGCGCAAACCCAGACAGGACCAGCCACCGGGCTGCTTTCGGCCGCCGATCCACAGGGTCTTGCCGATGCGCTGCAGGGGCTGGGTTACAAGGCGCAACTGGCCACTGACGACAAGGGCGATCCCCGCATCGATTCAGCCGCGGATGGTGCCAACTTCTCGATCTGGTTCTATGGCTGCACCAATGGCAAGGACTGTGGCTCAATTCAATTTTCTGCCGGGTTCGATACGCCGGATGGGGTTGACGTGGCCGTGCTGAACGAATGGAACCACAGCACCCGCTTTGGCAAGGCCTATGCCGACACCACCGGCGACCCCCATGTCGAACTGGACGTGAACACCACCGGGATGCTGACGCCGGAAAACTTTGCCAATACGGTCGGGATCTGGACGCAGGTCCTCTCGGATTTCCAAAGGCACATCGGCTGGTGAGCCACAGCAAAACGCCCCGGTCAGGCCGGGGCGTTTGTCAGATCGGACAAGCTGCCAGCGCCGATCAGCCCTGCGCGGCCTCTTCGGTTGCGGGTTCCGCCGCGGCTGCTTCTGCGGCAGCAGCTGCTTCTGCGGCAGCAGCTTCAGCCGCTTCCTTGGCTTCAAGCTCGGCCTTGCGCTGTGCGATCAGCGGGATCTGCGTTTCATCATAGGGTACGAGCAGACCATATTCATTGTCCATCCACTTGCCTTCGATCTGTTCCGATTCCTCGCGCGAGCGAACGCGGACGCGCGTCCCATAGTCCACGCGGTCAAACAGGTCGATCGCATCCTGATTGAACAGACGGATGCACCCGGCCGATGTTGCACGGCCAATCGAACGGTTGTCGATCGTGCCATGGATACGGAAATAGGTGTCTTTGCCATTGCGGTAGAGGTAAAGCGCCCGTGCGCCCAGCGGGTTTTCCAAGCCCCCCGGCAGACCGCCCGCATATTCCGAATACATTTCGGGCATGGTGCGGATCATGTTCGCCGTCGGCGTCCAGGCGGGCCATTTCTCTTTCCGGCTGATCACGGCATTGCCGCGGAAACCCAGACCCGCGCGGCCCACGGCGATGGAATAGCGCATCGCCCGCCCGCCTTCGAGGACGTAGTACAGCTTGCGGAAATAGGGGTCCACCACGATGGTGCCGGGCTTTTCATCGCCCTTGTACTCCACCTCGGTGCGGGGCACGCCGTCCCGCAGGTGATGGGGTTGCACCGGCTCGATAAAGAATTCGCCGTCCTGCACGCCCTCATAGCCCGGCACCGTCGCAGGTGGCGCGTCAGCCTTGGGTGGGGCCGCGCAGGCCGACAGGGCAACAAGAGCAAGCAACGCGGCTAGGGATTGAAGACGTTTTTTCAAGATGGACTCATGTCTCTGGACAGGAATTTTCTTGCACAAAAGGCCCGGGCGACGACAGCGTCAATACTTTTGTTGAAACTTTTGCAACAAAAAGACTGGCCATGGTGGGCTGGATCACAGCATTTGCCAGATCAGGCGCAGCGCCAGCGCGGTCGAGGTGACGACCAAAAGCGGCTTGATCACCCGCGCACCGATCCGCATTGCCACCCGCGAACCGATCTGGGCGCCTGCAATCTGTGCAGCCCCCATGGCAAGCCCCATCGCCCACCACGGCGCCCCCTGTGCTGCAAACACGACAAGGCTTCCGATGTTCGAAGCGAAGTTCAGAAATTTTGTATGGGCCGTCGCACGCAGCACGCCATAGCCGCCCAATAGGACAAAGCCGATCATGTAAAAGGCCCCGGCGCCCGGCCCGATCAGCCCGTCATAGAACCCCACCAGCGGCACCACGGTCGCGGCAAAGACGGTAGGGGTCACGCGCGCCAGACGGTCATCATCCGTCAGCCCCGGTTTCAGCGCAAAGAACAGCGCGATGGCGATCAGCACCACCGGCAGGGCAAGGCGCAGCCCCTCGGTCGGGATCCAGCTGACCAGCAGCGCCCCCGCGCAACTGGCGCCGCAAGCCACCGCCCCCGCGCCCAGCTGCCGCCGCACATCCACATGCCCCGCGCGGGCATAGGAAATCGCCGCCGTCGCCGCACCAAAGGCCCCCTGCACCTTGTTGGTCGAGAGCGCCTGAACCGGGCTGGCCCCCGCAAGAAGCAGGGCAGGCAGGGTAATCAGCCCGCCACCGCCGGCAATACTGTCCACAAAGCCCGCAACGAAGGCCGCACAGATCAGCATCGCGGCCAGATCATTGGCGATTTCAAACATGGCGGATCAGGCGGCGAAATCTTCGCGGGCATAGCCCTGCAAGAACAGAAGCGCCGTCAGATCGCCGTGGTTCACCCGGATGTCGCATTGCGCCGCGACCGAGGGCTTGGCATGCAGCGCCACCCCTGCCCCTGCGCGGTTCAGCATCGCCAGGTCATTCGCACCATCACCCACGGCCATGGCCTCGGCCGGGTCGATGCCCAGACGGGCGGATATCTCCAGCAGCGCATCCAGTTTGGCCTGCTTGCCCAGGATCGGCTCGCCCACCGTGCCGGTCAGCAGCCCATCGGCCGCATGGAGCGTATTGGCACGGTTTTCGTCAAACCCCAGCGCGGCTGCCACGCGGGCGGTGAAGGCGGTGAAGCCGCCCGACACCAGCGCGGCGTAACCACCATTGGCCTTCATCGTCGCAAGCAGCGCCTTGCCCCCGGGCATGAAGGTGATGCGGTCACGGTAGACCCGCTCGATCACCGCCTCGGGCAGACCTTTCAGCAGGCCGACCCGTTCGCGCAGCGCGGCCTCGAAATCCAGCTCGCCGTTCATGGCGCGCTTGGTGATATCGGCGACATAGGCGCCCACCCCGGCCTCATCCGCCAGCTCGTCAATGCATTCCTGCTGGATCATCGTCGAATCCATATCGGCGATCAGCATCCGCTTGCGGCGGCCTTCGGTCTTTTGCACGATCAGATCGACGCGCAGGACCTGTAAATCTTCCCAGACCTGCCAGCGGTTCTCCGGCACCACGGGCAGCGCGAACTCCGCCGCCACCCCCGGCTCCAGCCAGACCGCATCCCCCCCGCCCCAGGCGTTGCGCAGGCTTTCCACCGTGGCGCGATCCAGCACCGGGGTTTCGGGGTTGGTCAGAAGCGTGACGGTGAACATGGCGCGTCCTTCGGCATGGAAAAGCGCGGAGGCCCACCTCCGCGCGGGGGCAGCCCGGACCCGCCGGGCCACAAAATCAGAAGTCGAGGTTTTCGACGTTCAACGCATTCTGCTGGATGAATTCGCGGCGCGGTTCGACCACATCGCCCATCAGCTTGGTGAAAAGGTCATCCGCATCGGCCACGTCATCTACCTTCACCTGCAGCAGGGTGCGGGCATCGGGGTCCAGCGTGGTTTCCCACAGCTGTTCGGGGTTCATCTCGCCCAGACCCTTGTAGCGTTGCAGCGACAGGCCCTTTTCCCCTTCGGCCAGCACGGCGCGCAGCAGGTCGATCGGTCCATGGATCGGCTGTTCGCGATCCTTCCGGGCCAAAGTCGCCTCGGAGGCGAAGATATCCTTCACATTGCCAGCCATCTGCGAAAGCTTGCGCGCTTCGCCCGACCGCAGAACGGCGCCGTCCAGCGTCCGAAGCTCTTCGACGCCGCGCAGGATGCGGCTCAGACGGATGCCGTGATCCTGGGTGATGCGGCCCTGCCAGCCCTTTTCATATTCGACCGCCACGCCATCCAGCCGCTTGGCCACGGTATCGGCCACCAGCTGCAGATCGGCATCGGCGCGCCCGGCGTCGAACGCCCCGGAGAGCGCGGCCTGTTCCAAAATCCCGCGCGGGTAATGCGTCGGGAAGGCCTCCAGCACGCGGCGGAAGGCACGCGCGCCTTCGACCACGCGCAGCAGATCGGCCCCGGCGATCTCCTCGCCATGGCCAAGCCGCAGCACGGCGCCATCGATCCCCTGTTCGATCAGGTAATCCTCAAAGGCCGACTGGTCCTTGAGATAGACCTCGGACTTGCCGCGCGAGACCTTATAGAGCGGCGGCTGCGCGATATAGAGATAGCCGCCATCAATGATTTCAGGCATTTGCCGGTAGAAGAAGGTCAGCAGCAGCGTCCGGATATGCGCGCCGTCCACGTCGGCATCGGTCATGATGACGATCTTGTGGTAGCGCAGTTTCTTGATGTCGAACTCATCGCGCCCGATACCGGTGCCAAGCGCGGTGATCAGCGTGCCGACGGTTTCCGACGACAGCATCCGGTCAAACCGCGCGCGTTCGACGTTCAGGATCTTGCCACGCAGCGGCAGCACGGCCTGCTGTTTGCGCGACCGGCCCTGCTTGGCCGAACCACCGGCGCTGTCACCCTCGACGATGAAAAGTTCCGAAAGGGCGGGGTCTTTTTCCTGACAATCCGCCAGCTTGCCGGGCAGCGAGGCCACGTCCATCGCCGTCTTGCGGCGGGTCAGTTCGCGTGCCTTGCGGGCGGCTTCGCGCGCAAGGGCGGCCTCAATGATCTTGCCCACAATGATCTTGGCTTCCGCCGGATGTTCCTCGAACCATTCCGACAGCTTTTCGTTCACCAGATTCTCGACCGCCGGGCGCACCTCGGAGGAGACAAGCTTGTCCTTGGTCTGGCTCGAGAATTTGGGGTCCGGCACCTTCACCGACAGCACGCAGGTCAGGCCTTCCCGGGCGTCATCGCCGGTGAAATCGACCTTTTCCTTCTTCGCAATCCCCGACGACTGGGCATAGCTGTTGATCGTGCGCGTCAGTGCCCCGCGGAAGCCTGCAAGGTGGGTGCCGCCATCGCGCTGCGGGATGTTGTTGGTGAAGGGCAGCACCGTTTCATGGTAGCTGTCGTTCCACCACATCGCGACCTCAACCCCGATGCCGCGCACCTCGCCGGTCATGTAGATCGGATCGGTCATCACCGATTGCTTCGACCGATCAAGGTATTTCACGAATTCCTTGACGCCGCCCTCATAGAACAGCTCGGTCTTCTGGGGTTCGGCGTGGCGCTCATCCTCGATGATGATGCGGACGCCCGAATTCAGGAAGGCCAATTCCCGCAGGCGGGTTTCGAGCGTCTTGAAGCTGTACTCGAGGTTCGAAAATGTCCCGTCCTCACGGTTGGTCTTGGCGCTGGCGAGGAACCGCACCTCGGTGCCGCGCTGACCGGGGGCAGGGCCAACCTCATGGACATGGGTGACACATTCGCCAAATTCGAACCGCGCGCGATATTCGGTATCGTTGCGCCAGACCGTCAGCTCCAGCCATTCCGACAGCGCGTTGACGACCGAAACCCCCACGCCGTGCAGACCGCCCGACACCTTGTAGGCATTGCCGCTGTCATCGGTATTGTTGAATTTCCCGCCCGCGTGCAGCTGGGTCATGATGACCTCGGCCGCCGAAACGCCCTCTTCGGCGTGGATATCGACCGGGATGCCGCGGCCATTGTCACGCACCGAAACGCTGTCATCGGCGTGGATCTTCACGTGAACGTAATCGGCATGACCGGCCAAGGCCTCGTCAATGCCGTTGTCCACGACCTCATAGACCATGTGATGCAGGCCGCTGCCGTCGTCGGTATCCCCGATATACATGCCGGGGCGCTTGCGGACAGCCTCCAACCCTTTGAGAACCTTGATAGAATCGGCGCCGTATTCTTGCGGCTTCTTCGCGGCTTCGGCCATGTATCCTGCATCCCTCGAATTGCCCGCGAGTTATAGCGGCTAGGGGCGGCAATGTCACCCCTCGGGCCGGAAATAGGCGGTCAAAGGAAGGGGATCACCAGCGCCACGCCCATCAGCATGATCCCCGACGCAAGGTTGAGCCGATGGATATTCTCGGGGCTGGACAGAACAGCCCGTGCGCGGTCCAGAAACAGCGCGAGCGCAAGGTTGCCGAGCATCGGCACAAAGGCCGAGATGCAGATGATGATGGCGGTATCCAGCGCGGTCAGGCGGCCCAGATCAAAGAACCCCGGCAGCGCACCCATGTAGAACAGGATTGCCTTGGGATTTCCGACCACCGCAGCCACCCCCACGCTGAACCCGGCCCAAAGCCCCGGCCGCGTCAGACGGCTGTCCGTGCCCGGCGCCTGCGGTTTTTTCCGCAGCAACATGACCCCCATGGTCAGAAAGACCCCGGCCGCCACCCAACGCAACAGCGACAGCACATCGCCATATTGCGTATGCACCCAGGACAGCCCCAGGATCGCCGCCAGCGGCCAAAGCAGATCACCAAGCGCCACCCCCACTGCCAAAGGCCAGGCGGCGGCAAACCCGCCCGACAGCGCGCGCGCCAACAGGGCGACCCAGACCGGGCCGGGCACCGCCCAAAGCGCCGCCATTCCCCCGGCATAGGCCAGGACCTGCCAGATCGAAATGCTCATGCCGGCAACCTCAGCGATCCATCGGCCTCAAGCGGCCAGAAGGGGTTCATCGCCACCTCCCAGACATGCCCGTCCGGATCGGCCCAATAGCCCGAATAGCCCCCCCAGAACACCGTTTCCGGCGCCTTCAATGCCCGCCCCCCGGCTGCGAGCGCCGCCGCAAAGGCGGCATCGACCTCCGCCTCGGTCGCAAAATTCTGGGCAAGCGTCACAGCCCCCGTGCCCAGCACCGCCTCCGGCTGCCCCTGATCCGCCGCCAGATCACGCAGGCCGAACAACGCCAGCGCCAACCTGTTCATCTGGTAAAAGGCCACGCCCTCCTGCGCGCCATGCTCCTGCCAGCCCAGACGCCCGTAAAATGCCTTTGCCGCTACCAGATCGGCCACACCAAGGGTGATCAGCGTCACACGCTGGGGGGTCATGTCACATCTCCTCAAGGATGGATTGGCCAGCCTCATCGGCCACCAGAAAGCTTTGCCCCCGCGCGCCCAGGCTGTCAAACAGCCCCGGCTCCGTCCCCGTCATGATCGCCTGCGCCCCAAGGGCACAGATTTCATCGTAAAGCGCCGCACGCCGCCCGGCATCCAGATGCGCCGCCACCTCATCCAGAAGCAGGATCGGCGGGCGCCCCAGATCGGCCGCCAAGGCCCGCGCATTGGCCAGAACCAGACTGATCAGCAGCGCCTTCTGTTCACCGGTGGAACACTGATCGGCTGGCACGCCCTTGGCCGCAAACACGGCCCCCAGATCGGCCCGGTGCGGCCCGATCAGCGTCCGCCCCGCCGCCATGTCGCGCCGCCGCGTCTCGGCCAAAGCGCGTGCCAGATCGTCAACCGGTCCTTCAGGCTGCAAAATCTCCAGCGCCGCCTGTGGAAAGGCCGTCTCGGCCCCCTCCTGCGCCGCCATCAGCCGCGCCACCGCCGCCGCCCGGTTCCCCTCGATCACCGCAGCCGAAGCCGCCATCTGCGCCTCAAGCGCCGCATACCAATGCGGGTCCGCAACCTTATCCTTCAACAGCCGGTTGCGATCCCGCATCGCCTTTTCATAGGCCAGCACCGCCTCGGCATGATCGGGCGAAAAGCTCAGCGTCAGCCGATCCAGAAACCGCCGCCGCCCCTCAGCCGCCTCGGTCCAAAGCCGGTCCATGCTGGGCACGAGCCAAACCAGCCGCAGGATCCGCGCCAGCGCCACCTGGGGCGCAGCCTTCCCATCAATCCGCACCTGCCGCGCCGCCCCGGCCTCGGCCCAGGTTTCCACCTCATGCGCCGCCGTCAGCCCCGCAACCTGCGCCGCGACCTTCCAGCCCAAAGCCTCGGGCCGCCGTGCAAAATCCTCCGCCGCCGCCCGGCGCAACCCGCGCCCGGGCGACAACAGCGACACCGCCTCCAGAATATTGGTCTTGCCCGCCCCATTCGCGCCCACAAGCGCCACAGGACGCCCGTCAAACACCAGCCGTGCCGCGCGATGGCTACGAAAATGCGAAAGATGCAGCGCAAGGATCGCCAAGCCGCTCACCCTGCCCTCCATTTTCTGTCTGAAAATATCCCACGGGGGTCCGGGGGTGTGAACCCCCCGGCGCCGGTCACACGCGCATCGGCATCACAACATAGACGGCGGAAGTATCATTGCCTTCGCGCATCAGCGTCGGATCGCCCGAGGAGTTGAACAGGAACACCGCATTCTCGCGGTCCACCTGGCTTGCGATTTCCAGCAGGTATTTCGCGTTGAAACCGATCTCCAGCCGCTCGTCGCCATAGGCCACGGCCAGCTCTTCCTCGGCGGCGCCGCTGTCGGGCGCATTGACCGACAGCACCAGACGATCCTCGTCCAGGCTCAGCTTCACCGCCCGGCTCCGCTCGGACGACACGGTCGCCACACGGTCCACCGCCTTGGCGAAATCCGTGGCATCCACCTCAAGCCGGCGGGTGTTGTTCATCGGAATGACGCGGGTGTAATCGGGGAAGGTACCGTCAATGACCTTCGAGGTCATGGTCAGCGCCGGGGTGGCAAAACGCACCTTGGTCTCGCTGACCGAAACCGCGATCTGCGCCTCGTCGTCATCCAGCAGCTTGCGCAGCTCATTCACCGTCTTGCGCGGCACGATGACGCCGGGCATGCCCTGCGCGCCCTCGGGCAGGGGGGCGTCGATGCGGGCCAGCCGGTGGCCATCGGTCGCCACGCAGCGCAGCACCGGGCCATCCTCGCCCGCCGCGACATGCATATAGACGCCGTTCAGATAATAGCGCGTCTCTTCGGTGGAAATCGCGAATTTCGCCTTGTCGAACAGCCGCCGCAGCACGGGCGCAGGCGCCGCGAAATTGGTGGCATATTCGGACGAAGCCATGACCGGGAAATCTTCCTTCGGCAGCGTCGCCAGATTGAAGGTCGATTTGCCCGCCGTCACGGTCAGACGCCCGGCGGCGCCATCCTCGGTCAGCGTCACCAGCGCACCATCGGGCAGCTTGCGGACGATCTCATGCAGCATCACGGCCGAGACGGTGGTTGCCCCCGACCGCTCCACCATCGCCGGGGCGCGGTCCACCACCTCGATATCGAGGTCGGTGGCGCGGAAGCTCACCTGATTGCCATCGGCTTCGATCAGCACATTGGCGAGGATCGGAATCGTATTGCGACGTTCCACGACCGACTGCGCCTGACCCACGGCTTTCAGAAGCGTGCCGCGTTCGATGCTGATCTTCATCCCTGTCACCCCTTGGATTGCGGGAACAGAAATCTATCCGGTTCCCGCCGGTTCTCAAGCCATTTCGGCGACAATCTGCCGGATTGTCGGGGGCGTCAAGCCAGCCTGGACCCAAGTCCCTGCCCGCGTTGCACAAACGTCATCCCGGAATGCGCCTTCCCCCAAAAGAAACAGGGGGCCGAAGCCCCCTGTTTTCCCTTACGCCTGAAGCAGTCGCTTCAGAAGCTGCAGGTCATCGGCCAACTGGCTGTCCGTCGCCATCAGCTCTTCGATCTTGCGGACGCCGTGCATGATGGTGGTGTGATCCCGCCCGCCAAAGCGCCGCCCGATTTCCGGCAGCGACCGCGGCGTCAGCTGTTTGGACAGATACATGGCAATCTGGCGCGGACGCGCGATGGTGCGCAGACGCTTCGGCCCGATCATGTCGGACAGGCGGATGTTGTAATGTTCAGCCACCTTGCGCTGGATCTCTTCGATCGTGACCTTGCGGTCCGAGGCGCGCAGGATATCGGCCAGACAGTCCTGCGTCAGATCCAGCGTGATTTCCCGGCCCACGAGCGAGGCAAAGGCGAAAAGCCGCGTCAGCGCGCCTTCCAGCACCCGCACGTTGGTCGAGATGCGATGGGCCAGAAACTCCAGCACGCCATCGGCGATCTTCAGACCCTTGTATTGCTCGCGGTAGAATTCGACCTTCTGCTGCAGGATGCCCAGCCGCAGTTCGTAGTCCGTCGGGTGCAGGTCCACGACCAGACCGCATTGCAGACGGCTCTTGATGCGTTCCTCAAGATCCTTGATCTCGCCCGGCGCGCGATCGGCGGAAATCACGATCTGCTTGTTCTGGTCCACCAGCGCATTGAAGGTGTGGAAGAATTCTTCCTGCGTGCTGTCCTTGCCGGCGATGAATTGCACATCATCGACCATCAGCACATCGACCGAGCGGAACAGCTCTTTGAAATCCATGATCTGACGTTCGCGCAGCGCCTGCACAAAGCGATACATGAACTGTTCGGCCGAAAGGTAGAGCACCCGCAGCTCGGGCCGCCGGGTCTGAAGCTCATGCGCGATGGCATGCATCAGGTGGGTCTTGCCGAGCCCCACGCCGCCATAAAGGAACAGCGGGTTGAAAGAGACAGGCCCCCCCTCGGCCACGCGGCGCGCGGCGGCATGGGCCAGCTCGTTCGGCTTGCCCACGACGAAACTGTCAAAGGTGAAGCGCGTATCAAGCGGCGCGCCCGGCAGCTCTTCCTCGGACACGCGGGCGCGGGCGGCGGCCTTCGGGCGGGCCACCGGCGCCGGTGCGGCAGATTCGGCGCGCGGTGCGGCCGGGGCGGTGGCCGCAGCAGGCGCACGACGCGCCGGGGCCTTCACCGCAAATTCCAAACGTTCGACCTGCGCGCCATTGGCGTTCAAATGGGCGCGGATGTGATCGGCAAAATTGCGCGACACCCAATCGCCAAAGAAAGAGGTCGGCACCTCGAAACGGGCGACGCCGTTCTTCAGACCGTTGAGTTTGAGAGGCTCGATCCAGGTCGTATAATTGTTCTTTCCGAGGCGTTTCTCCAGCTGCTCACGAATCTCACCCCAAGCTTCATTGGTCATGTTTTTTACAACCCGTCCCGCGCCATTCTTTGGCCTGATTGGGGCAACTGCCCGTTCTTCACCGATACACCCAGCCGGACAGCCCCCAAGCCGCCGGACGCTTCGCTGATGTTCGGGGGGAGGGTCAGGAACGCAAAAACAGGTCACGTCGAGCAAAGCCCGACATGTTGCTTCTGTTCCGAATCTGACGCAGCTTTCGCGCAGACCCCTTCGCTTTTGAACGCGACCCGGAAATCAGGATTCCCGCTGTTAAAACAGCAGGATGGCAGCCCTTCCATCTGGATCGCTTTCTCGGCTTGTCCCCCAGGACACCGTGAATCGCAGGGTGAAGCTAGCAAGCCGCGGGAGGGGCCTGCAACCGAACTTCGCTGTTGACTCCGCTTTGTCGCAGCGAATCCCCCAGACCGTGCAAAACCGCCACGCAGGCCGGGAAAATCGGTGAAAATCGCCTGAAAAGGGCTTGAAAAAGCAAAAGGCGCGCCGGTCTGGCGCGCCTTTCAAATTCCGCGGATTCGGGTCCGAAAAGGCCTCAGGCCTTGGCGGCAACCGCCTTCACGCGCGAGGCCAGACGCGACAGTTTGCGCGACACGGTGTTCTTGTGCAGGACGCCTTTCGAGACGCCACGGGCCAGCTCCGGCTGGGCATTCTTGAAGGCTTCGGCGGCAGCGGCCTGATCGCCCGAAGCGATGGCTTCCTCGACTTTGCGCAGGAAGGTGCGGATGCGCGAACGGCGGGCTTTGTTGATGGCGTAGCGGGTTTCCGACTGGCGGGCGCGCTTTTTGGACTGAACGGTATTGGCCATGGGTCTGGCTCCTGTAGATCTTTGGTTTCGGTTGCGCCAAAGACCCACGGCTCCGCCCCCGAAGGGTCGGACATGATTCTTGCCTAAGCGGGCCCACGCGCATGTAAGCGGGGTCCTTAGGGCAAATCGCCGTAAAAGGAAAGGGGGCAAACGCCCCCCATCTTACTTGTCGCGGAATTGCGGCTGGCGCTTTTCCAGGAAGGCGGCCATGCCCTCTTTCTGATCTTCCGTCGCGAACAGCGCATGGAAGACGCGGCGTTCATAAAGAATGCCTTCCCGCATCGTGGTTTCATAGCTGCGGTTGACGCATTCCTTGACCGCCATGGCGGTGAGCATGGATTTCTCGGCAATCTTGGTGGCAGCCTTGCGCGCCTCGACCAGCAGGTCCTTGGCCGGCACCACGCGCGAAACCAGGCCGCAGCGTTCAGCCTCGGCGGCATCCATGAAGCGGCCGGTCAGGTGCATGTCCATCGACTTGGACTTGCCCACAAAGCGCGTCAGACGCTGGGTGCCGCCCAGACCTGCCACGACGCCCAGATTGATCTCGGGCTGGCCGAATTTGGCGGTGTCCGAGGCGATGATTAAATCGCAGGCCATGGCCAGCTCGCAGCCGCCGCCCAGAGCATAGCCCGAAACCGCCGCGATGATCGGCTTGCGGGTCCGCATGATGCAGTCGGAATCGGCCGCGAAGAAATCGGTGCCGAACATCTCGACGAACGATTTCTGCGACATCTCCTTGATGTCGGCCCCGGCGGCGAAGGCCTTTTCCGACCCGGTGATGATGATGCAGCGCACGGAATCATCGGCATCCGCGGCGCGCAGGGCTTCGGACAGCTCCGACAGCAGTTTGGAATTCAGCGCGTTCAGCGCATCGGGCCGGTTCAGCCGGATCAATGCGATATAGTCCTCGATCTCGACGATCAGCGTCTCATAGGCCATGCGGAGGCTCCCCTTTGGTCTGGGCAGAGTCCTAGCAGCCTTGCCGCACAGCGCAAGGGCATGGGGCCCGCGTTACCGCTGACACTGCGGACAGAAATAGCTCGACCGCCCTGATTGCACGATCCGGGCAATGCTGCCTGCACAATCGGCACGATGGCAGGCAGCCCCCTCGCGGTCATAGACGCGGAAGGTGTGCTGGAAATAGCCCAGCTCGCCATCGGCCTGCCGATAGTCGCGCAAGGATGATCCCCCGGCCTCGATCGCCTCGGCCAGCACCTCGCGGATCAGGGGGACAAGCCGCGCGACCTCGGACCCGGTCACATCGCGCGCCTTGCGGGCAGGGTGGATACCCGCCCGGAACAGCACCTCACAGACGTAGATATTGCCCAGACCCGCCACCAGATGCTGATCCAGCAGCGCGGCCTTGATCGGCGTGTTCCGCCCCGCCAGACGTCCGGCAAGGTAATCTTCGTGGAAATCATTCCCCAAAGGCTCTGGCCCGATGACGGCCAAAAGCGGATGCGCCGCCGCCGTGGCCGTGGGCAGCAGGTCCATCGCGCCAAACCGCCGCGCATCGTTGAAGGTGACACGGGCGCCCCCCTCCATATCCAGCACGACATGATCATGTTTCGCGGGCGCCGGATGGTCATGGTGGAAATCGCCCAGCATGGCGCCGGAAATCAGCATCCGCCCAGACATGCCCAGATGCACGAGCAGCGTCTCGCCGGTGGAGAGATCGGCGAGGATGTATTTCGACCGCCGCCGCAGCGTCTCGACCCGCGCGCCGGTCAGCCGCTCGGCCATGCCCGGCGGCAGCGGCCAGCGCAGATCCGGGCGGTTCACCTGCGCCTGCAAAATCACGCGCCCCTCCATCACCGGCAACAGGCCGCGTCGGACGGTTTCCACCTCTGGCAGTTCGGGCATCGCACACCTTCGGACAGTTCCGCGCATTGCAGCGCGCGCACATCGCCCTATAAGGAGTGCCGAGGCCCACAAGGCAAGCCCCGGCGAGTATCCCATGACCGACGACCAGCAAACGACGCATTTCGGCTTTCAGACCGTGAACGAGGCCGAAAAGGCCGGAATGGTGCATGGCGTCTTTACCCGCGTCGCCAGCAAGTACGACATCATGAACGATGTCATGAGCATGGGCATCCACCGCGTCTGGAAGGATGCGATGATGGACTGGCTGGCCCCGCGCCCCGGCACCCGGCTGCTCGATGTGGCGGGCGGCACGGGGGATGTGTCGTTCCGCTATCTGAAGCGCGCGCCGGGCGCCCATGCCACGGTCTGCGACATGACCGAATCCATGCTGATCGAGGGGCGCCAGCGGGCCGAGGCCGACCGCATGGCCGAAAGTCTTGATTGGGTGGTGGGCGACGCCATGGCCCTGCCCTTCGCCGCCAACAGCTTTGACGTTTATACCATCAGCTTCGGCATCCGGAACGTGACCCGGGTGCAGGACGCCCTGAATGAGGCCTACCGCGTGCTGCGTCCCGGCGGGCGCCTCATGGTGCTGGAATTCAGCCAGTTGCCGAACGAAATGATGCAAAAGCTCTATGACCTCTACAGTTTCAATGTGATCCCGGTCATGGGGCAGATCATCGCCAATGATCGTGACAGCTATCAGTATCTTGTTGAAAGCATTCGTAAATTCCCGGATCAGGATACCTTTGCCGGCATGATCCGCAAGGCGGGCTTCGGGCAGGTGAAATACCGCAACCTCTCGCTCGGTATCGCGGCACTGCATTCCGGCTGGAAGATCTGAGATGCGTGGCCCCCACAATATCATCCGCCTCGTCCGCACCCTTGCCACGATGGAGCGTACCGGCGCCATCGGCGTGGTGCTTGAGGCGATGCAGGCGCCGCCGCGCATCCGCGCCGCCGCGCGGGTGCTGGGCTGGCCGTTCAAATGGTTGGGCCTCAAGGGGGATCCGGCCCTGCCGCCTGCGACCCGTGCGCTGACCGCACTTGGCCCGGCCTATATCAAATTCGGCCAGATCCTTTCGACGCGCCCCGATATCGTGGGCGAAGACATGGCCGAGCAGCTGAAATACCTGCAGGACAAACTGCCCCCCTTCCCGGTCGGAATCGCGAAACAGACCATCGAAGCCGAACTGGCGCTGCCGGTGGACCAGGTGTTTTCCGAGTTTTCCGAGCCTGTGGCCGCCGCCTCGATCGCGCAGGTGCATCGCGCGCGGCTGGCCGAAACGGGCGAGGATGTCGCCGTCAAGGTGCTGCGCCCCGGCATTGAGCGCGCCTTCCGCAAGGATATCGACGCCTTCTATTTCGCCGCCCGCGTGATCGAAACACTCTCGCCCGCGTCGCGCCGCCTGCGGCCGATGGATGTGATCCGGCATTTCGAAGGCGTGGTGATGGGAGAGCTGGACCTGCGGCTTGAAGCCGCGGCCGCCGCCGAATTCGCCGCCAATACCGAAGGTGATGAAGGTTTCCGTGTGCCCAAGCCCAATTGGGGCCTTTCGGGCCGACAGGTGATGACGCTGGGCTGGGCCGAGGGGATTGCACTGGCCGACACCGCCGCCATCGATGCCGCCGGGCATGACCGCGTGGCGCTGGGCGCGCGGGTGCTGCAGCTGTTCCTGCGGCACGCGCTGCGCGACGGCTTTTTCCATGCCGACATGCATCACGGCAACCTGAAGGTCGGGCCGGATGGTGCCATCATCGCCTATGACTTTGGCATCATGGGGCGGCTGGATGATTACACCCGCCGCGTCTATGCCGAAATCCTGTTCGGCTTCATCCGCAAGGATTACCGCCGCGTGGCCGAGGTGCATTTCGAGGCCGGTTATGTGCCCGCCGACCGCGACATCGACGAATTCGCCCGCGCGCTGCGCGTGGTGGGAGAACCGATCTTCGGCATGGATGCAAGCCGCATCTCGATGGCCCGACTTCTCGCCTATCTCTTTGAAGTGACAGAGAGATTTGGGATGGAAACCCGGACCGAGCTGATCCTTCTGCAGCGCACCATGGTGGTGGTCGAAGGCGTTGCCCGCAGCCTCGACCCGCATATCAATATCTGGCAGGTCGCCCGCCCGGTGGTCGAAGATTACATCAAGACCAATGTGGGACCGCGCGCCTTGCTGCGGGATCTGGTGCAAACCGCCCGCGTGCTGGGCCGGTTCGGGCCGAAGCTGCCCGCGCTGGTCGAAGCGCAGCTGATCCGCCAAAGTGAACTGCCGCAGCCCGCGCAGCGCCAGGCCCATCCGGCTGTCTGGATGCTCGTCGGTGGTGCGCTTGTGGCACTTGGGGTCGGGCTTGGGGCCTTGCTCTAACCCAGTTCCAGCTGGATCGCCGCGCCATAGCCGGCATCGCCCCGCGCCGCGCGAAAGGCACAATGGGCCGCAATACGCCAATGCAGCAAAGGCGCCAGCAAAACATACCGTGCAACCGTCGCGCGGCAGGGATAGGCAGCCAGAAATGCCTCGCGCTCGGCCAGGCTGAGCGGTGCCCCGCGATAGAGAAGCTGCATCGCTGGGGACAAAAACAGAGCCAGATCGTCGACGGGATCGCCGTTTCCGGGGCACTGCCAATCGATCAGCCGTAGCCCCTGCGGGGTCACAACGATGTTTCCCGGCACCGCATCCCCGTGAACGATGGTGGGGCGAACCGGACCAGGGTCGGACAGTTTCGGCATGGGCGGCAGGCCTGCGATCGCAAAACTGCGCGCCTGCTGACCAATCTGCTGCGGTCCGACAGGCAGGCTGCGCAGTCCCGGCAGCGGACCAAGCCCGTGCAATTCGCCCAAAAGCCGTGCCACCGCCGCCGGATCCTGCCGCCAGCTCGCACCGGGCTGATATCGGTAGGCCAGCCACCCCGCGCCTGACGACACGAAACTGGGCGCGAGGGGGAGCGAGGTCAGGCTTTGCAGCGCGAACGCCTCGGCGGCAGGATCGTTGGGGAAAAGCGGTGTCGCGCTGGTCGGGTCGTACAGCTTGACGGCAAGATCGCCGGCACGCCAGACGCGGTTGCTGCGCCCCCCTTCCAACGGCAGCCAGGGCCCTTCGATTGGAACAGTGGCGCCTACCGCCTGGACAAGCCAAGGAGGGGGGGCATCCACAGGAAGGATCGGGGGCGCGATGGTCATGGGCGCGCAAGCTAGGGCCGGGCGGGCCATGAGGCAAGGCCCTCATCCCCGGATCGCGGTCAGGGATCCAGCCGCCAGCTCTCGTCCCCCGTCAACCATCAGAACCATGCCACCCGGCAGGGCCCTGACCTCGGTCACGCGCCCATACAGTTCAACGGCGCTGCTGGTCTGCTGCATATCACCCTGATAATTCTCGACTTCGAAAGAATAGAGCCCCTCTGGCAGTTCAGCCCCGGTCATGTCCTGCGGGAGCCAGGAAAATTCAGTCTTACCCACAGCCAGATCGATTCGGTTGACGACATCGCCCGCCTCATTGCGGACGACCAACACCGCCCGGTCCGCCGAGGGAGAGATCGAAGGGAAGATCGGAATCGCCTCAGGCCCCGCAACATGGGCGGGCATGATACCCCGCGCCTCGCGCCCAACCCAAGCAGCGGCCTGGCTGAGCCCCATGCCGCCAAAACTGGCGATGAGGGTTTCCAGCAGGTTATTGGTGTAAGATTGCTGCTCGACCGTGGAAAAACTGGCCAATTGCGACAGGTATTCCGTGCTGTCGACCGGTTTCAACGGATCTTGATGCTGCAGCTGGGTCGTCATCAGGGTCAGGAATGTATCAAAATCAGAGGTGAGCGAACCGCGCGATCTGGTGGCGGCAGCCTGCGGCGTGGCAGCGGTGGCGGGGATATCCATGGAGCCTCACAGTCGAAGGTTGAGCCCGCCTGCCGCGGGCGACAAAATCGGGGCAGATCCGACGGGCGTCAAAAGCGAATCGCCCGGCAAATCTTGCGGTTCAGCCAGAGGCAGGATCGTCGGGCGCGGCGGTGGACCGTTCCCCCCCTGATCCATCTGGCCAAAACTCATCTGAGTTTCACGATAGCCGACCGACCGAAACTCTTGCTGCAGCTGGTCGACATGCCGTCGGAGAAGATCCATCGTTTCCGGGCGTTCGGCCACGATATGAACGGCGACCCGATCACCGTCATGGGAGAGGATGATGGACAGGCGCCCAAGCTCTTCAGGATCAAGGCGAAGCTCGATGACACGGCCCTTTTCGGCTACCTCCGGCATCTGGGGCAAAGGGGTGTCGGGCGAAATTGCGGCCCGCACCTGCCGCACGACCGCACCACCGTCATCGGTACCGAGAGGATCGGCCTCGGGCAAAGGTCCGGTGGCAGCGTCAATCCGGGAGGAAACCGCCGCCTCCACCGACGCAGGTTCTAGGGGCGGCGTCTCGGGTTCGGCCGTTTCCGCCTCAGCCACGATCACAGACCCGGCCTGAAAGGTCACCACCGCTTCCGCAACCGTTCGCCGCAAAACAGGTTTTTCGGGGATGGCAGCCACCACGACAACATCTTTCTCTGGCACATCAACTGGCGGTGGCGGGTTGGCGGGATCACTGGCAGCCTCCGAAAGAAAAACAGGTTTTTCAATACGCTGCATCGGTGCTGCAATCTCGGCGGGGGCCTCTTCGACCTTTGACTCCACCAAATCCAAAGAGCTTCCAGTCGGGCTCTGTCGTGCGGTGCCAATCTCCACCGTCAGGGGCAATACGACAGGCAAGTTGCTCAAGGGCGCTTGGTCAGGGGGGGCGTCCTCCAGCTCCATCTCATCGGGGCTCTCTTTCCCCTCGGCCATGACTTTCGAAAACGCGTCCATCGGCGCCGACTCGGCGCCGCTTGGAAGGGCAACAGGCAGCAAGAGCATCGGAAATTGCGCGACAGGCAGCGGAATCATTTCGGCCTCGGACCCGGTTGATCCTGTCGTTATTTCGCAAACGGGTTACCGCTTGTTTACCGCAACAGGGCCATTCTTGGAAAATCTTCAGGAAAGGAACCAAGCATGACCCCTATCCCCCCCACAGCGCCCCCTATTTCTGCCGAACGGCAGACAGCCCTCCGTGCGAAAGCGCAGGAATTGGAGGCGGCCTTTCTATCGGAAATGCTGGCACATGCCGGGCTCGGAGACTCCGCGGGGCCATTTTCGGGCGGATCCGGGGAAGAGCAATTCGTGTCTTTCCTCCGGCAGGAGCAAGCGACAGCCATGGCGCGCGCCGGGGGCATTGGCCTTGCCGAATCGCTGTTCAAGGCCATGCTGAAGGCCGAGACCGCCCATGTCTGAAGCCTTGAACCTTATGCACGACCTCCGCCAGGCCCTGCTTTCAGGGGATTTGGCTGCCTTGGCGCGGCTGGAACAGGCTTTCACAGCGATCCAATCCACCGCGCCCACGGACCCCTATGAAAGTGCTGAATTGCGGCGCCTCGCCGAAGGCAATCAGTCGCTTCTGCGGGCAGCAGGACGCGGGCTGCGGGCCACCCAGCGGCGTCTGGCAGAGATCGCGCGCGCCGAACAAGGGCTTGCCACTTACGACCCGCGCGGCCGTACCGACCCGCCCAGGCGCACCAAGGGCCTGCACAAACGTTTCTGAAGTGATTCAAATGCGCGGAATATGAGGGTCAGGATCAGCCCCGCCTTAGCAAACTGTTAGAGGTTCGCCCCCATCAATCAAGGGGCATCCCAGACGGGGTGGCGCGGGGCCAAAGGCCAACGCAGGGCGAGAATGCCGAAACCGCCGAAAGGCAGCCCAAGGCCGGACGCAAAGCGACGGCCCTTTGAAAAGGATCAGGACATGTCGTCCATTCTCACCAACACCAGCGCGATGGTTGCCCTTCAAACCCTGAAGGGCATCAACGGCAACCTCGAGAAGGTCCAGAGCGAGATCTCCACCGGCAAAAGCGTCGCCTCGGCCAAAGACAATGCGGCGGTCTGGGCGATTTCCAAAGTGATGGAATCGGATGTGAAAGGCTTCGATTCGATCTCGGACAGCCTTGAACTGGGCACCTCGACCGTATCCGTCGCGCGGCAGGCTTCGGAAACCGTCACCAAGCTCTTGACCGACATGAAAGGCAAGATCGTGGCGTCGCAAGAACAGACCGCCGACCGCGCCAAACTGCAGACCGACATCGAAGCCCTGACCGAACAGGTCAAATCGGTCGTCGGCGCCGCGCAGTTCAACGGGCTGAACCTCGTCAATGGTTCGGCGTCGAATACCAACACCAACGGCAACACCGGGATCAATGTCTTGTCCTCGCTCGACCGTGCGTCGAACGGGTCAGTGACAGCCAGCTACATCGGCGTTGATGCCCAAAACCTGTCGACACGGGCGGGTACCGACCTGTCGGCCACCATCGGGGCAAGCGTTTCGGCTGCTACCCTCACTGCATCGGGCGGGGCATCGGACACCAGCACGCTCACCGGCCTTACCCTGCAAGGGGGGGGTGGGGCCCTGGCGAAAACCGATGCGGCGGCTGATCCGGCAGACAGTTCGGGCCTGATCGAAGGCGATGCGCTGAAACTTCGAATCGGATCCGTGGAAGGGGCCTACACCGTCAAGGCAGGCGATACGGCAGATTCGATCCTCGCGGGGCTGAAGAATTCACTGACCTCGAATGGCTTCGATTCCTCGAAGTTCTCGCTCGACATCACCACCTCGGGTTCGCTGACCGTCACAAACGAATCCAACGTCGCAGGCACCGCGGTTGAGTTCAGCGCGGCCCGTGGCAACGGCGCCCTGTCGGGTCTCGAATCGATGGATGTGCAAAGCGATGCGGGCGCCGCTGCGGCGCTCGCCTCAATTGAAACCATGATCCAGGCCGCCACGGATGCCTCGGCAGCCTTCGGCTCGTCCGAGTCGCGCCTGAACACCCAGCAAGACTTCGTATCTAAAATGTCGGATGCGCTGACGACCGGTATCAGCTCTCTGGTCGATGCGGATATGGAGGAAGCCTCGGCCCGTCTGCAGGCCCTGCAAACCCAGCAACAGCTCGGGGTGCAGGCCCTGTCGATCGCGAATCAGGCGCCGCAGAGCATCCTGTCCCTGTTCCGCTAACGGATGACCGCCCGCGGCGCTGTGCCGGTGCCGCGGGTCATTTCCACCTTCCGTTGATGAGAAAGGTTTATCCGTGAATGTCCCCTTCCATGCCCGGACGGCCTATGGCCGACCGGAAACCCCTGTCCGATCGCCACGGCAGATCGAATATGATCTCTTTGCGCGGATCACCCAGCGCCTCACCTCGACATATCAAAATCGGCAGCAAGATTATCCTGCCTTCGTTCAGGCCCTGAACGACAATGCGCGCCTCTGGCGCACTCTGGCCCGTGATCTGGCAAACCCAGGAAATGGATTGCCAGACCCCTTGCGCAAAAAGCTCTGCTATCTCGCAGAGTTTTCCTTGCAGCATGGCAGAAAGGTGATTTCCGCCGAGGCGGAAGTTTCAGTTCTGATCGACATCAATACATCCATCATGCGTGGACTGCGCGGGGAAGGGGAAGTCAGATGACCGGGCTTGTCTTGAAACTCGGCCCGCATGAGAGGGTGCTGATCAACGGCGCGGTCATCGAAAACGGAGACCGGCGGTCGCGACTTGCGGTGATGACCCCGAACGCAAATATCCTGAGGCTGAAGGATGCGCTTCATCCTGAGCAGGTCAATACCCCGGTCCGGCGGGTCTGCTATATCGCGCAGCTGGTGCTCTCTGGTGATGCCGACGCGCAAGAAGCGCGGTTGCAGTTGCTGCGCGGCATCGAACAGCTTGGCCAGGTCTTGCTGGACGCTGATAGTCGCAGCCATCTTGCACAAGCGGCGATGGCGGTTGGTGAAGGCGAGCCCTATCAGGTGTTGAAACATCTGCGCGCCTTGCTGCCGCGCGAAAATCAGCTTTTCGCCGCCTGTCCGCGATGAGCTTTACCATCACGCTCCCCCTGTCGGGCTACGCAGGCTGGTCGTTCCTGAAGCGTACCCAAGCCCGGCAGGAAGCCGCCCTGGTTGCTGATGCGGCACAACAAAGGGCGGAAACTTACTTTCGTGCGCGTATCGCGAAGGTTGAAACAGCCGACCAGCTTGTCAAGGATCGCAGGCTGCTACAGGTCGCTCTCGGGGCCTTCGGCCTGTCCGAGGAGATCGGGAAATCCTATTTCATTCGCAAAGTCCTTGCAGATGGAACAGACGACAAGACAGACCTCGCGAACCGATTGCCCGACAAGCGCTATGCCGAGCTTGCGAAGACTTTCCAGTTTGACAAGTCAAAGCCGGCCACCCAGGCACAGGGTTTTGCTGACACGATCATCAGTTCCTATCGGTCACAGAGATTTCAGGAGGCCGTCGGCGCAGTTGACGAGAACATGCGCCTCGCGCTCTTCGCACAAGACCAATTGCCGGAATTGGCAGGAAAAACGGCGTCCGACGCTGCGAAATGGTACACCATTCTCGGGTCCTCCGCGCTCAGCAAAGTTTTCCAAGGCGCACTTGGCCTCCCATCGTCATTCGGCGCCCTGGACATCGACATGCAAGTCTCAATGCTTGAGCGAAAATCCCGACAGGTCCTTGGCGTTGGTTCGCCCTCTCAATTGGGCGAACCCGAGAAAATCGACAAGTTGATCAAACTGTTTCTATTGAAAAAAGACATTCGATAAAACGATCCAGGCGCGCATTCTGCATGGACGAGTTGCCACGGTGGGTAGAGCTGTAGCGCGCAAGTCGGCCGCGAAAGCAGGAGATCGACGGCCACCCGGTCGGAGACACTGCTTTGGACGATTACTCAAGGCTCTGCGCCAGGCGCGCAAAGCTATTATGAATACCCTCGGGTGAAAGTTCAGCCAGAAAGCGGTCCAACAAGGGCCAAACACGGATCGCGCGATCAACCACTGGATCTGACCCTGTTGCATAAAGCCCCGCCTGGACCATCGGCTCAACACGATCATATGCCCCCAGCAAACGTCGCGCGTCCGCAAGAAGATTGTTCTCCGCGTCGCTTGCTGCCTCGGGCAAGCTTCGCGAGACGGATCGCAACACATCTACAGCCGGAAACCGACCACGCTCCGCAATGCGGCGGTCCATGACCACATGACCGTCGAGAACACCTCGCAGAATATCGGCAACAGGCTCCTCCATGTCTGAACCTGCCACAAGAACGGTGAAGATCGCCGTGATGTCACCCGCACCCTCCGGGCCGGGGCCGGCTCGTTCCGCCAAGGCCATGATCGTATGCGAGGTAGAGGGCGGGAACCCACGCAGGTTGCCCTCCTCCCCCGCCGCCAGGGCCACCTCGCGGTGCGCTTCCGCAAAGCGCGTGATCGAATCGGCCAGAAGCAGCACATGCAAACCTTGGTCGCGAAAATGCTCGGCGACCGCCATGGCGGTCCAGGCGCATCGCCGCCGGGTGAGCGCAGACTGATCTGACGTTGCTGTCACAATCACACTCCGCGCCATGCCGTGCGGCCCCAGCGTACGTTCGGTAAATTCACGCAGTTCGCGCCCGCGTTCGCCAATCAGGGCGATCACGACGACATCCGCTTCCACATGCTGGGCAAATCGCGCCAGCAGCGTGGACTTTCCGACGCCCGACCCCGCAAAGAGGCCGATCCTCTGGCCGCGCACCAATGGCAAGAACGTATCGAAAACAGCCGATCCCGTTGCCAGGCGGGCGCCGAGACGCCTGCGTTCGGCGGCAGCGGGCGCTGGCGCCCTCAGAGGCCGGGGCTGCGTGCCACGGAAAAGCGGGCGACCGTCAAGCGGCTGGCCGTAGGGATCCAGGATCCGTCCGACCCAGCTGTCATCAGGTGCAATCCGGGTTTCTCCCAGCATTTCAACAAGATCACCGATCCGCGCGCCCTCGGGTGATTGATCCGGCAAGACGGTGACACCGTCACGTGCAAGCCGCACGATTTCCCCCCCAATCACGCCGACAGCTGTTCGGACTGCGACCCGGTCCCCCAAGGCCGCAACGGCACTGAGGCCCGCTACACGGAGCGTTCCGCGCGCAAGCTCTTGCACACGGCCAATTCGTGTCAGGACCGGAATGGCGGCGATTTCGGCGCAAAGCCCATCAAAAATTCCGGCCATCGGGTTCTCCCTTCGTTCGCTGCTTACCCTTTCTAAAGGAATCACCCTTAAGCCTTGGTGAAGGTGATCGAGGGAGAAGCCCCGATGTTTGAAAAATTGCAGATTGTCAGAATGGCACAGGCTCTTGCCGGTCATGCCGGCGCAAGGCAGGGCGAAATTGCGCGCAACATCGCCAATGCGGATACACCCGGATATCGGGCGCGCGACATGCCGGATTTTGCGGCCGCTTATGCTGACGGTGGGGGGCTGCGGCAGTCGCGGCCCGGGCATCTGGAAAGCGGTTCCACCTATCGGGGCGCGGCCGAAATCTGCGTGACGAAAGGAGCCGCCTCACCAGATGGCAACACAGTCTCTCTGGAGACGGAGATGCTCAAGGCAGCGGAGGTTCGTCAGCAGCACGATATGGCCCTAGCCATCTATCGCAGCACCTCTCGCATTCTTCGCCTGTCTCTTGGCAGGCAGGGTTGAGCCATGTCCGATCTGCTCACCTCACTCAGTTTCGCAGCTTCCGGCATGCAGGCGCAATCGGGTCGCCTGCGTCACGTCTCGGAAAACATCGCCAATGCCGATACGCCCGGATACCGTCGCAAGACTGTCTCGTTCGAAGAGGCGGCCAACGCGGCTGGCGTGGAATTGGGGAAGCTGCGCCTGGATCCGGCACCCCTGCCCCAGATCCATGATCCGAGTCATCCGCTCGCTGACGAAAGCGGCAATTATTTCGGGTCCAATGTGAACCTCGTCACTGAAATCGCGGACGCCCGCCAAGCGCAGCGCAGCTACGAGGCCAACCTCAAGATGTTCGATCAGGCGCGGCAGATGGCGCAAAGCCTGCTCGAGCTCCTCCGCAGATAAGGAGATCCAGAATGGATTTGCGCACCAGTCTCGCCACACAATCCTATGCAACCGCGCGAAGTGCGGCCGCACCGCAGGCGCTTGGCCCGGACAAGGCGGCGCCCGGTCCGTCAGATGTCGCCAACGAATTCGAGCAGGTTCTCGCAACCGGCGAAGCGACGGCCCGGTCTGCCATGATCGGGGGCGCGGATCCGCATGCCTTGGTCGAAGCCCTTGCAGCCAGTGAAATGGCCGTCGAAACGGTTGTCGCCGTGCGCGACAAGGTGGTCGAGGCCTATCAGGAGATCCTGAGGATGCCGATATGACCGAACAGCTGATCTATGACACGCTCCGGCAAGGGTTGTGGCTGGCCGTCAAGATTTCAGCACCCTTGCTGCTTGTCGCGCTGGTCGCGGGGGTGGTGATCGGGCTGTTTCAGGCGCTCACCTCGATCCAGGAGGCGACTCTGACCTTCGTACCCAAGGTGGGGATGATGCTGATTGTCTTCTGGGTTTCCATGAACTTCATGACAACCGGCTTGGTCGATTTTTTCCGGGACCAGCTGGTTCCCCAGATCGCAGGAGGCTGAGATGGATGTATCCGGCTATACCACATTGACCCGTCAGACTGGGTTGATGCGCGAGGTCCAAACCCTCGCGAACAATATCGCCAACGCCTCCACAACTGGATTCCGACGTGAAGGCGTTGTTTTTTCCGAATATGTCCAAAGACTTGCCGATGCACCGTCACTTTCAATGGCACGTGCCTCCGCGCGAAACATCGACCTGACACAGGGCGAGATTTCTGTCACGGGCGGATCCTTCGATTTTGCAATCGAGGGGGAAGGGTTCTTTCTGGTGGAAACTCCGGAAGGGAACCGGCTGACGCGGGCCGGCAGTTTCACCCCCTCGGATACCGGGGATCTGGTGACCGCCACGGGCCACAGGCTTTTGGATGAAGGAGGTGGGCCGATTTTCGTCCCGCCGAATGCGCGTGACGTCCAGCTCGCACCGGACGGAACCCTCTCGGCCGATGGGGCGCCCCTTGCGCGCATCGGGCTTTGGCAGCCGATCGAGCCCGGCGACCTGCGGCATGAGGCCGGAACGTTGTTTGCCACCTCGGCTGGCGAAGAACCGGTTTCGGGGGCCGTGATCCTGCAGGGGCACCTCGAAGGCAGCAATGTCAGCCCGCTGACCGAGGTATCCCGCCTGATTGAGGTGCAGCGCGCCTATGAAATGGGGCAGAGCTTCCTCGATCGTGAGGATGACCGCCTTCGCACCGTGATACAGACATTGGGGCGTTAAGATGAAGGCACTTCAAATCGCGGCAAGCGGCATGGCGGCCCAACAGATGCGGGTCGATGTCGTCTCCAACAACCTCGCGAACATGTCGACCACCGGCTACAATGCGCGGCGGGCCGAATTCGCGGATCTCCATTATGAACAATTGGCCAAGCCCGGCGCAATCTCGGCCACCGATGGAAGCATGCTGCCGACTGGGATCCAGCTTGGTCTGGGGGTGCGGCCAGCCTCGGTTTCGGTCATTCTGGCGCAAGGCTCTTTGATGGCGACGGGGGGCGACCTTGATCTGGCGATTGAGGGCCGGGGCTACCTTGAGGTGACGCTGCCATCGGGGGGGGCTGCCTATACGCGCGACGGGGCATTGAAGCGCAGCGCCGACGGGTTGATCGTCACCTCCGAAGGCTATGCGCTGGCACCCGGCCTGACCATACCCAGCGATGCCCGCGAGATCAGCATCAATGCGGCAGGCGAGGTCTATGCGCATTTTCCCGACGCGGTAGAGCCACAACTCCTCGGACAATTGACGCTTGCAGGGTTTGCCAATGAAAAAGGCCTCGAGGCGACAGGCGGCAACCTGTTTCTGGAAAGTCCAGCTTCCGGCCCGGCACTCATCGGCGCGCCTGGCGAAGATGGGCTGGGCATCTTGCGGCAAGGTTTTCTTGAGGAAAGTTCGGTCGATTCGGTGCGGGAAATCACCGAACTGATCAAGGCGCAACGTGGTTATGAATTGAATGCCAAGGTCATAACGGCGGCGGATCAGATGCTGTCTGCAACGACACAGGTGCGATGATGTGGCGTGTCTGTCTGCTGTGCCTGTTACCTGCCCTGGCCGGAGCAGAAACTCTTGTCCCGAAACGGACGATCCGGGCCCAAAGTATCATCACCGCCGAGGATCTGGCGATCGCCGCCCGCGATACCCCCGGCGCACTCACCCGACCGGATGAGGCCATTGGCCTTGAAGCGCGCGTGACACTTTACGCCAACAGGCCGTTGCGGCCAGACGATCTGGGGCCTGCGTCCATCATTGATCGGAACGCCTTTGTCCTGCTGCGCTATGCGAAGGGCTCCTTGCAGATCGCGGCTGAAGGCCGCGCGCTGTCGCGAGGCGGGATCGGTGACGTGATCCGAGTGATGAATCTTGCATCGAAAACCAGCGTCAGCGGGCAAATTCGACCGGACGGCAGCGTCGCGGTCGGCCCGAACCCGAACCTGAGCCCATGAGGACAGTGATGCGTCGGTTACTTTTGCTCTGCCTGTGCCTCGCTGCCTGCAGCCGATTGGAAGAGGTCGGAAAATCACCCGGATTCTCGCCGCTGGAAGGAAGCTACCAGCACCACGCCATGTATTCTTCCCCTCTGCCCAGAGACATTCCACCCGCAGGCCCGGCCGATGCATCTTCGCTGTGGTCGGCCAACCGCGAGTCGTTGTTCGGCGAACGCAGGGCCCAGCGGCGTGGAGACATCCTGACTGTCGTCATCGAAATTGATGATCGCGCCAAGATTTCCAACAGCTCGGGGCGCAGCAGGTCAGGAAGCGACACGATGGCTCTGCCGGACCTGTTCGGCATCCCGCAGCGGCTCGACGAACGGCTACCAGATGGCGCAAGCATGGCTGATGCCGTGCAGACCTCATCCGCCTCAAGCTACAAAGGTGACGGCTCGGTCACGCGGAACGAACAGATGACCCTGCGCATCGCAGCGACCATCGTGGAGGAATTGCCGAATGGCGTTCTGCGTCTCGAGGGACAACAGGAAGTCCGCGTGAATTTCGAGCTGCGCGAGCTGATTGTGACCGGCTATGTCCGACCGACCGACATTTCGCGCCAAAACGAGATCACCTATGACAAGATCGCGGGCGCACGTATCTCATATGGCGGGCGCGGTCAGATCTCCGACGTGCAGCAGCCGCGTTACGGTCAGCAAATCGCTGATGTCATCCTGCCATTCTGACCTGTCATGAAGAAGATCCTCATTCCTCTCATCCTGACGGTGGTTGGCGCGGGCGGGGGCGCAGGGGCGGGTCTTTACCTACGCCCCGTGCCGACCGAAGCCGAAACACCCAAACCGCGCATCACCAATGCGCCTCTGCCCTTGGAACCCGGCCAGGAAGCCGAATATGCGCGAATGCCGAGCCAGTTCGTCGTTCCAGTGATCGCGCGCCAGAACATCGCGGCGCTTGTCGTCGTGTCGCTAAGCCTCGAGGTTGTGCCAGGTGGCAGCGAGGCGGTTTTTGCCAAGGAACCACGCCTCAGAAACGCCTTTCTGCGCGTTCTTTTCACCTTTGCGAATGAAGGCGGCTTTGAGGGAGCCTTCACGAAATCACTTCCGCTTGAGCGGCTGAGGCGGCGGCTGTTGACAGCCGCCCGGGACATCCTTCCCGACATGGTCTTTGACGTGGTCATCACTGAGATCGGTCGAGAGGACAAATAGAAACGCCCCGGCACCGCCGGGGCCTTTTCATTTACGCTTCGCTGCAACCCGACCGAGCGCCTGAACACGGCCGAAGGCAAGCGAGGCCTCGGAACGACGTTCTTCAAGCTCGACGAGCTGGGCTGCCAGCTGGCGGTTAAGTTCTGATCGCCGACGATCCGCCCAGACCGAATAGGTCAAGGCTGTCTGCGCCGCAGGCACCGGAGGCAAGTCCAACGCGGGCGCAGCCTCAAGACCCGCGATCAGCGCACGGGTCTGCGCCTGTTGCGCTGCCGAACGACGCAGAGCCTCGAGCTGACGGTCCTTGAGAAGCTGCGCGAGCATGGTGATCGTTGCGAGCTGGTGCTTGTCCATCCTCAGTACTTTCTTGCCCGGCGGCGCATGGCTTCGGCAAATCGGATGGCGGCGGCCACAACTTTGTAATGTTCGGGCGCGATCTCATCGCCAATCTTCAGGGCCGCGTGGAGGGCACGCGCGGTGGGCGGATCACTGTGGATGGGGACGCCCGCTTTTTGGGCCTGCTCGCGGATGCGGGCTGCGATTTCATCCACACCCTTGGCAACACAGACGGGCGGCCGGCGCGCCGCCCGGTCCCATTTCAGCGCTACGGCATAATGGGTCGGGTTGACGATCACGACATCCGCACCCGGAACATCGAGCAACATGCGGTTCATGGCAATGTCCTGTCCCCGCTGTTTACGATGCGCCTTGAGATGGGGATCGCCCTCGCTCTCCTTGTGCTCTTCGATCATGTCTTGCCGCGACATCATCGCACGTTTGCGGTGTTGCAGCCATTGCCAGAAGTAATCGCCCAAGCCAAACGCGATCACGATCCCCAGAACCACCGTCAAAAAATCGCGCAAAAGCCCAAGGGTCACCGCCATGGCCGGGGCCGGGGCAAGGAACATCACACCCAGAACCACCTTTTCCCGCGACTGAAGGAACAGCCCGAGGACCAGGCTGATCACAATAAGCTTTGCTGCGCTCTTGCCGAAAGCCACAAGCCCTTGTGGCCCGAACCGCTGCGCCGCAGCTGCAAAGGGTGATATCCGTGAGAACCGAAATGCGAAATTGCCCGGTGTGAAAAGCCAGGCGCGTTGGAGCGTGATCATCAGGATCACCGCAACCATTGGCAAAAGGAAAATTGGGGCAAGAGCCGTCAAGACCTCAAGCAATAGGCCGGCAAGCGCAGGCCTCTCGAGCTCGATCCTGTCCGGACTTGCCAAAAGTATCGCCAATGAAGCACCCAGATGTTCGGGCGCCTTCGCGGCGGGCCCGAAAAGCGCGCCGACCAGACCTGCGAATGCGGCCGCACCGAACAGATCCTGGGAACGCGGAATCTGTCCTTGCTTGCGCATGTCTTCGAGGCGTTTGGCGCTGGCCTCATGCGGTTTGTCTTCGTCATCCACCGAGGCGCTCATGGTGGCACCGCCAACGGGTTGGACAAGGCTTCGGCCAAGGCCGTTTGCCAGAGATTGAGCAAGAGCGGTGCAGCAACGGCAAAGAGAGCAAGCCCGCCCAAGGTCATGGCCGGCGCGCCGATGAACGAGACCATAAGCTGCGGCATCGCCCGATTGATGATGCCGAGGGCGATGTTGTAAAGCAGCGACGCCGCAAGGAACGGTGCGGCCAGCGATACCGCGAGCGCCAGACAATGCGCGGCCCGCCCCGTGCCCCATTGTGCAACATCCCCCGGATGGGGCGGTACACCGGGGGGAAACAGATCATAGGACAACACCAAAAGCTCAATGACACGCAAATGCAGGCCGGACGCCACTGCGACCGCCAGTGCACCCAACGTGAGCAGACTGCCCAGAACGGGTTGGGGTTCACCCACAGCCCCGAAAAGCTGCGCCAGCGAAATCGCTTGGGCAATCATCATTCCGGCGGTCTGCAAGGCGAAGATCAGAAACCGAACGGACAGGCCAAACAGCAGACCCACCCCGGCCTCTGCCAGGATCGGGCCAAAGGAAAGATCACTTTGGGGGACCATGACCATCGGCGCAAGGATCGTCGCAAAGGCGAGGGTCACGACCAGCCTGACACGCGCCGGGATGATCTGGTCACCAAAGGCGGGAAGCACCGCCATGAGGCCGCCGACACGGATGAACACCAAGAACCATCCCAGAATGACAGGTTGCCCCCATCCGGAAACTTCGGTCAGGCGTGCCAGGGCCGCCGTCATGCGGACACGACGCCGATCATGGCGGGGCGGGCCTCCAGACCAATTTCCTCATAAGAGAGGACGGGATTGGTCAGTCCCTTCGCCCCCAAAACGGTGCGAAGGAACCGCCGGCGGAGGGTTGATGTGACGAGGGCGGCATGAACCCCGTTTTCTGCGGCGCGGTTGAGCTTGTCTGCCATGGCATTGGCAAGGCGGCTGAATTGCTCGGGCGGCAGGGCAATGTCGCGCAACCCGCGATCCCCCTCCATCTGATACATGACAAAGGTCTTTTCCCAGTCCGGCGCGAGTTGAAGCAGCGGAATCGTCCCATCTTCGCGCTTCAGTTCGGCCACGATCTGGAAGCCGAGCCTTTGTCGGACATGTTCACAGACAAGCTCGACCGCGCCAAGGGCGCGCGCTTCGGCGACGGATTCAAGGATGAGAGGAAGATTGCGGATCGACACCCGCTCTTCCAGAAGCAGCCGCAGCACCCCGAGCAGCAGGTCCACGGGAACGCGATCCGGCACGAGTTCGTCCAGCAAGCGCTTGTTCGCCTCGGCCCGTGCCGGATCGGAAACATTGGTGAATTCGTCCAGCAGACGGCGCAGGCCCTTGAGCGTCAGAAGCCGGGCGAGATTGGCCTTCAGCAGCTCCAGCATATGGGTGGCCAGAACCTCGGGCGGGGAGACAACGGTCAGGCCCGCCAGGGCAGCCTCTTCCTGAAGATCGGGCACGATCCAGCGGGCAGGGGCCGCATAGACCGGCTCACGCACGTCAATGCCCTCGGGCGCCTCCAGCCCATCGGCCAAGAGCACGAGAACTCGATCGGGCATAAGGCGATCACGCACCCGCTCCACCCCCTGCAACCGAATGCGATAAGCCCCGGGGGGCAGCGCCGCGTCGTCAGTCAGGCGGATTTCCGGCAGGATCAGGCCATAATTGCCCGCAATATGGGTGCGCATGTTGTTGATCCGGGCGTCGAGCCCTGTCGCGGGATCAAGCGCCATGGGCACCAGATCGGGCGCAAACTCGACATGAATTTCATCAAAATCAAGAACATCGCCCATGGATTTGCGGGCGGCGACCGGGGGCTCGGCCAGCTCGACCGGGGCGATGGCCGGACCTTTGCCGCCGCGCCAGGCGATAAAGGCAAGAACGGCAGCCCCAATCACGAAGGGCAGAAAGGGCAACCCCGGAACCAGGGCAAAAAGACCAAGCAGAACTGCAACCGTGCCCACCGCCCCCGGATACTGGCCCAATTGGCGGAAAAAAGCGCCATCGACAGAGCCCTGCGCGCCGCCCCTTGCAAGCAGAAGCGCCGATGCAACCGAGATCACAACGGCCGGGATCTGCGTGACCAGACCGTCACCGACGGTCAGGATCACATAGGTTTCAAGGGCTTGCCCGGCAGGCATCCCATGCACGGCAATCCCCATGATCAGGCCCATGACGATGTTCAGCCCGGTGATCAGCAGGCCCGCCACGGCATCGCCCTTGACGAACTTCGAGGCACCATCGAGCGAGCCGAAGAAATTGGTTTCGGCCAATTCACGCTCGCGCCGCATCTTGGCCTCGGCATGGGTGATTGCGCCGGCTGCCATGTCGGCGTCGATGGCCAGCTGTTTGCCCGGCATCCCATCCAGCGCGAAACGGGCGCCGACTTCGGCCATACGGCCCGCCCCCTTGGTGATCACCATGAAGTTGACGATCAGCAAGACGCAAAAGATGACGAGGCCAAGCAACAGATTGCCGCCCATGATGAAATTGGCAAAACCCTCAATCACATGGCCCGCGGCATCGGTGCCGGTATGGCCCTGCCCGATGATCAGCTTGGTTGAACTGACATTGAGCGACAGGCGCAGCAAAAGCGAAGCAAGCAGAATGGTCGGGAAGGCCGAAAAATCCAGCGGACGTTCGACGAACAGCGTCACGGTGAACATCAGGATCGCCAGCCCGAACGAGAGCGCCAACCCGAAATCAAGAAGCCAGGTGGGCACTGGCAGGATCATCATCGCGATGACCGACATCAGCGCCAATGCCAGAAGGATCGTGGGCTGGAACAGGGTGCGAGTCGCGGGAAGCTGCATTACGGCACCTGAAGGAAAAGGGACCCGATGCCTGCAACCCGCGGCACAAGCGAAGCCCCAGACCCCGCCGCACCGGGTTGCAAAAGCGGATAGCTGTTGATCCGCATCACGGGACCTGCCTCCGGCAGCCCGGCCATCTGGACCGCCGACAGGCCGGAAAGGATTTCTGAAAACCTGTCGATGTAGCGCGCGGCATATTCCTCGGTCCCCGAGTGATACGCACCCGCAGCAGCCACCCAGTCACCAGTCTGCTGATATTTTTCTGACAGGAAGCCCGCGGCGTAACGGGCATTTTCCACCGGATCAAACATGGTCTGCAGATCGGGGAAGGCGGCACCGTGCCAGCGGTGATTGAGCTGAAAGCACCCGACATCAAGGTTGGAATAGCCAAAAGCCAGCTGCGCCTCGACGAATTGTTCCGCCTCGGCCTGGGTATCAAACCAATAGCCCTGCCCCGCCTGGTTGACGGCCCAGGGCCAGGGTGTCAGCCCCTGTTCACCGGCCCGCCCGGTTTCAGCGCGGGTCAGCGCCAGCAGAACATCCAGCGGCACCCCCGTTTCCTGCGCGACAACCGCTGCGGCCTGATCGCAAGATGACGCAGGGCGCGCATGGGACAATCCCGGCAGGATCAGCGCAGACAGGACCGGCAAAAGGCGCAGCAACATGGATTCGGATTCTCCGACAGGGGACTCCTGCCGAAGTTAGGGGCCGAATCTTTCGGAACCGTTAGCGAAACTCAGACCGTAGGCTGCGCCAGCCGCAGAAGGGTTTCCTGCACCATGCGGCGGGCCGTGCGCCCAAGAAGCGCCCCGCCCAGCACAGCGGCCTTGCCGCCCAGATTGGCGCTGAACGTATAGCCCAGACGGCACCCGTCACCCTCTGGCGTCAGGGAAACGGCCAGCGCCCCGGTCTGCGCATCGCCCCGCGTGCCGATCATGACCAAGGCCTTGCCTGCTTCTTTGACATCGCGGCGCACCGCAACCTTCACGTCACGCTTCATCCAGGCCAGAGACACGCGGATCTGCGCCTCAAGGCAGCCATCCTTCCGTTTTCGTAGGCTGCGGCAGCCGGGGATGGCACCGTGCAGGGCCTTGTCATCCATCAGGCGCTGCCAGACGGCATCGACGGGCGCGGCGATCAGCAGGGAATCGGAAAAATTCATGGGGCCAGATCCGGATGAAAGTGATGCCGGCTGATTAGGCCCCCTTGGCCAAAGCTGCAAGGCGCGGGGTTCGCGCCTTGCAGAAGCTTGCTCAGATATAGCGGTTCCAGAGGTTCTCCAGACGCTCTTGCCGGCCCGAACGCGGCTGGGGCTCCAGCCCCTCGGTCAGCACGCGGTCGGCGGCCTGCTCCAGCGAGCCTTGCAGCATCGCCTGCGCGGCCGGCGCGTCCCACCCCGCGTAACGGGCGCGGCGGTTGGCCTCAAGCTCATCGCTTTCCAGTAGGGCCGCAGCGGCCTTGAGCGCGCGGGCGCAGGTATCCATACCGCCGACATGGGCGAGGATCAGATCCTCGGGGTCGAGGCTCTGACGGCGCACCTTGGCGTCAAAGTTCGTGCCGCCGGTGGTGTAGCCGCCCGCACGCAGGATTTCGTAGAAGGCCAGCGCCTTTTCCGCATGGTTGTTCGGGAATTGATCGGTATCCCAGCCCGACTGATAGTCGTTGCGGTTCATGTCGATCGACCCGAAAATCCCCAACGCCGAGGCCAGCGCGATTTCGTGTTCAAAGCTGTGACCGGCCAGAATGGCATGGCCCTGCTCGATATTGACCTTCACTTCCTTTTCCAGACCGAACTGCACGAGGAAGCCGTACACCGTGGCCACGTCATAGTCATACTGGTGCTTGGACGGTTCCTGCGGCTTGGGTTCGATCAGGATCGCGCCCTTGAAGCCGATCTTGTGCTTGTATTCGACCACCTGCTGCAGGAAGCGGCCGGCATGTTCGCGTTCGGCCTTAAGATCGGTGTTGAGCAGCGTCTCATAGCCCTCACGCCCGCCCCACAGAACGTAGTTCGCCCCGCCGAGCTTGTGCGTCGCGTCCATGTTCGCTTTCACATTGGCGGCGGCATAGGCATAGACATCGGGATCGGGGTTGGTGGCCGCGCCGCTCATCCAGCGTTTGTGACTGAACATATTGGCGGTGCCCCACAGGAGCTGGGTCTTGTGGCTCGCCTGCTTTTCGCCAAGGTAATCGACGATTTCCTGAAGGTTCCGCAGGCTTTCGGCGAAGGTTGCGCCTTCGGGGCGGGCGTCGGCATCGTGGAAGCAGTAGAAGGGCGCGCCGAGGATGTCGAACATCTCGAACGCGACATCGGCCTTCAGCTTGGCCAGCGCCATGGTATCGCCGAACCACGGGCGGTCGAAGGTCTGGCCGCCGAAGGGATCGCCGCCCGGCCAGGCAAAGCTGTGCCAGTAGGCGACGGCAAAGCGCATGTGATCTTCCATGCGCTTGCCCAGAATGACCTCGTCCGGGTTGTAATGCCGGAAGGCAAATTCATTGGTGCTGGCCGGCCCCTCGTATTTGATCTGGGGGATGCCTTTGAAAAACTCGGTCATTTCAGTCCTCGGATTGCAGTTTGTGCGGCCCGGTAGCGGGCATGGCCCGCGTCGAACGCATCAGTCAGCGCGGCCACGGGTTCCACCGTGCGCGCAATGGGGGGAAGGCTTGCGATCTCGGCCCCCGCGCCGGTTGCAGCCATAAGGGCCAGCCGCGCCGCGCCAAAGGCGCCACCGAAATCGCCCGCCTGCGGCAGCATCACCGGCACGTTCAGCGCCGTGGCGATGGCCTGCAGCCAATAGTCCGACCGCGAGCCGCCGCCGACCGCGATCAGCCGTTCCAGCCGCGTGCCGGTGGCAGCCAGCGCATCGCGGCAATCGCGGATGGCAAAGGTCACGCCTTCCAGCACGGCGCGGGTTCCGGCGGCCCGGTCGGTCGCATGTTCCAGCCCGGTGAAGGCGCCGCGGATGGCGGCATCGTTCAGCGGCGTGCGCTCTCCGCCCAGGTAGGGCAGGAAGACGGCCTTGCCCGGCGCCTGCAACGCGCCGCCCAGCTCACCCGTCAGGGTGGCGGCATCGCGGTCCACGAAACGGCCATACCAGTTCAGCGCATCGGTCGCGGCCAGGATCACACCCATCTGGTGCCAGGTATCGGGCAGCGCATGGCAGAAGGTATGCACAGCGGTTTCCGGCGCGGGCTGATACCCGTCATTGGCCGCAAAGAGCACGCCCGAGGTACCGAGGCTGACAAAGGCATCGCCCGCCCGCACCACGCCGACACCCACGCCCGAGGCCGCATTGTCGCCGCCGCCCCCCGCAACCACCACGCCCGCGGCCAGCCCCCAGCGTTGCGCCAGGGCCGCGCGCAACTGGCCCGAAACCTCGGACCCTTCGACCAGCCGGGGCATATGCGCCCGCGTCAGACCCGTGGCCGCCAGCAGATCATCCGACCAGTCGCGCCGCCCGGTATCAAGCCAGCTTGTCCCGGCGGCGTCCGACATCTCGGCCACATGCTCGCCCGTCAGCCATAGGCGCAGGTAATCCTTGGGCAGCAGCACCCGGGCCACCTTGTCCCACAGGGCGCGTTCATGCTGGCGCACCCAGTCAAGCTTGGGCGCGGTGAAGCCGGGGAACACGATATTGCCGCTGATGCGGCGGAAGATCGGGTCGCCGTCCAGGGTCGCGGCTTCGGCATGGCTGCGGGTATCGTTCCACAGGATGCAGGGGCGTAGCACCTCATCGGCGGCGTCCAGCAGCGTCGCGCCATGCATCTGCCCCGACAGGCCGATGCCGCGCACAGCGCCCAAGCTGACCTGACGGCTCAGCGCATCCATCACCGCTTCAGCGGCGGCAATCCAGTCTGCGGGGGATTGCTCGCTCCAGCCTTCTGCCGGTCTCGAAACGCCCAAGGGGGCGGTGGCTTCCGCCACCACCCCCTGAGCGTCGTCGATCACGATGCCCTTTAATCCCGAGGTTCCGAGATCGAGTCCGATATACATGTCAGTATGCCTGTGGAGGTTTCTTGCCCATGATGATCATTCCCAGAATGTCATCATCGGTGACTTCATTGACGTTGACCGTGCCGACCCTTTGGCCGTTCTTCATGACCACGGCGCGGTCACAAAGCTCCATCACGGCATGGATGTCGTGTTCGATCAGGAAGATGCCCAGGCCCTGCTTCTTCAGCTCCTGGATCAGTTCGGCCACCATCTGGGTCTCATGCGGCCCCAGCGCAGCGGTGGGTTCGTCCATGATCAGGATCTTGGCGTTGAAATAGACCGCCCGCGCGATGGCCACCGACTGCCGCTGCCCGCCCGACAGCGCCGAAACCGGCACATTGAACTTGCGGAAGTTGGGGTTCAGCCGGCCCATGATCTTGCGGGTTTCGGCCTCCATCGCGGCTTCGTTCAGAAAGCCGCCCGCCCCCACGATTTCCCGGCCCAGAAACAGGTTCGAGGCCGCATCTAGGTTATCCGCCAGCGCCAGCGTCTGGTAGATCGTCTCGATGTTGTAGCTGCGGGCATCGCGGGGGTTGTTGATCTCGGCCTTCTGGCCGTTGATCCAGATCTCGCCCGAATCCGCCTTGTAGGCGCCCGAGAGGCATTTGATCAGCGTGGATTTGCCCGCGCCATTATGGCCCAGCAGGCCCACCACCTCGCCGGGGCGCAGGTCGACGGACACATGGTCCACCGCCTTGATCCCGCCGAACGAGATCGAGATGTCACGCAGTTCGACCAGAGGGGTCACGTTGTTCGTCATGGCTTCGCCCCCTTATTTCGTGCGCTTGCGGTAGATGATGTCGAGATAGACGGCGAGAACGAGGACCGTGCCGACGACGATGTTCTGCAGCGCCGCGTCAAAGCCGATCAGCACCATGCCCGTCTGCAGCGATTGCATGACCAGCGCGCCAATGATGGCGCCGTAGATGGTGCCCACCCCCCCGGCGAGCGAGGTGCCGCCAATGACCGCCGCGGCGATGACATAGAGTTCGTCCAGCGTGCCCAGTGCGTTGGTGGCCGAATTCAGACGGGCCGAGGCCACGACCGAGGACAGCCCCGTCAGAAAGCCCATCAGCGCGAAGATCTTGACCGTCATCCAGCGGGTGTTGATGCCCGAAAGCTCGGCCGCGTCGGGGTTACCACCGATGGCAAAGACATAGCGGCCAAAGCGGGTGCGGGTCGACAGAACCGTCATCACCACGCCCACCCCGATCAGGATCAGCACCGGAATGGCCCAGCCATGTGCGATGAACAGGCCCTCGGCCGGAACCTCAAGGCCATTGGCCTCGGCATATTGCTTCACGATGCCCTTTGGCCAGGGGTAGGAATTGACCAGCAGGGTCGCGCCCAGAACCAGACCGCAGCCCAGCACCGACAGGAAATATTCGGCCCACATGGGGCGCTGTGCAAAGCCGTGGGTCGCACGGCTTTTGCGGCCGCTGAAGATCATCCACAGGATCGCCGCGCAGGCAAGCAGCGCCACGATCCAGCTGCCGACGGCCCCGACCGACCCGTAAGGCCCGCCGCCCAGCAGCGAAAAGGTGCTGTCCAGCGGCGAAATCGTCTCGCCCCGTGCCAGAAGGAAGGCCGCGCCGCGCCAGACCAGAAGGCCCCCCAGCGTGACGATGAAGGACGGGATACCGCGATAGGCGATCAGCCAGCCGTGGAAAGCGCCGATCAGCATCCCGACCACCATGCCCGCCAGAGCGGTGACCACCCAGATCATCGGGCTGCCGAGGCCAAGCATATCAGGCAGGATACGGGCCTGAAGAATACCCATGACCATGGCGCAGAAGCCCAGGACCGACCCGACCGACAGGTCAATATGGCGGGTCACGATGACCAGAACCATCCCGGTGGCCATGATCCCGATCGAGGCGGTCTGCACCGAAAGGTTCCACAGGTTGCGGGGGGTCAGGAAGGCGCCGCCACCCTTGAACATCACGCCGAACATGTGGAAGCCCAGCCATATCAGCAACAGGGCACCAACCATGCCCAGCAGGCGGGTGTCAATTTCGGTCGCTTTCAGAAAGCGCGCCACGGGGCTGAGGGTCGCATCAGTCCCGTTTGAGGAATTCGAGGATGAGGTCATCGGGTCGTCCAGCACTACAGGGGTGAGGGGTGCAGACGGACCTGCGGAAGGGCCATGTCCCGCGGGGCCAGTGTCGCAAGGAAGGGGGACATACGCCCCAAGGAAAACGCCCGGCAGCGACCGAAAACGGCCACCGCCGGGCGGAACGGGTTACTTGCAGGCTGCCACGTCGGCGGCCGCACCTTCACAGGCCTGCTCTTTCGAGATGTGGCCCGCATCGATCACAAGGTTCAGGTTTTCTTTGGTGATCGGGGTCGGCTGCAGGAAGATGGCATTCATTTCCACGCCCTTTTCACCGCCCGAGAACTTCACCGCGCCTTCCACGGCGTCAACCGCGGTGCCACCGGCCAGGGCCGAAGCGATCTCGGCCGCTTTCGCGCCCAGCTGACGGCTGTCTTTCCAGACCGACACGGTCTGGGTGCCGCGGGCAACGCGGTTCAGCGCGGCAAGGTCGCCGTCCTGCCCACCGATCGGAATGTTCAGGCCCTGCGCCGACAGCGCGGCAATCGCGCCACCCGCCATGCCGTCGTTCTGCGCCAGAACGGCGTCCACGGCGTTGTTGTTGGCGGTCAGGATCTGTTCCATGTTCTCCTGGGCGCCTTCCGGCTTCCAGCCCTGGGTGAACTGCTCGCCCACGATCTTGATGTCGCCAGCGTCCACTTTCGGCTGCAGCACTTCCATCATGCCTTCCAGCAGGAAGCCCGCGTTGGCATCACCGGGGTCGCCCTTGATGATGGCATAGTTGCCTTTCGGCTGCGCGGCAGTCACCGATTCCGCGATGATCTTGCCCACGCCCTTGTTGTCGAAGGTCAGGTAGAAGGCGCGCGGATCTTCGATCAGGCGGTCATAGGCCACGACCGGAATCCCTTCGGCGGCGGCTTTTTCAATGGCCGGGCCGATGGCGTCCTTGTTGTAGGCCAGCACGATGAGCGCATCGGCGCCCTGTGCGATCAGCGCCTCGATGTCGGTCAGCTGCTTGGCTTCCGAAGCCTGGGCGTCGGCCGAGATATAGCTGTTTCCGGCGGCTTCCAGTGCGCCCTTGATGGCGGCTTCATCGGTTTTCCACCGTTCTTCCTGGAAGTTCGACCAGCTCACGCCGACAGTCAGGCCCTCGGCCAGTGCCGCCGACGAAAATCCGGCAGCCGCGATGACCGCGGCGATCAGAGCATTACGCATATGTATCCTCCCTATGGATGCGGCCAGCGCATGGCCGAGCCGACAGATTCGTCAGCTTACCGAGAAACTGCCCGCAATAATTTCAGTTGTCAAAATAAAAATAATGATGGAATCTGTATACGTCCAGAAATTCGGCGCTTTCATGCTGCGATACAGCATTGCCGCAGCGGAAATCTGGTAACGCGCCCAGATTTTTGTTCGGAGGGAAAATAAATGAAGCCGCAAGCGCCGCCCAGCGCGGAAGAGCGCAAGGGCTGCGGCCCGCTGATCGCGCCGCTTTCGGAAACGACCCGCCCGCTGCGCCAGCAGGTCTTTGATCGCGTGCGCGCCGCAGGGCTCATCCCGCGGGTGCAGGTGGCGAAAGAGCTTGGTGTCTCTCCCGCCTCGGTCACGACGATCACGCAGGAACTGATCGAGGCCGGGCTGATCGAAGAGGTCGCGGCCCCGCGCGATGGCGATCAGGGCCGGGGGCGACCCGCGGTATCGCTGGGCGTGCGGCCGGGCGCGCATCTGGTGGCCGGGATGAAGCTGTCGGACCGCGAACATACCGCCGTTGTGGTGGATTTTGCCGGGAACCTGATTGCGGGTGATGTGATCCCGCGCCGTCCCGGCGCGCTGAATCTTCCGGAACTCCTCTCGGCGATGGAAACGCTGCTGGCCCGTGTCTGCGCCAAGGCGGGCGTCACGCCGCGCGATCTTTCGGCGCTGGGTCTGGGGGTGCCGGGGTTTGTGGATTCCGAAACCGGCATGGTCATGTGGTCTTCGGTGCTGATGGAGCGGGGCGTCGCCCTGCGAAAGGCCGCAAGCGAACATCTGGGCCTGCCCGTCCATGTGGACAATGACGCCAATCTGGTGACGCTGGCCGAGCTGTGGTTCGGCGCGGGGCGCACGCTGGCCGATTTCGCCGTGGTCACCATCGAACATGGCGTGGGCATGGGCTGCGTCATCAACCACCGCATCTATCGCGGGGCCAAGGGGCTGGGGATGGAGCTGGGCCACACCAAGGTGCAACTCGACGGGGCGCTCTGCCGTTGCGGGCAACGCGGCTGTCTTGAGGCCTATGTCGCCGATTATGCCCTCGCGCGCGAGGCGACCACCGCCCTGAACTGGAGCCACAAGGAAGGCCAGACGATCAACGTCCTGCTGGAAAGCCTCTATGACCACGCCAAGGCCGGGAACACCGCCGCGCGGTCGATCTTTCGCCGGGCGGGGCGCTATCTGGCGGTGGGGCTGTCCAATGTCATCAACCTGTTCGACCCTTCGCTTATCATCCTGTCGGGCGAACGGATGCGCTATGACTATCTCTATGCCTCGGAAACGCTGGCCGAGATGGAGCAGTTGGCGATTTCCACGGGCCGCCCGAAACCCCCGGTCAAGATCCATGCCTGGGGGGACCTGCTCTGGGCGCATGGCGCGGCGGCGCTCGCGCTGTCCGAGGTCAGCGATGGCCTGCTGACCGCAGGGCGCGACATCGCGGCACAATAGGCACTTCGGGCTGCTTGACCCTGCGCCAAAACCCGCTGCCGGGGCGGTCTTTCATTGTGGTTGCAGGGGCAAGCTGCAATACTCGCCCCACGCTGCTTCGGGGGAAACGCGTGTCTCAATCCATTTTCCGGCCCGTTCTGGGGCTCTCCATCCTATTGACTGCCACTGTCACCAGCTTCGGCCCGGTCGCCGCCGAGAGCCGCATCGAATTTCGCGTTCTTGGGCAATCCGGCAAGATCGAAGACAACCTTCGCAGCGCGTCGGCGGTTCTTTCGGCCCGGCGCGAAAAGAAAAGCGCAGCCGAAGACCTGTTTGCCGCCGCCCGCGCGGAATATGGGCCTTTGGTGAATACGCTTTATGCGATGGGTCATTACAGCCCGGTGATCCATGTTCTTATCGACGGGCGCGAGGCGGCCGAGATCCCGCCGCTGGACGCCCCCGACAGTATCGGCAAGATCACCGTGACGGTCGACCCCGGCCCCCGCTTCCGCTTCAGCACGGCCACGGTTTCCCCACTGACACGCGACACGCGCCTGCCCGAAGGCTTTGCCCCCGGGAAGGTAGCCGAAAGCGGACTTGTGCGCGAAGCGGTGCAAAGCGGAATCGACGGCTGGCGAGAGGTCGGGCATGCCAAGGCCAAGGTGGCCGGGCAGCAGGTGGTGGCCGATCACGCCACGCAGCGCCTCTCGGCAGAGGTAACATTGGACCCCGGTCCCAGGCTGCGTTTCGGCAGCCTCATCATCAAGGGCGAAGAACGGATGCGCCCGCGCCGCATCCACAAGATCGCCGGCCTGCCCGAAGGCAGCACCTACAGCCCCGAAGACCTGGAACGGAGCGCCGACCGCCTGCGCCGCACCGGGGTGTTCAGCTCGGTCACGCTGACCGAGGCCGAAACCATCCGCGCGCCGGACCTTCTCGACATCACCGCCACCGTGGTCGAGGAAAAGCTGCACCGCTATTCCATCGGCGCCGAGGTGGCGAGCTTTGATGGCCTCGACCTCACCGGCTATTGGCTGCACCGCAACCTGATGGGCGGGGGCGAGCGGCTGAAGATCGAGGGCGAAATTTCCAATATCGGCGCGCAGGCCAGCGGGGTCGATTACTCGCTGGGTCTTTCGCTCGACCGGCCCGCGACGATCACCCCCGATACGACACTGGGCTTCACCACCGAGATCGGCCATCTGAACGAAGAAGATTACACCGCCGATGTGGCGACCCTGGGCACCAACCTGTCGCACTACTTTTCCGACAGGCTGACCGGGCGGTTGGGGCTGGAATACAGCTATGCCAAGGTCGAGGATGTGGTGGATGTCTATACCTACAAGCATCTGGCCCTGCCGATCGGCGTGACCTGGGACAACCGCGACGACAAGCTTGATGCGCGCAAGGGCACCTATCTGGATGCGGAATTCCGCCCCTTCCTCGGCTTCGGCTTTACCGACAGCGGCGCCCAGATCAAGGCGGACGGCCGCGCCTACAAGACCTTCGGCGATGCGCGCGGCGTAACGCTGGCCGGGCGGGCGCAGATCGGTGCGGTCTTCGGATCGGACCTGCTGCAGACCCCGCGCGATTATCTGTTCTATTCCGGCGGCGGCGGATCGGTGCGGGGCCAACCCTATCAATCGCTGGGCGTGATCGCCGGGCCGCGCAGCCTGGGCGCCGGGATCGGCGGCATGGCCTTTGCGGCGGTTTCGGGCGAGATTCGCGCCCGCGTCAGCGAAAAGATCGGCGTCGTGGGCTTTGCCGACGCAGGCTATGTCGGCGGCATGGAGTTTGGCGATTCGCTGGGTGACTGGCATGCCGGCGCGGGCTTGGGCCTACGCTATAACACGGGCTTTGGCCCGATCCGTCTTGATATTGCCGCCCCCGTCGGGGGCAGCCGCGATACCGGGGACGGAGTGCAGTTCTATGTCGGGATCGGGCAGGCCTTCTGATGAAACCTCTTCTTGCGCTTGCGCTTTGCGCCCTTCCGCTTGCCACGCCCGTCCTGGCCGACGACCGCGGCTATCTGACAGCACTGCTGGAGGACAACCTCTCGGACGCCGGGCGGAAGGTGACGATCACCGGCTTTCAGGGGGCGCTGTCCTCTCAGGCCACGATTGACGAGCTGACGATCGCCGATGACCGCGGCACCTGGCTGACGCTGCGCCGGGTGGTGCTGGATTGGAACCGCGCCGCGCTGCTGGCGGGGCGGGTGTCGGTGAATACGCTCAGCGCCTCCGAGATCATTCTGGACCGCCTGCCCGAAACGGGCAGCGATGACAGCCTGCCCACCCCCGAGGCACGCGGCTTTGCCCTGCCCGAGCTTCCGGTATCGGTGCAGGTGGGCCAGCTGGCCGCCGAAAAGATCACGCTGGGGGAAACCGTACTGGGCCAACCGGTGCAGGCCCGCCTGCAGGCCAGCGCGGATCTGAGCGGCGGCGAAGGCCATACCGATCTGACGTTGGAACGCACCGATACCGGCCCCAGGGGCAAGTTCGTGCTGAAAGCGGGATTTGCCAATGAAACCGGGGTTCTGACGCTGGATCTGACCGCGACCGAAGGGGCCGAAGGCATCGCAACCACGCTGATGGGCCTGCCGGGGGCGCCTGCGGTGGATCTGACCATCAAGGGTGAGGGGCCGCTGGCGAATTATGCGGCGGACCTGCGGCTCGCCTCGGACGGGGTTGAGCGGCTGGTAGGCCGTGTCACGCTTGCCGCCAGCCCAGAGGGTGCAACCCGCTTCACCGCCGATCTGGGTGGCGATCCAGCCCCCCTTTTCCTGCCCGAATATGCGGCCTTCTTCGGCGATGACGTGCGTCTGCAGTCCGAAGGCACCAAGGCCGCCGACGGGCGCCTGAATCTGTCGCGGCTGACCGTCGAAACGCAGGCGCTGCAATTGAACGGGTCGCTGCAACTTGCCCCGGATGGCCTGCCGGAGCGGTTCGACCTGACCGGGGCGCTGGGGATTGACGGCACCCCCGTGGTGCTGCCCCTGACCACCGAACAGCGCACGGCGGTAACCCATGCGGACCTGACGCTGGGCTTTGACGCCGCCAAGGGCGAAGGCTGGACCGCCGATCTGCGCCTGACCGGGCTGGAACGCGCCGATTTCACGGCGCGCGAGGCGACGCTGACCGGCAGCGGCACCATTGGCCGCCCCGAAGGCCGCGCGATGGCCGAAGGCAGCTTTGACTTTACCGCCACAGGCCTTGCACCGCAGGATGCAGCGCTGGCCAAGGCGGTCGGGGATGCAATCACCGGCGCGCTGCAATTCCGCTGGCAGGACGGGCAGGATGCCCTAGCCCTGCCCATGCTGCGGGTTGAGGGCGCCGATTACAGCGCCCGTGCCGCCATTGCGCTTGCGGGGCTGAGCACCGGGATCACCGTAACGGGGGATGCCACGCTGCGCGCCGATGATCTTGCGCGTTATGCGGATCTGGCAGGGCGCCCCCTTGCGGGCCGGGCGTTTCTGACGATCAGCGGCGAAACCGCCCTTCTGGCAGGCACCTTCGATGCGACTGGCCGCGTCCAAGGTGAGGGCATGAAGATCGGCCAACCCGAGGTGGACAACCTGCTTTCGGGCAGTGCCAAGATCGACTTTGCCCTGCGCCGCGATGAAACCGGCACCACATTGCGCCAGCTGGACCTGCGCGCCGCCAGCCTGACCGCCCGTGCCGCAGGCACGCTGGCGACAGCGGGCAGCGATCTGACGGCCCAGGTGGATTTCACCGATCTGTCCGCCCTTGGCGGCGCCTGGCGCGGGGGGGTGACGGGGCTCGCCCATATTATCGGCACCGCCGAAACCGGAACGATCAGCTTTGATGCCACAGGCAATGGCCTCGGCATGGGCATCGCCGAGGTGGATGGTTTGCTTCGCGGTCAATCGACCATCGCGCTTATGGCAGATTACGCCGATCAGGTGGTGACGCTGCAGAAGGCGACGGTCAATGCGGCAAGTCTGTCGGCGGCCATGCAAGGCAAGCTGGCGACTGCGGGCAGCGACGTGAAGGCCACGCTTTCTGTTGCTGATCTTTCCGCATTGGGCGCAGGCTATCGTGGCGCGCTGACTGCCGAAACCTCGTTCACCGGAACGGCGGATGCGGGCCGGCTGACGGCCAAGGCCACTGGCAGCCGTCTGGCCATCGGGCAAACCGAAGCGGACCGTCTTCTGGCTGGCGAAACGCAGCTTTCGGCCGATCTGGACCTTGCGGACGGGCAAATCCGCATCAAATCTGCCCAGATCAGCAATCCGCAACTGCGCGCCGATGCAAAAGGCACTGTCGCGGGCAACCAACGCCAGATCGACCTGACCGCGGAAATCGTCAATCTCGCGACGCTTCTGCCGCCTTTCCCCGGGCGTCTCGCCATCAACGGCAAGGCGGTCGACAATGGCCAGGGCTATGCGCTTGACCTTGGCCTGCGCGGTCCTGGCGGCATTGACACCACCGTGAAGGGCCGCGTTGCGCCCGGCTTCGGCAACGCCGATCTTGCGATCATCGGCGGCGCCGAGGCGGGCCTTGCCAATGTCTTCATCAGCCCCACCACCATCTCGGGCCGCCTGCGCTATGACCTGCGGCTGAAGGGGCCATTGGCGCTTACCTCTCTCAGCGGGCCGATCACCTTGGGCGGGCTGCGGATCGCAGCGCCCGAAGCGCCTGCGGCGATTGACGCGCTGAACGGGACCGTCACGCTGGGGTCCGGGCAGGCGCGGGTTGACCTGCGCGGCAATGTCTCGACCGGCGGCAGCTTTACGCTGCTGGGCACCTCGGGCCTGCAGGCGCCATTCAATGGGGATCTGGCGGTCGAACTGCGCCAGGTGCATCTGAAGGACCCCCAGCTTTATGAAACGCGCCTGAATGGCCAGCTGCGGGCGCGCGGCCCGCTTGCGGGCGGGGCCACGATCGCCGGGGACATCTTGCTGAATGAAACCGAGCTTCGGATTCCATCGGCCAGTTTCGGTGCCGCCAGCGGGCTGGATGACCTTGAACATCGCGCCGAGCCCGCCGATGTGCGTGCAACGCGCGCCCGTGCCGGGTTGATTGCGGTCGAGGCGACCGGTGAAAACGCCACATCACGGCCCTATGCGCTTGATCTGCAGATCACCGCGCCGCAGCGCATCTTCGTGCGGGGCCGCGGGCTCGACATGGAGGTGGGCGGCACCCTTCAGGTGGGCGGCAGCACGCAGGCGGTAGTCCCTGCGGGGTCGTTCAAACTTGTCCGGGGGCGGCTCGACATTCTGGGCAAGCGGCTGACCATTTCCGAGGCCGATGTGAACCTGCAGGGGGATCTTGATCCCTACCTCTCGGTCAAGGCATCAACCGAAAATGATGGCGTCGTCAGCTCGGTCGTGATCGAGGGTCGCGCCAGCGCGCCCGAGGTGCGCTTTGAATCTGCGCCCGAGCTACCGCAGGAAGAGGTGCTGGCACAGCTGCTGTTCGGCCAGGATCTCTCCTCGCTCTCGGCCTTCCAGGCGGCCCAACTGGCCAGTGCGGTTGCCACGCTTGCAGGCAAGGGCGGGGACGGGATCGTCGGGAAGCTACGGCAGGGCTTTGGGCTGGACGATCTGGACGTGACGACCAATGCGGAAGGCGACACCACGCTGAAAGCAGGCAAATACATCTCGCGCAATGCCTATACCGAGGTCGAGGTCGATCAGAGCGGGAAGGCGCAGATCAACCTGAACCTTGACGTGACCGACAGCCTGACGGTGCGCGGATCTGTCGGAGCCGAGGGCGAGACGAGCATCGGCATCTTCAAGGAAAAGGACTATTGACCGGGCAGAGGGGCTGGCGGCAGCCCCTCTTCCGGAACGTGGGCGCGTTCGGCATCGACAGCCGCGCCAAACAGCACCGCATAGGCGCTGAGATAAAGCCACATCTGCAGGATCACCACGGCCCCGATGGAGCCATAGACCTTGTTATAGGTGTTGAAATTCGCGAGATAGAGCACGAACCCCCGCGAAACGATGAACCACAGCACCACCGCCACCAGAAGACCCAGCGTGAAAAGCCGTGGTCGGTGATGATCCAGCCGGTTCGGACCAAAGCGATAAGTCACCGCCAGCCCCAGCACCACCAGCCCCAGCGTGAAGGCCGTATTGGCCAGCTCGAGCGTCAACGTGGCAAGTTTGCCAAGGGGCAGCAGCGCCAGCGCCAGCGGCACCAGAACCGCCGCCACAAGTGCCGTCAGGGCGATGAAGGTCAGCACCACCGTCAGCGCCAAAGCCAGCAATGTGCCGTGGACACTACCGTGGTCGGGGCGGTGATGCACCGCGTTCAGCCCTGAAATCATCCCCGCCACACCCGCACGGGCCGACCAGAGCGCCACCAGCAGCGAGAGGGCGGTCGTCCAGCCCAGTTCGGTCGAATTGGCGGCAAGCAGTGCCTCGACCTGCGTCAGCAACAGCGAGAAGGCATCGGGCGGCAGGAAATCGGCCAGCAGGGCAAGCTCTTGCCGGATAGCATCTGGCTTGGCCGCATAGCTCCAGAGCGCGATCACCAGCGCGATGCCGGGAAAGATGGCCAGAAACCCGAAGAAGGACACCGCCGCCGCAACCATGCCCAGATTGGCACGGGAAGCACGGGCCAGCACCCGCGCAATGCGCAATTTCCAGCGGTTGAACATGGGCCAAGCTTATCGCGAAAATAGAAAGGGCCCGCAAGATGCGGGCCCCTCTAAGTCAGCCGACCGGTTGGGTCGACGTGAACCGATTAGTGGTCGCCCGAGTCGTTGGCAACCAGAGCAGCGACCAGCGCCAGGCCAGCCAGGCCAGCGAGGACGGCGCCACCGCCGAGCGAGCCCGACGAAGCCGGGGCAACGGCAACAGCCGGAGCCGGCTCTTCAGCGACGACAACCGGGCCACCAGCGAAAGCAGCGGTCGAAGCGAGCGAAGCAACGGCAACGAGAGCGGCGAGCTTTTTCATATTTGTCTCCATAACTTAGTTTGGCGATTAGTTACGCGATACCACAACGCGTCGCGGTTAGTAAGACTAAACTTGGGTCAGCTGTCAATGACCCTGGATAGGTCGAGATAGCCCCACTCAGGAACAAGCAACTCCTTGGATTTCCTAAGTTTTCCACTACTTTCGAACCAGTATTCGTTGGTAAAACTGGCCCATTTTCCGGTGCAATTCTCGACAACATGACGCGTGGAATGTTGCTGCCCTACCACAGTGATGGTTTCTGCACCTGCATTCTGAATGCTGCAGTCGTAATCGAAGCGGCGCAGCTGGTCGCCTCCGTCGAGGTAAACATAGCTGCGGCGGTGCGTTCCCTGACCGGATTGCAGCTGCGACAGGCTTGGCACCGTCGATTCCATGATATCAGGGCCGAATCCGCGGGTTTCGGCCAGCACACCATTGCGGAAGGTTACCGTCAGGTCATCCGACGTGCCCCAGGTTTCAGCTGCGCCCTGGCGCGCGATCGGGACGAGATAGAAGGTGGAGTTGCCGCTCTTCATCTCACCCTGAATCACCGGCACCTTCAGCGCGGCAAGATCGGCGCGCGTGATCGGAGCGGGCGGGGGGGCATCGCCCGTCTTCACCATGGCGGTGGCCACCCCCTTCATCGCCCGCAGCACGGGCGAGGTATCAGACTGGTTGCCGCAGCCGGCCAGAGCCAGCGCCACGGCGCCGCAGGCGCCCAGCAGCGAAACGCGGGTCATTTCCAGAATCTCCCCCACTGATCGTCAATTCCCGAGGTGTGGTAATCCCGGACCGTGTCATAGAGCCGCCCTTCAATGTTCAGGCGGGCTCCGCCATCCCGCCCGAAGGGACGGATAACGGTTTCATAGGTTTTGCGGCCGGGCGTGCCCAGGCCCCAAGCCAGCGGCACTTCCAGACGAATCCCCTTGTCGAAAGAGCCCGACCCGAAGTCATCGGCCGAAACATTGGTCTTGGTCGCAAAGGCCCCGACGCGCCAGCCGTTGGCAAATTCGCGATCAAGGCTGAGCGTGGCGCCGATGTCACCGGCTAGATAACGACCGACATCCAGCTGCGCATGATACCCTTCTGCAAAGGCATAATAGGCCGACACATGCCCCGAGACGGTCTGGTAATCATATTCGCTGAAGCCCAGCATCCCGTCGGAATCGCGCTGCGCGACGTAGTTCAGCTCGGCGCCCAGGGCCCATTTGCGATCCACCGGCTTGTACAGCACCTCGCCCGAGACGCCGCCGAACATGCGTTCCAGATAGCCCAGAGAGAGTCGACCATACACGTCGCCACCGAAATACATGTATTTCGACAGGGTGATGCGCTCGATCGCCGGATCACCGTTGGCATCATAGCGTTCCACGTCCGAACGCACAGGCTGAAGCCCGGTGTCGATGGTGGGCGGCACATTCGCGAGGTTGCCAACGACGCGCTTGACGGCGGCACCTTCCAGCACCCAGCCGGGGCTGAATTCATAGCGCGCCGACAGCCGCGCGCCCACGTCCATCTTGAACGGAGACCCGCGCTGATCAAACAGGCGAATACGGTTGTAGGGGCTGAGCGACCAACGGAAATCCGGGAATTTCTCGGCGTCATAGGTCAGTTGCGGACGGGCCCCGGGGTTCGAGACGGTCACCGCCGCGCGCATCTGATCAGACGCAGTGGGGCTGTGTTCCAGACGCTCCAGATCGCTGCGGCGCAGTTCGACCTTCGAGGCGGGCATCCCTGCAACCATCGGCACGATTTCAAACACTTCGACCGATTCGGGCATGACATAGGACATGGCCCGCGCGACGCGACCGATGGCCTGAGCCTCGGCATCATAGCGGATGTTGCGGATACGGACCTGCGCCCGGTCTTTGGTGTAGCTGATCGCCTCGACCTCGACCCCGTCGCCTTTCAGGCGCTTGTTGAGGTTGATGATCAGGATCGAGGCCGCATCTGCCTGGGTGACCCAATCGGTCGAATAGGCCTCGGGGTCGGCGGCGCGGGTCGGACGCACCTTTACCGGATCAGGCGCCCCATCCTTGATCCCGCCCATCGGGCGGTTCTTGGGGTTCATGGTGAAATGTGCAGCGATACCCAGTTCGCTGCCATACATGTAGTAGCCGCCAATCTGGAACCATTCGTTGACGGTGTATTCTGCGCCAAAGTTGAACGGGCTCTTGCGGTCAAAGGTGCCGCGACGCTCGGATTCGACATAATAGGCGTCCGAGGAATATTCGGCCTTCAGCGTCAGGCGATCGTTCGCGCGCCACTCCACCCCGGCAAAGGGCGCCGCATCACCACGGAACCACTGGCCCGCGTTGAAATTGCCGCCTTCGCCAATATCGATCGGATCGCGGTCCCCGAAGGGCGCCCCGATGGACCCGTAGCTGCCCAAACGACCCCAGCCCAGACCCGCCGTCACCTTCAGATCGGGGGTAATATGCTTGGTCGCTGCGACAAATTCCCCCGAAAGGACCCCTGTCCCCGCCAGATCCTGCAGGCCAATGGTGAAGGCCGGTACATATTTGCTTTCTTTCAACAGCTGGTAGCGGAAGTCGAAAGAGCGGTCGTAGTAAGTGGGGTAGCCATCACTGTCCGGCTCGCCCGAGCAATCGGGCTGACAGGCGGATTGCGCATTCCATTGCCGGATGCCCATGAACCGAAAGCTTGCCGACATGCGCGGCGTGATCTGGAAGCTGAGCGTGGTGCGGCTGACGGGGCCAAAATGGCCCGAGGTGATCGTCAGATAGGCATCGGGCTGCTGTTCGCCCGAAGGCATATCGATCAGCCCGGTTGCGCCGTTGAAGTTCAGCGAATTGCGGTCCGAAGATTGGGCGACAATCAGCGTTGGCGCGATCAGCGCCAAAAATGATGTCGCGACAAGAAGCCGTGCGCGACGGGCCGGATTTGATGCCATGCTGATTACGCCCTGAAGCTGAACATACTTCCGTCCAGTCTAGGGGAAATCACCCAGATCAACAATCCATCCGGGCAGCGTTCAGCACATCATTGCGCCGCTGTTGCATGGGCAGCGGGTCTATATCCGTTCACCCAGCGGATGATGACCGCACGGGCGGCCTCTTCCTGACCCAGAGCCACGGCTTCCCGCAGCGCGCGCAGGGCCGAGGCCATCTCCAGCTCCGACAAGCTTTCCTCGCGGGCGCGCATGATCTTGCTATGCGGGGTGGTCAGCTGGCCTTCCCCGATCAGCAGTTCCTCATGCAGTTTTTCGCCCGGGCGCAGACCCGTCACCACGATCTCGATATCGCCGTCGGGATGGGCCTCATCGCGCACGGAATAGCCCGCGGCCTGGATCATCTGCACCGCCACGTCGCGGATGCGGACCGGCTGGCCCATGTCCAGCACGAAGACATCCCCCCCGCGCGAGGTTTCGGCATCTGAAAACGACCCGGCGAGCAGCACCAGTTGCGCCGCCTCGGCGATGGTCATGAAGTAACGCGTGATATCTTCATGCGTCAGCGTGACAGGGCCACCCCGGGCGATCTGCTCCTTGAACAGCGGAATGACCGACCCGGACGACCCGAGCACATTGCCGAAGCGCACCATGGAGAACACCGTCCCCCGCGAACGCTTGGCCATGTCCTGCACGACAAGTTCAGCAAGACGTTTCGACGCGCCCATCACATTCGTCGGCCGCACCGCCTTGTCCGATGAGACAAGGATGAACCGGCCGACGCCTGCCTCATGCGACACTTCGGCAAGGGTACGGGTTCCGAGGACATTGTTGGCCAGCCCGGCCAGCGGATTGATCTCGACCAGCGGGACATGCTTGTAGGCCGCCGCATGGAACACCACGTCGATCCGGTTTGCCGTGATGACCATCCGCGTCAGACGGGAATCCGTCACCGAGCCCAGCACCGGCACAATCTCGACGCCACAGGCCTCGGCCTTTTCGCGCAGTTCCCGGTCGATGTTGTAGAGGGCGACCTCGCTCACCTCATAAAGCACCAGACGGCCAGGGGCATAGTTCAGAAGCTGACGGCACAGTTCGGATCCGATCGATCCCCCCGCGCCCGACACCAGAATAGACTTGCCACGATAAGCCTCATCCGCCCTTTGCAGATGGTGGCTGATCTGGTCGCGCCCCAGAAACTGTCCGGCCGCCACCGAACTCAGCTGGTCGATCAGCTCTTCCTCGCCCAGCAGCTGCGCGAAGGAAGGCAGCGACTGAACCTTGAGCCCCATGCCACGCAGCTGCCGTGACAGCCGGGCAATCTTGGGCGGCGAAACCGAAGGCATGGCAAGGATGACACGCTTCACATCATATTGCTCGGCCAGCTCTTCGATGCGGGAAGGCGGCAGCACCCGCAGCCCCGATACAGTGGTGGAATGGAGCGAGTCATTGTCATCAATAAAGGCGACAGGCACGATCCGTTCATGCGACCGAAGGGCTGCCACCAGCTGCACCCCGGTCGTGCCCGCACCATAGATCATCACGCGCTGCTTGGGTTTGTCATGCCGCAAGACCCAAAGAAGCATGTAAAACAGCGCCAGCCGCAACCCGACCGAAGTCAGAAACAGTGTCATTCCGAAGATCACTGACCCCGCTGCCGGAAAATTCGGCACCACGGCCTCGACCAGGACGGTTCCGATCACGGTCATTCCGGCGGCGTAGATGCCGGTTCGCATCATCGCCATGGTGTCGTAGGATTTCAGCTGAACGCGCGGCAGGCCCAGCCAGCTGGAAATCAGCGCCCCCAGAACTGCAACCATCGGCAGCAGATAGGCCAGTTCATAGAAGCTGACCGTCGCGAGGATCCCTCGCCCCAAAAGCGCAAGCGTCAACAGCAGGATCACCGGCGGAAGCACGATGTCGAGGCAAAGAAGCACGAACTGTTTGTTGCGCCGCGACAAATTCGACTGGACGGCAAAAAGCACGTGTCGGAAATGCCGCATCATCATGTTCATGGATACCGCCAAACTGCACCTGGCCCCCTTTAAAGGGCCCGATTAGCGCAAATAATTGTTGCAATCTACCTCACATTCGCATGTGCAACAAGGCAGAGCGGCTGAAACGCGCCTATTCTGCGGGCAGCTGGCGCTCACTTGAACAGCCGACGCACCAGAACGCGGCGACCGGTTTCGTAGATCAGCGCCAGATCAAAGCAAAGTGTCTGGTGGCGCTGATAGATCAGATCCAGCCGCGCCTTCCACGGTACGCAGCGCCGACTGTAGACGGCATCCGTTTCCTCGGCACTGGCACAGCGGGCCAAAAGGCGCTCTTCATGGGCGTGGTAATGTAGTGACGCAAGGCCGGTAATCCCCGGGCGGCTTTGCAGAACTTGGGCATAAAGCTCTGGAAAACGTTCAACATAAAGCCGGAGTGGCGGGCGGGGGCCGACAAAACTCATGTCGCCGCGCAGCACATTCCACAGCTGGGGCACCTCATCAAGGCGGGTCTTGCGGAGGAACCGCCCGACCGGCGTAATGCGGGCGGCCTTGTCACCGCCGGAAACCCCGCTATCAGCCTTTGCGAGGGTCATGGTCCGCAACTTCCACAGGCGGAAAGGCTGACCGGGGGCTTTCATGCGTTCCGCGACGTAGAAAATTGGCCGCCCCTCTCTCAACAGCAGCACCAGCAGCAGCAGCGCGAAGGGCAGCGCCAGAACCGCCGCAAGCAGACTGGCGAGGGCCAAATCGAAAATGCGTTTCTGCGGGGTCATGCGGTGGCCTCTTTCCAACGGCGCCAATCGGCGATGAGAGCCTCGGCATTCCCCGCCCCGGCAGCGCCGGGCAAAAGCGCCTCAAGCCGCGCGGTGTTCAGCCCGACACGCGCCACCGCCGACGGATTGGGGGGACCCCAACCCCAAGGCAGATCGGCGGTCCGAAGCAGATCGGCCATCCCCACCACGCCGGGCGCCGCGATATTGAGCCGGAAGGGCAGAGGCTGGTCAGTGCAGGCAAGATCCGCCAGCCCCGCCAGCACCCGCCCCAAAGCCCAGGGTCCGATATAAGACCGCTCGGGGCCGCGATCATGCCCCGGAACCGGGTCGAGGGTCACAGGCCGCCCCGCAACGGCGCCCCCCAAAAGCGCATCCGCCCCCGCGACATTGCCGATCCGCAAGACCGTCACGCCGATGGCGGGGTGTTCTGCGGCCCAGCGTTCGGCGGCCACCTCCATCGCCAGTTTGGCGCGGCCGTATGGATTCACTGGATCAGTGGGATCCTCTTCCCCAAGGTCTTGCCCGTGACCGGCCCCGTACACAGCGGCAGAGGAACACAGAAACACATGCCGCGCCGCAGTCTCTTGCGCCGCGTCCAGGGCCGCGAGGGCCAGCGTCACATTCGCCGTCAGGGCAGTTTCATCACCCCGCGTGACCCCCGCAAGGTTCAGGATGACCGAGCCGCGCGGCATTTCGGGCGGGACCGGTTCAACCAGCATGTCCCAGCGAAGTCCCCCGACAGGTGCCGCGCCACGGCCTTGGCGGATCACAGGTTGAGTGCGATTCGCGGGCCATGTCGCATACAACATATGGCCAATTCGGCCCGCAGCCCCCAAGATACAGATCATGTGACCCCCGGCATGGGATTGCCCATCACAGAATGGGATGTTGAACCCTGAACGGCTCCCCTGTATCTTGCACGGCACAGTCAAGTCCACCCCTCGTACCGGGGTGGTCTCAGCGGGGTCACAGATGCGTCTTTTTTCCGGCAAGGTTCTTTTGCTTACCGTGAGCCTTTTTGCCCTTGCCGCATGTGGTGATGCCCCCGGTGGCGCCCCCCAGGCCAAAGAGATCCTGCGCGGCGCTCAGGCCGAAGACGCGGATTTTGCAGTGGTTCCGGTGACACGGGCCACGCTGCCACAGCTGTCGAAATGGCCGCAGAGTTCGTCACAACCCGTGTCGGGATGGCTTGAAAAAAGCAGTGGGCCAGCCTCGCAGATCATTCAGGCGGGCGACATGCTCGATCTTTCGATCTGGGATAACGGCGAATCCTCGCTTCTGGCCCAAAAGGGCCAGAAGGCGGTCGAACTGCGCAGCATCCGCGTTTCCTCCGCCGGCGACGTGTTCCTGCCCTATGTCGACCAGGTCTATGTCGCGAAGATGACCCCCGACGCCGCGCGCGAGACGATCCAGAAACGCTTTGCCGAAATCAGCACGACGGCCCAGGTGCAGCTGAACCACCAGCCCGGCCGCGAAAGCTCGGTCGATCTGATCAGCGGTGTCAGCAAGCCCGGGAATTTCCCGCTGCCGGACCGGAATGTTTCGGTTCTGAGCCTGATTGCCCTTGGCGGCGGTGTCGAAGCGCACCTGACCAACCCGCAAGTACGGCTGATGCGGGGGAGCAAGCTTTACGGGATCTCTTTGGACCGGCTGCTGAAATCGCCCGCGCTCGACACCACCCTGCGCGGCGGGGACAAAGTCTATGTCGAAAGCGATGAGCGTTATTTCCTGTCGCTGGGCGCCGCATCGAAAGAAGCCCAGATCCCCTTCCCGGACGATCAGGTCACGGCGCTGGACGCGGCCTCGCTCATCGGGGGCTTTGCCGACAACCGGGCCAATCCGAAAGGGGTGCTGGTCCTGCGCAATTATGATGGCTCGGACGTGCGGAGCGATGGCACCGGCCCCAGCAAAGAGCGCACGATCTTCAGCTTTGACCTGACCTCGGCCGACGGGCTGTTCAGCGCGGGCGAATTCCAGATTGCAAACAAGGACCTTGTTCTTGTGACCGAAAGCTCGGTCGTGCAGAATGGCACGGTGATCTCTGTGATGTATGATGCCTTGGGCATCGGCCTGCGGGCGCGGTCGCTGCGGAACTGACGCGCGTCAGACCTCGCCCTCCATCCGGGTGCGCAATTCACGCAGCACAGGCAGAATGGCGCGGACGCGGTCAGCGCCCAGCGCCTGCACGACCTCGGCGATCAGCGGGGCGATGGACTGCACCGCATGGTCGCGCGCGGCCCGGCCCGCCGGGCTGATCGCCACGAATTTGCGCCGGGCATCATCCCAATCAGGCCGGATGTGGATATGGCCCGCGATTTCCAGCTTGGTCAGCGTATTGGTCATTGCCCCACGGGTGACGTGGAAGCTGCGGGCCAGCTGGGCCGGGGTGCGTTCCTCATTGATGCGCCCCAGATGGTTCAGCACCCCGAAATGCGACAGCTCCATCCCCTTGGGCAGCACTTTAGAGATGCGGTTCCGGGCCAGCTGATCCGCCATGAACAGCTCGCCAAACAGGGCAATGGCCAGATCTTCGGTCTTTTCCGCCATCACGGACCGTCAAAGGCGCGGTCATGGACCAGCGAAGGCACGCGAGACCGCGCGCGCTCCACCTCGGCCAGATCAAGATCGATGATCGTGACGCCGGGGTCGGTGCCGGCATCGACCAGAACCTCGCCCCAGGGCGCGATGGCAAGGCTGTGACCATGGGTTTGGCGGCCCTTGCCTTCAGCTTCGGGGTGAAAGCCGGTCTGGGCCGGGGCCAGCACGAAGCAGCCGGTCTCGATCGCGCGGGCGCGCAGCAGGGTTTCCCAATGCGCCTCTCCCGTCAGGTGGTTGAAGGCGGCGGGCACGGTCAGGATCTGCGCCCCGGCCTGCGCCAGACGGCGGAAAAGATGCGGGAACCGCAGGTCATAGCAGACCGCCATGCCGATCCGCGCCAAGGGAGTATCGGCGACCACCGCCTGATGACCCGGCCGATAGGCGGCGCTTTCGCGGTAGATTTCCGTCTCTGACACGTTCACGTCAAACATGTGGATCTTGTCATAGCGCGCGGCAATCTCACCCTGCGGGTCAATCAGGAAAGACCGGTTGGCAAAGCGCCCGTCCGCATCCTGCGTCAGCACGCCAAGGGAGCCGATCAGCAGCCAGATCCCCAGCGCCTTGGCCTCGGCCCGCAGGGCTGCGAGGGTGGGGTCCTCGGCCTCGGACCGCAGGGTGCGGCGCTGATGGTCACGGTTCGAGCTGAGCAGGTTGGTGCATTCCGGCGTCAGCACAAGCTGCGCCCCCCCTTCGGCGGCGGCGCGCACAAAGGCCAGCGTTTCCGGCAGGTTGGCCGCCGGATCATCCCCGACGGTCAATTGCACAAGCGCGATCCGCATGGGTCAGTCCGCCAGCAAGGGGTCGAGCTTGCCCGCGTCTTCCAGCGCATGCAGATCATCGCAGCCGCCGACATGCACCCCGCCGATGAATATCTGCGGCACGGTGCGGCGGCCATTGGCGCGTTCCGTCATCGCCACGCGCAGGGCGGGATCGGCGCTGACATCGGTTTCGGCATAGTCCACGCCCTTCTTTTGCAGCAGGCGCTTGGCGGCCAGGCAATAGGGGCAGGTCGGGGTCGTGTAGATTTCGACGGATTTCATGGTGCTCTCTGTGGCCCTGGGCCGGGCCGATGCTTGCAGTTGCAGAAATTATAAGGATTTAAGCATCCTTCGCAACGCGGCACAGCACAATCACGTCAACACGGGCGGCGCCTTCGGCCAGACAGGCCTCGGCACAGGCGGCCAGCGTCGCGCCCGAGGTCATCACATCATCCACCAGCAGCACGGGGCGGCCCTGCATCATCCAGTCGCGTTTGCGGTTCACGCGGAATGCCTCATGCACATTGACAAAGCGGGCCGAGCGGTCGCGCCCCTCTTGGCTGCGGGTATTGCGGCGGCGGATCAGCAGATCGGGACAATGCGGCAGATCGGCAAGCCGCCCCAGCGCCGCCGCCAGCAAGGCCGACTGGTTGTAGCGCCGCCGGATCAGCCGCGTCCAATGCAGCGGCACCGGCGCGATCAGCGTATCGGGCGCAAGCAGCGGCCGCGCCGCCCGGTGCAGCCAGCCCGCGGCCGGGCGGGCCAGATCAACCCTGTCGCCATGTTTCAGCGCCATGACCATCTTGCGCGCGTTATCCCAATAAAGCAGCGCCGCCCGCCCCCTCGACCAGGGCCGCGCAACGGCCAGACAATCGTCGCATTGCACCGGGCCGCCCGTCTCCTCGCCCGGCAGGGGCACACCGCAGCAATCACAGACCAGACCCGAGACAAAGGGCGTCTCGCGCCAGCAGGCGGCACAAAGACCGAAATCCGTGGTCACCAGCGCATCACAGGTCAGGCACTGGGGCGGATACACCAGTTGCACCGCGGCTTGCATTCTCATCCATCCCTCCTATGGTCCGCCAAAAGAGAGGCCCCATGCAGACCCCGCCCCAGCTGACTGACCGCGCCGCCCTGACCCGCAACCGCCACCGCGCCACGCGCGATGCGCTGTTCCTGCATGACGAAGCCGTCTTCGAAGTTCAGGAAAGACTCAGCGCGGTTAACAGGCAGTTTACGGCGCCCGCCATCATCACGCCCTTTCCGGAAATCTGGGCCGATGTGCTGCCCGGCGCGCGCCTCCTGCCGGATGATGAGGTGCTGGATCTGCAGCCCGAGGCGCATGACCTGATCATCCACGCGATGGGCCTGCATTGGGCAAATGACCCGGTGGGGCAGCTGGTGCAATGCCGCCGCGCGCTGCGCCCGGATGGGTTGCTTCTGGCATTCACGCTGGGGGGCCAAACGCTGCATGAATTGCGGGCAAGCCTTGCCGAGGCCGAGGCGGCGGTAACGGGCGGCCTGTCGCCCCGTGTGCTGCCGATGGCCGAAATCCGCGATCTGGGCGCGCTGCTGCAACGCGCTGGTCTGAATCTGCCGGTGGCCGACAATTTCACACGCACCGCCAGTTACCGCGACCTCTTTCACCTCATGGCCGATCTGCGCGCCATGGGCGAGGCCAGCGCCCTGATGGATCGCCCCCGCCATTTCACCCGCCGCGCCGTGATGATTGCCGCCGCCGAACGCTATGCCGCGGCCTTTGGTCAGCCGGACGGGCGCATCCCCGCCACCTTCGAGGTGATCTGCCTGACCGGATGGGCCCCCCATGAAAGCCAGCAAAAGCCCCTGCGGCCCGGATCGGCGGTGCAGCGGCTGGAAGATGCCTTGCGGGCGGCGCAAACCCCTATGACAAAAAAGGACGGTTGACCCCGGGCCTGCCAAGGCTATCTCGGGGCGGAACGATTGCAGGAGACGACGATGCTCGATGTGCTGCGTGATGCGGTGAATGGCTGGATCAAGCCCGGTGAGGGGCGCCTTACCCATGCCCCGGCCAACCATCCCCCGGTGCGGGCGGCCAAGATCGGCGTGCTGCTGGCCAATCTGGGGACGCCCGACAATTACGACTACTGGTCGATGCGGCGCTATCTGAACGAGTTTCTGTCAGACAAGCGCGTGATCGATTTTCCAGCCTGGAAATGGCAGCCGCTGTTGCAACTGATCATCCTGACCAAGCGGCCCTTCACCAGCGGCGCGAATTACAAGCTGATCTGGAATGAGGAGAAGAACGAAAGCCCGCTGATGACCATCACCAAAGAGCAGACCGCGGCCATTGCCGCGCGGATGCAGGCGGCCTTTGGCGACAAGGTGATGGTCGATTTCTGCATGCGCTATGGCAACCCCTCGACCGATTCAAAGGTGCGCGCCATGGTGGATGCGGGCTGCGAAAAGATTCTGTTCTTCCCGCTCTACCCCCATTACGCGGGCGCAACCTCGGCCACGGCGAATGATCAGTTCTTCCGCGCGCTGATGAAGGAAAAGCGTCAGCCCGCGGCCCGAACCGTGGCGGAATACTTCGACCATCCGCTGTATATCGAGGCGCTGGCCCAATCGGTCGAGCGGGTCTATGCCACGCTGGACCACAAGCCCGACGTGCTGGTCACCAGCTATCACGGCATGCCCAAACGCTATCTGATGGAGGGCGACCCCTACCACTGCCAATGCGCCAAGACCTCGCGCCTGCTGCGCGAACGGCTGGGCTGGGAGAAAGGAAGCATCGACGTGACCTTCCAGTCGGTCTTTGGCCGCGAGGAATGGCTGCGCCCCTATACCGTCGAACATGTGGCAGAGCTGGCGAAACAGGGCAAAAAGCGCATCGCCGTCATGGCGCCGGCCTTCAGCGCCGATTGCATCGAGACGCTGGAAGAGATCAACGGCGAAATCCGCGAAAGCTTTGAACATGCCGGGGGCGAGGTGTTCACCTATATCCCCTGCCTCAATGCCGAAGAGGCGCATATCACCGCGCTGGATGCCTTGATCCGCGAAAACCTGGCAGGCTGGATCTGAAATCCGGCAGCAGGGTCTGAAACTGAAAAAGGCGTCAGGAAACCCTGACGCCTTTTCCATCACGCCTGTGATTTTGGATCAGTTGGCAGCAGCAGCAGCCACGACCAGCAGAAGCAGCAGCGGAACGACGACGCCGCCAGCCGACGACGAAGCGCCAGCTTTCACAACTTCTTCTTCCATCACCGGCTCGGTCAGGCCGCCAGCGAAAGCGGTCGAAGCGGCGACCGACAGGGCGGCTGCAAGAGCGAGTTTCTTCATTTTGACCTCCAGATCATACCGATGCCGAATTTTGCAGAGGCGACACCGGGTCCAAGCTATTACCTCGTGATCTGCTGTTTAGGCCCCAATTCCCAATCGCGCAACTTTTGGCGCACAACCGGAAATCGCGGCAAAAAAATGGCGTCAAATTAGCAACACTTGCGTCCCGATGTTGCACAGCTCGTAAAGCTCTTCGACATGTTCATTGAACATCCCGATGCAGCCGTTCGACGATTTGCGCCCGATCTTGCGCGTGTCATGCGTGCCGTGGATACGGTAATATTCCCACGACAGCCACATGGCGCGGGTGCCCAGCGGACAATCCGGACCCGGCGGAATGAAGTCCGGCCAGTCGGGGTTGCGCTCTTTCATCGAGGGGGTCGGACGCCAGGACGGGGCCGGGTCTTTCTTGATGATCTGCGTGCGGCCCAGACGGGTCAGTTCGGTCGAAACCGGGACCGAAGTCGGGTAAAGCTTGTAGATCGCCTGATCTTCCGACCAATAATGCAACGCGCGCGACGTGGTATCGACCAGCACCGCGCCCTTGGCCAGGTTCGCGAAATAGGGTTGCCAATCCAGCATCCGGAAGCTGGAGACGTTGGAGCGCACGGCCCCTTCGCTTTGCGCCAGCACCGGGGCCGCCATCGAAGCCCCAAGGACAGCCGCAGCCCCGCCCAGAACTGCCCGACGGGTGGGTTTGAACGTGTCAGCAGACATCCACTGAACTCCTTCTGAGGTATTTTGCGCGGTTTTTAGCCGCTGCGATGCAATATCGCAATTCAAAGCCGTGTCATCCGGCGGATTCACGCAGAGTTGGGTTTGATCCTGCGCAAGGTATTGGCTAAGGACATGCAATCCAAGCCTTAGGTAAAGCAAGATGACGAGATTCTCCGTTCTGGCAGTCTGTGCCGCAGCCATCCTGTCTGCCTGCGCATCGACGTCCGAGCCTCAGTTGGGCCCGGATGGCCGTCCGTTGCCGCGGATCTACAAGATCGGAAAGTCGGACGAGGCCGAAATTCCGTATCGCATGCTTGATTCGGTCAATACGCTGCGCTCGGCCCGGGGTCTGGTGCCGCTGCAGCTGAATGCGCAGCTGACCTCTGCCGCAGTGTCCCATGCCCGCGACATGTCCGCACAGAACCGCCCCTGGCATTTCGGGTCCGACGGTTCATCCCCGCTGCTGCGGGCGCAACGCGCAGGCTATATGGGCCATATGCAGGGCGAGCTGATTTCCGAGACCTATGTCTCCGAGCTGGAAACGCTCGCAGACTGGAGCGCACAGACCGATACCCGTCAGATCCTGATGGACCCGCAGGCCAATGAACTGGGTTTCGGCTGGTATCAGGAACCCAGCGGCAAGATCTGGTGGACCCTGCTCACCGGTGATGCGACGCGCGGCCCGGTCGCCAATGTCAGCGCAACGGCCCTGGGCCGCACTGTCACCTCGGAAATGGACAACCTGCCCAGCCAGTAATGGCAGGCAGATCCGGCAGAATATGAAAAAGGGGCCCGCGGGCCCCTTTGTCTTGCCTTACGGCAGGATGAAGATTGGCGTATTGCGCCGGACCATGGCGTAGATTTCTTCCATCTCGCTATCGGTGACGGCGATGCAGCCCGCGGTCCAATCCCCGATGTTCGTGCCTTTGTAATTCGACCGCCCGTGGATCATGATATCCCCGCCCGGAGACTTGCCCTGCGCCTGCGCAAAAGCCACATCCTTTTCATTGGGATAGGACACCCCAACCGACAGGTGATAGCGACTTTTCGGGTTGTGGTGGGAAATGAAATAGGCGCCCTCGGGCGTCTTGCCATCCCCCTCGAATTGCTTGTGCCCAAGCGGCTGGAACCCCAGCGAGATGTCATATTCCTCCAGCACGTCCGAGCCGTGCAGAAGATACATCTTGCGGGCGCCCTTATGGACCTGGATCGAGGTCACGGATGGCCCGTTGTAGGTGCGGAACTTGTTATGGCCACAGGCCGCAAGGCCAAAGGCCAGCGCCACCACCAAGAGCATGCGGGTGAAAGACATCGAACGCCTGTATTCTGCTTTTTTGTTTGCCCATACCCATTTTCTCATGACCTGCCTAGTCTGCAAAGGTGCAGGGCAGCACAAGGCGTTCACGGATTGGTGCACGGATCAAAGAGAGAAGCGTGCCACAAGCTCGACATGCGCCGACCAGCGGAACTGATCGACCACCTGCACCCAGTCGATGCGATAGCCCGCCGCCACCAGAACCCGCGCATCGCGCGCAAAGGTGACGGGGTTGCAGGACACCATCGCAATGACCGGCACCTTCGACCGCGCCAGCGTTGCCACCTGCGCCTCCGCCCCCGCGCGGGGTGGGTCGATGACCGCGGCCTGCACGCCCTTGAATTCATCAGGTTCCAGCGGGCGGCGGAAAAGATCGCGGGTTTCGGCTGTCACACGATGCAGCCCGCCCGCCTGACGCCAGCCCTTGTCCAGCGCCGCGATCATGGCGGCATCGCCCTCCAGCGCATGGATATCGGCCTGATCTGCCAGTGGCAGGGTAAAGGTCCCCGCGCCGGCGAAAAGATCGGTGATGCGGCTGGCGTTGCCCACGGCCTCACGCACGGCGGTCAGAAGCGCGGCCTCGCCCTCGGCGGTGGCCTGCAGGAAGGCGCCGGGCGGCGGGGCAACCAGCGCCTTGCCGAAACGCTGCATGGGCGCGGCGCGCAGGGCCACGACCTCATCCTCCCAGGTGACGCGCGACAGGCCATGCGCCTCGGCAATTCGGGCCAGGTTCAGGCGCAGGTCGGCATCCAGCGGCTTGCCCCCCTTCACCAGCACATCCGGCCCGGCAAGGCTGCGCGTCACCGTCAGGTCCAGCTCGGCCGTGCGGGACCCGCCCGCCAGAACCAGCGCCTCCAACGCGGGCATCGCCGCCATCAGATCGGGGTGCAGCAGCTGGCAATTCGGCACCGGGATCAGCAGATCCGACCCGCGCGCGTGGAAGCCGATCATCGTCCCGCCCTTGGTGCGGCGCGCGGCCAGCGTGGCGCGGCGCCGCGATTTCGGCGGCGAGGTCACGATGGGCCGCAGCACCGCCTCAAGCCCCTGCCCGGACAGCGCGCCCCGCACGATGCCCAGCTTCCAGTCCGCAACCAGACTGTCGCGGGCATGTTGCATCAGGCAGCCCCCGCAGGTCCGCGCATGGCTGCACGGCGGTTTGACCCGGTCCGCCGAAGGGGTGACGATCTTGGCCCCTTGCAGGCTGTCGCCCCGCAGCTCGCCCTCGATCTCTTCGCCCGGCAGCATGCCCGGCACATAGACCGGCCCGTCCGGCCCCTGCGCGATGCCGTCGCCCAGATGCCCCAGACGTTCGATGGTCAACTTCATTCCGCTGCCTCTTCGGTGACGATGAAGCCCCCCGATTGCCGATTCCAGTAGCGCGCGTAAAGCCCCCCTTTTGCAAGAAGTGCCTCATGACTGCCTTCCTCGACGATCCGGCCCTGATCCAGCACGATGATCCGGTCCATTGCGGCGATGGTGGACAGGCGGTGGGCGATGGCCAGCACGGTCTTGCCCACCATCACACGGTCCAGCGCCTCCTGGATGCTGGCCTCGACCTCACTGTCGAGGGCCGAGGTCGCCTCATCCAGCACCAGGATGGGTGCATCTTTCAGGAAAGCCCGCGCCAGCGCGATGCGCTGCCGCTGCCCGCCCGAAAGCTTGACGCCCCGCTCCCCCAGATAGGCGTCATAGCCCTTGCGGCCCTGATGATCCTCCATCGCGATGATGAAATCATGCGCCTCGGCCTGACGGGCGGCGGCGATGATCTCTTCCTCGGTCGCGTCGGGGCGGCCATAGGCGATATTGTCCCGCGCCGAGCGGTTGAACATCGCGGTTTCCTGCGTGACCATGCCGATCTGGCGGCGCAGGCTTTCCTGCGTCACCTGCCGCAAATCCTCGCCATCCACCAGAACACGGCCTTTTTCGCAGTCATAGAGACGCAAAAGCAGCGAAACGAGGGTCGATTTCCCCGCACCCGAGGCGCCCACGATGCCGATCTTTTCGCCCGGCTGGATATTCAGCGTCACATCATCCACACCACCGCGCTTGCGCCCATAGGCAAAGCCTGCGTGGTCGAACAGCACCTCGCCCCGGATCGCGGGCAGGTCCACCGCCCCCGGCGCATCGGCAAGCTGATGCGGCACGGTCAGCGTCCGCATGCCATCTTCGACCTCACCGATGCTGGTGTAGATCGACATGAGCGTGAAGCTCACCCAGCCCGTCATCTGCGCGATCCGCATGGCAACGGCGCCGGCGGCGGCAATATCACCGGCCGTGGCGCTACCATCCTGCCATAGGATCACGGTGCCCCCGATCAGCAAGACCGGCAGCACCCCCGCCAGCGTCATCAGCGAAAACCGGAACCAGGTGGAGATCTGGCCGAATTCGATACTACGCTCGCGGAACACCTCCATGCTTTTCAGGGCGACGCGGTCCTCAAAGGCGGAATGGGCAAAGAGTTTGACCGTCTTGATATTGGTGATGGTATCAACCACTTGGCCCGATACCATCGCCCGCGCGGCCGCCCGCGCAGCGGAATTGCCCTTCACCTTGGGCAGGAAGAACCGCACCAGCGCCAGATAGACCACCATCCACACCAAAAGCGCCAACGCTATGCGGGCATCGATCGCGATCAGGAACAGCGCCGACCCGATGACCGAGGCCAGCGCGAAACAGACGGTATTGATCACCTCGGTCGCCACATCGGTGACGGCACGCGCGGCTTGCATCTGCTTTTGCGCGATGCGCCCCGCGAAATCGTTGTCAAAGAAGGTGACGCTCTGCCCCAGCGTCCAGCGGTGCAGACGGCTCAGCACCAAAGGAAAGACGTTCGGCCCCACGATGACCGAGTTCGACGCCGCCGAGGCCGCAAAAGCCAGCGGTCGGAGCGCCAGATAAAACGCCAGAAACAGCAATAACAGAGACATATTTCGGGTGAAAAACCCGGCCGGACCTTCGGCCACCGCCGCATCGACCACCCAGCCAAGGATCAGGGCCGAGACGACCTCGGTTGTCCCGGCGAGGGATGAGATCCCCCCCGCCACCGTCAGCGGCCCCCAGGATCCCTTCAGGCACCAGTTGAAGAAAGCGCCCAGCTTTTGCGGTGGGGCGCCATCCGCTGGCCGAAAGGCATCAATGAACCCGCCAAGGGCGCGCAGCATCTTCATTCCACTGTCTCCGTTCCGGCGGCGCAAAGGGGCGCGCGGCCTTTGGTGGCGGTCCATGAAGGGCGCCCTTGGCCCGGCAAATGCCCATGGCCTGACGCCGGATATAATCCGTTTTGACCAAAAGGAAAACCGATCACCCCAGAAGATCGGCGCGGCCGAGCCGCAGGTCCGAGGCGAGCCACCGGCCCTCCAGCTCTTTCAACCGGGCGCCAAGCGCCGCCCCTTTAAGCCCCGGCATCAGATCGGCAGATCGCACTGGGCATTCCGCCGCCGCACCCCGTGCAACCTCGGCCGCCCAATGGGGCGGCAAGGGGCTTTCAAACAGCGCGGCGCGCAGCAGGATCACGTCCACCGCCAGCTCTGGCCCCAGCCGATAGCCCAGAACCGCTGGCGATTGCAGATGTTCCAAAGCGTCTCTGATATGGCTGATATTGCGGCTTTCCTGCCGCGACAGCCGCCAGCGGTCGGTTATATCCGGGCCGCCCAGCGCAGCCAGCCGGCGCTGCCAACGCGGCGGGCGACCGGCCTCAAGATGAACCAGCGGCGCCACGGCGCGCGGATCACCCCCCGGCAGCACCTGCGCCAAGACGCCGGATTGCGCCATCGCCGCCAAAGACGGGGCCGGGTCCGCCGCGGCCAGAAGCTTCCGCATCTCGGCTCCGATGCGTTCGGCCGAAAGCGTCTCTATTCCTGCAGAAAATGCGGCACAGGCCGCAAGACCTTCGGCATCAATGCCCTGATCGGGGTCGCCGTAAATCGCGTGAAACCGGAAGAAGCGCAGGATCCGCAGGTAATCTTCCTGGATGCGCTGCTCGGCCAGGCCCACAAACCGCAGCCGCCGCGCCAGCAGATCGGGCAGCCCGCCCAGCGGATCGATCACCGTGCCATCGGGCGCGGCATAGAGCGCGTTCATGGTAAAGTCGCGGCGGGCCGCGTCCTCCTCAATCCGGGTGGAAAAGGCCACGACCGCGCGCCGCCCGTCCGTTTTCACATCGGTGCGGAAGGTGGTGATTTCATGCGGCAGGCCATCCGCAATCACCGTCACCGTGCCATGGTCAATGCCTGTTGGCACCACCTTGAAACCGGCGTTTTTGGCAATGTCAGAGACGATTTCTGGCCGCGCGTCCGTGGCGATGTCGATATCCGAAACCGGCACCCCCAGCAGCGCATTCCGCACGCAGCCCCCGACAAAGAGCGCCTGCACCCCCGCCCCCGTCAGCGCGGCGCAGACCGCCTGTGTCACAGGATTGTCGATCCAGGCGCCGGTAATCTTCATTGCAACCGCTCTGCCAGGCCACGCAACATGCGGGCCGTTGCGCCCCAGATGTAATAGGGGCCATAGGGAACCGTATAGTAGTAGCGCCATTGGCCCAGCCAACGCCGACGTTCGATCCGAAAGCGCGACAGATCGGCCAGATGCGACAGGGGCACTTGGAACACTTCATCCACCTCGCCCGCTTCGGGCTGCGTGGTGAAATCGGCTCTAATCAGGCCCAAAATAGGGGTGACGGTATAGCCCGTGACGGTTTCATGGGGCGCCAAACGCCCCAGAACCGTTACAAGCGACGGGTCGAGGCCGACCTCTTCCTGCGCCTCACGCAGAGCGGCAGCCTCGGCCGAAGCGTCCGTGGCGTCGATCTTGCCGCCGGGAAAGGCGATCTGGCCCGGATGGTGCTGCAACCCCGAGGCCCGCTTGGTCAGCAGGACGGAAGGGCCATCGCCCCCGGTACAGACCGCTACCAGAACGGCCGCCGCCCGCAGCTTGCGCCCGGGCGGCAGGACCAGTTCAGGATTGAGATCGAAATCCGAGCTTGCCACGCCATTGCGTGACAAAGCCCGGATCAAGGCTTCAGTTTGCATCCGGCGCAGCCTTGGGCGCATCGAACCCCAGGGTCAGGGGGTCAAATTCGTAATGCGCACCGCAGAACTGGCAGTCCGCCGTCACGATCCCTTCGGGCGTCGTCATATGACGCAGGTCCTTTTGCGAATAGATCGACATCGAGGACCGCACCTTCTCGGCCGAGCAGGAACAGCCAAAACGCACAGGCTGGGCGTCAAAAACGCGCGGGCCTTCTTCATGGAACAGGCGCACGAGAAGATCTGTCGGCGGAATGGACGGGCCGATCAGCTCCATCTCTTCGACAGTTTCGAGCAGAAGGTTCACACGGTTCCAGTTTTCGCCATCCTCGCCATGCACAATGTCCGCCGCCTGCAGCAGCCCACCTTCGCCCGAGCCACCATCCTTGGCAAAGGGCGAGGCTTTCGGCATGTGCTGGATCATTACGCCCCCCGCGCGCCAATGCGGCTGCCCACCCGGCACCTGCGACCGCCCATAGGACAGGGCAAAATTCGTGGGCAGCTGTTCCGACTGGGCAAAATAGGTTTGCGCACAGGCAGCAAGGGTGCCGCCGGTCAGCGGCGTAATCCCCTGATAGGGCACCATGCCCTGCCCCTGATCGATCACGATCACGAAATAGCCCTCGCCCAGAAGATCAAAGGGCTTGGCATTCGGATCGAGTTGATCGGGTTCGAAATTGGCATAGGCGCGCAGCCGCGCAGGTTGGCCATCCTCGGTCGGACCGTAGTAATCGGTCGCGACCATTTTCACCGCACCAGTGCCACGGATCTGCAACGACAGCCGCCAGCGCAGCTTGATCGTCTGCCCGATAAGCGCGGTCAGCAGCGTGGCTTCGCAGACCAGAGCTTCGATCTGCGGCGGGTAGGCATGTTGTTTGAGCACCTGATCCAGCACCCCGTCCAGACGCGCAACGCGGCCGCGGATGTCGGAGTGGTCAAGTTGAAACGGCAGGACGGTATCGTCCCAAGCGATCTGCGATCCAATGGTCATGGGGGGTTTCCTGAACGAGCCAGTCTTGGCATACCGCGATCATATAGGCGCGGCAAGTTCGAGGCCCAAGAGATGATCAGGCGATATGGCGAAGCAGTGAAGCCCGGGCAACACTATCGGCGGCGGCCGGGTGTCTATGCCGTGCTGCGGGACGGGGATCACATCCTGACCACGTTTCAGCAAAACCCAAAGCCTGAGTTTCAACTTCCGGGGGGCGGGATTGACGCGGGCGAACACCCGATCGCTGCCCTGCACCGCGAGGTGATGGAGGAAACCGGCTGGACCATCCGCATCGAACGGCGTCTCGGGGCGTTTCGACGGTTCTGTTACATGCCCGATTATGACCTTTGGGCAGAAAAGTTGTGCAGCATCTATCTGGCCCGGCCGGTGCGCCCGATCGGACCGCCAACTGAAGCAGGTCATAGCGCGGTGTGGCTGCCTGCGGCAGAGGCGCTGACGCTTTTGGGCAATGCCGGGGACCGGGCGTTTCTGGCACAGGCGATGCGTCATCCACGGTAGTGGAACAGGACACCCGAAACATCATCCGGAAAGTCCGCGTCCCCGGCATAGGCGTTCAACGACCAGACCAGCGCATCCAGAAGCCCAGGCGCATCCAGGGTTGCATGATCCAGCAGGAACTGGGTCAAGCCTTCGACTCCCAGTTCCACCCCTTGCGGATCAGGACATTCCGTCACGCCATCCGACACCAGGAACAGACGATCACCGGGCAAGAGCTGCGCCTCAATCCGTTCAAACCCGACATTGGGCAGCAGGCCGATGGGCATGCCACCGTTTCCCAAAAGCTCTACCCCCCCATTGGCGCGGATCAGCAAGGGATGGGGATGCCCGGCCTGAACCAGCATCACCTTCCCGGTGTGCAGGTCAATTTCTGCATAGGCCATGGTAAAATACTGATCGACCTGCATGTCATCCAGCATCATGCGGTTGAAGCGCCAAGCTACCATTTCGGGCGGCCAGGCGCCGCGGTTCCCGTCGACCCCGCCAGCCAGCGCAATGTTCTGATCGGGGGCTGCGCTTGAAAGCATCCCGGCCAAGCGCGCGGTCATCATGGCCGAAGCGACGCCATGCCCGGACACATCCACGGAATAAAGCGCAATCCGACGCCGGACGCTGATGTCGAAAAAACCGGCCAGATCCCCCCCCACATGCCCCGAGGGCCGCAGCAGGATCGACGCGGTGCCCCGCCCGAAGTCGCGGTGGCGTTCGCGAACCAGGGTCTGTTGCAGCTTACGCGCCTCGATAAGGTCGCGGTCCAGCGAATCATACAACTTTTGCAGTTCATCCAGCGTGGCACCGATGAGGCGGTTCTTGTCGATGAGCTCGCGCTGCATGCCCAACAAACGCTCTCCCGCGCGCAGACGGGCGTGCAATTCGTCAGGGCTAACGGGTTTGATTAGAAAATCATCGGCGCCGCCGTCCAGACCATCGGCAATTTCCGTCTTTTCGGATTTTGAGGTGAGCAGGATGAAATACCCATATCCATCACGCGGCAAGGCCCGGAAAGATTTGCAGAAATCCAGGCCTGACAGGCCCGGCATGACCCAGTCCGACAGGATGATGTCGAAGGTCTGTGCCTCACACAGGCGCAGCGCCTCTTCGCCCGAGGCGGCTTCCGTCACCTGATAGCCCCAGCGCTGCAACAAAAGACAAAGGATTTTACGCTGGGCGCGGCTGTCATCAACCACCAGCACCCGCCGCGACAGATCGGGGCTGCGCGATACCAAGGACAGGGGGCGACTCACCTGCTTCACCAAACTTCTCCGCACCGAGGACATGGGTCAGGTTTCGCCGCAGGACTTTAAGAGAGGGTGAATGTTCAAATTTTCAGGGTCTGGCGGGCGCGGATTAACAGAATGGCAAGCAGCGGCATTCAGGATTGTGAGGGCGAACAGGAAGGGACCGTCGATGATTGACTGGCAACGCGTTGCAGAGCTTGAAGAGGAGGTGGGGCAAGACGGCCTGTGTGAAGTCATCACCCTGTTTCTGGAAGAAACCGATGAGGTGATGGCCCGCCTGTCAACCGACGCAGCGCCACAACAGCTGGGCCGCGACCTGCATTTCCTGAAGGGAAGTGCGCTCAACCTTGGCCTGCGGGCACTTGCACAACTGTGCCAGGAGGGAGAGCGGCTCTGCGATTCTGGGGGCGCAGGGCGGATCAACCTGCCCCTGCTGCGCCACCTGTATGAGGAGTCGAAGACCGCGCTGCGGGCGGGTCAGGCCAACCGCCCGGCCGCGTGATCAGATCAGGAATTCGGCCAGCGCCTCATCCCCGGTGATGTCTCGATATGCGAACCCGGCGGCATCCATCCGCCCGGTGAATTCGGCAAAGTTCGAGGCCTTGCGCGTCTCGATCCCGATCAGCACCGAGCCGAAGTTCCGCGCCGATTTCTTGAGGTATTCAAACCGCGCGATATCGTCATCGGGGCCCAGCATCATCAGGAATTCCCGCAGCGCGCCCGGGCGTTGGGGCATACGCAGGATGAAATACTTCTTGAGGCCCGAATAGCGCTGCGCCCGCTCTTTCACTTCGGGCAGGCGTTCGAAATCGAAATTGCCCCCCGAAGTGACGCAGACCACGGTCTTGCCGCGAATCTGGTCAGCCAGCACCGGCAGAACATCGACGGACAGCGCCCCGGCGGGTTCCAGCACGATGCCCTCAATATTCAGCATTTCGAGCATGGTGATGCAGATTCGATCTTCTGGGGCCAGCAGAACCTGCGCAGGATCGGCCCAGCTGAGGCAGGCAAAGGTCTGTTCGCCCAACCGCGCCACCGCGGCACCGTCAACAAAGCTGTTGACGCGCGGCAGGGTCACGGGCGCGCCCGCGTGCAGCGCTGCCGTCAGGCTTGCGCCCCCCAGCGGCTCGACAAAGCGGTAATCGACGGTCGGCGCGACCTCGCGCAGATAGCGCGTCACCCCGGAAGACAGCCCCCCGCCCCCGACCGGCAAGATCACCAAATCCGGTGCGGCGCCAAGTTGGTCCAAAAGTTCGACCCCGACACTGGCCTGACCCTCAATCACATCCGCATCATCGAAGGGCGACAGGAAATGCGCCTGATGATTGCGGCAATAGGCCTGCGAGGCCGCAAGCGTCTGGTCGAAATAATCGCCGGTCAGCACGATCTCAATGGCGCTGCCGCCGAAGGTGCGGGTCTTGTCGATCTTCTGCTGTGGCGTGGTGACGGGCATGAAGATCGTGCCGCGGACGCCGAAATGACGGCAGGCATAGGCCACACCCTGCGCGTGATTTCCCGCGCTGGCGCAGACGAAATGCTGCTGGGTCGGATGGGTGGCGCGCACCTTGCGCATGGCGTTGAACGCCCCGCGCAACTTGTAGCTGCGGACGGGGGTCAGATCCTCGCGCTTGAGCCAGATATCGGCCCCGTAGCGCAGCGACAGGTGATCATTGCGCTGAAGCGGCGTGGGTTCAAACAGATCGCGCAGGGCATCTGTGGTCTGGCGGGCGGCGCGGGCAAAATCGGTCATGCACGGATTAGACCCCCGCCCCGCGCCATTGGCAAGATCAGAGAAGCGGACGCTTCTCGACATAATGACCATAGATTGTGGTCAGAACGGAAAGGCCAAGCATGGTGGAGAACCAGTTGAACGCGATTTGCGCCAAAAGGCCGAGCACCGGGATCATCCCCACCACCTGGGCAGCAATCCCGGTGAGCAACAGAAAGACCAAGAAAATCAGGCTCAACGCCAGGAAGGTCACCGTCTCGCCCGCAGTGGCGGCCCAGCTGGCCTGAATGCCCTGCCCCCCGTCCACCGCCGCGCCCGGCAGGCTCGCCGAAAGGCGCAGGAACAGCGGCATCAGGATCACCACCATCAGGACGACAAAAAGCCCGATCGCCAGGGCCGACCCGGCCGAAGACAGCAGCCCCGCCGGGATCGCCAGCCCCACCCCGGCCAGTGCGCAGAGAAGAAAAACCAGCACATAACGCCAGAGATACGCGCCGATCCGGTTAAACCGCAGACTGGGCAGCCAGCCGATCGGTTCATTCAACAGGACGAAGCGGTGCCAGTTCACCGCAATGGTGCCCAGCATCAGCATATAGGCCAGCACCGCGATGACCGCGGCAAAGACGGCCAGGGCGGTCGGCTCGGTTCCGCTATAGGCGATGGCCATCAGGGCCAGAACCACCACGGCCGAGAGAAGGATCATCCCGACAAATGGCAGCAGCGACACACGCAGTGCAGGCCCAAGGTTGCCCGTCACCTGCCGCAGCGCATGTTTGAAAATAAGCCAGCCTTTCACACCCACCTCCGATGACATCACCGGGCGAAGGTGGGGGGCGCGCAGGCGGGTGTCAATTCAGACAAGCGGGCGCTTTTCGATATAATGCCCGTAAAGCGTGGTCAGGATCGAGGCGCTGACCATGACCTGAATCCAGCCTGCGACCACCTCCCACAAGAGGGCGGCGAGGGACCCGGGGGCGAGCAGGCTCAGCGGAATGCCCATCACGATGCTCGCCACGCCAGAAAGAAAGGCGAGGGTCAGAATCGTTCCGGATTCCCCTGTGGTGGCAACCCAGCCGTCGGCAAAACCCACCGCCCGGTCCAGCGCAACGCCGGGCAGAACGGCGCTGAGGCGGTATAGCACCGTCAGGATGGGGACCATGACGCTCAGCACGGTGAGCAGACTTGCCACCTCGGGTGAGGCCACCAGCGCGTAGTAAAGGCCGCCAAACGCAATCGCCAGAACGCCCGCCATGGCAATGACGACCAGCGCGATCAGGATGGACCGGCCCGCATACCGCATCACGCGCCCACCTTGCAGCGCGGGCACATAGCCTGCCGGGCGCTCTCCCGTCAGCACGAAGCGGTGCCAGGCCACGGCAATCCAGAGGGTCGAAAGCAGAAAGATCAGTGCCGAGACGAAGATGGCAAGCGCCGCCCCCGGGGTCGGGTCGGCCTCTGGGGTGCCCATCAGGTTCGGGGCCGCGCCCATAGCGATGGATGCTGCCATCTGGGCCAAATAGATCAGACCGGAAATCTGCAGCGCCTCGGGCAGATTGCCGAAAACCTGCCGGATCGAATGCACGAAAATCTGCCACGCCTTCATGTCGGCCCCCTCAATCAATGCCAGCACAGAAGTCAGAGCGCTGCGCGACTGTCAACCACGGCGGCATGCTTGCGCGCGCGACAATTTCCCTTTAATCGCGGGCGAAACCGATTGGAGCACCCCATGTCGAAGCCGAAGAAAGTCGTGCTCGCCTATTCTGGCGGCCTTGATACCTCGATCATCCTGAAATGGCTCCAGACCGAATACGGCTGCGAGGTCATCACCTTCACCGCCGACCTGGGCCAAGGCGAAGAACTTGAACCCGCCCGTGCCAAGGCCGAGCTTCTGGGCATCAAGCCCGAGAACATCCATATCGTCGATGTGCGCGAAGAATTCGTGCGCGACTTCGTCTTCCCGATGTTCCGCGCCAATGCGGTCTATGAAGGGCTCTATCTGCTGGGCACCTCGATCGCGCGGCCACTGATTTCCAAGCATTTGGTCGATATCGCGCATCAGCACGGCGCCGATGCCGTGGCCCATGGCGCGACCGGCAAGGGCAACGATCAGGTCCGGTTCGAGCTGAGCGCTTATGCGCTTGACCCCTCGATCAAGGTGATCGCGCCTTGGCGGGAATGGGATCTGACCTCGCGCACCAAGCTGATCGAATTCGCCGAGGCGAACCAGATTCCAATCGCCAAGGACAAGCGCGGGGAGGCCCCGTTCAGCGTGGACGCGAACCTGCTGCACACCTCGTCGGAAGGCAAGGCGCTAGAAAACCCGGCCGAGGAAGCGCCCGATTACGTCTATCAGCGCACCGTTTCGCCAGAAGAGGCGCCCGATACCCCGGAATACATCGAGATCACCTTTGAAAAGGGCGATGCCGTCGCCATCAATGGTGAGGCGCTGTCGCCCGCAACGATCCTGACCCGCCTGAACGAACTGGGCGGCAAGCATGGGATCGGCCGTCTCGATTTCGTGGAAAACCGCTTTGTCGGCATGAAATCGCGCGGGATTTACGAAACCCCCGGCGGCACCGTGCTGCTGGAAGCGCATCGTGGCATCGAGCAGATCACGCTGGACGCTGGCGCAGGCCACCTGAAAGACAGCCTGATGCCGCGCTATGCCGAACTGATCTACAACGGCTTCTGGTTCTCGCCCGAGCGCGAGATGCTGCAGGCGCTGATCGACAAGAGCCAGGAAAACGTCACCGGGACGGTGCGCCTGAAGCTCTACAAGGGTTCGGTGCATTGCGTGGGTCGCTGGTCGGAGCATTCGCTCTATTCCGAAAAGCACGTCACGTTTGAGGAAGACGCCGGCGCCTATGATCAGAAGGACGCGGCAGGATTCATCCGCCTGAATGCCCTGCGTCTCAAACTGATCGCGACGCGGAATGCGCGGGTCGCCAAGAAGTAAGCCTTTGTTTCACGTGAAACATTCGAAAGGGTCGCATCCGGGATGCGGCCCTTTTTCGTGACGCAACGGCCTTGTTGCGCGGCTGCTTTTGCTTGGTCAGTCTGCCCCGAACAGAGGAGAACCCCATGCTGGACGAGATCGCCGCCGATATCCGCAAAGCCCTGCAAACCCGCAGCTTCAGCGGAAGCCTGAAGTTCGACTGTGGTGAGGCAGGCGTGATCGTGCTGGCCGAAGGCACTGCAAGCACCGTCGATCGCGAAACCGATTGCACCCTGCGTCTCAGCCCGGAAAACTTGGTAAGCTTGCTGAAGGGCAAGCTGAACCCGATGATGGCGCTTGCAACCGGCAAGCTGAAGCTGTCGGGAAATCCAGCCGTGGCGATGGGCCTGGCAAAGCTGCTGGGCTGATCAGCCCTTGTAGACCGCAGGCCCGCGCGCGCTGAGCCGCTTCATATTGGCGCGGGTATGATGGCGCACCGGTTTCAGCGCGGCCAGCGCCACGGCGGTGCTGTCCTTGCCGTTCATCACCGCACGTCCGGCTGCAAGGGTCGATTGCAGCGCCGCCTCGGCCTTTTCCTGCACCATCCGCAGGCTTTCTTCCGGCGCGGTGTTCCATAACCCGGCCATCCCCCAAAGCCGCATAGCGATGACGGCCTGCGCTTCAGCAATCATGACGCCGGTTTCCAGCGTCAGTTCGGCAGCCCGAAAGGGGGTGAGAAACATGTTTCAGCCTCGTATATTTACGACTGAACCATGACACCCCCCTTTCGGTTCGCAAGGGTTACTTTAGGTCAATGACCCTAAAGTATAGGTGCTGCGCCGCCTATCGCAGCCGGAGGCCACCCTCCTCCATCAGAAACTCCGCAATCCGATCAATGCCTTGTGCCTGACGCAACCGGGCCATGACAAAGGGCCGCTTGCCGCGGGCCGCCAGCGTATCGGCCTGCAGCAGATCAAGATCGACACCCACATGGGGGGCAAGGTCGGTCTTGTTGACCACCAGAAGGTCTGACCGCGCCAACCCGGGCCCCTTCTTGCGCGGGATATCCTGCCCCGCGGCGGTGTCGATGACATAGATCGACAGATCGGCCAATTCGGGGCTGAAGGTCGCCGCCAGATTGTCGCCGCCGCTTTCGATCAGGATCAGGTCCAGATCGGGGAAGTGGCCGCGCAGGTCGGCCACCGCGGCGAGGTTGATGCTCGCATCCTCGCGGATCGCGGTATGGGGGCAGCCGCCGGTCTCCACCCCCCGGATACGCTCCGAAGGCAGGACCTGCGCCCGTGTCAGGTAATCGGCATCCTCGCGCGTGTAGATGTCATTCGTGATCACCGCCATCGAGCAGCGATGGGCCAGGGCGCGGCAGAGTTGCTCGGTCAGTGTGGTCTTGCCGGCGCCGACGGGGCCGCCGATCCCGACGCGCAGGGGGCCGTTGGGGCTGTTCATGTGCGGAATATCCTGATCTCCAGCGTTTCGTGCTGCATGCCGGCCAGATCGGCGCCGGGGGTGAAGGTGAAAATGTCGTCCAGCGACCGGCGCTCCGCCTGTTCCGCCAGCTCTGCGATCAGGGGTGCCAGCCGCATCAGCAGGGCCTGCGCCTCGGACTGCCCCAGCGGCAAGAACCGCGTGGCGGCCGAAACCATCTGCGCCGCGACACCGTGCAGGAACAGGGCCAACACCTCGACGCGCGGCAGGTTCAGGCTGCGCGCGGCAAGGCCCACCGCGACCGGATAGGGCCAGCTGTCAAACGGCGCGCCCGTCATTGCGGTCATCAGCTGGCCAAAGGCGCGGCCCTGATCGGTCAGCTCGGTCGCGCGTTCGGCGCAGCTGGCATAGGCCATCGCCCAGTCAGAAAGCAGCGCGGGGTCATCGCCCGCATGCGCCCGCGCCACAAAAACGGCATCCATGCCCCCCGCCCCATGGCGCAGCACATCACGCACCCAGCGTTCAACCTCGGCCGCCGTGGCCACCACCCCGGTGGACATTGGCGTTTCAAGCCCCTGACTATAGCCGAACCCCCCGATCGGAAACGCGGGCGAAAGCCATTGTGCCAGTTTCAGCCGGTCTTCAAGCATGGGGATGCAGATGAAACTGGCCATGGTCGTGCCCATGGTCATGGCCCATTGTGCGCCCGTGGCCATAGGCGCCGCCTTCGGGCCGAAACGGGCCTTCCTTGGGCGTCAGCACCGCCCCAAGGCCGGTGAGCATCCGTTCCAGCACATGATCGCGCCGGATGACGAGATGATCGTCGGCGATTTCGCAGGGCGTGTGCCGATTTCCGATATGCCAGGCGAGACGCGCGAGGTTCCCCCGCACCTGCACCACAGGTTCCGGCGCAGCAATGACCACGATCAACCGCCCATCCGAGAGCCGGAAGGCATCGCCCTGCTCCAGACTTGTGGTTTCCTGCAGATCGACCAGAAATTCGGTCCCATCCTCAGCCGTGAGGCGGCGGCGGCGCAGCAGGCGGGCGTCATAGCCCAGCACCACACGGCTGTCGGCGCGCAGCCAGAGGCCAGAGCGCAAAACCTCATGCGCGGTGATCGGTTGCATCTCGGCCCTCTTTCAAAACAGGAAATACCGCTGCGCCAGCGGCAGTTCGGTGGCGGGTTGGCAGGTCAAAAGCTCACCATCCGCGCGCACCTCATAGGTTTCCGGGTGAACCTCGATCAGCGGGGTGGCGGCATTATGGACCATGTCGGATTTCGTCACGGTCCGCGTGCCCGTCGCGGCCAGCAGTTGCTTTTGCAACCCCAGCGTCGCCCCCACCCCCTCGGCCAAAGCCACCGCCGACAGGAAGGTGGCACAGCTTTCATGCCGCGCCCGCCCCAGCGCACCGAACATCGGGCGCGAATACATGGGCTGCACCGGGATCGAGCCATTGGGATCGCCCATCTGCGCCACCACGATCATGCCCCCCATCAGCACCATATCGGGCTTGGCGCCAAAGAAGGCCGGGCTCCAGATCACCAGATCCGCGCGTTTGCCCACCGTCACGCTGCCGATATGCTGCGACAGGCCATGGGCGATGGCCGGGTTGATGGTGTATTTCGCGATATAGCGACGGACGCGGGCGTTATCATTCGCGCCGGTTTCTTCCGCAAGCCGCCCCCGCTGAACCTTCATCTTGTGCGCGGTCTGCCAGGTGCGGGTGATGACCTCACCCACCCGCCCCATCGCCTGACTGTCGGACGAGATGATCGAGAAGGCCCCCATGTCATGCAGGATATCCTCGGCCGCGATGGTTTCGCGCCGGATACGGCTTTCGGCAAAGGCCACATCCTCGGGGATCGAGCGGTCCAGATGGTGGCAGACCATCAGCATGTCGAGATGCTCCTCCACCGTGTTGACGGTATAGGGCATCGTCGGATTGGTCGAGGAGGGCAGCACATTCTGGCTGCTCACCACCTTCATGATATCAGGCGCATGGCCGCCCCCTGCCCCTTCGGTGTGAAAGGCATGGATGGTCCGCCCGCCAATCGCGGCCAGCGTATTCTCGACAAAACCGGATTCGTTCAGCGTGTCGGTGTGGATCATCACCTGGACGTCCATCTCATCGGCCACGGTCAGGCAGCAATCGATGGCGGCGGGGGTGGTGCCCCAGTCCTCATGCAGTTTCATGGCGCAGGCCCCGGCCTTCACCATCTCGACCAGCGCCTCGGGGCGCGAGGCATTGCCCTTGCCCGCAAGGCCGAAATTCATCGGAATGGCATCCAGCGCCTGCAACATCCGCCCGATGTGCCAAGGCCCCGGCGTACAGGTGGTGGCCAGCGTGCCATGCGACGGACCGGTGCCGCCGCCCAGCATGGTGGTGACGCCAGAATGCAGCGCATCTTCCGCCTGTTGCGGGCAGATGAAATGGATATGCGCGTCCATGCCCCCGGCGGTGACGATCCGCCCCTCGCCCGCGATCACATCGGTCGAGGGGCCGATGATGATGGTCACCCCCGGCTGGGTATCGGGGTTTCCGGCCTTGCCGATAGCTGCGATACGCCCGTCGCGCAGCCCGATATCGGCCTTGTAGATGCCCGAGGCATCAACGATCAGCGCATTGGTGATCACTGTATCCACCGCGCCCCCGGCCCGGCTGATCTGGCTTTGGCCCATGCCGTCACGGATCACTTTGCCGCCGCCGAACTTCACCTCCTCGCCATAGGTGGTCAGGTCGCGCTCAACCTCGATGATCAGCTCGGTATCGCCCAGTCGCAGGCGGTCACCCGTAGTGGGGCCATACATCGCCGCATAGGCCGGGCGCGAAATGCGAACCGCCATTCAAAGATCCCCCATGACCTGTTGGTTGAAGCCGAAGACGCGCCGCAGCCCCGCCAGCGCCACAAGCCGCACCTCGCGGCTTTGGCCCGGTTCAAAGCGCACCGCCGTCCCCGCCGGAATATCCAGCCGCATGCCCCGCGCCGCAGCACGGTCGAACTGCAGCCCGGCATTGGTTTCCGCGAAATGATAGTGGCTGCCCACCTGGACCGGCCGGTCGCCGGTATTGGCCACCATCAGAACCCGCGTCTCAGCCCCTGCGTTCAGCACAATGTCGCCCGGCGCGGGCAGAATTTCTCCCGGGATCATCGCCGTCCCCGCGCAAAGGCCCATGCCGCGACCGGAACCACCAACAGCGCCATCAGGGCCAGCGCATGATCCAGCTCGGCCAGCGCATGGCGCAGCGTGGCAAGCAACCCCTGATCATGGGTGCCCGCATGGGCATGGGCCAGCGTCGGGACAAAAAGCAGCGGCAAAAGATAGCGCATCGGAACCTCTCAGCGGATGGGGTGGTGGACGGTGACCAGCTTGGTCCCGTCGGGGAAGGTCGCCTCAACCTGCACGGCATGGATCATTTCGGGGACGCCCGGCATGCAGTCGGCCGCCGTGATCACCCCTGCCCCGGCCGACATCAGATCCGCGACCGTGCGGCCATCGCGCGCGCCCTCAACCACGAAATCGGTGATCAGCGCGATCGCCTCGGGGTGGTTCAGCTTGACTCCACGGGCCAGCCGGTTGCGCGCCACCATGGCGGCAAGGCTCACCAGCAGCTTTTCCCGCTCGCGAGGGGTGAGGTTCATGCAAGATCTCCATTCATCTGCCAGACCCGGGGCAAGGGCCGGCCACGCAATTGGCCAAGAATACGGGCAAGCTGGCGGCGCAGGGGCCAGCCCTCGGCGGCGCGCAGCCGCAGGATGGCGCGCCCGTCCCATGCGGAAAGAGAGGTTTCGCAGCCTTCAGCCGCTAGCAGCGGGCGCAGCGCCTGGGCCGCATCTTCCGCGCCCGGTGCAATCAGCGCGACCGTCGCGCAGCATTGCGCGCCAGCCAGAAGTGCCGGGTTTTGCCGCGCAGCAAGCGATGTTTCGGTCAGCGCCAGTGCCTCGGCCCAGACAGGGCGCCCTGCCCGCAGAACCAGCCGACGATCTTGCAGCTGCGCGCGCGTTACCGTTTCCCGCATCGCATGGCGCCCCAGGATGAGCGTTTCGCACAAAAGGCAGGTCGCTGACGGGGCTAGCGCCACGGTCGTCTCGCGCTTCAGCGCCGAAGCCTGATAAATAAGGGTTTCCTGCGGCAGCCAATCCAGATGCGCATGCGCCCCGACCGTAAGGTTGACCTGCACTTCAGCGCAGCCGGAGACCGCGGCATAGGCCCGCTCGGCCGTCTGCGTGGTCCCGGTGAAGTGAAGTCCAGCGCCGACCTCAAGCGATAAGGCAAGCCGGTCCCCCCCGGTCAGACCGCCCGAGGTGTTGAGAAAAATCACCTCTTGCGGCGCACCTTTCGGCAAAAACGCCTTTGCAGAGCCGCTTTGCCACAACTCTGACAGTCGCGGCCCGGCAGCCCCCATGGCGACAGCAACCCGTGCCTCGCCATGGCTGCGTTCATGCTGCTGGTCGATCTGGGCATCGCGCATCGCCTTGTCCCCTTTCGGGATCAGACTGCACCCGGGCACCGCCAGAACAATCGTCACCCCGAACCAGAGAGAGACACCGATGCACCCGACGCGGGCATTTGCCCAATGTGCGGGCTTCATGCCGCATTTTTGGGCCGCTACTGCACGACAAACTCTGCGTGCAGCGCACCCGCGGCATTGATGCTCTTGAGGATATCAATCATGTCATGCGGCGCGACCCCGAGGGCGTTCAATCCGGCGACAACGTCCGACAGCGTCGCGCTTTCGGGAACCTCGGCAAGCCCCGTACCTTTGGTCTTGTCGATCTCTGCCGCACTGCGTGGCACCACGACAGTTTCGCCATCCGCAAACGGATTGGGCTGCACCACGATGGGCGCCTCTTCCACCCGCAGCGTCAGGTTACCCTGCGCGACCGCCACGCGGCTGATGCGGACATCGGCCCCCATGACGATGGTCCCCGATCTTTGATCCACAATGACACGCGCGCGCGATTCCGGTTCAACCAGAAGGTTTTCAAGCCGGCCGATGACATGGGCAGGCGAGGCCATACGCGTGCGCCCGAGATCCAGCGTCACTGTCCCCGCATCCGACATCAGCGCAATATTGCGACCAAATTCTGAATTGATGACCGATTCGATCCGCGCCGCAGTCGTGAAATCAGGCTCGCGCAGCGCAAGGCGCAGCGAGGTCACAGTTCTGAAATCAAACTCGACCTCACGCTCTACCCGCGCGCCTGACGGGATCACGCCCGCCGTGGGCACACCCTGCACGACACGCGTGGCCTCACCCTCGGCGGCGATCCCGCCAGCGATGATCGTACCCTGTGCCACCGCATAGATTTGCCCATCCGCGCCGTTCAACGGCGTCATGACCAAGGTGCCGCCAAGCAGGCTTTTGGCATCACCGATGGCAGAAACGGTAACATCGATCTGCGAGCCCGACCGTGCAAAAGGTGGCAGCGTCGCAGTCACGAAAACAGCGGCGACATTCTTCGGACGAAAGGCCTCACCCGTCACATTGACGCCCAACCTCTCAAGAAGATTGGCCATGATTTCCTCGGTATAGGGCGCGTTCCGGATACCATCGCCCGTGCCGTTCAGGCCGACGACCAGACCATATCCGACCAGGTCATTGCCGCGCACGCCGTCGAATTCGACCAGATCCTTGATCCGGATCGGCGCAGCCATGGCCTGTCCGGCAAGCAGAAAGAGGCACAGGAAAATCCGTATCATTTCAGGTAATTCACCAAGGTGAGCGCCGACATACGCGCGGTGATGGCATAGATGGTTTCAAGCCGCGTCTGCGCCGCCGAAAGCCGCGTTGCCGCGTCATAGTCGTCAACGCCGATCAGATCGACCTGTGCAATTTCCAGGGCGGTCGTGGCACTGCTGTTCTGGGCTTCGGCCTCGGCAATCTGGTTCTGCGTGACAGCAAGCTCCGCCGCCAGATCGGCACGTGCGGCCGAACTGTTGAGCAGCGTCTGGCCTGCGGCCGACACCAAGGCGGACCGCTCTGCACCTGGCAATCCGGCATCCTGCGCAAGCGCGGCCAGGGCGAAACCACGCAGCGTGTCACGAATGGCCGGGGCCTCTGCCGTCAGATTCAGATCAGCCTCTTGCCCACGGGCGATGGCAACGCGGCCGATGGGGTCATCGCCGCCATAGGCCGATGCAAAACCAGCGGTGGACGAAAACCATCCGTCGACAGCGGCCTCGATATCCGCAGCAGAGGAAAGTCCGCCAGTTATGGCGCCGAGCGATGCGAGCAAAGCTTCGGCCGACGGAAGCGCCGGTCGGTTGGTGGTCTTGCCCGAAAAGAGTGACCGCCCCGCGACCTGTGTATTCAGGGCAGACACCGCTTCGGACAGCGCGGCGCGGGCGTTCAGTGCCATGGTCATCAGCGTCATCGACTGCCCCGTGTCGCCTGCGGATACAAGGGAAGCGGAAAGCTCTGTCGCGCGGGTGTTCAGGCGTTGCAGCACGGTTTGCTGCCCATCGACATGAAGTTGTACGCTGGCACGTGCGGTCTGAAACCCTTCTGTCCGACGCAGATCGGCGCGCAGGGCGCTGAGCGCGCCGAGATCGCCCGACAGATGCCGGGCCGGATCGCTGACAACACCCGTGGTGCTATCCTGCGTCAGACGGTGAATTTCAGTCTTGGTGGAGGCCATGCTTCGCCGCAGCATGAGCGACTGCGCCAGATCCCCGATCGAGGTCAATGCCATGTCAAATCTCCATCAGGGTCGCGAGCATCTGATCGACGATCTGAAGCATGCGCGCATTGGCAGAATAGGCGCGTTCGATTTGCATCAGGTGCTGAAGTTCCTGATCCGTATCGACGCCCTTGGCGGCCTCCTGCTCTTGCAGGCTGGTCGCGCGGGTCGAGGCATACGCAAGTTCATCTTCCGCACGCAGTCGGGATGTGGCGGTCGCAGACATCAGGTCGGCCGCCTGGCGTTCTGCTGTCTTCCCGAAAGATCCCGCTTGCGTCAGCGTGCCAGCCAGCGCCCTGAGCAGGCTGGGATCCCCGATAGCCCCCGCATTGCCCGCACCGAGGCCAGCCCGCAAACGCCAGATTGCACCCCCGGCGGCCGGATCGACGGCGGCATTGACATCAAGGCGACCGGCCAAGCCAGGGAGACCATTCGGGTTCAAGGGCGCACCTGCTTCAGTGAACAATGCCGCCTCACCGGCAGTGCGCGTCGCATCGACGGCCGTGTCCTGAAAGCGAAGAATCAGGTCCTTGGCTAGGTTATCAAGGCCCTGTTGAACGCCCGGCGCAATCTGGTCACGTATGGCAAAATGCGCAGACAAGCTGCCACCGGACACAAGGCCTGTCGCATCCGTCGCAAGGGGACGACCGTTTAGCGTAAGACCGCCAAGCCCGCCAGTACCGAGGGCTTGGTCCGCCGTAACGGTTGTGGTGGGAGCAAAGCCGAAGACTGAGGCACGCCCCTCAACCAGCGCGGCACCTGACGTGGTGTAAAGTGCAATATCCCCATTTTCGCGCGGAACCTGACGCAACGGTACGATGGTGGCGATGCTATCAATGGTGCTTTGGCGCAAATCCTGAAGCGCTGCGGTATCACGACCCGAGGCCGCAGTGCTGCGAATTTGGGAATTCATATCCTGAACCTTTTGCAGCGCCCCGTTCAGCAGCGACACGTCCGAGGCAATCGCCCGATCCGCCTGCCCCCGCAGCGCCTGAATACCTTGCGATGCCGCGTTGATCTGGCTGGTCAGGGACTGGGCTGCAGACAGGACACGGGCAAGAAGGTTGTCGGAATCAGGCTGACCGCTTGCGGACAGCAGGGCGCTTTCCAGGTCTGCAATGCGACCGGACAGGGACGTGCCATCCTCAGCCCCGCCAAGGGCGGACTCCGCGGCCCGCTGAAAGCGGGTCAAGGTCTGGGCCGCCGCAAGGGCGGCATCCGCCCCGCGACGTTCCGCGAGAAGATGGGGATCAAGGTCCCGCCGCACTGCGCTGATGCGCACGCCCGCCCCCTGCCCGCCAAGCACAAGGGCCGAAACCTCGGCCTCGCGCCGAACGAAGCCGGCTGTGGTCGCATTGGCCACATTGGTCGAGACAAGTTCAGCCAATCGGGCTGAAACCGACAGACCGGTCATGGCCATGTTCATCGCCGAACCCAAGGTCATGGCTGATCCTTACCGTTTGATATTGGTGGTTTCCTGAAGCATCTCATCCACCGTCTGGATGATCTTTGCATTCGAGGAATAGGCGCGTTGGGTCTGGATCAGGCTGGTCAGCTCTGCGGCAACATCGGTCGTCGATTCCTCACGCGCATAACCTGCGACAGCGCCCGTGGGGCCATCCCCGGCGTTCCAGAGGTAGAAATTGCCGGAATCCGGCGAAATCTCATAGCTCTGGTTGGCGAGACTGTGCAGCCCGTTCAGGTTGGGCACATCTACCAGCGGGATTTGATACAGCGTGCGGGTGAAGCCCGTGTCATAGGTCGCACGGAGCATTCCGGCCTCATCGACCTCGACAGCAGTCAGGTTGCCGACGGGTGAGCCGTTCTTGCTGATCGAGGTGGGGCTGAAACTGTCCGAAAGCTGGGTCAGGCCACTGGTATCGCCCAGTTTCCCGATCTCGATCGACATGGGGCCACCTTCAACGTTGAGCGATAGCGCACCGGTTGCAGGATTGTAAGCGCCGCCCGATACCGCCGTCACATTGGTCAACGTGCCGCCATTGGTGCGGGAATCGTCAAACGTCAGCTGATACTCCCCGATCACGGCGCCCCCTTGGGCGGAATCGCGGATCTCCATGGTCCAGCTGTTGGAATTTGCGGCCGCCCCGACTGTCGGCGTGAAGGTGAAATCCAGCGTTTCCGAGGTGCCGAGGTTCCCGAAATATTCAACCGACAGGGGCAGATCGCTGCCCGAGGCGCCGGGCGCCGTAGCGCTGGCAGGAAGATTGACACCCAGCGTGATTTCCGTCGTCGGATCGCCTGCCTGCTGGTTGCTGTTGATGACGATCGGTTGAAGCCCCGCCGCACTATCCCGAGGCAAGGTCGGGATCGTGCCATCGGCATTGGCGGGCCAGCCCATCAACACGAGGCCGGAGGAGGTGGTCAGCACCCCGTTCGAGTCTGCCCGGAAGGCCCCTGTCGTGGTCATCAACAGGTTGCGGCCCCCTGTTGCGGCAAGATCCGTCCCCTGCATGACGGGCAACATCCCGCGTCCGGCCACGGCCAGATCAAGCGCATTGGAGGTTGAAATCAGCGACCCCCTTTGGTCGATCAGCCGTGTCGCCTGGGACCGAACCCCGCCGGCGGTGTAGGTGCCCGACCCGGCGCCCTGCGTCAGCACCATCGCCTCGAAATCTATGCCGGCACGGCGGTAGCCGTAGGTGCTGGAATTGGCAATATTGTCCGAAATCGCGGCAAGCCTGTTGGCATTGGCATTCAGCCCGGCAACCCCCGCGTTGAGGGCAGAAGAAATCGTCATGAAGCAGCGCCTTTCTGAGCATCGATTCCCGTTCGAAACCCAGATTGCGCACGCCAGCTTAATTTCTGCCTAACAGGAGCGGGCTAACGATTCTTCCGCAAGAGAATGATCTCGAGCCGGTTGTTGCGGATCGACATGGGATCCGGAGCAACAGGCTTTCTGTCGGCATGGCCCGTCACCCGCTGCAACCGTGACCCGGGCAACCCGGCCCGTTGCATCAGATCGCGCAAGGCCTCTGCCCGGGCTGCGGACAGCCGCCAGACCGGGTTGTCGATCATCGTCATGGGATAGGAGCGGACATGGCCATTGATGGCAATGCCGTTCGGCGTCTTGTCCAGGACCACAGCAAACATCCGCGCGATTTGCGGCAGGACCAGCTTAGGATCAGCGGTATCGGGGTAGAACAGGGGCCGGTCATCAAGGTCAAAAACCTCGATCACCAACCCCTCATCCGAAACGCGGGTCACGACATGGGGTAAAAGCTGCTTCATCGTCAGGCTTTCGCCCGCATAGGCGGCCAAAGCCTTGTCCACAGCCTCTTTCTGCGCCTGTGCGCCGGCCGTGTCGGATTCTGGCCCCTCCGCATGGATACGGCCCCCTTCGAAGCCCGTGCCGGATTCATTGGCCGTGCGTTCGGCCATGGGAGTATTGCCCCCCATCACGCCATCCCCCGCACCCGAGGGCGACATCGCCACCGAGGGGTTGAAGTAATTCGCAACGCCCTTGCGCTGCTTTTCATTCGTCGCGCCCAGCAACCACATCAACAGGAAAAAGGCCATCATTGCAGTCACAAAATCGGCATAGGCCACCTTCCACGCCCCACCGTGGTGCCCACCGCCTGCAATGATCTTTTTCCGTTTGATGATGACTGGCGCGGCATTCTTGTTGCCGGCCATCACACACCCCTTCATTCACCCAAGGCCCGGTGTAGCAGCTGACCGGTGAACGGGCCTTTAACGCCTAAAACCCGAGGGAAATTGCTCCGCCGCCAAAAGCTCGACCACCGGGCCAGCGGCGGCCTGCGCGTCCTCGGCGTCATGGGTGACGAGAAGAACCGGGATGCCCATCTGCCGCGCGTGGTCAAAGGTAAAGGCCCGAATATCGGCGCGCAAACCGGCATCAAGCCGCGCGAAAGGTTCGTCCAGCAGCACCGCCCGCGGTTCGGCCAGCAGCGTCCGCATCAGCGCCGCGCGCACTTTCTGCCCGCCCGAGAGCGTGGCCGGATCACGGTCGTGAAATCCCGCAAGGCCGGCCTGCGCCAGCGCCACTTCGACCGCCGTGCGCCGTGCGGCACGCCCCTTCACCCGGGCTGGCAGGCCGAAGGCCAGATTGTCCCCCACGCTCAGATGCGGAAACAGGAGTGCATCCTGAAACAGCAGCCCGATCCGCCGCCGCTCAGCCGGCAGCGACAAGAGCGAGCGTTCCCCCAGCCGAACATCGCCATGAACGCGGCAGCCGGGTGCCAGATGCCCGCCAATCGCATCCAGCAGCGTCGACTTCCCTACCCCCGACGGCCCCATGACGGTTGCCACCTGCCCCGGCTGCACCACCAGGCTGACCGGCGCAAAGATCGGGCCGGTGTCGGGCAGGCTCACGCTCAGACGGTCAAGGTGCAGCATCGGTTAACATGTCTCTACGATGGCGGAAAACGTGCCTCGGCAACCAGATCGCCACTGTATAGGCAGCCAGCGGCAGCAGGGCCAAGACCACCCCATGCGCCGCAGCTGCACGGCGGTCGGCCCCGGAGGCAAGCGCCACCGCCTCGGTCGCAAGGGTTTGAACACGGCCAGCCCCCAGAAAAAGTGTTGAAAGATACTGGCCTGCGGAAACCGCAAGGCCAAGGGCAGCGCCCGCGGCCAACGGCCCCAAAAGCAATGGTAACTTCAGGCGCCATAACCTGCGCGCGCGCCCTGCCCCCAGCGCCGCCGCAACATGGATCATGCGTGGGTCAAGCCGCCGCCATGGATCGGCCAAGGCCAGAAAGACATAGGGAAAGACAAAGATCACATGGGCCCAGACCGTGGCGCCAAAGCCGCCGGTCATGCCAAAAGGCAGCGCCAAGCGGTAGATGCCCGGCAAAAGCGCGATTTGCGGCACCAGCACAGGGATCAGGATCACCGCCGTCAACCACCGTCCCCGCGGCAAGAGGCCAGCATCTTCGGCCTCAAGGACCAGTATCGCCAGAACAAGGGCCGCAGCGGTGCTGGCAAGGCCCAATGCAAGGGTCGTCACGAAAGGATCGGCCCAGTCTGCGGCCTGCCACGCCATCACGCTGAAATCCGGCAGGAGATGCGGAAAAGGCCAACGGAGAGACACTGACCACAAGGCCAGAACCCCCAGAGCCGCGATCCCCAGCACCAGCGCCAATCGCGCCACGGCCGCAAAACCTGCAATCAGGGCATGAAGGCTGCGCCCCCGGCCCCCGCGCCGCAGCCACCCCCGCCCAAGATGCGCCAGCAACCGTTCACCCATGATCCAGAGCATGACCAACCCTGCCGCAAGCACCATCAGCAGAACCGCACCCATGCTTGCCGGGGCGATCATGGCAGGGTCCGGCCCCAGAAACCATCGCATCAGCAAGACAGCCAGCGGCGGCGGCACCCCTGGCCCCAGGATCAGCGCCAGATCCACCACGGAAAGCGAAAAAGCCAGCACGATGAACAGAGGCAGCCGGATCAGCAGATAGATCTGCGGGAAAATCACCTTGATCCAGACAGATGCCGCTGAATGACCCAGCGACCGCCCCGCCGCCATCTGTTGTCCCACAGGCAGCGGCAATCGCACGGCCAGCATCATCAACAGCAGGAACGGCACCTCTTTCACCACCAGCCCCAGCATCAGCGCGAGGCCAAAAGGATCGCCCACCGTGACAATCGCAGGCGGGCTGGTCCAGCCGAGCAGCTGCCCGAATGCCCGCATCAACCAACCAGCGGGTGCGATCAGGAAGGCCAGACCCAGTCCGAGCGCGGCATGCGGCGTCGCAAGAAGGGGGGTCACGAACCAGGGCCGATGCCCCCCGAGACGGGCAAAAAGTGCGAATGCCAACAGCAGCGACACCAGCGTTGCGACGACGGCTGTCACCACCGTCAAACGCAACGCAGGCCAGAACCCCGGCGCTTCCAGCAAGAGCCAAATTGCCTGAATAGTGACTGTTTTCATCCCCATTTCGGGGATCCAGCCGAAAGCCGCGGCAAGGGTTTGAACCAGGCCCGCCCAGATCGGAAGGGTCAGCATTCCGACAATGCCGATCCGGGCGGCAGACTGTCTCACCTTGTATACCGGCGCGCCCATTCTTCGGTCAGGCGCGTCATCCAGCTGGGATGGGGTTCCAGAAGCGTCGGCCCCAGATCTTCAAGCCGCGGCAGCGCCGGGGCGGCGGGGAGGGCATCGAAGGCCGCCTTTTGCGCCGCGTCCAGCCGCGTGGGGTCCAGAACCGAGAAACTGCCCAGAACCCGGATGTCCTGCGCATGGGCCTGCGTCGCCGGATCAAGCAGGAAGTTCGCAACCACCTCGGCCCCGGCGCGATGGGCCGCGTTGAAGGGGATCGCGACGAAAGACATATTCCCGATCGATCCCCCCTTCGGCACGAAAACCCGCGCCGTTTCGGGCATCAGCCCCTGTTCGATGAAGGCCGCAGTCGAAGCGGGATCGAAGCTCATGGAGAGATCGATTTCGCCATCATTCAGCATCTGGTTCTGGATGCTTTCGTTTTCGGGGAAGGCGGTCCCTTCACGCCAGAGGTTCGGGCGCAGCGCGTCATACCAAGCCCAAAGCGGCTCTGTTACAGCCAAAAATGCCTCATCCGTGACGGGTTGCTGCAGGGCGGCGGGGTCGGTCGCCAGTTCCACCAACGCCTGTTTCAGAAAGGTCGCGCCCATGAAATTGGCGGGGTTCGGATGGGTCATGCGGCCCGGATGCGCCTTGGCCCAATCCACGAAACCGGCCATGTCCGGGGGCAGGGCGCCCGCGCGTGCGGTATCCGCGACAAAGACGAATTTGGCCAGCCGCCAGGGGCTTTCCATCCCCTCCACCGGCACGGTGAAATCGAGCGTCGCGGGGGCGCCGGGCGCAAGATCAAGATATTTCGCATTGGGCAGATCGGCCACGAAGGGGCCATGCAGCAGGCCCTGCTCCTTCATCGCCAGAAAGTTCGGCCCGTTGATCCAGATCAGATCGACACTGCCCCCCTCGGTCTGCCCGGCGGCCTTCTCGGCCAGAACGCGGCTGACGGCCTCGGCGGTGTCGGCCAGTTTCACCTGTTCGACCTTCACGCCATAAAGCCGCTCTGTCTCGGCCCCGACCCAGGTCAGAAAATCATTGGTGCGGGGATCGCCGCCCCAGGCATTGAAATAGACAGTCTGACCGCGTGCGGCCTCAAGCTTGGCCTGCCAATCCTGTGCAAGGGCAGGGGCGGCCAGCATCAGCGTCGCGGCAGCGGATAAAATGAAACGCATGAAAGCTCCTCTCGCTGTCGCAGGTGTAGCCCGCGACTGCCCCCGCGTCACGCTTTCTGACGGGAAGGTGATCAGCGTTCGCGCAGCGCTTCCTGCGATTTGTAGAGCGGCTTGGTCAGATAGGTCAGGATCGTCTTGCCACCGGTCTGCAATTCCACATGGGCCTGCATGCCGGGCCGGATCTCCAGATTGCGCTGTCGTTCGGTCAACTTCGACAGATCCACCCGCACCGTCACCTTGTAATGCGGATCGCCATCAGGATTGCGCGACCGTTCGTCCTTGAACGTATCGGCCGAGATGAAATCCACCTTCCCCTGCAGCGTGCCATAGATCGTGTAATCATAGGCGGTCAGCTTGATCGTCGCCTCCTGGTCCTTGCGGACCGAGGCGATGTCCTCGGGCTTGACCCGCGCTTCGATGAACAGCTCATCCTCCAGCGGGATCAGTTGCAGGATCTCTTCGCCCGGACGCACGACCCCGCCGATGGTGGTGATGGACAGCTTGTTGACCACCCCCTTCATCGGCGCAGTCAGGACGGTACGGTCCAGCTGATCCTGCACGCTTTTGGCCTGCTGGCGCAGCGAAGCCAGCTTACCCAGCGTTTCGGAATAGGTATTGGCGCGGTCCAGTTCCATCTGCGTGATTACATCATTCAGACGGCCCTCGGCCTCGGATTTCGCCTTGCGGGCCTGCGTGACCTCGATCAGGGGAGCCACTTCCATCGCGAGCATCTTCTCGAGGATATCAAGCTCTTTCTGGGACTGGTCCAACACAGCCTGCGCGCCTTCCTTCTTCATCTTGTAGTCGAAGAGCCGCGCATTCAGCAGCGCGGTTTCCGAGGCGATAATATCGGGCACCCGCGCCGCAAGTTCGGGCGGAGCATCGAAATCGACCACGCCCAGGGCTTCGGCCTCAAGCCGCAGGCGGCGGATTTCCAGCGTGGCGATCTGGTCCTGCAGATCATCCACCATGGTCTGGTATTGGGTGCCCTGCAGACGGGCCAGCACCGCGCCGGGCTGCACGATATCGCCCTCGGCCACGTTGAGTTCGGCCAGAATCCCGCCCTCGAGGTTCGAGATGATCTGCGGACGCGAGGAGGAGACGATCGTCCCTGGCGCATTCACGATTTCCGCGACCCAGGCGATGGCCGCCCAGCCGAGGAAGATCACCACGGCGGCGGCTATCGTCCAGATGATCGCCGAGGGGCGGCGGTTCTGGGCGGCCAGATCGTCGTCAAAGGACATGATGCTCATCCCCGGCCCCCCGCCTGACGCAGATGCGCCAGAACCGCATCGCGCGGACCATCGACCGCCATCTTGCCGTTTTGCAGGATCAGCGTTCGTTCCGTCAGTTGCAGGATGGGCACCCGGTGGGTGGCGATCACGGCGGTACGGCCCTGAAGCCAGTGTTGCAGGCGGCTGACCAGCGTTGCCTCAAGCGTCTGGTCCAGCGCGGCTGTGGGTTCATCCAGCAGCACCACCGACGGGTCTTGCAACCAGAGCCGCGCCCAGCCGATGCTCTGTTTCTGGCCGACCGACAGGCCTTCGCCCAGTTCGCGGATTTCCAGATCCAGCCCGCGGGGATGGTTCCGGACGAAGGGGCCAAGGCCCGCGAAGTCGAGCGCGGCATACATCCGGTCGTCGTCGCGTTCCAGCTGGGTCATGTTCAGGTTGTCCCGGATCGACCCGGCAAAGAGCCGCACATCCTGCCCCAGATAACCCACGCCCCGGCGCAGGTCGCGCGGATGCAGTTGGCCCAGATCCACCCCGTCAATCAGCACGCGGCCCTTGGTCGGGTCGTAAAGCCCGGCCAGAAGGCGCAGCAATGTCGATTTGCCCGACCCGTTGGTGCCCAGCACCGCCACATGCTGGCCCTGCGGAATGGCCAGCGCGGCAATGTCGATCACCGGGGCCGATTTCGGATCATATGAGAATTCGAGGTTCCGCAGTTCATAATTGCCACTGATGCGTTCGCGGCGCAGATAGCTGCGGCCAACTTCTTCCTGCTGCGGGGCCTCGGCGATGGCATTCAGGCCGTTCAGAGCCTCTTTCACATTCGCCCAGCGGGCCATGGTGGCCGAAACCTGCGACAGCGGGCCCAGCGTGCGCGAGGTCAGGATGCCGATGGCGATGATGGTCCCGACGGTGAAGTTGCCCGCGAAAACCAGATAGGCGCCGATCACCACAGTGGCGATATAGGTCAGCTGCTGCATCGCCTGCGCCCAATAGGTGAGCATCGAGGCCAAGTGCCGCTGATCCGAGGATTTGACCGCCGAAAGCGTAGTCAGTTCGGTCCAGATGCGGCGGATACGGTCCTGCGCGCGCTGGGTGGTGACGGTTTCGTGTTCGTAAACGGCTTCATAGAGCAGCCGCGCCGCCCGGGTAGATGCGCCCTGCGTATCACGCGTCAGCGACATCATCTTTTTCTGGAAGAAGATCCCCGGCAGCACCATCAGCGCCGACCCGGCAATCAGCACCCAGACCAGACTGCCGCCGATGCTGGCGACGATGGCAAAGAAGATGAAGAGGAAGGGCAGGTCGGCCAGGGTGCCGATGGTCGTGGCGGTAAAGAATTCGCGCACGGCCGAAAATTCGCGCATGGCGGCAAAGGTCTGCGACGGAGTGGTGCGGCGCGGGCCGCCCTTCATGCCCAGAAGGCGCTCCATCAGCCGTTCCTGCACGGCGAGTTCGATGCGCCGGCCGGTCATGTCCATCAGCGTGGACCGCGCGACTTTGAGACAGCCTTCCAGCAGCACCGCCAGCATGGCCCCAAGCGCCAGCACCCAAAGCGTGGGCTGCGACTGATGCGGGATCACACGGTCATAGACCTGCAAGGAAAACATCGCCACGGCGACCGCCAGCAGGTTCGCCACCAGCGACCCGGCCGAAACCTCAAACAGCTGGCGGCGGTAGTTGCGGAATTCCCCCCAGAACCAATGGGGCGCACGGCTGTTTTCGATATGCCGGGCCTCAAGCGCGCGCAGCGAGGGGCGGGCCCGCAGGATGCGCCCATCATGCAGCGATGCAAAATCCTTGAGATCCACATCGGACCGCTTGTCGGGCAGGCTTGCGTCATAGACCGAGAGGGTTTCGGCGGTCTGCCCCAGCACAAGCACGATTTGCCCGCCGCTCATCTGCACCAGCGCGGGCCAGAGGGCAGGGGTCAGTTCGGCCACATCTTCGACCTTGGCCTTCAGACCCAGCGCAATCATGGCGCGGGCGATTTCGGGCAGGGCGGGCAGGGCGCCGTCGGTTGCGGCAAGCTCCATCTGTTCCGAAAGGTCGGTCGCCGTTACCTCGGCGCCGACAAGGCCAAGATAGACACGGGCCAACCCGGCACGGGCGAGGATCTTCTCCGACTGGCGCGGCGGGGCAGGCTGGGCCGATACGCGCGCCGCCACAGGGGCACCCGCACGGCTTGCATTCATGTCAAAGGCGACAACGCGGGTTTCGGTCACAACAGAGCCCCATTCACCAGAACACCCCTGTCGCGCGCGATCTGAAGCCGCTTCAGGGCAATTTCATACTTCAGGCCCGCCATTTCGCGCTCCATCGCGGAATAGCTTTCGAACATGTTTACCAATTCCATCAGCGTGCGCCGACCAACCTTGTATTGCTCGGTGAACATATGGAGCGTGGCTTCAGTTTGCCCCAGCACGGCGCGGCCCTCGGCCTCGCGGGCGGTCAGAGTCGCAATCTCTTGCTGAAGGGCGACCAGATCACGGTTGGCCGCTTCGGATGTCTGGGCAACACGACGGTCGGCCACATCGCGCGATGCGGCAATCGCATCCAGCGCGGCCCCCGTGCCCAGACCGAGGGCATTGTCGAATTCCACCGAAAGGCCGGATTCCGCATTGCCCTTGTGATCCATCGCGGCGGCGGCAGTCAGTTTGGGCGCATAGCCCGAACGGGCCATATCGGCCTCGGCCATCATGCGCGCCGCCTCGGCCCGGGCCTTCACGACCGAAAGGGGTTCGGGCGCGCCGGGATCGGCGGGCAGGGGTTGCAGCCCCGACAGACCGTCCAGCGGACGCGCGGACATGGCGTTCAGCTCTGCCATGGCCTGCTGCGCCTGAAAGCGGTCATCGTTCATCTTGGCGCGCATTTCAGCGGCCTTCTGCGCGATGACCTGCTGTTCCGACCGATCTGACATACCGCCTTCCAGACGGATTCCAACGATGCGTTCAAATTCGGCCATGCGGCCCACGGCCGCTTCGGCCAGCCGCGCCTGTTCCAGCGCACGTTGCGCGCGGAGGTAGTGACCCAGGCCTTCAAAGACGCGCTGGTTGAAATCGAGCGAAAGCGTCGTCGCCGCAACCTCGACATCGGCGGCGGCAAAGGCCCGTTCGGCCTTGCGGCCCCCCCCATCAAACAGCACCTGTTCAAGCAGGAGCGAGGCCGCAGCCTCACCCAGATCTGTCAGGCTCAGCGTGGGCGACAGCGTGGGAAGCCAGTTCTGCGACCGGGCCTCGGCCCGCAGACGGGCCACGCGCAATTCTGCACGGGCAGGGCCTGCATTGGCCTCGATCACCGCTTGCGCCACGTCGGCATAGGGGCCAACCGTGGGAAGAACGGACTGACGCGCAGCCAGATCACCGATGATTGCCGATCCTTGCGCCGAGGCCTGACCCGAACGGGCCAATTCGCCCCCCGGTGCCAGGCTGGCCTGATCCGGGCGCGTCCCCGCCCCAAACCCGAACTTGGTAACATCCGGCCCGTAGCCGCCCATGCACCCCGACAGGGCCAGCACAAGCGTCAGGGCGGTGCCGGGGCGCTTCACCCCGGCAGACACAGCGAGAACATGGGGGGCGGGCATGGCGGGCCCCGTCAGATCGTACGGGTCGTGATGTCGTCATCCACAAGCACCGACCCGGCGCCGCCATCCAGCGTGTAGATGGTATAGCTCTGGCCATCCATCGTCCGGGTTCCTGTGGCGTGGAAGTCGCCGTCCAGCGTCACATCATCGCGGCTGTCCCCCTTGATGATCAAGGTATGGTCCGATCCGGTCAGATGGTGCAGCTGCGTGTCGTTGATCGTAAGCTGCGCATCGGGGGCCCAGGTCAGGTCCACGGCGGCAAAGTCAAAGTGGGACAAGCCCGCGCGGTCCAGATCCACCTCGACCGAGCTGGTCGTATTGACAATCAGCAGCGTGGACGAGCTGTTGCCAGCCGCATCGGCGTTGTTGATCACCAGATAGCTGCCATCCGGCACATTCGACCCGAACCGGAATTCGGTTTCGCCGAAGGTCTGGTTGTCCGTCTCGGTTGCCGAGATATGCGTCACCGACCCCGAGGCATCGACACGGTCGAAGGTGTAAGTGTCATCTGTCATCTCGGTATAGAGTGCGCGCACCCCGACCGCATTGCCGCTGCCGTCCTTGGTGGGGGTCACGGCAGTGATTTCAGGGCTGGGCGGCGCGACGGTGTCGATCGTCACCACCTCTTCGAAGAAATCGGTATTGCCCACGCTGTCCGTTGCGGTGACGGTGAACGTGGTTTCCACCCCGTCGCCCGACGGCAGATCGGCCGATGCGAAATCCGCGCTCCAGCGGCCATTGGCCCCGGCGGTCACGGTGCGGGTCGCGCCATTGGGAAGTGAGATTTCGACCGTGGAATTCGGCTCGACAAAGCCCGAAATCGTCACACCCTGGGCATGTTCTGCCGCATTGATGACGCCATCGCCGCCGATGTCACCCGACAGACCCAGCGTATTGACCAGCGTATCAACGCGCACGGTCTGGGTCTGTGTGCTGACATTGCCGATATGATCGGTGGCACGCATCGTCAGAACGACATTGCTTTCCCCCGCCGGGATGGCCGAGGCCGGGATCGAGGCGCTCCAGTTGCCGCTGGCATCGACCGAAGCGTTGTACCAGGTTCCCTTCCATTCCACCTGAACGCGCGCGCCCACTTCGACGGTCCCTGTCACCTCCAGGTCCCCCGCCGCATCGGCGGCGTTCACCACGCTGTCGGTTGCCCCTGCGAAATTGCGGACTTCGGTGTCGATATGAACGACATGAGTCTCGGTGGTGCTATTGCCTGCGGCATCGGTGGAAGTAACCGAAACGGTGGAATCATAGGTCCCGGCGCGCAGCTCGGTACCGGCGAAATTCACCGACCAGCTGCCATCATCCGCCACCGTCGCGCTACGGGTAACGCCTTCGACCGACACTTCGATCGAGGCACCCGCCTCGCCCGTGCCGGACAGGGTGATCCCCGCGCTCGCCGAACGTTCGGAGGCCGAGATATAGTCATCGCCCATCACCGGCGAGGTAATCGCCAGCGGAATCTCCGTGTCGATCACGACATTTTCGGTGATGACCGTCTGGTTGCCCAGCGGATCGGTCGCAGTGATGGTCGCCTCATGGACCGCCTCCCCCGAGGGGATTTCCGAGGTGGTGAAGGTCACAGACCAATTGCCACGCGGGCCGACGGTGGTTGTGTGGCTGACGCCGCCGATCACCACTTCAACCGTTGCGCCTGCTTCGCCGCGACCGGCAATGGTCACGCCATCAGCATATTCCGCAGCATTTTCCACATCACCGACACTTTCGACACCGCGGGTCGCCGAAACCGGCGGCGGGGTCATGTCGATGATGAAGTCGGGGCCATCCAGTTCATAGGTGAAGCCACCGCCGGTGACGGTCACTTCACTGCTGAAATTGCCATCCGAGGGGAAATTCTCGCCCGAGAATTCTACACCCCAGGTGCCGTTGCTGGTGATCGTGGTGGTTTGCGTCCGGTCGCCAACCACCACGGTCACATGATCGCCCGGCTCACCCGTGCCGGTGATCACCAGCTTGGGATCCTCGGTATTGGTGGTCAGGGTTTCAGAATGGTCAGGGTCGTCGACTGTGGGTTCGGCGCGATCGGTGCCGTCATCGTCGCCATCGTCGGTGCCGTCATCGTCGCCATCGTCAGTGCCGTCGTCATCGCCATCGTCAGTGCCGTCGTCATCGCCATCGTCGTTGCCGTCGTCATCGCCATCGTCGGTGCCGTCGTCGTCGCCATCGTCGTCGCCATCGTCGGTGCCGTCGTCATCGCCATCATCGGTGCCATCGTCGGTGCCGTCATCGTCACCATCATCGGTGCCGTCACCGCCCGAATTGTCGGTGCTGTCGCCCCCTTCGCCGCTGCTGCCGCCGCCAAGCAGGGCGACACCACCCAGAAGGCCGGCCGCAAGTGCGGCAGCGCCCAAACCACCAGCGCCCAGAAGGCCGGGTGCCAGCGCGCCCATGCCCGCGGGTTCGTCAGAATAGATCTGCGCATCGGCGAAAGCATCCGCACCTTCAAAACGCAGATCGTCGAGCGTCGAGAACTTGTTCCAGGCGTCGACCGGGCCATAGCTTGCGGCCACCGGTCCAGCGGTGCCGGCATCGCTCAGAAGAACCTCTGTCACCTCGCCGTTCGACGACAGGTAAAGGCGGTTCAGCTGGCCCGGGGCAACATCGTAGTAACCGTTAAGAACAACATCGCTGCCATCCACCAGATGCACGATGAGGTTTGCGCCCTTGCGTTCATACCCAAGGACGCTGGACTGGGCCACATTGAGCGAAATCTGCTCACCCGATCCAATTTGAATGAAATTGCTGCCCTCGCCGCCAGCGATGCCATGCGTCACTGCGCCCGCAGAATTGCGGACGGCGAAATCAATCGCCTGAACCATCTTACTACTCCGCCTCAAATCGGGCTGCTCACCCGCAACTTTGTTGTCGGCCCTGTTTTCAGGGTCCAATTAGGTTCAGAAATACATTCGTTTGGATGCCATTTCCAGCCCTCTGTTCAGGTGGCGTCTCGATTTTCCTCTTTTTCCCCATAGTTTAGCCACAATCTTTGCGTGCAGCGCCGTAGATTACTCACGCAAACCTAACACTACATATTGTGTAAACTTATGATCAAAGCACAATTGGACAGAGGATCTGGAAACCGGCCTGACCTTCTTGATCGGCGGTGCTGCCCGAAGAATGCGCTCTGGGGCGGGGTATTCCAGCCCCGCAGATCCCCCGTAGCGCAGGACGGCTGTGTCTGCGCCGCCACAGGGCGGGTTTGACGGCAGCGGCGCGTTCCGATTTGCGCGGGCAGGGCCGTTTCCGCTATGGATGGTGGCGCAGCGGTGATTGGGGAAGGTGATGCCACATTATCTGGGGGTTGATGGCGGCGGGACCGGATGCCGCGTCGCCGTGGCGGATGAAACGGGGCGCATTCTGGGCCGGGGTCATGCCGGACCTGCGAATGTGAATACCGACGTGGCTGGAACACGGTCGAATATCATGGCCGCCGTGGACCAAGCACTGGATGGCACCGGGATTTCTGCGCCCGACCTGACGGCCGTTCTGGGTCTTGCCGGCGCAGGGATGCCGGGGCCCGTGGCCGAGCTTGCCCGGAACCTGCCATTCCGATCCTGCCGGATCGTCAATGATGCGGTGACCGCAACCACGGGCGCGCTGCAGGGTGAAGATGGAATCGTCGCCATCCTCGGGACCGGGTCGGTTTTCACGCGGCAACAGCGCGGGGCATTTGCGCAGTTCGGCGGCCATGGGTTTCTGCTGGGGGATGAGGGCAGTGGCGCCGTGCTGGGGCGGCGGCTGTTGTCTGCAGCCCTGCGCGCCCATGATGGCTATGCCCCGCTGACACCGCTTCTGACCACGATCTTGCGTGAAATGGGCGGGCCGGAGGGAATCATCGCCTTTGGCGGACAGTCGCGGCCCGTGGATTTCGGGGCCTTCGCGCCGCAAATCCTTGGCTCGGATGATTCTGCGGCGATCGAAGTTCGCGCCACAGCCCTTGCGGAAGTGCGTGGCCTGATTCAGGCGATTCAGCCCCAGCCTGCGCTGCCGGTTGTCTTTCTCGGTGGACTGGGGCCGTTTTACGCGGCTGCGCTGCAATCGGATTGGCCGCAACGCGCCGCACGGGGCTCTGCCGTGGATGGCGCGCTCTGGATGGCCCGCACGGGGGCGGATTGATGCGCCAGGTTCTGCTTCCCGACCGTCTCTTTGACGGGACACAGATCCTTGATCAGATTGCGCTGGTTCTGGAGGGGTCAAAGATCGCGGCCGTGTTGCCCGCCAGTCAGGCCGGGGCCGCAGATCACAGGCGATTGCCGGGGATAACGCTGGCACCCGCATTTCTGGATGTGCAGGTAAATGGCGGGGGCGGGCAGATGGTCGGCGCCACGACCATGGCGGACCAGCTGCGCCAGATCTGCGCCACGCATCTGGCCTTGGGATCGGCAGGAATTCTGCCGACCTTGATCACAGATACGCCGAAGGTGACCGCACAGGTCATTGCAGCCGGAATCGACGCCGCGCGCCAAGGTGTGCCGGGTTTTCTGGGCCTGCATTTGGAGGGGCCGCACCTCGACCCGCGGCGCAAGGGCGCCCATGATGCCGGTTTGATCCGCCCCATGACCGCTGACGATCTGCATCTGCTATGTACGGCTGCGGAACGCTTGCCGCGCCTGATGGTGACACTTGCGCCCGAGGCCGCGACCCCGGATCAGATCCGCCAGCTGGCCCAAACCGGGGTGATCGTGAGCCTCGGCCATAGTGACTGCACGGCCGAAAGCGCGGACCGCGCCTTTGCGGCGGGTGCGCGCTGCGCCACACATCTGTTCAATGCGATGAGCCAGCTCGGCAACCGAGAGCCGGGTCTGGTCGGGGCGGTGCTGGGCGGCACGGCCGGGGCCGGGGTGATTGCCGACGGGGTGCATGTGCATCCGCAAACCCTGCGGGCAGCGCTGGCTGCGCGGACCGAGGGGGTGTTCCTGGTCAGTGACTGCATGGCTTTTGCGGGCAGCGACCTGCAAGAGATGGAGCTTGGCGGACGCCAGATCCTGCGCCGAGACGGGCGGCTGACGCTGGCGGATGGCACGCTGGCCGGAGCGGACCTGACGCTGCCGCGTGCGGTGGGGGTACTGGTTGAAAAAGTGGGCCTTGACCCCGCACGCGCGCTGCGGATGGCCAGCGCCGAACCCGCCCGGTTGCTAGGTCTGGAAGACCGCTTTGGCCTGATCGCGCCGGGCAGGCAGGCCGATCTGGTGGCGCTGGGGCCGGACTGGGCACTGGCAGGCGTCTGCCAGGCTGGCCAATGGATCAAACCGCCGCGCGGGTTGTGAAGGGCCGGGGGCTGCGCCATATAACTTCAAACAATGGAGGCCCCGATGGCAGAGGACAAATTTCCCGGTTGGCATGGCACCACCATCATCGGCGTGCGCCGGGGGGGTGAGGTCGTGGTCGCAGGCGACGGGCAGGTCAGCCTGGGTCAGACCGTGATCAAGGGCACCGCGCGCAAGGTGCGGCGCCTGTCTCCCGGCGGGCGCGACGTGGTCTGCGGCTTTGCCGGATCGACCGCCGATGCCTTTACCCTGCTGGAACGGCTGGAGAAAAAGCTGGAGGCCGCACCGGGGCAGCTGGCCCGGGCCTGTGTCGATCTGGCCAAGGACTGGCGCATGGACAAATACCTGCGCAACCTTGAAGCCATGCTGATCGTGACCGACGGCGCCGACCTTTTCGTGATCACAGGGGCGGGCGATGTGCTGGAACCGGAACATGACATCGCGGCTATCGGATCGGGTGGGAACTTCGCGCTCGCCGCGGCGCGGGGGCTGATGCACACCGACCTTCCGGCGGAAGAGATCGCGCGCAAAGCCATGGCGATTGCCGCCGATATTTGCGTCTACACCAATGGCAACCTGACCGTGGAGCGGATTGCGAAATGACCAATCTCACCCCCCGCGAGATCGTCTCGGAACTGGATCGTTTCATCATCGGGCAGGCGGATGCCAAACGTGCCGTGGCGGTCGCCCTGCGGAACCGCTGGCGCCGCAAGCAGCTGGGCGATGATCTGCGCGACGAGGTTTACCCCAAGAACATCCTGATGATCGGGCCGACCGGCGTCGGCAAGACCGAGATCAGCCGCAGGCTTGCGAAACTCGCCCGCGCGCCGTTCCTGAAGGTCGAGGCGACGAAATTCACCGAAGTTGGCTATGTCGGCCGCGATGTGGACAGCATCATCCGCGATCTGGTGGATGCCGCGATGATCGAAACCCGCACCCGGATGCGGGACGAGGTGAAGGCCCGCGCCCTGCGCGCCGCCGAAGACCGGGTGATCGAGGCCATTGCCGGCAAGGATGCCCGAGACCAGACGCGCGAGTTGTTCCGCCAAAAACTGAAACGCGGCGAACTGGACCAGACCATGATCGAGCTGGAGGTGCAGGACAGCACGCCCTTCCCGATGATGATGGGCGGCGGCAACGGCATGGAAATGCAGATGCAGGGCCTCCAGGACATCTTCAAGGCCTTCGGTGGGCGCAGCACACGCAAGAAGATGACCGTGGCCGACAGCTATGAATTGCTTCTGGGACAAGAGGCCGACAAGCTGCTGGATGATGAGGCGGTCAAGGCCGCCGCGCTGGAGGCGGTGCAGGAAAACGGCATCGTCTTTCTGGACGAGATCGACAAGATCTGCGCCCGGGCCGAGGCGCGGGGCGCCGATGTCAGCCGCGAGGGGGTGCAGCGCGACCTGCTGCCGCTGATCGAAGGCACCACGGTTTCCACCAAATACGGGCCGGTCAAGACGGACCATATCCTGTTCATCGCCTCGGGCGCGTTCCATGTGGCCAAACCATCAGACCTGCTGCCCGAATTGCAGGGGCGCCTGCCGATCCGGGTGGAGCTGCAGGCCCTGACCGAGGGCGACTTCACGCGCATCCTGACGGAGACCGACAATGCGCTGACGCGGCAATATGCGGCGCTGATGGCGACGGAACAGGTGCAGGTCCGCTTTACCGAAGATGGCATCGCGGCACTGGCCCGCATCGCGGCCGAGGTGAACCGCAGTGTGGAAAACATCGGGGCGCGGCGGCTCTATACCATTCTGGAGCGGGTGTTCGAGGATCTCTCCTTCAGCGCCCCGGACCGGCGCGGAGAAGAGGTTGTCGTCGATTCCGCCTTTGTAGAGACGAATGTGGGCGCTTTGGCGCGATCGGCAGACCTTAGCCGTTACGTTCTTTGACGGCTTGGCGGCGGCGCAGAAATCGGCAAGGCTTACCCTGTTCTTTAAGGGGATTTCCGTGCGCCGCAGTTTGATCTGTCTTTGCCTTGTCAGCCTTGCCGCCTGCGCGCCGCGGGGCACCATCGTCGTAGATCCGGCCGCCGCGAAGGTGGGACAGGTCGAGGAGATCTTTGTCGGCTCAACGCGCGCGATCGACGCCGACACCGGCACCTTCGGGCGCGGCCGGTCGGAAGAGGAACATTTTGCCCGCTATGCCATTTCGGTGCCCCCGAACCGCAAACTGGGCGAGATCAAGTTCCCCGGCCGCCATGCCAAACCCGATCCGCAGCGGCATTTCCTTACGACGGAACAGGAAATGCACCTGAGCCGGCGCGAATTCTCGGCCGATCTGCATCAGGCCTTCTTGGCATTGCCGCGCAGCCAGCGCGAGGCGGTGATCTATGTCCACGGCTTCAATAACACCTTTGCCGAAGGGCTGTATCGGATCGCGCAGCTCTCACATGATCTTGAGATGCCGGGGGTAACGCTCCACTACAGCTGGCCGTCGATCGGCAATCCGCTGGGCTATGTCGCGGATCGGGATTCCGCGATGTTCGCGCGCGACGGGCTGGAACGGCTGATCCACGAAACCGCCGATGCCGGGGCCGAACGGATTGTGCTGGTGGCGCATTCGATGGGGTCGGCGCTGACAATGGAAACCCTGCGCCAGGTGGCGATCCGCGGCGATAATCGCATCCGGCAGCGCATGGCCGGGGTGATCCTGATTTCGCCGGATCTGGACGTCGATCTGTTCCGGATGCAGGCCCGCACCTATGGCGCCCTGCCGCAGCCCTTCATCATCTTCGGATCAAACCGGGATTCACTACTGAGCCTTTCAGCACAGCTGACCGGCCAGCCTGAACGGCTGGGGAACCTTTCAGACATCAGCCGCGTGGCGGATCTGGATGTGACATTCCTGGATACCAAAGCCTATTCCGAAGGGTCGGGGCATTTCAATCTGGGCGACAGCGCCGCGCTGCTGCAACTGATGAGCCGGGTGGCGGATGTGGATGCCGCCTTCGGATCGGATCAACGGGGCAAGGTGGGGCTGCTGCCGGGCGTGGTGCTGACCGTGCAGAACGCCACCCAAATCGTGCTGGCACCGGTGGGCGTGGTGGCTGAAGGCCTGTCGAACTAACGCGGGCGGCGCAGATAGACGTAATAGGCGCCCGAGCCGCCGTGTTTCAGATGCGCCTCCGTCACCTGCAGCACGCAGGGGCCGAGCGGCGGCAGGTGCAGCCAATGCGGCACCTGATGCTTCAGCACCCCGTAGCGGATCGGGATCGGCCCGTGATCTGGGCCTTGCTTGCCCTTGCCGGTAATGACCAGCACCAGCCGCAGCCCATCATTCCAGGCGTTGAGGATGAAGCGGATCAATTCGGGATGCGCCTCGGCCACGGTCATGCCATGCAGGTCAAGCCGCGCCTCGGGCGAAAGCTTGCCGCGGACCATGCGGTCATGGTTCTTGCGGTCCATCAGCACCGGGGCGGTGGCCAGACGTTCGGCCAACGGGGGCAGGGTGTCCAGCACCGGCGCCTCGCGCTTGCGTTCGCCGATGCGGAAGCGGTTCAGCTTGGGTTCAGGCGGCGCGGGCAGGACCTCGGGCTTATGAAGCGGCGGCATGGGGTCGGCATCGGGCAGCTTGCGATGCAGCGTCGGCGCGTGCATCGGCTTGGCCGTGCGGGCGACGGCCTGCCAAAGCTCAGCCTCTTCGGGGCGCAGGGTACGACGGCGGGCCATGATGATCAGCCATCCGGCAGCATGGCATAGGCAAGGTCGATGGGCAAAAGCACCACCATACGCCCGCCATCCTTGACCGTGCCTGCCGCATCGCCCGCGGCATCGCCCGTGCCGAAATAGATGTCGGCGCGTTGCGCGCCCTTGATGGCACCCCCGGTATCTTGCGCAACCATCAGGCGGCGCATGGGGTCGCGCCCTTCTTTCTCGATCCAGATCGGCGCGCCCAAGGGGTTATAGCGCGGGTCAATGGCAACCGACCGCAGATCAGTCAGCGAACGGCCCATGGCGCCAATCGGCCCTTTGTCGGCCGCCAGATCGGGCAGGCGGCGGAAAAAGACATAGGAGGGGTTGTGATCCAGCATCGCATGGCCCGGCCCCGGATTGGCGCGCACCCAGGACCGGATGGTCTGGGCCGATACCTGATCTGGCGTATGGGTGCCAAGGCGGACCATCTCTTGCCCGACAGAACGGTAGGGGTGGCCATTCTTGCCACCATAGCCCACGCGCATCACACGGCCATCGGGCATGCGAATGCGGCCAGATCCCTGAATATGGAGGAAAAACACTTCCACCGGGTCATCCAGCCAGGCGAGTTCGAGGCCGCGGCCCGCAATCGCGCCGGCTTCAATGTCCGACCGTGAATAATAGACCATGCCGTCGCGCAATTCCGGCGGGCGGGCATAGATCGGATAGCGGAACCGCGCCGTGCGGACGGGCGATCCATCCAGCATGGGTTCGTAATAGCCCGTAAACAGCGCCGGAGGGGTGCCGATGACCACGGGGCGGAAGAACAGCTCAAAGAAAGCGCGCGCACTATCCGCGCTTTCGCCCGCATCGGCGGCAAGACGGCAAAGCGGCGCCCAGAGCGGGTCCTTCAGCAGATCGCAGGTTTCCAGAAAGGCGCGAAGGGCCTCGCGCTGATCATCATCGCGCCAGCCGTCGAGTTCCTCAAAAACGAGAACCTGCGCCGGAACGGGGTCCGGCGCAGTCATGGCTGCAACCGCGACACAGGCCGCGGCGAACAGGGGTCGCAGGGCAAACATCACTCTCCGGTCGCGACAAGCTGCCAGTTGGGGTCGGCACTGCCCATGGTGCGGGCAAAGGTCCAGACATCGCGCTGGCGTTTGATTTCGGTGGCCGAACCTTCGACAACCTCACCGGCGGCATTGCGGACCACGGTCGTCAACTCACCCGTGAAGCGGACCGAAATCTCGCCCTCGCGCGTGGCGGCATTCCAAGTGGCGCCTTGCAGGGCAAGTTCGCGCAGACCCACGAAATTCGCCTCGACGGTCAAACCCTGCGCCTCGCGCGCGGCAACGGCGGCGGCAAAGCTTTCATAGACATCGGGGGCAAGGAAGGGCTTCACGGCGGCCAGATCGCCACGCTCAAAGGCCATGAGGATCATCTCATAGGCGCCGCGCGCGCCTTGGAGGAAGGTATTGACCGAGAAGGACGGCTCGGCCGATTTCATCCCGGCGAGCGCGAGCGCAGCGGCAGAGCCCTCGGCGACGTGATCGGTGATGTCGCGGTCGGGGCCGCCCTCGATCACCTCAAAATTGCGCTGCACAGGGCGGGCGGGGCCCTCTTGCGACGGCAGCGGGGGTTTTTCGAACCCTTCGCGGGTGCCCAGCACCGAGCGCAGCTTGATGATCAGGAACACCGCGATCCCGGCAAGCACAAGAATTTGGATCAGGGCGTTGTTCATGCAGACCTCGAGAAAGGATGGGGTTGGTAACAGGGACCTTGAAGACCTATGTAGGGAAGGGGTGTGGACAAGTCCACATCCTGACAGACAGTTGAGAGGAGAGACGGCGCGATGCGGCTTTTTACACCGATTATCCTGCTGATGCTGGTGGAAATCGCGCTGTTCATCACATTGGGCGGCTGGATGGGGCTGGCCCTGTCGCTTTTGGTGATTTTTGGCACCGCGCTGCTGGGTGTGGGCATCCTGCGGGCGACGGGACAAAGAGCCGCAGGCGACCTGCGCGCCGCCATGGCCGGGATCGGACAACCGGAGGTCGCGGCAGGCGATCACGCGCTGCGGATGTTCGCGGGCCTGCTGCTGATCCTGCCGGGGTTTCTGGGCGACCTTCTGGGGCTTTTGCTGCTGCTGCCGCCGGTGCGGGCGCTGATCCGCCGCGCTGTGCTACGCCGGGTGCAGGTGCATCGCGGCTTTGGCGTGCAACCGGGGCCGAATGTGGTGATCGACGCCGAGTTCATCGAGCTTGACCCCAATGAGCCGCAACAACCGCCGCGTGGCCCCTCGGGCTGGACGCGCCATTGAGCCACCTGCTAGACAGGGCGCGACCCCATGGGCGCGGCCGCGCCCTGGCAGCAGGAGATAGGGATGAGTGAGACCAACGATGCCGGGCAGGCCGCTGCCCCGCAGGTGAAGATGAGCGTTCTGGCCCAGTTCGTGCGCGACATGTCGTTCGAGAACGTGCTGGCGCAAAAAGGCCTGAACGGCAGCGAAATGCAGCCCGACGTTCAGGTGCAGGTGAGCCTCGATGCCCGCAAGCGCGGCGCCGAACACCAGTATGAAGTGATCAACAAGTTCCGCGTCACCTCGAAGAACAAGGCGACGGGCGACACGCTGTTCCTGATGGAACTGGAATACGGCGGGATCTTCCATGTGGAAGGCGTGCCGGATGACCAGATGCACCCCTTCCTGCTGATCGAATGCCCGCGGCTGCTGTTCCCCTTCATCCGCCGGATCATTTCGGACGTGACGCGTGACGGCGGCTTCCCGGCGCTGAACATCGACACTGTGGATTATCTGGCGCTCTACCGTCAGGAACTCGCACGCCGCGCCCAAGCGCAACAGCCGGTCCAGTGACCGCTAGCCGCGCTTGAGCCAAATTGCACCGTCGCCCATCTTGGCCACAAAGGCCTCATGGGCGGCGGTTTCCTCCGGGGTGATGCGGGGGGGCAAGGGCGCAGGACGCGGCCGGGGCCGCCAATCGGTATCCACCTGCGTTACCGGCCCTTTCTGCGCCGCTGCGGGGCTTGCCGCCAGCACCAGATCGGGCTGCCGACCGCCAATCAGCTCCAGATATACCTCCGCCAGGATTTCACTGTCGAGCAGCGCGCCGTGCTTTTCGCGCATCGAATTGTCGATGCCGAAGCGGCGGCAGAGCGCATCGAGCGAAGCGGGCGAACCCGGGAATTTCTTGCGCGCCATCAAGACGGTATCAATCGCCTGATCATTCGGCAGGGTCGGGAAACCGTGGGTGCGAAGCTCCCAGTTCAGGAATTTCATGTCGAAAGCGGCGTTATGGATCACCAGCTTCGCATCGCCCACGAAATCGAGAAAGGCCCGCGCGCAATCGCGGAAAAGGGGCTTGTCGCGCAGGAAATCATCGCCCAATCCATGCACCTCGAAGGCCTCTTTCGGCATCGACCGTTCGGGGTTCAGATACTGGTGATAGGTGCGGCCCGTGGGCAGGTGGTTGAACAGCTCCACCGCGCCGATTTCGACGATGCGATGGCCCTCCGACGGCTCAAAACCCGTGGTTTCGGTATCCAGAACGATCTCACGCATGGCGGGTTTCCCGGATATAGGCGATCAGCGCAGCCACGGCGGCTTCGACCGCAGGGCGGCTGAGGGTTTCTATGATATGGGTCGCCCGGGCGCGTTTGTCACGGTCCGGCATCTGTCGCGACAGCATCAGGTCAAGCTGCGCCGGGGTCATACCGGGGCGGGCCAGCACCCGCGCGCGCTGCAGTTCGGGCGGGGCGGTGACCAGAAGGGTCGCGTCCATCTCGGCCTCGGTGCCTTTTTCGAATAGCAGCGGGATGTCAAAAACCACGATATCGGTCTGCGCGGCCGCCAGAAAGGCAGCGCGATCGGCGGCGACCAGCGGGTGAACGATGGCCTCGAGCTGCGCCAGCAGCGTGGGGTCGGCAGCGATGGCTTGTTTCAATGTTTCACGTGAAACACCCTCGGGGCCAATCGCCTTGGGAACCAGTTGCCCCACCGGCGCCACGGCAGCCCCACCCGGTGCATAGAGCCGATGCACCGCAGCATCCGCATCCCAAACGGGCACAGTGGCGGCGGTAAACATGGCCGCAGTGGTGGATTTTCCCATGCCGATAGAGCCGGTCAGGCCAAGGCGGAAGGGCGTCATGCCGACAAGACCGCGCGGCGGGTGTCTTCATCCACCTCGGGGCGGTGGCCAAACCAGCGTTCAAAGCCCGGCACGGCCTGATGCAACAACATGCCCAACCCATCGACGATCTGGGCGCCGCGCTCCTCGGCCTCAATCAGGAACTGGGTCTTGGGGGGGGTGTAGACGATATCGGTGGCCAGCGCGCCACGCGCCATGGCCGCCAAGGAAATGCCGAATTCAGCCTTTCCGGTCATCCCCAGCGCCGTGGTGTTCACCACTGTGGCGCAGCCTTCGATCATCTCGGCAGCGTGGACCCAGTCGAACGCAGTGACGCGGGCGCCGAAATCGGCGCGGAAAGCCTCGGCCCGCAGGCGGGTGCGGTTGGCGATCCGCACTTCGGGTACGCCAACCTCAAGCAAGGCCGCAACCACTGCCCGCGCCGCGCCACCTGCACCAAAGACTGCGGCGGGGCCAGCAGCGGCGTTCCAGCCGGGAGCATTCTGGTGCAAGTTGGCGATAAACCCCAGACCATCGGTGTTGTCCGCATGGATCTTGCCATCCTTGCGGAAGATCAGCGTATTCGCAGCCCCAATCAGCGCCGCGCGATCCGTGACGATATCCGCAAGACCCAGCACGGTTTCCTTGTGCGGAATGGTGACATTGGCCCCGACAAAGCCCATACGCGGCATCATCCGCAACGCCTCGGCCAGATCCGCCTGCGCAATATCGAGCGGCACATAATGCCCCTTGATGCCGTAGCGCCGCAGCCAAAAGCCATGCAGCGCAGGCGAGCGGCTATGCGCAATGGGCGAGCCGATGACCCCGGCCAAAGGGATGCGCGGATGATCGGTCATGTCTCGATGAACCCCCGAAGTTCGAGATAGGCCAGCAACGGCAGCAGCGGCAGGCCCAGAACGGTGAAATAGTCGCCCTCGATCGAAGAGAACAGGCGCACGCCCTCTTCCTCAAGCTTGTAGCCCCCGGCGGAATGGCGCAGGCTTTCCCAGTTGCGCGCCAGATATCCTTCCAGCCAAGAATCTGAAAAATCGCGCATTTTCAGGTCAACGCGGCCAATATGGCGCCAAGTCGGTTCCCCCGCATCATAAAGCACAAGCGCCGAGAGCAGACGATGCGTCTTGCCCCGCATAGACAAAAGCTGCGCGCGCGCGGCATCAAGACTTTCGGGTTTTCCCCAGGCGCGATGGTCAAATTCCAGCACCTGATCGCAGCCCAGAACCAGCGCCGTCGGGTTCCGTTCGGCCAGTTTGCGGGCCTTCATCTCGGCCAGGGCATCGGCGATGTCGCGCGGATGGGCGCCCTCGGCCTCCAGCGCGCGGCGGATCGTTTCCTCATCAATGCGGGCGGGATGGGCCGTGACCTCAACCCCCGCCGCACGCAGCAGCGCGAGCCGGGTTTCCGAGGAAGAGGCGAGGAGAAGCGGGCGAGTCATCTGGGGGCGAGGCTGTGGAAAATCTCTGTTTGTTCCTGACGCGAATTTGGGGGCCAAAGTCATGTCTTCGCCTTGGTGCGGTCGGAAGGCAGGTTTTGTCAAGCTGAGCGCAGGGTTTGTCCACCTGTGGGCTGGATTTCCGGGATCTGTGGGACAAGCCAGAGGCCCACAGCCATTGCATAACTCCCTGTGGATGGTCAAAAACCGCGTCTATGCCCATAAAAACAAGCGCTGCGGCCGGTTTTGCGGAAGAGGCCCAAAAAGATTCGTCCCAAACTTATCCACGGCCCCGCGCCTGTGGGAAACCCGAGGGAGGATTCCGGAAATCCGGTTTTCCCCAGCCCCTAAATCAACATTCCTTTTTTTCTTTCTTTCTTTAAGAAGAGGTAAGGTTGCACGAAGGATGGATCGGGATGGAAGATTTTCTGGCGGGCCTCTACCCTTGGGTAAAGTTCCTGCATGTCATCTCGGTCATCAGCTGGATGGCGGGCCTGTTCTACCTGCCGCGGCTTTTCGTCTACCATGCGGAGCGCGTGGGGCAGGGCAATCCGACGGATGACCTGTTCCAGGTCATGGAGCGTCGCCTGCTGCGGGCCATAATGAATCCCGCGATGATCGCAAGCTGGGTTTTCGGCCTTGCGCTGGTCCTGACGCCGGGAATTGTCGATTGGACCATGCTTTGGCCCTGGCTCAAGGCCGGGTCTGTGCTGGGGATGACGGCGTTTCACATGTGGCTGGCCGCACGGCGCCGGGATTTCGCGGAAGGGCGCAACAGCGTAACCGGACGCCGCTACCGGATGATGAACGAAGTTCCGACGCTTTTGATGATCGTGATCGTTGCTTCGGTCATCGTGAAATTCTGAATTTGTTGACTCGTGGCGGCTTCGGGGCTAAGTGGCGAACCCAAGCAGGGCCGTCCGGCCTGATGCGTTTCCCGATGACAAGCTGATCCAGGCCCGCGCTGCGGGTTTTTGCGGATGAACGGACCCTTCATGACGATTGCCCAGACCATCGAGCGGCTCAACCTTTCCGATCTCAAGGCCAAGACCCCGGCAGAGCTGCTGGCCATGGCCGAAGAGTGGGAAATCGAGAACGCGCCTTCCATGCGGAAGGGCGAGATGATGTTCTCGATCCTGAAGGAACACGCCGAAGAGGGCTGGGAAATCGGCGGCGATGGCGTGCTGGAGGTTCTGCAGGACGGGTTCGGCTTCCTCCGCAGCCCTGAGGCGAACTATCTGCCCGGCCCCGATGACATCTATGTCAGCCCCGAGATGATCCGCGTCTTCAGCCTGCGGACCGGGGATACGATTTCGGGCGTAATTCAGGGCCCGCGTGACAATGAGCGGTATTTCAGCCTGGTGAAGGCCGAGCGGATCAACTTTGACGATCCGGAAAAGGCCAAGCACAAGGTTCATTTCGACAACCTGACGCCGCTTTATCCCGATGAACGGCTGAAGATGGAAATCGAAGATCCGACGATCAAGGATCGTTCGGCGCGGATCATCGATCTGGTCGCGCCCATCGGGAAGGGCCAGCGCGCGCTGATCGTGGCGCCGCCGCGCACCGGCAAGACGGTTCTGCTGCAGAACATCGCCCATAGCATCGAGACCAACCACCCCGAGTGCTATCTGATCGTCCTGCTGATCGACGAACGCCCCGAGGAAGTGACCGACATGCAGCGCTCGGTGAAGGGTGAGGTTGTGTCCTCGACCTTCGACGAACCGGCAACCCGTCACGTCGCCGTCGCCGAGATGGTGATCGAAAAGGCCAAGCGCCTGGTTGAACACAAGCGCGATGTGGTGATCCTGCTCGATTCGATCACGCGTCTGGGCCGCGCCTTCAACACGGTGGTGCCGTCGTCGGGCAAGGTTCTGACCGGTGGTGTGGATGCCAACGCCCTGCAGCGCCCGAAACGCTTCTTCGGTGCGGCGCGCAACATCGAAGAGGGGGGGTCGCTGACCATCATCGCCACCGCCCTGATCGACACCGGCAGCCGGATGGACGAGGTGATCTTCGAAGAATTCAAGGGCACCGGTAACTCGGAAATCGTGCTGGACCGCAAGGTCGCTGACAAGCGCGTCTTCCCGGCAATGGACATCCTGAAATCCGGCACCCGGAAAGAGGATCTGCTGGTTGAAAAGACCGATCTGCAGAAAACTTATGTTCTGCGGCGGATTCTGAACCCGATGGGCACTACGGATGCAATCGAGTTCCTGATTTCCAAGCTGAAACAGACGAAGAGCAATTCGGAATTCTTCGATTCCATGAACACCTGATCCCGGCAGGGAGCGCGCGATGGACACGATTTATGCCCTGGCAACAGCGCGGGGCCGGGCGGGCGTTTCCGTCATCCGGCTCTCGGGTCCGTCTGCACATCTGGCGGTAAAGGCGCTGACGCGGGGCGATCTTCCGCCGCCGCGCCAGGCCGGGTTGCGGCGGATCATCTGGCAGAACGAGGTGCTGGATGAAGGTTTGGTCCTTCTGTTTCCCGCGGGGCAGAGCTTTACCGGCGAATTGGTGGCTGAGCTTCAGCTGCATGGCTCTGGTGCCGTAATCAGTGCGGTGTTGCGCGCCTTGGCCGCGCAGCCCGGGTTGCGGCTGGCCGAGGCAGGGGAATTCACGCGACGGGCGCTGGAAAACGGATGCCTTGATCTGGCCCAGGTCGAAGGTCTGGCGGATCTCATCGATGCTGAGACCGAGGCGCAGCGCAAACAGGCGTTGCGTGTGCTTTCGGGGGATATTGGCCGACGGATCGACGGCTGGCGGCCGCGGCTGTTGCGCGCGGCAGCGCTGCTGGAGGCGGTGATCGATTTCGTGGACGAGGACGTTCCGACTGACGTCACTCCTGAAGTGCGTGATTTGCTGAACGGTTTGCGGGTGGAACTGCAGGCCGAAGTGGCCGGCGCGGTGGTGGCCGAGCGGATCCGCGACGGGTTCGAGGTCGCCATCATTGGGGCGCCGAATGTCGGAAAATCCACACTTCTCAATGCTTTGGCAGGTCGCGAGGCGGCGATCACGTCAGAAGTTGCCGGCACGACGCGGGATGTGATCGAGGTTCGGCTCGATCTCGCTGGGCTGCCGGTCACGCTTCTGGACACCGCCGGGGTGCGGGAAACCGAGGATCGGGTTGAGGCCATCGGCATTTCACGCGCCGTGGCACGGGGTCGGGCGGCCGATCTGCGGATCGTCATCTTGGAACAGCCGGATGAGGCGGTCCCGATCGATCTGGAACCTGATGATCTGGTGGTGATCGGTAAAGCGGATCTGCGCCAGTTTCCGGGTTGGCGCATGATTTCTGCGCGCACGGGCCTTGGTGTTGAGGAATTGGTCGCCGATATTGGCGGCATTCTGGCCCGTCGCAGCGCGGGGTCGGGGAGTCTCATCCGCGAACGGCACCGGTTGGTGGTAGAGAAGGCTGTGGCAGCTTTGGAATCGGCGCTGCATGAGCTAGATTTCGGGGCAGACAGAATCGAGCTGGCCGCAGAAGAGGTGCGCCGCGCCATTCGCGCCCTGGATATGCTGATTGGCCGGATTGGGGTTGAGGATGTGTTGGGCGAAATCTTTTCGTCCTTCTGCATCGGGAAATGAGGATGTTTCACGTGAAACATTTTGATGTCGTGGTGATCGGGGCAGGGCATGCGGGCTGTGAAGCTGCGGCCACTTCGGCGCGGATGGGGGCGAAGACTGCCCTTGTCACCCTGCGGATGCAGGATATCGGGACGATGTCCTGCAACCCGGCCATCGGCGGCCTTGGCAAGGGCCATCTGGTGCGCGAAATTGATGCGCTGGACGGGGTGATGAGCGGTGTGGCGGACCAAGCTGGTATTCAGTATCGCCTTCTGAACCGTCGCAAAGGGCCCGCGGTGCAGGGCCCGCGTGCGCAGGCCGACCGCAAGCTCTATCGTGCCGCGATGCGCGCGGCGTTGGAGGCGGAGCCGGATTTGGCCCTGATCGAAGGCGAGGCGGCCGATCTGATTTTCGAAGGCGACCGGGTTGTCGGTCTGTGGCTGGCTGATGGGGCAGAAATTCGCGCCGGGGCGGTAATCCTGACAGCGGGGACCTTCCTGAACGGCATCATTCATATCGGCGACGTGCGCCAATCAGCGGGCCGGATGGGCGATAAACCGTCGGTCTCGCTTGCACAGCGTCTGGCGGATATGGGCCTGCCGCGCGGGCGGTTGAAAACCGGCACCCCACCGCGGCTGCATGGTCGTACCATCAACTGGGACATTCTGGACCGTCAGGATGGCGACGAAGACCCGGTGATGTTCTCGTTCCGTAACAAGGCGCCGCTGGTGCGCCAGATTTCCTGCGGGATCACCCATACCAATCCGCAGACGCATGACATCATCCGCGCCAACCTGTCGCGTTCAGCCATGTATGGTGGTCATATCGAAGGCGTCGGCCCGCGTTACTGCCCCTCGATTGAGGATAAGGTTGTGCGCTTTGCCGAAAAGGACAGCCATCAGGTTTTCCTGGAGCCTGAGGGGTTGGACGACGATACCGTTTACCCGAACGGCATTTCCAGTTCGCTGCCCGTTGAGGTGCAGGATGCCTATGTCCGATCGATCCGGGGTCTGGAAGAGGTCAAGATCCTGCAGCCGGCCTATGCGATTGAATATGATTACTTCGATCCGCGTGGCCTGAAATTCTCTCTGGAAAGCAAGACCTTCACGGGGCTTTACCTTGCGGGGCAGGTGAACGGCACCACGGGTTATGAAGAGGCAGCGGCGCAGGGGCTTGTCGCGGCGCTGAACGCGGTGCGGGCGGTACGTGGCGAAGATGCGGTGCAGTTCAGTCGCACCTCAAGCTATATCGGCGTGATGATCGATGACCTCATCAGTTTTGGGGTCAGTGAGCCTTACCGTATGTTTACGTCGCGCGCAGAATATCGGCTGAGCATTCGGGCCGACAATGCGGACCAGAGGCTCACGCCGCTGGGCGATGCCTTGGGCTGTGTGCGTGAAGACCGCCGCGTGGCCTTTGCGCGCAAGATGGAAGCCATTGAGCGGGGGGCTGCTGCGCTGGATGCTGTGCGCCTGACGCCGAAAGAAGCGCTGGCGTTGGGGATTGAGGTCAGCAAAGATGGTGGCCGCCGCTCCGCACGGGAGCTGTTGGCCTTTCCGGATGTGGAGCCGGCCGTGATGGCGCAGGTTTCGCCCGAATTCGCCGCGCTGGATGCCGAGATTCAGACACAAATCCGCACCGACGCGCTTTACGCCCAATTCGCAGAACGCCAGTCGGCCGATGTTGCCGCGCTGAAGCGGGATGAAGGTACCGCAATTCCAGCGGATTTCGATTATGCTGCGCTGTCCGGGCTGTCTGGCGAACTGAAACAAAAGCTGGAACGACAGCAGCCGTCGACGCTGGCCCAGGCGGGGCGGATTGAGGGGATGACACCCGCGGCGCTGGTGCTGATCTTGTCGCGCCTGCGTCGTCCGCAAAAGGCGGTATCATGACGGCTAACGAGATTGGCGGTCTCGATGTTTCACGTGAAACATTTGAGCGTCTGCAAACCTATGAAGCGCTGATCCGAAAATGGAATCCGGCGATCAATCTGGTGGCCAAATCCACACTGGCCGAGCTTTGGTCGCGCCATATTGAAGATTCGGCACAGATTGGGGCCTATCTGGCGCCGGAAATTCGCATTTGGGCGGATTTTGGATCCGGTGGGGGGCTGCCCGGCATCGTTCTGGCGATCTTGGCGCTCGAGCGCAGCCCCGATACGGCGTTTCATCTGGTGGAATCTGATCAACGCAAGGCAACTTTCCTGCGTCAGGCGGCCCAGACGCTGGGCTTGAAGGTGCAGGTCCATACCCAGCGGGTAGAAGTTTTGGCGCCCTTGGGCGCGGATGTCGTTTCGGCCCGGGCTCTGGCATCCCTGCGGATGCTGTGCGGCTTTGCTGCGCGCCACCTTGCGCCGACGGGCTTTGCGATTTTCCCCAAGGGCGCGAATTTCGTCGATGAGGTGGAGGACGCGCGTCAGGAATGGAACTTCGATCTGGACGAGCGCGTCAGCCTGACGCATAGCGATGCAAGGCTGCTGAGAGTGAAGTCGATCCATCATGTCTGACCCCACGCGTCCCCCGCTTCCCAAGATCATTGCCATCACCAACCAGAAGGGCGGTGTCGGCAAGACGACCACGGCCATCAACCTCGCCGCCGGCTTTGCCGAGCTGGGCGGGAGGGTGCTGCTGGTCGATCTGGACCCGCAGGGGAACGCCTCGACGGGTCTTGGCATCGATCCCGGTCAGCGGCAGATGACGAGCTATGATGTGCTGCTTGAGGACGCGCCGATCAGTCAGGCCATCCAGGACACCTCGGTGCCCAATCTCTGGATTTGTCCTGCGAATGCTGACCTTGCTTCGGCTGATATTGAGCTGGTAGCGAACGAAAAGCGCAGTTTCCTGCTGCATGATGCGCTGCGGAGCCAGGATATCGACCGTTTCGCGCTGGATTACATCTTGCTCGATTGTCCGCCCTCGCTCAGCCTGCTGACGGTCAACGCACTGTGCGCGGCCCATTCGGTGCTGATCCCGCTTCAGGCGGAGTTCTTTGCGCTGGAAGGGCTCTCACAGCTGATGCTGACAATCCGCACCGTGCGGGAAACCGCCAATCCCAATCTGCGGATCGAAGGGGTTGTGTTGACCATGTATGATGGTCGCAACAACTTGTCCCAGCAGGTGGAAACAGACGTGCGGACGACGCTGGGCGAGCTGGTCTTTGAGACTGTTGTACCGCGCAATGTGCGGGTTAGCGAAGCGCCGTCCTTTGCCATGCCGGTTCTGACCTATGACCCCTCGTCAAAGGGGAGCGAGGCCTATAAAGCACTGGCACTGGAGATCGTCACGCGCAATGGTTTCCGTTCACGCGGCAGGGAGAGGGCTTGAGATGGAAAAGAAACCTGATCGCAGGGGACTGGGCCGCGGCCTCTCGGCTTTGATGGCGGACATCAATCTGGGTCCTGCCGTGGCAGAACCCGCGGCGCCCCAAGGCGCCCCGCGCCGGCCCGAGATTTTGCCGGTGGAGCGTCTGACCCCCAACCCGAACCAGCCGCGCCGCACCTTTGCCGAGGCGGATTTGTCGGATTTGGCGACCTCGATCCGGGCCAAAGGCGTGCTGCAGCCGCTGATCGTGCGTCCCATCGCTGGGAGCCGCGATTATGAGATTGTCGCAGGCGAGCGCCGTTGGCGTGCGGCGCAGATGGCAAAGGTGCACGAAGTTCCCGTCCTGATCCGGGATTTCGACGATACTGAGGTGCTGGAAGTTGCGATCATCGAGAACATCCAGCGCGCCGATCTGAACCCGATCGAAGAAGCGCAGGCTTTCCGGCAGCTGATGGACCGTTTCGGCCATACGCAGGAAAAGCTGGGTGAAGCACTTTCGAAGAGCCGCAGCTATATCGCCAACCTGTTGCGTCTGCTGACCCTGCCGGATGAGGTTCAGACGCTGGTTGTTGATGGCAAGCTGACCGCCGGCCATGCGCGGGCGTTGATCACCTCGCCCAACCCGGTGGAGTTGGCGCGTCAGGTTGTGGATCGTGGCCTGTCGGTGCGTGAAACCGAAGAGTTGGTGAAGAAGCCTGACGCAAAGTCGGGTGGGAAGCGCGCGGCTTCCCCGGGTCGGGTCGAAGAGAAAGATCCCGATACCCGCGCGCTTGAGGCTGATCTTTCCGCCAATCTGCATATGGGCGTGTCCATCAACCATGAACCGGGCGGAGAGCGGGGTTTGCTGACCATCCGCTACAACACGCTGGATGATCTGGATTTCCTCTGCCAGGCGCTTTCAATGGCCAAGCGGGATATGATCTGAAAAAGGGCTGCGGTTTCCGCAGCCCTTTTTCTTACAGCGCCTCGATCAGCTTCAAGAGGATCGCATTCAGCAAGGGCCGCCCCTTGGCAGTGGTGCGAAGGGTGCGGTCTTCGACCTCGATCAGCTGCAGCTCTTGCAGCTCTGCCAGAACCCCTTGGGGTAGGGATTGCCCGGCCAGGCGCTCAAACCGCGCCAGATCCACACCATCGCGCAGACGCAGGCCCATCAACAGGAACTCAGTCGCCAGATCCTCTGTCGCCAGGACCTCATCAACGTCATTCATCTGGCCGCTTTGCACTGCGGTCAGCCAATCTTGCGGCGCACGGGGGGCTGCTGTGGCGATGCGCTGGCCGCCGAGGGTCAGCCGCCCATGCGCCCCTGGCCCGATGCCCGCATAATCGCCCGACCGCCAGTAAATCAGATTATGCCGTGATTCCTGCCCCGGGCGCGCGTGGTTCGACACCTCATAGGCGGGCAGACCCGCGGCTTCGCACATCTCTTGCGTGATCTCGTAGAATTCGGCGCCCAGATCGTCGCTCGGCAGTCCCTTCAGCTTGCCTTGGGCAAAGCGCGCGCCAAAGACAGTGCCGTCTTCAATGGTCAGTTGATAGAGCGAAAGATGCCCGGTCTGCATCGCCAACGCCTCACTCAGTTCGGCCCGCCATTGCTCGGTCGTCTGGAACTGCCGCGCATAGATCAGGTCAAAGGTCACCCGTTCAAAGATGCTGCAGGCGGTTTCATAGGCCTTGCGTGCTTCTTGTGCGGAATGGGTCCGGCCCAGGCGACGCAGGTCTTCGTCGTTCATTGCCTGCATGCCCATCGAGATGCGGTTGACCCCGGCCTCCTTGAACGCGGACAGCTTGCCCGCTTCGATCGAGGTCGGATTGGCCTCCAGCGTGATTTCGATGTCATTCGCGCCGCGCCAAACCTTTCGGGCGGTGGAAATGACCCGGTCAACCACCGCCGGGTCCATCAGGGATGGGGTGCCACCGCCGAAGTAGATCGTCTGCAACACGCGGTCAGGTGCAAGGGCTGCGACGCGCTGCAGTTCGGCTTCATAGGCATCCGCCCAAGCCGCCTGGTCAATACTCGCCGCGACATGGCTGTTGAAATCGCAATAGGGGCATTTTGACAGGCAGTAGGGCCAATGGACATAAAGCCCGAAGCCGCCTGCCTGCCAATCGTCGCCACCCGAATGTTTCACGTGAAACACCCTGCAACCAGCTTGCGGAAGGCATCGGCGCGATGGCTGATTTCGTTCTTCTTCCAGCGGTCCATTTCACCGAAGGTGATGTCGAACCCTTCGGGTTGGAAGATCGGGTCATAACCATGCCCTTGATCACCGCGCGGTGGCCAGACAACGGCGCCTGGCATTTCACCGGGGAAGACCTCATCATGGCCATCTGGCCAGGCCATCACAAGCGTGCAGCAGAATTTGGCGCGACGCGGGAAGGGGGCGTTGATCGCCTCCAGCTCGTTCCAGGTCCGCTGCATGGCCATGCCGAAGTCGCGACCCTGCGGCGTGGTTGCCCAGTCGGCGGTGTAAACGCCGGGGGCACCGCCAAGTGCGTCGATGGCGATGCCGGAATCGTCTGCCAGGGCAGGAAGCCCGGTCGCCTTGGCGGCAGCATGGGCCTTGATCCGCGCATTGCCGATAAAGGTCGTCTCGGTTTCTTCCGGCTCCGGCAGGCCAAGCGCACCGGCAGAAACCACTTCGATGCCGAACGGCTCCAGCAGCTTGGCGATTTCTTCCAGCTTACCTTGGTTATGCGTTGCAACGACCAGCTTCTGCTCGGTGAACTTCCGCATCTCAGGCCACCGCTGCTTTCTGCGCCGCGACCAGCGCCTCAACTCCTTTATCGGCCAGGTCCAGCAGCTCACCCATTTCAGCGCGCGAGAAGGTTGCGCCTTCGGCGGACATCTGCACCTCGATCAGCCGTTTGGATCCGGTCAGGATGAAGTTGCCGTCGGTTCCGGCGCTCGAATCCTCGACATAGTCCAGATCCAGAACCGGCTGCCCCGCATAGATCCCGCAGGAAACAGCCGCCACATGGTCAATGATCGGGTCCGACACGATGACCCCGGCCTTCAGCAGCTTGTTCACCGCCAGACGCAGTGCCACCCAGCCCCCGGTGATCGAGGCGCAGCGCGTGCCACCATCGGCCTGGATCACGTCACAGTCGATGACGATTTGACGCTCACCCAGGGCCGAACGGTCCACCCCGGCGCGCAGGGCGCGGCCGATCAGGCGCTGAATCTCCTGCGTACGGCCAGTTTGCTTACCCGCAGCCGCCTCGCGCCGGGTGCGGCTGTTGGTTGCGCGCGGCAGCATCCCGTATTCGGCCGTCACCCATCCCAGACCCGTGTTCTTGAGGAAGGGCGGAGCCTTGTCCTCGATCGTCGCGGTGCAGAGGACATGCGTGTCGCCCATGCGGATCAGGCACGATCCTTCGGCGTGCTTTGTCACGCCAGTTTCGATGAAAACAGAACGCAGCTCGTCGAGCTTCCGGCCAGAGGGGCGCATGTGGGTATCCTTGTGAATAACTGTTGCCAAATACCCATCGCGCCCGCAGGGATGCAACCGTTATTGACGCTGCTTCGCCGCATCCCATAATCTGTTTTGCCGAAGTTCCCGAAGGCTGCCATGTCCGATACACCCCGTCTGCTTGCCGAACTGAATGATCGCTCGCGCGAAGTGTTCCGCCGCGTGGTGGAGAGCTATCTTGCCTCTGGTGATCCGGTCGGGTCCCGCACCCTGACGCGCGACTTTTCTGAACGGATCAGCGCGGCGACGATCCGCAATGTGATGCAGGATCTGGAATACCTCGGTCTGCTCGATAGTCCCCATATCTCCGCCGGGCGCATCCCGACGCAGCTGGGCCTGCGCCTGTTTGTCGATGGGTTGCTTGAGGTTGGATCCGTCGCCACCGCGGATCGTGAGATGATCGACTCCACGCTCGGCGATGACTCGCCAGATGTGGCAAGCTTGCTCGACAAGGTCGGGGCGGCGCTCTCGGGGATCACGCGCGGCGCTTCGGTCGTGCTGGCCCCGAAGCATGAGGAAGAGCCGATCCGGCATATTGAGTTTGTGCATCTGGGCGATCAGCGCGCGCTGGTGGTGCTGGTTTTTGCAGATGGCCATGTGGAAAATCGCCTCTTCACGCCGCCGCCGGGTCTGACCCCTTCGGCCATGCGCGAGGCGGCGAATTTCCTCAACGCGCTGGCAGGGGGCAAGACGCTGTCGGACCTGCGCGGCACCATCCAGCACGATATTGATCTGCGCCGGCGTGAGATTGATTCGCTTGCCGCCGCGCTTGTGCAAAGCGGCCTTGCCGTTTGGGAAAATGCGGGCGAGCAGAGCGAGCGTCTGATCATCCGCGGCCGTGCCAATCTTCTGGAGGGCACCTCCGAGGTCGAAGACCTGGCCCGCATCCGCCACCTCTTTGATGATCTGGAGCGGACCCGCGACATTGCCGATATCCTCGATCTGACCGAAACCGGGGATGGCGTCCGCATTTTTATCGGGTCCGAGAACAAACTCTTTTCACTTTCGGGTTCCTCTTTGGTGGTCTCTCCCTATATGAACGCGGATCGGAAGATCATCGGCGCCGTCGGTGTCATCGGTCCGACTCGTCTCAATTACGGGCGGGTTGTGCCGATCGTCGATTACACGGCGCAGCTTGTCGGTCGGCTGGTGTCTGACCGGGGCAGGGGATGAACGTAAAGAGAGGATTGAGAGATGGCGCAGGATCAGGCTGACCCCAACGATCTGAACCTGGAAGATCTGGAAGAGTTCATCGGCGCGGATGAGCTTGAGGCCCTGCGGGCCGAGCGCGATGAGATGCGCGACAAATTCATGCGCGCCTTGGCCGATGCCGAAAATGCGCGCAAGCGCGGTGAACGTGATCGGCGCGAGGCCGAGCAATATGGTGGTTCCAAACTGGCCCGCGACATGCTGCCCGTTTATGACAACCTGCGCCGCGCGCTGAATGCTGTCACCGATGAGACGCGCGCCCAGTCTGCGGCCTTGATCGAAGGCGTGGAACTCACCCTGCGGGAACTGCTGTCCGTGCTGAACAAGCACGGCGTTTCGCTCATCGTGCCGGAAGTGGGCGACACGTTTGACCCGCAGCAGCATCAGGCCATGTTCGAAGCCCCGCTGCCCGGCACCAAGGCTGGCCAGATCATCCAGGTGATGACCGAAGGTTTCATGATTCACGACCGCCTTCTGCGCCCGGCGCAGGTGGGCGTCAGCTCGAACACCGCTGGCTAAGGTCAGAGTGTTTCACGTGAAACAACAGGCGCTGGCTATCCTGCCAGCGCCTGTTTCATTTCGTAGATAAGCTTCAGCGCCTCCATCGGCGTCAGATCATCGGGCTGCACCTCGCGCAGCCGCGCCTCGATCGGCGATTCCTTTTTCACGACGGCCGGCGCCGGAGGGGGGGCCGCACGGAACAGCGGCAAATCATCGATCAGCGCCTTCTGCTTGCCGCCGCCCGCGCGTTCGCCAGCTTCCAATGCCTCCAGCACCACCTTGGCCCGGTCGATCACCGCTGGGGGCAAGCCCGCCAGACGCGCAACCTGCACCCCATAAGACCGATCGGCCGCGCCACGCCGCACCTCATGCAGGAAGATGACCTCACCCTCCCATTCCTTCACCGCCACGGTGGCATTCTCGACCCCGGTCAGCTCGCCGGCCAATGCTGTCATCTCATGGTAATGCGTGGCGAACAGCGCGCGGCAGCGGTTCACGTCATGCAGGTGTTCCAGCGTGGCCCAGGCGATCGACAGGCCATCATAGGTCGCCGTGCCGCGGCCGATTTCATCCAGGATCACCAGCGCCCGATCGTCCGCCTGGTTCAGAATGGCGGCGGTTTCCACCATCTCGACCATGAAAGTCGATCGTCCGCGGGCCAGATCGTCCGCAGCGCCGACGCGGCTGAACAGCTGGCTCACCAACCCGATATGCGCGGCCCGCGCCGGAACGAAGGCACCCGCCTGTGCAAGCAGGGCAATCAGCGCGTTCTGTCGCAGAAAGGTCGATTTCCCGGCCATGTTCGGCCCGGTCAGCAACCAGATGGCGGGGGTTCGGTCTTCGGTCAGGGCGCAATCATTGGCGACGAAGGCCGCGCCCCCTTGCCGCCGCAGCGCGCGTTCGACCACCGCGTGCCGCCCCGAGATCACGGTGAAGGCGTGGCTGGCATCGACCTGCGGGCGCACCCAATCCTCCGCCGCTGCCAGATCGGCGAATGAGGCGGAAACGTCGATCTCGGCCAAACCTGCCGCGGCAAGACCCACAGGCCCCGCGGCTGCCAGCACTGCCGCCCGCAGTGTGGCGAAATGGCGCTTCTCGATTTCCAGCGCGTGATTTCCGGCGTTCAGGATACGAGTCTCCAGCGCGCTCAGTTCGACCGTGGTAAAGCGCACCTGATTGGCCGTGGTCTGCCGGTGAATGAACATCTCATTCAGGGGCGGTGCCAGCATCTTGTCGGCATGGGTTGCAGTCGTTTCGATGAAATACCCAAGCACATTATTATGTTTGATCTTCAGGCTCTGTATGCCCGTTCGTTCGATGTAATCGGCCTGCATGCCAGCGATCACGCCACGGCCTTCATCGCGCAGGCGCCGGGTGTCGTCCAACTCGGGGTCAAAACCGCCGGCGATAAAGCCACCATCGCGCGCAAGAAGGGGCGGCTCATCGACAAGTGACTGTTCCAAAAGGGAAATCAGATCGTCATTGCCGCGCAGTCCCTGCGCGGCAGAGGCCAGAAGATCTGACCCGACCCCTGCGATCTGATCGGCAATCAATGCCGCCTGTGACAGCCCATTGCGGATGGCGGCAAGGTCGCGCGGGCCGCCGCGGTCCAGCGCAAGGCGCGACAGCGCGCGGTCCATGTCCGGCACGCGGCGCAGCGCCTCACGCAGGTCTTCCCGCAGGGTGGCCTGATCCAGCAACAGTTCCACCGCGTCATGCCGGGCGCGGATCTGGCCCAGATCTCGGGAAGGGGACGACAGCCGCCGTTCCAGCAGTCGCGCGCCCCCGGCCGTGACCGTGCGGTCCACTGCCTCCAGCAGCGATCCGGCCCGCCCGCCGGAAAGTGCCGCGGTGATTTCCAGATTGCGCCGGGTGGCCGCGTCGATCTGCATGGCGCCGCCAAGCGCCTCGCGCTGTGGTGCGCGCAGCAGGGGAAGTTTGCCGCGTTGCGTCAGGTCAAGGTATTCGACCAGCGCCCCCATCGCCGCCAGCTCGGCCCGTTCAAAGCTGCCAAAGGCATCCAAAGTGCCCACCTGCCACAGCGCGCAGAGCCGCTTTTCGGCGCCCGTGCTGTCATAGGCCGCGCGGGCCATTGTGGTGACTGCGGCGCCCAGATCCTCGATCAGCGCGCGCAGGTCGCCCGCGGCGTTCTCGCTCACCAGGACCTCGCGTGGGGCCAGCCGCGCCAGTTCCGGTGATAGCCGAGCGCGGGGGCAGGGCATCACGCGCAGCTCGCCCGTGGAAATATCGGTCCAGGCCAGCGCGCTGTCCTCGCGCACCTCGGCATAGGCACAAAGGAAATTGTGCCGCCGTGCCTCCAGCAGGCTGTCCTCGGTCAGCGTGCCGGGGGTGACAAGGCGCACCACATCACGCCGTACCACCGATTTTGATCCACGCTTCTTTGCCTCGGCGGGGTCTTCCATCTGCTCGGCAATCGCCACGCGAAAACCTTTGCGGATGAGCGACAGCAGATGCCCCTCGGCCGCGACCACGGGCACCCCGCACATCGGGATGGCTTCGCCCAGATGGAAGCCGCGCTTGGTCAGCGCAATGTCCAGCGCCTCGGCCGCGGCGACGGCATCATCAAAGAACATCTCGTAGAAATCGCCCATCCGGTAGAACAGGATTGCATCGGCATATTGCGCCTTGATCTCGAGATATTGCGCCATCATCGGCGTCACGTTGTCGTCGCTCACCCGTCATTCCCCCGTCGGACTTGGCCAGACCCTACAAAACCGCTTTGGCCGCGAAAAGCGGCAAAGCGTCGTTGGCAGGCGTGTGCCGGGGCGCTAAGACGAAACAGAGAGCAATACAGGATGGCCCCCTGACATGACCAAGACCAAGATCACCGCGGAAGAGGCGCTTGCCTACCATCTGGAACCGCGCCCCGGCAAATATGACATCGTCGCCTCGACCCCGATGGCCACCCAGCGCGACTTGTCGCTGGCCTATAGCCCCGGCGTCGCTGTGCCGGTGCAGGCCATCGCTGAACGTCCGGAAACCGCCTATGACTATACGGTCAAGGGCAATATGGTGGCGGTGATCTCGAACGGAACCGCGATCCTTGGTCTGGGAAATCTGGGGGCGCTGGCGTCAAAACCGGTGATGGAGGGCAAGGCCGTCCTCTTCAAGCGTTTCGCCGATGTGAACGCGATCGATATCGAGCTTGATACCGAAGACGCCGACGAAATCATCAAGGCTGTCAGTCTGATGGGCCCGACCTTCGGGGGGATCAACCTGGAAGACATCAAGGCGCCCGAATGCTTCATCATTGAACAGCGCCTGAAAGAGATCATGGACATCCCGGTGTTCCATGATGACCAGCACGGCACCGCCGTGATCTGTGCGGCCGGTCTGCTGAATGCGCTCGAAATCAGCGGCAAGAAGATCGAGGATGTGAAGATCGTCCTCAATGGCGCCGGTGCGGCCGGGATTGCCTGTCTTGAACTGCTCAAGGCCATGGGCGCGCGCCATGACAATTGCATCATGTGCGACACCAAGGGCGTGATCTACCAGGGCCGTACCGAGGGCATGAACCAGTGGAAATCGGCCCATGCCGCCAATACCCCGGCGCGCACGCTGGAAGAGGCGATGGTGGGGGCGGATGTCTTCCTTGGCGTTTCGGCCAAGGGCGCGGTGACGGCCGAGATGGTGGCCTCGATGGCCGAAAACCCCGTGATTTTCGCCATGGCGAACCCTGATCCGGAAATCACCCCCGAAGAGGCGCACGCCGTCCGCGCCGATGCCATCGTGGCGACCGGGCGCAGCGATTACCCCAACCAGGTCAACAACGTCCTGGGCTTCCCCTATCTGTTCCGCGGCGCGCTGGATATTCACGCCCGCGCCATCAATGACGAAATGAAGATCGCCTGTGCCAAGGCGCTGGCCGCGCTGGCGCGCGAGGATGTGCCGGATGAAGTTGCAATGGCCTATGGCCGCAAGCTTTCGTTCGGGCGCGATTACATCATTCCTACACCCTTTGACCCGCGTCTGATCTATACCATTCCGCCCGCCGTCGCGAAGGCCGGGATGGACACTGGCGTGGCGCGTCGTCCGATCATCGATCTGCATGGCTATGAACTCAGCCTCAAGTCGCGGATGGACCCGACTGCCTCGATCCTGCAGGGCGTCCATGCCCGCGCCCGGGCCGCACAGGCCCGCATGATCTTTGCCGAGGGCGATGACCCACGGGTGCTGCGCGCCGCCGTTGCTTATCAGCGCGCCGGTCTGGGCAAGGCGCTGGTCGTGGGGCGTGAGGCGGATGTGCGCGAAAAGCTGGAGACCGCAGGTCTGCACGACGCCGTGCGAGAGCTTGAGGTGGTCAATGCCGCCAATTCCCGGCATCTCGACCTCTACAAGGACTATCTCTATCGCCGCCTGCAGCGTCAGGGCTTTGATGACCATGACATTCGCCGTCTGGCCACACGTGACCGGCATGTGTTCTCCTCGCTCATGCTGGCGCATGGGCATGGTGATGGTCTGATCACCGGCGCCACGCGGAAATCGGCCCATGTGCTGAACCTGATCAACCATGTTTTCGATGCCAAATCCTCGGACGGGGCGGTCGGGGTGACGGCGCTGCTGCACAAGGGGCGGATTGTGCTGATCAGCGATACGCTGGTGCATGAATGGCCTGAGGCGCAGGATCTGGCCAATATCGCCGTGCGCTCGGCCAATGTCGCACGCGGTCTGGGCCTTGAGCCGCGCGTGGCCTTCGTCAGCTTCTCGACCTTCGGCTATCCGATATCGGAACGCGCCGCGAAGATGCATGAGGCGCCGGCCATTCTGGACGAGATGAAGGTCGACTTCGAATATGACGGCGAAATGGCCGTGGACGTGGCGCTGAACCCCAGCGCGATGGCGAATTACCCGTTCTGCCGTCTGTCGGGCCCGGCGAATATCCTGGTGGTTCCGGCGCGGCATTCGGCTTCGATCTCGGTCAAGCTGATGCAGGAAATGGCTGGGGCCACCGTGATCGGGCCGATCCTGACCGGGGTGAAAAAGCCCATCCAGATCTGTTCGACCAACTCGACCGTGAATGACATCCTCAACATGGCGGCGCTGGCCGCCTGCAAGATCGGCTGACGAAAGGGCACGCGATGGCGGTTTACAATCTGGGTTCGATCAACATCGACCATGTCTATCGCGTGCCTCACCTTCCGGCGCCGGGGGAAACCCTTTCGGCGCTGGATTACGCGCAGGGGCTGGGCGGCAAGGGGGCAAACCAGTCGGTCGCCGCCGCGCGCGCTGGGGCGATGTGCCACCATATCGGCGCGATCGGGCCGAACAGTGACTGGGTTCTGGCCGAAATGCAGGCCTATGGCATCGATCTGCGGTATGTGAGCGTGCTTCCCGTCGCCACGGGCCATGCCATCATCAATGTCGATCCGCAGGCCGAAAACAATATCGTCATCTTTCCGGGCGCCAACCGCGCCCTGACCGCTGATATGGCCACCGCTGCGCTGGCGGGGGCGGGTCCGGCGGATAGTCTCCTGCTGCAGAACGAAACCTCGGCGCAAGCCGAGGCCGCCGCGATTGCCGCTGCGCGCGGGATGCGCGTAGTCTATTCCGCCGCGCCCTTTGACATCGGCGCCGTGCGCGCCGTTCTGCCCCATGTCAGCCTGCTGGTGATGAACGAGGTTGAGGCCGAACAACTGCGCGCGGCGCAGGGGGCGCTGCCGCAGATCGACTGCATCATCACCAAAGGCGCGCAGGGCGCAGAATGGATTTCTGCCGTGTCAGAGCCGCTTTTCATGCCCGCCTTCAAGGTGATGCCCGTCGATACCACGGGCGCCGGGGATACGTTCATCGGCACGCTGGCCGCGGCGCTGGACCTTGGCCTGCCGCGCGAGGCTGCAATGCGCCGCGCCAGTGCCACCTCGGCCTTGCAGGTCACGCGGCTGGGGGCGGCGCAGGCCATCCCCACTGCGGCTGAGGTTGAGGCCTTCCTCTCAACCCACTGAAACAGGCATCAGCGTGGCGGTCTTCGTCCAGAGGATCGCCGTTTCGATCTTCCGTTCCGGATAGATCTGCCGCATCGCCTCGGCATAGGCCTGCATCTGACGGCGCAGGCCCTCCGGCACCTGATCGGCCGTTTCGGGCACGATCTGGTTGGATTTGTAATCGACGATCAGCACCCGATCCGGCCAGATCAGCAGCCGGTCGATGGTCCCATAAAGCCGCTGACCCTCAAATTCCGCTGTTATAGAGACTTCGGTCAGGGCATCCGGCCCGAAGATCGGCGCGAGGTCGGGGGTGGTCAGCACTCGCGTTGCCTCAGCCAGCAGCTCGGCGCGCAGGGCATCATCCGAAATCAGCGCGGCGGCCAGATCGGGCCAGCTGTCGGGCGGGGTGCCGGGCAGATGTTCCAGCAGGCTGTGAAGCGCGGTGCCGCGGTCCATCGCGGCCTGGGTGTCGCCCTCGGCATCCCCAAACAGCGCCTTGGCCCCACCAAGGCCCGAAGGGGTGATCGGTTTCGGCGGCCGGGGCATATCGGGCGCGGCCTGACGCAGCCAAGCGGGAAGCGGCGTTTCCTCTGCCATGTCTGCCTGGACAGAAACGGTTTTGTCGGCGGGCCAGTCACCGTGGCTGATGTGTAGCCGCCCCTCGGCGTCCGGTTTCGCACCCAGACGTTCCGCCCCGGCGCGGATCAGATCATACCAGGCGGGCTCACCCTCTTTCTTGCCGTCTTTTTGCGAAGCCAGCGGCCCGGCCGCGGCCACGATCAGCCAGCTTTGCGCCCGCGTCAGCGCAACATACAGAAGGCGCATCGATTCCGCCTTGTTGCGCTCGGCCCGGTCGCGGCGGATCGCCTCGAGCGCCGGGGGGCTGGTGTCGCGGGGCATTCGCCACAGGGCGGTATCGTCGAGCATATACAGCTCATCCCGGTCATTCGGCCGCGCATCGGCGGTATCGGGCAGGATGACGATCGGCGCCTCCAGCCCTTTGGAGCCATGTACTGTCATCACGCGGATCTTGCGCCCGCCGCTTTCCATCTGGCGCTTCACCTGCACGTCATCGGTTTGCAGCCAGGTCAGAAAACCCGTCAGACTGGGCACGTCATTGCGTTCATAGGCCAGCGCCTGTGACAACAGCTCATCAATGCCATCCTCGGCCTCGGCCCCCAGGCGGGCCAGCAACTTGCGCCGCCCGTCATGCCGCGTCAGCGCGCGTTCGATCAGATCGAAGGGGCGGAGGAAATCAGACTGGTTCCGCAGATCGCGCAAAATGGCCACAGCGGTGGGGTGGCGGTCTTCAGCGGCCCGCAGGGCTGCCCAGAGATAGCCCTTGCGGGGCTGGGCGAGGCGGTAGAGATCATCCTCGGTCAGGCCAAACAGGGGGGAACGCAGCGTCTCGGCCAGGGCCAGATCATCTTCGGATGTGGCAAGGAAGGCCAGAAGCGAGGTGATATCCTTGACCGCCATTTCCCCGCCCAGATGCAGACGGTCCGCCCCGGCGATGGGAAGCTGCGCCTCTTTGCAGGCGCGGATGATTTCGGAAAACAGCGGTGATCGGCGGCGCACCAGAATAAGAAAATCGCCGGCATGGACGGGGCGGCTGCCGCTGCCTTCAGGGATCTGTGTTCCGGCGTCGAGGATGTCCTGAATCCGCGCTGCAACCCGGCGGCCCAGCTCGGCCGCGTGATGTTCGCCGGAAACCAGATCGACAGGGTTGGTCCAGTCTTCATCCTCGGGGTTGGTCGAGGGGGCGATGGGGGGCCAGATCTCCACGCGGCCGGGCAGGGCGTCCCGAAAGGCGATATGTCGGGATGCCCCGCCAAGCGCCCCATGCAGATCCTGCGGGAAGGTTTCATCGACCAGCTGCAGCACGGCGGGCGACGATCGGAAGGAATGTTCCAGCTCCAACGACTGGAAGGGCGCGCCGATGGTGGTCAGCCGGTCGCGGAACGTATCGCGCATCCGCGCGAAGGCCGATACATCCGCCCCCTGAAAGGAATAGATCGATTGCTTCTGATCGCCGACGACAAAGATCGTCCGCTCCACCTCTCGTGCGCCCTGGCCCGAGGTGAATTCCTGGGCCAGCAGCTCGATCACCTTCCACTGATCGGGCGAGGTATCTTGCGCTTCATCCACCAGAATATGGTCAATCCCGCCATCCAGCCGGAACAGCACCCATTGCGCCACGGCCGGATCGGTCAGCAGGGCCTTGGCGCGGGCAATCAGATCGTCGAAATCCAGCGCGCCGCGCAGTTGTTTGCGCTGTTGATAGAGCGGCAAGAAGGCCGCAGCGAAGCGATGCAGAGCGGCGCTACGCCGTGCGCTGATCAACGCCACGCGCCGCCCGCGGGCGGATTCCACGCGGCGCATCAGCTGGGCCAGCTTGTCACCCAGATCGCCCAGGGCGGTGCGAATATCTTTGGTGGGCAGGCTGTCCACCTTGGCGGTGAAGGGTTCCTTTGCGGTTTCCCCGGTCAGGAACAGATCCTCCAGCGCGGCCAAAAGCCCTATGTTCGGGATGGTAAAATCCAGCGCGGCCAGCCGCCCGGCCGTCTTCACATCAGTGGCCTTGCCCTTGGCGATGATCGCAATCGCGTCGGGCATCCAGACGGTTTCGTCGCCCAGAAAGACATCCGCCAGAATGGCGTCCTCATCCTCGCCGGGGCGCAGGCCGAACAAGGCGCCGATCTGATCTTCCCGCAGCGGCGGTTGAAACCCCTCGGCCTTGCGCGCGATTTCGCCCGCCAGTTGTCCGAAATCTTCGCCGGAATACAGGGCCGCCATGGTGGAAATCGCTTCAGGGGCGAGGGATTCGGCCATCTCCTCAACAATATCCTCGCGCAGCAGCTTTGCCGCGCGGTCGTCAAGTTCGGTGAATTGCGGGGAAACCCCGGCCTCCAGCGGAAAACGGCGCAGCAGCGTGGCGCAGAAGCTGTGGATCGTCTGAATCCGCAACCCCCCCGGCGTTTCAATCGCGCGGGCAAACAGGCGCCGGGCCTCGGCCAATGTTTCACGTGAAACACCGCCCTCGACGCCCAGCTCCTCCAGAGCGGCACGCAGATCCGCCTCGGGTTTCATCGCCCAGGACCCGAGCCGCGCAAAAAGCCGGTTCTGCATCTCGGACGCCGCCGCCTTGGTATAGGTCAGGCACAGGATGCGCGAGGGCTCGACCCCGGACAGCAAGAGCCGCGCCACGCGGTCGGTCAGCACCCGCGTCTTGCCCGATCCGGCATTGGCGGAAAGCCAGGTGGACATGGCCGGATGGGCCGCAGTGACCTGCCGTTCGCTGGCGGCGTTACGCATCATGACCGACATCCTGGGGTTGGGCGCGATCCGTCATCTCCCATTCGCCAAAGCGCGAAAGGTGGTCGTAATCGCCCGGAAACTGGGTTTCAAACATGGCGCGGCGGGCGGTATAGCCGGTTTCGGCCACCATATAGCGCGAAATCAGCTTGTGCAGATCCTCCCACGCCTTGCCGGTCGCCTCGGCAGTCATCGGGGTCGAGACGATCTTGGGCGAGGAGCCGAGGCCGATATAAGTGATCTTCGCCACCTCGGCCGGTCCAAGCTGCCGGAAGCCGCCGCGTTCCGCCATGCAGGCCGCCAGCAGAAGCTGCTTGTCGAACAGTTCCTGCTGCTTTTCCGAAGGCGGCGTCCCAGTCTTGTAATCAAGGATGTGCAGCCGCCCATCGGGCAGCGCGTCAATTCGATCTGGCGTACCGAACAACGAAAAATCAAGCGTTTCCAGTCGGATACGGCCCTTCTCCTCAAGGCTGACGGGGATGCCCCCTTCCATCCCGTCATGGTCGAGGAAGAAATCCGCCGCTCGCTCCAGCCGCGCAAGCCAGAGCGCGCGGGCCGCGGGCCAGGGAACTTCCTGCGCCAGAACGGCCTCGGCGGTGGACATCAGCAATCGCCGCGCGGAAGGCCGATCTTCGGGGCGGCGCTGCCCGACAAATGTTTCCAGAATCTTGTGCAGGACCGACCCGCGCAGCCGCGCGTCCGGGCTGCGATGCAGCGGCTCCAGCCGGAACAGCCGCAGGATATAGCGGGCATAGATGGCATAGGGATCGCGGATCAGCGTCGAAATCCGCGTCAGCGCCAGTTCGCGCGGGCGATGCGCCACGGGGGGGCGCGGGGCAGGGCGGGGCGACAGCGGCAGTTCCACCTCGGGCGTTTCAAGCCGATGTGCCAGATCCAGCCAGACCTGCCCGCGCCCGCGCATCTGCGTCAGCGCCTGATCGCCGCCCTGATCGGGCAGGCCGCCCAGCAGGTTCGTCAGCCGGTTCAGCCAGCGCGACGGCACGGTTTCTGCTTCGGCATCGCGGCGGGCGCGGCTCAGCACCACGCGCGCAGCCCCAATCGCCTGCTGGAAGTCATGCGCCGAAAGGCCGATCTGGCGTTCCGGCAGGCTCAGGCCCGCGTCCTTCCGCATCCGGCGGTTCAGCCAGGGGTCAGGCGCGGGCAGTTTCGGCCAGATCCCGTCGTTCAGCCCGCCAAGAATGACCAGATCCGCGCCCTGCACCCGCGCCTCAAGCGTGCCCCAGACCATGATCAGCGGGTGGGTCTGCACATCCTGCCGCACCTCGCCCCGGTTCAGCACCGCGTCAAAGAGGTTGCGGTAATCGTGCAGCGCCAGCCGCCCGGCGGCTTCGGCATCGGTGGCAAGCTCGCACACCACGCGCTGCGCCTCTATGCCCGCGGCCTCAAGCCACAGCTCGCCGGTGTCGCTTCCCCAGGGGCCGCGGGCCAGCTCTTCCGTCACGCGCAGGTGGCGGGCCAGATGGTCGGCCAGCGGCAGGATCACCGCCTGCTCCAACCCCGCCAGCGCGGCAATCATCCATTCGGCCCAAGGCAGCGCCGCTTCCTCTTTGCGCGCCCCGGCCCATTCCCGCAGCCAGAGCGCATCGGGGAAGGGTGGGCCATTGCGGCGCAGTTTCAGCTCCAGCTCCCGCGTCAGGAGCAGATGCGGCCCCCGTTCCCCGCCCGAGGCGACAAGCGGATGTTTCAACAGCGTCAGCAGCGCCTCCGAAGTCAGCTTGCGCCCCATCAGCGCGCCAACATGGCGCAGCAACCGCCCCGGCGCCGAAAGGGCAAGCGGTTTGCCTGCGGAATCGTCCGGGCGGATGCCCCAGCGGTCCAACGCGGCCTCAACCTGGCGTGTCAGACCGCGGTCGGGGGTGATCAGCGCGCAGCGCGTGCCAGCCTCTGCCGCCTCGCGCAGCACCAGCGCCACGGCCAGCGCCTCATCCCGCGGGCTGTCGGCCTCGATCAGTGTCAGCCCCTCGGTCGCGGGGCCGAGATGGGGCAGCAGCGGGCCTTCGGTGATCCACTGATCGGTGACAGGGGCAGGGCGAAGCGCAAGGGAAATCAGGCGGTTGCGGTCGGGGGCGGGGCCGGTCGCATCGGTCCAGCGCTGCACGTCGGCCGGTGTTTTGCCTAGTAGGTCCATCAGGCGGCGATAGCGGAACTGGGGGTGATCCTCGGCCGTCAGCGCATCGCCCATGCCCGACCAGACATGATCCGGCATGTCGAAATCAAAGCCGGGCAGCACCAGCGCCCCCTGCGGCAGCGCCGCCACCAGCTGCATGAAGCGCAGCGTCGTGCCGCGTGACCCCGTCGATCCTGCGATGATCACCGGATCTTGCGGCAGGCTCTGGTCCCAGTGCAGGGCCAGCGCCTCGACCGTGCGGCGCAGCCGTGCCTGCGGGTCCGGTGCGGCCTCGGCATCAAAGAACTGGGTTACGATGTTCAGGAAAGACTGGGTCCGCGTCCAATGCGCCGAATGATTGGACACATCCAGCGCGGCGATGCGTTCGGGCGGCACGTCTTCGCCCTGCATCTCATCCACAAGGTTCGCAAGACTGTCGGCCAGATCGAACAGGGCCGCGCGTGGCGCCAGATCGGGCTGTGCATCCAGCAGCCGGGTGATCAGCTGCGTCAGCTCCAACCGCCGCCGCAGGGGCCGGACAGGCTGGGGGATGCCCAGCCGTGCAGCCTCGGGCGAAAGGTCGGTCAGCACCCGCAGCTTGGGCAGAAAGCTTGCCCCCTCGGCGACAAAGATCTCTTGCACCCGGCGGCGCATGCGTTCGGTGTTCAGGAACAGCTGGACCCGCGCCATCGCCTCGGGCGGCGATCCGGCAAGGCGCGCGCGCAGCCCGCGCACCAGTTCGGCCGGGAAATCCGCCCCGCAGGGCAGCGCGAACAGGGGGGAAGCCGTTTCACGCATGGGCCAGCAGCGCCTCAGCTTCGGCGATCCCCTCGGGGCGGCCCACATCGCACCAGCCGCCCTGATGAACCACCCCGAATGCGCGCCCTTCGGCAATCGCCAGATCCCACAGGCGGTTGAGCGAGAAGACCCGCTCGGGGATTTCTGCCAGACGGTCGGTCTTCACGATCTGCGCCCCCAGATAGGCCCAGCCCGCCGCCCCCTGCGCCCGCCGGATGCGCCCGTCAGGCGCCAGCAGAAAATCCCCGGCGCCGCTGTAGCCGCTGGCCTGCGCCGCAGGCAGCAGAAGCAGCAAAGCATCCATGTCCTCGGGTCGCCAGACTGCCGCCAGCTGCGACAAGGCGTTGGCCCCGGTCCAGACCGCATCGGTGTTCAGCGTGAAGACCGGTTCCGGGCCGAGCAGCGGCAGCGCCGCGCGCAGCCCACCTCCGGTTTCAAGGATTTCGGCGCTTTCATCCGCAATGGCGATGTCCGGTCGTTTTGCCAGATGATCGCGCATCATATCGGGCAGGTAATGCACATTGGCGACGACGCGCTGCAGATTGACGCCCGCGGTCTGGTCCAGTGCGTGATCAATCAGCGGTCGCCCGGCAACCCGGACCAAGGGCTTCGGGCAGGTCGCGGTCAGTGCGCCCATACGGGTGCCGAACCCGGCGGCGAAAAGCATCAGGGCGTGGGGTGCGGGCATTGGTCCTTGATCCGTTGAAGGCGGTCCGGCGTGGGGTCGGGCAGAAGCGCGGCGCAAATCGGGGCAAGTTCTGCCAGCGCCGGATGGGCGAGATTGCGTTGCAACTGGCCCCAGACGCGCGGGATCAGCGTCAGGTATCCGGGTTTGCCCGCCACGCAGCAGAGCCGGGCAAAAATCCCCAAAATACGCAGCGCGCGCTGGGCACCCAGTGCGGCATAGGCCGCGCCAAAGTCGGCCTCGCTTTGGCCAAGGGCGGTGCGGAAACGGATGCAGATCGCAGCCTCGGTTTCGGGGGCAACATCACGCCGCGCGTCCTGCAACAGCGACACAAGATCGTAGGCCGGTTGTCCCCCCTGCGCCAACTGGAAGTCGAGCAGCCCGACCCGTGCAAGCCCCTGCCGATCTGGCAGCCACAGCAGGTTCTCGGCATGGAAATCCCGCAGGATCAGCACGCGCGGCCCATCCGCGTGACGCGCCAACACGGCGGCCAGTGCATCAATAAACGGCGCCGTGTCGCACTTTTCGCCGACAATCGCGAAGCGATACCAGTCAAGCGCGAATGCCGCAGCGGTTGCCCAGTCGGTGCAGGTCAGATCCGGCAGCTGCGCCGGCATGGGTGCAGACTGCAGATGCAAGAGCACATCCGCCGCCGCGGCGTAAAGCGGCACCTCCAGCGTCGTGTCGGTTGCCAGCACACGGGCGTAGATGTCATCCCCCAGATCTTCAAGCAGCAGGAACCCGTGCTTCAGATCGTCGGCAAGGATGGCGGGCGCGGACAGGCCGATCTGCCGCAAATGCCGGGCGATCTTGATGAAATCCGCTGGGTCATCGCCTTTCCCGGGGGGGGCGTTCATCAGGACGGCGGTTGCGCTACCCTTGGACAGCCGTTCATAACTGCGGTCCGAGGCATCCCCGGCCAGAAAATACCGCTTGGCCTTGCCCCAGCCCGCGTGTTCCAAAAAGGCCCGCGCGGCGATGTCCCGGTCCTTCATTGGCCCAGACCGCGCAGCAGCGGATGATCGGCGGGCGTCGCGCTCAGGCGGCGGCCTTCGCCTTCGGGGGCAAGGGACAGGTGCAGTGCGTTGGCGGGGACCAGCGGGCCCAGTCGGTCGGGCCATTCGACCAGACAGAGCGCCGTCTCAAAGGCCGCCTCCAGCCCCAGTTCGATCACCTCATCTGTGTGGCCAAGCCGATAAAGATCGGCGTGCCAGATGTCGCCCGCCGCGTCCTCATAGGTCTGGACCAGCGTAAAGGTGGGCGAGGGGACCTCGATATCGGCCCCGATCCGTGCCCGAATGAAGGCGCGCGCGAGATGCGTCTTGCCTGCACCGATCGGGCCGGACAGCAAGATTACCGTGCCCGGTCCGGCACGATCCGCTAAGACCGCGCCGAGGGTCGAGGTTGCCGCATCATCGGCCAGGTAAAGCGAAAACGGGCTTTGTGTCATGCAGCGGTTTTACCGCCGCAAGAACCCCCGCCGCAAGCCGGATCAGGCAGAACGACGGTCGTCTTCGGCGGGTGGAGCAACCGGTTCGGGCAGTGCAGGGCCTGCCACGCTGAAGCGGGCCAGTGCCGCACCGCCCGGCAGGCGGCTGAAGGCGCAGTGCACCAGTCGTCCGTCTTGCAGGCGGATATCACCCCGCAACGCATCCTCGCGGCTGTCGTCGCGGCTGTCGTCGCGGCAGAAAGCCTCAGCCTCGGTCCAGAAGGCGCTGGGGGCGCTACGGTCGCGCCAATAGCTGCAGACGGTGGCCAGCGTGCCCCCGGCAATGCTTCCGGCCGGATCATGACCCCAGATTTCGCCATATCGGCTGTTCGCCATGACCATGACCCCCGCAGCCGAAAACACGGCCAAGGCCTCATCCATCGAATCCAGCACCGCCTGGCCCAACTCCAGATCGGCGCGATAGCGACGGATGCGGGTGATCTCGTTCGAGATGTCTTCAAACATCAGCGCCAAGGCCCCATTGGGGTGCGGGCGGCCAATGAGGCGATAGGTCTGTCCGGAGGGTAGGCTCCACGTTTCTTCATAATGTCCTGAGGCTGCTGCCGCCTCCAATTCGGCCATCTGCTTCCGCCAGCTGCGGTAATCCTTGGGTTCGGGCAACATGTTACGGTCGCGCATCATGTCGAGAAAGGCAAACAGCGTGGGGCGGGCCGACAGGAAATCCGGGGGCAGGTTGCACAGGTCAAGCAAGGCGGGGTTGAAGAGCTGCAACTGACGCTGCCGGTCAAAGATCGCCAGACCGATCGGCAGATGGGCGAAGGTTTTGGTCAGCGTCTGGGTGAATTCGCGGAGGGCGCCTTCTGCCTGCACGGTCGTGTCAGCGGGTGTGGCAAAGATCAGCCGTTCGCCCTGATCGTCGGTTGTGGCAGACAGGTCGAACCAGCGGTCTTTCCGCCCTTCCGTCATCAGGCGCTGCCGTTGCCCATGGGCCACGGGGTTGTCGGCCGGAGCCTCAAGCAGCCGTGGCAACGGCCAGGACAGATCCTGCCCGGGATCCAGGCGGTCGCCGACTTCGGTCAGATAGCGGGCATTTGCCCAGACCACCTCGCCCGAGGCGGTTTCCCGCCAGATGAGCAGGGGTGCCTGCGCCAATGTCCCGCGTAACTGCGCCAGTTCATCCTGCAGCGCCCGAAGCGTCAGCAGATCGTGGCCAAGCCCGTTCTGATGCCCGACATCCTGTGACAGGGTAATGCGCAAAAGCCCGCCACGATGTTCGGCCTGCAACGACAGGGGCATACCGTCAGATCCCCGGCTTGCGAGCGTCAGCATCCCGTCGGCCTCAAGCCCTGCGAGGCGTGGTTCGATCTGGGGAAACCGCGGGCCGAGATAGGCGAGCAGTCGCGCCCAACTGGGCCCCTGCGCCGCGCCCTGCGCCAGAAGCGCGCGTGCCGGTGGGGTCGCGTCGACCAGACGATCACCATCAAACAGGAAGACCGTTCCTCCGCAGCGATCAGCAAAAATACCGCCCGCCCGAGCATCACCATGGCGCTGCAAGGCCGCCAGCACAAAGAGCGCGGCGAGAGCCAGCAGGCCCGCAGTTGGCACCAGAACCAGCAACGCCCATCCTGTCAACGTCCCCTCCCTCATGCTGTGGTTCAGCAACCTTGAGGAGATAAAGTTAACGTGAAGTTAAACGAAAAATTGCAAGGTAATTTTTGTGGTATTGCGGATCAATCGTTGACGGGGTTGTGCCCCAAGGCGCCGCGCCCGGCCGATATGCGGTCCATCGGCCAGATGACCTCGACGATGGCGCCCTTGCGCGGGTTATCGGCGCTGGTGCGGGCGGCATTGTCGAAGGTCAATTCCGCGCCGGTGCGTTCCAGCAGAGTTTTGGCGATGAAAAGCCCCAGCCCCATGCCTTCATATTCGGGACGCGCAGCCAGATCGGCACTGCTGCGGCGGCTCCGCATGAAGGGTTCACCGATGCGGCCGATCATCTGGGGCGGATAACCGGGGCCATCGTCGATGATACGCAGGGTCAGTTGGGCGGGGGTCCATTCGGCTTCGACCCAGACCTGACCGTCTGCAAAATCCACCGCATTCTGGATCAGGTTGCGCAGTCCGTGGATGATCTCGGGCTGGCGCAGCACGGTTGGGGCAATGTCGTCCTCTTCGGGGGGCAGCAGCAGGAAGTCGACCGTTTTGCCGCGCGCCATATGCGGCTCGGCGGCCTCGCGCAGCAGTGCCTCCAAAGGGGCCTGCCGCAAATGCAGGTCATCCTTGCCCGCCCGACCCATCGAGCGCAGGATTTCGCGGCAGCGTTCGGCCTGTTCTCGGATCAGCCGCGCATCGGCCTGAAGGTCGGGGTCATCATCCAGCTCGTCGATCAGCTCAGTGCTGACCAGCTTGATGGTCGCAAGCGGGGTGCCAAGCTCATGCGCGGCGGCGGCGACCACGCCCCCCAGATCCGTGAGCTTTTGCGCCCGCGCCAGCGCCATCTGCGTGGCGAGCAGCGCATCCTGCATGGTGTGGATTTCACCCGCCACCCGCCGCGCGTAAATACCGAGGAACACGATCCCGATCACAACCGCCAGCCAGAACCCGAAGGCAAAGAGCGCGGGCAGCGTGAAAGGCACGCCCTGGAGTGTCAGCGGCAGATGCGTAACGGCCAGACCAGACACAGAGGCCACCGCCGCCCCGCCCAGAACCAGCGTCGCCCTTGTGCTGAGCGCGGTGGCCGAAATCGTCACCGGCGCCACGATCAGCAGGACGAAGGGGTTGGTCAGCCCCCCGGTCAGCCACAAAAGCAGCACCAACTGCGCCAGATCGAAGGCGAGCATGAAGAACACCTGCCGGTCGGTCAGCATGGTGTTTTCCGGGAAGAGGAACATCAGCAACAGGTTGACGATGACCGAGGCGCCCACCACCATGAAGCAAAGACCAAGCGGCAGACCGACTTGATAGATTTGGTCGGCAGCAAAGAGCGTTACGATTTGCCCCGTGATGGCAGCCCATCGGATAAGGATCAGTGTCCGCAGGCGCAGCACATCGTCGCGCGGGGCGCCTTTGGTAAGGGTCGGGTTCGGGGTCATGGGCCCTTCCTGTCGCAGGCTTGGTTTTGCCATTGTTAAAACCGGCGCTTTGCGGGATCAATGCGCCCGGTTCTTGAAAGGGGTCTGGGGATGTCAAAACTCTATGCGGGTCTGGCCATTGCGGCCGTCGTGGGGATGGTGGGCGGTCTTTACGGCTATTCCGTCCTGCAAGGCGGGAATGACCCCTTCGCGGCCTGCCGCGGCGGCCAGATCGGTGGCGGCGCCATCGGTGGCCCCTTCACGCTGGTCAATGGGAACGGCAAAACTGTCACCGATGCCGAGGTGCTGACCAAGCCCACGATCCTATACTTTGGCTATACCTTCTGCCCGGATGTCTGCCCGATGGACAATGCCCGCAACGCCGATGCCGTCGATCTGCTGGAAAGCAAGGGCTATGACGTGCAGCCCGTCTTTATCTCGATTGACCCGGAACGCGACACGCCCGAGGTGATGAAGGATTTTGCCGCCAATCTGCATCCGAAGATGATTGGCCTGACCGGCAGCATGGAACAGGTCAAGGCGGCCTCGCTGGCTTACAAGACCTATTTCAAGAAGCAGGAGTCCGAGGATGAATTCTATCTGATGGACCATTCAACTTTCAGTTATCTGACCCTGCCGGGGATCGGCTTTGTGGATTTCTTCAAGCGGGAAACTACACCTGAAGAGATGGCGGATCGGGTTGCCTGCTATGTCGATGCCGCCAAAGGACTTGCGAAAAATTGACCTTCCCGTCAAAGCAGCCTAGCCTTGCGTAACGTCGCGCCGAACAGAGGAATTCGCCATGGTTGAAGATCTGAGTCTCGATCTCGGACCGGATCGGTCACTTTTGCTGGTGGATGACGACGAACCCTTCGTCAAACGTCTCGCCAAGGCGATGGAAAAGCGCGGCTTCATTCCTGAAACGGCCGAAAGCGTCGCGGCGGGCAAGGCAATTGCCCAAAGCCGCCCGCCGGCCTATGCGGTCGTTGACCTGCGGCTGGAAGATGGCAACGGGCTCGATGTGGTCGAGGCGCTGCGCGAACGCCGCCCCGATTGCCGCATTGTGGTTCTGACCGGATATGGCGCAATTGCCACTGCCGTGGCCGCGGTAAAAATTGGCGCCACGGATTATCTTTCGAAACCCGCCGATGCGAATGAAGTGACAAATGCCCTTTTGTCACGCGGTGAAATGCTGCCCGATCCGCCGGAAAATCCGATGTCGGCCGATCGCGTGCGCTGGGAGCATATCCAGCGGGTTTATGAGATGTGCGACCGCAACGTCTCGGAAACGGCGCGGCGGCTGAACATGCACCGTCGGACGTTGCAGCGCATTCTTGCCAAGCGTAGTCCAAAATAAGTTGCCGCTAAAAAAAACAGCTTTAAAAGCGTATCTATGTGATACGCTGTAATCAGCTGTTAATTCCTGTTTGACAAAAACAGAAACGCGGACTCCTGAAAGGACATCGACAGTATGGATCTGAACGCACTTTCGCTGCGCGAGCTGAAAGACCTGCAAACGCAGGTCAACAAGGCCATTGCCTCTTACGAAGATCGCAAAAAGAAAGAGGCCCTGTCCGAGCTGGAAGATCGCGCGCGCGCCATGGGTTTCACCCTGGCGGAATTGCTGGGTACCCCGGTTACGCGCAAGCGGGCACCGGCCTCGGCGAAATATGCCAATCCGGAAAATCCGTCGGAAACATGGTCGGGCCGCGGGCGCAAGCCGCGCTGGTTTGAGGCCGCGCTTCAGTCCGGGCGTTCGGTGGATGATCTCGCGGTCTGACCGTCGATCTCTGTAACAAGGCTCTGGTAGCGCGCGGTAAAATCGTTGCGCACCAGAACCGGTGCTCGCAGCACAATTTCCAGGTCACTCCGCCAAATGGCGGCGGGATGGCCAAAAAATCCGTCGGCTTCTTCGGCGCTGAACCCTGCGATTTGCACGGCCTCCATCCAGGCGGAAACCAGATCGGCGGCCTTGATCGCCTTCTTGATCGGCGCCGGTAAAACCGCAGGCAGACCAAAGCGGCGGTGAATTGCGGCGGTCAATCTTGCGTCCAATTCCCCATACCCCGGACCGACGGCGGCTTTGACCGGGCTGATCATGTCGCCGATCACATATTCCGGGGCGTCGTGCAGCAGCGCAGCCAGTTTCCAGCGCGGTGCAATGCCGGGGTTCTGCCGGTCGAAGATGCGCTCCACCAGCAAGGAATGTTCCGCGACCGAATAGGCGAAATCGCCCCGCGTCTGGCCGTTCCAGCGTGCGACAAAGGCCAGACCATGGGCGATGTCCTCGATCTCGATATCCATGGGCGTGGGGTCCAGCAGGTCCAGCCTGCGGCCCGAAAGCATGCGCTGCCAGGCCCGCGTCTGTTTGCCTCGTGCTGTGCCCGCCATAATTCGACCTGATTTCCCTGCAAGTTGTCCGCACCTCGACAGAGTGCTATCTCAGCCCGCAAAGACATGGCAAGGAGTGCGGCGAATGCCGAAGGATTACATCGTCAAGGATATTGCTCTGGCTGATTTCGGCCGCAAGGAACTCGACATCGCCGAAACCGAAATGCCGGGCCTGATGGCCTGCCGCGAGGAATTCGGGCCGAGCCAGCCGCTGAAGGGCGCCCGCATCGCCGGATCGCTGCATATGACGATCCAGACCGCTGTGCTGATCGAAACGCTCAAGGCGCTGGGCGCGGATGTGCGCTGGGCATCGTGCAATATCTTCTCGACCCAGGACCACGCCGCCGCGGCCATCGCTGCCAGCGGCACGCCGGTCTTCGCGATCAAGGGGGAAACCCTTGAAGAGTATTGGGAATACACCGACCGCATCTTCCAGTTCGGCGGCGAGGGCGGCACCTGTAACATGATCCTCGACGATGGCGGAGATGCGACGCTCTACATCCTCATGGGCGCACGGGTGGAAGCGGGCGAAACCGACCTGATCGCCGTTCCGACCAGCGAGGAAGAAGTCTGCCTCTTCAACCAGATCAAGAAGCGTCTGGCTGCCAGCCCCGGCTGGTTCACCAAGCAGCGCGACGCGATCAAGGGCGTTTCGGAAGAAACCACCACCGGCGTGCATCGTCTGTATGATCTGCACAAGAAGGGCCTGCTGCCCTTCCCGGCGATCAACGTGAATGATTCGGTCACCAAGTCGAAGTTCGACAACAAATACGGCTGCAAGGAGTCGCTCGTCGATGGCATCCGCCGCGCGACCGATACCATGATGGCCGGCAAGGTTGCCGTGGTTTGCGGCTATGGCGACGTGGGTAAGGGGTCTGCGGCTTCGCTGCGTGGCGCGGGCGCCCGTGTGAAAGTGACCGAGGTTGATCCGATCTGCGCGCTGCAAGCCGCGATGGACGGGTTTGAGGTCGTGGTGCTGGAAGACGTGGTGCATGACGCTGACATCTTCATCACCACCACCGGCAACAAGGACGTGATCCGCATCGAGCATATGCGCGAGATGAAGAACATGGCCATCGTCGGCAATATCGGCCATTTCGACAATGAAATTCAGGTCGCCGCCCTGCGTAACCACAAATGGACCAATATCAAGGACCAGGTGGACATGATCGAGATGCCCTCGGGCAACAAGATCATCCTGCTGTCGGAAGGGCGTCTGCTGAACCTTGGCAATGCGACCGGGCATCCGTCCTTCGTGATGTCGGCCAGCTTCACCAACCAGGTTCTGGCGCAGATCGAACTTTGGACCAAGGGCGCCGACTATGCGCCGGGCGTTTATATCCTGCCCAAGGCGCTGGATGAAAAAGTCGCCCGTCTGCACCTGAAAAAGATCGGCGTGAAACTGACGGAACTGCGCCCCGAACAGGCCGATTATATCGGCGTCAAGGTGGATGGCCCGTTCAAGGCCGATCACTACCGCTATTGATTGCTGCGGCAGCGCTGCATCATTCCGGGCCCCGGTTGGATCAACCGGGGCCTTTGATTTGCCGAGAGCGTATTCCAGAGCTAATCTCACTGGCAACGCGTCAAAGAGCGTGATTTCCGGAGGGAGCAAAGGTGGAAGAGTCAAAGCGTGAAAAGGTGCGCCGCCGTCTGTTGGAAGCCATGCCCAAAAAGGCGCGCGCGGCCGAGATCGGTGTATGGGAAGGGCATTTCAGCGAGCGTATTCTTGAGATCTGCGATCCTGTCGAACTGCATCTGATCGACCCGTGGCTCTATCAGCCGGAATTCGCCAATACCGGCTTCGGGCGCAAGAAGAACGAAACCCTGATGGACGTGAAATATCAGGATGTCTGCGCCAAATTCGCACAGGATCCGCGGGTGAAAGTGCATCGCGCCCTGTCAGAGGTGGCGCTTGCCGGTTTTGAAGATGCCTCGCTTGACTGGGTCTATATCGACGGCAATCACAATGAGCCCTTCGTCGGGCGGGATATCGCGCTTTGCCTCCAAAAGGTCAAACATGACGGTATCCTTGCGGGCGACGATTTCAACTGGATGTCGGATGCACAGGGTGCCCCGGTCAAACGTGCGGTGGAAAGCATGGTGTCCGCATTGGGCGATCAGGCCGAGCTGACGCTTCTGGCCAATCAGTGGATCGTCAAGCTGAACCGCCCAGCCCCTTGATTGCGTTCAACGGGAACCTGCGTCGATAATTCCCTTTGTGGCCGATGTCGCCTTGGCTAGTCTTTCGCGCCAAGGCGGGTCGGAAGCCCGCCGGGCACAACGAGGGGAGTTTTCGGATGAGCAAGCGGGACGAGCTGATTGCCAAATACGCCGGGGATCTGCGCAATAAATGCAAGGTCGAGCCGGACATGGATCTTTTGACCAAGGTCACCATTGGCTGCGGTCCGGCGATCTACAATGCCGACAGCGAAACCATTGCCGCCTCGGATGAGGCCGAACTGGAAACCGTGCGCCGCAACTTCCTTATCAAGAAGCTGGGGTTGACCGATGGCCCTGCGTTGATGGAGGCGATCAACGCCGTGGTCGACATCTACGGCCGGTCCGAGCGCAACAAATACCGTGCGGTGGTCTATTACATGCTGACCCGCCACTTCGGGCGCGAGGCTGTCTACGGCTGATCCTGCGGGCGCCCGCGCTGGCGGGCGCTTCCGTTCCGCGGCATTCGGATCAAATGCCGGATACTTGGCCTTTGGTCCCTACGGCGGGACGTGGTATCCAGATCACAAGGGCAGGACGCCCGGGACCTTATCAGAACACGCGTGGTGCTAGGGGAGCGCGTGGGGTGGATGGAGGGTCCCGTTGGGGTCGGGGCCCTCCATTTCGTTTACGGATCGACGCCGCCAAGCGCACAGACGATGCGCCATTCCTCGGGCGTCACCGGCTGCACCGACAGCCGCATGGATTTCACCAGCGCCATATTCTCAAGCCCCGGCTGCATCTTGCAGGTCTCCAGCGTCACGGGCCGCTGTAGGGGCCGCAGAGCGCGGATATGCACGCAATCCCAGCGCGGATCGTCAGTCGTGCTGTCGGGCGCACTCTCGGCGCAGACCTCGACAATGCCGACGATCTCTTTCCCGATGTTGGAATGGTAAAAGAACCCCAGATCGCCGATCTTCATGGCGCGCATGTTGTTGCGCGCCTGATAGTTGCGGACGCCTGCCCATTCCTCGCCCGCGTCCCCCTTGGCGACCTGCTGGTCCCATGACCAGGCATCGGGTTCGGATTTGAACAGCCAATAGGCCATCAGCCGATAACCTTTTTCCATTCGGTGATCTGCACGCTTTCAAAGAGCCCCGCCTTGGCATAGGGGTCATTCGCGGCCCAATCCTGCGCTTGCGCCAGCGTTTCGACCTCAAGGATCACCAGTGATCCGCACATGTCGCCCGTCTCGCTCAGGAACGGACCGGCCATTTCCACCACGCCCGAGGCGCGGATATGGTCCAGATGGGCGGGGCGGTTATCCAGACGGATCTGGAGCGCACCGGGTTTGTCTTTGCACACAAGCGCCACGCGCATGGATCACTCCTGTTTCAGGGGGCGGGTCAAAAGGCTCTGCATAGCGTCGGCCAGCGTGACTTTGCCGTCAACCAGCGCGGCCACCATGGTGGAAATCGGCATGTCCAGTGCCTCGGCCCGGGCGATCTGCGCCACGGCCTTGGCGGTGGCCGCGCCCTCGACGGTGGTGTCGCTGTCAAAGGCCTGCCCGGCCCCCAGCGCATGCCCGAAGCGGAAGTTGCGTGACAGATCCGAGGTGCAGGTCAGCACGAGGTCGCCCAACCCCGACAGCCCGCCCAGCGTTTCGGCCCGCGCCCCGCGCGCCAGCGCAAAGCGTTGCATTTCGGCATAGCCGCGCGTCATCAGCGCGGCGCGAGCGGAATCACCCAGACCGGCGCCGATGACCACGCCAGCGGCAATGGCCATGACGTTTTTCAGCGCCCCGCCGATTTCAGCGCCGATGTAATCGGTCGTCCGGTAAAGCCGCAGCACAGGCGTCGACAGCGTTGCCTGAAGCGACTCGCCCAGCGTGTCATCCGCGCAGGCCAGCGTCAGCGCCGTGGGCAGGCCGCGCGCGATATCGGCGGCAAAGCTGGGGCCGGTCAGCACCGCAGGGGCAGGCCCGCCCAGCTTTTGCAGAATCTCGACCGGGCCGAGACCAGACAGCAGATCCACCCCCTTGCAGCAGGCCACCAGCGGGCGGTCGCGCAAGCGGCTGGCCTGTTCGGCGGCAAACCCCGCGAGCGCCTGCATCGGCAGCGACAGCAGCAGCGCATCGGCCTCGTCGGTCTCTGCGATTTCCGCTGTGATAGAGACGTTGTCCGGAAGCATGATGCCCGGCAGGCGGCGGACGGTGCGACCCTGTTGCCCGCGTCCCCAAAGGGTAACCGGCCCCTTCGCGGCCAGAGAGATGGCAAGGGCCGCACCGAATGCGCCCGCGCCGAGAACGGCAATCTTCATGCCTTGGCTCCCTTCTTGCCCGACCCGATCAGGGCGGGGCTGCGCTTGTCCAGTGGCCAGCGTGGCCGGGCGACCAGCGTCATGTCATCGGCACCGCGCAGCTGGAACTGCTCGATCCCCGCCCAGGCGATCATCGCTGCGTTGTCGGTGCACAGCCGCAGCGGCGGCGCCAGAAAAACAGTGTCTAATCCAGCGCAAAGCGCCTGAAGCCGGGCGCGGATTTCGCTATTGGCGGCAACGCCCCCCGCCACGGCAAAGGTACGGACGGGATGGTCTGTCAGCGCCCGGCGCGACTTTTCCACCAGCACATCAGCCACTGCGCGCTGGAAGGCGGCGCAAAGATCCGCGCGATCCTGCTGGCGCAGACCGCCCAGCCCCGCCATCAGCCCGTCGCGGGCGCGCAGGACGGCGGTCTTCAGGCCCGAAAAGCTCAGGTCATAGCCGGGTCGGTCCAGCAGGGGGCGCGGCAGCGGAATGCGCTTGGCATCACCGCGTTCCGCCTCGGCCTGGACCGAGGGGCCGCCGGGCTGTGGCAGCGCCAGAATTTTTGCCACCTTGTCAAAGGCTTCGCCCGGTGCGTCGTCGATCGACCCGCCAAGTCGCGTGAAATCATCGGGGCCATCGACGCGCAGGAACTGACAATGCCCGCCCGATACCAGCAGCATGAGATAGGGGTAATCGATGCCATCCGTCAGGCGCGGGGTCAGCGCGTGGCCTGCAAGATGGTTCACCCCCACCAGCGGCAGGCCCGTTGCCGCGGCAAGGCCCTTGGCGCACATAACCCCCGACAGAACCCCGCCAATCAGCCCCGGCCCCGCTGTCACGGCAATACCATCCAGCGCGGCCAGCGGCAGCCCCGCTTCGGCCAAGGCCCGCTCCACACAAAGATCAACCCGCTCTGCATGGGCGCGGGCGGCAATCTCTGGCACCACGCCCCCAAAGGCCGCATGCAGCGCCGTCTGCCCCTCGACGACCGAGGACAGGATCTCGCCCCGCCCGCTGGTCAGGCGTACGACGGCGGCTGCCGTATCATCGCAGCTGCTTTCGATTCCAAGGAAGGTGAGGCTGTCCGGCATCGGTGGTTCCGGTTGAAACACGGTCCCTCCGCAGGTAACACCACAGGCATGGTCAGGCAATCCCGCCCCTTTGTGGTGATCCTTACGCGCCCCGCTGAACAGGGCGCGCGGTTTGCGCGGGATTTGGCGGCCCGGGCGCCAGATCTGCGGCAGATCGTGTCGCCCCTGATGGCGCCGGAGTTTCTGCCCTTTGATCTTCCTGATCGTCCGGTTTCAGCGCTTATCCTTACCTCGGTCACTGCTGTGCAGGCGTTGCAGCGCAACGGGGGGGCCTTGCCTGCGCGGGCCTATTGCGTGGGTGCCCGCACCGCTGCCGAGGCGCAGGCGCTTGGGCTTGAGGCGCAGTCCGCCGATGGCGATGCCGAGGCGCTGGTGCGGCTGATCCTGTCGGATGCGCCGCCGCCGCCCTTGTTGCATCTACACGGGGCCGAAACGCGGGGCGAGATTGCCCAAAGGCTCAATTCCGCAGGATTAGAGACGTTTTCGCAGGTGATCTACTGCCAGAAGCCGCAGCCTTTGGCCGATCCGGCAATCGCCGCGCTGCGGGGAGCGGAACCGGTGTTCCTGCCTGTTTTTTCGCCGCGTACCGCGCAAATCCTTGCGGACGAACTGGATCGCATCGGGGCCATCGCGCCTTTGCGCTTTGCCGCCATTTCCGAGGCAACCGCCGCGCCCTTGCGGCGTTTTGAACGCGCACGGCTTGACATTGCCGCCGCGCCGCAGGCCGATGCGATGCTGGCCGCGCTGGCGCGACTGATCGCCGCCGAGGCCGAGGTTGAGCCAGAGGGACCGAAGGATTACCTTGGGTCAGACGAGGAATGAGAGCCGGGTCACCCGTCGCGGGCCGGAAGAAGGGGGAACCAGATGGCAGACGCAGAACTCCGCACGGCCGATCCCGTGCCAGAGCCCGATGTCTCATCGGTTGATACCTCGGCCGCGCCGGCCGGTCGGGCGCGGTCCGGTGCCTTTGGTGTGATTGCGGGCGGGGTGGTCGCGGCTGGTCTGGGTTTCGGGCTCGCCGTTTATGGCATGCAGCAGGGATGGCCTTTCCTCTCGCCGCAGACTGCCGATCTCGCCGTGCTTCAGGCCGAAGTCTCGCGCTTGTCGGAGGCGCTGCAACAGGAGCAATCCCGCCCTGCGCCCGTGGTTGATCTTGCGGCCTTTGATCAGCGCATTGCGGCGCTGGAAACGCGGCCGCCATCGGATGCGGATCTGGTGGCCGGGCTACAGGCGCAGATTGCCGCGCTGGAGCAGCGGCTTGCCACGATGAACCCCGGCGATTCCGCCGCCATCGCGGCCGAGATCGACGCGCAGGTGCAGTTGAAACTGAAAGAGGCGGAGGCCGAGGCCAATGGCCTGAAGGCCGAGGCTGAAGGCCTGCGGAAGGCCGCCGAACAGCGTGCGGCCCTGTTGCAGCTGAAAGGCGCGCTTGAACTGGGCCGCGATGTCGATATCGCTTTGGCTGCCGCCGCCGATCAGGGCATTGCCCTGCCTGAGGCGCTGACTCAGGTGCCGCCCAGCCTGCAAGACCTGCAGACAGCCTTCCCTGATGCCGCGCGCGCCGCGCTCTTGGCTGCGCGTCAGGCACAAATGGAGGGGACGGTGACGGACCGCCTGACCACCTTCCTCAAGGCGCAGACGGGCGTCCGGTCGCTTGAAGTGCGCGAGGGGGATGACCCCGACGCCGTGCTTTCGCGGGCCGAGGCGCTGTTGGCCAAGGGCGATGTCGCCGCGGCGCGCGCCGAGCTGACCGCGCTGCCCGCCCCGGGCCAGGATGCCCTTTCCGACTGGGCCGCACAGGCCGAGGCCCATCTGGCCGCGCAGGCTGCGCTGGCCGCCCTGATCCCCGCAGAGTAAGGAGCGTCGCATGATCTGGTCCCTGATCAAGGTTCTGCTCTTTATCGCCGCGATTGCCGGTCTGACCTGGGGCGCGACGCTGCTGCTTCATAATGGTGACGGCATCCGCATCGCTGCTGCGGGCTATGAGGTAACGCTGGGCCCGCTGCAGGCCATCGTGGCGCTGGCGGTGGGGTTGCTGGCGCTCTGGCTGCTTGCGCGGCTGGTGGGGTTCCTGACGGCGATCCTGCGCTTTGTCACCGGCGATGAAACCGCGATTTCGCGTTATTTTGACCGTAATCGGGAACGCAAGGGCTTTGCCGCGCTTGCCGATGGCATGATCGCACTGGCCGCCGGGGAAAACCGCGTGGCGCTGTCGCGGGCGCTGAAGGCCGAAAAACTGCTGTCGAACCCAGAGCTGACCACCATCATGGTCGCACAGGCGGCCGAGGCCGCGGGCGATAACAAGCGCGCCGAACAGGCCTACAAGGCGCTGCTGGCACATGACCGCACGCGCTTTGTCGGCATCCGTGGGCTTTTGGGCCAAAAGCTGGCCGAGGGGGACCATGACACCGCGCTGAAGCTTGCGGAAAAGGCCTTTGCCCTGAAACCCCGGCACCTGGAGACGCAGGACATCTTGCTCAAATTGCAGGCTGAAACGCAGGATTGGAAAGGCGCGCGGGCGACCCTTGAGGCCAAGCGCAAGACCGGCGGGCTGGGCAAGGATCTGTTCCGCCGCCGCGATGCCGTTCTGGCGCTGCAAGAGGCGCGCAAGGTGATGGAGGAGGGTGCCTCGATCGAGGCGCGTGAGGCCGCGATTGCCGCGAACAAGCAATCGCCAGACCTGATCCCGGCGGCGGCCATGGCGGCACGCGGGCTTGCGACCTCGGGTGATACCAAGGGCGCGACGCGGGTGATCCGCAAGGCCTGGGAGGCGCAGCCCCATCCTGATCTTGCCGCGGCTTTCGCGGAGATCGAACCCGAGGAAACCCCCGTCGCCCGGCTGAAACGCTTCCGCCAACTGACCGAGCTTCACGCCGACCACCCGGAAACCCGGATGCTTCTGGCCGAACTGAACATCGCCGCCGAAGATTTCCCCGCCGCCCGTCGCGTGCTGGGGGATCTGCCTGAAACCAAGCCCACGGGCCGGGCGCTGGCCCTGCGCGCGGCAATCGCCCGCGGCGAAGGCGGGGATGAGGCCGAGGTCCGCGGCTGGCTGGCGCGCGCCCTGACCGCACCGCGCGGGCCGCAGTGGTGCTGTGACAAGTGTCAGGCCATCCACGCGCAATGGACGCCGATCTGCGACAATTGCGGCGGCTTCGATACACTGAGCTGGCGCGAGCCGCCCGAAACCGCGACGCCCAGCCCGACGGGGGCCGAAATGCTGCCCCTGATCGTGAACCCGCCGGCACCCCCTGCATCCGCACCTGCAGCGGACAAGGAGGATGAGGTGATCGACCTCGCCGCCATTGCCCGCGGCGCAAATTAGGGCTACACAATCCTGCGCGGGGGTGGTATCAGCCCCCGCAAGCGCGAAGTGCCGGTGTAGCTCAGCTGGTAGAGCACGTCATTCGTAATGATGGGGTCGGGGGTTCGAGTCCCTTCACCGGCACCACTTCGCCCGAACCGAAAGCGCCGCCCCTATGGGCGGCTTTTTCATTTCCCGCCACGCCGCTTGACAGGCCCGGCCGGATCGCGTCGAACATCGGCACCACCCCAGTTGAGGAGAGCGCCGTGACCGATGTCAGCTTCACCACCGATCGCATGCTGAACTTTGGCGATTGCGACATTTCGGGGACGGCCTATTACCCGTCCTATCTGAACATCCTGAACGGTGTGGTCGAGGAATTCTGGACCGTGATCGGCTACCCCTGGCACGAGATCATCTGGAACGAACGCTGGGGCACGCCGACCGTGCATCTGAGCTGTGATTTTTCCAAACCGTCGTTCTTTGGCGACAAGCTGACCTTCCGCCTGACCGTGCTGAAGGTGGGGAAATCGTCTCTGCGCCTGCGCCATACGGTGCATTGCGGGGAAGAACAGCGCTGGTCTGGCGAACAGGTTCTGGCGGCGAGCCATCTGGACACCCATACCTCGATGCCCTGGCCCGCCGAAGTGAAGGCCAAGCTGGAAAGCTTTCTGCCTGCCGACGGGATGGATCAGCCCCAGGGCTGATCCGGATCGGGCAGGGGGATCGCCGACAGAAGTTCCCGGGTATAGGGTGCCTCTGGCGCAGCAAAAAGCGCCGCGGTCTCGCGGTTTTCCACGATTTCACCGCGATAGAGTACCAGAACCCGCGAACAGAGCCTGCGGATCACGCTCAGATCATGGCTGATGAAGGCCAGCGTCAGGCCCAGTTCGCGGACCAGATCCTCCAGCAGGCGTAGAACCTGCGCCTGGCTGGAGACATCCAGACCCGAGACGATTTCATCGGCCAGAATGAAATCCGGCTCGATCGCGATGGCGCGAGCGATGCCGACGCGCTGCCGCTGCCCCCCCGAAAGTTCATGGGGGTAGCGTGTCAGAAAGCTGCGCGGCAGGCCCACATGATCCAGCGCCCGGCCAACGCGGCCCTGCACATCATCAAACCCGTGCAGGCGCAGGGGCTCGGCGATCAGGGTGCCAACGGTGTGACGGGGGTTCAGGCTGCTCAGCGGGTCCTGGAAGATCATCTGGAACCGCCGCCGCAGTGGCCGCAGTTCGCGGTCAGACAGATGGGCGATGTCCTGCCCGTCAAAGCGGATCTGGCCCGATGACGGTTCCAGCAGCCGCACCATGGCCCGGCCCAGCGTGGATTTGCCCGACCCGGACCCGCCGACAATGCCCATGACAGACCCCTTGGGGATGCTGAAGTTTAGCCCCTTCAGGATTTCCAGCTGCGGGGCGGTGCCCAGCAGGGGGCGGCGGGTCATATCGGCCAGCGACAGGCGCAGGTTTTCGATGGTGTAAAGGTCAGCCACGTCCGGCTCTCCTGTCTGCGGCGGCAACTTCGGCGCGCACGGCGGTGATCACCGCCTCGGGCACGGGGGTCAGGCTGGCCTCGGGGTCGGTATAGACCGGGGTCGCGGCCAGCAGGGCGCGGGAATAGGGGTGGTCCGGGGCACTGAAAAAGCCGCGCACATCGGTATCTTCCACCACCATCCCGGCATAAAGCACCGAAAGCCGCTGACAGACCTTGGACACCACCCCAAGGTCATGGGTGACAAACAGCAGCGCCGTGCCGTGGCGGGCCTGCATCCCCGCGATCAGCTTGAGGATCTGCTTCTGCACCGTCACGTCCAGCGCCGTGGTGGGTTCGTCGGCCACGATCAGCTTCGGCTCGGCCGCAAAGGCCGAGGCGATCAGGATACGCTGCCGCATCCCCCCCGAAAGCTCATGCGGGTAGGACCGCATCACCCGCTCCGGCTCGGGGATCTGCACCTCGGCCAGCAGGTCGCGGGCGCGGGCTTCGGCATTGCTGCGGGTCCAGCCCAAAATATCGACCAGCCGGTCCGTGATCTGCGGCCCGACCCGACGCGAGGGGTTGAGCGCGGTCAGCGGGTCTTGCGGGATCAGGGCGCAGCTCTGGCCGATGCGGCGGCGGCGTTCTGCCGGGGGCAGGGCCAGAAGGTCGGTGCCATCCAGCCGGATTTCCCCCCGCGTGATCCGCACCGACCGGGGCAGGATGCCCAGAATGGCCTTGCCGATCATCGACTTGCCCGCGCCGCTTTCGCCCACCAGCCCCCGCACCTCGGCCGCCGCGACCGAGAGCGAGACATCGCGCAGGATCGGCATCCCGTTTGACAGGGTGGCGGTCAGGTTTCGGATTTCCAGAAAGCTCATCGCAGCACCGGATCGAAGCGGTCCTTCAGCCCTTCGCCCAGTTGGCTGAAGGAGAGGACGGTGAAAAACAGGGTGATCAGCGGGAAGACCAGAACCCACCACGCCTGATGGATCGAAGCGCGACCTTCGGCGATCATGCCGCCCCAGGTGGGATCATCGGTCGAGATCGAGAGGTTCACGAAGGACAGGATCGCCTCGACGATCACCGCGATGCCCATCTCCAGCGTCAGCAGCACGACGATGGTGGGCAGCACATTGGGCAGGATTTCCCGCAGCATGATGCCCAGCCGCCCGCGCCCGGCAATGCGCGCCGAGGCGACGTAATCCATCGCGCCCTGTGCCATCGCCTCGGCCCGGACGACGCGGGCAAAGCGGGTCCAGTCGATGATGACGATGGCCAGGATGATCGACCCCAGCCCCGGCCCGATCACCGCGATCAGCAGGATCGAGAACAGCACCGGCGGAAAGGCCATCCAGATGTCGATCAGGCGCGAAATCACGACATCCACCCAGCCGCGCAGATAACCCGCCATCAGGCCCAGCGTGGCCCCGACAAGGCAGGTGGCCAGCCCCGACACCAGCGCCACGGTCAGCGCAAGCCGCGCGCCATGCAGGATGCGGCTGAGAACATCACGGCCCAGGCTGTCGGTGCCCAGCAGGAAGGAGGGGTCCGCCCCACTGACCCAGAAGGGCGGCAGGCGACCGGCAAAGAGGTCTTGCTCCAGCGGGTTCTTGGGCGCGATCATCGGTGCGAGCAGCGCGACCAGCACCAGAAGCACCAGCCAGCCCGCCGAAAGCCACAGCCGCAACCCCGCGCGGCGTTTGATCTGGGAACGTCCGTCAAGCATGGCGCAGCCTCGGGTTCAGCAGGGCATAGGTCAGATCGACGATCAGGTTCACCCCGGTAAAGATCACTGCAAACAGGATCACGATCCCCTGGATCAGCGGCAGGTCACGGTTGATCACGGCATCAATCGCCATGTTCCCCAGACCTTCATAGGAAAACAGCCGCTCGATGATCACCGTCCCGCCGATCAGAAAAGTGAACTGAACGCCGACCAGCGTCAGCGTGGGCAGGATGGCGTTCCGCAGCGCCTCGCGCAGGATGATGTGGTTTTCGCCATAGCCCTTGGTGCGCGCCAGCGTGATGTAATCCAGATGCATGGTTTCCTTCAGGCTCTGCTTCAGCAGCTGCCCGATGATCGCCGACAGCGGAATGGCCAGCGCCAGTGCGGGCAGGAACATGTGGCTGACGATATCGGCCCAGAGGTCGAAGCGTAGCCGCAGCAGGCTTTCGAACAGATAGAAGTTCGTCACGAAGGGCAGGTCGAGCGAGGGCGTGATCCGACCCGAGATATGGAAGATCGGCGCCAGTACCCCGAACAGCAGGATCAGGATCAGCCCCCAGAGGAAATCCGGCACCGAAAGCGCCATGCCATTGGCGATATCGATGCCGCCTTCGGTGCGCGTGCCGCGCAGCCGCGTGCCGGTCAGCGCCGCGACCCCGCCGATCAGCATCGCCATGACCAGCGCCATGATCGAAAGCTCCAGCGTCGCAGGCAGGCGCCCCAGCACCAGATCCAGTACCGGCTGGCGCGTGGTGATCGAGGTGCCGAAATCGCCCGCCAGCACCCCCTGACCCCAGATCAGGAACTGTTCGGCGATGGTCTTGTCCAGACCGTAAAGGGCGGTGAGGTTCGCCACATCCTCGGGCGTGGCGCCGGGGGGCAGCATCATGGCGATGGGGTTGCCGGGCACAACCCGGATGGTGACAAAGACGATGACGGCCACGCCAAAAAGGGTGATCGCCGTCATCACGAGACGGGACAGCAGCGCGCGCAGCACGATCATGATGGATGTGCCGCCGGACCAGGTCCGGCGGCTCCCTTCATCAGGCGCGTTTCATCAGATGCGGCAGCAGCGCACCCGACCGATGCGGCGTCACCACCACGCCCGGCGCGGCCAGCACCGGCTGCACATATTGCAGCAGCGGGATGACATAGGCGTTTTCGGCGATATAGCGGCTCACGTCCTTCCAGCCCTGGATGCGCTTGGCCTCATCAGCCTCACCCCAGAGCGGGGCGATCTTTTCCACCAGATCGGCACTGTCCCAGACCGAATGGGGCGAAGGCCCGAACATCGCGAACCCGGTCGAGGTGGTAGGATCGGCGACCGAATTGCCCCAGTTGTAGAAGGCGGCCGGGGCCAGCTGATCGGCGGCGCGCAATTCGTAATGCTTGGCGATCTCATAGACCTCGATCTCGGCCTCGATCCCCACCTTGCGCCAAAGACCGACGATGGCCTGCACCATCTCATAGTCCTTGGGTTTGAAGCCCTTGGTGGTCTGGATCTTGAACTTCACCGGATTGTCGGGGCCAAAGCCCGAAGCGGCCAGCAATGCCTTGGCCTGTTCCGGGTCATAGCCCACCTTGATCGACGGGTCATAGGCTTCGTAATCCGGGGTTTCCAGCGTGTCGATCGCCACCCCATAACCCGAGAGCAGCCGGTCGATGATCGCCTGTTTGTCGATGGCAAGGGCCGCGGCCTTGCGGACATTCGGGTCAAGCATCACGTCGATGTCATTGAGGAAGATCATCCCGATATCCGACACCGGCGTCGCGGTGCCGGAAAGCGTGGCCTTCAGGCGGTCATATTCCTCATAGGGGACTTCCAGCGTGACATGGGACGACCCCGATTCCACCTCGGCCACGCGGGCGGCGGCATCGGTCACGAATTTCAGGGTGACGGTTTCAAATTCGGGCTTGCCGCCCCAGTAATTCGGGTTGGCCTTCAGGCGGACAAAGGCGTTGCGCTCGAACTTCTCGACCATATAGGGGCCGGTGCCGATGGGCGCGGCCTCGAACCCTTCGGGGCCGACCTTTTCGAAATAGGCCTTGGGCAGCACATAGCCCGTCAGGAAGTACATCCATTTGAAGATGGTCGGGTCGAATTGCTTCACATCGGCGGTGACGGTGTTGCCCTCGACCGCAAAGTTGGCCAGCGTGGACCAGACGAAGTTGATCGGGTTGCCGGTGGCAGGGTCGGCGGCGCGCGCAAGGCTCCAGGCGACATCTTCAGCGGTGAAGGGGCTGCCGTCATGCCAGGTCACGCCTTCGCGCACCTTCATGATCACCTTGGTGCGATCCTCGTTCCAGCCCCATTCGGTCAGCAGGCCGGGCGCGGGTTTCAGATCGGGTTGTTGCAGGATGAACTGGTCAAAGACCGACTGGTAGATGCCCTGAATGGTGGGGTTCACCGCCGAAGGCCCGACCGTCGGGTCCCAGGAGGGCAGGTTGACGTTATAGGCGATGACCAGCTCTTCAATGCCTTGGGCGCGCAGGGGCAGGCCTGTCAGGCCAAGGGCGGCCGTGGCGGCCGAAAGCTGCAGCAGGCTCCGTCGATTGAGGTTCATGGTAAGTCCCTGTTGTGGTTTGTTTGTCTTGTCTTTGTCGGTCATTTTCCGGCGAGCTTTTGCGCCAGAAGGAAGCCGGGGCCTGCCCCGGTGCCCGCACCGGGCCAGACCGCGGCCCCGGTGAGGAAGAGGTTTTGCACCGGCGTGCTGCCATCGGCATGGCCGCGCGTCGGGCGGAAGATGAAATGCTGCGTGAGGTGGTGGCTGCCGCAGACCTGATCCCCGCCGACGAGGTTCGGGTTGTCGGCCTCCAGCTCCTCCGGCGTGACGATGCGCTGGGCGAGGATATGGCCCCGCAGGCCGGGGGCGTAGCGTTCCAGCAGGTCGAGCGCGCGATTCGCAAAGGGCTCGGCCGCGCTGGCCCAGTCGGTCGCGGCGATCTGGCCCGCCGCATCGCCCCGGATGGTGCCTGGGGCCATGCGAACCTGCACCCAGAGCGTATGCTTGCCCTCGGGCGCGCGGCTTGGGTCAAAGACGGTGGGCTGGCCGACCACCAGAATCGGCTCATCCGGCAGCAGCCCGGCTAGCGCCTGTTGATAGGTCCGCGCCATCTGATCGAGGCTGGGGGCCAGATGCACATAGGCAAAGCGGCGCAGCGCTGGGCCTGCGGCCCAGTCGGGCAGGGCATCCAGCGCGAGGTGAATCATCATCGTGCCGGGGGCATGGGCATAACCCCGCATCGCGGTATCAAAGGCGGGGGTCGTGTCGCCGGTCAGGCGGGGCAGGGCGCTGGGCGCCACGCCCGCGATCACCGCGCGCCGGGCCGTGATCTGCCGCCCATCGGCCAGTTCGATCCCCGTGGCGCGCGCGCCTTCGCGCAGGATGCGCCGCACCGGGGCGCTGCATTCCACGACGCCGCCCCGTGCCGTTATGGCCCCGACCAGCGCGCGCACGACCGTATCGGCCCCGCCTTGACCCAGCGCCATGCCGAAGGCCTGGCCGGCCATCCCCTCCAGATAGGGAAACATCGCCCCGCCCGCGACATCAGGCGCGAAGTCAAGGTGCATCCCCCAGGCTGCCAGCATCGCGCGCACATGCGGATGTTCAAAGGTATCTTCCAGCCAGCGGCGCGGCGCGCTGGCCAGAAAGCGGCCAAAGTCGAGCGATCCCGATATCCCTTTGGATTTTAAAAGTTTAAGCATGAAATATGCAAACGCATTGAAACGCGCCGGGCTGTTCAGAAGGCCGAAGAGGTGCGGCGCCTCGGCGCCAAAACCATCGACCAGCCGCTGCCAGGTCGCGGCGTCGCGCGTAGACAGCGCCGCAATTGCCGACTTGGTTTCTGCCAGATTGGTGCTGACACCCACCCAATGCCCATCGGGAAAGACCGAGGCAAACGGCCGGTCCACTGGCACGAAGGCGCAGCCATGTTGCGTCAGTTCCGCGGAATGTTGCTTGAAAAACCCGCTTCCTGCAAAGAGCGACAGGTTCATCGCGGCCCAGTCATGGCGAAAGCCCGGTAGGGTATAGGCCCCGGTCTTGACCGCGCCCCCCGGTTCAGCCGCCTGTTCAAAGACGCCCACGCGCCAGCCCTTCACCGAAAGGTGCAGTGCTGCTGCCAGCGTATTGTGCCCCGCCCCGATCAAGACCGCGTCAAAAGCATTCGTCACGACCGTCCCCCGCATTTTCTGCGAAGATATTTGCAAATGCATTTAATTCTGTCTAGCATGATTCTATGACCCGACAGACGCGCCCGACAGAAGGCGCAGCGGGCCGCCGCACCAACCCGTGCGACGTGGAATGACCGTCGGGGCGCAGACCCTACGGCACAACAACAGTGGAGAGACTGATGACTTCTGCAGCCGTTCTTTCGTCATTGGCCGGGATGCTGGCATCCGGCGGGATCGAGGTGGTGGATTGCTCCGGGGTGCTTGGCCCGGAAACGCCGCTTCTGAAACTGCCGCCGGAACTGGCCAAGGACACCCCGCCGATCAAGATCCACCGCATTTCGGAATATGATCAGGACGGCCCCTTCTGGGCTTGGAACTGGTTGGAACTGGGCGAACATTCCGGCACCCATTTCGACGCGCCGCATCACTGGATCACCGGCAAGGATTACAGTGACGGCTATACCGACACGCTGGATGTGCAGCGCCTTGTCGCCCCGGTCAATGTGCTGGATTTCAGCGCGGAATGTGCCGAAGACCCCGATTTCCTGCTGACCATCGACCATGTGAAGGCCTGGGAGGCCAAACATGGCGCCATCGGCAAGGGCGAATGGGTGGTGCTGCGCAGCGATTGGGACAAGCGCGCCCATGACGAGGCGTTGTTCCTCAATGCCGATGCGACGGGGCCGCATACCCCCGGACCGACCGCCGAGGTGATCCAATATCTGCTGGACAAGGGCATCGTCGGCTGGGGCAGCCAGTGCATCGGTACCGACGCGGGGCAGGCCGGGGGCATGAACCCGCCCTTCCCGGCGCATAACCTGCTGCACAAGAACAACTGCTTTGGCCTGGCTAGCCTTGCCAATCTGGACAAGCTGCCCGCCAAGGGCGCGATCCTGATTGCCGCGCCGCTGAAGATCAAGCAGGGGACCGGGTCGCCCATCCGCGCACTGGCGCTGGTGACGAAGGGCTGATCCGACATGCGGCCCGATCACATCATCATCGGGTCCGGCATCAACGGCCTTGTCGCGGCGGCGCTTCTGGCGCTGAAGGGCGACAAGGTTTTGGTGCTGGAGCGCGAGGCCACCCCCGGGGGCTGTCTGCGGACTGAGGAGATCACCCTTCCCGGCTTTCAGCATGATGTGATGGCCGCGACCTTCGTTCTGTTCCTCACCTCTCCGGCGGGGGCCGCGCTTGGCCCCCACCTTGCCCGGCACGGGTTTGAAACCTGCCACACCCCGCACCCGACCGCCGTGCTGCGGCCGGACGGGTCGTCGCTGGTGCTGACTACGGATCGGGCGCAGAATATCGCCACCTTCAACGCGCTGGCGCCGGGCGATGGGGACCGCCATGCCGCCGATGTGGGCGGGGTGGAACGCGACGCGCCCTTCCTTTTTGCGCTTCTGGGCGGCGCGTTGTGGAGTTGGCCAACCCTGCGTCTGCTTTGGGGGCAGGTGCGGCGGCGCGGCCTGCGCGGGCTGGCCGCGTGGTTCGGGCAGGCGCTGGTTCCGGCGCGGGGCTGGCTGGAAACCGGATATCGCAGCCCGCTGGTGCAGGCCCTGCACGCGCCCTGGGGGTTGCATTGCGGCCTGACGCCGGAAAGCACCTATTCCGGGCAGATGGGCAAGGTCATCGCCTTCGCGCTGGAGGCCGCAGGGGCGCCGATTGCGAAAGGCGGGGCTGGGCGCGCGGTTGCAGCCTTTCGTGGGTTGATCGAGGAAAAGGGCGGCGCCATCCGTACCGGGGCCTGTGCCGAACAGATTCTGGTTAAGGATGGCCGTGTGACGGGCGTGCGTCTGGCCGACGGCGAGGAGATCGCTTGTCGGTCGGTCCTGGCCTCGGTCACGCCGGGGGCGCTGATGGATCTGCTTGCGGGTGTGAACCTGCCCGAAGACCGTGCCGCCGCAGCGGAATACCGATACGGCCGGGGCAATTTCCAGCTGCACTATGCGCTGGACCGCGTGCCGGAATGGCGGGCCGAGGGGTTGGCGGATGTCGCGCTGATCCATCTGGCCGATGGCATCGACAGCGTGTCGAAATCCGCCAATGAGGCGGAACGCGGCCTGCTGCCGGAAACCCCCACCATCTGCGTGGGTCAGCCCCACCGCCTTGACCCCTCGCGCTGTCCCGAAGGCAAGGCGATCCTCTGGCTGCAGATCCCCGATGCGCCGCGCCGGGTGAAGGGTGATGCCGCGGGCCAGATTGCCACCGATGGCACATGGTCCGACGCCACGCGCGAGGCCTTTGCCGATCGGATCGAGGCGATTCTGGCCCGGCACATCAAGGATTTTGACCAGATCAAGCTGGCCCGCCGCGCCTATGCGCCCGCCGATCTGGAACGGATGAATGTCAATCTGGTCGGGGGCGACCCCTATGGCGGGCAATGTTCCATCGACCAGTTCTTCCTGTTCCGCCCCTTTGCCCATTCGTCCAATGGCACGGGGACGGTGCGGGGGCTGCTTCACATCGGCGCCTCGACCCATCCGGGGCCGGGTCTGGGCGGTGGATCGGGCTTCCTTGCCGCAAAGAGATTGGGTGCATGACCGACGACGACCACGATCACCAAGAGGACTTGCCGCGTCTGGGCGAGATCGGGCTTGCGAATTACGCGCCCTATCTGATGAACCGCATCATGGGGCGCTACAACTCGGCGCTGCGCGATGAAATGGCGAAGCTGGGGCTGACCACGCCCAAGATGCGGGCGCTTGCGGTGCTTTCGGTGATCGATGGTCCGCTGATCCGCGAACTTGCGGTCTATATCGTGGCCGAACAATCCACGCTGTCGCGCGCGCTGGACCAGCTCGATGCCGATGGCTTGGTGCGGCGGGAAACCGATGCCGGGGACAGCCGCGCCACCCGCGTTTTCCTGACCGATGCCGGCCGGGCGGTCTTTGATACGCTCTGGCCCCATATGGTCGAAAGCTTTTCCCGGATGTTCCGGGGCATTCCTGACGATGAACGCCGCGCCTTTGTGGGCACGCTGCAAAAGATGCTGGCGAACATCCGCAAACACGAGATCTGAACCATGGCAGAGAGATCATTCAAGGCCGAGGTCGCGCATCTGCGGCTCGGTGCCGGGCAGACTTTTACCGGCGAAGGCATTCTGGCGATCACCAAGGCCCTGCTGGAAAACGGCGTGGGCTATGTGGGGGGCTATCAGGGGGCGCCGATCAGCCATCTGATGGACGTGCTGGCCGACGCCGAAGAGCTGTTGTCCGAGCTGGGCGTCCGGTTCGAGGCCAATGCGAACGAGGCCGCCGCCGCCGCCATGCTGGCCGCCAGCGTCCATTACCCGATCCGCGGCGCCGTGACCTTCAAGGGATCGGTCGGTGTGAACGTCGCCTCGGACGCGCTGGCGAACCTGGCCTCCTCGGGGGTGAATGGTGGCGCGCTGATCATCGTGGGCGAGGATTACGGCGAAGGCAGTTCCATCATGCAGGAACGCAGCCACGCCTTTGCGATGAAATCGCAATTCTGGCTTTTGGACCCGCGCCCGAACCTGCCCTGCATCACCAAGGCGGTAAAGGATGGGTTTGAGCTGTCCGAGGCCTCGAACACGCCCGTCATGCTGATGGTGCGGATCCGGTCTTGCCATGTCACCGGCAGTTTCGAGACGCGCGACAACCGCCGCCCGGCCCTGACCGTGCGCGAGGCGCTGTCGAACCCGCAATCCGATTTCGCCCGCGTCGTGCTGCCGCCGATGTCCTATGCCCATGAACAGGACAAGATCCACAACCGCTGGCCTGCCGCCGAACGCTTCATCCGCGACAACCGCCTGAACGAGATCTTCGGCCCGGCCGAGGCGCCGGTGGGCCTGATCGTGCAGGGGGGGATGTACAACAGCGTCATCCGCGCGCTGCAACGGCTGGGCATGGCGGATATCTACGGCAATAGCGCGGTGCCGCTTTATGTGTTGAATGTCACCTACCCGCTGGTGTCGTCCGAGTTCCTCGAATTCTGCGCGGGCAAGGAACAGGTGCTGGTGATCGAGGAAGGCCAGCCCGAATTCATCGAACAGCAGCTTTCGACCTATCTCTATCGTGCGCAGGTGCCGGTGCGGCTGCGGGGGAAAGACATCTTCCCCATGGCGGGGGAATATACCGGACAGGTCATGCTGGACAGCATCGGACGTTTTCTGCGCGAGGCCGCGCCGGGATTGCTGCCCGCCATGGTGCGGGCGCCGAATGAGGAACGCCCCCCGATCCCCGATCTGTCGAAAACCGTGCCGATCCGCCCGCCAGGGTTCTGCACCGGCTGCCCGGAGCGCCCGATCTTTGCGGCGATGAAGCTGGTGCAGAAGGAAACCGGCAAGCTGCAGATCAGTGCCGATATCGGCTGCCATCTGTTCGCCGCGCTGCCGCCCTTTGAAATCGGCGGGGCGACCATGGGCTATGGTCTTGGGCCGGCTGCCAATGCCGCCTTTGACGGCGGCGGCGAACGGCGCCCGGTTGCGGTGATCGGTGATGGCGGGTTCTGGCACAATGGCCTGTCCTCCAGCTTTACCAATATGGCCTTCAACAAGTCTGATGGCGTGGCGGTGATCGTGGACAACTACTATTCCGCGGCCACGGGCGGACAAGACATCATGTCCTCGCGCGCGGATAACCCGAGCAAGGCCACGAAGAACCCGATCTCCAAGGCGCTGAAGGGCATTGGCATCAACTGGGTGCGCGAGGTGAACCGCACCTATGACGTGGGCCGGATGCGCGATGTGCTGCGCGAGGCGCTGACCACGGATGAACCCGGCCCCAAGGTGATCGTCGCCTCGTCCGAGTGCATGCTGAACCGTCAGCGCCGCGAAAAGCCGCTGATGGCGCAGGCGATCAAGGATGGCCGCCGGGTCGAGGCGCCGCGCTTTGGCGTGGATGAAGATGTCTGCACCGGCGATCATGCCTGCATCCGCCTGTCGGGGTGTCCGTCGCTCAGCCTGAAAAAGCTGGATGATCCGCTGCGCGATGATCCGGTTGCCAGCATCGACCAAAGCTGCGTCGGCTGCGGCAACTGCGGCGAGGTGGCGGATGCCGCCGTGCTCTGCCCGTCCTTCTACCGCGCCGATGTGGTGCATAACCCCACCCCGTCGGAAGCCCGCCGCGCCAACGTCCGCGCCCGTGTGATCGGCTGGCTGCAGGCCCGCCGCGATGCCCGCCGCCTGAACTTTGAGGTCCCCGCATGAGCGTGCATGAACATCTTCCCGCCCATCCGTCGGATCCGCGGCTCTCGGGTATCATCAAGCTTGCCATTCTGGCCGTCGGGGGCCAGGGCGGCGGTGTGCTGACCGGCTGGATCGAGGATCTGGCCCGCCAGAACGGCTATGTCGCGCAGGCGACCAGCGTCGCGGGTGTGGCGCAGCGCACCGGGGCCACGGTCTATTATGTGGAAATGGCCCCTGCCGGGGGCGGCACGCCCGTCTTTTCGCTGATGCCTGCGCAGGGTGATGTGGACATCATGATCGCGGCCGAGATGATGGAGGCGGGCCGGTCGATCCAGCGCGGCTTTGTCACCCCGGATCGGACGGTGCTGATCGCCTCGACCCACCGGGCCTTGGCGGTGTCGGAAAAGATGGTGCCGGGGGATGGGATTGCGTCCTCGGACGAGGTGATGGCCGCCGCCGAAATCGCCGCGCGCCGCTTCATCGCGGCCGATTTCGATACGCTGGCCATCCGCAACGGCTCGGTCATTTCGGCGTCGCTGTTCGGGGCGCTGGCGGGTTCGGGCGCGCTGCCCTTCCCACGTGAGGCGTTTGAGGCGGCGATCCGGTCGGGGGGCAAGGGGGTGGAAGGTTCGCTCCGTGCCTTTGCAGCCGCCTATGAGGTGGCCGGCACCCCCCATGCGCCGGATGCACCCGTGGCGCCTGCCAAGCCTGCCGCCCCTGCGGCCCGTGGCCCGGCGCGTCTGGTTCAGGCCTGGACTGCACTGCAGGCACGTGTGGCGGCGCTGCCCGCGCCAGTGGCCGAAATGGCCCTGTCCGGCCTGCGCAAGGTGGTGGAGTTTCAGGACCTTGCCTATGGCGCCGAATATCTGGATCGGCTGGACACCGTGCTGCGCGCGGATGATGCCGCGCGGGGCCATGCCCTGTCGCGCGAGGCGGCCAAGTACATCGCCAATGCCATGGCCTATGATGATGTCATCCGCGTGGCCGATCTGAAAACCCGTGCCCGCCGCTTTGATCGCATCCGCAAGGAGATGCGGGTGAAAGAGGGTAACCTGCTGCAGCTGACCGAATTCATGCATCCCCGCGCCGAGGAGATTGCCGGCATGTTGCCCGCCGGTCTGGGCCAGCGCGTGCAGGACAGCCCGGTCTGGATGGCGCGGCTGGATCGCTGGTTCAGCAAGGGCCGCCGCCTGCGGACCGACAGCCTTCGCAGCTACCTGACCCTCTATGTCCTGGGCGGCATGAAAGGCTGGCGTCGTCGCACCCTGCGTCACGCGCAGGAACAGGCGCATCTGGCGCGCTGGCTGGATCAGGCGCTGCACTGGGCGGGGGTGAACTATGATCTGGGGGTAGAGGTCATGCGCTGCCGCCGTCTGGTGAAGGGCTATTCCGATACCCATGCGCGCGGTCTGTCGAAATTCGATCGGGTGCTGGGCATGGTGCCGGTGCTGTCGGCCCGGCCCGATGCCGCCGATTGGCTGCGCCGCCTGCGCGAGGCCGCGCTGCAGGATGAAGAGGGCAAGGCGCTTGATGGCGCGATCCAGACCATCCGCAGCTTTGCCTGACGACATGAAAAAGGGGGGCGCGATCTGCGCCCCCCTTTTGGTGATCTGGCCGGGATCTCAGTCTTCCAGCGCGCGATAGGCCCCGTTCCAGTAGATCAGCGCCCCCGCGCCCGGCGTGGTGCGGATGGCACGGACCCTGCCGATCAGGATGCTGTGGGTCGCGCGGTCGATCATCTCTTCGACCTCACAATCAAAGGCCGCCGGGGCGCCTTTCAGCAGCCGCGCGCCCGTGACGGCGGTTTCCCATTCGGCGCCCTCATACCGGGCCGCGCCCGCCACGCCCCCAAAGCCGGAAAAGCGCTCGGCCACGGCCTGATGGGCCGCGCCGAGCGAGGACCAGCCAAACCGGCCGAATTCGGCCAGCAGGGGGTGGCTGGAGGAGGACCGGTTGACACAGGCCAGCAAAAGCGGCGGTTCCGCCGAAAGCGAGATCGCCGAAGTGACGACCAGCCCCGAGGACCGGTCGCCATCGCCCACCGTGATCACGCTGCAATTGCCGACAAAGGCGCGCATCGCATCACGAAAGGCCTTGGGTTCAGGCGCCGCCATCAGCGGATGCCTGCCGCCGCCAGCTTGGGCAGCACGGTGTCGCGGAAGTAGGGGAATTCCTCGACATAATCGACGAAGGACAGCGTCGTCCCCGCAAAGCCCGCGGCATGCAGCTTGAGGATGCCCTCCGCCACCTGATCCGGCGTGCCAATCAGCGGGAAGCCCCCGTGACCCAGCGCGAACAGATGCTTGATCTGCGCCAGCAGATCATGCGGGAAGCTGTGGGCATGGGCGAATTGCAGGCGCACCAGATTGTCCACCGCCTCGGCATCGCAATTATCCACGGCGGTGTATTTGGCGAATTCCTGCGCCTCGGCTTCGGTCGGGCGGCAGATGACATGGCTGAAGGTCAGTACGTTGACATCGCGCCCCTTGGCCTTGGCCTGCGCCTTCAGATCCGCGATTTCGGTTTTCGACCGTTCCAGATCAATGGCCGGGGTGAACAGGAAATTCGCATTGTCAGTTGCGAATTCGCGGCCCTGCGGGCTGCCTGCGGCATTCAGGATCGGCACGCCCCCGCGCAGCGGCTTGGGATCACCCTTCACGCGCTTGGCCTTGAAATAGGTGCCGTCCCAATCGAAATGCTCGTCCGAGGTCCAAAGCTTGCGGATCAGATCGAACCATTCCTGGGCATAGGCATAGCGGGTTTCGTGATCGTCCGGCAGGCTCAGGCCCAGGGCCTCGTATTCCGGCTTGTTCCAGCCTGCCACGATGTTCAGCCCGGCGCGGCCATGGCCGATCTGGTCGATGGTGGCAATCTGCTTGGCCACGACGACCGGGTGATTGGCTGCCGTGTGGATGGTGGCGAAGACCGCGATGTTCTTGGTAGCGGCCAGCAGACCGGCGGCCCAGGTCATGGTTTCCAGAACGCCGCCGTGAAAATCGGTTTCGCCGCCATAGCCGATCCAGCGGGCAATCGGCAGCATGAAGTCGATCCCGGCCTCATCCAGCATTTGCGCCAGTTTGAGATTGTTGTCCCAGCTGTTATTCCAGCGGCCGGGAATCTTCGTCGGGGTCATCCCCGACGAGCAGTTCGTCGAAAAAGTGCCAAGGCGAAAACGATCGCCCGAGAGCATCGGGTGTTGGGTCATTCTGGTTCCCTGTTGGAGTTTTGGTTTTATTTTATGTTTGAAAGTCTATCGTAAAATCACATTGCGTCAACACCTTCGTCCGGGTCAGGCTGCCCGGCGATGCGGGGGAGAAACATGACGGAAAAGAAGCTTCAAATTCAAAATGATGACAGCCCGCCCCCCCCGGGTCGGGGGATCGACTGGCGCTGGCATCTGGCGCAAAGTCCGGTCGAGGTCGACATGACCGAGACGGAATTTGCCCTGATGCGGACCTTCGAGGGATTCGGGCGCTGGCAGACGGAATGCCTGTCCTCGGTCTGCGACCTGGCCGCCACAGGGCCGGAAAACGCCATGCTGCACATCATCCGCATGAATGAACGGCCCAAGACGCTGAAGGATCTGGCGCGGCTGATGAATCGGGATGATGTGCCGAATATCCAGTATTCGCTCCGCAAGCTGCTTGCGGCGGGTCTGGTCGAGCGCAAGGGTGCAGGGCGGTCGGGCGTCACCTATGAGGTGACCGACGAGGGCCGCCGCGTGACCGAGGATTACGGTGCCCTGCGGCGGCGGCTGCTGATTGCCGCCATCGAAAACCTGCCCGGCTTTGCCGAACGCCTGACCGAGGCCACCCGCACCCTGAATGTGCTGACTGGGATCTATGAGGAAATCGCCCGGCAGGCCGCGACGCACCGGCGTAGCTGAGGGGGAGGGCGCCGGGGCGCCCCGCCCGTTACAATGGGGACAGGCGGTGGAACCGCGCCTGTTCATAAACCAGGGGCGCCCCGTCCCCCTGACGGATTTCGATGATCTGCCCGATAAAGACGGTGTGGCTGCCCGTCTCCATCACCTCGGCCACCGTGCAAGAGATGGAGACCAGCGCCCCCGCCAAGACCGGCAGGCCGCTGCCATCTTCCTGCCAGTCACCCTCGGCGAACTTGTCCTCGCCGGTGGTGCCGCCCGCCCCGGCAAAGCGCAGCGCGAGCGGCGCGGCCGGGTCAGATAGCAGGTTCACCGCAAAGCGCCCGCTGTCGTGGATCGCGGCACAGGTGCCGGTCTTGCGGTTCACGCAGACCAGCAGGCTGGGCGGATCGGCGGTGACGGAACAGACCGCCGTGGCCGTGATGCCGCGCCGTTCGCTGCCGTGGCGGGCGGTGATGATCGTCACCGCCCCCGGAAACCGCGCCATGGCTGCGCGAAAGGCGCCCGGATCAATCGCCATGCCCATCTCAGGCCGCCTTCAGCTCGGACAGGTAGGCGCCTGCGGCGGCGGGATCGGCGAACCAGGGGAAGAAATCGCGCGGGTCGTCAAAGCCATTGGCCATGCGCTGCGCCAGACGCGGGGTGGCGCAGGCGGTGCCCATGATTTCCAGCACGAAGGGCGGCGGCGGTTGCAGCATCATGTTGGTCCAGCGCACCACCCATTGCGCGTAATCCCAATAGGCATCGAAGGTGGCCTGCATCCAATCGGCATCAAAGGGCCGGTCACCGTGGTCGAGGATGCGCCGCAGATAGACCGCCGCAGCCTTGGAGGCGTTGTTCGACCCCTGCCCGGTGATCGGGTCATTAAGGCAGACCGCATCGCCCAGTCCCAGCACCTTCCGCCCCGAGGGCAGCACGCCGACCGGATGGCGCACCGTCGGCGCAAAGCGGCCCGCAAGAATACCGTTGTCATCGGTCAGCTCAATGTCGCGGCAGCGCGCGGCTTCCCAAGGGAGGTAAGTCTCGACGATCTGCTTTGACCGCGCCAGATGGTCGGCCGGGGTCTTTACATCGGCCCAGCAATCCATCGGGCCGCCGGGGATGCCTTCCATCACCATGATCTCGCAGGGACCCGAGGTCGTCAGCGCCGGGAACACGAAATATTCGCCCACGCCGGGGATCAGGTTGAAACAGACTGCGGAATGGCCTTCGCGCGGGGTCATGCCCTTTACATAGGTCAGGGCCAGCGCCCGCTGCGGCGCCTCATAGGGGGATTTCGCGGCGTCGCGGGCGAAGAGCCGCCCGATCTCGCCCTTGCCCGAGGCGATGATGACCAGATCGTCGCTGGCGGCGTAATCCTCAAGATCGGCGATGCCCGCATCATGGATCACCAGATCGCCGCCCAGCCGGGTGAATTCGGCCATCCAGCGCGGGATCTTGACCCGTTGGTCCACCGAATAGGCGTTGTGATCCAGTCGCCCGACCCAATCCATCGCCTTGGCACCCGGCACCTCAGGGTGCGGGACCATGAAGTTGATGCCCTCAACCGGGGGACAGATATCGCTCCAGAAATCGATGCCCAGATCGCGTTCGTTCTGCACGGCGGTGTGGAACATGCACTGGCTGGACAGGACCTTGCCGGTGGCGATGTCCTCGGCCGTGCGGTTCTGCACGACGCGAACCTTGTGGCCCGCCTGCAAAAGGCCGATGCCCAGTTGCAGCCCCGATTGGCCGCCGCCGATGATGGTGATGGTTCTCATGCCAATTCTCCCTGTTTTTTGGTCTGGCCGCGCCATCGGGCGTCAGGCCATCAGTTTCGGAATGGCGGGTTCCGCCTGTTCGGGGCCCATGGCGGTATAGCCGCCGTCCACGCACAGATCGGTCCCGGTGATGAAGCTTGCCGCGTCGGAACAGAGAAACAGCACCGCCTGCGCTACCTCTTCGGGGTCGCCCACGCGGCCCAGCAGGTGGAAGGGGGCGGCCACGGCATCGGTCTTGGCGCGGTCGCCGCCGGTCAGCTGATCCATGATGTTCGACCAGGTCCAGCCGGGGCTGACGGCGTTCACACGGATGCCGTCGGGCGCAAGGTCCATCGCCTGATTGCGTGTGAGCTGCAGGATCGCTGCCTTCGACACCGGATAGAGCCAGCGCCCCGTCTGTGCCACGCGCGACGAGATCGAGCCGAAGTTCACGATCGCGCCTTTGGTCTTCGCCAGATCGGCCCGCGCGGCCTGCATCAGCATGACCGACCCCACGATGTTCACATCAAGGCTTTCCAGCCATTCCGCCCGCGTCGAGGCCGCGCCATTATCCAGGTAGGAACACGCCACATTGACCAGAAAATCGATCCGGCCGAACTGGTCGCGCGTGGCCTGTACCAATGCCGCGATCTGCGCATCATCCCGCAGGTCGCAGCGCGTATAGGCCACGCCTTCGGTGATTCCCGCCGGGGGTTCGGCGATATCGGCCACCATCACCCGCACCCCCGCCGCGCGGAAGGCCGCGACAATCGCCTGGCCGATTTTCGTCGCGCCGCCCGGAATGATGGCAACCTTGCCCTCCAGCCCTTCCATGAGAGACTCCCTGTTTTTGCTTTGAATTTGAAGGAATTGTGACTGAGCCTGCGAAACCAGCTATCCGCGCGGCGCAGCTCCTATCCGAAAAACGAAAAAATCGGCGGGGGCGTGGGTCGGATTGCCGCAGGCCGTGCTAGCCTTGGGGCCTGATCTTCAGGAAACCCGGCATGACCGCATCGCTGACGCCGCTTCCCCTTCAGGGGCATGTGCTGTTCCGATCCTCGGATCTGGATGAGGCACGGGCGCGCGTGGCCGAGGTGTTCTGCCCCCACCGGCTTGATACCTCGGGCGGGGGGGCCTTTGCCGCGCGGCATCACCATCTGGCGGGGCAGGGGCTGTCGCTGAACTATATCGAATACGGCGCGCGCACGCGGATCATGCCGGGGGAGCTGGGCGCCTTTTACCTGCTGCAAATCCCGCTGGCCGGGGGCGCCTCGATCCGCAATGGCGCGCAGGGCTATCTGTCCACCCCGGACCGCGCGGCGATCCTGAACCCGCATCTGCCCACGGTGATGGAGTGGGAGGAAGGCACGCGGCAGATTCTGGTGCAGATCAGCCGTGCCGCCATGCAGGCGCATCTGGCCGCGCATCTGGGCGGGCCGTCCGACCGGCCACTGACCTTTGATGGGCCCCTGGACCTGACCGCCGGGCCGGGGGCGGCGCTGCGGCGGCTGGTGCTGTGGCTGGTTGCCGAGGCGGATGCCGGGCAATCACCTGTTGCCGCCCCTGCGGCGGGGCTGATGGCGGGGCAGATCGAGAAGACCGTCCTGTCGGGGCTGCTGGATGCGGCGGCGCATGACCATATGGCCGCGCTGGGGCGGCGGCGGGCGGCCCCGCGGCCCCGGCATCTGCGTCTGGCGGAATCCTATATCGAGGCGCATCTTGACCAGCCCATCACGCTGGAGGACGTGGCCGAGGCTGCGGGCATTTCGCCGCGCGGCTTGCAGCTGGCCTTCCGCCAGCATCGCGGCACCACGCCGCTGGGTTTCTGGCGCGAGGTGCGTCTTGCGCGCGCCCATGCCGATCTGCTGACTGCGGCGCCGGGTGTCACCGTCACGCAGGTGGCGCTGCGCTGGGGCTTCACCCATTTCGGCCGCTTTTCCGAACTCTACCGCGCGCGCTATGGGCTTAGCCCGCGCGATACGCTGCGCGCGGCGCAGGGCGGGTGATCAGGGGCGCAAAAGCTCCAACGCGACGCCTTGGCCCACACCCACGCAGAGCGTGACCAGCGCCGAGGCGCCGCCGCTTTCCGCAAGCCGCCGCGCCGCCGCCCCCGCGATCCGCGCGCCTGACATGCCCAGCGGGTGACCCATGCTGATGCCACCACCCTTGGCGTTCACGCGCGGGTCGTCATCCGCCAGCCCCCAGTTGCGCGTGCAGGCCAGAACTTGCGCCGCGAAGGCCTCATTCAGCTCGATGATGTCCTGTTCGGCGGGGGGGCGGGCGCCCCGTGCCACCAGCCGTTCCACTGCAGCGACCGGGCCGATGCCCATCAGACCCGGCGCCACCCCGGCCGAGGCCGCCGCCCCAATCCGCGCCAGCGGCTGCAGGCCATGACGTGCCACCCCGGCGGCCGAGGCGAGGATCAGCGCTGCCGCACCGTCATTCACGCCCGAGGCATTGCCCGCCGTCACCGTCCCGCCCACGCGGAAAGGTGTGGGCAGGGTGGCCAGCTTTTCCGCCGTCGTCGGGCGCGGGTGTTCGTCGCGGTCCACCACCGTCGCGCCCTTGCGGCCCTGTAGCGTTACCGGCAGGATATCGGGCGCATGCCAATCGGCGTCATAGCGCTGTTGCGACCACAGGGCATAGGCATCCTGATCGGCGCGGGAAATGCCATGGGCGGCTGCCACATTCTCGGCGGTTTCGGGCATCGATTCACAGCCATAGGCGCGGGCGATCCGGTCATTCACGAAGCGCCAGCCGATGGTGGTGTCATGGATTTCCGCCTGACGGGAAAAGGCGGTTTCGGCCTTGCCCATCACGAAGGGCGCGCGCGACATGCTTTCCACCCCGCCCGCAATCACCAGATCGGCGCCATCACGCACCGCCCGCGCGCCCGCGATCACCGCATCCAGCCCCGAGGCGCAGAGCCGGTTCACCGTCAGCCCCGGCACGCTGTCCGGCAGACGCGACAGCAGCACCGCCATGCGCGCGACATTGCGGTTATCCTCGCCCGCCTGATTGGCGCAGCCGAGGATCACCTCATCCGGGATCAGATCGGGGTGCAGGTCCAGCAAGCCGTCAATCACATACGCCGCCATATCGTCGGGGCGCATCATCGCCAGCGCGCCGCCGTGCCGCCCGATGGCGGTGCGGCGCGGGGAACACAGGAAAACCTCGGTCATCACATCGCCTCCAATCCGGGCGCGGGGGCATAGCGCCCCTGCAGATGCGCGGGTGCGGCTGCGGCCAGCGCCGCCAGCCTTGCGCGCAGTGTGGCGGGGCCGTCCCGTTCCAGCATTTCGAACGGGCCGCGCGGGAAATTGAGGCCAAGCTTCAGCGCCGTATCGACCCCCCGCCGCGAGACGCCACCTTCCGACACCAGCCAGGCGGCCTCATTGATCAGGGCCGCCTCGATCCGTTCCACGATCTGCGCGGCCTCGGGCGGCGGCGCAACCGGGGTGGGGGGCGTCACGAAGCCGCGCCCGGCCTTGCGCCCCAGCGCGCCCGAGGCGACCTGATCCCGCAGCGCGGCAAAGACGTGATAGCGCGGATGGCCCCCCATCGCGGCCGCAAGGCTTTCGGTGGCGGCCAGATTGATATCCGCGCCAACCAGATCAATCAGCCCGAACGGCCCCAGCCGATAGCCTGCCGCCTGCATTGCCGCGTCAATGGCGGCAGGGTCATGGCCTTCCTCCAACAGGGCCAGCGCCTCACCGTAAAACGGCCGGGCGCAGCGGTTGACGATGAAGCCGGGGCTGTCGAGACAGGCGATCACCGTCTTCCCGGCTGCCTCGGTCAGATCCCGCGCGCGGGTCAGCGCCGAAAGGTCTGTGCCGTCATGGCCGATCAGTTCGACCAGCTTCATCACCGGGGCGGGGTTGAAGAAATGCAGCCCCAGCAGGCGATTGGGCCGGGTCAGCCCCCGCGCGATGGCCCCGACCGACAGCGAGGACGTATTGGTCGCCAGCACCGCCTCCGGCGCCAGAACGGTTTCCAATTCGGCCAGCAGCGCCTGTTTCACGTCGATCTTTTCGACCACCGCCTCGATCACCAGATCGGCGGGGGCAAGCCCTGCCAGATCCTCCACCACCTGCACCCGCGCGAGCAGGGCATCGCGGTCGGCCGCGGTCATCGCGCCCTTCGCCACGCGGGGGTCCAGCGCCGCAGCCAGCCGGGACAGAGCGCTTTCGCGCGCGGCGGGCAGGGCGTCGGTCACACGCACCTCATGCCCGGCCTGCGCATAGACCTGCGCGATGCCAAGCCCCATCATCCCCAGACCGACCACACCGATGATCATCGACCCCTCCGCCCCAAACCCGCGTGCCGCGACATTCCGCCTCGCGCCGCGCGCGGATTTCGGGAATATCTTTCTTGGGGGCATCATGGCCGATCCCGGAAAAACTTCAAGTCTAAAACTTTAAGCTTGAAATTGTTTGGACCCGATGCAAATCTTCCCTCAACGGCGCATACGGCGTCATAGAGGAACGGCCATGAAGATTCTTTGCCTTGGCGGTGGTCCCGCCGGTCTTTACTTCGCCATTTCGATGAAACTGCGCGATCCCTCGCATCAGGTGACGGTGCTGGAACGCAACCGCGCGAATGACACCTTCGGTTGGGGGGTGGTGCTGTCCGATGACGCGCTGAGCCGGATGCAGAAGAATGACCCGGTCAGCACCGATGCGATCCGGTCGCATTTCGCCTATTGGGACGACATTGCCACCATCCACAACGGGGTGCGGATCGTTTCGGGCGGGCATGGCTTTGCCGGGATCGGGCGCAAGCAACTTTTGATCCTGCTGCAGGCCCGCGCGCGTGAGCTGGGCGTGGACATGCAGTTCGAAACCGAATTCCGCGCGGCCGAGGAATATCGCAAGGACTATGACCTTGTCGTCGCCTCCGACGGGATCAACAGCGTCGTGCGCCGTGATTATGCCGATGTCTTCAAGCCCGATATCGACACGCGCCTATGCAAGTTCGTCTGGCTGGGCACGCATCAGAAATTCGATGATGCCTTCACCTTCATTTTCGAGAAGACCGAACATGGCTGGGTCTGGGCTCATGTCTACCAGTTCGACGACAATACTGCGACCTTCATCGTCGAAACCCTGCCCGAGACTTGGGACCGCTGGGGTTTTGCCGCGATGTCGAAGGAGGAAACGGTCGAGACCTGCCGCAAGATCTTTGAGCGCCATCTGGGGGGGCATGATCTCATGTCCAACGCGGCGCATCTGCGGGGGTCGGCGGTCTGGATGCAATTCCCGCGGGTGATCTGCGAAAAATGGTATCACGAAAACATCGTCCTGATGGGCGATGCTGCGGCGACGGGGCATTTCTCGATCGGGTCGGGGTCGCGTCTCGCCTTCGACAGCGCGATTGCGCTGGCTGAATATCTGCACAGCGAACCCGACATGCAGGCCGCCTTCGCCCGCTATCAGGAAGAGCGCCGGGTCGAAGTGCTGCGCCTGCAATCGGCGGCGCGCAACTCGCTGGAATGGTTCGAACAGGTCGAACGCTATCTGGATATGCCGCCGATGCAGTTCGCCTATTCGCTGCTGACCCGCAGCCAGCGGATCAGCCATGAAAACCTGCGCCTGCGTGACCCCGACTGGCTGGCCGAGGCCGAGGATTGGTTCGCCGAACAGGCAGGGGGCGAAAAGGGCCGCCGTCCGATGTTCACGCCCTTCCGCCTGCGGAACATGACGCTGAAGAATCGCATCGTGATGTCGCCCATGGCGCAATACAAGGCCGTGGATGGCTGCCCGACGGATTGGCATTTCACCCATTACGCCGAGCGCGCCAAGGGCGGTGCGGCGCTGATCTATACCGAAATGACCTGCGTGTCGGCGGATGGACGCATCACCCCCGGCTGCCCCGGCCTTTATGCGCCGGAACATGAAGCGGCGTGGAAACGTCTGGCCGATTTCATCCATGCGGAAACCAGCGCGAAGCTCTGCCTGCAGATCGGCCATGCCGGGCGCAAGGGATCGACCTGCGTGCCTTGGGACGGGGGGATCGACGCCCCCCTGCCCGATGGCAACTGGGATCTGATCAGCGCCAGCCCCTTGCCCTACAAGCCCAACAGCCAGACCCCCCGTGCCATGACGCGCGCCGATATGGACCGCGTGAAGGCCGATTTCGTTGCCGCCGTGCAGATGGCCGACCGCGCCGGGGCCGACATGATCGAAATGCATGCCGCCCACGGCTATCTGCTGGGCAGCTTTGTCAGCCCGGTAACCAACCGCCGCGACGATGCCTATGGTGGCAGCCTCGAAAACCGCCTGCGCTACCCGCTGGAGGTTTTTGCCGCGATGCGCGCGGCCTGGCCTGCGGACAAGCCCATGTCGGTGCGGATCAGCGCCCATGACTGGATCGACGGCGGCGTCACCCCCGCCGAGGCGGTCGAGGTCGCGCGCGCCTTCCATGCCGCCGGTGCCGATATCATCGACGTCTCCTCGGGTCAGACCGACCCGGCGGAAAAGCCGATCTATGGCCGGATGTTCCAGACCCCGTTCAGCGATAGGATCCGCAACGAGGCGGGGATTCCCACCATGACCGTGGGCAATATCAGCGACTTTGATCAGGTGAACGGCATCCTGATGGCGGGCCGGGCTGATCTGGTCTGTCTGGCGCGCGCGCATCTGGCCGATCCCTACTGGACGCTGCACGCTGCTGTGGCCCAGGGTGATACGGCCAGCGAATGGCCCGCGCCCTACAAGGGGGGCCGCGATCTGCTGTTCCGTCTGGCGCAGAAACAGCAAGAGGCGATCCGCGCATGACAATGGCAGGCAAACGGGTGTTGATCACCGGGGGGGGAACCGGGGTCGGGGCCGATCTGGCCCGCGGCTTCGCCGCCGCCGGGGCCGAGGTGGTGATCGCCGGGCGGCGCCTTGCGCCGCTGCAAGAGGTTGCCGCCCGCACCGGCGCCCGCGCCCTAGTGGCTGATGTCACCGATGAGGCCGCCGTGACCGCCCTGTTTGCCGAAGCTGGCCCTTGTGATGTCGTCATCGCAAATGCGGGCGCGGCCGAAAGCGCGCCCTTGACCAAAACCTCGCTGGCGGAGTGGAACGCCATGCTGGCGGTGAACCTGACGGGGGTCTTCCTGACTTTCCGCGAAGGGCTGCGCCAGATGCCGGGCTGGGGGCGGCTGATCGCCGTTGCCTCGACCGCCGGGCTGAAGGGTTATGCCTATGTCGCCCCCTACGCGGCCGCGAAACACGGGGTGGTGGGGATGACCCGCAGCCTCGCCCTTGAGGTCGCGCGGCGGCCGGTCACGGTCAATGCGCTGTGCCCCGGTTTCCTTGATACCGAAATGACCGAACGGTCCGTCGCCAATATCATGGCCAAGACCGGGATGGAGGCCGCCGCCGCCCGTGCCGCACTCGAGGCGACAAACCCGCAAAAGCGGCTTATCCAGCCGGCTGAGGTGACGGCGGCTGCGCTTTGGCTGTGCGCGCCGGGATCAGAGGGGATAAACGGTCAGGCAATCGCCATTGCCGGAGGGGAAACATGACCGATCCCGCGAAACCCGACGCCACCCGCAGCAGCCTGTCGAAACGCCGCCTGAAAACCTGGATCCGCCTTCTGGGCGTGACGCGGCGGGCCGAAAACCACCTGCGCGAATTCCTGCGGGTGAATCACGACACGACGCTGCCCCGCTTTGACGTGATGGCGGCGCTGTGGCGGCGTCGCGATGGGATGACGATGACCGAGCTGAGCCGCGCCCTGCTGGTGTCAAACGGCAATGCGACGGCGGTGGTGGACCGGCTGGAAAAGGACGGGCTTGCCCGCCGGACCCCCAGCGTTTCGGACCGCCGCACCATCCATGTCGCGCTGACCGATGAAGGACTGCGCCAGTTTGAGGGCCTTGCCGCCGACCACGAACGCGAGGTGGACGCCCTGTTCGCGGGGCTGAGCGATGCCGATCTGGAAAGCCTGTCCGACATCCTGCGGCGCGCGCTTGAAAAACGAGAGACGGAAAGGGACAGCGGATGACCGAACTCGCCGGGCTACAGCCCAAGCATTTCCTGTGGGAGGTCAAGGACCGGATCGCCACCGTGCGGCTGAACCGCCCGGACCGCAAGAACCCGCTGAGCTTTGACAGCTATGCCGAGCTGCGCGATACCTTTCGCGCGCTGGTCTATGCGACCGATGTCGATGTGGTGATCTTCGCCTCGAACGGCGGGAATTTCTGCTCGGGCGGTGATGTGCATGACATCATCGGGCCGCTGGTCGGCATGGACATGAAGGGCCTTCTGGCCTTTACCCGCATGACCGGCGATCTGGTCAAGGCGATGATCGGTTGCGGCAAACCCATCATCGCGGCGGTCGAAGGGGTCTGCGTGGGGGCGGGGGCGATTGTGGCCATGGCCTCGGACCTGCGGCTGGCGACGCCCGAGGCGAAATGCGCCTTCCTTTTCACCCGCGTGGGTCTGGCGGGCTGCGACATGGGCGCCTGCGCCATGCTGCCCCGGATCATCGGGCAGGGGCGGGCGGCAGAGCTGCTTTATACCGGGCGGGTGATGGAGGCCCACGAAGGGGCGGCCTGGGGTTTCTGGAACGCGCTGCATGCGCCCGAGGTGCTGGAGACCGAGGCGCTGAAGCTGGCCCGGCGGCTGGCGGCAGGGCCGGTCTTTGCCCATGGCATCACCAAGACCCAGCTGAACCAGGAATGGAACATGGGGCTGGAACAGGCGATCGAGGCCGAGGCCCAGGCGCAGGCCATCTGCATGCAGACGCAGGATTTCGCGCGGGCCTATCACGCCTTTGTCGCGAAGGAAAAACCGGTGTTCGAGGGGAACTGACGTCCCGGGGCTCTGCCCCGGACCCCGGGATATTTGGACCAAGGTGAAAACATGGGCGACAAGACTTTCCTCGACTGGCCGTTTTTCGAGGCCAGGCATCGTGACTGGGCCGCGCGGCTGGAAGACTGGTGCGCGGGGCTGGCGGTGGACCATGGCGATACAGATGCAGCCTGTCGGGGGCTTGTGGCCGATCTGGGCGCGGCGGGTTGGTTGCAGGTCACGGGCGCGGCCGAGGGCGAGCGGCTGGATGTGCGGACGCTCTGTCTGAGCCGCGAGATTCTGGCGCGCCATGACGGGCTGGCCGATTTCGCCTTTGCCATGCAGGGCTTGGGGATGGGGGCGGTGTCGCTGTTCGGGACGCCCGCGCAGCGCGACTGGTTGGCGCGGACGCGCAGCGGGGCCGCGATTGCGGCCTTTGCCCTGACCGAGCCGGGGTCGGGGTCTGATGTGGCGAATACCGCCACCACCGCAACGCGGGTGCCGGGGGGATACAGCCTGACGGGGGAAAAGACCTATATCTCGAACGGCGGGATCGCCGATGTTTATGTCATCTTTGCGCGCACGGGCGAGGCGCCGGGGGCGCGGGGCCTTTCGGCCTTTCTGATGCCCACCGATACCCCCGGCCTTGAGGTGGTGGAGCGGATCGATGTCATGGCACCGCATCCATTGGCCCATTTGCGCCTGACGGGGGTCGAGCTTCCGGAAAGCGCGTTGATCGGCCGGGCAGGCGAGGGGTTCAAGATCGCCATGTCGGTGCTGGATGTGTTCCGGGCCACGGTCGGTGCAGCGGCGCTTGGCTTTGCCCGCCGCGCTCTGGACGAGGCGCTGGCGCGGGTGCAGAGCCGCCGCATAGGGGGCGAGGCGCTGGCGAACCTCCAGATGGTGCAGGGGCATCTGGCGGATATGGCCCTGGAGATCGACGCCGCCGCCCTTCTGATCTATCGCGCCGCCTGGACCAAGGACATGGGCGCCCCGCGAGTGAGCCGGGAAGCCGCGATGGCCAAGCTGTACGCGACCGAGGCCGCGCAGCGCGTGATCGATGCCGCCGTGCAGCTGCATGGGGGGGATGGCGTCCGCCACGGCTTTGCGGTGGAGCGGCTTTACCGCGAAATCCGTGCGCTGCGGATTTACGAGGGTGCGTCGGACGTGCAGCGCGTGGTCATCGCGCGGAGCGTGCTGGGATGATCTATCGCCGCCCCATTCAGATCGAATTCAACCACTGCGACCCGGCCGGGATCGTCTTTTACCCCCGCTATTTCGAGATGACGAATTCCGTCATCGAGAACTTTTTTGCCGAGGTGCTGCACTATCCCTTTGCGCGCATCCATATGGAGGAACACGCCGGGGTGCCCACTGTGAAGATCGCGGCAGAGTTTTACGCGCCGTCGCGGTTGGGCGATGTGCTGACCTTTGCGCTGGAGGTGGAGCGGATTGGCCGGGCCAGCGCCACGGTGATGCTGCGCGGCGCGGTGGGGCCCGAGGCACGGATGCAGGCGCAGATCACGCTCGTTTGGGTCATGCCGGATGGCCGGTCGGCCCCCTGGCCCGAGGTGATCCGCAACAGATTGACCGCTTTCATGGAGACGCGCGATGACGCATGAGGTTCTGCACCCCAAAAGCTGGAAGGCCACGCCGGGCTATTCCAACGGCATCGCGGCGACGGGCCGCATGGTCTTTACCGGCGGGTTGATCGGCTGGAATGACCAGCAGGAGTTCGAGACGGATGACTTTGTCGGTCAGGTCGAGACGGCGTTGAAATCCATCGTCGCCGTGCTGGCCGAGGCGGGCGCGCGCCCTGAACATCTGGTGCGGCTGACCTGGTATGTCACGGATAAGAAAGAATATCTTGCCAACCTCAAAGACCTGGGCCGTGTCTACAAGGCGGTGATCGGGCGCACCTATCCGGCCATGGCGCTGGTGCAGGTCGTAGCCCTGGTGGAAGACCGCGCCAAGGTGGAGATCGAGGCGACCGCCGTCATTCCCTGACCCTGTGGCGGGCGATCAGCCGAAGCTGATCGTTGCGGCCACGGCGCGTTTCCAGCGGCCATAGCGCGCTTCGCGGTCGGCTTCGGTCATGTCGGGGCGGAAGGTGCGGTCAAGCGCCCAGGTCGCCGCGAATTCGTCAGGGCCGGGGCAGACGCCCGCGCGCCACCCGGCGAGCCAAGCCACGCCAAGCGCGGTGGTTTCCAGCACCTGCGGCCGGTCCACTGCCGCGCCCAGAATGTCCGACAGGAACTGCATGGCCCAGTCTGATGCGGTCATGCCGCCATCGACGCGCAGGGTAGGGGTGGCGCCGTCGGCCTGCCAGTCTGCATGCATTGCCTCCAGCAGGTCGCGGGTCTGATAGCCCACACTTTCCAGCGCGGCGCGGGCCATTTCGGCAGGCCCGGACGCGCGGGTCAGGCCAAAGACCGCCCCGCGACATTCGGCATTCCAATAGGGCGCGCCCAGGCCCACGAAGGCCGGAACGATCACAACGCCTTGGCCTGCATCGGCGGTTTCGGCCAGCGGCTGGGTCTCTTTCGCCTCGCGGATGATCCGCAGCCCGTCACGCAGCCATTGCACCACCGCGCCCGCAATGAAGATCGACCCTTCCAGCGCATAGGTGGGCTTGCCGTCGATCTGATAGGCGATGGTGGTGAGCAGGCGGTTCTGTGACCGGACCATGCGGTCCCCGGTATTGAGCAGGGCGAAGCAGCCGGTGCCATAGGTCGATTTCATCATGCCGGGCTGGAAACAGGCCTGCCCCACGGTGGCGGCCTGCTGGTCGCCAGCGACGCCCAGGATCGGGATCTCGCGTCCAAAGAGATCGGCGCGCGTCATGCCAAAGTCGGCGGCGCAATCCTTCACCTCGGGCAGCATCTGCATGGGGATGCCCAGCCGGTCGCAGATGGTGCGCGACCAGCGGCCATTGCGGATGTCATAGAGCATGGTGCGCGCGGCATTGGTGGCGTCGGTCGCATGGGTGCGGCCGCCGGTCAGCTTCCAGATCAGGAAGCTGTCCACCGTGCCGAACAGCAGCTCGCCCGCCTCGGCCCTTGTGCGGGCGCCTTCGACATTTTCCAGAATCCAGCGCAGCTTGGTGGCCGAGAAATAGGGGTCGAGCAGCAGGCCGGTGCGGCTGGTGACCTCTTCCTCGAAGCCTTCGGCACGCAAGCGGGCGCAATCTTCGGCGGTGCGGCGATCCTGCCAGACGATGGCGTTATAGACGGGTTGGCCCGTGACCTTGTCCCAGACCAGTGTCGTTTCGCGCTGGTTGGTGATGCCGATGGCGGCAATCGACTGGGCATCAATCCCGGCGCGTTCGATGGCCGAACGGGTGACGGCGGCGACGGTGGACCACAGATCCGCCGGATCATGTTCCACCCAGCCCGAGGCGGGGAAGATCTGGGGGAATTCCTCTTGCGCCGAGGCCACGGGCCGCAGCGCCGCATCAAACAGGATCGCGCGCGATGAAGTGGTGCCCTGATCGATGGCAAGGATATGGGTCATGGCTGTCAGTCCGTCCTTCAACTTGGCAAAGCGGCCCGCACGGGGCCGTTCGGCCAAGGTGAAAAGGGGGCAGGTGACCCTGCCCCCAGACCCGACTTACTGCCAGGATTTGATCAGCTCGTCATAGGAAACGGTTTCGCCCTGCGGCTTTTCGTTTTCCAGTTTGGCCACAGGGGCGCCGGGGGCATCCAGCCATTCCTGCGGGTCTTTCTCTTCGTTCATCTTCGGCCCGATGTCGCCCTGAACGCCAGCGCGTTCCAGACGTTCCAGCACCTTTTCCTGCTCGGCGCAGAGGGCATCCAGCGCTTCCTGCGGGGTCTTGGACCCCGACATGGCATCGCCGATGTTCTGCCACCACAGCTGCGCCAGCTTCGGATAGTCCGGGATATTGGTGCCGGTCGGCGACCAAGCCACGCGGGCGGGCGAGCGGTAGAATTCGACCAGGCCGCCCAGTTGCGGCGCACGATCGGTGAAGGACTGGTGCTGGATCGTCGATTCCCGCGCGAAGGTCAGGCCGATGTGCGATTTCTTCACATCCACCGTCTTCGATGTCACGAACTGCGCGTAAAGCCAGGCGGCCTGCGCGCGATCGACCGGGGTCGATTCCATCAGCGTCCAAGAGCCCACGTCCTGATAGCCGACCTTGGTGCCTTCCTGCCAATAGGCGCCGTGCGGGCTGGGGGCCATGCGCCATTTCGGCGTGCCATCTTCGTTCATCACCGGGGTGCCGGGTTTGACCATGTCGGCGGTGAAGGCGGTGTACCAGAACATCTGCTGGGCGATATTGCCCTGCGCGGGCACCGGGCCAGCCTCACCGAAGGTCATGCCCTGCGCTTCCGGCGGGGTGAACTTCTGCAGCCAGTCGATGGCCTTGGTCACGGCGTAAACCGCCGCCGCGTCGTTGGTCGCACCACCGCGCGCCACGCAAGAGCCGACGGGACGCGAGTTTTCGTCCACGCGGATGCCCCATTCATCGACCGGCAGGCCGTTGGGTTCGCCCTTGTCGCCCATGCCGGCCATCGACATCCAGGCATCGGTATAGCGCCAGCCAAGCGACGGATCCTTCTTGCCGTAGTCCATGTTGCCATAGACGCCGGAGGCCGGCCCCCCGAGATAGCTCATGTCGCGGCCGGTGAAGAATTCCGCGATGTCCTCATAGGCCGACCAGTTCAGCGGAACGCCCAGCTCGTAGCCATATTTGGCCTTGAAGTCGTCCTTGGTCTTTTGATCCGAGAACCAGTCGTAGCGGAACCAGTAGAGGTTCGCGAACTGCTGGTCGGGCAGCTGATACAGCTCGCCGTCCGGGGCGGTGGTGAACTTGGCGCCGATGAAATCGGCCAGATCGAGGTTCGGGTTGGTAAAGGCCTTGCCGTCGCCTTCCATCCACTTGGTCAGGCTGCGCGCCTGCTTGTAGCGCCAATGCGTCCCGATCAGGTCCGAGTCGTTGATATAGGCGTCATAGATGTTCTCGCCCGACTGCATCTGCGTCTGGAGCTTTTCCACCACGTCGCCTTCGCCGATCAGATCATGGGTGATCTTGATGCCGGTGATCGCGGTGAAGGCCGGGGCCAGAACCTTGGATTCGTATTCATGCGTGGTGATCGTTTCCGAGACGACCTTGATTTCCATCCCGGCCAAGGGTTTGGCGGCATCGACGAACCACTGCATCTCGGCTTCCTGATCGGCGCGCGACAGCGCCGAAAGATCACCGATTTCCGCATCGAGGAAGGCCTTGGCGGCTTCCATATCGGCCCAAGCGGGGGCCGCGCCGGTGGCCATCAGCGCAAGCGCGATGGCGGTGGTGGTCTTACGCAATCTCATGAATTCCTCCCAGAAGTGAGATTTCGTTGAACGTCGCTGAACCGGGGCGCGCGTCTTGGGGTTGTTTCGCGCCCCGACCCGTTTCATGGCCCGTCAGACCCAGCGGAACACCGCCACGGCATAGACAAGGCAGATCGCCAGCGCCCACCAGACCGGGGCGCCGAAGAAGAAGAGCCAGCCCAGATGGATGAGGGCCGACCCCAGAAGGGTGATGAACAGGCGGTCGCCGCGCGTTGTTTCAATCCGCAGCACACCGCGGCGCGGCGTTTCGGGGAAGCGGATCGCCAGCAGCGTGAACAGCACCAGCAGCCCCGCGATGATATAGAAGAACAGCGCGACCGGCAGGCTCCAGGCCATCCAGCCCCCGGGCGAGATCTGTTCGAACCATTCGATCCCGTCCTCGCTGCGTGGGGCGATGGCGATCAGCGCGGCCAGACCGGCCAGCCACAGCCCCCCTGCGGTGGCGGAAATCGCGGTCCAGTTCGGGCTTTTTGCGGAAGCGGCAGACATCACACCCTCCCCAGGGCAAAGCCCTTGGCGATGTAGTTGCGGACAAAGTAGATCACGAGCGCACCGGGAATGATCGTCAGAACACCCGCCGCTGCCAGCACCCCCCAATCCATCCCCGAGGCGCTGACCGTGCGGGTCATGGTGGCCGCGATGGGCTTGGCATTGACCGAGGTCAGCGTCCGCGACAGCAGAAGTTCAACCCAGCTGAACATGAAGCAGAAGAAGGCGGCGACCCCGATGCCGCTTGCGATCAGCGGCATGAAGATCTTCACGAAGAACCGCCAGAACCCATAGCCGTCGATATAGGCGGTTTCGTCAATCTCTTTCGGCACGCCGCGCATGAACCCTTCCAGGATCCAGACCGCCAGCGGCACGTTGAACAGGCAATGCGCCAGCGCCACGGCAATATGGGTGTCGAACAGCCCGACCGAGGAATAGAGCTGGAAGAAGGGTAAGGCGAAAACCGCGGGCGGCGACATGCGGTTGGTCAGCAGCCAAAAGAACAGGTGCTTGTCGCCCATGAAGCTGTAGCGGCTGAAGGCATAGGCCGCGGGCAGGGCCACCGTGATGGAAATCACCGTGTTCATCACCACATAGATCAGGCTGTTGACATAGCCCATGTACCAGCTCGGATCTGTCAGGATGATGACATAGTTCCGCAGCGTCAGGTCATTGGGAAAGAGCGTGAAGCTGCCGAGGATTTCGGCATTGGTCTTGAAGCTCATGTTCACGAGCCAGTAGATCGGCACCAGCAGGAACAGCAGGTAGATGCCCATCACGAAGGCTGAGGGTTTCACGCGCATCATTTGCCCTCCGCTTTGTCGAGGTTGGTCATCACCGTGTAGAAGACCCAGCTCACCAGCAGGATCACGAGGAAATACATGATCGAGAAGGCCGCCGCCGGGCCGAGGTCGAATTGCCCCACGGCCATCTTCACCAGATCGATCGACAGGAAGGTGGTCGAATTGCCCGGTCCGCCGCCCGTGACCACGAAGGGTTCGGTGTAGATCATGAAGCTGTCCATGAAGCGCAGCAGCACCGCGATCAGCAGAACCCCCTGCATCTTCGGCAGCTCGATATAGCGGAACACGGCCCAGCGGGTCGCCTGGTCGATCTTGGCGGCCTGGTAATAGGCCTGCGGAATGGACTGCAGCCCCGCATAGCACAGCAGCGACACCAGCGAGGTCCAGTGCCAGACATCCATCACGATGACGGTGATCCAGGCATCCATCGGATCATTGGTATAGTTGTAGTCGATCCCGAAGGCCGCCAGCGTATGGCCCAGAAGGCCGATGTCCACCCGCCCGAAGATCTGCCAGATCGTGCCGACCACGTTGAACGGGATCAGCAGCGGCAGCGCCATCAGCACCAGGCAGAACGAGGCCCAGAACCCGCTTTTGGGCATGTTCAGCGCGATATAGATGCCCAGCGGCACCTCGATCGCCAGAATGATCGCGGAAAAGATCACCTGCCGCCCCAGCGCGCCATGCAGCCGGTCCGAGGTCACCATTTCTTCGAACCATTCCAGCCCGGCCCAGAAGAATTCATTGTTCCCGAAGGTGTCGTTCACCGAATAGTTCACAACGGTCATCAGCGGGATCACCGCTGAAAAGGCCACCAGCACCAGCACCGGCAGCACAAGGAACCACGCCTTGTTGTTCAGCGTCTTGTCCATCAGTTCTCCTCCCCCTCGGGGCTGACGCGCCAGTCGTCGGCGTAGACGTTGATCTTTTCCGGGGCGAAGAGGACGCGGTTGGCATCGGCGTCGATCTCCATGCCCTCGGGCAGGGTGACATTGACATTCGCCCCGGCCACGGTGCCGCGGATGATGCGGTGGCGGCCCACGTCTTCCACCCGGCGGATGCTGAAGGGCAGCCCGCCACTACGGCCCAGAACGCAGAATTCGGGCCGGATACCGATCTGGACGCGCCCTTTCGGCGGGGCATAGCTGGCCCCCAGCGCCAGCGTCTCGCCCAGCACGGTGGCGGTGTGACCCGCGACCGTAGCATCAAAGAAATTCATCCCCGGCGAGCCGATGAAATAGCCCACAAAGCTGTGGCCGGGCCGTTCAAACAGCTCTTGCGGGGTGCCCATCTGCACCACGCGCCCGTCATACATGACCACCACCTTGTCGGCGAAGGTCAGCGCCTCGGTCTGGTCATGGGTGACATAGATCATCGTATGGCCGAATTCGCGGTGCAGCGTCTTGAGCTGCGTCCGCAGTTCGAACTTCATATGCGGGTCGATCACCGTCAGCGGTTCGTCAAAGAGGATGGCATTCACATCCTCGCGCACCATGCCACGGCCAAGGCTGATCTTCTGCTTGGCATCGGCGGTCAGGCCGCGGGCCTTGCGGTTCAGGATCTCTTCCATGCCGATCATGGCGGCGATCTGGTTCACGCGCGCCTTGATGTAATCGGGCTCCATCCCGCGGTTGCGCAGCGGGAAGGCGAGGTTGTCGCGCACCGTCATGGTGTCATAGACGACCGGAAACTGGAACACCTGCGCGATATTGCGTTCGGCGGTGGCGGCGTCGGTGACATCGCGGTCGCCAAACAGCACGCGGCCGTGGCTGGGCCGCAAGAGCCCCGAGATGATGTTGAGCAGGGTGGATTTCCCACAGCCCGACGATCCGAGAAGGGCATAGGCGCCGCCGTCCTGCCAGACGTGGTCCATTTCCTTCAGCGCAAAATCCGCATCGGCGGTGGCATTGGGTTTGTAGCTGTGGGCAAGGTTCTTGAGCGTGATCTGTGCCATGGTCCCGCGCCCCCTTACGCCGCGAAGGCATAGGAGGCCGGCGCTGCAAGGCGCCCGTCCTCGGTGAACAGGTAGACGAACTGCGGGTCAAGCGCGACGGTCAGGCCCTGACCGCGGGTCAGGGCGTGGACGCCATGCACCAGCCCGACCCACTGATCGGCCCCGTGCGTCAGATGAAGAAAGGTTTCCGACCCCGTAATTTCCGTGCCGCGCAGCGTGCAGGCAAATTCCACCGCGCGCCCCTGATGATGGCCCGCAATCTCCAGATGGTTGGGGCGGAAGCCCGCGATGTAGCGGCCATCGGCCAGCGCCGCGAAGGCACCATCGGCCGGGGCGTTCACCCCTTCGCCAAAGGACAGGCGGTGGCCCTGCTTCACCACGGGCAGGAAATTCATCGGCGGGTCCGAGAAGACGCGTGCGGTGATCTGATCCCGCGGCTGGCGGTAGACCTGCGCCGTCGGCCCGAATTGGGTGATCCGGCCCTCCCATAGTGTCGCGGTATGGCCACCCAGCAGCAGCGCCTCTTCGGGTTCGGTGGTGGCATAGACGAAGATCGCGCCCGACGCCTCGAAGATCTTGGGGATTTCGACCCGCAGCTCTTCGCGCAGCTTGTAATCAAGGTTGGCCAGAGGCTCATCCAGCAGCACCAGACCCGCGCCCTTGACCAGCGCCCGCGCCAGCGCACATCGCTGTTGCTGCCCGCCTGAAAGCTCCAGCGGTTTGCGGTCCAGCAGCGGCGTCAGCTTCATCATCTCGGCCGCGTCCTTTACGGCGCGGTCGATTTCAGTCTTGCTCTGCCCCATCAGCCGCAGGGGCGATGCGATGTTGTCATAGACCGTCATCGCCGGGTAGTTGATGAATTGCTGATAGACCATGGCAACCTTGCGGTCCTGAACCCGCTGCCCGGTGACATCCTGCCCGTCCCAGAAGATCCGGCCCGAGGTGGGCCGGTCCAGCCCCGCCATCAGCCGCATCAATGAGGTCTTGCCCGACAGCGTCGGCCCCAGCAGCACATTCATGGTGCCCTTGGTCAGTGTCAGGTCGGTAGGGTGGATATGCACCCGGCCCCCAACCATGCTGGACACTGATTTCAGTTCAAGCGTCATGTCCTCTCCCTCATTCCGCAACCGGGGCGGGCTGCGCGCGCTCGGTCATGTAGATGTCCAGCGCGGCGATCTGTTCCGTCGTCAGCCTCAAGCCCAGTTTGGTGCGCCGCCAGACCACATCTTCGGCCCGGCGCGCCCATTCCCGGGTCATCAGCCAGTTTACTTCCGCCTCGGTCAGCGTGGCGCCGAAGCTCTGTCCAAGATCCTCTGCCATCCGAGCATTGCCGAGAATGTCACGCGCTTCCAGTCCGTAGTGGCGAACCATCCGCTCGGCCCATTGCGGACCGAGAAACGGATAGCTTGCCGCCAGATCCCGGATGACCTGCGCCGTCGCGTCGGGCGCGAATCCGCCCCCCGGCAGCGTGACCCCGGCGGTCCATTTGCCGCGCAGGCCGGGGAAATAGGGCGCCAGCTTTTCCATCGCGCTTTCCGCCAGCCGCCGATAGGTGGTGATCTTGCCGCCAAAGACATTCAGCAGCGGCACCCCGCCCGTGGCATCGACCGACAGCACATAGTCGCGCGTTGCCGCCGTGGCCGATTTCGCCCCGTCATTGTAAAGCGGCCGCACCCCCGAATAGGTCCAGACAATATCCTGCCGGGTCACGGGCTTGGCGAAGTATTTCGAGGCGAAGGCGCAAAGGTAATCCTGCTCGGCCTCGGTGCAATGCACGTCTGACGGGGCGGCCTTATGGTCCTGGTCCGTGGTGCCGATCAGGGTGAAGTCCTGCTCGTAGGGAATGGCAAAGATGATGCGCCCGTCTTCGCCCTGGAAGAAATAGCAGCGGTCGTGATCATAGAGCTTGCGCGTCACGATATGGCTGCCGCGCACCAGCCGCACCCCTTCGGTGGAATTCAGGCGGATCGTGTTGCGAATCACGTCTTCGACCCAGGGGCCGCCCGCATTGACCAGACCCCGCGACCAGTGATCGGCCCGGCCCTCCGGCCCCTCGGTGACGATGTGCCAAAGCCCGTTTTCCCGCGCCGCCGAGACGACCTTGGTGCCCACCAGAACCCGCGCGCCGCGCGCTTCGGCATCACGGGCGTTTAGCACCACAAGCCGGGCGTCCTGCACCCAGCAGTCGGAATATTCATAGGCAAAGCCGAATTTCGGGTTCAACGGCGCCCCGGCAGCGTCTTCGCGCAGGTTCACTGTCCGCGTTCCCGGCAGGATCTTCCGCCCGCCCAGATTGTCGTAAAGGAACAGCCCCAGACGGATCAGCCAGGCCGGGCGGCGCCCCTTCATCCAGGGCATGACAAAGGACAAGAGGCGCGAGGTCGGCGTATCGCTTTCGAACCGCATGGCCGGGTGCCACGGCAGCACGAAGCGCATTGGCCAGCTGATATGGGGCATGGCCCGCAGCAGCGTTTCGCGTTCTTCCAGGGCCTCGCGCACCAGCCGGAATTCGAAGAATTCAAGGTAGCGCAGGCCGCCGTGGAACAGCTTGGTCGAGGCCGAGGATGTCGCCTGTGCCAGATCGCCCATTTCTGCCAGCGTGACCGACAGGCCGCGCCCGGCGGCGTCGCGGGCAATGCCGCAGCCGTTGATCCCGCCGCCAATGATGAACAGGTCCATCGGCCCGTTGTCGGGTGCTGTTGAAGTCACAGCCGCGCCTCCCCTCGCTATGGGCTTTAGAAAAGCGCGTTTTGAGAGGCCTTGTCAAAAGGAAAAATTCGTTTTTGCGCGTTTATCCGATAATTCGCGCATAAATCGCGCATCAATGGGGTTTTTCGCAGGTGCAGCGAAAGGATTTGTCGCTAACACGCGCGGCGAAAGCGGCCAAAGCGCGCCGTCAGGCATGGGCGCGGGGGAACGGCTTTCCGTAAACGCGGATGCAAAGAGGGGAATCTTGTCGCCCGAATGTCGCAATTGGGCATGGCAAGCGGGTACGGAACAGGCTACCTCTGGTGCGTTCTCAGGGCGGGGTGCAATTCCCCACCGGCGGTGACAGCCCGCGAGCGCCTTCGAAACCGAAGGGTCAGCAGATCCGGTGAAACTCCGGGGCCGACGGTATAGTCCGGATGAAAGAGGACCGCGGACGAGCCACCCTGAACGGGGCGGCCCGGCTGTGGGGAATGCTCTGGGACCTGACGCAATGCAAACGGAAGGTTCCGAAATGTCGAACACCACCAAGACCCCCCGCATCGCCTTTATCAAGGCACGTTGGCACGCCGATATCGTCGATCGTGCCCATGAAGGTTTCCTGGCCGAAGCTGCCAAGCTGCTGCCCGGTGCCACGGTTGATGCCTATGACGTGCCCGGCGCGTTCGAAATGCCGCTGCTGGCGAAGAAACTGGCCCAGAGCGGCGGTTATGACGCCGTGGTCGCGGCCGCGCTTGTCGTTGATGGCGGCATCTATCGCCATGATTTCGTGGCCGCAGCCGTGGTCAACGGCCTGATGCAGGCCCAGATGGAAACCGGCGTTCCGGTGTTTTCGGTGTCACTGACGCCGCACAACTTCCAGCCGGTCGAGGCGCTGATCACCTTCTACCGTGACCATTTCGTCAAAAAGGGCGCCGAGGCGGCGGAAGCCGTGCGTCAGGTTCTGGCGCTCCAGCTTCCGGCCTGATCAGCCTGACCGTCCGAGGCGAAGCCGGTGGCGAGACACCAGCTTGGCCTCGGTCTTGGCCAATTCGCGGGCGCGGCGGGGTTCATCCCAATGTAGCGCCCGCGCGCAGATTTGCGAGATGACCTCAAGGTCGCGCCCGCTCAGCCGTCCGGTCAGGGCCAGCGCGGTGCGGCGCATCACCAGATCCTCCAGATGCACCACCTGTTCATTCCGTGCGATCCAGTCGAGTTCGGCATGGGAATGGTCGGGCGCATCCTGCAGCCGCGCCGGGGCGCTGATCGCCTCTTGCGCGAGGATCAGTCGGGCGGTGGTGCCGTAACGGTCGAGCAGCGCCCCCACCCGCGCGGGGCTGGCACCTGTCGCCTCGGAAACGGCCGTGATCCAGCGACGGCGCGCGTCTTCGGTTGTCGGAAAATCGCGGCCCCCCCCGATGGGCAGGCCCGTGGTGGCGACGCGCCGCGCCTGCCCAAGCCGGGACAGGATGGTATCGCCCACCTCTTCCGCAAAGCCGCGGAAGGTCGTCCACTTCCCCCCGACAAGCGCGATGATGGGCCAGGGGCGCAGGCCCTCGCCCTCGATCACCGGGGCGGAATGGTCGCGGCTGATCAGCCCCGGCGCGGTTCCGTCCGAGGCGGGCAGGGGCCGGATCCCCGCATAGGCATAGACGATCTGACTGCGATCAAAGCTCAGCCCCGGCAGCAGGCCGCGTAGGCTTTGCAGGAAATAGTCGATCTCGTCATCTTCGCAGCGCACGGAATCGGGGTCGGCGGCGCGGGTGTCGGTCGATCCGACCAGCGCCCGGCCCAGATGGTCAAAGACCAGACAGATGCGCCCGTCATCCGCCTCGAAGTAGATCATCCGGCCGTTCAGCGCGGCAATAAGTTCGGGGTGATCCAGCAGGATATGCGACCCCTTGGTCCCCCCGATCAGGCGCGACGGCGCGCCCAGCAGCGTATTCACCTTGTCGATCCAGGGACCGGCTGCATTGACGACGATCCGCGGCGCCACAGCGAATTCCGCGCCATCGGGGCCGCAGAACTGCACCTCGCCGGCCTTGGCCCCCAGCAATTCGCAATGATTGCGCGCCTCGGACCCGGGGCTGGCGGCGATGCCGTCCTGCAACAGCTCCAGCACCAGACGTTCGGGGTGGCTGACCTTTGCGTCGTAATAGGTGCCGGCTGCCACGATGCGCGGGGTCAGCGGCGGGATCTCGGTCAGCGCGCGCTTGCGCGACCACAGCGCATGGCGCGGCATCACCCGATGGCGGGCGCCGTAGAAATCATAAAGCCCGAGGCCGATCTTGATCAGCACCGCGCCCCGGCTGCGCGGGGCGGTGGTGCTGCCCAAGAGCGTCCGCAGCGCCGCCGGAATCCCCTTCAGCCAAGAGAAGATCGGGATCACGGTGGACAGCGGCTTGACGGCATGGGGCGCGTTCTTCAGCAGCAGATTGCGTTCCAGCGTCGATTGCGCGACCAGCCGGAATTCGCCCGTCTCCAGATATTTGATGCCGCCGTGGATCAGGCGCGAGGGCGCGGCGCTGGTGCCGCTGCCGAAATCGGCCTTGTCCACGATCAGGCACCGCAGCCCCTGTTCGCAGAGGTCGCGGAACAGGCCCGCCCCGTTGATCCCCGCGCCGAGGATGAGAACGTCGAAATCTTGGGTCTGGGTCATGCGAGGGTCACGATCTTCAGGCGCACGCCAGCCGAAATCAGCTGTTGCGCGGTCTCGGGGGGGAGGCCGTCATCGGTATAGACGGCGTCGAAATCGGTCAGATCGGCAAAGAGGTGCAGGGCCACCTTGCCGAATTTGGAACTGTCCACCAGCAGCACACGGCGGCTTGCGGCGCGGTGCATCGCCTGTTTCACGCGCACCACCTGCGGGTCCTGGATCAGCGCCGCCGTGCCGCTGATGGCGGAAGCGGAACAGATCAGCAGATTGACCCGCAGCTGCGCCAGCAGGGTTTCGCACAGATGCCCGATGAAGGCGTGATAGGTCGGGTGGTAATCGCCACCCAGCGCGATCAGGTGCAGATCATCGGCCCCGGCCAGCGCTTGTAGCGCGGTCAGGCTGTTGGTCGCCACCGTCAGCGGGCCGCGATCCGCCAGCAGCGGGGCCAGCGCATTGACCGTGGTGGAATCGTCCAGCGCGATGACCTGCCCGGCCGCAACTTCGGCCAGCGCGGCGCGGGCCAGCGCCTGTTTGGCCGGGGCGTTGCGCGTTTCGCGGAAGCGGAACAGGCTTTCATAGACCCCGCTCGGCTGGGCGCTGACCGCGCCATGCAGTTTCCGCAGCACGCCTTGGCGGGCCAGCTCCTCGACATGGCGATGGATGGTCATGCGCGACACGCCGAAGGCTGCGACCAGATCGTCGATCCGCGCCTCGCCTCGCTGGGTCACATAGGCCGCGATGTCGTCGCGGCGGCGGTCTGCGGTCATGGCTGGCGCCCCTGTGCCAGCCCTTCGATCCGCGGCCAGAGCGGGGCAAGCTGCGCCGAAACCTCGCAATGTAGGGCGTAGCGGTCCTGCATCTCGGCGCTGCGGACGGGATCGGGGGTGAAAACCTGGTCCAGCGCTGCCAGATCGCGCGGGTCATGCCGGGGGCTGGCAAACAGCCCCACGCCTGCCCCCGCACAGAGCGCGGCACCCCAAGCTGCGGCCTCTTCCGTGGCGCTGACGGTGACGGGCATGCCCAGCACATCGGCGAACAGGCGGGCAAAGGCCGGGTTGCGGGAAATGCCGCCCGTCAGGCGGGCCTCATCGGGGGCAAATCCGTCGCGGAGCGCATCGACATGAACCCTGTGGTTGAAGGCGATCCCCTCAAGCACCGCGCGCAGCAGATCGCCGCGGCCATGCCAGCCGCGCAGGCCCAGAAAGCCCGCGCTGGCCATCGCGCCGTGGGGCGAGCCGAAGAGATAGGGGTGAAACAGCAGCGTCGAGGGCCGGGCAAGGGCGGCGTCGATCTCGGGGGCGATGCGGGTATGGATCGACTGGCCCGCGGCTTCGGCCTCTGCCCGGTCGTTCCCCATGAGATTGTCGAGAAACCAGTCGTAATTCGTGGCCGAGGCGGGCGAGATCGCCATGCTGTTCCATTCGCCCGCACGGATGCCATTGCGGCAGAACCAGCGCGCATCGACCTTTGGCGCGAAAGAGACGGTTTCATTGATCGAATAGGTGCCGGCGACAATGGCAACCGTGCCCTTCCGGTGCCCCCCGATCCCGAGGGCCGAGGCCGTCACATCATGCAGCCCCGCCACCACCGGCGTGCCGACGGCAAGACCGGTCCGTGCGGCGGCCTCGGTTGTGACATGGCCCACCACGGCATCCGGCGCGCTGACCGGGGGCAGGGCATGGGCCAGATCGCCCAGCCCGAACAACGGCAGGATATCGGGCGCATAGCCCTGGCTTTCCACATCGGTGAAGGAGGTGCTGGCCTCGGTCAGGTCGGTGCCGATCGTTCCGGTCAGGCAAAAGCGCAGCCAGTCCTTGCAGGCGATCACATGGCCGATGCGGGCGAACCGGTCTGGGTCATGCCGCCGGATCCAGCCCAGCAGCGCCGACGGCGCCGAGGCATGGGGCACCTGCCCGGTGCGGGCCAATGCGCGGTCGGCCGTGCCATCGGCCTGCCACTGCGCCACCACCTCGGCTGCGCGACTGTCGAGCGACAGGATCCCCGGCCCCAGCGGGCGTTGGTCGTGGTCCAGCAGATAAAGCCCGTCGCCATGCGCCGTTGCCGCCACCCCCCGGATGTCCGAGGCCGGGCGACCCGAGAGCGTGATCGCCTCGGCAATGGCAGCGGCAGTCGCCTGCCAGAGGCCCGCCATATCGCGTTCGACAAAGCGGGGGGCGGGCATGCTCTGCGCGACGCGCCGCCGTGCTACGGCCAGCACCGCGCCGCTTTCATCAAAGATCACGGCCTTGGTGACGGTCAGGCCATTGTCGATCCCCAGCAGGCTTGGCATCGGGCGCGTCTCCTCCACTTGCGTGAAAGTGAACATCGCATGATGTGAAATTCACATCAATAGATGATAAAAATCAGCCCGCAGCCTGTGTGACCGGCGCCACGATCACCTGCACTCCGCGCGATTGCATTCGCGTGACCACGGCGGCGGGGGTGCCTTCATCCACGATGATGGCGTCGAAATCCTCGAGCGCGACCATGGCATGCAGCGCGCGGCGTTCGAATTTGGTGTGATCGGCCAAGAGGATGCGCCGCGCCGCGCTGTCGAACATCGCGCGCTTGGTTTCGACCATTTCGGGCGATTGGTGAAAGACCATGCCGTCGGTGATGGCCGCGACCGATAAAAAGACGCAATCGGCGCGCATGCGGCGAATCTCGCCCGTGGTCACCGGCCCCATGAAGGCATTGCACCAGTTGTAGAACTGTCCGCCCAGCCCCAGCAGCGTGACATCGCGCATCCCTTTAAGCGCCGACATCAGCGTCAGTGAATTGGTGATCGCGGTCAGCGGCACGCGGGTCGCCAGATGGGGGACCATCTGCAAGACCGTGGTGGAATCGTCGAAGAACACCGCCTGGCCGGGTTCCACGAATTGCGCGGCGGCGGCGGCAATGGCGGCCTTTTCGTCTGCCTGCCGGGACGACCGATACACGTCGCTCGATTCAATCAGGCTGGTGGGCGTGGCCGAAACGATGCCGCGCGTTTTCCGCAGCAGACCGCGGCTGACCAGTTCATCCAGATCGCGGTGGGCGGTCATCAGAGAAATGCCGAAGCGTTCGGTCAGATCCTCGATCCGCATGGTGCCTTCGGCCATGACGGCCTCGGCAATCAGCTGGCGGCGCGCCAGCTGGCGTGCATGGCGGCTGTCGCTGGAAACCTGTTCGGCCGCGAGACGTTCCAAAGCGTTTTCAAAGGGAATCTGGGTTGCCGTCATCGCTGCCTCCTGCCCGTTTCGCCTTAGCGCAAAAGCCGCGGTCAAGGCAAAGAACTTCCTGCCGGACAGGCGATACGGGGTCCGGGAAGGGAAGGGGGCGCCGATCTGGCGCCCCCCGAAGTCAGATCATTCCGACAGGGTGAAGGCAGCGGTGTATTTGTCGACATTTTCCTTGGTGATCAGGAGGCAGTCGAACAGCTGCTTTTCGGTTGCGGCGCCGGTCGCGCCAGTCTTGATGAAGCTGTCGGCCTGTTTCACGGCTTCGGCCGAGAAGACGGCGACGGGCTGCAGCACGGTGTATTGCATTTCACCCGCCTTGATCGCCTCGACCGCGTCCGGCGAACCGTCAAAGCCACCAACCTTGACCGCATCCAGCTTGCCCGCCTCTTTCAGCGCCGCGATGGCACCCAGGGCCATTTCGTCGTTGCCGGCGATCAGGCCGGTGATGTCGGGGTTCGCCTGCAGCAGCGACTGGGTCTTCTGGTAGCCTTGGGTGCGGTCCCAGTTGGCGACTTCCTTGCCGACCTTTTCCAGATCCGGGTATTGGGTGATCACGGTTTCATAGCCGTTCGAGCGGGTCGCGGCATTGTTGTCGGCCGGGTTGCCGAAGAGTTCGACATATTTGCCCGATTCACCGACCATCGAAACCCAAGTCTCGGCGCCAAGGGCGGCACCCTGGGCGTTGTTCGACACGAGCTGCGCCTTGGCCAGACCTTCCTGGTTGATTTCGGCGTTCACCAGGAACACCGGGATGCCTGCATCAACGGCCTTCTTCACCGCACCGATCGACCCGTCGGCATTGGCCGGGTCCAGAATGATGGCGACGGATTTGTTGGTGATCGCGGTGTCGACCAGGGTGCTTTCGGCATTGGTGTCGCCCTTGTGGGCGGCGACATTGGCCGAATAGCCCATGCTTTCGGCAGTGGCCTTGGCGACTTCGCCTTCGGTGAACCAGTAGGGGTTGGCCGGGTCGTTCACGATGATCGAGATCAGGCCCTCGGCCGAGGCGGCGCCAGCCATCAGCGGCATTGCGGCGACAGCACCCAGCAGCAGGCGACGGGTCATTTTCATCATTGGTCTCTCTCCCTTGGGGTTGGTAGTTTGTTGCCGTTTTTGGCAAGGCTTTCCGCGGGGCCCCGTCCTCTGGCAGGACCCGCGCGAGAAGGTCGTTCCGGGATCAGCCCTTGCGGGCGCCTTTCCCGTATTGGATCGAGTTCATCAGCACGGCGAGCACGATGACCGCGCCGGTAAAGACGGTCTGCCAGTAGGACGACACGCCGATGATCACGAGGCCGTCGGACAGAAAGCCGATCACGAAGGCCCCCAGCATGGTGCCCCGCACCGTGCCGCGCCCGCCGGTCAGCGCCGCCCCGCCGATGACAACTGCGGCAATCGCGGTCAGTTCATAGGTGGTGCCGGCGGTCGGCCCGGCCGAGGTCAGCTGCGACGACAGCACCAGACCCGCGATGGCCGACAGGATGCCCGAGAGCGTATAGACCGTGATCTGCACGCGCTTGACCGGCACGCCCGACAGATCAGCCGCGCGCGCATTGCCGCCCGAGGCATAGAGCCAGCGCCCGAAGGCCGAACGGCTGAGCATCAGGCCCGCCAGAATGGCCAGCGTCGCCAGCACCAGAACCGAGATCGGCACCCCCGCAAGGCGGTTGAAGCCCAGCCAGTCAAAGCCGGTGTTGCCCAGTTCGGGGCGGCCCGAAAGGTTGTTGTAGGTCAGCCCGTTGGTCATCAGCAGGCCCACACCGCGCGCCACATACATCACGCCCAGCGTGGCGACGAAGGCAGGCACCTTGAACCAGGCGATCAGCACCCCGTTCACCGCCCCGACCAGCGCGCCCAGCGTGCAGGTCAGCACAACCACGGCCCAGACCGGCGGATAGAGGATGACGCCCATGGCCTCAATCTCGATCCCCTGCATCATGGCCCCGGCCATGACCCCGGACAGCGCAAGGATCGAGCCGACCGAGAGGTCGATCCCCCCGTTCAGGATCACCAGCAGCATCCCGATGGCAAGGATGCCATAGATTGCCACATGGCTGGCCATGATCAGGAAGTTCGACACCGTGAAGTAGTTCGGCGACAGGAAGGAAAAGACGGCGATAATGACGATCAGCGCAAAGAAGGCGCGGCCTTCCAGCAGAAGTCGGCCGATGCTGAAGCCGCCAGCGCCCTTGGCTGCGGCAGTGCGGGAGGCGGTTGTATCCGACATGGGTCTGGGCTCCGTAAGCTTGATCCGTCAGGCGGCCACGGACTCGCCCGAGGCGGCCATGATCTTTTCCTTGGAGACGGTTGAATCGAATTCGGCCGAGATGCGGCCCTTGTGCATGACGATGATCCGGTGGGCGATCGACAGGCATTCGCCCACTTCCGAGGTCGAATAGACGACCGCGAGGCCCTCTTTCGCGCGTTCGGCCAAAAGCCTGAACACCTCGGCCTTGGCGCCGATGTCGATGCCGCGTGACGGTTCATCCAGCATGATGACGCGGGGATTGGTCGCCAGCATCTTGCCGATCACCACCTTTTGCTGGTTCCCCCCTGAAAGCGACCCGATGGCGGCAGCGCCCCCCGAGGTCTTGACCGTGACCTTGCGGATGGTCTGGTCGATCAGGTCCTGTTCGGCGCGTTTCTGCGTGAACAGACCCTTGGTGAAGTTCATGATCGAGGCGAGCGAGAGGTTCTGGCCCACGCTCATCGTCTGGACCAGGCCGTCGCGCTGGCGGTCTTCCGGCACGAGAGCAAGGCCCCGGGCGATGCGTTCCGCGATCGTCAGATGCGAAACCTCATGCCCTTCCAGCACTATCTGGCCGCGACCGGCGCGCAGGCGGCCGGCCACGGTTTCCAGAAGCTCGGTCCGCCCCGCGCCCATCAGGCCGTAGATGCAGACGATCTCGCCGGCCTTCACATCCAGCGACAGGCGGTCCACCACGTTGAAGGCGCCCCCGGCCGGGTCCGGCACGGTCAGATCGCGCACCGACAGCGCCGTGTCGCCAAAGGCATAGCCGGTGGGCGGGCTGCCCAGATCATAGTTTTCGCCCACCATGTTCCGCACGATCCATTCCAGATCGATGTCCGCGCGCGGCGCATAGGCGGTCATATTGCCGTCGCGCAGCACCACGGCGTGATCCGTGATCTGCAGCGCCTCTTCGAGGTGGTGCGAGATGTAAACGATGCTCACCCCTTTCGAGGTCAGGTCGCGGATCACCTTGAACAGCACCTCGACCTCGGTCGCGGACAGGGCGCTGGTCGGTTCGTCCATGATCAGGATGCGGCTGTCCACCGACAGCGCGCGCGCGATTTCCACGATCTGCTGCTGGCCCAGGCGCAGCTCTTCGACCGGGGTCAGCGGGTCGATGTCTTCCTCAAGCTCGGCCATCAACCTGCGAACCTGACGTTCTTCCTCGGCGAAATTGACGCCGGTGGGGCCGGTGATCTCGCGCCCCATGAAGATATTGTCACGCACGCTGAGGTTTGGCGCGAGCGAGAGTTCCTGGTGGATGATCGAAATCCCGCGGTCGCGCGCCTCGGTCGAGGATTGGAAGCTGACCGGCTGACCATCCAGGATGATCTGCCCGGTCGTAGGCTGGATCACGCCCGACAGGATCTTCATCAGCGTGGATTTGCCCGCGCCGTTTTCACCGAACAGGGTGGTGACCTGCCCGCGATGGATGTCGAAGTTCACGCCCTTGAGCGCATGGATATTGCCATAGGATTTGGCCACGTTGCGGGCGGCCAGAACCACCTCGCGCAGATCGGGTTTGGGGGTGGGGGTGTCGTTCATTTCACGGTGACCCGGACAGGGGTGATCATCCAGTTCTTCGGGTTCACAAGGCGGAAGGCGCCCGTCACCTCGATGGTCTTGCCGGTCAGATTGGCGGTGTCGATCCCGTCCAGAACCGCCGCCTTCATGGCGCGGTTGATGGCCGATCCGGCATCCTGATATTCGATCTGGTTCTTGAAGGCGCCGAAGGCGATATCGCCGGGCGCATCGCGCAGGTCAGTGCCGTTGATGGCGGGGCCGGTCTGGACCCGGACGCGGATATCGGCGGGCATCCCCTCAACCGCCAGCGTATAGACCCCGGATTTGCCTTCGCCCACCACGCCGGTCACCCGAACCATCATGATGGCCCCGGTGGATGAGGCGGTGCCGTATTTCTGTGCGGCGGCCACCTTGTCTGCCATGACCTCGGGGGCGATGGTCACGCCGTCCACCGCGCGTTCCTCGACCACGGCCTGAATGCGCGGGAATTCGGTCTGGCCATAGGTGTCGGGCGCGAAAGCCTGTTGGCGCACATCGGATTCGGACCCGATGTGAACGACGGTCGTATCAAGCGCGATGCCGCCCAGCACCACCGCGCCCAGGCAGACGGCGGCGATCAGGCCGCGACGGGGCGATGCGGGGGCTTTCGGGACGGGGGCGGGGCTGGTGGTCATGTGCGGCCTCGGAATTCTGCTGAAACGGGGTCGGAGGAAGGGCCGCGGGCGCAGGGCACCCGTGCCGCAATCAGGCGCGATGCGCCTTGGGATGGGTGGGTGTGCCACCGGATGCGGCGGTCTGCCTGAACATGAGCTGTATCTCCCCTCCTGCGTGGCGGCTGCGACGGATCTCCTCATCCCTTCGCGGCGCCTGTCTGCCTTGAGCAGTCTGATGTGTTATATACGTGTTATAAACTCAGTCAAGCATGTTATCTATGGTGGGCGGCTTTTGCGGGTTTGCCTTGATTCCCTTCGGGTTTTCTGGCGTCGCCGCGGGGGGTGCTAGGGCCTGCCGCTAAGGCGCTGATTCTTTCGCGTCTGCGGCGGAATTATGCTGCATGTGCAGCGGATGTGTGTCGTTAGTGCCGGATTTATAACAGTTTTTGCCCCGAGTTGCTCCACGCCCCCACCGCCTTGGCGCGCTTGGTGGTCAGAGCGGTTTTCGGCCCGGATTGGCCGTGGTCCCCTAGTTCTGTGTCTTGACAGCTTCCAGCTTAACTGAAATAAATTGCGTTGTCCGTAAAAAAATACACTATCCGGGATAGGATTGTGATATAAGTTATCACGCGGTGTGGGTGGCGCCGGACGGGGATGTCCGCGCCGGGGTCAGAGGAGGCCCGACACCAGCCGAGGAGGAACCAACGCAATGACCGGTGATCTGGCGGCCCGGGGCCGAGCCTGCGGAAAGGGATGCTGATGTCGGAGAACGATATTCTGATCGGGATCGATTCCGGCACCTCGGTCATCAAGGCGGTGGCCTTTACCCTGTCGGGGCAGCAGATCGACAGTTTCGCGGTGCCGAACCGCTATGCCACCGGGGCTGACGGATCGGCCACGCAGCCCCTGGATCAGACCTGGACCGATTGCGCCGCGGCGCTGCGGGGCCTGGGCGCCCGGGTTGAAAACCTTGCCGCGCGTACGGCGGCCATCGCGGTGACGGCGCAGGGCGATGGCACCTGGCTGGTCGGCGCGGACAATGCGCCGGTCGGCGATGCCTGGCTCTGGCTGGATGCGCGCGCGGCGCCGACAGTGGCCGATCTTGCCGCCGGGCCCGCCAACCGTGCCCGCTTCGAGGCGACGGGGACCGGCCTCAACACCTGCCAGCAGGGCACGCAGATGGCGCATATGGACCGCCATCACCGCGATCTGCTCGACCGGGCCGAGGTGGCCCTGCATTGCAAGGACTGGCTCTACCTTAACCTTACCGGCGTGCGGGCGACCGATCCGTCCGAGGCAAGCTTTACCTTCGGGAATTTCCGCACCCGCCAATATGATGCGGGCGTCATTGATGCGCTCGGGCTGAGCCATCGGCGCGGGCTGCTGCCCGAAATCGTCGACGGCACCATGACCACGCACCCCCTGACCGCCGAAGCCGCGGCCCAGACCGGGCTGCGCGCCGGGACGCCGGTCAGCCTTGGCTATGTGGATATGGTGATGACCGCGCTCGGCGCCGGGGTGCATGGCGGTGCGGTGGGTGATGTGGCCTGTTCGACCGTGGGGTCCACCGGCGTCCACATGCGCGCGGTGCGCTGGCAGGATGTGCATCTGAACGCCGAGGGCACCGGCTATGTCATCTGCCTGCCCGTGCCGGGGGTGGTGACGCAGGTCCAGACCAATATGGCCGCCACGCTGAACATCGACTGGGCGCTTGGCCTTGCCGCCGATGTGCTGCGCGATTTCGGGCAAGAGGTGACACATCGCGATCTTGTCGCGCGGATCGAAGGCTGGCTGGCGCAAAGCCGCCCCGGTCAGATCGCCTATCTGCCCTATATTTCGGACGCGGGTGAACGCGGGCCTTTCGTGAATGCCAAGGCCCGTGCGGGCTTTACCGGCCTGTCGCTCACCCATCGCTACCCCGATGTGCTGCGCGCCGTGGTCGAAGGACTGGGCCATGCGATGCGCGATTGTTACACCGCCATGGGCGCCCTGCCGGGTGAGCTGCGTCTGACGGGCGGGGCCGCAAGGTCGCGCGCGCTGCGGGGCATCCTGTCGGCTGCGATCCATGCGCCTGTCCGCGTCTCGGCCCGGGAAGAGGCCGGGGCTGCAGGCGCTGCGATGATGGCCGCCGTTGCGATCGGAGCTTACCCGGATATGGACGCCTGCATTGCCGAATGGGTCACGCCCCTTCTGGGCGCGACCGAGGCGCCGGACCCGGCGCTGATGGCGGCCTATGACCGCATTTTCCCTGCATTTACCGCCGCACGGCATGGCCTTGTCCCCGCTTGGGATGCGCTGGCCGCCGCGCGCCATGACACGGGGGCTGCCAGCGGCAGCACCCCCGCTTGAAGGAGCAAGACATGACCTCTGAGCCCGGAATGATCGACCTGTTCGTCATCGGTGGTGGGATCAACGGCGCCGGGATTGCCCGCGATGCGGCAGGCCGCGGCCTGTCGGTGGTACTGTGCGAAAAGGATGACCTGGCGCAGGGCACTTCGTCACGGTCGGGCAAGCTGGTGCATGGGGGCCTGCGCTATCTGGAATACTACGAATTCCGCCTCGTGCGCGAGGCGCTGATCGAACGCGAAGTCCTGCTGAACGCCGCGCCGCATATCATCTGGCCCATGCGCTTCGTGCTGCCCCACAGCCCGCAGGATCGGCCTGCCTGGCTCGTCCGGCTTGGCCTCTTTCTCTATGACCATCTGGGTGGGCGCAAGAAACTGCCCGGCACCCGCACGCTCGACCTGCGCCGCGATCCCGAAGGGGCCGCGATCCTCGATCAATACACCCGGGGCTTCGAATATTCCGACTGCTGGGTGGATGATGCCCGGCTGGTGGTGCTGAACGCCGTTGATGCCGCCGAACGCGGGGCCGAAGTTCTGACCCGGTCGGCCGCCACTTCGGCCCGGCGCGAAGACGGCGCCTGGACCATCACTACCCGGAACGAGACGACGGGCGAGACGCGCCGCTTCCGCGCGCGCTGCATCGTGAATTGCGCCGGGCCTTGGGTGTCGGACGTGATCGGCCGGGTTGCCGGGTCGAATTCGGCGCGCAATGTGCGCTTGGTCAAGGGCAGCCATATCATCGTGCCGAAATGGTGGACCGGGTCGAACGCCTATCTGGTGCAGAACCATGACAAGCGGGTGATCTTCATCAACCCCTATGAGGGCGACAAGGCGCTGATCGGCACGACCGACATTTCATATGAAGGCCGGGCCGAGGATGTGCAGGCCGACGAAAGCGAAATCGAATACCTGCTGGCCGCCGTGAACCGCTATTTCAAGGAAAAGCTGCGCCGGTCCGATGTGCTGCACAGTTTTTCGGGTGTGCGGCCGCTGTTTGATGATGGCAAGGGCAACCCCTCGGCCGTGACGCGCGACTATGTGTTCGATCTGGATGAAACCGGGGGGGCGCCGCTGCTGAACGTCTTTGGCGGCAAGATCACCACCTTCCGCGAACTGGCCGAACGCGGGATGCACCGCCTGACTGGAATTTTCCCGAAGATGGGTGGCGACTGGACCGAGAAAGCCCCGCTGCCCGGCGGCGAAATGCCGAATGCAGATTATGAGAGCTTTGCCAACAGCTTGCGCGACGCCTACCCTTGGATGCCGCGCCCGCTGGTGCAGCATTACGGGCGCCTTTACGGCGCGCGCACCAAGGATGTGGTGAAAGGGGCGCAATCCCTCGCCGATCTGGGGCGGCATTTCGGCGGTCAGCTTTATGAGGCCGAGGCCCGCTATCTGGTGGCGAAGGAATGGGCGCAACGGCCGGATGACATCTTGTATCGCCGCACGAAACACTATCTCCACCTGACCGAGGCCGAGCGCGCCGCTTTCGCCGACTGGTTTGAAGACGCCCGCCTTGCCGCCTGAGGTTCCCATGGCCCTGACACTCTCGCTCAATACCAATCCGTTGGTGAACCGCTTTGCCGATCCGGATGATCTGATCGACACCGTGGCGCGCGATCTGCGGATCCGCGACCTGCAGCTGACGCATGAATTCATCAACCCAAGCTGGCCTGCCCCCGTCATCCGCCGTCTGACCCGGCAGATGGGCGCGGCGCTGGCCCGCACCGGGGTGCGCGTGACCAGCGGCATGACCGGGCCTTATGGGCGGCTCAATCACTTTGGCCACCCGGATCGGGATGTGCGGCGCTATTATGTGGATTGGTTCAAGACCTTTGCCGATATCACCGCCGATCTGGGGGGCAGCTCGGTCGGGACGCAATTCGCGATCTTCACCTATCGGGATTACGACCATCCGCAGCGGCGTGAGGATCTGATCCGCATTGCCATCGACTGCTGGGCCGAAGTGGCCGAACATGCCAAGGCGGCGGGCCTGTCCTATGTGTTCTGGGAACCGATGAGCGTGGGCCGCGAATTCGGTGAAACCATCGCCGAGGCCATGGCCCTGCAAGATCGTCTGACGGCGGCAAACATGGCCGTGCCGATGTGGATGATGGCCGACATCGACCATGGCGATGTGACCAGCCCCAACCCCGATGATACCGATCCCTATGCCTGGGCGCGGGCGGTGCCGAAGGTCAGCCCGATCATCCATATCAAGCAATCCATGATGGACAAATCCGGCCATCGTCCCTTTACCGCCGCGTTCAACGCCAAGGGCAGCATCCAGCCCGAACCGCTGCTTGCCGCCTTTGCCGAAGGTGGCGCGGTCGATAACGAAATCTGTCTGGAACTATCCTTCAAGGAGCGTGAGCCGAACGACCGCCAGGTCATCGCGCAGATTGCCGAAAGCGTGGCCTTCTGGGCGCCGCATATCGACAGCGGCGTGCAAAACCTCAATATCTGATCCGTGGCGGGGCATCCCGCCCCTGTCCCTTGTCTTCGGAGTGTTGTCATGTCTGCCAGCGCCTTTTCCTTCCTGACAGCCACCGAGATTCTGTTTGGTCGGGGGCAGGCAGCGCAGGCTCCGGCGCGGGTGGCGGCTCTTGGCCGTGAGGTGCTGCTGGTGCAGGGGCGCAACCCTGACCGCAGCGAGGCGCTGGCCCAGGCGCTGATCGCGGCGGGGTGCCGGGTCACGCGTCTGCCGGTGGTGGCGGAACCCGACATGCCGATGATCGAGGCCGGGGTCGCCGAGGCGCGCGCGGCCGGGGTGCAGGTTGTGGTGGCACTTGGGGGCGGGGCGGTGATCGATGCGGGCAAGGCGATTGCCGCGCTGGTCCCCGCGACGCGGCCCATGCTGGACCATCTTGAGGTCGTGGGGAAGGGTCTGCCGCTGGATCAGGCGCCGCTGCCCTTTGTGGCCCTGCCCACCACGGCCGGAACAGGGGCCGAGGTTACGCGCAACGCGGTGATCGGCGTGCCGGAACATCGCCGCAAGGTCAGCCTGCGGGATGCGCGCATGTTGCCGCGGTTGGCCATCGTCGATCCGGCGCTGACGGATCTTTGTCCGCGGGGGATCACGCTGGCCTCGGGGCTGGATGCGATCACGCAGGTGATAGAACCCTATGTCTGCACCCGTGCCAATCCGCTGACCGACGCGCTGTGCCGCGATGCGATCCCGCGCGGTCTGGCCGCGCTCAAGCGCCTGATGCAGGGGGAAGACCCTGCCGCGCGGGATGAGATGGCCTGGGTCAGCCTGTGTGGCGGCCTTGCGCTGGCCAATGCGGGCCTCGGAGCCGTGCATGGCCTTGCCGGCCCGCTGGGGGGGCTGACGGGGGCCGCGCATGGGGCTATCTGCGGTGTGCTGCTGCCGCCGGTGCTGCGCGCCAATCGCGCGGCGGTGACGGATGCGGCGCTGGCCGGGCGGCTGGATCAGGTGCTTGGCTGGATCGGGCAGGCCTTCGGCGTTGGCCCGGATGCGGCGGTGGATGCGCTGACCCGCTGGGCGCGCGACTGCGGCCTGCCGACCCTTTCCGCGCTGGGGATTGATGCTGCCGCACAGACCGCCGCGGCCGAGGCGGCGGCGAGCTCTTCTTCCATGAAGGCCAATCCGGTGCCCCTGTCGGTGGTCGATCTGGTCGCCGTGCAACAGGCCGCGGGCTGATCGGGGGATTGGCATCATGGCTCCGCGCTATACCGATATCGACCCCGAGGAATCCCTCTCGATCCGCGCGGCCTGGCTGCATTACGCGGGCGGACTGACGCAGGCCGCTGTGGCCAAACGGCTTGGCCTTCCCTCGGTCAAGGCGCACCGGCTGATTGCGCGGGCGGTGGCGGATGGGGTGGTGAAAGTGTCCATCGACGGGGCCATCGTCGAATGTGCCATGCTGGAGGACCAGATCTGCGCGCGCTATGGCCTCGATTTCTGCGAGGTGGCGCCCGATCTGGGGGAAGAAGATCTGCCCCTGCGCGCGCTCGGCCTTGCCGGGGCGGGCTTTCTGCGGCGCGAGATCGACCGGGGCGACCACCGCACCATCGGGCTGGGCCATGGCCGCACCTTGGCGGCGGCGGTGCAGCAGATGGCGCGGGTGGACGCGGCGGGGGTGCGGTTCGTGTCGCTTCTGGGGGGGCTCACGCGGAATTACGCGGCCAACCCGCATGACGTGATGCACAAGCTGGCGGAAAAGACCGGGGCGCAGGCCTATGTGATGCCGGTGCCGTTCTTTGCCAATTCCGCCGAAGACCGCGAGGTGCTGCTGGCCCAGCGGGGGGTGCGTGAAGTCTTTGAAATGTCGAACAATGCCGGGTTGAAGATCGTCGGGATCGGCACGGCAGATGATGGGGCGCAGCTTGTCGCCTCGGGGATGATCGAACCGCGCGAGATTGCAGAGATCACCGCCACCGGCGGCGTGGGCGAAATGCTCGGCCATTTCTTTGACGCGCGGGGCCGGGTGCTGGAAACCACGCTCACCGCCCGCACGCTTGCCGTGGATCTGGATGGCCCGCGCGATAGTCAGATCGTTGCCATCGCCGGGGGGCCCGACAAAAGCCACGCCATCCGCGCCGTGCTGATGAGCGGGCGGTTAAAGGGCCTGATCACCGATGAACCCACGGCCCGCGCCCTGATGGTTTAGGCAAGGCCGCGCCTGTCTTGCAGAAAAGTGCCGGAGGGCAGGGGAGGACCGCCCCCCGGCAGGGTCCCCGGCCTGGGAAGGGCCGGGGTGGGAGGCGCATTAAAGGATGGATTGCCCGGTCTTGGCCCAGTCCTTGGCGAACTGTTCCAACCCCTTGTCGGTCAGGACATGGGCGGCCAACCCCTTGATCACGGCGGCAGGCACGGTGGCCACATCGGCCCCGGCCAGCGCGGCTTCCTTCACATGGTTGGCAGTCCGCACAGATGCCGCAAGGATTTGTGTTTCAAAACCGTAATTGTCATAGATCTGGCGGATGTCGCGGATCAGATCCATCCCATCCAGGTTGATGTCATCCAGCCGCCCCACGAAGGGCGAGATATAGGTCGCCCCCGCCTTGGCCGCCAAAAGCGCTTGGTTGGCGGTGAAGCAGAGCGTCACATTGGTCTGGATGCCCTTGGCGGCGAAATGCCGGCAGGCGCGCAGACCATCAAGCGTGAGCGGCAGCTTGATCACCACATTCGGGGCGATCTGCGCCAGATGTTCACCCTCGGCGACCATGCCGGGAAAGTCGAGCGCGGCGACCTCGGCCGAAACCGGCCCATCAACCAGCGCCGCAATCTCGGCGATGACCTCTTTGAAATCCCGGCCGGATTTGGCGATCAGGCTGGGGTTGGTGGTGACCCCGTCCAGAAGGCCATAGTCATGCAGCTCGCGGATTTCAGCGATAACGGCGGTATCTGCAAAGAATTTCATGGGGGCGATCCTTACTTGCCCGTCAGCGTCAGGGCGCGGGCGATGATGGCTTCGGCGGTGATGCCGAATTCCTGATACAGCCGTTCCGCCGGGGCCGAGGCGCCAAAGCCCGGCATCCCGATCACGTCCTGTTCCGAGGCGACGTAACGGGTCCAGCCGAACTTGCCCGCGGCCTCGACCGCGATGCGCGGGGCATTGCCCAGCACCTCGGCGCGATAGGACTCGGGCTGCGCTTCGAACAGCTCCCACGAGGGCATGGAGACGACAGCCACGGCAAGGCCACGGGCCTGCAGCGCCTCGGCCGCGGTGACGGCAAGGGCGACCTCGGTCCCGGTGGCGATCAGCGTCACATCGCGGCCCGTGCCGAACTGACGGATGACATAGGCACCCCGGGCGGTCAGGTTCTCGGCCCCGGCTGCCAGCCGCAGCTGCGGCACATCCTGCCGCGACAGCGCCAGAAGCGAGGGCGTGCTGCGGCTGCGGATGGCGATATCCCAGGCCTCCAACGTTTCGACCGTATCGGCAGGGCGGAACACCATGAGATTGGGAATCGCACGGAGCGAGGCCAGATGCTCGATCGGCTGGTGCGTCGGCCCGTCTTCACCCAGGCCGATGCTGTCATGCGTCATCACATAGACCGTGCCCAGCCCCATCAGCGCCGAAAGGCGGATTGCATTGCGGCAGTAATCGGAAAAGACCATGAAGGTGCCGCCATAGGGCAGGAATCCGCCATGCAGGCAAAGCCCGTTCATCGCCGCTGCCATGGCGAATTCGCGCACGCCATAGCCGATGTAGCGGCCCGGAACATCGCGCGTGTATTGCAGGTCCACCGCCGGGACGCGGGTCAGGTTCGACCCGGTCAGGTCTGCCGAACCGCCAATCATCTCGGGCAGGGCGGGTGCCAGTGCTTCAAGCGCCATCTGGCTGGCCTTGCGGGTGGCGGCCTTTTTCGGCGCGGCAAACAGGGCATCGCGCGCGGCCTGCACCGCGGCGTCATAGGCCGCGGGCAGCGTGCCGTTGATGCGCCGGGTGAATTCGGCGCGGCGGTCGGGGGTCTGGGCGGCAAGGCGGGCCTCCCATGCCGCGCGGTCGGCTTGCCCGCGGGCGCCTGCCGCCTGCCAAGCCGCGCGCAGATCCTGCGGGATTTCAAACGGCCCATGCGGCCAGCCCAGCGTGGCCTTGGTCGCCTCGGCCTCGGTCGCGCCAAGAGGGGCGCCATGCACCGCATAGCTGCCGGCCTTGTTGGGCGAGCCGAAGCCGATCACGGTTTTCAGCGCAATCAGCGAGGGACGCGCGTTTTCGGCGCGCGCGGCGGTCAGGCAGGCATCCACGGCCCGCCCGTCATGCCCGTCGCAGGATTGCACATGCCAGCCGCAGGCGGCAAAGCGGGCGGGGATATCCTCGCTGAACGAAACCGAGGTCGGCCCGTCGATGGTGATGGAATTGTCGTCATAAAGCACGATCAGCTTCGACAGACCCAGATGCCCCGCGAGGCTGATCGCCTCTTGCCCGATGCCTTCTTGCAGGCAGCCGTCACCGACAAAAACATAGGTGTGGTGATCCACCAGATCGGTGCCGAATTCCGCCGCCAGCCGTCGTTCCGCCAAGGCCATGCCCACCGCCGTGGCGATGCCTTGACCCAGCGGGCCGGTGGTGGTTTCCACCCCCTTCGCGTGGCCATATTCCGGGTGCCCCGCGGTGATCGCACCCCATTGGCGGAAATTGCGGATCTGTTCCAACGTCATGTCGGCATAGCCGGTCAGATGGAGCAGGCTGTAGAGCAGCATCGAGGCATGGCCATTCGACAGCACGAAACGGTCGCGGTCGGGCCAGTCGGGCTGGCTGGCATCGAACTTCAGATGCTTGCGGAACAGCACCGTCGTCGCATCCGCCATGCCCATGGGCGCGCCGGGGTGGCCGGATTTCGACGCCTCGACCGCATCGATGGTCAGCGCGCGGATGCAATTCGCGAGGGCAAAGTTTTCGGGGTCCAATGCGGATTTCGCCGCGACAAAGGCCTGTTGGGACATGGGGGAATCCTCCTTTGTGATTTTGCTATGTGAAATTGTGAGATATCACAACATAAAATAACAAAGTCACAAAAATGTTGTTGTTTCATTTCGGGAAGATGTTAAAAGCAGGCTCGAAGACCGTTGGCCCGGTCTAGGAGAGAGCAATGAAGCGGGAAGAGCGCCGTCAGGCGATCATGGATCTGCTGGTGGAAAAGCGCGCGGTCGAGCTGGACGATCTGGCCGAACGCTTTGCTGTCTCGAAAATGACAATTCACCGCGATCTGGATGATCTTGAGGCCGAAGGCGTGCTGCGCAAGGTGCGTGGTGGCGCCACGATCGAGGCCGGCACCCAGTTCGAAAGCGATTTCCGCATCCGCGCCCGTCAGGACGGCGAGGCCAAGGCCCGCATGGCCCGCGCCGCGCTGGAGTTGGTTGAACCCGGCATGACCGTGATGATCAATGACGGGTCGATGGCGGCGCTGCTCGGCTCGGCCCTTGTGGACAAGCGGCCGCTGACGGTGATCACCAACAACGCGGCGGTGATCGACGATCTGAAGGACGAACCCGGCATCACGCTGATTGCGCTGGGGGGGGTCTTCAACGCCAAGTTCAACGCCTTTTTCGGGGTGGTGACGGAACATGCGCTGGGGCGGCTGCGGGCCGATCTGGCCTTCATCTCGGCCCCGGCGGTGTCGGGGCTGCAGGCTTTCCATATGGAAGATGCCATTGTGCATACCAAGCGGGCGATGATGGCGGCGGCGACGCGGTCCTGCCTGCTGATCAACCATGCCCGGTTCGGGCGGACGGCGCTGCATGTGCTGTCGGACCTGACCGATTTCGACACCATCATCACCGATGATGCCCCCGCCCCCGAGGAACGCGCGGCGATGGACCGGGCGGGCATCATCCTGACCATTGCAAAGGACTGACGCATGAGCGACCCGCATGTCTGGATCGGCACCAGCTGGAAGATGAACAAGACCCTGGCCGAGGCACGCGCCTTTGCCGAAGGTCTGATCGCCTCTGAAGCCGCGCGCGACCCGCGCATCCAGCGTTTCATCGTGCCCCCCTTCACCGCCGTGCGCGAGGTCAAGGCCATGCTGGCCGATACCAGCGTCAAGGTCGGCGCGCAGAACATGCATTGGGCCGATGAAGGTGCCTGGACGGGTGAGGTGTCGCCCGTGATGCTGCGCGACTGCAACCTCGATCTGGTCGAGCTGGGCCATTCGGAGCGCCGCGAATTCTTTGGGGAAACCGATGAAACCGTCGGTCTGAAGACCGAGGCTGCGGTGCGCCACGGCCTGACCCCGCTGATCTGCATCGGCGAGACGCTGGCCGAACGCGAGGCCGGGCGCGCGCAAGAGGTGCTTGAGGCGCAGGTGCGCGGCGCGCTGTCGAAACTTTCGGCCGAACAGAAGGGCGCGACGATCCTTCTGGCCTATGAACCCGTCTGGGCCATCGGGGTGAACGGGATTCCCGCGACCTCGGATTACGCCGATGCCCGTCAGGCTGAAATCATCGCTGTGGCGCAGGACGTTCTGGGCCGCCGCATCCCCTGTCTTTACGGTGGTTCGGTCAATCCGGGCAACTGCGAGGAACTGATCACCTGCCCGCATATCGACGGGCTGTTCATTGGCCGTTCGGCCTGGAATGTCGCGGGATACCTCGACATTCTGGCCAAATGCGCCGCCAAGCTGTGAAGGAGACATCCATGAAACTGGCAATTGCAGGCGACAGCGCGGGCGAGGGTCTGGCCAAGGTTCTGGCCGATTATCTGAAGGACAAGCATGAGGTGTCGGAGATCAGCCGCACCGAAGCCGGGCCGGACGCGTTCTACGCGAACCTGTCTGACCGTGTCGCCTCGGGCGTGCTGGCGGGTACCTATGACCGCGCCATTCTGGTCTGCGGCACCGGGATCGGGGTCTGCATCGCGGCGAACAAGGTGCCAGGCATCCGCGCCGCGCTGACCCATGACACCTATTCGGCCGAACGCGCGGCGCTGTCGAACAATGCCCAGATCATCACCATGGGCGCCCGCGTGATCGGCAGCGAACTGGCCAAGGCCATTGCCGACGCCTTCCTGCGCGAGACCTTCGACCCCAATGGCCGCTCGGCCAGCAATGTCGATGCGATCAATGAGGTTGACGCGAAATACAACAAGTGCTGATGCACTGACCGAGAGAGACCACATCTGCGGGGCGCAGCCCGTTTGCGCCCCTTCACATCCGCATGAGGCCCACCATGCTCCGCCTGCCCAACGACGGCCCCCCCCAGGGCGAGCCGCTTGATGCCTACCTGTCCGACAAGGGTGGCGCTGCTGCCATCGTGCTGGCGCTGGCCCATGCGCTGCCGCCTTTGGCGGATCGTCTGGCCGCGGGTCGCCTGCATGGCGACCCCGAGGCCGTGGTCGGCGTGAATGACAGCGGCGACAAGCAGAAGGCGCTGGATGTGGCGGCGCACGATCACATGCTGGCCGCGCTGCGCGCCGCCGGTGTCCGCAAGGTTCTGTCGGAAGAGGCCGAGGCCGTCATCGACCTGAATCCCGAGGGCGCCTTTGACGTGGCCATCGACCCGATCGACGGATCGGGCAGCATCGGCATCGGCGCCCCGCTGGGGATGCTGTTTTCGGTTCTGCCCGCGGCAGAGGCTGGGTTCCTGCGGCCGGGGCGCGCGACGGTGGCGGCGGGCTATGCCTCTTTCGGGCATAGCTGCGACTACGGCTTTTCCCTGGGCGCGGGCGTGACCATCGCGACCTATGACCGCGAACTGGGCGGTTTCCGCATCGCGCGCGATCAGGTGCGCCTGAAGCCCGACACCAAATCGATTGCCTATAACGCCTCGAACGAACGTCACTGGCCCGTGGGGCTTCAGGCCTATGCCCGCGATCTGCGGGCGGGCAAGGACGGCCCGCGGGGCAAGGATTTCAACATGCGCTGGCTTGCAGCCGCGGTGGGAGAGCTACACCGCATCCTGCTGCAAGGGGGCATGTTCATGTATCCCGCCGATATCCGGCGCGGATACGAACGCGGCCGCCTTCGTCTGGTCTACGAAGCGGTGCCGATTGCCTTCCTGATCGAGCAGGCAGGAGGACATGCCACGGACGGTGCAGAGCCGATCCTCGACCGCCAGCCCGGGGCGCTGCACGAAAATACCCCGCTTTTCTTTGGTGCCGCAGAAGAGGTCGACACCGTCGGCCGCTATCTGACCACCGCAAACCTCGCTTGAACTCAAGGACGTATCCATGGCCCGGATCACACTTCGCCAACTTCTCGACCATGCCGCTGAAAACGGCTATGGCGTGCCCGCTTTCAACATTTCCAACATGGAACAGGGGCTGGCCATCATGGCCGCCGCACAGGCGACCAATTCGCCGGTGATCATCCAGGCCAGCCGCGGCGCGCGTGCCTATGCCGGGGATCGCGTTCTGGCCCGTCTGATCGATGGTCTGACCGAAACCTACCCGGAAATCCCGGTCTGTATGCACCTTGACCACGGCAACAACTTGGCCACCTGCGCCACCGCCATCCAGAACGGCTTTACCAGCGTGATGATGGATGGCAGCCTCAAGGCCGATGGCAAGACCCCGGCGGATTACGTCTATAACCGCGATATCACCCGCGCCGTGGTGGACATGGCCCATGCCTGCGGCGTGTCGGTCGAAGGCGAGCTGGGCGTGCTGGGCAGCCTGGAAACCGGGATGGGCGATCAGGAAGACGGCCATGGCGCGACTGAAAAGCTGAGCCATGACCAGCTGCTGACCGACCCGGCCGAAGCCGAGAAATTCGTGCAGGAAACCGGCGTGGACGCGCTGGCCATTGCCATGGGCACCAGCCACGGCGCCTACAAGTTCACCCGCAAGCCCGATGGTGCGATCCTTGCCATGCACGTGATCGAGGAAATCCACCGCCGCCTGCCGAACACCCACCTCGTGATGCACGGCTCCTCCTCGGTGCCGGAGGATCTGCAGCAGATCATCAACAACTACGGCGGCGACATCAAGCCGACCTGGGGCGTGCCGGTCGAGGAAATCCAGCGCGGCATCAAATCGGGCGTCCGCAAGGTGAATATCGACACCGACAACCGTCTGGCCGCCACCGCCGCGATCCGCAAATCCTTTGCCGATGAACCGGCGGAATTTGACCCGCGCAAATACCTGAAGGCCGCGATGGGCATGATGACCGAGGTCTGCAAAGCCCGGTTCGAAGCCTTCGGCACGGCTGGCAACGCTGACAAGATCCGTCCGATCCCGCTGGAAAAGATGGCCAAGCGCTACTGATCGCGCAGGTCGATACCAAAGATACCGGGCAACCTCTGTGCCCGGTATCCGGTCCGGCCACGGCGTGACCGCAGCCCGGCGGATGCGGACCGGATCAACGACGGCCCGCCACTGCCGACAAAATGCTGATAGGGCGCTGGCCGCGCACCTCGCCCATGCGGCGGGCCAGAGTTGCCACGCCGGCGCAGGGCGCCCGCAGCCTTGGCCACCCCGATCCCGAGGCATTTCCGGCGCCCTGATCGTCGAGGCGATCTGTCACCAGCTTTCGTGGGGCTGATCCGGATCTGGTTTTCCCGACTGCTTGCGCCAGATCCTCTGTCATATGGCACGATTCCTGCCCGGTGCAGCTGGTTGATCCTTCGCTTCTTGCCAAAGGGCGGGGTTTCAGCCACCAATGATCCGGCGTCCGATAAAGGGGGATCACGGCGGACAGAACAGAGGCGGTCGGTAGTGACGATGATGCATCAGTTGGATCATGATCGGGCTGTGGCGCGCGCCACGGGCGAGGCCTTTGTCTTTCGTGATTTCGAGAAATCGCGGCTCATGTCGATCCGCGAGGCAGTGCATGCCCAACCCTACCATTACGGTGCGCTGTTTCTGGCCATGGTCATTTTCTGGACCGTCGTCATGTCGGCGGGCGAAGGCATGGAGGGCGCAAGCCGCCCGGCGCTGAGCCTGACACCCCATGTTGCCACCTATGCGCTGGTGCTGGGCCTGCTGATGTATCCGCTGCGGCAACTTTGGATCCCGCTTGGGGTTTACGGCGCGGCCTTTGCCTATGTCTTTGTCCAACCGTTCGGGGCCAGCGTGCCATGGATCGCCATTCCGTCACTGCGGGCCTGGCATTTCGTGGCGCTCTTGTTGATCGGGCTTGCCTTTTCGCTGGGCCTCGGGGTCGTTTACCGGCTGATCTTCCGTTGGCTTTTCCTGCGCTTTCGTCCCTTCGCTGTTGATATTTCCTTCACGATGGCTGCGGCCGTCACCTTCGTGCTGGTCTGCCTGCTACAGCTGTGGGTCATGCTGCGCTTTGCGGCGCAGCTTGATCCTCAGGTGGCCAGCGACCTTGGCTTCACGGCCACCTATCTGCAGTTCAGCCTGTTGCGCATCATGCGCGGCGGGGTGGTGATCACGGCCTTTCTGCTGGCGACGATCAACATGCCCCGCCAGAAGGATTTGCGGCTTGCGCTGCTGCTTGCGATGTTCTTTCCGCTTTTGGGGCTTGCCCAGTCGCACGGGTTCCAGATCTACCCCATGATCGACGTCGTCCTGATGGGCTTGCTGATTGCGGTTCTGCTGCCGCCGTCGATCAGCATCTTTGCCTGCATCATGGGGATCACGCTCTATGCGGGCCTCACCGGCCAGTTCCTGCATGACACCGTCGAGGGCGACATCCATGAGGTGATCCTGCGGACCTATTCGGTCATCGGCCTATATGTGCTGGTCATGATCTTCACGCTGCGCATGTATGGCGAACAGAAGGCCGCGCATATGCACAGCAGCATCCGCAAGCTTGACCGGGTCCGCAATGCCGCCGGGGTGGGGTTGTTCGCCATCAACCTGACGATGCGGCGCTATCTGGTCGACGATGCCGCCGCGCGGCTGACTGGCTGCGCCCCGGAAGGTGAGCTGGATGCCGTGATCGAGGCTTTCGATCCCATGCACCACGAACCTCTGGTCGGGGGCATGGCCAGCAAGCATGGCGAAGGCACGGGCCATACTTTCAAGCTGCGTGCGAGGGGGGATGACGGGCTGTCCCGGATCGTGCAGCTCTATATCTGGTATGAACGTGCGCCTTCGGGGGATGACATCGCCTATGGGCTTTTGCTCGACATTTCTGCCGAACATCGCCGCAAGAAGCAGCTGACCGAGGCGCTGAACACCCTGAACGCCCAGCAGGAACGTCAGCGGCAGCTGTTCTCGATCGTGTCCCATGAATTGCGCACACCAGCCTCGATCATCTCCATGCTGATCGATGACCTGACCGATGTGTCTGACCGCGCCCGGGCGCAGCGCCAGTTGCGCGACGCGGCCGATCAGCTTCTGGCGGTGATGGACGACATGCGGCAGGCGGTGAACCCCGAAAAGAACCTGCCCATCCGGCTGGAACCCTATGTCCCGGCGGAAGTGGCCGAAAGCATCCGCAACGGCATGCAGCTTGCGGCCTCCGAACGCGGGATCGCGGTCGATATCGTGCTGGGTCCGGGGGCCGAACGGCACCGCATGGGGGACATGCGCCGCGTCAAGCAGGTGCTGACCAATCTGGTCCGCAATGCGATCAACCACAGCAACGGGACGCGGGTGACGATCCGTTACGATGTGGATCCCGCCCACGTGACCGGTGACATCCCGCAAAGCCATTGGCGTGTCGAAGATGACGGGATCGGCATCCCGGATGAGGATGTGGAACGCCTGTTCCAGCCTTTCGAGCGCGGCGGCAATGACGCCCGCAAACAGGCAGATGGCAGCGGTCTGGGCCTGTTCATCGTGCGCAGCGCGATCGAGCTTTTGGGCGGCCGTGTTTCCTTTTATCGGCCGACTTCCGGCGGCACGGGCTATTCCGTCCATCTGCCCGAACCCGAGGCGCAGGCTTCGGGGGCACCGGCTGCCTCGGCCGCGGCCCCGGCTCTTCAGCGGCGTCTGCGCGTGCTTCTGGCCGAAGACAATGCGCTGGTGGCCGATGTGATGCGCGCGCGTCTGGAAAAGCACGTGGGCCCCGTGACCCACGCCGCCAACGGGCGCGAGGCGCTGGATCTGGCACTGCAAATGCAGCCCGATCTTCTGATCACCGATCTGTTCATGCCGGAAATCGACGGGGATGAATTGATCCGCACCTTGCGGGAACGCGGGTATACCCGCCCCATCATCGGCATTTCCGCCGCGGTGGTTGGGCATGACCTGGATCGCTTCCGTGCGGCGGGGGCCAGTGCCATTATGCAGAAACCGCTGGATACCCAGCAATTGAAACAGTGTTTGGAACAACTTTTACCCAAGGACGCCGCGGGCTGAGCTGCGGGCTTTTCGCGGTCTGGGGCGTGCCGCAAACTTCGTTAGGACAATGACCAGATCAGATATTTCACCAACCCTTCGTGTGCGGATTCATTTTGGCGGCGATGACATGATCGGCCCCGGCAAGGCCGAGCTTCTGGAACGTATTGACGAAACCGGGTCGATTGCCGCCGCCGCGCGTGACATGGGCATGAGCTACAAGCGCGCCTGGAGCCTGATCGAGACGCTGAACGCCATGTTCGACCTGCCGTTGGTGGCATCCACGCGTGGGGGGCCGGGCAAGGGCGGGGCGGTTTTGACAGAGCGGGGCCGAGCCGTTCTGGCCGAATACCGTGCGGTCGAGGCGGCCGCCCGAAACCTGGGTGCAGCGCATATGGGGCAGTTGCATGCCTGGCGGCGCAAGCCTCTTGCGGCGGAGGGTTGACTTGATTGGCCTGCGGGAATGATATGTTCCATGAAACATATCAAGGGGTTCTGCCAGATGTTCAACCGCCAGCTTATGCTTGCACTGGTCGCCCTGCTGACGCTGATTATTTCGCCTGCAGCCCGCGCCGATGCGCCGCCAATCATCGCCGCCGCCTCTGACCTGCAGTTCGCTTTGGATGAAATTGCCCAACGGTTTGAGGCCGAGACGGGGCAAGCGGTGAAGCCTGTCTATGGATCGACCGGGAATTTTGCCCGCCAGATCCGCGAAGGGGCGCCGTTCCAGATGTTCATGGCGGCCGATGAATCCTATGTGCGCGATCTGGCGGCCGAAGGGCTGACCCGTGATGCCGGCATGCTTTATGGCGAGGGGCGCCTGGTGATGCTGGTGCCGACGGGCGCGGAACTTGCCGCCGACGGAACGCTTGACGGGCTGCGCGCCGCTTTGGCGGCCGGGCGGATCACCCGTTTTGCCATCGCCAATCCCGAACATGCCCCCTATGGCAAACGCGCCGAAGAGGCGCTGCGCCATGCCGGGCTGTGGGATCAGATCCAGCCCCATCTGGTGCTGGGGGAAAATGTCAGCCAAGCCGCCCAATTCGCCCTGTCCGGCAACGCCGACGGGGGAATTGTGGCCTATTCGCTGGCGCTTTCGCCCAATCTGGCGGGGCAAGGCCAGCATGACCTGATTCCGGCGGATTGGCATGATCCCCTGTTGCAGCGTATGGTCCTGCTGAAAGAGGCGGGTCCGGTGGCCGAGGCCTTTTACCGGTATGTCGCCGCGCCCTCAGCACGTGCGATTCTGGAACGCTACGGCTTTGCTTTGCCAAAGGAATAGATGGTGGATTGGGACGCGCTCTGGCTTTCGCTGCAACTCGCGGCCTGGACGGTGGCAATCCTGCTGCCGGTTTCGGTGCTGGGGGGGCGGTGGCTGGCCTATGGGCGCTTTCGCGGGCGCGGCCTGATCGAGGCGCTGCTCATGCTGCCGCTGGTGCTGCCGCCGACGGTCTTTGGCTTTTACCTGCTCTTGGCCTTTGGCCGCAATTCCTGGCTTGGCGCATTCTGGACCCAGGTGTTTGACGAGCAGCTGGTCTTCAGCTTTCAAGGGCTGGTGCTGGCCTCGGTCATCTTCAACCTGCCCTTTGCCATCCAGCCTGCCCAACGCGGGTTCGAGGCGATCCCGCGCGAACTGCGCGAGGCCGCGACGACCTGCGGCATGTCGCCGTGGCGGGCGCTTTGGCAGGTGGAGCTGCCGCTGGCTTGGCCCGGCGTGATGACGGCGATGGTGCTGACCTTTGCCCATACGCTGGGCGAATTCGGGATCGTGCTGATGGTGGGCGGGTCGATCCCCGGCGAAACCCGCACCATTGCCATTGCGATTTATGACCGGGTGCAGGCCTTTGACATGGCCGCGGCGGGGACGATGGCGGCCGCGCTGGTGGCGATTTCCTTCGGGGCCATCGCGCTGACCTTCTGGCTGTCGTCGCGCGTGGGGCGCAGACTGGCATGACGCTGTCCGTTACCCTGCGGGCCGAGACGCCCATTCCGCTGGACCTGTCCTTTACCGTCGCCGCGGGTGAGGTTCTGGCGCTGGTCGGCCCGTCGGGATCGGGCAAGACCACGGTCCTGCGCAGCATCGCGGGGCTGTGGCAACCGCAGGCGGCGCAGATCACCGTGGCCGGTGAGGTCTGGCAGGACAGTGCCACGGGCCAGACGCTGCCCGCGCATCGCAGGCACCTGGGCGTGGTGTTCCAATCCTATGCGCTTTTTCCCCATATGACCGCGCAGCAGAATATCATGGCCGCGATGCCCCGCCCGGATCTGGCCGAAGCCGCGCGGCTTTTGCGCTTGGTGAACCTTGCCGGGCTTGAGGGGCGCAAACCCGCGGCTCTGTCGGGCGGGCAGCAGCAGCGCGTGGCGCTGGCCCGCGCCCTGGCGCGCAAACCGCAGGTTCTGTTGCTGGATGAGCCGTTTTCGGCCGTCGACCGTGCCACCCGCGACCATCTGCAGGCTGAGGTTCTGGCCCTGCGCGCGCATCTCGACATGCCGGTGGTGCTGGTCACGCATGACCTGAACGAGGCGCAGCTTCTGGCCGACCGCATGGTGGTGATCGACCGTGGCCGCGTGCTGCGGCAGGGGGCGACCGCCGCCGTCATGGCTGATCCCGATGCCCTGCGCCTGCTGGGCCTGCGCGAGGTGGCGGCACTTTTGCCAGCAGTGGTCGTGGCCGAGGAAGAGGACGGCCTGACCCGGCTGGACACGGCAACCGGCCCGATCTTCCTGCCCGGCATTCGTGCCGAAAGGGGCGCGCGGCTGCGCGTGCGGATCATGGCGCATGACGTGATCCTGTCGCGCGACCGGCCCATCGGCCTTTCGGCGCAAAACATCCTGCCCTGCACCATTACCGCGCTGCGCCCCGGTGAGGGGCCGGGGGTCATGGTGCATCTGGCGGTGGGGGCGGATGAAATCCTCGCCCGCATCACCCGGCGGGCCGCGGCCGATCTGGGCCTTGCCGTGGGGGACCGGGTTCATGCGGTGTTGAAGGCGATGTCGGTCGCGCGCGATCATATCGCGGGCGATCAAGGCTAGGGTCGGGGCGGCGGTGCCGCCCCGGTGCCGTTCAGGCCAGCTTGATGCAGAAATGCTTGCGGACCGGCTTTTCGATCTTCCAGGTGCCGCGGAAGCCTGCTTCGACGGCAAAGGCATCGCCTGCCACCATAGTCACCGGTTCGCCGCCTTCGGGTGTCAGGGTGATCTGGCCTTCGATCAGATGGACGAATTCGTAGAATTGCGACACGGCATGCCAGGTGCCGGTCGTGGCTTCCCACGTGCCGCTGATGACGCTGCCGTCGATGGTCTTGTGCTGGACCCAGGTCTTCATCGTGGGGTTGCCCTCGACCTTGGTCCAGCCGTCCAGATCGGTCAGCATCGGGTCGGGTCCGGGTGCGGGCAGGCGGAAAACCATCTCGCTCATGTCGGTCCTTTCAGGAAATCGCGTTTGGCCTGCCGTGTTTGGTAGGGGGCGGCCGCCTCGCTGGCAAGGGGCTGCAACAGGCCGGGGGGCAGATGTCGCGCCGGGGCCGGGGCGGGGCGCGATTGGCCGTCGCGGCCCCCGAAGGGATGTGCATAATGCCGCCAGACTTGCTGCGAGGACAAAGATGCAGATCCGGGAAGCCCAGGCCGCAGACGCCGAACATCTGGTGCGGTTCATCAACATGGCGGCAGATGACCTGCCGCTGCATTTCTGGCGGAAGACCGTCGGCCCCGAGGGTGACCCTTGGGCGCTTGGCCGCGAACGTGCGGCGCGCGAGACGGGGAATTTTTCCTTCCGCAATGCCTGGCTGGCCGAGGTGGAGGGCAATGTCGCGGCCTGCCTGCTGGGCTATGCCGCCGACCCTGAACCCGCCCCCATCGACCCCGACACGCCCCCGATCTTCATTCCCTTGCTGGAGCTGGAGGCCATGGCGCCCGGATCCTGGTATCTGAACGTGCTGGCCACCTATGAGGCGGCGCGCGGCAAGGGCTGCGGATCGGCGCTTTTGGCCAAGGCCGAAGGCATTGCGCGGCAGGGCGGGCACAAGACCATCAGCCTCATCGCCGCCGATACCCATCACGATGCGCTGCGGCTTTATCGCGCCAAGGGCTTTGCCGAAGTGGCCCGCCGCCCGGTGGTCAAGGGCGACTGGCAGGTCGATGCGTCGGAATGGATCCTGTTTACCCGCCCCGTTCTCTGATCCCGGCACCGGAACACAAAAGGGCCCGTCACCATGACGGGCCCTTTTTCATGTGAAAAACCATGCAATTCAGGCCCACTGAGAAATCATAACCCATTGATTTCGTTAAATCCAGAATAATCCTGGGCGGGGAGAACTTCCACTCGGCCATGCGATTAACTTCCAAAAATAATTCTGACGGCAAACAAAAAGGCCGCCCGTAGGCGGCCTTTGGTCTGAGGTTGCCTGTGGGCAACTCACATTTTGAGATCGGCCCGGCGATACCACACCCGGCCCAGTTCATACTTTGGGCTGATCGGCACAATCTCCTTGGCATCCAGCCGGACTTTCATCCACTTGGGCGCCACACCTCGCGCTTCCGCATACTCCTTCAGGGAAATATGCTCTTTCAGGAATGCGTGCAGGTCGTCCAATGCGAAGATTCGGACACCGATGCCTTTTGCATTCGCGACCGAACGCTCTTCGACATAGGCCGCGCCATCCGCCCGACGCATTCTGGAAAGTGCATTCAGCCCATGGATCGGCATGTCGAGGATGCGCGCGGCTTCATCGAAACCAACCCCACCCTCGGATTTGGCCCGCGTCAGAATTTCGCGAACCTCTCGAGGATCGACTAGGACGGCTTTGAACTTCAGTGCAGGGTCGACGAACTCCACCTTGGCGAACATGCCCGATAGAATGCCGTTGATGATGTCGATGACCGGCCAGCGAGATGCTTCGGCGGCATCAACGATACTCAGCATACCCTCAGAGGGTGCCTGCACCTTTGTCGCGGCTCCCATCAGGCGGTTGAGGAACGCATCCGCGTCCGCCAGCGCAACATTCTTGAGAACGCCGCTCGCCTTGAGCGAATTGGGCATGAGACGAGGGATTGTACCGGTCCGGACCAGTTGTTCGGCCTGAACCCGATTGCAGTTCAGGTATTCTTGGAGATCGCGCGCCGGGATCGAGTTGCGAATGCGGGACATCAGATCTTCGCCATCAGCAGCGTCGAAAACCATTCCAGGATTCGATTGGTCTGGGTCACCGCTTGCCAGCCCTGCCAGAATGACAGCCCGGTTGATCGTTTTTGGATGATCACCGGCGGCCTTGGCGAGGCTTTGAACAGAGTGTACCCGCCGGCGGTCAACGGGGGTGCCGAGCAGGTCGATACCAGGTTGGATCGGAAAATTATCGAGGATGAACTCTCGAACGACTTCCCTAATGGGGCCAAACGGTTTGTCGTTCGAATTGAACTGGAGCCACTGGTAGAGGCGGCCGAATGCCATCTGTGGTCCGCCGTTGGACCCGCTGGCGTTGAAGCGAGAAAGTGCCAGCTGAAGCCCCTCGCGAACACCATCTTCGCCCTTGGCTGCGAAACTGAACCCAACGTCGCCAGCCTCGCGCCATTGCTCTTCAGTCACGGCCCGCAGGTCGATATGCGACCCAACCGCCAGAATGACCCCCAGCATTTCACAGGCCCGGGCCGCCAGATCGATAGGCTGTCCATCCAGCCATGCCGGACCGATTTCGCCGGAAAGACGCGCGAGAATGTAGTTTTGCAGACCGGACGGCGTAATCCGCTCAGCTTCCGCAACCATGGTTTTCAGCGTTTGGTCATCGGGCGCTACGGCAGACATCAACTGAAAGCGCTCGCCATAATCCGTGTTTTTCCGCCGGGTCAGACAGATGCCATGGCGACCGCAGGTGCGGATGCTCTCGATCTGCCATTCGATCCGGCCCACGCGGATGCCTGCAGACGCGCTGTCCAATTTCCCATCCTCCAGCAGGCAAGCCGGGCAGTAGCTCGTCTTGTCGAGGTAAGCGAATTCGGCATGAACAGCCTCTCCCGCGATCGAGCGCATACGCCCACCGAGGGGGCGGAATGTCATGCGCGACAACGTCACGTCGGACAGGCCGGTCAACGAACGGATTCTGGCGAAGTCGGGTTCTTTCGGCGTCATCACCGCGCCGCGGGACAGCTCGATGATGTCCAGGAATTGGTAGACGCCAGTGCGGCCATGGAAGTGGGCCATCCTATTGAAATAGGAAGTCAGGCTTTCTCCGGGAATGACCGGAAGGATCGGGAGCATCGGCATGTTCAGGCCCGCTTCTTGTTGCGCTTGGCGGCCAACGCCGCCATTTCAGCCGAAATTTCGGCGTCCTTATCTTCGAGCTCGATTGCTGCCCAGTTTGCGGCCGTGAAGACGTTTTGGCGGATGTCGCAGCTCTCCTTCTCGGCCCATGCGGTTGCGAAATGTTGCAGCCGGAGACTGGTCGCACCCTCATGCAATGCGCATTCGATCGCAGCGATGATGATCTCGATGCAGCGGCCGAACCGGTGGCGGCCAGCGTGGATCAGGCGGTTGATCACGTCGCCATCGAGGTCGACGGGAAGTTTTGCGATCTCGGCGTAACCAGCAATGATGCCACGGAGGTTGTCATTGTCGACGCCGAAGGCCAACGGCTTGGGCATGATCTTGTGGAACCGGCGATTGATTTGAGGGTCGAGGCTGGTGATCTGGGACAACCTCTGCGTGCCACTGAGCAGCAGGACGATAGGATGATCACCCTGCATCAGCCCTTTGAGCATCTTGAACATGTTGTTGGTTTCGACGGAGGCAGTCTGCCCGAAGAGGTCGTGCGCCTCGTCCAGCCACAGGAGTTGGATTCCCATGAGGGCGATGCGGTGGCGAACCATGTCCCAGACCTCATAGACTTTCGCCCGATCACTGATCTTGTCGACGCCCAGCTTCTTCAGGATCAGGGCGCCGAGACTCCGAAGGGTTGCGGGGCTTTCCACCTTGACATGAAGCCAGCGCGGCATGCCGGTTTCAGGATTGTGGGCCAAAGGCTTGAAATTGCGCATGACCTCGAAGGTGGTGGTGGACTTCCCGCTGCCCGACCCGTCGACGAACGAAATCGCCTGGGTCTCGGTCCCTGCCGTGAAGAGAACCGGCATGTGGGTAGGCTGACCGTCTTCGTCGGCCAGGAACAGGCGATTCAGCAGGCGCTCCAGAATCTGGTCGCGCTCGGTCACCACGTATTGGCTCCGGAGGGCGTCGACTGTCGATTTGATGGTGTTCGGGCAGGGGGACATTTGGTTTTCTCCGTGATTGGATTTCATTGCGGCGCTCATTTTTTGAACGCCCACGTTGCTTGGGACGGCGCGGCGGCATTGGCGGCACGCACCGCCTCCTCGGCGGGCGTCACCCGCAGCGGCATGACCGGCATGATCGACCGACCATAGCCATCCGAGGTCTCTGCGAGCGTCGCGCGGGGTTCGACCATCTCGAAGCTGGTCATTGCTTCGCGCTCGACCGCGGCGAAACGCTTTTCATCCCAGCCATGATCGATGACGCTGTATGCGAGCTTCCGTTCTGCGTTCAGGGCCTCGATATCGGAAATCGCTTGGAGAACGACCGCTTCATCCCACTCTTGGCGGTCTTTGTCCCGAGCGCGCAGAGCACGCCGAACTTCTGCCCAGGTCGTCGCGTCGACATTCCTGAAAATATCGGAAACGGCGGGAACCTCGAACCACGCACCATCCAGATGGACTTCGATGGAACCGATGTTGCCATCGAACCACCGGACATCCACGTCCGCGACGCCTTTCTTCAGGTACCATGCGGCGAGTTGGGCCGAAGTGTACCGGATGCCCATCACCCTGATGCCGTCCTTTTGAACCTTGCGAGTCACAGGGATACCGAACGCGAGCCGCTTGCGCCGAAGGCTGGGGGCCGCCAACAGGGGGTAGTTGCCATCGGCGAGATCGGCTTCCCACTGCTGCAGGGGAGTACGGCCACCGAGACCCTCATGCGGGGTGTTGTGATAGATGTCGACGATCCAGCGGACCAGCGCATAGGCCAGATCTTCGAGCGAAAGGCATGCGCGCGCCTCGGCAGGGTGATTGGCGCGCGTCACGACATCGCCGAACGTCCGGCCGGAAAGTCGGGGAAACAGCGTTTGCTGCATCGTATTGAAACAGCTTTCCATTTTGCCGCGCATGCCCGGCTGACCTGCGATCGTCTGCACCTTGGTGATGCCGAGATCGACACAGGCGTTGGTGAACACTGTCGACTTGAAGGCGCTGCCATTGTCGACGAACAGGGTCTCCGGAGTTCCGAACATCGACCACGGGGTCAGGGCACCGATTTGATCAACGAATTGCCCCTTGTCGCTGACAACCATTTGCAGGCACTTGATGGCGCTGCTGGTCTTGGGGTTCGGGGTGAGAACCATGCCGAGGATGCAGCGGGTCCTGTAGTCGATAGCCATCGCCAGCCACCAACGCATGGTGCTGATGAGTTGTTCGAGCTGTTTGGTGTCGTCGTCGCCGGCGATCATGGAAAGGAGGCCGCTCTTCACCAGCATGGTAAGGAGGTCGATCTTCATTTCATCCATGCTGACGATCTGAAGCGGGCGGTCTGCCTCCATGCCATCCTTGACCGGACGCATGCGCTTCATGGCTTCCTGCTGGCCGTAGCGGGCAACCATGACACGGAATTTGTCCATTTTTCTGGTAAACTGGCGGACTGCTTCCCTACCGGGGATGCGCAGTTCGGCTTCACCGCGCTCCGCCCGAAGCTTGTTTTCCTTCTCAAAGGCGAGCTTGACGTCCACGAAGACGACACTGACGGGCTTGCGTTGAAGGTTGAGGAATTCGTGGGTGATGGTCTTCGCCATCAACGCCATTTCGGCAACCGTGAAGCGGCTGTTGGTGTTTCCCCGATTGTCTTCACAGTCCAGGAGGGCCTTCTTTCCACCTTTCTTGTAGGCCGCGACCCACTTGCGCAGCGTCCGGGCGGAAACTGCATCAGGCCGCTCCACCCTGAGCTTCGACCGCGGTTTCACCCCTTCGCCAGCCTCATAGGCCGCGAGTTTTGCATCCTGTTCGGGATCGGGCATTTCTTCGATTAGATATGCCTCCGCTGCGGTCCTGATGTCCGACATCGCGGCTTTGATTTCGTCATCATTCACCTTGAAGGCATTCTCATCTTTCAGGTCGAGATATGCCCTAACCATCGCATGCCGCGCATCGAGCCTTTTCTTTGCCCCACGGGACAGGCCGGTAAGGAAGATGTCGTCATAGGTGAGAGACAGACTGGGGCGCAGATGCTCCGGCATCAGGCCGAAGGGATAAACCTCGATCAGGCCGGCACCATTCAGCCGGTTCAGCGTCCCCACATCATAGGTGAGTTTCCTGTGGGCATCAGCGATCGCCGAGAAGGTGACGGTCCCGTTGGTTTCGTAGGCGAAACGCCACTCATCTCCCCCGATCTTGTAGAGGTGATGCATGTCGATGCTGAAGGTGGGGTGGACGGCGATGTTCGTGTTTGCCATTGGAAGCTCCATCTTTGGCGGGGCCCGAAGGCCCGGGATTGGGGGCTCGAAGATGGTTTCGGCAGCTGGTGCCGAAACCTGAGCTCGAATTTTTTTGGGGGGGGCTGACCGCCGGGTCAGCGGCGCGGCAGGTGGACGATCGTCGTCGGGCGAATGATCTCGCGCTGGACAGCGCGCAGCATCCCCGACCGCATGAGACGGATCAGTGCACGGTAGCCGCGCGCCTGAAGTCCAGTTTCGATCGTCAGGTCACGAAGGGACCGGCCGCCCTCGGCAGGGATGGCCTTGGCGACGGCGAACGCGATCGCGTCGGCCTCGCCGTCCTGTTCACGCACGGCTGCGAACATCTGGGCGTTGCGCAGGTCGATTTGATTGATGTCGCCTTCCGTGACCAGGCGCACATCATGGTAAAGTTGCGTGTGAACCGTCGCCCACCAGGTGACGTTGCCCATCTTTTCCATGAAGGTGCGATCGTCGTAACGCTCGCCGTTCTTGTCGCGGCTTCCGGGGCGGCTGTTCAGGCGCACCTCCGGCTTGACGGTATACGCGATGCGAAGACCGCTCGTCAGAGTGGCAACGACATCGAAAACGTGAAGATCGAGATCCTTAAGGTCCCAGCCGAAGTGAAACTCTTCCTGTTCCCGCAGCTCTGCGACGTCCTGCTTCGCATTGAGGAGATACAGGTTGCAGAGTTCGAGCCAGCTTTCGGCATTCTTGCGGGTCCCATAACCGTTACCGAGAACTGCCTGGGCGGTGCAGTGCGCCGACGAGGCGGCCGGAATGTCCCGCTGTGCGCGGGAAGGGAGGGGCAGATGGATTCCGCCTTGGTTGTCGAGCATTGGTCGTTCCTCTCGCGGGCTCCGGACGGGGGTCCGAAGCATCAAGCAAGACTGACCGCAGGGCTGCGGATCAGTCGGCTATCCCGCGAGGAGTGCGCGATGCGGCAGCCAGACGAACGCGCATGCCGAAATTCACGGAAACCGTTGCGAACGTCGAGAAGGTGGAGGGGTAGGAGCGCTGCATCGACTTGGCCTTCATACCGTTGTCCCGATCGCAAATGCGGACGGGTTTCAAGACGTCTGTTCAGACGGCGGGTATGAGGAGACCGAGATGCGTTGCGTTTTCCATAGCGTCGAAAGTCGATTCGTTTTCTGAAGAGTTCAAGAGGAAAAATCGTGCCAATCACGTCCAGGCGGCGCGTGTGGGGCTTCATCGCAGCGGGCTCGCAGCAACTGGCTACAAAAAACTCATTATAATCAGAAGGATATGGATTTTTGACGCTTTTTCTGATGTTGCAAAAATAGCTCTCAAGGTATGTGCCGGATGCGCCTGTCCCAGATAGATGTCCTAAAAATTTCCTCACAATAAAAAATCAGGGTCTTACTATTGTGTTTTTGCTTGATTGTGGTGGGATTTTGCGCCATAGGTGTCTCTGACACACGGGAGATGACCATGCAGATGACGAACCACATCGACGCCCGCATGAATCAGCGCGGGATACGCAAGGAACTGGTAGAATTGACCTTGGATCTCGGCGAGATCGACGGTGACCGCTATGTCTTGACGTCCAAGATCATCGACGCCGAGATCGCCGGCCTTCAGCGGCGGATCAGGGCCCTGGGTGAGGCCCGCAAGAAAGGTGGCGTCGTAGTTGTCGCCGAGGGCGAAGCACTTCTGACCACATATCGCGCAAGTGGCTTTAATGCTAAGCTTGCAAAAAATAAGCAGCCTCTGACTTTGGGATCAGCATGAACATTCTCGACATCATCAAGCTGGCACGCGGATCGATGCGGTCAGGCGATGCCTATGAAGCGGTAATCGAAATTGCGGCCAATATGGTCGGTGAAGAGCTTTCTTTCGATCAGCTGCGTTGCGCAGCGCGTGTTAGCACGAAGGAACTGCGGACCCTTCTGGAAACTGCTGCCGAAGCTTTGCTTCGCGCAGAACGCGAGGTCCGCTTCGGAATGATCTTGCAGATTTTCGACCAATTGGCAGCGGACGGCGGGGGCAGCGAGTTCTGGGCGAGCAGAGACATTTGCGGCCAGATTGTGCGCCTCGCGGGCGACGTCAACAGCGTTCGATTCACCTTTCCTGCAGCGTTTCGGGCATGCCTGACCTATGCCTTCCGAATGTCTGCGCAGGGCCGAAAAGTCCGCATCCATTATGCGGGCTGCATCGGTCTCGAGCACATCTTTTATGACGTTCTGGGAATTCTCGACATCCAGAACTGCTCCGCCGACGAACGCATGCCCTGGGACGACCTCGACGGGGAGCAGTATGAGCTGGAAGTCATGTTGCCGATGCTCGGGGCGCCCGTGCGCAACGCCGAGGAGCTGCCCAGCAACCTTTACGCCCAGATGCGGCTGATGCCGTCGAGGGCAAGTCGCCTCAATTATGAAACCCTGGCTATCGCCCATGCCTTGGCTCGGGCTGAATCGAAGGCGATGATCTTCGTGTCCGAAGGGGAACTTTTCCGGATGGTCGGAGCGGAAGCCGCGACCCGCCAGAACCTCGTCGAAAGCGGCCGCCTGCGTGGTGTGATCAGCATCCCTGCAGGAATGCTCCATGACAGCACCATGGTTCGGTTCGGGCTGCTGGTGCTCGCAAAGGACGGCGAGTTCACGGAGTCGGTCAGGTTCGTTGACATGGGGCACCCAGACCTTTCACGCCCATCGACCCGCGGACGCTTCACCATGCACAAGGACGCGCCCATCGAAGCGGTTTTCAATGGGCCACTGACGCATGACAAGCACCTCTCCTGGGACATCGCCACTCGTGAAATCGTTGAAAATAATTACGTTCTTACGCCTGCGCGATATCTCAACACGGGCCCCAAGGAACAGATCGACGCTCTTCTGCGGAACAGCGAGGCCGTCGAACTTCCAGACCTTGTCGAGATGATCAGGCCAATCAATCTGCAGAAATCAGAGGAGGCAGAATACACGATTTTCGAGGCCTCTCCGGGGGATGTCGGGGTACGGGGGTATCTGGATAAGCCAGGACGAGCCATCGAGGTGGATCGCGCAACCTACAGTCGTGCTGTCAACCAGCAACTGAAACCCGGAGACGTCCTCCTGTCCATCAAGGGGACAATCGGCGTGGTGGGGATCGTGCCTAATACAGTGCCCGGTTTCGGTGAGCGCGAGATCTGGACTGCAGGCCAATCCCTGATGATCCTGCGCGGCAAGAAACGCGCCAGCATCGATCCGATCGTCCTGTACGAATATTTGTCCGACGACACCGTTCAGGCTTTCATCAAGTCCATGGCGGGCGGCACGGTCATCCCGAACCTTGGCATGAAAGACCTGAAGAGCTTTCAAGTGCCAATTCCATCGGCTGACGTCATGGCAGAGGTTCGTGCTCGGTTTATGGAGCGTCAAACTGTGTTTGACGAAATCGAACGCCTGCAGAAGCGGGTGGCGAGCATCAGAGCAGCCCACTGGCCCCACGCAGAACTTGCTCAAGCCGACTGAAATCAATCGGAATCCACAGGAACGTCAGCCGCACCCCCTCTACAAAGCGTAGAAATCTCTTACACTTGGGGTAACGCTGGTCCTGTGGATTTCAGATACGATCAATTATGAACACGACTGGGAATTGAATGGCTGACGCAATCGAAAAGACCCTCTTCGCCGCCGCCGATAAAATGCGTGGCGCGATGGACCCCGGCGAGTACAAGCACGTGGCCCTTGGCCTGATTTTTCTGCGCTACGTTTCCGCCGCCTTTGAGGCGAAGCGCGAAGAATTCGCCAAGGACGACCTCATCGACCTTGAAGATCCTGAAGAATATGCTGCGGAGAACGTCTTCTGGGTTCCGGAGAAAGCCCGGTGGTCACGCTTGGCCGCAATCGCAAAGGCGAACGACATCGGCGTGCAGGTTGATGACGCGATGCGTGAGATCGAGAAGACCAACCCAACCCTGAAAGACGCCCTGCCCAAGGTCTATGGCAAGCCTGATCTTGACCGATCCATCGTCACCGGGCTGATCGAGATGTTCACCAACCTGCATCTGCATGGCACCCGTTCCGATTTTGACCTGATCGGTCGCATCTACGAATATTTCATCAGCGAGTTTGCAACTTCCGAGGGCAAGCGCGGCGGTGAATTCTATACCCCCCGCTCTATCGTTTCGGTTCTGGTCGAAATGATGGAGCCGACCCATGGCCGCGTCTACGACCCGTGCTGCGGTTCGGGTGGCTTCTTTGTGCAGTCCGAAAAGTTCATCACCGCTCACAAAGGCCGCGTCGATGACATCGCCGTCTACGGCCAAGAGCGGAACCCTGCGACCTTCCGCCTTGCGCGGATGAATTTGGCCATCCGTGGAATTTTCGGGGACATCCGTTGGAACCCGGAAGGCACGCTGTTGAAGAACGCGTTCCCGGATGAGCGGTTTGACTTCATCCTGGCGAACCCGCCCTTCAACATCTCAGACTGGAACGGGGCGCAGTTGCGCGAAGACCATCGCTGGAAACCGTTCGGCACCCCGCCCGTAGGCAATGCCAACTTTGCATGGATGGCACATATCCATCACCACCTTTCGGCCAACGGCATTGGTGGCGTGGTCATGGCCAACGGCTCGATGTCGTCGATGCAATCTGGCGAAGGCGACATCCGCAAGGCCATGGTCCTGCAGGATGCAGTCGATTGCATGGTGGCACTGCCGGGGCAGCTGTTCTTTGGCACCCAGATTCCGGCCTGCCTTTGGATCTTGGCCAAGGACAAGTCCAACGGTCAAGCGGCGGGTAAGAAGCTGCGGGATCGCCGGGGCGAAATCCTGTTCATCGACGCCCGCAAGATGGGCGCACTGGTGGAAGGCAGCCGAAAGCAAAAGGAATTGCGGGAATTCGAGATCCAGAAGATCGCCGACACCTACCATGCCTGGCGGGGCGAGATGGGCGCAGATGCCTATCAGGACGAGGCCGGCTTCTGCAAATCAGCCGATTTACATGAGATCGACCGGCACAACTATGTGCTGACCCCGGGGCGCTATGTTGGCGCTGGGGCGGCTGAGGAGGACGGGGAACCCTTCGTCGAAAAGTTCGATCGGCTGCTGGGGGAGCTGCGCGAGCAGTTCGCCGAGGGGCGGCGGCTGGAGGCGGAGATCGAGGCGAAGCTGGGGGCGCTGGTATGACCACGCTGGAAAGCATCTGTGCGGCGATTGTCGATTGCGAACACAAGACCGCACCCAAGGCCGATTTGGGCCATCCGTCAATTCGAACCACTGACATCAAGAATGGAAGAATCGACTTCGAAAACGCAAACCGCGTTTCAGATGAGACCTACAAGGCATGGACAAAGCGCCGACGTCCCATGCCCGGCGATCTTATTCTCGCTCGGGAAGCGCCGGTGGGGGAAGTTGGCTACATTCCAGATGGGATTTTTCCGGTACTCGGACAACGGACGGTGTTGATCTCACCGGACCACAACAAGGTATTTTCACGTTATCTGCATTATCTCCTGATTTCGCCCGCAATTCAGCATACGATCCAAGTACACTCTGCTGGTTCGACCGTCCATCATCTCAACATGAAGGACATTCGTGAGCTCGAACTTCCAGAACTCCCGTCACTTGCTGAACAACGCGAAATTGCCTCCATCCTCGGCGCCCTTGACGACAAGATCGAGCTGAACCGCAGGATGGCCGGGACGCTGGAGGAGATAGCCCGGGCGCTCTACCGGTCCTGGTTCGTCGATTTCGACTCGGTGAAGGCCAAGGCCGAGGGCCTGGCCCCCGCCTTCATGGACGAAGCCACCGCCGCCCTCTTCCCGGACCGGTTCGGGGACGACGGGCTGCCGGAGGGGTGGCGACGCGGGCGTCTCAGTGATGTTGCGATCAACCCCAGAGCCGGGGTGAAGCCCGAGCAGATTGACCCGTCGACCCCCTACATCGGACTCGAACACATGCCGCGACGCTCGATCCGGCTGGGCGACTGGGGGACCGCCGAGGACGTCGGTAGCCAGAAATCCGCCATGAGGCGGGGTGACTTCCTGTTCGGCAAGCTGCGCCCGTATTTTCACAAGGTGGGCATCTCGCCGCTCGACGGGATCTGTTCGACAGACATCATCGTCGTTCGGCCGATGGCTCCGGAATGGGCGTCCTTCGTCCTGTCCGTGATCTCTTCCGATGATTTTGTGGGACACACGAACGCCGGCTCGTCCGGAACGCGGATGCCCCGGACCAGCTGGAGTGAGATGGGCCGGTATGAAGTGGTCATTCCACCTACCCCGGTGGCCGCTGCCTTCGAAGCGGCCCTTGGTTCGATGCGGGACCGGATCGTCGCCGGTGTTCATGAAGCACGAAACCTCGCCGAACTCCGCGACACCCTTCTCCCCAAGCTGATGTCGGGCGAACTCCGCGTGGGAGAGGCCCAGGACCAGGTCGAGGAGGTCGCGTGACAGGTACCCCGGTCTTCGATCAGGTGTTTTCCGAACCGGTGGGCGACCCCGAGACCTTTCCGGGGTTCCTGCTGATGTATCACGGCCAGCAGCCCCCGGCCCCCGCCCCGGGGTTCCCGGCGACCAGACTGGTCGACCAGCGGGCCCTCGCCGCCGCCTATGGCGAGGCGACCTTTGCCGCCATCGATCTGGCGCTGGAAAACACGGCCCTGCCGCACCGGGACGCCGTGCCCGAGGCGGCCTATCCGGCCCTCTTCCTCGCGCGGCACACGCTGGAACTCTACCTCAAGGGGCTGATCCCTGACTGGGGGGCGCTGAAGGGGAAACAGAACGCGCATCAGATCGACTATCTGGCCGACCACTTGGCCCGCCGCATCAACGGCCGGTATCACGCGGACCATGTGGAAATCCTGTCCCGGTTCCTGAACCGGATCCACGCCATCGATCCACGTTCTGCGGCGTTCCGGTTTCCCGATGGGGCCGAGCGGGATTTCTCTGCGGCCGAGATTTCGCCGCTCGAGGTCGAATTCTGGATCAACTTTCAGGCGCTCCGCGATAGCCTGAAACAAGTCTTTGAGGCGCTGGATAAAATTTGGGCCGAGGCCCGCCCCCCCGGATTGAGAGTTAAGGAATAGATAGAGCATGTTTCGCGTTGACCGTTCCCAGAACCGCCTGTCCCGCCTCGTTCAGAAGCGGTTTTCCGATCTCGCCTTGCGCGAGCGGGATCACCTGCAGGAATGGCTGGCCAACCAGCCAGACGCCCTGGGAGAAGATCTTCTGATCATCCAGAAGGAATTCGACGGGTTCGACGAGACCCGTGAACGGCTGGACCTGCTGGCGCTGGACAAGGACGGGAACCTTGTCGTCATTGAGAACAAGCTTGATGACTCGGGCCGCGACGTGACTTGGCAGGCCCTGAAATACACCGCCTATGTCTCGGGCCTGACCAAGACCCAGATCGTCGACATCTACCAGCAGTATCTGGACCGGTTCTGCGGGGGCGGGAACGCCGTCGCGCGCCTGTGCGAATTCATGGAGGTGGAGGATCTGGGCGAGATCCACCTGAACCCCGGGAACGATCAACGTATGATGTTCATCGCCGCAAACTTCCGGCGCGAGGTGACGGCGACGGTCCTGTGGCTGTTGAGCCGGGGCATCAAGGCCCAGTGCTTCAAGGTGACCCCGTTCATGCTGGGCGAGGAGTTGATCCTCGACATCCAGCAGATCATCCCGACGCCTGAGGCGGCGGATTTCATGATCGGCATGTCCACCAAGGACAACGAGGAGAAAGTCACCCACGACACCCAGAAGCAGCGGCACAAGTTGCGCTATGAGTTCTGGGAGGCGGCGCTGGAACGCCTGCGTGCTGACGGGGTCGAGATCTACCGCAACATCAGCCCGGCCCGAAACCACTGGCTAAGTGCCGGATCCGGGGTCCGGTCCTGCCCCTACCAGATGATCTTTTCCAGGGATGAAGCCCGGGTAGAACTGAACTTCGGCCGCTCCGAGGCTTCGGAAAACAAGTGGCTATTCGATCAGCTTTATGCCCAGAAAGATCAACTGGAGGCCCGGTTTGGCGCGCCGATGACCTGGCGCCGCATGGACGACAACAAGCAGAGCCTGATCGTCTATTCCCAGCCCTTCGATGGGTACAATCGAGACGCCTGGCCCCAGATGATCGAATGGCTGTCCACCCATATTCAAAAACTTGAATCGACCTTCCGCGACCCCCTCGCACGCCTGAACCGGCAGGTCCGCAACCACGACGAAGAGGAAGCCTGATGGCCTTTGCATCCGAAGATGATCTGGAACAATGGGCGCTTGGGGAGCTTCAGGATCTGGGCTTCCAATACTTGCACGGTTCCGCCCTGTCGCCCGAGGCCGACGATCCTGTCCGGGACAGTTTTCACGACGTGCTGATCCTGGGCCGGCTGGACGCTGCCATCCGCCGCCTGAACCCGCATCTGCCTGATGATGCGGTCCGCACGGCCCTGAACGAAATCCGCGATACCAAATTCGCGGGGGACCTCCTGTCGGAAAATCGCAGGATCCACGGCTTGGTCACGGGCGGTGTCCCTGTTTCCTGGTTTGAAGCGGGCGAAGAACGGACCGCCATGGCTCGCTTGGTGGACTGGGAAAACAAGGAAAATGACTGGCTGGTGGTGAACCAGTTCGAAGTGGTTGGAAAAAGCGCGCGGAGGACCGACGTTCTCATTTTTCTTAATGGGATGCCGATCGTCGTCGTCGAGCTGAAAGGCACCCAGACGGGTACCTTGAAGGGGGCCTTCAACCAGATCGAAACGTACAAGTCACAAATCCCTGACCTGTTCCGCACGAATGCTTTCAATGTGATTTCCGAGGGCGTGACAGCCCGCTACGCTTCTTTGTCGGCCAATTACGATCGCTTCATGCGCTGGCGCACGGTTGATGGTGAGACGCTGGTTGAAGACGGTTCAGCCTTGGCGCTCCACACCCTCATGCACGGCCTTCTCAACCAGGAAGTCATCCTGGAAATGATGCGCTTCTGCACGGTCTTCGAGGATGAAGGAAAAGGCCCCATCAAAAAGATCGCGGGCTATCACCAATTCCATGCAGTCCGGAAAGGCGTGAAGGCGGTGGTCGAAGCTCGCGACGAGGATGGTCGCGGCGGCGTCATGTGGCATACGCAAGGTTCGGGGAAATCCCTTCTGATGACCTTCCTTGGCGGACGCTTGATGCGCGACCCTCGGCTGGAAAATCCCACGCTGGTCGTGATCACCGACCGCAATGATCTCGACAACCAGCTCTTTGCCACATTTGCACGTTGCGCAGCGCTTTTCGGGGAAACGCCCGTTCAGGCAGAAGATGTGCCGGATCTGCGGAAGAAGCTGGCCGATCGAAAGGTCGGCGGGGTGATATTCGCCACCATCCAGAAATTCCGACCCGGGAAAGGCGAGACCGATTTCGGGGTGCTGACCGATCGCTCGAACGTGGTGGTGTTCGCAGACGAAGCTCACCGGTCCCAGTATGGATTTGAGGCCAAGGTCAGCCGGGAAACGGGTGAGACAAAATACGGGTTTGCCCACCACCTTCGCACCGCCCTGCCGAACGCTGTCTACGTCGGTTTCACCGGCACCCCAATTGAGTTGGTGGGCGCAGACACGCAAGCTGTCTTTGGGGATTACATCGACGTCTATGACGTCGCCCAGGCTGTCTCAGACGGGGCCACGGTTCCGATTTACTACGAGGGCCGTGTCGCCAAGATCGAATTGGCCAAGGATATCGGTGAGATTATCGATGCCGAATTCGAAGAGATCATCGAAGACGCCGAAGCTGACGGGGTCGAGTTTGACGCGGACAGCAAAGGCGCGATGTCGTCCAAATGGACGCAGCTGGAAAAGCTTGTTGGGGCAGAGCCTCGCCTGGATGCCGTTGTTGCAGATATCCTTCAGCATTTCGAGGCTCGCATCGAAGCCATGGATGGCGGCAAGGCGATGATCGTCTGCATGTCCCGGCGCATCTGCGTTGAGGTTTACAATCGGATCGTAGCCGCGCACCCGGACTGGCACGCCGATGAGGACGCCGCCGGTGCCGTGAAAGTGGTCATGACGGGTGCGGCTCAGGATCCTGCCGAATTTCAACCCCACATTCGCTCCAAATCTCGGCTCGAAACCCTTCGCACAAGGTATCGTGATCCCTCGGATGGGTTGAAGCTGGTGATCGTCCGGGACATGTGGCTGACCGGCTTTGACGCCCCTTGCATGCACACGCTTTACCTCGACAAGCCGATGAAGGGGCACGGCCTGATGCAGGCGATTACCCGGATCAACCGGGTCTTCGGATCCAAGCCTGCTGGTCTGGTGGTAGATTACATCGGTCTTGCGGCCGACCTGAAGAAGGCGCTGAAGCACTACTCGAATGCCGACCAGAAGCAGACCGGCATCAATCAGGACGAGGCGGTGTTTGCCCTGCGGACGCAGATGGACATCATGCGCGACATGTTCTTCGGCGTTCCCTATATGGATGCTGTCAAGGGGACGGCCGCAGACCGCATCAAGATGTTGCCCTTGGCGATCGAACATGCGCTGACCTTGAAAGTCGCAGAAAAGGAGGCAGCCAATCGCGAGGACTCGAAGAAGCGTTTCATGAAGGCTGTTGCGGGCTTGGTCCGCGCCTTTCGAATTGCCGCAGGTTCAGTTGAGGCCGGGTTGGTCAAGGATGAGGTCGGCTTCTTCGTGGCAGTCCAAGCTGCCATCCGCAAAATGGACGCTTCTACCCGCACGGCCCGCACCGCTGAGGAAGCAGAACTGGCGATTGCGCAGCTTCTGAACCGAGCCGTGGCATCGACCGAGGTGATCGATATCCTGCAAGCTGCAGGGATCGATAAGCCAGACCTCAGCGTCTTGAGCGAGGATTTCCTCCTTGGCCTCAAGAACACGCCATACAAGAATCTTGCCGTGGAAGCTTTGAAGCAGCTCTTGAACGGCGAAATTCGTACGAGGACCCGCACCAACAAGACCCAGAACGAAGCATTCTCCAAGCGGCTTCAGGATGCCATGGCGCGGTATCACAACCGCAGCATCGATGCGATCCAGGTCATCAAGGAAATGATCGACATGGCGAAGGAGCTTCAGATGCAGCCGGCCGACGGCCTGACTGCCGAAGAGGTGGCCTTCTATGATGCCCTGGCGCAAAACGACAGTGCCAGAGACCTGATGGGAAATGAAGAGCTGCGCGTCATTGCCCAGGAGCTGGTTACCGCGGTTCAGAACACGTCCTCAGTGGATTGGTGGAGGAAGCAGAACGTGCGAACAAAGATGAGGATCACGATCAAGCGGATTTTGAAGAAGCATGGCTTCCCGCCAGACCTACAGGCGGAATCCGTAAAGAAAGTTCTGCAACAAGCAGAAGTTCTGGCAAAGGCATTTTCATGAGTAAGAACCAATATATTGGCTACCTCAAATCGCAATATCAAGCATCGTCCTGGCAAATGAAGATCTCAGCGATACTGTTGATCCTGGCAACGGTACCCGCTGCCGCTTCAATATATATCGAGGAAAAAACTGCTGTTTACGTTCTAACGATTGCAAATGGAGTTTTTCTACTTTTCTGGGTGCTTTCTCTTTTTTCCTATCAAAAGAAAAGAGACGCGGCGCATGCTGCCCGCCGCGCTGCACTTTTAGTAGACTCATTTGGTGAAGACTTAACAAGTCGCGAGAGAGCAGCACTGCTAGACAGCTTTACCGTTACCCAGGAACTGGCCGAAAAGAGTTGCGACGCAAATTACTACGCATCAAGCCAAGTTGCCGGGTACATGCGGCTACTCGACAACATAGAAGAGTCTGCATTCTACACTGCAAAAGTGCAAAGGGCGAGTTTTACATTGCTCTCGTGGGTCTTGGGAGCCTACACTGTAATCTGGCTTGGAATTGTATTTTTCGCAATTCCTGATGCGGAAAACGGTCACTTAATTGATGGAGCGCGCCTCTTTATTTCACTAACCGTTTTTATCCTATCTGGTGGATTATTTAACGCGTGGATCTCGTATAGATCATGTTCGATATCCGCAAAAGAGATTCAGGCTCGATGTGTAGCGGCTCGAATGAATGGATCGCCCCGGATCGACGTCTTGATGATACTCTTGGACTATTCCGGGGCCATTGATTCGAGCCCGGAAGCGTTACCTTTTACTTACTCCGTGATGCGGACAAAGATGGAGAAAATCTGGGCAACGCTGAGCGGAGCTCCCAGTAAATGAAGAATGTAAGAATTTTTGACGATTTCCTCAGAGATACAGTCAATATCAACCAGTCGCGCTTAGATCGCCTAAATGCTTCCTCTGCTGCGGTTAACGACTTCCTGGGGAGTTCCGCGTGGGCTGCAAAAATAACAAGTTGGTATCCACAAGGCTCTTGGGCGCACCAAACGATTATCAAGCCTGTTGGTGACGGAGCGTTTGATGCGGATATTCTGGCAATCGTGGATCCAGTGCCGGATTGGGGAGCAGAAGACTACATAAATCACCTCTATGATATCTTTAGGGGATCCGATCGTTACCGGGACAAGGTTCAGAGGTTCTCGCATTGTGTAACGCTTAATTATGCCAATGATAGAATGATGGACATCGCTCCATGTGTCAGCGCACGGATATTCCCCGGCACCTTGGAAGTCTGCAATCGAGACACCAACGATTTCGAAGTTTCAGAGCCAATAAAATTTACCAAATGGCTGATAGAAGCCAACTCAAACTCCGGAAATAACTCCTTTCGGAAAGTTACGCGACTACTTAAATATTTGCGTGACATCAAGAGAACCTTCACTTGCTCTTCAATATGCTTAACAACCCTTTTGGCGGGGCAAATATCCGCAGCCGATAAGGGGTCTGATCTGTTTGTTGATACACCATCCGCACTACGCACATTGATGCAACGTCTTGACACCTTCCTATCAATTCGCCCGGTTAAGCCGGCCGTGACAAACCCATTCACCAATGAGGATTTTTCCGCCTGCTGGGATGATGTCCAGTATGAGAACTTCAGAAAATGTATCGCTCGATACCGCAAATGGGTTGATGATGCCTATCAAGAGGGTGAGTTCAACAAGAGTATAAGAAAGTGGCGGAAGGTATTCGGATCTGACTTTGGAAAGGGCGAAGATCTCAAACAGGCCAAGAGTTTCTCTCAAAAAGTCAGGGATGTGCTTAGCAGTCGACAGCCAAGTCTGATCAGACTTATAGAAGCGGCACGGGGCGACTTAGTTGATTTTGCCAAAACGCTTGGCAGAATTACGGTTCCGCTCGATGCCCTGGATCTGCCTTACCTTGAAGATCCAGAATGGCACGATGCAGATAGCGGAAAATTCCGTACGTTCATCACTGCCACCGTCCATCGAGAGCGTGGGGCCATTTACGGGCAGCGCATCGAAAGTGGCCAGCCGACACGCAAAGGGCAGGAAATAAAATTTTCACTTCATCTTCAAACTGGCATGCCAATGGATTGGCAGAATTACGAAATATTTTGGCGAGTAGCAAACACGGGCAGTGAAGCAGTGGATGCCGGACAGCTTAGGGGGGATATTATTCGCGAGTATAAATCTGCTGAACGCTGGGAGAGCCTAAGCTACAGGGGGATACATTTTGTGGAAGCATTCGTTGTACGTAAGAGGGATAGGGCGATGGTTTCGCGCACGGATCCGTTCATAGTCGTTATCGAGTAGGATGGGCGGCGCGGATTCCGGGAAGCCCAATACGATTTGGCTGCCTGGCTGATGTTTGAAATGTCCCACACAGGTTACATTATCGGGCTTAATGTAACCTGTGTGGGACATTCCGGAGTGTGCTCCCTCTTGGGTGCCAGCCGGGTCACTGCAGACGCGGCCGGCCTTCAAGCATCTCTGCCCGATCCAACATCCTGACCACATCGCGCAGGCTGATGCGCCGTCCGGTGACGATCGGTGCCTGAATGATCGCGGTGACAATCGCATCCACGGATTCCTGGGAAAGTCCCATCTTGCCCCCACGCTTCACCGCAAAGGCCTGCAACTGTTCGGAAGTGATGTCCGGGATCTCGATGACCTGACAACGGCTGCGCAGGGGCTCCGAAACCCTGCTGACATCGTTCGCGGTCAAAACCCAGATGATATGGGACATATTGAATTGGAGCCGGAAGTAGGGGCATTCCCAGGCCTCCGAACTGACCGGCTCGAGCAGCGAGAGGAGGCCATTCGCGAAGGAATGGAAGGTCCCCTTGGTCGAGCTCATCGACGCCGCCTTGCAGATCTCATCCACGACGACCAGAGGATTGCCGATCCGCTTTGCCAGCATGATGTCTAGGGGGCGTCCAGCTTGGGCAGTTGACCAGCCCCGTTCCACGCCGACCAGCGAGAACCCCGCGCCGCCCTTGCTTGCGTCGATATCGGCCATCGGGAGCTCCAAGGCCTTGGCCAGCGAACGCGCCCAGACGGACTTGCCGATCCCGGCAGGGCCATTCAGGATCAGGGGCCGAAAGGAAATGGCCTCCTGTCGTTGTGCAGCACGACGAAGGCCATGCCACACATACTCCGATGCCTTGGCCATCCACGGCATGTCGTCGTGAATGGCCGCGGCGACTTCGTCCGCCCAATGTTCATCCTTCGCCATCACCAACTGGATTCCCGCAACCACAGGGGCCAGGCGCGCCACTTCCTCCTTCTTCAGATGGCTGGTTCCACTGGCAGTCGCCCTGCGTTCGGCAAGCCGCCGGGCACGTTCCAGGATCCGGCTCTTGTCGCGATAGGTCAGCTCGACACCGGCGGAGAGTTCATCGGCAAATCCGTCTGGATCGCTGGACTTCAACCCCTCTGATTGTTCGTCATTCCCGATGAGGTCGGCCGCGAGCTTGTTCTTGCGGATTTGTTTCAGGGCCTCGGTCAAATGACCCGCGATGCTGCTCGTGTCGGTGTCGTAATCGCGGATATCGACAAACTTGATGGTCTTCATGGGTTAGGGATCCGTCCTTGAGGATTGGGCACGGCCATGTGACAGGCCAGTTCAAGCTGATGTTCGGGTTCCTGAGAAGCCCCGTCAGTTGGCCCGTATGGGGCGGATATCTCGATGCGCTTTCATGGTCCGAAAAGAGGCTGTTTCCGGAACACGGTCAAGCCCACCCTCTGGACGGGAGGCGAAATGAGCAACGCCGCCCCTCTCGGGACGGCGTTTTCGACTTTCAATCTTTTCAGTTACTTAGCGTCCAGCGGAAGAATTAGACCCGAAAAGTGGAAGGCAATTTTGCCAAAATGGGCCTCAATTGCCTGATTTTTCATCATGTCGCAAACTGGCCCGAAGGCTCAGCCGCATTTGCTCTGGCCGCAGCTGCCGCAGGTCATGCAGCCTTCGACCATCCGCAGGTCGAAGCTGCCACAGCTTTCGCAGGCCTTGCTGGGGCGGGCGGCGACGACTTCGGCCTTGGGATCGGCCTTCAGGCCCATGCCCTCACCCTCGATGAAGCCGATCAGCACCAGGTGCTTTTCGATCACGCCGCCAATGGCCGCAAGGATCGAGGGAATGTAGCGCCCTTCCATCCAGGCGCCGCCGCGCGGGTCGAACACGGCCTTCAGCTCTTCCACCACAAAGGACACATCGCCGCCGCGACGGAACACGGCCGAGATCATGCGCGTCAGCGCCACGGTCCAGGCGAAATGCTCCATGTTCTTGGAGTTGATGAAGACCTCGAACGGGCGGCGGTGACCGGCGATCACGATGTCGTTGATGGTGATATACAGCGCATGTTCGCTGCCCGGCCACTTGATCTTGTAGGTCTGGCCTTCCAGCGCTGCCGGACGGTCCAGCGGGTCCGACAGGTAGACCACTTCGCCCCCGTTCGTTTCGGCGGTTTGCGGGGCCTCGGACGGGGTCTTTTCGCTGCTTTCCGAAACCGACAGGACCGACCCGGTCACCGCATTCGGGCGATAGGTGGTGCAGCCCTTGCAGCCCTGATCCCAGGCGGCCATGTAGACCTCTTTGAAATCGTCAAAGCTGATGTCTTCGGGGCAGTTGATGGTCTTCGAGATGCTGGAATCGATCCATTTCTGCGCCGCCGCCTGCATCCGCACATGTTCCAGCGGGGGCAGGGTCTGGGCGTTCACGAAATAGTCGGGCAGGGGGGCATCGCCCTTGAGATCGCGCCACATCTTCACGGCATAGTCCACGACCTCTTCCTCGGTGCGCGAGCCGTCTTTCTGCAGGACCTTGCGGGTATAGGCATAGGCAAAGACCGGCTCGATTCCCGAGGACACGTTCCCTGCATAAAGCGAGATCGTCCCCGTCGGCGCGATCGAGGTCAGAAGGGCATTGCGGATGCCGTGGGTGCGGATCGCTTCGCGCACGTCCTCGTCCATCTGCAGCATGTTGCCGGTGGCCAGATATTTCTCGGCGTCGAACAGCGGGAAGGGGCCCTTCTCTTTCGCCAGATCCACCGAGGCAAGGTAAGAGGCGCGCGCAATCGCCTTCATCCAGGCTTCGGTCTGTGCCGCCGCCTCGGCCGAGCCATAGCGCAGCCCCAGCATCAGCAGCGCATCGGCAAGGCCGGTCACGCCCAGGCCGATGCGGCGCTTGTTGCGGGCCTCATGCGCCTGTTCGGGCAGCGGGAAGCGCGAGGCATCGACCACATTGTCCATCATGCGGACCGAGAGGCGCACCAGATTGTCCAGCGCGGCCGGATCAAGCTTGGCCTCGGCGGTGAAGGGGTTGCTCACCAGCATGGCAAGGTTGATCGACCCCAGCAGGCAGGCGCCATAGGGCGGCAGGGGCTGTTCGCCGCAGGGGTTGGTCGCGGCGATGGTTTCCGCATAGCCTAGGTTGTTCATCTTGTTGATGCGGTCGATGAAGATCACGCCGGGTTCGGCGAAATCATAGGTGTTCCGCATGATCTTGTTCCACAGGTCACGCGCCTGAACGGTGCGATAGACCTTGCCACCAAAGACCAGATCCCAGGGACCATCGGCCTTGACCGCGTCCATGAAGGGGTCGGTGACCAGAACCGAAAGGTTGAACATCCGCAGGCGGGCGGGGTCGCGCTTGGCCTCGATGAAGGCTTCGACATCGGGGTGGTCGCAGCGCATCGTCGCCATCATCGCACCGCGACGCGACCCGGCCGACATGATGGTGCGGCACATCGCATCCCAGACATCCATGAAGGACAGCGGGCCCGAGGCATCGGCGGCCACGCCCTTCACCTCGGCCCCGCGGGGGCGGATGGTCGAAAAATCATAGCCGATGCCGCCGCCCTGCTGCATGGTCAGCGCGGCTTCTTTCAGCGCGTCGAAAATGCCAGACATGCTGTCGGGCACGGTGCCCATGACAAAGCAGTTGAACAGCGTGACAGTGCGGCCGGTGCCCGCGCCGGCGGTAATGCGCCCGGCGGGCAGATATTTGAAATCTTCCAGCGCGTGATAGAATTTCTCTTCCCAGGCGGCCTTGTCGGTTTCCACCTCGGCCAGCGCGCGGGCGATTCGGCGCCACGTGTCTTCCACGGTTCCATCGATCGGGGTGCCGTCCGCCTCTTTCAGGCGATACTTCATATCCCAGATCTGCTCAGCAATCGGGGCAGCGAATCGGGACATGGCTCTCTCCTTGGTATGGTGTGCAGACCGCGAGCACCTACAATATCCTGCGTCAGGAGGGAAGCGGATTCCTTGCCCCGCCGCACTGATCAGGCTATCTGGAGGGTAGGCAAACCGGGGGTCGCCGTGGGTGAATTCGTCAATATCCTGAAGCTCTGCGTGGGCGCCGATTCCATTGAGGATCTGGAGGACTGGCAGCGCAGCCAGGCGCCGCATTGGCCGCCTGGGGTGGCGATCCATGTCACCCGCATGTGGCCCAAGCGCGAGGATGAGGTGCTGGCGGGCGGTTCGCTTTACTGGGTGATCAAGGGCGCGGTGCTGGCGCGGCAGAAGATCGTCGGGCTGAAGCGTGTCGATGGCGGTGACGGCGTGCAACGCTGCGCGCTGGTTCTTGACCGCGAGGTGATCCGCACCCAGGCCGCGCCCCGCAGGCCCTTTCAGGGCTGGCGCTACCTCGACCCCGCCGATAGCCCGCCTGACCTGCCCAAGGGGCGCCAGCGGGAAGAACCCCTGCCCGAACATCTGGCCCGCGCGCTGGCCGAGATCGGGCTGCGCTGACGATTTACGACGGCGCATGTCGGCGCTGGCGCAGCCTTTGTCGCGACGGCACGCGATGGTCGGGCCATGCAAAGCACGCGCCCCTTCTGGCTGATCCTCGCCCCCGTCATCTTCCTGATCCTGTGGTCGGCCGGTTTTGCCGTGGCCAAGATCGCCGTGTCCCATGCCGCGCCGCTGACGGTGCTGGCGCTGCGCTATGGCGCGGTGCTGGCGCTGCTGCTGCCTGTGGCGCTGGTGGTGCGCCCGCCGATGCCCAAGACCTGGCGGGGGGTGCTGGATATCGCAATCGTGGGTTTCCTGATCCAGGTCGTCTATTTCGCGCTTTGCTATATCGCGTTCAAATCCGGCGTTTCGGCGGGGGGCGTGGCGATCATCGTCTGTCTTCAGCCCATTCTGGTGGCGCTGGCCGCACCGCATACGGTGGGGGAAACAGTGGGGCGGCGCGGCTGGATGGGCCTTGCGCTGGGTTTGGCCGGGGCTGTGCTGGTCATTCAAGCGCGATCTTCGATCGAGGCCGAAAACATGACTGGCCTTGCGCTGACCTTTCTGGCGCTGTTCGGGATGACAGGCGGCACGCTTTACGAAAAGCGTTTCGGCGTCAGCCACCATCCCGTCACGTCGAACCTGATTCAATATGCCGTCGGCACCGCCTGCACCCTGCCGCTCGCGCTCTTGACCGAAAGCATGAGCGTCCGCTGGGATGCAGAGTTCATCTGGGCCATGGCCTATCTGGTGCTGGGCAATTCGCTGCTGGCCATGTCGCTGCTGCTGGCCATGATCCGCGCGGGTGAAGTGTCGCGCGTCTCGGCGCTGTTCTATCTGGTGCCTGCACTTTCGGCGCTGTTCGCCTGGCCCCTGCTGGGCGAGGCCATGCCCCCCCTGGGCTGGGCGGGCATGGCCTTGGCCGGTCTGGGTGTGGCGCTGGTCAGCCGGAAACCTGCGGCGCGCTGATCCCCAGACGTGCGGCCAGCGCGGCCAGCGTGGCCTGTTCCGCCGTGCCCCAATCGGCCTTGCGGGCTAGGAAAAGCGTCGCCTGGCTGCGGTGGATCACCGCATCATTCAGGATTTTCAGATGGTTGGCGCGCAATGTCTCACCTGTTGAGGTGATGTCGGCAATCGCCTCGGCGGTCAGGTTCTTGACCGTGCCTTCGGTCGCACCCTGGCTGTCCACCAACTGATAATCCGCGATGCCGTTTTCGGTCAGGAAATCGCGCACAAGACGGTGGTATTTCGTGGCAATCCGCAGGCGGAACCCATGGCGCGCGCGAAAGGCTGCAGCGGCGCCGTCCAGATCATCCAGCGTATCGACATCAATCCAGCAGGCCGGAACCGCCAGAATGAGATCGGCATGACCAAAGCCCAGCGGGGCCAGTTCGGCCACCTGCTTGTTCCAGTCGGCCAGCTTGTCGCGCACGAGGTCAGACCCCGTCACCCCCAGATGGATGCGCCCGGCTGCAAGTTCACGCGGGATTTCCCCGGCCGAAAGCATGACCAGTTCGACCCCTTCGATGCCCTCGACCGCGCCGGAATATTCCCGCTCGGCCCCGGTGCGCTGCATGGTGACGCCGCGCGCACCGAACCAGTCGAAGGTCTTTTCCATCAGCCGCCCCTTGGACGGCACGCCGATTTTCAGGCTCATGGCTCAGGCCCCCTTCAGTTCGGCGACAAGGGCGGGGCGGATGATGCCGCCCACCGCGGGGATGGACCGGCCCGCGCCCAGAATGGCCGTCAGCGCATCATAGCGCCCGCCCGAGGCGATGGGCGGCTCCGCCGCATCGACCGCGCCCGATCCGTCACGATGGAAGGTAAAGACGAAGCCGTCGTAGTATTCCAGCGTGGTGCGACCGTGGCTGGCCGCGAAGGGCAGGGTGGCGGTGTCGATGCCCCGGCTTTGCAGCGCGCGCAGGCGGGCCTCGAAACGGTCCACCGCCGGGGCGATGGCAGGCATCAGCGGCTGGATGCCGCGCAGATGGTGCAGCGCGTGATCGGCCGGGGCGGCAAGCCCCAACAGGTCGTAAAGCACCGCGGCTTCGGGCGCGGAAATCGGCGCGGCTTCGGCATCCTCGATCAGCGCGCGGGCGCGGTCGGCGATATCCTCGGCCGAGCGTAGGCCGATCTGCGGGCCGGCGGCATCCATCAGCGCTTCGGGCGTGTCGGTTTTCAGGTGGTCAAGCAGACGGGCCCGGCCTTCCGACATGGGCGCGCGCCCCGTGAACCGATCCAGCAGCGCGCGGAAGCGGCGCGGGCGCCAGACATGGCGGCGCAGCGCGGCCTTGCGGCGGTCGGTGGTCGAAAGCCCCTCGATCGCGGCCAGAAGGATGCCGATATCCCCCGTCAGCGCTCGCAGGCCCAAGGGCGCAAGCAGCCCGGCGAAGATGGCAAAGACCTCAGCGTCGGCTTCTGGGGCGTTGCGGTCGAAGACCTCAAACCCCACCTGCAGATATTCATTCGCGCGGGGGCCAAGGTGATCCTGCTTGCGGAACACCTCGCCCATATAGGTATAGCGCGCGGGTTCGGCGCCTCCGGCCATATGGGCCTGCACCACCGGCACGGTGAAATCGGGCCGCAGCACCATTTCCCCGCGCAGCGGATCCTGGGTCACATAGGCGCGGGCGCGGATGTCCTCGCCATAAAGATCGAGCAAAGTGCCTGCGGGTTGCAGGATATCCGCCTCGACTGCCGCCGCACCGGCAGCGCGGAAGGCGGCAAAAAGCGCGGCGGCCTCGGCGCGGGCGGCGGGGCTGATGGTCATTGGTCGAGCATCCGTTTCACCGCCTGAACCAGATCGGCGCGGGCCACCTCGACCTGCGCGGGGCGGTCCTTCCATTCTTCCAGCGTGGCGTTCTGGGCGATCTTGGCCCCAAGGATCAGATCCTTGAGAACGACTGTCCCCTTCGCCGCCTCATCGCCGCCCTGGATCACGGCGACCGGGCTTTCGCGTTTATCGGCGTATTTCAGCTGGTTGCCAAAGTTCTTGGGGTTGCCCAGATACATCTCGGCCCGGATGCCTGCACGCCGCAACTCGCCCACCATGCCCATGTAATCGGCCATGCGGTCGCGATCCATCACCGTGACGATGACCGGCCCCTGCGACGCGCCACCGACGCGGCCCTTTGCGCGCAGCGCGGCCAGCAAGCGGTCCACCCCGATCGAGACGCCCGTCGCAGGCACGGCTTGCCCGGTGAAGCGTTTGACCAGATCGTCATAGCGCCCGCCGCCGGACACGCTGCCAAACTGGCGCTTGCGCCCCTTTTCATCAAGGATTTCAAAGGTCAGCTCGGCCTCGAACACCGGGCCGGTATAATAGCCAAGCCCGCGCACGACGCCGGGGTCCATCAGGATGCGGTCAGGGCCATAGCCCTGCGCATCCAGCAGCTCGGCCATGGTTTCAAGCTCTTGCACGCCTTCCAGACCGGTGACGGACGCCCCGACCAGTTCGCGCAGGCGGGCGGCGGTCGCGGCCCCGCTGTCACGTTTGGCGGCCATGAAGGCCATCACGACCTCGGCCTGTTCATCCGACAGGCCCGCACCCTTGGTGAAATCGCCGCTTTCATCCTTGCGGCCCGCGCCCAGCAGGGCGCGCACCCCGGCATCGCCCAGACGGTCGATCTTGTCGATGGCGCGCAGCACGATCCCGCGTTCGGCTTCGAACCGGGCAGGGTCGGACGGGTCCAGAACGCCCGCGACCTCCATCACGCCGTTCAGAACCTTGCGGTTGTTCACCCGCACGATGTAGTCGCCGCGCGGAATGCCCACCACCTCAAGCGCGTCGGACAACATGGCGCAAATCTCGGCATCGGCGGCCACGGTGGGCGAACCGACGGTATCTGCATCGCATTGATAAAACTGCCGGAACCGCCCCGGACCGGGCTTTTCGTTGCGCCAGACCGGACCCATCGCATAGCGACGATAGGGCGAGGGCAGGTCATTGCGGAACTGCGCCGCCACCCGCGCCAGCGGCGCCGTCAGGTCATAGCGCAGGGCCAGCCACTGTTCATCCTCATCCTGCCAGCCGAAGACGCCTTCATTCGGGCGGTCCACATCGGGCAGGAATTTCCCCAGCGCCTCGACCGTCTCGACAGCGCTGGTTTCCAGCGGGTCAAAGCCGTAGGCATGATAAACCCCGGCGATCTGATCCAGCATCGCCTTGCGTTCGGTCACTTCCGCGCCGAAATAGTCACGAAAGCCCTTGGGGGTTTCTGCCTTCGGGCGGCGGGCGGGTTTGTCCTTGGACATGGGGCAGGCCTCGCAATCATTCGGGCCTGCCTTAGCGGATGGGGGCCTTCGGGACAAGTGGAGGCTGGGATGGAACGCATTACCGCAATGGAAGAATTGCTCGCGCATCTGACACGGACGGTCGAGGATCTGTCGGACGTGATGGCCAGTCAGGCGCTTGAGATTGATCAGCTGAAACGCCGCGTCCTGTTGCTTCTGGAGCGCGAGGCGGAACGTGAGGCGATGGAGCGGGACGGGGCGGGGGCGATTCCCTTGGCCGATCAGAAACCGCCCCATTGGTAAGCGTCTTTCGGGACGATGCCTCTTGCTTTGGCAAGAAAATTCCCCGGCCCGCGTGCTTTGCGCAAGGAAGCGCCAAGCCCCCTTTGCTGCAATGCAACAGCCGGGCAGATTCGCGCCTAGAAAATCACGACCCGTCGAGGTGATCTTGCAAAGCGTGGCTGCACATAGATATAGCACCCCGGAAGTGGGCGAGCCGTCGCAAGCCCTGTAAACGCTGGAAATAGACACCATGCTCTTCGGCCGTGCTGCCGTGCCCTCTCTGTCCCGCCGCGCGCTGATCCTTGCAGCCGCTTCGACCAGTGCCCTTTCGGCCATTGGCCTGCGTTCAGGGGCCGTTCTGGCGCAGGATGCGCCTGCTGCTGCCGCACCGCAGCAATTCTCCTTCGATTCGCTGACTGCCGCGATGAAGGACAAGGCCGCACAGCCCTACGTCGCCCCGGAAAAGATCAGCGGTTTCTTTGCCGGGCTGAAATATGACGACTACCGTCTGGTCAGCTATGATCCTGAACGCGCCCGCTGGGCCGGGGATGAGGGCAGCCAGTTCCAGCTGCATGCCTTCCCGATGGGCTGGCTCTTTGCCGAACCCGTCAACCTTTACGAGGTGAAGGACGGTGTCGCCACCGACATGCCCTTCACCACCGACGATTTCCGCTTCCTGAACGAACTGGCGGCCAAGGTTCCGGCGGGCGAGAAGATGCCGGGCGTGGCGGGCTTCCGCCTGCACTATCCGCTGAACCGTCTGGATGTGATGGATGAAGTGGTCGCTTTCCTCGGCGCCTCTTATTTCCGCGCGTTGGGTGCGGCCTCGGGCTATGGCCTGTCGGCCCGCGGTCTGGCGCTGAACACCGCAACCGACACTGCCGAAGAATTCCCGCGCTTTTCTTCTTTCTGGGTGGAAAAGCCTGCGCCGGGCGTGCGCGAGGTCGTGGTCTATGCCGCGCTGGAATCGCCCTCGGTTACCGGGGCCTATCGTTTTGCCATCCGCCCCGGCGAAGAAACCGAAATGGACGTCACCGCACGTCTGTTCTTCCGCGCCGACGTGCTGCAGCTGGGCATTGCGCCGCTGACCTCGATGTATCTCTTCTCCGAGCGCAACCGTCACGCCTTTGACGATTATCGCCCGCAGGTCCACGACAGTGACGGTCTGCGTATCACCCGGGCCGATGGCGATGTGCTGTGGCGCCCGCTGAACAACCCGCCGCGCCTGTCGGGCGCCTTCCTTGCGGAAGAAAACCCGCGTGCCTTCGGCCTGCACCAGCGCGACCGTGATTTTGAACACTATCAGGATTCCGAGGCGCGGTACGAACGTCGCCCCTCGCTTGAGGTGGAGCCGATCGGGGACTGGGGCAAAGGCGTCGTCCGTCTGGTCGAGATCCCTTCGGATCTTGAGGTGAATGACAATATCGTCGCCTTCTGGACGCCGGAAGGCGCCATCAAGGCGGGGGACTCTCGTGAATTTGCCTATCGCCTGCGCTGGGGCAACCTGCCGGTGGAAGATCGTACCGATCTTGCCTGGGTGCTGGAGACCCGGTCGGGCGTCGGTGGTGTTTCGGGCGTCGAAAGTGCCGAAAATACCCGCAAGTTCGTGATCGACTTTACCGGTGGTCCGCTGAACCCGCTGCCTGCCGATGGCGACGTGACCCCGATTCTGACCGTCCATGGCGGTGAGATCGTGGCCCAGAGCTTCCAGCGAGTCTGGGGCAGTGATGTGTGGCGTCTGGCCTTCGACGTGAAGGCCGAGGAAGGCGCTACCGTCGAGATGGTGGCCCACCTCGCGGGCTATGGCCGCAAACTGACCGAAACCTGGCTTTATCAATGGATCAACGCGTGATGACGAACATTGCTTCTCTTTCGGGCGTCGAGATCGAGCGTCTGGTGCAGGATATGGGCGCACCGGTCGTGGCGCCGCTGGTCATGCCCAAACAGGTTCTGGAATCGGCCGAGCCCCTCTCGCTCCGTCGCGCGGGCCGTGCCATTCTGACGATGCTGCATCTGGGATCGGCTCCGCGTCAGGAGATGTAATCCATGACACCACCGGTGGCGCGCGCCGCGGGCGCGCGTGACAGCGCAATCCTGCCGCGCGGGGTTGCGATCGTGCTCAGCCTCCTTGCGGGGGCGGGCGCATTCATGCTGTTCCTGCAGTTCGGCTGGTCGGACGGACGCGACGTGGTCGATGTGCTGCGGGCCGCGCTGATCCTGATTTCCACCTGGTGGCTGGCCTGGGGGGCCGTGCAGGGCCTGATGGGTCTGACCACGCGCGCCGAGCCGCCCGCGAGGGCGCTGGAAGGCCCGCTGACGGAACGCTGCGTGGTGCTGGTGCCGGTCTATAACGAAGATCCGGTGACCACCTTTTCCCGCGTGGCTGCCATGGACGAAAGCCTGCAGGCGACGGGGCAGGGCCATCTGTTCCACTTTGCCATCCTGTCGGACAGCCGCAACGAAACCATCGCCGCGCGTGAACGCCTTTGGTTCTTGCGTCTTGTGCAGGACCGCAAGGCCGAGGGACGGATCTTCTACCGCCGCCGCACTGACAACAAGGGCAAGAAGGCCGGCAATGTCGAGGATTTCATCCAGAAATCCGGCGGGGCCTATGACCTTGCGCTGATCCTTGACGCCGACAGCCTGATGGAAGGCGCCACAATCGTCGAGATGGCGCGCCGCATGCAGGCAGAGCCCGATATCGGTTTGCTGCAGACCCTTCCGGTCGTGACACGGGCCGAAACGCGCTTTGGCCGCGCGATGCAGTTTTCCGCGGCCTTCCATTCGCCCGTCTTTGCCCGCGGTCTTGCGATGATGCAGGGGCGCACCGGCCCGTTCTGGGGCCATAATGCGATGGTGCGGGTGCGCGCCTTTGCCGAAAGCTGCGGCCTGCCCGAATTGCGCGGCAAGCCCCCGTTCGGCGGCCATATCATGAGCCATGATTACGTCGAGGCGGCGCTGCTGGCGCGCGCGGGCTGGCGGGTGCGGCTGGATGACGATCTGGGCGGCAGTTTCGAGGAAGGCCCGGAGAACCTGGTGGATCACGCCAAGCGTGACCGCCGCTGGTGCCAGGGCAACCTGCAACATGCCCGGCTGCTGCATGCCCCCGGCCTGAAACCCTGGAGCCGTTTTGTCTTTTTCCAGGGCATCATGGCCTATATCTCGCCGCTGTTCTGGATCGGCTTCATGCTGGCTTCGATCGCGGCGCCGTTCTTTGCACCCGCGCCTGACTACTTCCCCGAACCTTACTGGCCTTTCCCGATCTTCCCGCAGGCCGAAGCCTCAAAGGCGATCGGTCTGGCCATCGGTGTGTTCGGCCTGCTGATCCTGCCGAAATTCGCCGTGGCCCTTCATGCCGCGATGAGCGGGCGCGCCCGCGCCTTTGGCGGCCCGGTCCGGGCGTTTGCCTCGATGCTGGCCGAGCTGCTGTTCTCCTCGCTTTCGGCGCCTGCGCTGCTGGCCTATCAGACGCGCAGCGTCTTTCAGGTGCTGCTGGGGCGCGATGGCGGCTGGCCCACCAATAACCGTGGTGATGCCCGGCTGAGCCTTGGTGAAGCCTGGGCGGCAAGCCACTGGGTTGTTTCGACGGGCCTCGTCGGGCTGGTCGGGACGTGGTATCTCGCCCCCGGTCTGGTGGTGTGGATGCTGCCGGTTCTGGTGCCGATGATGCTGTCGCCTGTCATCATCAGCTGGTCCTCGCGGCCTGCGACGAGCCGGATTTTCACCACGCCGACCGACCTGGAGGAAGCCCCGGTGATGCGCCGCCAGCGCGAGATCCTCGGCCAGTGGGAGAATGAGATGATCGCAATGAAAGACGTGTCGCTGACGGCCGAGGTCAGCCATGCGGGGGTCTGAGGTCCGCACGACGCGCGACCCCCGGCTGGATGTGCTGCGCGGTCTGGCGCTGGTGATGATCTTCATCAACCACACCCCCGGCACCGTGTTTGAAAACTGGACGACGCGGAATTTCGGCTTTTCCGACTCGGCCGAGGGTTTTGTCCTCATGTCCGGGATCGCGGCGGGGATGGCCTATGGCAAGTTCTTTACCGGCACCGGCCCCTATTGGGCGGGTGTGGGCAAGATCTGGCGACGGGTCTGGACGCTTTATCAGGTGCATCTTGTGACGACCGTGATGGCGCTGGGGATCGCGGCAGCGACGGCGCATTTCTTTGGTGGCTTCCTGATGATGCAGAAGAACGTGATCCACGTTCTTTACACCAAGCCGCTGGAATTCCTGATCGGCGTGCCGATTCTGACGCATCAGCTGGGCTATGCGAATATCCTGCCGCTTTATTCGGTGCTGCTGTTCGTCTCGCCGGTCATCCTGTGGTCGGGCGCGCGTTGGCCACGGGGCGTGCTGTGGATTTCCGGGCTGGTCTGGTTGGGTGCAGCCCTGCTTTATGTCAACTTCCCGAATTACCCCAACAATGGCGGCTGGTTCTTCAACCCGCTGAGCTGGCAGTTCATCTTCACGCTGGGTCTGCTGACCGGTCTTGCGCTGCGGCGGGGAGAGCGTTTTGTGCCGAAGCGCGGATGGCTGATAGCCCTGTGTGCGGCATGGTTGCTGTTTGCGCTTCTGGCGGCGCGGGTGCAGGTCGTGTCGGATGGCTTCGGCCATACGCTCTACCTCATCACCAAATATCTGCAAGCGCCCTGGCTTTTCACGGCCTTCGACAAGACCTTCCTGTCGGTGCCGCGGCTGTCGCATGCGCTGGCGCTGGCCTATATCCTCAGCGTCTGGCCGGCGGTGCGGACAGCCTGCGCCAGCCGCTTTGCCGCGCCGTTTGCGATGCTGGGGCGGCACGGGTTGGCGGTCTTCGCCACCGGGGTGGTGCTTTGCTATACCTGCAACGGCATCAAGACCGTGGCCCCGCCCAGCATGGCGCTGGATGTGGCGCTGATCTTTGGTGGCATCGGGGTGATGCTGGCGCTGGCCTGGTCCAAAGACGCCTGGCGCCGGGCCGAGCTGCGGGTGCAGGCCGCGAATTCCTGATCAACTTGTGGCCTTCGGGCTGCAGATTCGGGCAATCATCGCCGGGCGCATGCAAAAGCGGCCCCGGGGATGCAGCTTTTTCTTGACCAAAGGGCCAAAGTCTTCCATCTGCGTGAATGAACGTTCACTCCGGAGACTCGCGCCCATGTCGGTGCTGCTTTCCACGACCCAGACGGACCCGTCCGTCCCCCCAAGGCCACGCGAGGAAGAGATCCTCGACAGCATCCGTACCACCTTTGCCGAACGTGGCTTTGATGGCGCGTCGATGCAGGAACTCGCGCGGGCGGCGGGCATGAGCGTGGGCAATTTCTACCGTTACTTCCCCTCCAAGGCTGCGATGGTCGAGGCGCTCATCCGCCGCGATCTGACCGAGGTGGACCAGAAATTCTCGGAGGTGCTGCAGGCGCCCGATCCCTTCCTCGCCCTGCGCTACGGTCTGCATCAGCGGGTCGCCGAAGAATCGCAGGGCTGCGGGGATGGCACGCTCTGGGCCGAGATCAACGCAGCGGCGGCCCGCAAGCCGGAAATCGCCGCCGTGGTGCAGGGGATGGAGCGCGACATCAGCCGCTACCTTACGCTGGTCTTTGCGCGCATCACCGGGCTGTCGCAGGACGCGGCCGAACGCCGCTTCGGCGCGCATGCCACGATGGCGGTGATGCTGGTCAAGGCCGTGGCCATGCAGGGCAATCGCGGTGAAAACCCACAGCGGGCCGATCTGATCAAATTGGTGCAACGTATTATTGACGTCATCCTCGACGAGGTGGCGGCGGCGAAGGCAAAGGAATGAAAAAGATGCGGAAATTCAATTTTGCTCTGGCCGTGGCCTTGGCGGGCGCACCGGGATTCGCCTGGGCCGAGGCAGCCGCCCCCACGGCGGAACAACCTGCTGTTCAAGAGGCCTTGCCCGCGATTTCGGTGTCGCAGGTGACGCGCCAGATGCTGAAAGATCGTGTGATCGCGGGCGGTCTGGTTGGCGCGGTGGAAGAGGTGCTGGTGCAGCCTCTGGTCGAAGGCCAGCCCATCGAGACGCTTGAGGCCGATGTTGGCGATTATGTCGAGGCCGGTCAGGTTCTGGCGCGGCTGTCCACCTCGACGCTGGAATTGCAGCGCAGCCAGCTGAAGGCGGCGCTGGCGGCGGCGCGGGCTTCGGTCGCGCAGGCCGAAGCAGGGGTGCTGGAAACCCGCGCCTCGGCCGATGAGGCGCAGCGCGTGGCGGATCGGACCCGCGCGCTGAACAAGTCAGGCAATGCAAGTCAGGCGGCGCTGGATCAGGCGCTGGCCGCGGCAACCGCCGCCGCCGCGCGCGCGACGGCATCGCAGCAAACGCTGGAATCGGCACAGGCCCAGGTCGAAAGCGCCGAGGCGCAGCTGGCCAATGTGGAACTGAACCTGACGCGGACCAAGGTTGTGGCGCCTGTGGCGGGCGAGGTTCTGGCCCGTAACGCCCAGGTGGGTGCCGTGGCCAGTGCCGCGGGTCAGGCGATGTTCACCTTGATGAAGGATGGCGCGCTGGAGGTGAAGGCCGAGATTGCCGAATCCGATCTGGTCAAGCTGCAACAGGGTATGAGCGCGACCATCCGCACCGTCGGAATGGCCGAACCGCTGCGCGGCACCGTGCGTCTGGTGGAACCCGGCGTGAACACCTCGACCCGGCTGGGCACGGCGCGGATCACGGTGGACAATGCCCGCGTCGTGCGCGCCGGGATGTATGCCGATGCCGAAATCCTTGCGGCCGAGCGCGAGACGCTGGCCGTGCCGGTGACGGCGGTGGGTGCCTCGGCCCAGGGCGCAAGCGTCATGAAAGTGACGAATGGCGTGGTCAGCCAGGTGCAGGTGGAAACCGGAATCCGCGATGGCGGTTTGGTAGAGATCCGCTCTGGCCTGGCCGAGGGCGATCAGGTGGTGACCAAGGCCGGCGCCTTCGTGCGCGATGGGGATCGCGTGAACGCGGTTCTGGCCGGAACGCAGTGAGGGACGGGCGATGAACTTCTCCGCATGGGCGATCCGGAACCCGGTCGCACCGCTTTTGGCCTTTGTGATGCTGATGCTCTTCGGCTGGCAAAGCTTCAACACGCTGCCGATCACCCGCTTTCCCAATATCGACGTCCCGCTTGTGGCGGTGACGGTTTCGCAGGGCGGTGCCGCCCCGGCCGAGCTTGAGACGCAGGTCGCCAAGGAGGTCGAGGATTCGATCTCGGGCATCTCGGGGGTGAAGAACATCACCACCAAGATCACCGACGGCCAGTCGCAGACGCTGGTGGAATTCCGCATGGAAGTGCCCACCGACAAGGCCGTGCAGGATGTGAAAGATGCCATCGACAAGATCCGCGGCAGCCTGCCTGCCGATGTCGATGAACCCATCGTCAGCCGCGTGGACGTCGAGGGGCAGGCGATCCTGACTTATGCCGTCACCGCGCCGAACATGACGATGGAGGAACTGTCCTGGTTTGTGGATGACACCATCAAGCGCGCGCTGCAGGGCCGCGCCGGGGTGGGCAAGGTCGATCGCTATGGCGGGGCCGACCGCGAAATCCGTATCGAGCTGGACCCGGTCAAGCTCGGCTCCTGGGGGGTGACGGCGCAAACCGTCAGCGCGCAACTGCGGGCGACGAATACCAATGTCGGCTCGGGCCGCGCCGAACTGGGCGTCAGCGAACAGGCGATCCGGACGCTGGGCAATGCCCAGACCGTGCAGACCCTGTCCAACACCATGATCGCCGTGGGGAATGGCCGCCATGTCCGCTTGTCGGAACTGGGAACCATCACCGACACCTATGAGGAACTGCGGTCCTTCGTGCGGTTCGACGGCAAGCCGGTCGTGACCTTTGCTGTCTTCCGTGCCAAGGGCGCATCCGAGGTTTCGGTCGCTGAAACCGTGAACCAGACGCTGGATGAGTTGCGCGCCGCCAACCCAGGCGTGGGGATCGAGTTGGTCGATGACACGGTTTTCTACACCTACGGCAACTACGAATCCGCGCTGCATACCCTGCTGGAAGGGGCGCTGCTGGCGGTGCTGGTTGTCTTTGCCTTCCTGCGGAACTGGCGCGCGACGCTGATCTCGGCCATGGCGCTGCCGCTTTCGGCGGTACCGACCTTCTGGCTGATGGATATGCTGGGCTTCTCGCTCAACCTCGTGTCCTTCCTGGCGATTACGCTGGCAACGGGCATTCTGGTCGATGACGCCATCGTCGAGATCGAGAACATCGCCCGCCACATCCGAATGGGCAAATCACCCTATCGCGCCGCCATCGAGGCCGCGGACGAGATCGGCCTTGCGGTGATTGCGACCACCTTCACCATCATCGCGGTCTTCGTGCCTGTCAGCTTCATGCCGGGGATTCCGGGGCAGTATTTCCGACAATTCGGCATGACCGTCGCCATAGCGGTGGCGTTCTCCTTGTTGGTGGCCCGTCTCATCACACCGATGATGGCCGCTTATCTGATGAAACCGAAGGATGCCGCAGGCCATGGAGACCACGAAGACGGCTGGGCCATGCGCAATTACCTGCGGCTGGTCGCGCTGACCACGCGGCACCAGTATCTGACCCTGCTAGGGGCCTTCGGTGCGCTGGCGGTGTCGATCTTCTTCATGCTGCAAGTGCCGGGCAGCTTCATGCCGCCCGAGGATGTGAGCCGGATTTCCGTGTCGGTCGAACTGCCGCCGGGCACCACGCTTCAGGAAACCGAACGCACCACCGATGAGATGACGGCGCTGATCCGCAATGTCGAAGGCGTGCGTGGTGTGCTGGTGGTGGGGGGCAGCTCTCCCACCGGGGATCTGGACCTGCGCCGCGCGTCGATCGTGGTGCTGCTGGAGAAACTGGACCATTCGTTGCTGCACAAGCTGGGCAAGATCGGGAACAGCATCCCGGTTCTGTCTTGGATCGTCCCCGAGGTGCAAAGCGCTGGCCGCGAACGCCCGCAGAATGAGATCGAGGCCGAAATTTTCACCCTGCTGCACAAGGTGCCGGATTCGCGTATCGTGAAGCTGAACGACCGGGGGCAGCGCGATCTGTCGTTCTCGATCCTGTCGAACAGTGAGGCCGATCTGAACACCGCCGTGGCCTTGCTGGAAGGGGCGCTTTCGGGCGATCCGCTGCTGGCGAATGTGGGGTCGGAAGGCGCACTGCCGCGGCCGGAACTGCACATCGAACCGAAGCTTGAGGAAGCTGCCCGTCTGGGTGTGACGACCGCCGCGATTGCCGATGTGCTGCGGGTGGCGACCATCGGGGATTATGATGCGGCGCTGGCCAAGCTGACCATCGACAACCGGCAGATCCCGGTCCGCGTGCGCTTCAATGATGCCACGCGGGGCGATATCGCCCGGATCGGTGCGCTGAAGGTGGCCACCGTCACCGGGGGCACGGTGCCGCTGAATGCGGTGGCGGATATCACCATCGCCCAAGGGCCGTCGGTGGTGGAGCGTCTGAACCGCGAACGCAAGGCGACCATCGGGGCCAACTTGCCGGTGGGGATTGCACTGGATACGGCCACGGCGCGGTTCAATGAGATCGTGTCCTCGGTCGAGCTTCCGCCTTCGGTCCGTGTGGCCGAGGCGGGCGATGCCGAGGTGCAGCAGGAACTGATGGCCAGCTTTGGCAATGCCATGCTGATGGGCCTCATGCTGGTGCTGACGGTGCTGATCCTGCTGTTCCGGTCGGTGATTCAGCCCTTCACCATCCTTTTCTCGCTGCCGCTGGCGATTGGCGGGGTGGCCGGGGCGCTGATCCTGACCAATTCGGCGCTGTCGATGCCGGTGCTGATCGGCATTCTGATGCTGATGGGGATCGTGACCAAGAACGCCATTCTGCTGATCGACTTTGCCATCGAGATGCGGAATCAGGGCATGGACCGGGCGAAGGCGGTGATGGAGGCCGGGCACAAGCGCGCGCAGCCCATCGTCATGACCTCGATCGCCATGTCGGCGGGGATGCTGCCTTCGGCGCTTGGTGTGGGGGAGGGCGGGGCCTTCCGCGCACCCATGGCCACCGCCGTGATCGGCGGGATCATCGTGTCGACCGTGCTGTCGCTGGTGGTGGTTCCGGCCTTCTTCCTGATCATGGATGATCTGTCGCGGCTGCTGGTGCGGTTGTCGCGCGGCTTCATCGGCCCGAAAGAGCATGAGCTTGAGGTGCTGGGCGCCGAGGCCGTGACCAAGGAGTTGACCGATCTGGAGGCGCGGGTCTCGCAGCTGGAAAGCCGCAGGCCCAACCCGCCGGAAGGCAAGCCCAAGCTGATCGTGGCTGAATGAATGAAACGCCGCCCCAACCGGGCGGCGTTTTGCTTCTGCCTTGCGCCCGGCCGCGCCCCGCCGCAATCTGGCACAAAAGAGGGAGGCACGGATGGGCAATCTGGCAGCGGCACTGGCCGCCATCGACGCGGCGAATGCAGGCGATCCGACGCAAGAGGCCGGGCGCCCCGCCGCACTTCTTTACGGCGAACGGATGAGCGCGGAACTCGCACGATTGTTCCCCGACGCGGGCGAGGTGCTGCAGATTGCCGCGCGCGGGCAGCATGTGGAACGCTGGCTTTTGCCGCGCTCGGCCTATCCCGAAGGCAAGACCGGCTATTTCGAATGGCGCCGCGAACAGGCCCGCCGCCATGCCGCGCGGGTTGCGGGGATCATGGCGGATGCAGGCTATACCGATGCCGAACAGGAGCGGGTCGGCGTTCTGTTGCGGAAGGAAGGCATCAAGCGCGACCCCGAGGTGCAGGCGCTGGAAGATGTGATCTGCTTTGTCTTCATCCAGTTTTACTTCGCGGGCTTCGCAGCCACGCACCCCGATGACAACATGATCGAGATCGTGGCCAAGACGGCGCGCAAGATGTCAGCCGAGGGGCGTGCGCGTGCGCTGGCCGAATTTGCCCTGCCCGAGGCGCTGGCCGAGGCCATCCGCAGCGCCGGCGACCACTGAGCAGGAGACAGACCTTGGACGTGAATGCCCTTCAGGCTTTCCTTGCGGCAGAGTTTCCGCAGGTGGCTGGCGATTTCGTGGTCGACGCTGTGGATGCGACCGAACTGACCCTGCGGCTGAAGGTCGAAGACCGCCATCTGCGTCCGGGGGGCACGGTGTCGGGACCGTCGATCTTTGCGCTGGCGGATGTGGCCTTCTATCTGGCCCTTCTGTCGCGCATCGGCCCGCAGGCATTGGCCGTGACTACCGGTTGCAGCATCGATTTCATGCGGAAACCCGCGGCGGGGCGTGACCTGATCGCGAAAACCCGCATCCACAAGCTGGGCCGGGTTCTGGCCGTGGGCGATGTGCTGGTTTATTCCGAAGGGGGGGCTGACCCGATTGCCCGGGCCAGCCTGACCTATTCCATCCCGCCGGTCAGCCCTTCGCGCGGGTGAAGCGGCCTTCGACGCGGGCGCCGTTTTCGATGGCAAGCGTCTGATAGCTGCTGTCGGCCTGCACCTGCGCGGTGGACCGCAGTGTCAGGGCCGCGCCGCTGATCTTGCCATCAACCTTGCCGCGCAGATCGACAGTTTCGGCGGCGATGGTGCCGTTGACCTGGCCTTCGGGCCCCAGAACAAGGGTGCGTGCGGTGATCTTGCCCTGCACGCGGCCCTGAATTTCCACCGTGCCGTCAGAGCCGATGTCGCCGGTGATCTCCACATCTGGGGCAATATAGGAACGTCCCGCGCTGGGGCGGTGCGATTCGGGCGGAAGGGTCATGGCGGCGTCCTGTTCGGTTTTGGGGATTGAGGCAAAGCTTGGGGCGGGGGTCAAGGGCCGGGGCAGGGCGCGCCCGACCCCGGTGTCGTTTTCCGGCATGACAGACCGGGCTGCGGGTGGTCTTGTGACGCAATCCGCCACCTTTTCAAGGGTCATCCCGAATGTCAGACGGATTTTTCACCCCTGTCTCCGGCTTTGATCTGCCGCGCTTTGCCGGTGTGCCAAGCTTCATGCGCCTGCCTCATGTGCCGCTGGATCACCCGCGCATCGCCGAGGTGCAGGTCGGCCTGATTGGCGCTCCCTGGGATGGGGGCACCACCAACCGACCCGGCCCGCGCCATGGGCCGCGGCAGTTGCGCGATGCCTCGACCATGATCCGCGCGCAGAACGGCATCACCGGGGTGCGCCCCTTTGAACGGGTGCGCTGCGCCGATCTGGGCGATGTGGGGCCCAACCCGGCCGATGTTCTGGACAGTCTGCGCCGGATGGAGCTGTTCTATAGCCGCGTGCGCGATCTGGGCATCGTGCCGCTGACCGCAGGGGGCGATCATCTGTGCAGCCTTCCCATCCTGCGGGCGCTGGCGCGCGACCGGCCGCTGGGGATGATCCACTTCGACAGCCACACCGATCTGTTCCACAGCTATTTCGGCGGCACCATGTATACCCATGGCACACCCTTCCGCCGCGCGGTGGAAGAGGGGCTGCTGGACCCCCAACGCGTCACCATGATCGGCATCCGCGGCACCGCCTATGACAGTGAAGACCGCGATTTCGCCACGGCCGTAGGGATCCGCGTCATCCCGATTGAGGAATTTCACGCCCGCGGCCCCGAAGATGTGATGGTCGAGGCGCGGGACCGCGCCGCCGGACGCGAAACCTACGTGAGCTACGACATCGACTTTGTCGATCCGGCCTATGCGCCCGGTACCGGCACGCCCGAGGTGGGTGGCCCGACCAGCTGGCAGGCGCTGCAGGTGGCGCAGGGCCTCCGCGGGGTGAAGATTGTCGGGGCGGACCTTGTTGAGGTCTCGCCCCCCTTTGATCCCTCGGGTGGGACTGCGTTCCTTGGCGTGTCGATCATGTTCGAAATGCTCTGCGCCATTGCGGAATCGATGGGCTGATCAGCGGGATGTGGGTGGATTTTTCGGCATAGGGCGGAACGCGACACAGGGTGTCGGCGGCGTGCTTGACGGCGCCGGGGCTTGGGTCTCGACATATGATCAAATCAAGGAGAGTTCCCGATGCATGCCGATTTGATCCTGACCAATGGCCGCGTTCTGACAATGGACGCGGGCCGCCCCCGGGCCGAGGCTGTCGCCCTGCGCGCGGGTCGGGTGCAGGCGGTGGGCACAGTGGCGGGGCTTGCGCATTTTGTGGGGCCGGAAACGCGGGTCATTGATGTGGGCGGCCGGACGGTTCTGCCCGGCTTTGTCGAAAGCCACCTGCATCTGGTGCTGGGCGGGGCCGAACTTACGCAGCTGCAACTGGGTGGGCTGCACGGGATGGAAAACCTGCGCGCCGCCTTCGCCGAATATGCCGCCGCGAACCCGGACAAGGCCCTGTTGATGGCGCAGGGGGCGGAATATGGCATCCTTGACCATCCTGTCACCCGGCACGATCTGGACGCCGTGCTGCCTGACCGCCCCATCGCCATGATGGCCCCTGATCATCACACCGTCTGGGCCAATACCGCCGCGCTGACCGCGGCGGGGCTGCTGCATGGGGCCGAGATGCCCCACGGGCATGAGGTGGTGATGGGCGAGGATGGTCTGGCCACCGGCGAGCTGCGCGAGTTTGAGGCCTTCGGCCCCGTGCTGGCCCTGGGGGGCGAGGCGCATCTGCAGCTGGGCATCGCCACCGGGGGCGAACCCGACCCCTGGCCCGATGCCGCGCAACGCGCCGCCGACAAGGACAAGATCGCCGCGGGCCTTGCGCATGTGGCGGCGCATGGCATCACCTCGATGGTGAATATGGATGGCAACCGCTACACCCTGACCCTGCTGTCCGAGATGGAGGCCGAGGGCCGTCTGACCGCGCGGGTGAAGGTGCCTTTCCACTTCAAACCCCATATGGACTTGGCCGAACTGGACCGGGCCGAGGCGATGACCCGGGACTTCAATTCCGAGATGGTCTGCTCGGGCTTCGTGAAGATGTTCCAGGACGGGGTGATCGACAGCCGCACCGCCTATATGCTCCATGACTATCCGGGCAAGCCGGGGCATCGGGCCGAACCGCTGTTCACCCCAGACCGATTCAAGCAGATTTGCACCGAGATTGACCGGCGTGGCCTACAGATTGCCGTGCATGCCATTGGTGATGGTGCGGTGCGGGTCACGATTGATGGCTATGAGGCCGCGGCTCTTGCCAATGGTTCGCGCGACCTGCGCCACCGCATCGAACATATCGAGCTGATTGACCGTGCCGATATTCCCCGCCTTGGGGCGTTGGGGATCACCGCCAGCGTGCAGCCTCCGCATCCGCCGGGGGTGATGGACTTCCCTATGGAACCCACCATGACCACGGGCTTCCCCCGCCACCGTCACCGCGACGCCTATCTGTGGCGCACGCTCAAGGACCATGGCGCACCCGTGGCCTATGCATCGGACTGGCCCGTGACCGATGTCAGCATCATGCGGGGGCTTCAGGCGGCGCTCACCCGCGTGCCCTATGGCGATGATTGCGCCGATGAACGGCTCGATCTGATGGAAACGCTGCACGCCTATACTGCGGGCGGCGCCTGGGCCGCCCATTGGGAAGGTCTGACCGGGCGTCTGGTGCCCGGCCTCGCGGGGGATGTGGTGGTGATCGACGGTGATCTCGAATCCATTCCGGCCGAGTCGTACGGAAAAACCGGAATCGCCCTGACGATTTGTGCGGGCCAGATCACCTTCGACGGGGGGATTCTGGCCTGACAAGCGCCTGAAAACGGGGCGCGACGAAGAAAAGATGCCAATAAAACAAGGGCTTTCACGGCCCTTGTTCAAGTTTTTTCGTTTCTCCTGCTTTTTTGCTCTTGCGGGTTTGTGGTGATGGGCCTAGAAACCGCTTCACCGAACGAC
>NZ_BMYQ01000001.1:60179-1039284 GCF_014652355.1 Gemmobacter lanyuensis | reverse complement strand
ACACCTATCCCAAATCAGCCACGCCGCGGCACCCACGGGGTTTCCTTGCCGCTTACAAATGTTCGATCGCTTCAGTCATCATGTCGCGAATGAGCCAGGTAATCCTGCGGCGGCGATTTCCTTTCAGATGATCCAGAGGGATCAGCGCGGCAATGGGATCAGCCGCAATCTCAGCAATGGATTTGGGAACGCATCCCAGATATGCATTGTAATATTCGTTCAGTTTGCGGCCTTTGGGCAGCTGCCAAATCAGCCTGTTTCCCCCCGACGCCACATGGACAGAAATCTTCTTTCCAAAATAAGTACTGGCCAGTTCTGCGATGTTTTCACGCAGCTCGAGGTCGTCCAGTTTCCGTTGCGACAGTTCATAGTCCGGGTCGTTCTTTTCCTGACGGATCGCGTCGTGGATTTCTGCGATCGCCGCGCAGATAGCCAGTTTAAATGCGCCGTTTTCTTGCTGTTTGCTCGGTAGGGCTTCGACCGCTTTGTAAGTCCCCAGCCGCAGCTGCGCCTTAGCCGAGGTGACAGACATCGGCTTCTTGAGGCTGAGGCCAGGCTGCTTGAGGAGCCGCGCCAGCATAACGTAGGGAAGAAACTCTACCCGACCCGACGCTTGATCTGCCGCCTCATAGCCGTGATCGGTCTTCCGATTGACGACCAGTGTCCGGGCGTTAACCGTAAGCTCGGTCCCAGGGGAAATGTCATATCGCGGCGCAGCGTTCATCAGGCGACCCAGACGCGGGAATGTTCCCAGATGACGTTGTCCCAGTCAGCCTGCAGTTTCTTCTGCGCGATCAAGCGATAGCAGGCCTTGAAAGCCCGGGCTTGGGACACGCTGACAAGCGGGAACAGGTCGCGCATGAACCACAGCGTCCGGCACCGATATGCGGCTTCGAGAACCTGCTCATCGGCCTCGGGATCCCGTTGTTCCGAAATCTTCCACATTCGGAACAGGTTCTCACGGCGCTGGCGGGTGTAGGTGTCGGCATCGACAACGATCATGTCGTCGGCGATCTTCTGCTGCAGAGTGGCCGCGCCGATCTGGTCGATATGGCGCCACGCCTTCTCTTTCTTGAGGCTGGCACGATAGCGAACGAAAACGAGGCGCCGATGGCCATTGCGAAGCGTGATCAAGAAGTCGTGCGTGTAGGGCACATTCCGCGCTTCTTCCTCGCTGTAATAGGAAACGACGCAAGGTTGAAACCTGATGTCGTAGGTTTCCGGATCAAGAAGCCCTTCAAGTCCGACGGCGAATTCGGAGGCGCTGTCGGTGATCCCGACTTTAAGCTTCCACTGGTTTGCTTCGGTCCGATAGGTGAACCAGACATGGTGCGAGACAGCGCTCCGGGATCCGGGATTGCGCTTTCCGTCAAAAGGCAGCACCCCGAAGATGCCCGGCAGGACGATTTTGGACGCCTTGGGCAGTTTCGGTGGGCTGTGGTTCCAACTGTCGTGGTCGAAGTACTCTTCAGACATGTCTCGATCGTTCTCGGCCATCTGCCGAGTTTCGTGGATGGGGGGATGATTGGTCGGGTAGGGTGTGGCGCGTCTGCTCGCGCTAGGCTGACCGCATGAGGTGATCAGTCAGCGATGTCGGCCTCCAACGGATTGGGCCGCGGCATGGTACAGGGTGCGGGGCGGCGGTTCATGGGAGAATCTCCAGTTCGATCTTTCGGTGCGCAAATGCCAGACGGCAGAGTGGGAGTCAAATTTCGCTTCAAAATCAGCAATTTAGGAAAAACCTTCGACCTGACGTTTTTTCGCAGACTTGGGCGATGATGCGCGACTGCTGTGTTGCGGCGGTTCTGATCCATATTGCCCTCCGTTCGCCCGCGGATGTGCCGCACTGGGTGACGACCTGACGCAGAGTATATTTTGGATGGTCCGTGCCGCACATCGGTGCAGCCGGCCGAGCCTGTGGATTCCGCTTCGGTTAAATCAGCGCGGGGCCGACGCCTGGGGAAACCTTCGCTTTGGCCCATTGGAAATGCTGCGAGGTCCATGGCTGGATGTTCCGAGGGACGTCTGGGTCCCTCGTACAAACAGCACGCCTCAAGAGCCCGGACCCATTCACGCTGATATCGTGAGAGACAATGCGCCTGACACGCAGTGCCGCCTCCGTATGGATGCCAAGACGTTTGCCCAAGGCATCAATGGTGATTTCCCCGTACATGTAGCGTTGCGCGTTCCACTGGATGACGGCCTCGGTCGCGAAGAGCCACATCTGCACGGATAGTCGGGTCCGATGAAGCTGCGTCCCGGATGTTGGAGAGAATTGCTTCCGGCACTGGCGGCATTGGAAAAGGTCCCTTTTCGGCAGCATGTTGACAGATTGGTCACCACATGCCGGACAACAAACTCCATCGGGCCAGCGGATGGCAATAAAACGATCCCGGCAGGAGATTTCGTCAGGAAAGGCTGTTTTGACGCCACCTTCCGGCAGCTGCAAATACATCATCATGTTCTGCAGACGTGCCAGTAAATCGGGATGCAATGCATCCTGCCGGGCGGTAGGGTCGAGACTGTTGGTCATTCTGATTGCGCGCACCTTCGCCTTGGCTGGCAGCTTGGCGCATCATGGGCTGCGAATTTTGACGAAGGGAAGGGGTGAACGGGAAGAATTCCGGATTGCCTATGGGGATCAAACTCGGCCTGCGATTTTTCTTCCATTTGGTGCCTGGTAACGGGGCCTTCGAGCTAGCTGAGGGAAGCGATCTACCGATTGCTCCATGCGAAAAAGTCTTCAGATTCAGCGCGTTTTCCTACGGCCTTCATTCCGATGCGCGCACGCTGCCCCATGCTGACTTGTGTCCTGCGGGTCGGTCATGCAGGGTTTTCGCCAACCGTATCGAGATCAGAAAAACCATGTCGAAAAAGACCCTGAACGCGGAAAACTTGGAAAAACTCGGGGCGGAACGGCTTGCCGCCCTGGTCATGGATCTTGTTCAGGGCAGTGCGGCACTTCAACGGCGGGCGCGGATGGAACTCAGCGCCGCGCAGGGGCCGAAAGAGATTGCTGCCGATCTGCGAAAGCGTTTCGCATCGCTGCGCCGGTCCACGAGCTACATCGACTGGCGCAAGCAGAAGGCCTTTGTCAAAGACCTGACCGGTCTGGTTTCCATGGTTGAGACCGGCGTCGCCCCGCAGGACGCGGACGAGGCCTTTGATCTGCTCTGGTCTTTCCTGCAGCTGGTGCCGTCGATCCATGCCCGCACCGATGACAGCAACGGTGCGGTGGGCGATGTGCTGCGCAGCGCGGTGGCGCTTCTCACCACGATTTCCCCGAGGTTGACCGTCAAGCCAACGCTTCTGGCCGGGCGTATCCTCGATGCCGTGGCCGACGCGGGCTATGGCGAATTTGATGGGGTCATTCCGGCCATGGCCGAGGCGCTGGGGGCGGAGGGGCTTGCACACCTCAAACAGATCACCGAGGCATGGGCCTCGGCTGCCCCGACGCCGCAGGAAATTGCGCAGTTTCGCCAGTTCGGGCTATCGACCTCACCCTTGGATCGTGCACGCCGTCAAAGGCAAAGCACCGCCTCGATCATCCTTGCCGACATCGCCGATTTGCAAGGCGATGTGGATGCCTATATGGCGCGATATTCTACCGAGCAGTTGACCTATGGCACCATTGCCCCCGACGTGGCGCGCCGCCTGATCGACGCGGGTCGGCTGGACGAAGCCCTTATCCTCATCCAGCGCGCCCGCGCCGCCGAAGAGGGAAAAGCCTTCCGCGCATCCCGTTACGAACTGGATGAGGTCTATGAGGATTGCCTGCAAAAGATGGGCAAGCTTGATGATCTGAAGGTCCATCTGTGGGCCACCTTCCAAGAAACGCTCTACGCTGGCAGCTTGCGAAAATACCTGAAAATGCTGCCGGATTTTGAGGACATGGAGGCTGAGGAGCTGGCGCTTTCCCACGCCGAAACCCACCCCCACCTCGGCGCCGCGATCCATTTCCTGCTCGCATGGCCTGATCTGCGCCGCCTTGCAAAGCTGGTGATAGCCCGTGCGGAAAATCTGGACGGCAATTCCTACGAAACCCTGACAGCCGCCGCCGATGCGCTTGAACCCGACCACCCGCTTGCCGCAACCTTGCTGCGCCGCGCCATGATCACGGACACGCTCGACGGAAGCAAAACCAAACGCTACCGCCACGCCGCACGTCACCTGTCGGAATGCCAGTCCTGCGCTGCGGCGGTGGAGGAGTTCGGCAGGTTCCCGGACCACGGAGAGTTCCTGGCGGCTTTGAAGAAGAAGCACGGGCGCAAGTATGGATTCTGGGAACTGGCGGAAGGGTGAAGTCTGCCCATTGCGGTCCCTCGGCTAGCTCTCGTCATTTGCTCGAAAATACTCGAAGCAGACATTCGATCCGAAGATCAAGCGAGAGCGAGCATCACCAGCCGGCAAACTTAACCGTGACGTTAACGTCAATCCGGCCTGCCAAGAGGTCCTGAATCGCTGCATCCAGCAGGACCAGACCATGGTTGATCTCGGCCTCGGTTATGGTCAACGGTGGGGTCAATTCCAGAACGTTCGAGGACGGCCCAACGCAATAGACCACAAGGCCAAGCTCGTAGGCTCGGAACATTAAGGCGGCGGTCGCTGCGGCATCACTGGGTAGTTTTGTTCCAGAATTCGAAATCTCCACCCCAATCGCAAGGCCGCGCCCGCGCACGGCCGCAATCGATCCGTGCCGGCGGGCCAGATCTTGCAAGCTGGCTAACAAGATTTTTCCCTTGCGCGCGGCTTCGTCAGGCAGCGATTCCGCCGTGAGGGTGTCGAGGACTGCGAGGCCCGCCGCCGCGCAAACCGGATTTCCGTGCAGGGTTTGCATGGCGAAGGCCGTTGCACAATCCATAACCCACTGTGGCCCGATAACCGCTGACAATGGCAGTCCGCAGCCCAGCCCTTTTCCAAGCACTAGCAGATCGGGCCGGAATCCCTCGTGCTGAAAGGCGTGTAAGCGCCCGGTGCGGCCAAGCCCGACCTTCACTTCGTCGCTGATTGTCAGGATACCATGCTTGCGGCAGAGCGCATCCAGTCGGGCCAGAAAGCCCGATGGCGGCACAACAAGGCCGCCATCCGACAAGATCGGCTCAAAAATACAGGCGGCAATCGTCTGAGCGCCAACCAAGGCAAGTTGGTCTTCCAATTCCCGCAGAATCGCATCGGCATCGGGGCCAGACGGATCTGCGCCCGGATAGGGTAGCTGGATCAGCCCATCGGCCTTGTCCGAGGCCAGCGTCGGATGACCCGATACGGCCATCGTACCAAGGGTGCAGCCGTGATAGGCTCCGGCAAAGCCGATGATGCCCTGCCGCCCGGTTGCGCGGCGGGCTGCGCGGATGGCGGTTTCATTGGCGTCTGAACCAGAATGGCCCAGCCAGACCTTTTGCGGCTGATCTGATGGGAATAGCGCAATCAGTCGCTCGGCCAGTGCCGTTGCCGGACCATTGGCCGATGACAGGACCGAGGCCCCGGCCGGATCTGAAACGGCGGCACTGACTGCGGCTACCAGCGCGGGATGGCCATAACCAAGGCTCGCCGCCCCCCACGCTGCAGAAAGGTCAATCACCTCGCGCCCGTCGTCGGTGCGAAGGATGGCGCCCTTGCCGCCAACCACAGCCTGTGGAAAGAAACGCAGCTTCTGCACCTGCGCGAGTGCTGCCGTATCGCGCGCGTAAAGCCCGTTCATGCCATGGCGTCCACCGTCAGGCGTAGACACCGCTCCAGCCGCTCCGCCCATTCGGCAACGCCTTCGGCAGAGGCGATCAGTTCGTGCCGGACCTCGATCAACAATGCTGGCAACCCGCGCGCATCGCCATGCACGGGCACCGTGTAATCATCATGGTCGATGCGGTAAGGCTCATTATCGCCGATCACCAGCCCCTCCTCTTGGGCAAGGGCCTGCATCAGGTGGCCTGCGAATTCGGTCGCCGCGGCGTAAAGGACGCCCGCGTGCCAAGGCCGGGCCACGCCCTTATAGACGGGGGTATAGCTGTGCACCCCGACGACGAAGGTAGGCTTGCCTGCCGCGCAACGCAGATCAAGGCGGCGGCTGACAGCCGATTGAAACGGATGAAACAGGGTTTCCAACCGCTCGGCCCTGTCGGCGGCGGCAAGACCCCGGTTACCGGGAATGGCCGTGGTCTCGCTGGTTTCTGGGATCAGCGAGCCATTGTCCAAAGGCCGGTTGCAATCCACCACCAGACGCGAATAGCTGGTGTGAAACAGTGGCGCATCCAGCCGTGCCGATAGATCCCGCGCCAAGGCCAGCGCGCCGATATCCCATCCGATATGGCGCAACCGTTCCGACTTTGGCAGGCCAAGATGGGCAAGACGCCGGGGAATGCGCGGCAAGGCATGCTCACACAGTAGCAAGACATCTGACACGCCGTCAGGGTTGATGACGCCGTAGGGCGGTGGCTCGTCCAGATCAAGCAAGGGCGTCGGGGGCAAGGCGGGGCGCGTCAGCATCAATACACCTCCGCATAGCGACGGCACAGCGCCGCATCATCCAGACCAGACACGATCTCCAACTCTTTCAGGCGCATCCCCCTCCAGCACTCAAGGAAGGTGGGAGACATCCAGCCGCATACCACCGCATCCGCCTCAAGTGCGGCCAGCGCCTCGCCAAGGCTGCCGGGCAAGCGGCGGATGCCAAGGCGGGCGCGGTCCTCGGCCGACATCTCGTCAGGGTCACCCTTGATGATCGGCGGGGTATCAAGCCCGGCCTTCAGCCCCTCGATCCCGGCGCGGATCAGCATGGCCAGCGACAGATGCGGGCTTGCCGTGGCATCTGCGGCGCGGAATTCCATGTTGAACGCGCGCGAAGGGTCATAGCCCGGTCGCTCCGACGTGGGACATATCCGCAAGGTCGCCTCACGGTCCTTTTCGCCCAGAGTCGTCCAAGAGGCCGCCCAATGGTGCGGTTTCAGACGCTGATACGACACCGCGCTGGGTGCGGCCAGCGCGGTCAGCGCCGCCATATGCCGCACGATGCCCGCTGCGAAGGCCCCGGCATGAGCCGACAGCCTCCCGGGGCGGCTGGCGTCAAACGTCACCGGATTGCCCTGCAGATCGGTCAGCGACAGGTGAATATGAACGCCATTTCCCACGCCGTTCGGGTCGGTCTTGGGGCAAAAGCTGGCCTGCCAGCCCAACGTTGTGGCCAGTTCGCGGGTAATTTCGCGGATGCTCACGGCGCGGTCTGCCGCCTGCACGGCACCTGCAGGACCACAGACGATTTCAAACTGGTCGCGGCCATATTCGGGCAGGAAACATTCCGGGTCGCAACCTGCCGCATCCAAAGCGGCCATCAGCATAGGGCCAAATGGATCGGCGCGGCGTTGGGCCGAAAGCCCAAAGGACGGCGCTGCGGGCCAACTGGCTCCCAATATCTGAAACTCCTGTTCAAACGCAGAGACGACGCGCAGGCCCATAACCTCAAGGTCGGCCACCGCCGCCTTGAGCATGGATCGCACGCAGCCTTCCCATGGCGTGCCATCCAGGTTGGTGATATCGGAATGGTAGAAATGCAACGGCGTACGCCCGCCGATGCCATCCACCCGCACCCCCGCCTCGGGGTCGGGCATCAACCGCAGATCGCCTGATGACCCAAAGGGGTTAGGGCTTGCAATTTCGTCAAATGGGGTCAGCGACAGATTGGCGGGCACCCAGCCAACCCCTTTTGACAGGGCACCGGGCAGACTGGCCGCAGACACCGCGCGGCCACGGGTGATGGCGGCGATGTCGGTAGTGACAAAGGTCACAAGTTCTTCTGGCTTGATCATGTCACCCTCATCCACCAAGGGCCGCGAGGCGGGCCAGAACTGTGTCAGTGTCCGTGATCCAGCAATAACCCCCGTAGGCGCGCAATGCGGCCTCATGCCGTTCGGGTGTGTAGGTGGCGCAGGCATCCTTGACCACAGTCACCAGATACCCGCGGTCGGCGGCATCGCGCACGGCCATGTCAACGCATTGATCGGTCACGATCCCAGCGATGATCAGGAACCGCGTATTCAGGTTGCGCAGCACATAATCGGCATTGGTCGAGTTGAAGAGACCCGAGGAGGTCTTGGGCAAAACCGGCTCGTTTTCGGTGGGGGTCAAAGGTGCGATGATCGCCCCTTCGGGTGCGCCTTTGGGCACATGCATGGCCGACAGCTTGTGATCCAGGGACCGGTCGCGGCCATCGGCGGTCAAGCTTTCGATGATGGTGTGGCAGACGTTTTCGTCAGCCTTGCGAAAGGCGTTCAGGATCTTGACCTGATTGGGGATCACCACCTCATGGACGCGCTGCATAAAATAGCTGTCGGCAGGCATCGGGTGAGTGGGGTCCATCATCGGCTCGGCCCAAATGCGTTGCATGTCCACCAAAAGCAGGGTGCAAGACCCCTTTGTGTAGGCACTGTCGCGGCGCAAGGTTTTGCCACCATATTCGATGGAAATCAGATCGCTCATATCATTCTCCGGCATGGTCGCCGCTGTGCGGCACAGTCTTAGGATTGAGTTAAGGTGCATCAGATGTGATGCCGGACAAGCCGCGCAGGGCTTCGATCTCGGCAATTCGGCCGCGTGAGATTGGCGATAGATGGGTGGTGACAGCCGCAATCAGCGCTTCGACCTGCGCAAGCGCAGGCACCATGGTATCAAAAGGGGAAGGCCCTTCGACGGGGGCTGCGAGAACCACCTTGGCATGAGCCGCCAAGGGCGAGGCCCATGGGTCCGTGAACAAGATCACCTGCGCGCCGCGTTCGGTGGCCAGGTTGCCGAACTGTATCGTGTCCACCTGATACCGTCGATAGTCGAAGGCGATGATGAGATCGCGCCGCCCTATATCTACGAGCGAATCGACCCTATCGGGCAGGTTGGCACTGACCATATGGCAATCGCCCCTCAGTTGACGCATGTGTTGCCACAGCATCCCCGCCAGATAGCCCGAGAAACGTCCACCAATGAAATGCAGCCGCAGCGCAGGGTCGCTGATCAAGCGTGCTGCCATTTCAAAATCTGCCGCTGGCACCATTGAGGCGGTGGTGTCCAGCATGGCGATGCAGGACCGGATCACCTCTTGGTAGATTTGTTCTTGCGGCACTGCAGCTGCCTTGCCCGCGTCGATCATCGCCAAGGGCGAGTTCATCCTTGCCTGAACTTCGCCCAGCAAGGCCCTTTGAAAGCTGGAGAACCCATCGAACCCCAGTCGAGAGACGAAGCGCACGACCGTTGGGCCGGACACTCCAGCGATGGCTGCCAGATGGGCGACTGTGTTCAAACCCGCCGCCGGATAATCCGCGAGCAATGCCCGCGCCACCTTCAGATCAGATGGCGTCAACTGCACGCTGCCATCGGTCAAGCGATCGCGGATGGCCATTTTTTCGTCCTTTTCCTGATACGGTCCGGTTTGGATCACTATGTAACATACGATACAAACGTCAATAGTTTTGATGCCTATGAAATGTTATTGACATAACGGTCGAGCCTGCACCATGCTTTGAATCGCATCGGATCATGACCGGGTCTGTCGCCGAGTTTGGGGGGAATAATGCCACGCATTGGGATACAGGCCGTCAAAGGCACGATGACACTCGCCTTGCCGTTGATCGCGCTGGCGATTGCTGCCGAGCTGATCTTGCCCCCAGCCTTGGCTCGTCTGGCGACGCTGTTTCTGATCTATGTCACCGCCGTTGTGGGGATGCAGATCTACAGCGGGAACTCGGGCATCATCTCATTCGGCCATGCCGGGTTCATGGCGCTGGGGGCCTATGCCTCGGCACTGCTGACTATTCAACCAGCGGTCTTGCCCACCAGCCTACCCGCCTTGCCGGTCTGGCTGGCCGGCATCGCGGGTGGCCAATCGCTATTGGTGGGGACACTTGGGGCGATGGTGGTCGTCGGACTGGTGGCTGTGCTGTTTGGCATTCCCTTGTCCCGGCTTGGCGGGTCTGCAGCGTCAATCGCCACGCTGGGGTTTTTGGTCATCGTCCATGTTACACTGGTCGCCTCGGCGGACATCACTCGCGGAAGCCAGACTTTCTTTGGCGTGCCGCGCGGGGTTTCCGCCTTCGTCGCCCTTCCGGCAGCCCTGATCGCGGTCGCAGTTGCACGGATCTATCGCGGCACAAAGGGGGGCCTTGCTTTGCGCGCTGCCCGCGAAGATGAAATTGCCGCCTGGGCCAACGGTGTCAACGTATCGCGCCAACGTTTTGTCGCATGGGTGCTGGGCGCCATTGTGTCCGGCACGGCGGGCGTTCTTCTTGCACATTTCCTGGGTGCCTTTTCGCCCAAGGATTTTCATTTCAATCTGACCTTCCTCTTGATGTCGATGCTGATCCTTGGCGGCGTTTCGACGGTCTCAGGGGCCGTCGGCGGAACGGCCCTGATCGTGGTAATGGTTGATCTGTTGCGCCGTCTTGAAGGCGGGGCCGAAGTGTTCGGAGTGACCCTGCCCGAAGTGTTCGGTCTGACCGACATCGGCGTGGGTCTTGTCATTCTTGCTGTCATGTATCGGCTGCGCGACGGGCTGTTCGGCCTGCGGGAGGTGGATGAGCGGCTGTTCCCCGAACCTGCCGTCACTGCAGCCTTTGCGCCGAAAACCCCGGCACCCAAGGCGGCATCGCTGTCTGTTCAAGGCGTGGGGCGACGATTTGCGGGACTGGTCGCTTTGGAAGATGTCAGCTTTGCCGTTCGTCCCGGACTTGTCACTGGTTTGATCGGCCCGAATGGTGCCGGCAAATCCACCCTGATCAATGCAATTTCGGGTGTGGTGCCGCCAAGTTCGGGCAAGGTCTTGCTGAACGGAACCGACACGGCGCAGATCCCCGTGCATGAGGTGCCGGCCAACGGTCTGGGCCGCACGTTTCAGAACATCCGGTTGTTTCGCAATCTGACTGTGCTGGAAAATGTCACTGTTGCCGCAGATGCCGTGGCCTGCCCCGGCGAGGACAGCCGTGCCGCCGCAATGGCTGCGCTGACAGTGGTGGGGATGCAGGACTTGGCGGCACGCCCGGCCAGTTCGCTTCCCTATGGCGCACAACGTCGGCTTGAAATTGCGCGGGCTCTGGCCCTCCGGCCATCATTCCTGCTGTTGGATGAACCTGCGGCAGGCATGAATCCGGCTGAAACCGACGCGCTGATCGCCGTCTTGCGCCAGATCCGTGCTGACCATGAGATCGGCCTTCTGGTGGTTGAACATGATCTCAAACTCATCATGCGGCTGTGTGACCACATCGTTGTGCTGAACAAGGGCCAGATGATCGCCGAAGGCACCCCAGAGGCCATTCGCGCCAACCCCGCCGTTATCGAAGCCTACATCGGCAAACGCCGTGCGGCAGCCTGACATCATAAAACCAACCCAACAGAGGAAAACCGGACATGAAGAAATCCAAGCTCTTGATGCTTTCAACCGCTTTCGTTGCTTTGGCCTCGGCCCCGCTGATGGCCGAAGATCTGGTGATCGGCCTTGCTACAGCCCAAACCGGCGGCCTTGCGCCCTACGACCAGCCGAACCTTGCCGGACTGCAAATGAAGATCGAAGAGATCAACGCAGCCGGCGGGATTGCGGGCAAGTTCCCGATCAAGACCATCATCAAAGATACCCGGTCGGATTCGGCCCAAACCGCAATGGTGGCGCAAGAGTTGGTCGATGCGGGCGCTCAGTTGATCATCACGCCCTGCGATGCCGACCCTTCGATTGCGGCGGGCATGATCACCCAAGGCGCGGGCATCCCAGCAATCTCGTTCTGCGCCACCACGCCGACGCTGCCGCTGGCGGTCGGGGATTACATGTTCTCAAACTATCCCGCCGATAATGTTCAGGCGGCGATGCTGGCCGCCCACGCGATTGAGGCCGGTTACAAAACTGCTTACATCCTGACCTCGCCCGACACCGCCTATACCCTGAAACTGCCGCAGTATTTCGGTCAGGTTTTCACGGCCAAAGGCGGCAGCGTTCTGGGTGAAGGCACCTTCACGATGGGCCAGCAGGATTTTGGTGCCGAAGTGACCAAGATCGCCGCGATGGACCCCAAGCCCGATGTCATCATGACCTCGGCCTATGAACCGGACTTCCCGGCCTTTGTCCGCCAGCTGCGCGGCGCGGGTGTGACCACCCCGATCCTTGGATCGGACGGCATCGACAGCCCCACAACCTTTGGCCTTGGCGATCTAGTCGAAGGCGTCGTGTTCTCGACCGCAGGCCACCCCACCGCGGGCAGCCCCTTGGAGGCGTTCAACGCCAAGTGGACGGAAAAGACCGGTGCAGCCCCCGATACCATCTACATCGCCAATGGCTATGATCTGGGCAACATCATCGAGGCTGCCGTGACCGCCGCCGACAGCCTTGATCCGGCTGCGATCCGCGAAGGCATCGCAAATCTGGAAAACCTGCAAGGCGTGACCGGCCCGATTACCTACAAGGGCACCAACGGGATGCCGCTGCGTTCGGTTTCTTTGGTGCGGATCAAGGCAGGCGATCGCGATCTGGTGGCCCAGGGCCAGCCCGATCCGGCCGACATCCCGGCACCCTGAGAGCAATCCTTGCGGCCCGGCGTCATGCTGGGCCGAACCCTTCGCATCAGCCATGCAACAGGACAACCATGACCATGCCAGATAACCCCCTTTTGTCCATTGAGGGCCTGACCGTCAGCTATGGCGCAGTCGAGGCGGTGCGTGGGATCGACCTTACAGTGAGACGCGGCGAGATCGTTACCCTTTTGGGCGCGAACGGGGCAGGCAAAAGTTCGACACTGAACGCGTTGGTGGGACTGGCCCCGCGCAAGGCCAAACGGATGGAATTTGCGGGCACCGACCTGACGGGCCTGCCGCCAGAAACCATCGTGCGGCGCGGCATGACGCTGGTTCCCGAAGGTCGGCGGGTGTTTTCCTCTCTGACGGTCGAGGAAAACCTGATGCTGGGCGGAGCCAAACACGCTGCGCGCGGCAATCCGGCCCAAGTGAAGGCTGACATGCTGGAACGGTTCCCCATTTTGGCCGAACGGCTGCATCAAAAGGCCGGGTCGCTGTCGGGGGGCGAACAGCAGATGCTGGCCATCGGGCGGGCGCTGATGTCTTCACCTGATCTGTTGCTTCTGGACGAACCCTCTCTGGGCCTTGCGCCACAAGTCGTAGACCGCATTTTTGACTTGATCGGCAACCTCCGCGATCGCGGTCTGACGATCCTTCTGGTCGAACAGAACGTGGCGCAATCGCTGGAAATCGCCGACCGGGGCTATGTGCTGGCCAATGGCCGGATTGAACTTCAGGGCAGCGCCGAGGCCTTGCGATCCTCTCCCGAAATCCAAGACGCCTATCTGGGCGCATGAGGTCAAGGAACCCGCGATGGACATTTTCCTGCAACAACTTCTGAACGCCCTCAGCCTTGGCGGTACCTATGCGCTTTTGGCATTGGGGCTTGCGGTGGTGTTTTCCATCATCGGCCTTATCAACTTTGCCCATGGCGAGTTGATGACCGTGACGGGCTATGCCGTGTGTTTCGCGCTGATCTGGGGCCTGCCGTTTCCCCTTGCGGTGATAGCGGGCCTTGCAGTGGCAATGACGGCGGCCTTCTTGATGGAGCGGGTCGCCTTTCGCCCAGTGCGAGGGGCCTCGGGGACGACGCTTTTGCTGACCAGTTTTGCCGTCAGCGCCATTTTGCGCGTGCTCTTTCAGAACCTGATTTCGGCTCGTCCGATTCCGGTTGCCATTCCTGCCTCGCTATCGGGGGTGGTGACAATCGGGCCATTGCATCTGGGCATGATCCAGCTGATTTCCATTATCGTCACGCTTGCGATGCTTTTGGGGCTGAACCTGTTTTTGCATCGCACCATGGCGGGGCGGGCCATGCGCGCAGCGGCCGAGGATTTTGCCGTGCTTCGCCTGATGGGCCTCCGCGCGAATTCGGTCGTGGCAACGGCATTTGCCATCTCGGGCCTCTTGGCAGGGGTTGCCGGTGTGCTTTGGGTCGCCCAACGCGGCAGCGTCGATCCGCTGATGGGGGCGCTTCCGGTGTTGAAAGCTTTCATAGCGGCCATCATCGGCGGCTTGGGCAGCCTGTCGGGCGCGGTGGCCGGCGGGTTCCTCTTGGGCTTTATCGAAGTGATCTTGCAAGCCTATCTGCCCGAAAGCCTGCTGCCCTATCGCGACGCGTTCGCCATCCTTCTGGTGATCACGGTGCTGCTGTTCCGCCCGCAAGGGCTTCTGGCGCGCAAGACGCTTGTCAAGCTCTGACCACCCAGTCAACTTTCAGGGGAATGACCATGATCCAACCGCCCGCGCTGAACACGGTGCCGTTCATCAGCGTAGAGAACATGATGAACCTTGTCCGCGAGGTCGGGGTAGAACGGTTCATGACCGAGCTTTCCGAGAAGATCGCCGAGGATTTCCGGCGCTGGCCGCTGTTCGACAAGACACCTCGCGTCGCCGCCCATTCGCGCGACGGGGTGATCGAGTTGATGCCGACCTCGGATGGCATTGCCTACGGCTTCAAATATGTGAACGGCCATCCGAAGAACACCCGCGACGGCCTGCAGACCGTGACAGCCTTTGGCGTGCTATCGGATGTGGCAACCGGCTATCCGGTGCTGATGACGGAAATGACCATCCTCACCGCCTTGCGCACCGCCGCCACCTCGGCCCTAGTTGCGCGCCATCTGATGCCCAAACACGTTCGTGTCATGGCTCTGATTGGCAATGGCGCGCAGTCAGAGTTTCAGGCGTTGGCCTTCAAGGCGATCTGCGGCATTAACGAGGTGCGGCTTCACGACATCGACCCCTCGGCCACCCGACGCTGCGCCGCGAACCTGGCCGGCCGCGGGCTGAAGGTGATCTCGTGCTACAGCGCGCAAGAGGCGGTGATGGGGGCAGGCATTATCACCACGGTCACTGCAGACAAGACGAACGCCACCATCCTGACCGACAACATGGTGGGCGAAGGTGTGCACATCAATGCCGTGACCCGCGCCCGGATCTTTGTCGAATACCCGCCGCAGACGCGGATCGAGGGCGAGATCCAGCAGCTTGCAGCCGACCATCCGGTGACGGAATTCTGGCAGGTGCTGACAGGAGCGGTACCCGGTCGGACCTCCGACGCGCAGATCACGCTGTTTGACAGTGTGGGCTTTGCGACCGAAGATTTCAGCGCGCTGCGCTATGTGCAGCACTTGCTGAAAGACCACCCGCACTTCGATCATCTCGACCTTCTTGCAGACCCGGATGGCCCCCGTGACCTGTTCGGGATGCTCCTTCGTGCCGGGGTCGCTTGATAAAGGTGCTTGCACAGCCTTGTTTTACAAAGGTCTGCTTTTCTGATGTGCATCGACATGCAAAGCAACACCAATGCCTGCTTTCCGCCCGGTTCGACCGGGACAATGCTGGTGAGACCCTGCGCGGCACTCTATGCTCGGACTTGCGTGACAGATGAATTTGGCCGAGGCTGCATTCAAGGTTTGGAGTCCGCTGCATCATGCAAACACAGACGGGAACGGCTGTATCCCTTCTTGAGCTGCTTTCTACCTTCCCGTCCCTGCGAACCATAGGTCTCTTGCGGCAAATCGTTGGGACCAGCGAGAGGACCTTGAAAGCCCAAGTCGCGAAGGATCCGAGCGCGACCTTGACGTTGGAACAGAGCAAGCGCGCCGAACAAGTTTCAGCAATCCTGTCTCAGGCAGCCAAAGTCCTGGGATCAACGGCAGCAGCCGACGCTTGGATGACGAGGAAAGCTATCGGTCTCGACCGCAAGATGCCGCTTGAACTGATGATGACCCCGGAGGGATGCCTTGCCTTGCGCGACTATCTGGTTCGAATTGAATACGGCGTCTACTGCTGATCGGGCTGTCGCATCCTCTGGTTGGCCGCCCACTTTGATTTGCGGCCCAAGAATTTTTGAGATTTGGGCAGGCTTGTTCTCGGAGCAGAGGCTTTTTCCGACCCAACGCTACAGCCCAGGCTGTTTGCGGCGGGCCATCCGCCCCTTCGATGGCAGAGTTGACGGCCATGCCGGTGCCCGTCATCGCGAACTCCGCGCGCCCGGCATTGAGGATCGAGATCGGCTCAGCCACGGAACTGGCGGCGGCGATCTCGACCTCGAGCCCGTGCTTGGCGAAAATGCCTTCTCGCAAGGCAGTGTAGGCGGGGGTGTAGTTGGCGAGCCGCAATGCCGTGGTCACCCGAACCGGCGTCAACGTTTGCGCCCGCAGCGGAAGGCCAACTCCAGCCATGGCAGAAGCCGCACCGATACCGGCCAGTACTGACCGGCGCGAGAGTGCGAAACCGGGCCGGCGATCACCTTGGGTAATTTGGGAATCCTCCTGTGTTGGGATGTCCGCCTTGCTGCGTCCTGCGAGGCGGGTCTTGTGACAACTGTGGAAGTGGTCGGGGAGAACGGCGGCCGGTCAGAATCCGGCGCGACCTTCCAGCCCGGCGCGGGCATCGACATCCGACCCCGGCACGCGCATCTCGAAGGTCTCACGGACCACGGTGTAATCGAAATAGCCCATACGAGCGATCGGCTCGATCGCGGCAATGTCCAACCGACCATCGGGCAGGATGACACGGTCGTCGATGTGGATCGTTTCAACCTGAGCAAAGACGACGTCGACGGTGCCCATGCTCGAATGCCCGCGCATGGTGTGCGTGCTCAAGTACCGGCATTCAAACTTGCACGGACTTTCCAGCACCATCGGCACGGCACCGTTGTCGGAGTAGACGCGAGTGACGTTGATGCGATCGAACTCGCTTTCCTCGGGCGGCAGAGCCATGGCGCTGATGTTTACAGCCTCGCGCAGCGCGAACGTCGCCATGTTCCAGACGAACCAACCGGTTTCCTCAGCATTCAGCACCGTGTCCTTGCGCCGCCCGTCCGGGTAGCGATTGGCCGCGAACATCACCATCGGCGGATCAAAGGTCAGGTTCTGCCATTGGCTGTAGGGCGCGATGTTCTCCACTCCGGCAGCACTTCTGCTGGACAGCCAGCCGATGGGGCGAGGCACAGTGCAGCTTTTGAACGGCGAGAACGGCAACGGACAACGTTCTGTGCCAGGCGAGTACTTCATGTCGACGTCCCTCTCGACCTTACTTTCGGTCTTTAATATATGACCGATATATCGGTCGTGTGTCAATCGGCCTTGATATAGAGCGGCGTGGCAGGTCGCATCCGGGTTGGAGACGGAAATGAACAAGACAGAGCAGGCGGTTGCCATGCTGCAGAGCATGATCGAACGCGGTGAACTTGCCCCCGGGTCTATGGTGTCCGAACGGACCATCGTTGAAATGATGGGCTTGGGTCGCACGCCGATTCGTGAGGCGATCCAGCGTTTGGCGCCCAGTTACATGATTCGCGTCCATGCCAGTCGTGGCATCGAGATCCCTGCTATCACTGTCGAGGATCAGATCAGTCGCCTTGAAGTCCGACGCGCCGTCGAGGTTCTTGCGGTGGACCTGGCCTCCAAGCGCGCAAGCAAGGCACAGCAAACAGCCATGCGCAGCCTGGCGGCGCGACTGGAAGGCCGGTTCACGCTGCAGGAATACACCGATACCATCCGCGAAACGCATGCCCTGATCCTCGATGCAGCAGGGAACCGGTACCTGGGGTCGTTGATGCTGCCTTTGCAGGGACTGTCGCGCCGGTTCTGGATTGTCCACGCGCGCGAGGAACTTGGTGACATTGAACGAGGGCGCGACCTGCATCGAGCGATCCTCACCGCCATCGCAGACGGCAACGCTGTTACAGCCATCGAGGCATCACGTGCGCTAAACGACTATCTCGTGGAATTCGCACTGGCTGTTGTCGCGCGTCAGGCCGCACGCTGAGATGACCTTGAAGCTCAGAGTTCGGGCAGAGGGACCAGTCTAGCCACACAGGCATCGTTGGCCGAGCGTCTCGAGGGGATGCTCAAAGGCACCTTTCGACAGGCAGTCAACCCAATGCGCGGCATCATGATGACGCTGGTGATGCTGCCCAGGATAGCTAGTGTCATGAAGTGTGCTCTTACATTGCCTGCGCGCAATAATAGTGTGAAGAGGTCGCAAAATGTGATCTAATATTATATTACTGAACATGATTGCACAACGATTGACGTCTCATGGATGCTATAGACCAGAAAATATTGCGCGAACTACGACGTGATGGGCGGATAAGCAACGTCGCTCTGGCTGAACGTGTTAGCCTGTCTCCCTCGGCCTGCTTAAGACGCGTTCAGGAACTGGAGCGAACCGGTGTGATCCGCGGCTACAGGGTCGTGACCAATCCCGAGCGCATGGGGCGCGGATTCACCGCCTATGTCATGGTCGGACTGTCCTCTCATACCAAGGCAGCACAGGAAGGCTTCGAGCGCGCTATGGCAGTCGCGCCAGAAGTCGTCGAATGCCACAACATAGCAGGGGCGTTCGAGTATCTCCTCCGCGTAGAGAGTGCCGATCTCTCGGAATACAAGCGCTTCCACACGGAGGTCTTGGGCACTCAATCCCATGTCAATGCAATCACGTCCTATATCGTGATGGGTTCATCCAAAGACGAGCGCGCGACTTAAAACGAACAAGCGACAGGGCCTTGGTCGTGGGCCCGTATGCGTGCGTGGACGAACGTCTTGGGGGCGCGTGAACTAGACCGTCGCCGCACCGGGTTCGACCGGCAGCTTTGGGCCGAGCGCGTCTCCGGCCCTCCCGACAAGCGCTCTTGCGATCTGGACAGTGTTCCTTGCGCGGTACATTCCTTGTGTTGACCGTTGGCCCAACCATCGATGCAGAAAGGAAGCTTCAGTCCTTTGACCCCACGGTTCCCGCTCCGACCAGATCCCGTTCCGCGCGAGACGGTACCATCTTTTCTGTCGCGGTTTGCGGCGATGCGCCGGACCCCGGTGGTGGAGTTCGCGCAGAACATGGGGTTTTCGTTTCGGCGTCTTCTGGACGGCGACCCGGAAGCTCTGGACAGTCTTGCCCATTGGGCCGGTTTGACCTCAGCAGGGATCGGGGCGCTGCAATCCTGGTCGGGAGAGCCCATCGGTGATGCCAGGATGCGCCTTCGGGACGAGGTCTTCATTTCGCGTGCCCTGCGCAATCCGACTCTTCGGGGCTGCCCGACTTGTCTTCGCGAGGATGCTTCGGCGCATTCCGGAGTTTCCGTGGAAGCCATGGCAATGCGGGGCGACTGGCAGTTGCGTGAGGTGACGCTTTGCCTGAAGCACCGGCATCTTCTTGTGCCACTCTGGACCGCGGACAATCGATACGCACGATACGACTTTGCGGCTCGTTTCAAGGAAATCGAGGCAGCTCTTCTGGCGGGAACCATGGATCGCCCCGCTTGCGATCCCACAGAATATGACCTGTGGCTGGATCGTCGGCTGGAGGACGGGGAAGATCACACGTGGTTGGCCAATCACGGGCTTTATCCGGCAACAGCCTTTTGCCGCTTGCTCGGGATGGAACTTCTGCGCCTTCAGGCTGATCCGGGGCAGGGCGACATTCACAGGCTACGGGCAGCGCAGCAGGCAGGGTTTGCCGTTGCCCGCCAGGGCGAAGCGGCGATTTCTGCGGCGTTCATGGCTTTGGTCGAGGCTTCGGGAGGAAAGCGCGAAGAGCCGAAAGCGGTCTTCGGGCAACTGCACACAAAACTTCGGACCGATTACGTCCATGATCCTGCCTTCGATCCTTTCCGGCAACTCTTGCGCGACTGCATTCTGTCGGTCTGGCCAGTGGCTGCGGGCGAGACCGTTTTGGGGGAGGTGCAACCCGAACGCCGACTGCATTCTCTATACAGCGCCGCAAAAGAAGTCGGCGTCACCGAGGAACTGCTGGAACCCTTCCTGATCGAGGCTGGGGCTTTGACCGCCGGCGATCCCCGGTTTTCCAATCGTCGGGTTTTCAGTGCCAAAGACCACGCCGCTTTGCTGGCGGAGATCCCCACCTTGGTCAGCTTGAAGACCCTGCAGCGAGAGATCGGTGTGAGCCGAACAGAACTGGCAAGGCTTGTGTCCGAGGGGCTTCTGACGCCGCGTATGCAGAACGTGGCGGTCCATCTGCGCTGGAGCCTGACCCAAGCGATGGACCTCTTGGGCGATCTGATGGCGAGGGCCCAGCAGATTTCGACAGCGGATGCGGGCTGGGAACCTCTCTTGGCTGCAAGCCGTCGGTGCCGCCGACCGATCGCCGCGCTTTTGGACGCGGTTCAGAACGGGAAGCTTGTGATCGGTGCCGTTGGTGATGGATTCTCGGACCTGCGCCTTCGCACTACACAGCTGGATCTGCTGGTCCGCCCGTCAGACGGTCCAGACATGGAAACGCCGATGACCGCGACCGCCTTCGGCATTTCTGTCGGCATCAAGGACAAGGGTCGCTTCCGCGCGTTGATCGACGCCGGGCAGACCTGCGCTACCGTTATGCGAAATCCCAAAACCGGGATCGAAAACACCGTCATGACGGCGGCAGATATTGCGGATTTTCATCGGCGGTTCGTGACCATGCGCACACTCTCGGCCGAAACAGGGCGACCGATTCCGGAACTTCGGGCGGACCTGAAACGGGCAGGGGTGGCTGTATTCGCGCCGGAAGGGCAGGATTTCGGCCGCCTGTTCCTGCGGGAAGAGGTCGAGGCCGCCTTGGGGCCTGCAAAACCGCGGAAGATGTGAAACCCGTCGTGCAAGGTCCAAATGGCCGTGCCGTGCGGCTGCGTCTGGTTCAGCGTCTCTGAAATGCCAAATTAATCAAAGTGATACGCGATTATCCACAGGGTTCGTTCAGGCTGTCACAGAAACCCTCTTGACTCGGGTGAGCACAAAAAAACGGCCAGATCGAGCACGCTTATGGTATTTCAACATATCAATGGGATACGTTGGTAGGGCCGGAGGGACTCGAACCCCCAACCAAGGCGTTATGAGCGCCCGGCTCTAACCATTGAGCTACAGCCCCCTGCGCTTTGGGTAAGCATTCCGTCCCGCAGGGTCAAGGGATCATCGCCGCCCCCCGGAATCCCTGCCCCGAAAGGGGGATCAGGGCCGCCGCGCACGTTGCGCCTGCGGCGTTTATCGTCTATGCGGACGCCAATTCCGCCATATCTCCGAGGGGCCTTCTCATGAACACGCCGAAGAACGGACTGACCTATGCCGATGCGGGCGTGGACATCGATGCAGGCAACGCCCTGGTCGAGCGGATCAAGCCCGCGGCCAAGCGCACCAACCGCGCGGGCACCATGTCGGGCTTGGGCGGCTTCGGCGCGCTTTTTGATCTCAAGGCCGCGGGTTACAAGGACCCGATCCTCGTGGGGGCCACCGATGGCGTCGGCACCAAGCTGCGCATCGCGATCGATACCGGCAATGTCGATACGATCGGCATCGACCTTGTCGCCATGTGCGTGAACGATCTGGTTTGTCAGGGCGCCGAACCGCTGTTCTTCCTAGACTATTTCGCCACCGGCAAGCTTGAGGTCGATCAGGCCACCCGCATCATCAACGGCATCGCCGAAGGCTGCGTGCAATCCGGCTGCGCCCTGATTGGTGGGGAAACCGCCGAAATGCCCGGCATGTACCACAAGGGCGATTTCGACCTTGCGGGCTTTGCCGTCGGCGCGATGGAACGGGGCGAAGACCTGCCCAAGGGCGTGGTCGAAGGGGATGTGCTGATCGGCCTCGGCTCGAACGGGGTGCATTCGAACGGCTACAGCTTCGTCCGCAAGGTCGTCGAACTCTCGGGCCTTGGCTGGGATGCCGCCGCCCCCTTCGCCGAAGGCAGCCTCGGCGCAGCCCTGCTGGCCCCGACCCGTCTCTATGTCAAACAGGCGCTCAAGGCCGTGCGCGCAGGCGGGGTGCATGCCCTGGCCCATATCACCGGCGGCGGCCTTACCGAAAACCCGCCCCGCGTCGTGCCCGAAGGGCTGGCCTGCGAAATCGACCTCAGCGCCTGGGAACTGCCGCCGGTCTTCCGCTGGCTGGCGGAAACTGCGGGCATGACGGAACCTGAACTCCTCAAGACCTTCAACTGCGGCATCGGCATGATCCTCTCGGTCGCGGCCGACAGTGCAGATGAGATCGAGGCGCTGCTGCGTGCCGAAGGCGAAACCGTCATCCGCCTCGGCCGCGTCGTCCCCGGCGAAGGCGTGATCTACAAAGGCAAGCTTCTGTGAAACGCGTTGCCATCCTGATTTCCGGGGGTGGCTCCAATATGGTCGCTCTGGTCAATTCCATGACCGGCGACCATCCGGGGCGCCCGGTGCTGGTCGCCTCGAATGACCCGGCAGCCGGCGGCCTTGCCAAAGCCGCCGCCGCAGGCATCGCGACCGCCGCCGTCGATCACCGCACCTTCGGCAAGGACCGCGCCGCTTTCGAAGGCGCCCTCCTTCACCATATCGAAGCCGCAAACCCCGACGTCCTTTGCCTCGCGGGCTTCATGCGCGTCCTGACCCCGGCCTTCGTCGCCCGGTTCGAAGGGCGGATGCTCAACATCCACCCCTCGCTCCTGCCGAAATACCCGGGCCTCCACACCCATCAGCGCGCGCTTGATGCGGGCGATGCCGAGGCCGGCTGCACTGTCCACGAAGTGACCGCCGTCCTCGATGATGGCCCGATCCTCGGCCAGGCGCGCGTGCCCGTTTTGCCCGGCGATACCGCCGACAGCCTCGCGGCCCGCGTCCTCGTGCAGGAACACCGCCTCTATCCGGCGGCGCTGCGGAATTACCTCAGCGGCAATCGGACCCCGATCGCGCTGCCCTGATCCCATTTTCTGTCTGGAAATATCCTCGGGGGTGAATGCGCCGTAGGCGCAGAGGGGGCAGACAGCCCCCTTTGCTTATTCCACCACCGGCGGATCGGGCCGGGTCAGGATCCAGCTGCCCATCCCCACCAGCACCACGCCCTGGGCAAGCAACGCGGGCCAGGGCAGGGCGAGCAGGAGGCTTAACCCGAACGCCGCCCCCATCGCCAGAACCGAGGCCCGCTTCGCCACCTTGGGAATCGCCCCATGCCGCCGCCAGTCGCGGATGGCCGGGCCAAAGACCCGGTGATGCCACAGCCAGTCATGCAGCCGCGGTGAAGATCGCGCAAAGCAGGCCGCCGCCAGAATCATGAAGGGTGTCGTCGGCAAAAACGGCAGCACCACCCCCACCACCCCCAGCCCGACCGAAACGACGCCCGCGGCAAACCAAACGGGCCGCATCAGTGCCTCCCCCTCTGCTGGGGCGATCTGGCGCAGGTCGATTGGGGGCAGGGCGAGGGTTGGCTGAAACTACGGGGCATGATGATCCGAAACGACCGTAAGAAGGGAAAGCTAGCGCGCGGGCCCCGCGGGGCAAACCCTGTCTATCCCGCGCCGCGACCGTCAAAGGCCTGCCGTGCGTTTTCGACCTCGGGCATATTCTCCTTGGTCCAGATATAGAGGCTGTGCAGCGGCGGCAGCAGGGTCCGGCCCAGATCGCTCATGGCATATTCCACCGCGACGGGCGAGGTGGCCAGCACCCGCCGCTCCACCAGCCCGTTGCGCTCCAGCCGCCGCAGGGTCTGCGTCAGGGATTTCTGCGAGACCCCCTCCAGCATCCGTTTGATCGCGTTGAAGCGCTGTGGCCCGTCCCGCAGCACCGTCAGGATCATCATCGACCATTTGTCGACGATCTGGTCGAACAACTCGCGCGAGGGGCAGCCTTCCGCGAACCGCGCGGCGCAGGCGGGGGACCAGATCGGGGCGGGGGCGTTGTCTTTCATGCGGTTACCTTCGGGTGACCTGGTGACGTAAAGGTGCCTTCTTGATACCAGGTATCAAACGTATACCTATGTGGCCACGGTTTGAACAGGAGCAAGATGATGACTGCGACCGATGTGCTGTTTCGCCCCTTCGCGCTGAAAGGGCTGAACCTCGCCAACCGGATTGTCATGGCGCCGATGACGCGGGGCATGGCAGAGGGCGGGGTTCCCGGGGCGAAACAGGCCGAATACTACCGCCGTCGCGCCGAAGGGGGCGTGGGGCTGATCCTTTCCGAAGGCACCGTGGTGGACCGCCCGGCTTCGCGCAATCTGCCGGGGATTCCTTTCTTCCACGGCGAAGCCGCGTTGGACGGCTGGAAGGGCGTGATCGATGCCGTCCATAGCGCGGGTGGCAAGATGGGCCCGCAGATCTGGCACACCGGCAGCACCCGCGCCGGAGACTGGGAGCCGGACACCCAGGTTGAAAGCCCCTCGGGCCTTGTCGGCCCCGGCGATCCGCGCGGGACAGCGATGACCGAAGAGGATATCGCCGATACCATCGCGGCCTTCGCCCGCGCGGCCGCCGATGCCAAACGGCTCGGCTTTGACGTGGTCGAGGTGCATGGCGCCCATGGCTATCTGATCGACCAGTTTTTCTGGGGCGGCACCAACCTGCGGCAAGATCGCTGGGGCGGCGCTTCGATCCGTGATCGGTCGCGCTTTGCCGCCGAGATCATCAAGGCCACCCGCGCTGCGATCGGCCCGGACTTCCCGCTGATCCTGCGCGTGAGCCAGTGGAAACAGCAGGATTACAAAGTCCGCCTGACACAATCGCCCGAGGAAATGGCCGAATGGCTGGTGCCGCTGGTCGAGGCGGGGGTGGATATCCTCCACGCGTCGCAACGCCGTTTCTGGGAAGCCGAGTTCCCCGAAATCGACGGGGCCGAGGGGCTGAACTTTGCCGGTTGGGCCAAGAAGCTGACCGGGGCACCCACCATCAGCGTGGGGTCCGTGGGCCTTGATGGGGAATTTTTCGGCGCCTTCCGCGGGGCGGGATCGGCGGTTTCGCCGCTGGACCGGCTGGTCGCGCGGATGGAGCGGGAGGAGTTTGACCTGATCGCTGTGGGCCGGGCGCTGATCTCTGACCCTGCCTGGGTGCGCCATGTGCGCGAGGGCGCCGAAGACCGCCTGCGCGGCTTTGACGCCAAGGATCTGGCCGAACTGGCCTGATTTTGCAGCACCGGGCGGCCCTTGGCGGCCCGGTGCGGCGGAAAAGGGTTCACATGGCGCCCCGCGCCGCCTATAGCGGAGGGGCGGGACGCCCCCGTGAGCCCTTTCGAAAGACGCCCGATGCGGACCATCACCACGACCGAGGATCTTGCCGCCTTCTGCGAAGCCGCAAAATCCGAGCCTTATGTTACCATTGATACCGAATTTCTGCGTGAACGGACCTATTGGTCGAAACTTTGCCTGATCCAGATGGCCCTGCCGGGCAAGACGGGCGAAGCGGTGCTGGTGGACCCGATCGAGGGGGGGGACGCACTCTCGCTTGAACCGCTCTATGACCTGTTCCGCCATGAGGCGACGGTCAAGGTGTTCCATGCCGCGCGGCAGGATCTTGAGATTTTCTTTGTCGAAGGCGGGGTTTTCCCGGTGCCGCTGTTCGACACCCAGGTCGCGGCCATGGTCTGCGGCTATGGTGAACAGGTCGGCTATGAAACGCTGGTCAAGAAGATCGCCAAGGAAAGCCTCGACAAGACTTCGCGCTTTACCGATTGGTCGCGCCGTCCGCTCAGCACGGCGCAGAAGGAATATGCGCTGGCCGATGTGACGCATCTGCGCGTGGTCTATGAAAGCCTCGCCAAACAGATCGAGAAATCGAAGCGCGAACATTGGGTTGGCGAAGAGCTGTCGATGCTCACCGACCCCGAGACCTATACCATCCGCCCCGAAGAGGCCTGGCAGCGCGTCAAGACGCGCACGACATCGGGCCGGTTCCTGGCGGTGGTGAAGGCGCTGGCGCAATTCCGCGAGGATTACGCGCAGAAGAACAACGTCCCGCGGTCGCGCGTGATGAAGGATGATGCGCTGCTGGAAATCGCCTCGACCCGCCCGACCAACCACGAAGAGCTGGGTCGATCGCGCCTGCTGCTGCGGGAAGGCCGCAAGGGCGACATCGCTGACGGGATTCTGGCGGCGGTCAAGGCGGGGCTGGAAATGCGCCCCGAGGACATGCCCAAGCCCGACACCTCACGCGAGCAGTTGCAAGTGAACCCGGCGCTGGCCGATCTGTTGCGCGTGCTGCTCAAGGCCAAGTCCGAAACGCTGGGCGTGGCGGCCAAGCTGGTGGCCTCGGCCTCGGATCTCGATGCCATTGCGGCGGGGGAACGTGACATGCCCGCGCTGAAGGGCTGGCGGCTTGAGGCCTTTGGCGAAGACGCGCTGCGCCTGTGCAAAGGCGAAATCGCGCTCACCGCACGCGGCAATGACGTGCGCGTGGTCAAGATCGTCTGATGTGGCGCGTCGTGGTCATGGGCGTCTCGGGGTGCGGCAAAAGCACCTTCGGGGCGGCCTTGGCCCAGGCCGCAGGGGCGGTGTTTCTGGATGCCGATGATCTGCACCCGCCGGAAAACATCGCGCGCATGGCGCAGGGCGCCCCGCTGACCGACGCCGACCGCTGGCCTTGGCTGGCTCTCTGCGCCACGGCCATGGCGCGCGAATCGCGGGTGGTGCTGGCCTGTTCGGCGCTGCGCCGGTCTTATCGCGATCATCTGCGGGCAGGGGTGCCGGACCTGCGCTTTGTGCATATGGCGGCCGATCAGTCCACGGTTGCAGAACGTCTTGCGCAACGTCGCGGCCATTTCATGCCGCCCGCGCTGCTCGACAGCCAATTTGCCACGCTTGAAGCCCCGGACGCAGCGGAGGCGCTGATCCTGCCCGCCTTCGCGCCGCTTGAGCCTGCCGTCCGTCAGGCGCTGGTCGTGTTGGGGTGATCAGCGGCGGCTGGACAGGCCGTTGCTGCTGCCGCGCACGGTGATGCTACGCACGGTCGAAAGCTGAATATCCGACAGGAACACTGCCGCGGTGATCTGCCGCGACCGGGGCGTCGAAGCCGCCATCTGTTCCAGCGGCGGGAAAAGACGGAAATCATAGACCAGCTGGCCATCGGCCGATGCGTCCTCGACAGCAACCAGGTCTGCACTCCACCAGCCTTGGGTCGGGGGCAGGGCCGTGGCGCGCACGATGGCGCCGCCGGGCATGGGTTCCACCTTCAGTGTGGTGATCTGTTCGGCCAGAAGACGCGGGTCTTCGGCCTTCAGCACCACCGGGGCCGCAGCCGCCGCAGGTTCCGACGCGCTAAACCAGTTGAACGGGTTCAGCCGCGTCCCGCAGGCAGACACCAGCATCATCAGCGACAGCGCAGCAAGCAGCGGTTTCTTCATGCCTCACCCTTTCGCGCCCATTCGTCAAAGCCTGTGGCGCCTCTCTTGGCTAGCGCATGGCGGAGGGTTTGAAAAGCGCCCCTCTGGACCTTTCCGCCTGCGCGGCTTAGCTCTGACCCAAAGATGGAGAACGCCATGGCCACCGCCGCCTTTGAAGACATTGTGGAAACGTTCGAATTTCTCGACGACTGGGAAGATCGCTATCGCCATGTCATCGAGCTGGGCAAAGCTTTCCCCGATCTGGACCCCGCCTTTCAGGCGCCCGCCTTCAAGGTGGATGGCTGTGCAAGCCAGGTCTGGCTGCGCCCGTTGGTGGAAGGGCAGGGGCCTGCTGCGCGGTTCGATTTCCAGGGCACGTCGGATGCGATGATCGTGCGGGGGCTGATCGCCGTGCTGCACGCGCTTTATTCCGGGCTGACGGCAGCCGAGGTGGGCAAGGTGGATGCACCAGCCGAACTCGCCCGATTGGGGCTGAACGAACATCTGTCGTCGCAGCGGTCGAACGGGGTGCGCGCCATGGTGGAGCGCATCCGCCAGACCGCCGCGGCCGCCTGAGCCTTAGCGCGCAATCGCCTCATCGCGGACAAACATGTTGGCCCAAGCCCGGTCGATCAGGCTGGGCGACATGTGGTAGGGCTGGCCCTCGAATTCGCAGATGGCAATCATCTGATCGATTAGGAAGATCGGCTGATAATTTGCGTAATTGTTGTTGATGGTGGGGTATTTCACCTTCAGCAGATGGATGATCGCCTTTTCATCCAGCGGCATCTTCCGCTTGCGCGCCATCATGGCAAAGATCTTCAGGAAGTTTTCCTGATCGGGGCCGTCGATCTTGATCTTGAAGAAGATCCGCCGCAACGCCGCGCCGTCAAAGATTTCATTCGGGTGGAAGTTGGTCGAGAAGATGACCAGCGTGTCAAAGGGCACGGTGAACTTTTCGCCCGATTGCAGCTGCAGGATGTCGCGGCTTTCCTCCAGCGGCACGATCCACCGGTTGACGAGCTTTTGCGGCGGTTCCGCCTGACGGCCAAGGTCGTCCACGATGAAGATGCCGCCATTCGATTTCATCTGCAGCGGCGCGGTATAGGTGCGCGCGACCGGGTTGTAGGTCAGATCAAGCATGTCGAGCGTCAGTTCCCCCCCCGTGATCACCGAGGGGCGCTGGCAATAGACATAGCGTTGGTCAAAGCGGTTGGCGGTGCGGCGCAGGCTGGTCGGGTCCTCGACAATCTCGACCGCGGCGGTATGCACGATCGGGTCATAGACGGTGATGACCTGCCCTGAATATTCCACCGCGCGGGGGATATAGATCTTGTCACCCAACGCATCGCGGATACCGTTCGAGATCGAGGATTTCCCGTTCCCCGGCGGGCCATACATCAGGATCGACCGGCCCGAGCCCACCGCAGGGCCAAGGTTGTTGATCAGATCATCGGGCAGGATCAGATGGCCCATGCCCTTGAGCAGCTGGTCCCGCGTCAGCTTCATGTTGCGAACGGATTGCCGCTTGATCTGGGCCGAGTAATCCTCAAGCGGGACGGGCATCGCGCCGTAATATTCGGACTGTGCCAAGGCATCGAGCGCGCGCGCCTTGCCCGCATCGGTCAGCTGATAGCCCATCTCATTGCCAGAGGTGGCATGCAGCGTGCCCGTGGCCTCCAGCAGGCGCTGGCTGCGGCAGGTATCGACAAGCTCTTGCGTGGCGGTGACAGGCAGGCAGATGATCCGGCTGATGTCCGACACCAGATCAAGGTTCATGCGGAACATGGTCTTGAGCAGGATATCCCGCATCATCACCATGGACAGACCGGTGTCCGCCAGCGAACGGGGCGCAACCGGCGCAATGACAGTGGGGCCCGGCTGCGGGGCGGCCTGCATGTTCATGGACTTCAACCTCGTCGGCAGTGCAGCGCAGGGGCGATGGTTGCCCCCGCGCGATTCAACCGAGAGTTAGCCCGATCAATTGGCCAGAAATGGGGCGAGAAGGTAGAAAATCAGCGTCCCCGAAAGGGCAAGACCCATGGGAAAATCCTTGCGCGTCCAGCTTTCCCAATCGCTCGCGGCGCGGCGCACGGCGGGGATCATCCGGGCCAGCCGATGCGTGGCAAAGGCGCCCAGAAGGCAGGCACAGAACAGCGCCAGCACCAGCACCGGGTTCGCGGTGGTGAAGACGGGTGCCATGGCCGCGGCGAATTTCGCATCCCCCGCCCCAACCAGCCCCAGCGCGCTGCTGACGAAACCGATGGCCAGCACGATCCCCAACAGCGCCCAGCCCCAGCCATATTGCGCCAGCGGGAAGGCGAAAAAGCCCACCACCGTCCAGACGGCGGCCATGGTCATGACGGCCTTGTTGGGGATTTTCATGAATTTCATGTCCGACCACGCAACCCAGATTGCGATCGGCAGGCAGAAGGGCAAAAGCCACAGGGCGGCGGAACTGGAAATCATCGATTCACCTCAGCCCTGAAGGGCGGCCAGACTGCGGGCGGCAGCCTCGAAATATTGGGGGTGGGTATCAACCGCTTCCTGCAGCAGGTTGCGTCCGACGCTGACATCGCCTTGCTTCACGGCGGCAAGACCAAGGGTGTAAAGCAGCTCTGCCCGTTCGGTCTGCGTCATGTCGATGACCGGCAGGTCATATTTGCGCTGCGCGCCACGGGCCAGAATCAGGTTGTTCTTCGCCGTGAACATGCGGGGATCATTCGTCAGCGCCTCGACGAAAAGCTTTTCGGCGGCTGCATATTCCCGGCGGTTCAGCTTGGAAAAGCCCCAATTGTTCAACACGCTGGCCGGCTTGGTGGTCAGCCCGGCCGCGATTTCATAGAAGCTGTCGGCCTTTTTCCATTCCTTGCGGCTGTCTGCAATCATCGCTTCCAGCCGGTAACGGTCATAGGTTTCATGCGTCGGTGGCACCTGATTGAGCTGCGCCGCCGCCTCGGCCCATTTGTTCGACCGGATCAGCGCCTCGGCATAGCCCACACGGTCATCATTGCTGCCCTGACCCGAGGCGATGAGCGCTGACCAGACCTTTGCCGCCTCTTCAGGCTTGCCTGCCCGCATCAGCGACTTCGCCAGACCGCGTTTCAGATCGGGGCGGTCGGGGTTCTGCTGCAGCGTGCGGGTGAAATAGGCGACCGCCTCATTCGGGTCACCCACGGTCAGCATGATCTCGCTCAGGTTGCTTTCATCAATGACATTCACGTCCTTGATGGCGCGCTGCACTTCGGCGTCGCTTGCGCCGCCGCCGCAACCGGCAAGCAGGGCTGTCGCCGCAAGGCACAGCCCGGAAAACAGATGATGGCGCATGGCGCGTCCTTGATCCTGCTCGCGAGCCACAGCCCTCGATCACAGCGCCGACAGCAGAACGTATTCCCCCTGGCCACGCCGAACGAGCGAGAAGTTGTGGACTTCTTGTTCTTCTTTTGCCGTTTCAGCATAAATCGAATTCTGGGACATGGCCATTGCGCGCTTCAGATTTTCGCGAATCGCGTCAGAGTTGCCACTGTCCAATGCAAAGGCCTGCTGGAAGACGATCTTCGCCTCGGGCGCCTTGCCCTGTTCCATCAGCACGCAGCCCAGATTGTTCAGCGCGGGCACGAAGGTCGGGTCCCGTTCCAAGGCGCGGCGCAGCGCCTGTTCCGCCTGACCCAGCCGCCCCAGCGCCAGATTGGCGCTGCCCACCGCCGAAAGCACATCGGCATCGACCCCCTGTTCCGCCGCGGCCCGGTAATAGGCGCGGAGCGCCAGTTCAGGCTCGCCCGCGGCCATCAGGCGGTGGCCGACGATCAGCCCGTCCACCCCTTCGCCACGCGCATTCGCGGGGGGCGGCGCATTTTCGGCAGGCCGCAAAGTGCCAGCGCCGCCCATCATCTGACAGGCGGCGAGCGGGATCACGCAAAGCGCAAGAAGGGCTTGTCTCATACTCGTCCGGGTCTCAACCCCCGCCGAGCTGTGTGGCGATGCCGTAGATCGAGGGTCCGATCAGGATCAGCATCAGGGGCGGCAGGGTGAACATCATTGTGCCGAGTGTCAGCTTCGTCGGCAAGACGTTCGCCTTCTCTTCGGCGCGCATGACGCGTTTGTCGCGCATCTCGGCAGAATAGACACGCAGCGCTTCCGAGATCGAGGTGCCGAAGGTGGCCGATTGCACCAGCGTCGTCACGAAGGACGACACGTCTGCCACGCCGACACGTTCGGACATGTCTTTAAGCACCTGCACCCGTTCCTTGCCCGCCTTCACCTCTTGCGCGACCATCTCGAATTCCTCGGCCAGGGCCGGGTAGCCCGCCCGCATTTCCTGCGCCACGCGGTTGATGGACTGGTCCAGCGACTGACCCGCCTCGACACAGACGAGCATGAGGTCGAGCGCATCGGCGAACCCGGCAAGGATTTCGGCCTGCCGGGTCTGAAGCCGCCGCTGCACCCAGTATTGCGGCATGTAATACCCCGCCGCTGCGGGCAGGATGGTGTAAAGGATCATCGTCTGCGTGGGCAGATCGCCGCGCTGCGATTTCAGCAGCATCGTATACAACAGCCCCAGTGCCAGCGCGCCGAGGCCCAGCGTCAGCTTGGCGAAGTAATAGGTCCGCACCGCGTTCTTCGACCGGTAGCCCGCCCGCAGCATGGTCAGCCGCGCGGCCGACATTTCCTGCTGGTCCTGCGGTTCCAGATAGGCCGCGTATTTCTCCAGCTTGTCGGCCGCGCTGCGCGTGCGCAGCTGCGCGTCACCGGCGGCGATGCCCATGGCGGTGCGCTGTTGTTTCAGCTTGTCCAGCGGATCGGTGCGTTTTTGCAGGATGGTCGGCAGCGCCACCGCCACCAGCACCACCGCCAGCCCCAACAAGACCATGACCGGGCCCAGCGGGCCAAGCTTTTCGGTCAGCAGTGCATTGATGTTTGTCAGCATGGCACCCTCAGACCTTGATGTTGACCATGATCTTCATGAAGATCACGTTAATCGTAAGCATCACGCCGACCACCAGCGCCGCAGGCACGAACATCGCGGATTTCTGGACCTCGTCGAAATAGTCGGGCTTGAGCATCAGGATCATCAGCAGCGCCAGCACCGGGAAGGCCGAAAGGAACATGCCCGACCATTTCGCCTCGGCCGTAATGGCGCGGACGCGGCGGAACAGCTTGAAGCGCGACCGGATCACCTGCGCCAATCCTTCAAGGATCTCGGCCAGGTTACCCCCCGATTGCTGCTGGATCGACACGGCGACGGCCAGGAAGCGCAAATCCTGATTGTCCATCCGTTCGGCAAAGGCCTTCAGGCTTTCTGCCACGTCACGGCCATAGGCAGCCTCGTCCGAGATCATGCCGAATTCGGTGCCCAGCGGGTCGGCCACCTCTTTGGCGACGATGCCAAGCGCGGCGGAAAACGGATGGCCCACCCGCAGGCTGCGCACCATCAGTTCAACCGCATCGGGCAGCTGTTCCTGCAGCAGCAGAACGCGCTTCTTGGCCTTGTTGTTCACCCAGATATAGATGCCGCCCACGCCCATGGCGATGGCCAGAATCACCCGCACCGGCGTATCGGCGGGGGTGCCGAAGGTGAGGCCGACATAGGCCATGCCCGACAGCGCGATCATCAGCGCGATCAGATGCACGGGCGAAAACGCGATATTCGCCTTCTGCGCCTTGTCGGCCAGAATCGAATAGAGCGGGATCGACTTGGCCGTCATGTGCTGCGTCATCTCCTTGCGGAGCTGGGCTAGCACTTCCTCACGGTTGTTGTTCTTCTCCAGCAGCGCCAGACGCCGCGAGATCCGGTTGTTCAGGCTGATCGACTTGCCGAAGATCGTGCGATAAAGCCCCTCGACCACCAGAAGCACGGCGACGAAGATCAACACATAGACGAAAATGGCCGGATTGATGGTCATGTCAGGCCTCAGGCAATGGGATCATAGATAGACGGGGGCAGGTGGAAGCCCCATTGTTTGAACCGCTCGGAATAATGCGACCGTACGCCGGTGGCGTTAAACCGCCCGATGATCTTGCCATCGGGGGCCAGACCGAGGCGTTCGTAACGGAAGATTTCCTGCATCGAGATGACCTCGCCCTCCATCCCCGTGATCTCGGTGATCGAGGTCATCCGGCGCGAACCGTCCTGCAGGCGGCTGGCCTGCACGATCAGGTTGACGGCGCTGGCAATCTGGCTGCGGACCGCTTTCAGCGGCATCTCGATCCCCGCCATGGCGACCATGTTTTCCAGACGGCTGATGCCGTCGCGCGGGTTGTTGGCGTGGATCGTGGTCATCGACCCGTCATGGCCGGTGTTCATGGCCTGCAGCATGTCGATGACCTCTTCGCCGCGGGTTTCGCCCACGATGATGCGGTCAGGGCGCATCCGCAGCGCGTTGCGCAGACAGTCGCGCTGGGTGACGGCGCCCTTGCCCTCGACGTTCGGGGGGCGGCTTTCCATCCGGCCGACATGCACCTGCTGCAGCTGCAATTCGGCGGTGTCTTCGATGGTCAGCACCCGTTCGGCATTATCGATGAACGACGACAGCGCATTGAGCGTGGTGGTCTTCCCTGACCCCGTCCCGCCCGAGACGATGATGTTCAGGCGCGTGGACACCGCAGCCTCAAGATAAAGCGCCATCTCCTCGGTGAAGGCACCGAAGCGGACCAGATCGTTGATCCCCAGCTTTTCCTTCTTGAACTTCCGGATCGAGACGAGCGAGCCATCCACCGCCACCGGCGGCACCATGCAGTTGAAGCGGCTGCCATCGGCCAGACGCGCGTCGCAATAGGGGTTCGATTCGTCCACCCGCCGCCCTACGGCCGAGACGATCTTGTCGATGATCCGCAGCAGGTGGCGTTCATCCTTGAAGGTGATGTCGGTCAGCGTCAGCTTGCCGCCCCGTTCCACAAAGATGCGCTGCGGCCCGTTCACCAGAATATCGCTGACGGTATCATCCTTCAGCAGCGGCTCCAGCGGGCCAAGGCCCATGACCTCGTCATAAAGTTCCTGATTGAGGGTCGAGCGGTCCTGCGCGGTCAGCGCGACCGACATTTCATCCAGCGCCTCGGCGGAAATGGCGGCGATTTCGGCCTTCAGATTGGCCTCCGATGCCTTTTCCAGCACGGCGAGGTTCAGGTTCTCCAGCAGGCGCTTGTGCAGTTCCACCTTCAGGTCCTGCAGGCGTTCCTTGCGCTTGCGGTCCTTGTCGGCCTGGGCGACTTCGGCCGGGCTCCGCGGAGCGGCGCGCGCCGCAGCAAGGCCGGGGGCGGCCGGTTTGGCAGTGGCGGTGGTCGCGGTGGCACGGGGGGCAGCCTGGGCCGCCCCGACGGGCGCCAGGTTGGGCGCGGGCTTGGCTGCGCCGGGTTCAGGTTTCTTGAATCGCGAAAACATCGTCACACCCCCATCACAACCGCTTAGGCCCCGGCCTTGGCCGCAGTGGTTTTCTCCATCTCGAACAAGGACTTGGCTAGCTTGGAAATCTCGCGCCGCAGCGGGTTCTTCGCCGCAGTTTCCGACAGCGGCAGGCCATGATCATTCGATTGCGTCACCTGCGCGCCGCCATCGGGCAGCTGCAGTTCGATGCTGATATCAAGGCTTTCGGCCAGCCGCTTGACCCGGCTTTTCGCCGACAGATCGGTGAACTTCGGCGCGCGGTTCAGCACATAGCGCAGCTTTTCAAAGGGCAGGTTTTCCGCCTTCAGCGCCCGCATCAGCCGCAGCACATTCTGGGCCGAACGCAGGTCCAGCTCCATCATGGCAAAATAGACCTGCGCGCGGCTGAGAACGGTTTCCGTCCAGGCCACGATGGTTTTGGGCATGTCGATGATGACAAAATCGAAATTCGCCTGCGCCATATCCAGCAGCCGCCCGATCTCCTCGGGGCCGACCAGATCCAGCGGCAGCATGTCGGCCGGCGCGGTAAAGACATGCAGCTTGTCGTTGAAGGTCAGCATGGCCTGCAGGAAGCTGTCGCTGTCGGCATGTTGCAGATCCTGCAGCACTTCGAACACCGCCTCGCGGCGCGGCAGGTCAAGATAGGTCGCAACCGAGCCGCATTGCAGATCAAGGTCGATCAGGCAGACGCGGGGCGACTTCGCCTTGTCCACATTCGCCAGCTCCCATGCCAGGTTCGCGGCAAAGGTCGTGGCGCCCGACCCACCTGATAGGCCGTGGATCGGCATCAGCACGCCCTCGCGGTCGCCCTTGGCCTTGAAGCGCGGTGGGTGGTGGTGTTCCGGCTCCATCTCGGGCGGGGGCGCAACGCGGGCCGCAGCCGGTTCGGGCTCGGCCGGTTTCTTGACGACGCGTGTCACCGCCTCATGCAGGGCGCCTTCGGGCAGGGGGTAGGGGACGAAATCATCCGCCCCAAGGCGCAGCAGCTGATGTAGCGCCACCGGGCTGACCTGGTCGGCGATCAGCACGACACGGATCCCCTTGGCCTTGGCGGTGCGGATCACCTCGGCGACGCGGGTCAGATCGGCCTCATCCTCGGCATTGACCGCCACGGCCACGAATTGCAGCGTGGCACTGTCGGGCTGTTCCAGAAACAAGAGCGCGTCGTCGAAGGACAGGTCGCCCCAGCTTTCCCCCAGTTCCTGTTCCATGTCGTCAATGAGCAGTTCAAAATTCTGAACATCACGCGAAATGGTACACGCCAGGATCGGCGCGGGTTCCGGCTGAAGATTGGCCACACTCGTCATCGCCTCAGTTCCTTCGGTTCCGGCGGGCACCCGCAGGGGCGACCAAGTCGCCCCGCCGCATGCGGGACCGCCGTGTGCAATGCGGGCATTGCACGGTTTGGGTTTATTCAGTCTGGAAGGTGCGGGGCAAACTGGGCGAGATTTGGGCTAAAAAACCGTATTTCTGGGAAATGTCTCTGACCCATGGAAAAAGGCGAGCCTCGGGCCCGCCTTTTTTCAATGTCATATCCGTTCGGATCAGTTCCCCTGAACCACCTGCGACTGCACGTTGGTCGGCGGCTTGATCGGGCGCACAGCGGAATCGACATATTCGCGCATGATGACCGCGGCATATTTGCCGTTCAGCGGTGCGTTCTGGCGCTTGAGGAAGCCCGATACCTCGGTCACGGTGCGGCGATTGCGCATCTCCGGCTGTTCGGTCATCACGATGGGCTGCGTTTCGCCATAAGACACAAGGGCCTGCAGGCGATTCCGCGAAATCCCGCGCGCGGCAAGATAGGCTACGACAGTCTCGGCCCGCTTGCGGCCAAGGGCCTTGTTATACGCATTCGACCCAACCAGATCGGTATGCCCATAGACCGAAAACCGCAGCTCGGGGAACTGGGACATCCAGTTGGCCTGTTGGTTCAGTACCGCCGCAGATTCGGCCGTCAGGCTGGCCGAGTTGAAGGGGAAGGTGATCGTTGCAGGCACCTCGGACGCGAATTTGCGCGACAGAAGAATGCGGGCCTCGCCCGCGTTGATCTGCGCCATCGAGTTCTGCATCGTGGCATTGCCAAAATGGCCGCCATCGACATCGGCACCCGCTTCGCGATCGCCACTCACGCAACCGCCCAACGCCACCAGCGCGACTGCCGCCGCCAGACTCCGGATCTGTCGCTGCATCCCGCTTACTCCATCACATAGCCATAGGGGCCGCTGAAGTCCTGACGGGCCACTTCACCCGCAGGGCCCTTGCTGCCCGCGACCTTGCCGAACAGGAACAGCTCTTTTTCCGTCGGCAGACGCACGCGATCGGTGGGCAGGGCCAGCGCCTCGCCGCGGGTCGGGGTCACCAGATGTGGCGTCACGATGATCACAAGTTCGGACTGCGCGCGCTGATATTCCGTGCTGCGGAACAGCGCCCCCAGAACAGGAATATCGCCCAGCCACGGCACCTGACCGTTCAGGTCGCGGAAGTCATCCTGCAAGAGGCCCGCAATGGCAAAGCTTTCCCCGTCGCGCATCTCGACCGTGGTCGAGGTTTCGCGCCGCTTGAAGGCGTTGACGCTGATGCTGTTCGTGGTGACCGAGGTGTCCGAGTCGATCGACGACACCGATGCATTGATCGTCAGGTTGATCAGGTCGCCATCAACCACGACCGGCGTAAAGGTCATCTCAACGCCGAAGGGTTTGTATTCGATGGAAATCCCGTCGCTGTCCGACACGGGGATCGGGTATTCGCCACCGGCAAGGAACTTGGCCTCTTGCCCCGAAAGGGCGGTCAGGTTCGGTTCTGCAAGGGTGCGCACGACACCCTTCGATTCCAGCGCTTCAAGCAGCACGGCGAATTGCATCGAGCCGGCAGTAAAGCCGAGCCCAAGCGAGGAATTCGCATTGGAACGCGGGGTGATCGTGGAATTGTTGATCGCGTTGCCGTCGTTCAGCCAGGTGCCGGTTTCGCCGTTCACACCGACTGTATTGCCCCCGGCCATGGCGAGGGACGAGGACAGGTTCTTCGACACCGACCGCTGCATTTCGGCAAAGCGGATCTTCAGCATCACCTGCTGGGTGCCGCCCACTGTCATCAGGTTCGACACCCGTTCGGGCGCATAGCGTTCGGCCAGGTCCAGCGCGCGGTCCAGCTTGGCGGTCGAGCTGACCGTCCCGGACAGCACGATGCCGTCATTGGCGGTCCGCACTTCGATATTCTCGCCCGGCAGGATCTGCCGCAGGCGTTCCTTGAATTCGGAAACATCCGGCGTGACCTCGACATCGACATTCGAAATCAGCTTGCCGTCGGCCGCCAGAAGCGTCAGCGTCGTCCGCCCCGGCGCCTTGCCCAGCACATAGATGGATTTGTCCGACAGCGTCGAGATATCGGCGATGCCGGGGTTGGCGATCGACAGTTCCGCAAAGGGAACATCGCTTTCCACCACCACCGCGCGGTTCAGCGGCACGGACAGCGGCGCCGAGGCCGATCCTTCCATCACCCGCAGACCCTGGGCCTGCACCATCGCCGTCGATCCGGCCAGCACGGCCAGGCCAATGGCGCCCGCACTCAGAAACGTTTTAAACTGCATGTGACCAGCCTTTCGGACCACGCCTCAATCGGGGTCTTTGCGCCCTTTCAGCCCCTAAAATGACGGAGAAGGTATTTTTTTGCAAGAATCAAACTCTTGCGGGTCGAAGCTTCTGTGGATAACGCCGTTCGCGCGCAGCGGCGGCGGAACAAGCAGAAGGCGCGCCCGCCAGATGCGGTGCGCGCCAGGGGTGCAATCCACTATTAGTTGGTGCAGGCAATTTCCTCGGACAGAACCTCGGTCCCTTTGCGGATCTTGCGATAGCATCTTTGCGCCTCAACCGGTGCAGGCTCGGCGGCCATCTTGGCGCCCAGAACCGGATCATCTACCGTTGATACAGCACCACCGTCGGTCATCTGCTCATCAGCCTTGGCTACAAGCGAGACTGTCAGATCACCCGAGGCCTGCGCCTGCGTGAGACGTGCAACCTGCTGGGGCGTCACGGCCACGGTCATCGACCGGGGCGGCGCCACTTCGCCTTCGGCCGCGCCCTTTGCCGGGGCAGGGCGGTCAACGGCAATCACCTCGATCGCCTCTTCCAAGCGGATGGTTTCCAGGCCACCATCAATGGCTGAGGGGCTGGGATGGGTCAGATAGATATCGACGTGGTTGGTGGGCTGCAGCGTCTTGTTTGCGCCCGCGGCATCCTTGAACTGGATGGTAAAGGCGCGTTGACCGGGCTTGAGCATATTGGTCAGACCGGCAGTTTCGCCCGGCGCCGTGACCTTGCCGGCCAGCACGGGTTCGAACTTGTCCATCTGCCGCAGCACATAGCGCGGTTCCTTTTCACCTTCGGCAAAAAGCGGCGTCTCCGGCGTGAACACGCCCTCGGGCAGCGCTGATTCCTGCAGATATACCAGCTGCACATCTTCGGGGGTCAGCTCGTCGCCGTAGTTCACGGATTTGGTCACGGCATAGACCTCGACCAGACGGCCGACCTTGGCGCGCAGCGCGCGTTCGCTTTCCAGCTGGGCTTGCGTCCGCCCGATGTAGTTTTGCGCCATGTAGACAGCAAACCCCGCCAGCGCGAGGCCAAGAACCAGAACACCCAGATAAACAGTCCGCATATCGCCTTCTCCTACATCCCATCGTTCTGGCCGAGACACGGGGCCGATGGGGGCCTTCCGTTTCGAACCGCGCCGGTCGTGCGGGTTCTTCAGCCGGTGATCTGCTGGGCAATCGCAACGGCGAAGGCCCGGACCTCTTCATTCAACATCAGGGTGACCCCGATGGACAGCCCCGCCACCAGGCCGGTGACAACGACAAAATCGACGGTGATGGCACCGTCTTCACGGGTCAGAAACTCTTTGAACATGCTACACATACTTTCTGCCGTGTTGTCGGGGGGCCGCTTGTGCAACAGGCTGCGGTCCTGTCCGGGACCGCAGCCTGCTGTTTACACTCTGGCTGAGACGCCGTGCGTCAGATCAGCGGCCGAGCTCGCGAGCTTCTTGCATGTCGGTCGCGATGGCGGTCGCGGTGTCGGTGATCGCCGGCTGCAGGGTCGAGATCACGATGATGCCCAGGCCAACGATGGCGGCGGTCAGAACCACGAAGTCAACGGTGACAGCGCCCGACTCGTCGTTTTTGAAGGCTTTGAAGATGTTCAGGAGTTTCATGTCTTTAGTCCCTTGGTTTCAGTGTTGCTCTGTTTCTACCGCGGCGTCTGCTTTCTGACCGGCCTCTGTTCCGATCCGCTGTTCGCTGCGGCATGGGCTCATATAGCCCCCCAATCGCGGCGGGAGTTGGGAGGCTTTTGGGCCGGGTCCAAAATCTGAAGAAAATCCGCATAAAAATGATAAGTGATTGAATTGCAGAAGTTAATTTCGATACATACCTTTGGATGTAGCTTACCGCCCCCCGTCTGTATCGCTGACTTTGGCAAGATTGCGGCAAAACTGCCACGATTGGGGACGACTCGGGCCAATTCGGCGGGGTGCCGTCTCGCCCGGTCGCGGGATTTCTGGCACCTTGGGTGCAGAAAAACCGGAAAACGGGCGGAACACCCCATGAGGCGGGGAATCGGAGCAGCACTTTTCGCCGGGGCGATTCTGTCCGGCGTGCCTGGCGTCTGGGCCCAGACCCCGCCGCCATTCGAAGATTTCACCTTCCGCCGCATCAAGGCCCCCGGCCTTGGCCCCGGCATCGGCAAGCGTATCACCGTGCAGATCGACCCGGCCGAACAGGCCCGCCGTCTGGCTGCCACCCCAAAGGTTGACCGCGACAAGGAGGCGCTGTCTCTGGCAGAGCCCGAAAAGCTGCCCGCCGAGGTGCCTGTCACCCCCGGCCCCGTCGTCCCTGCCGCCTATGCCTGGTTCTGGGACCGCGTGCCCACCGCGATCGAGGCCGTGGATGGCCGCTTTACGCTGGCGCTGGCGACGCTGTCGCAGGGGCCGGGTGGGGCTGCGGTCGTGGCACCGCGGATGCAGCACATGCAGAACATCGCGCAAAGCTATGGGACCGACATCCTCATGGCCACCATCGGGACCGAGGTTTCGCCCGCGCTTGTGCTGGCGGTGATCGGGATCGAAAGCGCAGGCCGCGCCGATGCCGTCAGCTCGGCAGGGGCCGAGGGGCTGATGCAGCTGATCCCCGCCACGGCCGAGCGCTTTGGCGTGGCCGATGCGAAGGTGCCGGTGCAGAACATCAAGGGCGGCGTCGCCTATCTGGACTGGCTGATGAAGCGGTTCGACCGTGATCCGCTGATGGTGCTGGCGGCCTATAATGCGGGCGAGGGGGCGGTTGAATCGAACCGCGGCATCCCGCCCTATGCGGAAACGCGCGATTACGTGCCCAAGGTTCTGGCCGCCTGGCAAGTAGCGCAGGGCCTGTGTCAGACTCCGCCCGAACTGTTTTCCGATCCCTGCGTCTTCAAGGTGCTGGCCGCTGGGGGATAAGGCGAACCCCGCACCGATGCGGGCGGGGCGGGGACGATCTTTTCGCCGCCAATCTTGACAAGACGGGGCAATCGCCGGGGCGCTGCACGGTTGCCGCGGCCACGGGAACTGCCATTTTTCGGCCCTTTACCTTGGGGCGCGGCTCTGTATGGTGACGGCCGTGCCTGCGTGGTGGAATGGTAGACGCTGGGGACTTAAAATCCCTTGCCTTCGGGCGTGCGGGTTCGAGTCCCGCCGCAGGCACCACCTCAGCGCAGAAATGTGCGCCTCTGTGAGATTTTTCCGTTTATTTTCAATCTGCGCGCCCGCCCGTGGAAATTTCTGACTACCTGACGCGCTCAATTTTTTGCATTGGTTTACGCACAATTCCCGCAGTGTGCGTAATCTCATGGCCTCGATTCGAAAATACGGCAAGCAGTGGCGCGCCGAAGTCGCGCGGCAGGGCGTCCGCAAAAGCAAGATATTCGCGTCCAAGGTCGAAGCCAAGGACTGGGCTGCGCGTCAGGAATATCTGATCCTGAATGGCGAGCAGCTTGCCAGCGCAGCGCTGTTTGGCGATGTGCTGGACCGATACGCCCGGGAGGTCAGTATCGGCAAACGCGGTGCGCGGTGGGAGCAGTTGCGCATCGATCTGCTGAGGCGTGACGCAGTGGCCCAGATCCAAATCGGCAGGTTGACAGCCGCTGATATTGCCGACTGGCGTGATCGGCGGCTCAAGGCCGTCTCGGCCGGGACTGTGCGGCGGGAGATGGTCCTGCTGGGCGCGGTGCTGACGCAGGCGCGCAAAGAGTGGGGACTGATCTCGGTCAGCCCAATGACGGATGTGCGGCGTCCGAAAGAGCCCGAGGCGCGCGACAGGCGGCCCAGCGAGGATGAGCTGTCACGCCTGGCACATGTTGCCGGGGCCGACCTCGCCAATGCCACGGCGCGAGCTTACCACGCATTCCTGTTCGCGATAGAGACTGGTATGCGCGCAGGGGAGATTGTCGGGCTGACGTGGGATTGCGTGGATCTCGATAAGCGCGTCGTGCATCTGTCGCGGACTAAAAACGGCACCGCGCGGGATGTGCCCCTGTCGTCCGAGGCTTTGCGTCTGCTTGGTGGGCTTCCGAGGATGCCGACGGTATTCGGCCTGCGGTCCGACCAGCTCGATGCGCTGTGGCGCAAGATCAGGACCAAGGCGGGGATCGAGGATCTGCATTTTCACGACAGCCGACACGAGGCGGTGACGCGGCTGTCGAGAAAGCTCGATGTGCTGTCTCTCGCTCGCATGATCGGCCACCGCGATATCCGCCAGCTGATGACCTATTACAACGAGAGCGCAGCAGATATTGCGAGGCGCCTAGACTAGGCGCACTTGCTTAGTTTTGCCTGATCCGCGCGCCTCGAGCTGCCCGAGGCTGATCTTGCGGCGGATGGTCGATGCGGACACTCCGAGGCGTTTTGCTGCTGCCGGGATGCTGCACCACTCCGGCGCTGGCGTGAGTGTCGCGCCCTCCAGTTTGGCGGAAATCGCGGCGATCTGTCGCTCAATGCGCGCCAGTGCCTCGGCCTCTATCAGAACAAACTGCTGCCCCATCACCGGGCCTCCATTTGCTGTTGCTGCTGTTGACGCTCTGCGACCATGGGCCAGTAGATCCGGCGGGCCTCGATGACGGTGCGGCGGACGATCTCGGCGGCGCTGAGCGGCAGGTAGCCCCTGCCGCCGCAGACGTTGCAGGGGATCGGCGCGCGGATGATCGGGGCCGTGTCCTGCATCTCCCTGCGCAGCTCGCATGCCGCGCAGGGATCGCAGTTGCCGTGGAGATATGGGGTTGGGCCGGTCATTTCGTCAGTCCTCTGACAATGGCGTGGATTGCCCGGCCATCCGCCAGGCCGGCCCATAGGATCAGATAGAGGATCGCTGCCGTGTGCATCGCGATCGCCAGGGCCAGCGACAGCAGCCAGATGGTCACGCAGGCAAAGCCCAGCCCGAGGGCGCGGGTGGTCAGCCACATCATGCCGTTTCATCCTCTCCCCACGTTGGCGGCGTATCTGTCAGGCCCTCGTCAAAGGCGAGCCATTCCCAGAGATAACCGCTCAGGGCGTCATAGTCGCTGTTGCGCTGGTGCAGCAGGCCGCCGTCGTCCGGGGCCTCGTCGGGGGTGCCGCATTCATAGTCGCCGCAGGGCATACACATGGGTCGGCATCGCGTTTCCGCTTCTTTGATCGTGGTGGCTTTGCACCATGGGCACGGGCCGGGGATATACTGCGGCGTGGTGGCGAGCAGGGCAACCGCCTGCTCCCGGGTCATGGAGTCGGGTAGGCTCATTCCCGACCCTCCGTGATAGCGCGAAGGGCGGCTGCGGAGGCTTTCCAGTCCGCCAAGTGCTTTTCAATTGCGCGGTAAGCGTCTTCATGGCCTCTGTCCACATCTTCAGTCGCGCCGTAGCCGATGGATGCGACGATACCTAGTGCGTCCGACAGACCCTTCTCGTAAGCGGTCTCAATCATTGCCTGCACTTCTGGCAGCGTGGCGAGGACTGCGGGGTCGCGGCGGATGTATTCGGTATCGCCGTCATCTTGCGGCTCAATGCACCACGTTACCTCAAATTCAGCCGCACTCTCGTAATCCCCGGCGTCCTGAAGCCAAATCCGATCCGGCCCGCTCATTCCCGGCCCTCCGTGATGGCGCGTAGGGCTTCGCCAAGGTCATACAGTCCGCGAATAATTCCATCTGTGGAGTTCCAGTAACTGTCGTGGACAATCCTCGCCGCATCGATCAGCGCATTGATCTTCGGCACCCGCGCCGCGTCCTGCACGGTGATGGGCTGGCCGAAATCCTTAAGCGCGAAGTCGCGATCCTCGCCTTTGTCAACGTCAAGCGCGGTCAGGATCCATTGCGGTTCCGGGTGCCATGCCGTCGATCCCCACCAGATACGGCGCGGGATGATCCGGCGCTGTGCAGTCTCGCCCTTCCAGTTGGTATAGGTGAGCGTGACAGGAGCCTCGGTGCTTGTGTCGATCTTGTTCACTGCTTGTTCTCCTGTGTGCGGGCGATGAATTGGATGGCGTAGATCCTGCCGGTGTCGTCCCGCAGGCTAACGGCATCCAGCGGGCAGGCATCGCCCAATTTGCGGCGCCAATTGGCAAATGCGGAGCGGAGGTAGTGGCGCTCCTGGTCGCTCGTGACCTCGACCACATCGCCGGGGCGGCGGCTGTCAAAGGCGTAGTCGGTCCGAGGGGCGCGGTCGGGTTTCGCGGGCTGCACGGGCGCGGCCGATTGCGGCGGCTCGGATCCGCACGGTATCGGCAGTCTGACGCCCCATTTGTTGCCTGCGGTGGACGTGATGCCCGCCAGCTCTGGCAGGGTGACATTGGAAGGTCTTGTCTGTTGGCTCATGCAATGCCCCCTTGGATGATGGCCGAGAGCTGGTCGGCGCGGGTTTTGGCTTTGGTCAGGTCATGGCGGAGTGCGGCTTTGTCGGCCTGGAGCTGCGCGACGAGGCGCTCGAGGCGGCCGATTTCGTTCCGCTGACGTTGCTGTTTGGCCTGCATGTCGGCGATCAGGCGCGCATGCTGGTCCGGTGCTGCGGTGTTTTTGCGCTGCATCACGCGGCCCCCGTTGCGATCTCACCGGCCAGCGCCGCATAGCCCGCCGCGTCGATCGCGTTGTCGATGTGGGCCGGGTTGCCGCGCATGCGGGCCAACTTAAACAGCACCATCATCGCGGCCACGTCATGCGCCGTGACGGGGTGGTCGAGATGCGCGGACCAGTAGGCCGCGATCAGGCCAAAGCTATCCTCGGCCTCGCCGTGGGTGGCGGCCCGGTCAACGGTGATGCATTGCAGTGCGGTTTGCAGGATTTCGGCGCGTCTCATGCGGTCCTCTCGATCTGTTCGGTAATGGCGAGGTGGGCGCAATTTGCGCGCACCAGGGCCTCTGCAAGCGGCGGGCACACGCTGTTGCCGCAGCAGCTGACCTGCACGTCTTTGGCAAATGCCTCGAATTTGGGGCTGGCGGTGTCGGTCCCTGTCCAGACACCTTCGATCACATAATCAGCCGGGAAGCCCTGCGCGTTGAACAGCTCGCGCGGGGTCAGCATCCGCATGCCAATATCGACCACCACAAAATCGGCCCCATCGATCGATAGGGTCACGAATTCGCGGCTGTCCCAGGCGTCGTGGGCGCGCAGGAAGTCGGCCACCGCGCGCGCCCGGGCCTCATGCTCAGGGCCGAAGGGGGGCGCCTGCAGCGATGCCTGCATGTGGCCCATGCGGTCCTTGACGGTGATGGTGTGGCATGGCTCATCCGTGCGCGCGCCGTCGCCGGTGCCGTAATATTTGGCAAAGAAGGCGGCTACCGGGGTTTGATGGCTGCCAGAGGCGGCAATGGTGCTGATCGGGTCGCGGGCATCGTGCCCGGCATTTCCGCCCATGCGTGGCCCGCCATGGTGTTGCGCGAGGAAGGCGGCAATTGGCGCGTGTTTGGCCCCGCCCGCAACGACCGTCCCCAGCGGCGAGTTTACATCGAGTGCGCGCGGGATTTGACCTTTGCGCTCGCCGTAGCCGATCTGCGCCATGGTCGCGGCCAACAGGCTGTTTTGGTCTTTGCGGCTGGCGCAGATCGTGTGGTGCGGAACTGTGGCCGACCGGCTCCCACCCCCCTGTTGGGCATAGGTCAGCACCGGCGCGATGATCGAGGCGTGGTTGCCCTCGGCGGTCACGACCGGGTGGGGCCGGTCAACGTCCCCCTTTCCGCCGCCAGATCCATACATCTGTGACAGGATCGGGGTGATAACCGCATGTTGGATGCCGCCAACGATGACAGTGCCAAGTGGATCGGCCAGCGGGTATTCCCGGCGCCCGCCGCTGTCGCCGTGCGCGATGCTTGCCAGATATGGCGCGAGCATGCCAAGCGGCGCGGCGCCTCCCGGCTTCTTGATCCAGCTGTTTGCGGTCACGGTCGGCGCAGGGTCGCGCAGATCTGCCCCCGTGGCCCCGCCGTTGAATCGGGTCAGGCTGGGGGCGACCACTGCCTTTTCGCCACGGTGGGCGCCGGTGATCGTCCGGAAAGGCTCTGCAGCATCCTCGCAGCGCCCGCCGTGGGTCAGGTTCACCAGGAACGGCCTCTCAGCCTCGATCACATACCGCTTCATGCCGCGTGCCACCCGCGCCAGCGTGTTGCTGGCGAGGGGGCGAACCGCGCGCAGCCCGTGCTTGGCCATGACCTCAGCGGCGGTGTCGAAAATCGACGGGCATGGCAGGGACCAGTCGATGCACTCCGCAGCCGTGCGCCACGGCTGCAGTTTGCCTTTGCGGACCTCTGGCGATTTGGGGTCGCCATGGGTCGGCTTCGGCCAGACAATCGGGCGGCCGTCTCGGCGGGCCACAAGAAAGAACCGCTTGCGGATCGTCGGCGCGCCATAGTCACAGGCTCGCAATTCGCGATGCTGGACCTTGTAGCCGAGTTCCTTCAGCTGGCTGACCCACAGGTCAAAGGTCTGGCCCGCAAACTCTTTGATCGGCTGTCCATCCTCGCCCACCGGCCCCCAGGTCAGGAATTCCTCGACATTCTCCATCAGGATCACGTCGGGCTTTGCCCATTTGGCCCATCTGACCACGACCCAAGCCAGATCGCGGATGTTGCGGTCGCGCGGTGCGCCGCCCTTGGCTTTGGAGAAATGTTTGCAGTCCGGGCTTGCCCAGAGCAGCCCGACATGGCGCCCCCGGGTGACGGTCAGCGGCTCCACGTCCCAGATATTGCTGTCGAGGTGGATGGTTTCGGGATGGTTGGCGGCATGCAGCGCCAAGGCCTTGGCGCTATGATTGATCGCAACATCCGGCGACCGGCCAAGCGCTTGTTCGATCCCGGTCGAAGCGCCGCCGCCTCCCGCGAAACTGTCAATGATCATGGGCAGGGCGTCAGCCATCGTCCCGCTCCCCGCAGTTGTGCGCGTGCTGGATCCGCCCACAGGTGTCGCAGTGACGGGGTGGCAGATAGATGCCCATGCGCGCCAGCTCGGCGGCCGTGCCCTGTGCGCTGTGGTAGGCGCTGAGGTGGACGGTGTGGATACGGTCAGACATGGGCGCCCCCCTCTGCATCATCGTCTGCAAGCCATCTGCGGAGGCTCCATTCGAGGCGGTTGACGGCATGCGGGAAGTAGCCGCGTTGGGCGTCCAGCGACTCCTGCGCCTCTTGGGGGCTGACAAGATCACTGATCACCTCTGGCAGATCGAAGGCCATGCCCTCGCCGTGATCTGCGTATTCGTCGTAGAGCGCCAGCCAGAGGTCGCGGCAGTCTGTGTGCCCGCGCGCTGAGTAGAAATCGCCCTGCCATTTCCCGGAAATGTTGAGGTAGGAAGTGCCCGCGGGAATGGTCCCCCGGCAATAGTCGCACCGATGCGCCTTTCGCGCGGTGTGCTTCGTTTCGGATATGAACATCACAGCACCCCCGCCAAGACGCGCTTGTCATGGTCTGCTTGGGTGCGGCCCTGGTGGTGTAGGTCGTATTGCTTGATGCCCCACACGATTGCTCGCAAGAGCCACAGGTAGCCAAAATCCCAGTCAGTCAGCTCGCTTTCAAAGCAGTCGAAACTGTTCCCGCCTGATGCTTCAAAGTCTCGCACAGCCGCATAGGCTTCATGCTCGTGGCCGAACCCCTCCGAGGCCAATTCCTCGATTTCTGCAAGGATTTTCTGGGCGTCACCAAGGCGAACCTGCCATTCCGCAGATTCTTCCCTTATGGCTGCACGGAACTTTTCAGGGCTATACCTTTTTGCTCCACCATTCCGATCAACAGCATCAGCTTTTTCATGCCAATACTGCGGGTTAATACGGCCGATCATTTCCCGATCACGGAAAAAATCGAACATATCTTGAACCCGCGAAAAGACGTAGCTTCCCATGTCGCCACTGATTGCCAGGTGGCCGGGCCATGTGTTCAGGCGGAAGTAATAGGTGTTTGAGCCAGGGCGACTGAACTTGATGGATCGGTGGACTCCCTGATCCAGTTCGATGGTCATGCGGTGGTCGCGCACATCGCGCAGGAATCTGATCTGATCAGCCATCACAGCACCCATGCGACCAGCGCCGCGCCCGCCACGATCAGGGCCAGAGCGAACAGGGCGGCGAGTGCAAATCCTCCGAGGGTGACGGCGCCCTGTTCGAGTTCGGGAGTGTCTGCCTCTGCCATGCGGGCCAGCTGGGCTGGGTCATTGTCGTCACGCATTCTTGGCCTCCATTTTGATGATGATGCTCAGATCTTTGAAAACGCCCCGCACGAACCGGTCATGGTCGGCGGCGGATCGGGGCTTGATCCCCTTTCGGCGGTTCATTTCCGCGATGGTCGAGGCCATGGCGCTGCAGCCCGCTTTTTTGCGTTCCGTGGCAGTCGGCCGGCGCCGGATCAGGTGTTCACCGCGCCAGTCCAGTTGGTCGCGGTGGTCGTCGGGATTGGCGCGGTGCGGCATGGTCAAATCCATTTGTGGCAAAGGGGCGCGGTCAACGTGGCGCGGGGCGCCGGTCCGGCTGTGGTTTGATCGGCGTGTCCTCGACCTGCTCGCGATGGCGGATGCAGGCCCACCGGTAGGCGCGCAAATGAGGCGGCAGGCTGCGGAGCGGACCGGGCGCGCGAAAACCGAAGGGCGCGTTCGGGCTGCCGCAGATGAGGCAGCGACGGTCTGTCGTCACCAGCTGGCCCGGGCCTCGGCCTCGGCGATCAGATCGGGCAGATCACGGGCGATGCGCAGGCCGGTATCCGCGGCGACAAGCGCGCCGGTCAGGATCACCAGAAACAGGGCGGCGGTGCCCGCCGTGCGCATGGCAGGCATGGCGCGTTGCAGGCGGTCAGCGCGGATCGTGCGCGCGTTGAGGTTGGACTGAGCGGTTTTCATGCGGCTGACCCCATGGTGCGGCGCAGGCGGGCGGGCAGGGCCATCACGATATGCGTGGGCTCGCGGTCCGGTTCGGTGCGCAGGATGACAATCTGGTCGGTGTCGGTGATCGAGATGCCCACACCGCCGCCGGTCACGGTCTGCCCCTGAAGGACGAAGGCGCCGTCGCGCGGGGCGACGTGGCGCAGGCCGGGGCATTCGGCGCCGATCATGTCGGCGGTGTGGTCAATGCTGCGGGCCCATGCCCAGGCATCGCGCAGGCGGCGCAAGGCCGGGTGAATGGCATAGGTCGCGGGGCGCATCAGGCGGCGTCCCCGGGGTGGATTGGCAGGAACCGCACCCGCGCCCGTCGGCGGCGCTGCAGATCATCGCGCAGGACGGCCCACGCGGCGCTCAGGTCATCGGCCAGCTCGTTGGCGGGCAGGTCCATGTAGTCATGGGCGTGGGTGACGAGATGGCGCGCCTGCGCCACCAGATCGACGGGATAACTGTGTGCGGACATGGTGGCCTCCATCGGGTTGCAAGGACAGGTTGAGACGGCGAAGGTCAGGTGCGGGTGGCGGTGGAAACGCCACCCGCGATTCCCCACGCGAAGAACGAAAGGACGCGGGAAATGAGCAGTGATCTTGAGGATCGCGTGACCGAGCTGGAGTTTGCGATCAGCGCGCTGGATGGCGCCGAGCCGGTGGCGCAACTGACGGGCGGTCGCACCATCTCGCTGAGCCAGATTGTGACCGAGCTTGACCACACAAAGAGCGACGTTGCCGGTTTGGGGGCGGCGATCCGCGCGATCCAGCGCGACGTTGCGGCGATCAAGGCCAAGCTCGGCATCTGATCAGCCCTGATCTGCCAAGCGCGAAAGCCGCCGCCAACGGTTGAGCGCGTGGGTCTGCATCTCTGCGGCGCCGCGCGTTTCTTCGCGCAGCAGATTGCGCTCGATGATCTGGGGCGCCTCTTCGTGGCGCATCATGCCGATGCCGATGCTGATTGCCGTGATCAGATGTTCGAGGCTGAGCATCTGTTCGGGGCTGGTGGCGTAGGAGAGGCGCGTCCAGGCAACGTGCAGCATGTTCTGCAGCTTCGCTTCGGACACCGGGCCGATTTGGGACAGGATGAAGCGCTGCGCTTCATCTTGGGTGATGGGCGCGTCGATGGCCGGCGTGTCGGTGACCCGCCCGATGTAAGAGTGATCGCAAAGGGCAACCAGCAGCCTTTCGCGCGCCCCTGCGCCACCGTCCTTTGCCAAGATATAGGGCCGTGGCGTCTCGCGCTTCACGGCATCGTCGAGGGTGTCCGTCTTGCTGGGCATGTGGGCCTCCATCGGGTTTCGATGGAGTCAATATGATAGGGTAAATTTCCCCCGTCAAGTGCTGTGGGTGAAATTTACCCTATTGGCCGCCAACTGCGAGCAAGCATGACGAATCGAACCGGCGCCGATGACTCGGCGCCGGGTGACGTGTAGTACGAACCGTAGATGGTCTTGTTGCAGGTGGGCCTGCTATTTCATGACCACGCTAAGGCATTCCGACTCAGCTTTTGAGCGGAAATCCTGCACTGATCTGGTGATGAATTTGGGAGAGTTGTAACGTGGTTCATCGAACGCGTTGGTAATCATCTTCATGATAAGGCTCTTGGCGTCCTCCTCCATCGTCGGAGTAATTACCACTTCAATCATCTTGGATGGCGTTGCGCCTGCCTGCCTCGCGTTCATTATGCTCTCCGCAAGCTGCCCGACCTTTTTGCAAGTTTGCAGATTTTCTTCCATGGTCGCCGGAAACGCAGGGTGAGCGAGAGCAAACGGCACGAGCGAGGTGATGAAGGCAAGCGCAAGTTTTTGAATTTCAATCATTATATAGCTCTTAGGCCTTGAAGATTCTACAGTTTGGTAACGTAAGTCATTGGCAGATGGAAAAGCACCGGCGCTGCCCACTTGAGAGCCACGTCGAGGCGATTTGTCCCGGTTGGGTTGATGGAGAGTAGATTGAATAGCCCGGGAGATGTTCCCACCTTGACCTGTTTCACCCAGACGAGTCCATCATAATCTTCGCAGATACACGGTCGCCCGATCGCCTCGGTCGGGATGCCAATGGTCTGTCGTGAATAGAAAAGAATATCCCCTTCGTAAAAAACTGGTTCCATGCTGTCGCCAACGACCTCGACTGCCACCACGCCGCGTGGTGCGAGCTGCGGCGGACATGCCACGTGGTAGAGTCCGTCACCTTTTGCGTGGTCATCGCTAAGCACAACCTCTGCGCCTGCACCAACACGCCCTGCCACCGCTACAGACTGAGTGGCGCCCAGGCGACCGGTATAGAAATCATCTAATGTTACGCCGAAGGCGCGGGCGACGCGCATCGCATCGTCGACATTGGTCGATGATGCCTTTCCCTGCTTAAGCCCCTTTAGTTGCTCGTAGCTCACGCCGGAAGCAATAGCGACGCTACGAAGAGATCTTCCGGTGATCTTGAGGGCGACTTCGAGCGCTTCTTTGAAGCTGTTTTCCATGATGCGGAGTGTACCCGCCGACAGCGCGCGCCGCATGGGTTAGATTTCCCCTTGCATTATGGGGTAAATATCCCCCATAAGTAGGGCATGGAACAGTTCATCCAAGAAGTTGAAACCTACGCAGCTGCGATTGGACGAAAGCCGCAGGGTGTACTGCGCGCTGCTGTCGGCGCGAGCTGGGGAAGCTGGGACAACTGGCGATCCGGCAAGGCAAGCCCAACCATGGCTGTTGCAGACAGAATTCGCCTCTACATGGCTGAAAACCCGCCACCAGCGGAGCCTGAACAAGCAAGGGACGTCGCCTGATGTCATCGAAGCCCCTCCCATTTCGTCGCATCGACTCCGCGCTTCCATCGCAGCATGCGCCCGGGCGCGATCAAAAGTCCCGCGCCAATCCGTTCGACCGCCGCGCCGGTGGCCGGGGTGCCGCCGCCGCGCGTCGTGTCTCGGTTGCGCCGGTGATCACGCGGCATGAGGCGACGGCCTTCTGGGCTGATCTTGTCGCCCGCCGCTGCCGATCGCGCGAGGAATGCGCGGTGGTGTTTCAGGTCACCTTTCAGACCGCGTGCAACTGGTTCGATGGGTTTTCCTGCCCGACCGGCGACAAGGTCATGATGGCCATGGCGCTGTGGCCTGAGGAGTTCGGGCAGTGACCTCCCGCCCGGCATCCGACCCGTTTTCCCCGGATGCAGGGTTCATCGTGCGGCCAGACGCACGGTGACTGGCGCGGCGTTACAGGCCGCCGCGCCCTTTTTATTCCGATCCGGGCTGTGGTGGGCCCGGTGCGCCGCCCGGACGCTTTCCGGGTTCTCGTCTGGTGTTGCGCGGCCCGGGACGTTCCGCCCGGGCCGATGCGCCGGACCAGCCATCGGGGCCAACATGTCACAGTTTCGTCCGATCGGGAAAATCGCCGCGCAGCTCGTGCAGCAGCAGATGCGGGTGGATCTGGCCGTCGGCGATGCCACGGCGACGGTTCTGGTGGCCGAGGGTTGTGGCCAGCTGATCTGGCATCGGGGCGCTGAGGGGCCAATCGCGGGCCAGGCGATCTTCAACGATTTTCTGGCGCCCGGGATGGGCGACCAGCTGCGCGCGCTGGCCGGGGTGGTCGATGCCGCCGCGGCGCTGACTGCGGGCTTTGCCGGGGGTGTGAAATGAATTTGACCGAGATGAGCGTGGATGATCTGCGGGCTCTGCTGGGGCAACTGGGTCATATTGCGGATGCCGCCGGGCGGATCGAGGCGAGCCTGCGTCTGGATGTTGTGATCAGCATCGTGCCGGGGCGCGAGGCGGTGATCCGGACGGGGTGGACCATGCCTGCGGCGGTCGAGTTCGGGCCCCCACCGCCCTTCGTGCTGGAGCCTGCCGCTGATCCGGCGCCGGTTGTGCAGCAGGTGGTCGATGTGGTTCCGCCCCGCATGGATCCTGAGCCGTTTTGCCGTTTTGTGCGATCGGCTCGGTCTGTGACCGCAGCCGTGGCTCAGGCCGTGCCAGAGGCCGCGGCTGAGGCGGTTCCTGAGGCTGTCACCGCCGTGCCGGTCGCGCCCCTTAGGGCTGAGGGGGCTGAGGGCGGTGAGCCGATTCTTGGGCCGATGACCGACGGCGAGAAGGCTGTGGTGCGTGAGATGGCCGCCCGTGGCCTTAGCGCGCATGAGATTGCGAAAGAGACGCGGCGCCGGGTGCAGACCATTGCATCGATCCTGCGCGCCAAGAAATCCGATGCGGGCCAGCCCGCCGAAGCCGGGGTTGGTCATGCCTCGGGCGCAGATGCCAGGTCCTCCCTCCCGGTGTCTGATGCAGGCGAAACCCCCGTGCTCTGTGAAGGTGGCGGCGAGAGTGGGCCTTGCGCCGCTGCCAACGGGGTCTCACAGAGCGCTGCGCCGAAGGCTGGCGGCGCAGCACCCTTGCCCCACATGCTGCCGAAGCAGCGGGTGCTTTATGAGCATCTGGTGCGGATCGGCTATCGCAAAGAGTGGAACGCAAAGACGGACCTCGATCTGGTCGAGGGGCTGGCGGGCGGTCTCAAGTTGGGCGAGATCTGTGCGGACCTCGGCTGCGACACGTTTTCGGCGCATTTGCGCTTTGAGGAGCTGTCGCGCCCCATCCGTGACCCGCGCGGCCGTGTGACGATTGACGGTCAGCAGACGCTGCTCGAGGTGCTGCGGATTCGCGCGCAGTCAGCTGCCGCGGTGCGCTGACATGGTGCGCGACGATCCGAGGGTGGCCGAGGCGCAGGCAATGGATATCGCGGAGGTTGCCGACCGTCTGGCGATCCAGCGTCTGGCGCGGGCAGGGCGCGAGATGATCGGGCCTTGCCCGCGCTGTGGCGGGACAGACCGGTTTGGGATCAACACTCAGAAGCGCGTGTTCGGCTGCCGCAAATGCGGTGCCGGGGGCGGGTCAATCGATCTGGTCATGTTCGTCATGGGCATGGATTTCCGTGCGGCGTTGGAATGGCTGTGTGGGTCGTTGGAGGGTGTATCGCCAGAGGAGCGCCGCGCCCGTGAGCGGCAGGCCGAGGAAAACCGCCGGCGCAACGAGGAGCGCGCCCGGGCAGAGCGGGCCGAGGCAATCCGTGGGGCGCGCGAGATTTGGCAGGCCGCTGTCAGCGCCCAAGGGTCGCCGGTGCATGACTATCTCGCCCTGCGGGGCATTCCCCAGGCGCTTTACCCACGCATGCCGATCGCGCTGCGGTATCACCCGGATCTGGCCTATACGGTGCAGGTCGATCGCAAATGGGTTCAGGTCCATCGCGGGCCTGCCATGCTGGCCGCGATTCAGGGGCCGGATGGCCGGTTTCAGGGTGTCCATCGCACCTGGTTTGACGTGAGCGCGCCCAAGGGCAAGCCGGTCATCCTGCACCCGACGACGGGTGAGCGGGTCAAGGTCAAGAAATCCCTGGGCAGCGTCAAGGGCGGGTCGATCCGTCTGACGCGGCCTGCCCCTGTGCTGATCATGGGCGAGGGGATCGAGACGACGTTGACCGCCTTGATCGCCGATGTTCCGGCGGGTGCCGGGTATTGGTCCGGGATCAGCCTCGGCAACATGGCTGGTCAGCGCCGACTGGGGCAGGGCCTGAAATATGCGGGTTTGCCGGATCTGGGCGATGCCGAGGCCTTTGTGCCGCCACCCGGGGTAGAGCGGCTGATCTACGTCCAGGATGGGGACAGCGAGCCGAAATTGACACGCGCCCAGCTGCTGGCGGGGCTGCGCCGCGCCATGGCGCTACGGCCAGGGCTGCGCGGTCAGATCGTGATGGCCGGGGCCGGGGTTGATCTGAATGACGTTTTGTTGGGTGTGGGCGCCGATGCCCCGCACCCCGATGATTTGTGAGGCGGGAAATGACAGAGGACAACTTGGGGCGTGTGCGGCAGGTCATGTCTGCCGCAGAGGACGTCGATCTGCCGGAAGACATCGCAGCTGAGGCTGCAGCCATGGCGGACGACCATGACGCGCCCATGGGTGACGAGGATACGCCCTATCCGGATGAGCCTGCACTGCCCCCGCACCACCCTGCGGATGATCAGGGGCAAGGGATCGAACGGGAATGCGCGCCGCTGCCGCTGAACGATTTTGGCAATGGCCAACGGTACGTGCGGCATTTCGGCGAGGATGTCATCTCGGTCCCGACCCTCGGCTGGCACGTCTGGTGCGGGACGCATTACCAGATCGACATGCATCAGCTGGCCGTGCGCGCCAAGGCGCAGGAGCTGGGCGAGCTGATCGCTCGGGAAATCCCGTGGCTTCAGCTTGAAGATTGGCAGATGGAGGCCATTGGCAAGGAACGTGATCTGCGCGACAGGATGGTCGAATTGCAGGGCATGGTCACCGAAGATGGCAAGCCGGAAGCCGAGGCCGAGCAAGAGATATCCGATATCCAGAAGAAGCTGAAGGCAATCGCGGATATCAAGAAGGTGTTGGGTGACAAGCGCAAGGCGCATCGCAATTTCGCGCGGACGGCGGGGAATTCTGGCCGAATTGACGCGGCGCTGAAAGAGGCCGCGCCGCACCTTGCCGTGCGTCACGAAGAGCTCGATGCCGATCCGATGGCCGTCAACACATTGTCGGGTGTTCTGCGGTTCGAGGTGCAGGGCGGCGGCGATTCTGGGTTTTCGAAAACGGCTTCAGTCAGGCTGGACCCCCACGATAAGCGCGACCGGATTTCGAAGGTGATCCACGCGCATTATGATCCGAGGGCCAAGTGCCCGCGGTTCATGGCGTTTCTCGAACGGGTCCAGCCTTCGGAGGAGATGCGCCGATACCTGCAGCGCTGGTTGGGGCTTTCGATCAGCGGCATACCGGTCCAGGCCATGATGTTTTGGTATGGCGCCGGGGCCAACGGCAAATCCGTGCTGGCAGAGCTGATCGCCAAGATGTTGGGCGAATATGCGGCCGAGATCCGGATTGAGACGCTGACAGGGAAGAACACCCAGAGCGGCGCTCAGGCAACGCCCGATCTGGTCTATCTGGTCGGCGCGCGCATGGCCCGGGCCAGTGAGCCGCGCGAGGGTGAGCAGCTTCAGGATGCGCTGATCAAGTCGATCACCTCCGGCGAGCCGATCATGGTGCGGCCAAACTACGGGGCCTTCTTCCGGCTCTACCCGTATTTCAAGCTGACGATGAGCGGCAACCACAAGCCTGATATCCGGTCCACCGATGATGGCATTTGGCGCAGGATGAAGCTGGTGCCATGGGATGTGCAGATCCCAGAGGCCGAGCGTGACCCTGACCTCGGCGCCAAGCTGTGGGAGGAGCGTGACGGTATTCTGCGGTGGCTGGTCGATGGGTTGATGGACTACCTGGAGGGTGGTCTGCAGGAACCGGATCAGGTGCGCGATGCGACGGCGGAATACCGCGAGGATAGCGACCCGATTGGCGCATTCATCGCCAGCTGCTGCCTGTGCACCGGCAATGATGCCGACAGGATCGGCGCGCGCGAGCTGGTGCAGGCATTCAACTATTGGCTCGAGACGCGCGGCGAAGGGCGATGGACAGAGCGCAGGGTCTCGACCCGGATCAAGGACAAGGCAGGCCGATGGCGCAGCCCAAGGGATGGTCGGGGCTATAGCGCGGTCAAGTCACACGGCGTGATGACCTACACGGGCATCCGCTTTGACGATGTCTTTGGTCCCAAGTTCAGCGCCGCACCACGGGATCAGGACGGTCGCCCGATCGCGGGCCGCACGGCCTATGAGGACTGATTTCCCCGCACCCCTCGCTCGGTTCGGGGAGGATGGGGAGCATATCGGCATGTGTGGGGAGAAAGGCGAAAACATGGGGTCAGGGGTGAGTTTCTTTGCGGATCAGTGGCTTGCGCCTGTTTCGGGGAGGATGGGGAGTATGGGGAGCAATTTCCGCGTAACGCATGTGAGGGGCCTTCATTGGGGTATGGGGCAGTATAGGGCGGCGACTGTCTTACATGTGTTTGAAATATCCTCCCCATCTTCCCCATCCTCCCCAAACATTCATCAAGCCAATGAAAATAAAGGGAAACATAGGAAAGAACGGCGAAAAGAAACCTCCCCAATCTTTCATCTATCCTCCCTATCCTCCCCATAAGAATGTCAGGCGAAACAAGATGCAGTTTGATGGCGCGAAAATGAAACAAGATGTGGTGCAGGCAATGGGTTTTGATCGTCAGTCGGGTCGTGTTGTCGGTCATCGTGCGGTGCGGGTTGCACAGCCGATGCGCCGCGTGGTGCGCGAGATGCCGATCCAGCGCGCGCTGGAATGGGCGTTTGGGGTGGAACATGCGCGGATCGACTTTGACCTGACCGGCGCGCGGCAGTTCGACCGGGTCGGTGTCAGCCCGGAATATGTGCTGATGCAGCGCGCCCGGCTGGGCTGCAACGTCGATGGTGGTGGGGTGTCGGGCGTGCATCCTGATGCCGAGCTGATCGCGGCGGCGGTCGAGGCTCTGCCCGAGGGTTGCGGCGGGCGGCGGATGGCCGTGCTGGTGGCGGAGTGCGCGCGGGCCGGTGGGGCGCCTGACTGGCGCGGTGATGAGCGTCGTCGTGTTGTTCCGAAGGGCTGGGATCTGCAGGATGACGGCAGCTGGTCGGCGCATGTTGAACAGGGCGATGAGTATCGGTTCGTCGCGGCTCGCAGCCGGGTTCGCACCGGGCGCGCGACCTACTGCCCGGTCAGTATTACGGGTGGCGTCTGGTCTGTCGCGGCGGCGCGCCGGGCCTATCTCGGGTGGTATGGCGCGCTGCTGCATCTGGCCCATGTCGTCGGCCAGCCGGGCTATCTGTCGTCGGTTGCGATCACTGGTCAGCTGCCGCCGCTCTCGCCCTGGAAAAAAGAATTTGACGTCCCGCAGCAGATTTGACAAATTGCCAGCACCACACGAGCGCCCGACAGGATAACCCTGCCGGGCGCTTTGCTTTTGGGGGTGCGCCTATGGTGCTAAAGCGATTGCCGCCGCGCATTGCTGCATTGCCGCCGATGGTGCGGTTTGTGGACAGCACGCCCGCCGAGGCCAGTCGCGCGAGGGATGCGCGGGTAGAGTGGCGAAAGTGGTACAAGACAGCGCGCTGGCAAGAGCTGAGGTGGCGCGTGCTTGAGCGTGATGGCTTCGTGTGCCGGTTCTGCGGTGCCGCGCATCCTGTTCTTGCGCCCATGTGCCATGCATTGGCTAGCGCGGGCTGTCCTTCGGGCGTTCCGCGTCAGTCTGCATCTGGATTTGTCGCTGACCATGTGACGCCCCACCGTGGCGATGCGTCGTTGTTTTGGGATGAGCGGAACCTGCAGTGTCTCTGCGCCAAGTGCCACAACTCGACCAAGCAGGCAGAGGAGAAGGGGAGGGGGGGGGTAAATCCCTAGGAAGCCCTCGCGCCCTAGACCCGCAGCCATAAAATAGCGGGGTTTTAATTCCGGCCATGATGAAAAACGACAATGGGGAAGAGGTTGACCTGCTGGGCGACCCTATCCGGCCGCTTCGCGACCCACGTGGCCGAAAGTCGGCGGTTGGAAATGCGTCAATTCGCAAAGAAAATCAAAGAGTTGTCATGTCCCTATCGGCAGCGGGCCTCAAAACGGATGAGATTGCCCAATACATGGGGATCGATGCCAAGACGCTGCGGAAGTATTTTTCCCGTGAGCTGGATCATGGAGCGATGCTTCTGGAGGGGCTTGCGATGCAGGCTCTTGTGCAACGCATGCTCGAGGGAAACGTTTCCGCGGCCAAAGAGGTTCGCACCATCGCGGCGGCGCGCGCCGCGCCACGCACACCAAAGGCACATGTCCACAAGCCTGCGCCACTTGGGAAGAAAGCAGCTCTTGCACAGGAAGCAAAAGCTCCGCCAACGGGGTGGGGCGATTTGCTAAATTGAAACGATGGCATTTGATTTCGCCTGCCCCGACTGGGTTGAGAAGTTAGAGCGCGGACAAACGCCAATCGCGGATTTGCCTCTTGATGCTGAGGCAGCCGACCGCGCGGTCCAGGTGTTTAATCGCTTGCGGTTGCCGGACGTGATTGGACAACCAAGCTTGGCGGAGGGGGCTGGGGAGTGGATCCGGGATGTCGTGCGGGCAGTGTTTGGCTCGATGTCCACATCCTCGTTGGTGCCGGAAGTACGTCAAGTCGGCGAGGTGTTCATCCTTGTCCCAAAGAAGAACGCGAAGACCACAAGTGCTGCGGCCATCGCGCTGACATTCATGCTGCTTAACAAGCGCCGGAACGCGGACTTGCTGGTCATTGGGCCGACGCAGAAGATCAGCGATGTCGCGTTCGGACAGGCGCGGGACATGATTGATGCGGACCCTGAGGGGTTCTTGCAAAAGCGGTTCCATGTCCAGGATCACAAAAAGCAGATCAAGTGCCGTGTGACCGGTGCCAAGCTGATGGTGCGGACATTCGGCATGGATGTGCTGACGGGTGCAAAGCCGGTTTTTGCACTGATCGACGAAATTCACCTGCTCGGGACAGTGCCGTATGCGGCTGACGTCATCCGTCAGATCCGTGGCGGGATGATGCCGTTTCCCGAGGCGCTCTTGGTGATGATTACGACGCAGTCAGACCACCCTCCTGCGGGCGTATTCAAAACCGAGCTGCAGTATGCGCGCGGTGTCAGGGATGGTCTGATCACTGAGCGGGTGCGGATGCTGCCGGTGCTCTACGAGTTTCCGGAGGCTATGCAGACCGCGGAGCACAAGCCGTGGCAGGATCCTGCATATTGGCACATGGTTACGCCAAACCTTGGCCGATCCATCACTCTGGAGAAGCTGCTTGATGGTTTCACGCGTGCCAAGCAGGACGGAATCGGCGAGCTGATCGCCTGGGCGACACAGCATCTCAACGTTGAAATCGGTCTGGCGCTGCACAGCAATCGCTGGGTTGGCGCTGACTTCTGGTTGGCCGCCCGTGATGTGAGTTTGACCGGGCTTGACCAGTTGATTGAGCGCAGTGAAGTCGCGGTGGTCGGAATTGATGGCGGCGGTGCAGATGACCTATTGGGCCTGAACGTCACCGGGCGTTGCCGGGAAACGCGCCAATGGCTGAGCTGGTCGCATGCTTGGTGCCACCCGGTCGCACTGCAGCGTCGCCAAGAAAACATCGCCACCATGCATGACTTTGAGGCGCGAGGTCAGCTCACGATCTGCAGCCATCCATCTGAGGACCATGCGGGCGTATGTGACATTGTCGCTAAGTTGCAAGATGCGGGGCTCCTGCCAGAGGCAGCTGCCATCGGGCTAGATCCGGCGGGGGTTGCTGCTTTGGTTGATGAGTTGTCCGCGGTTGGCATCGCGCCCGAGCAAATGGTTGCTGTCGGTCAGGGGTATCGTCTGTCATCGGCCATCTGGGGGATGGAGCGCAAGCTGATGGACGGGACTTACCGCCACTGCGGCCAAGAAATCATGGCTTGGTGCATCGGAAATGCCCGCTCCGAGCAACGCGGCAATGCCGTGCTGATCACAAAAGAAGCTGCGGGCAAGGGAAAGATCGATCCGCTCATCGCAGCATTCAACGCCTTTACGCTGATGAGCCGAAATCCGACAGCCGCCGGGTCCGGAAGGTTCGAATATACGGGAATGTAACATGGGCATTTTCAGTTTCTTGAAGGCTGGCGCAGGCGCGTCGGCTGCCGCGCCCATGCGCGTTGAGCCGCCTGTCGTTGCGAGCGCAGCGCCTGTGGAAAGCGAGAGCCAATGGCGTGGTTTTACCCCCGTCGGTGGTGTTTCCAAAGCTGGTGTGCGGGTTGATGAGCGTGCTGCCCTGTCCTTGCCCGCAACACTGCAGGCATTGCGCGTGATCAGTGGTGTATTCGCCATGGCGCCCCTGCATCTGTACAGCAGGTCCAGTGTCGGCCGGCAGCGCATGGATGGAGTTCCTGCAGAGGTCCTGCTCGCGTCCAGGCCAAACGGTTTTCAGACGCCGTTCGACCTGTTTGAGTTGCTGATGGCCGACTTGCTTCTGGCAGGTAACTTTTATGCCTATGTCTCGCGAAACATGCGCGGTGACCCCGTCGCACTGACTCGGTTAGAGCCGCAGACCGTGCTCGTGGCCAAGTTTTTTGACCGCGCGGAGGGGACGATCCTTTTCTACGACGCGACGCTTCCTGACGGATCGCGTGAAAGGTTCCCCGCTCGCGACATTTGGCATGTGCGAGGCATGTCCCGTGATGGTCTTGTTGGCCTTAATCCGGTGCAATACAGCCGCGAAGCGCTTGGTGGCGCAATCGCGACGGCGGATCACAGCAACAGGTTTTGGAACAAGGGCGGAAGGCCATCGACAGTTCTGACGACCACGCAAAAGGTCAGTCCAGAAGACAAGATGAGGATCCGTAGCGATTGGGACCGCATTCATTCCGGACCTGACGGCAGTGCCATTGCGGTATTGGATCAGGATCTGAAAAGCGCGTTTCTCACGCACAATCTCAAGGATAGTCAGTTCCTTGAAACGCGTCAGTTCCAGGTCGTGGACCTGGCACGGATCTGGGGTGTCCCGCCGCATCTTATATTCGAGCTGTCGAAGGCGACATTCTCAAACATCGAGCATCAGAGCCTCGAGTTCCTGACCTACCACCTTGGCCCGCATTTCACTCGAGTGGCGCAGGCCGCCACGCGACAGTTTGCGCCCGAAGGCATGTATTTCGAGCATGTCACTGACGCACTGGTGCGCGGCGACCTCAAGAGCCGGATGGAGGCCTATTGGCTGCAGCGCCAGATGGGCATCGTCAATGCCAATGAGCTGCGCCGTCGCGAGAATGAAAACAATATACCGGGCGAGGCGGGCACCGAGTACTGGCGGCCGTCAAACATGGCGCTGGCTGGTCGGCCAATGCCGGAGCCGCAAGAATTGCAACAATCCAGAGAGGATGCCGACAATGCGGAATGATCTGCAGGCCCTGATTTCGGCAATCCGGGCGCAGCCATGGGCCATCGTGCCCGAATACCTGGAAGCGATCGAGGCCATTGCGGTTCGGGCGATGGATGCCGATGTGCTTCAGCTTTTATCCCGGGATGGTCACGATGTCAGTATGGATGCGAGCCGCATGGCCGTGTCCGCACTCGGGACGCGCTTAGATGGGTCTCGTGGCAGCACCATCCGCAACGGCAACGCGGTAGTGCCGATGATTGGCACGATTTTCCCGCGGGCCAGCATGATCGGGGCATCTACCGGTGGCACGTCGCTGGATGCCCTGAGCCACGATCTGCGGGTGGCCGAGGCGAGTGCGGATGTCGAGCGGATCGTACTCTTGATCGATAGCCCGGGTGGGGTTGTCTCGCATGTGGGTGAGGCAGCAGAAATGCTGCGCGCCTCGACCAAGCCGGTGACGGCGTTTGTGACCGGCATGGGGGCCTCGTTGGCCTACTGGCTGGGGTCGCAGGCGCGCGAGATTGTTTTGGACCGGGCGGCGTCGGTTGGATCGATCGGCATCGTTGCGACAACGTCGCGGCAAGAGGGGCCGGATGCTAGCGGCAGACGGGCCTATGAGATCGTCAGCTCCGGCGCCCCGCTCAAACGCCCGGATGTCACGACCGAAGAAGGCCGCGCCGCGGTGCAGGCCGATGTCGATGCGATCGAGGCAGTTTTCATCGCCGATGTAGCGGCAGGTCGCCGGGTATCGGTCGAACAAGTTCGGGAAAGGTTCGGGCGGGGCGCAATGGTGCCTGCCGCCCGCGCAGTAGAGGTCGGCATGGCCGACCGGATCGGCACGCTGGAGAGCGTGCTGCAGCAAGGTTCCGGGCGCACGCCGGAAAAGAGGGGCCGCAGCCGTGCGTTGGCGGCGGCCGAGTTGGAAACGCGGCAACGGGCCGCAGAAAGGATTTGACATGGACCGGATCACGGCCCTGCGAGCCCGCCGTGCGGGCATCATCGAACAGATGGAGGCTATCGTGGCCTCTGTCCCGGAAGGCGGTGACATGACCGTTGAACAGACTGCCGCCTTTGATGCGCTGCGCGCGCAGGATGATGCGGTGGCTGCGCAGATCACCCAGGCCGAGGATCTGGAGCGTCGTCGCGCAGCGGCGGCCCGTCCGCTGGCGCCGCTGCCCGGTGTCACCCAGCCCGCCGCGACTGTCCCGGCAGCCCCGGCGGAAAAGGGCCTGACCTTTGCCCGCATGACCCGCACCATCGCGGCAGCGGGCGGCATTCCGCATGTGGCCATGCAGATTGCCGAGGCCAATGGCGACAGCGGCCTGTTTGCCAACCAGAACATGGGCTCTGGCGTGGCTGGCGGCTTTCTCGTGCCCGAGGATGTCTCGACCGAGGTGATCGAGATGTTGCGCCCGTTGTCGGTGGTCACCGCCATGGGGCCGCGCGTCGTGCCGATGCCGAACGGCAATCTGACGACCAACCGCCGCGCCAGCGGGGCGACCTTTACCTATGGCGGCGAGCAGCAGGACATCAAGGCGACGGGCGTTTCGTTCGGTCAGGTCAAGCTGTCGGCCAAGAAGCTGTCGGGCCTGATCCCGATTTCGAACGACCTTCTGCGCAGCGCCTCGACTGCTGTGGATCGGATGATCCGCGATGATGCGCTGGCGGATGCGGCGCAGATTCAGGATCGGTTCTTCCTGCGCGGCTCGGGCACCGATTTCGCCCCGAAGGGCCTGCGTTGGCAGACGCTGGGCACGGCGTTTGAAACCACCCATGTCCTGACGATGACCGGTTCGCCGGATCTGGCGAAAGTCACGAATGACCTTGGCCGGATGGAGCTGGCGCTTGGCAAGGCGAATGTCGTGTTCACCGGGGCGCATTGGGTCATGGCGCCGCGCGTTGCGATGTATCTGACCAATCTGCGCGACGGTAACGGCAATCTTGCCTTCCCGGAAATGCAGGATGGTCAGCTGCGCCGCAAGCCGGTGCACATCACCACCGAGGTGCCGGACAACCTGGGCGCTGGTACCGAGTCGGAAATCATGCTGGTTCATCCCGCGCATGTGCTGGTTGGCGAGCACATGGGCATCGAAATCGCGATGTCCACCGAGGCGGCCTACAAGGACGCGAGCGGCAACATGCAGGCAGCCTTCAGCCGTGACGAAACCATCCTGCGGATGATCATGCAGCATGACATCGGTCTGCGTCACCTGCCTGCCGTTGCGGTGCTGACCGGCGTGACCTGGGGCGCCTGATCGCCTGATCTGATCTGACATGCGGGCCGCCATCGTGCGGCCCGTGCCATTTTGATGGGCCTTGCCCGAGGAGAAACATCATGACGACGCAGATCCGCAGCATCGGCGAACTGATCGCCGTGCGCCGTGCTGCAGCTAATACCGCCGCGACGGCGGGTGGCAGCGGCGACAACACCGAGGTTGTCGGGGTCATTCTTGACCGTGCAGCACTGGGTTTCCCGCAGTCGGCTGTCGTGGCCATCCCCTACACCGCTACGCTGGCGGCGGGGGCGACCTTGGCCATCGCCTGGGATATCGATGAGGGCAACAATTCCGGCCTGTCAGATGCTGACGTGCTGACGTCTGCCGCGGCGGCCGTTGTTGCGACCGGCCCGGCCGGGGGGGGCACCGTCACTGGCACCTTCGAGGCCAATGTCTCTTTGGCAGGCGCTGGCCGCTATGTGCGACTGAACTTCACCCCAAACCTGTCGGCGGCCAATACCGATACGGCGGCGCTTTCGGCGGTGATCGTGTTTGGCGGCTCGGACCGCTTGCCCGCATGATCCGGCTGCTGTTCGTGAAAGGCTACTTGATGTATCAGCCGGGCGAGGTCGCTGGGTTCGATGATGCAGTGGCTGAGGCAATCATTGCGGCTGGTGCCGCCGAGAATGCGGATCAGGCTGAGGCGAAGGCCGCTGCGGACAGGGAAAAAGCCGAAGCAGCGAAAGCCAAGGCCGAAGCAGAAGCCGCTGCCAAAGCGGAAGCCGAGGCGGCGAAAGCCAAGGCCGAAGCAGAAGCCGCTGCCAAAGCGGAAGCCGAGGCGGCGAAAGCCAAGGCCGAAGCAGAAGCCGCCAAGGGAAAGAGGGCCTGAAATGATGCTGTCGCGGATTTCTGCACCAAGCGCGGCGCTTGTCGCGGTAGACGAGGCGAAAGCGCACTGCCGCATCGACGGTGACGATGACGATGCAGTGATTTTGGCGCTGGCCTCCGCGGCGGCTGACTATCTCGACGGCCCCTCCGGGATTCTCGGGAGGGCTATCCTAGGCCAGACTTGGCGGCTTGAGTTGCCATCTTGGCCTCCGTTTATCGAGCTCCCGGTAGAGCCAGTCATATCTGCAGAGGTTCGCTATCTTGACGTCGCTGGCGTGGAGCAAGTGCTCGACGCATCAGCTTATCGTCTTGTCGCGCCGCTTGGTGCTGCGCCGACGTTGCAATGGGGGTCTGGCGAAGAGCTGCCTCGGCTCGGGCATGCTCGCTTCCCGATCGTGATTGACTTCGTCGCTGGGTTTGGATCGCCGGAGGAGGTTCCAGCCCCTATTCGTTTGGCGGCTCTGATGCTAGTTGACCACTGGTACAGGAATCGTGGTCTTACTGGCGGCGATCCAGCAGAGTTGCCAATGACATGCAGCGCATTGTTGGCGAGATATCGCAAGATTTTATGACGTGTGGCGCCCCGTTGAGGGGCGCCGCTTGGCATTAAGGCTTCATGAAGAAGCTGATCAAGACCCCGATTGGACCAAGGAGAAAGCCCAACAGCGCGGCCAGGCCGGCTTTGTTGGGGGCTCGGTCTCGTGCGACCATGTATGCAAGTCCCGCGCAGACCAGCCAAATAAGCAGAAGAATTTCCATACCAAACTCCATGGTTACCGATGATCCATCATTGGTTGCGCGGATCGAGATCGTCAACACGCGAGGGATGCAAAATGCAGGCAGGTCAACTGAGTTCGAGGATCGCGTTTGACGCCCCCACTGTGGCGCCGAATGGCCAGGGTGGTGTCCTGCAGGGATGGTCCGAGCAGTATGCCTGTTGGGCGAACATCCGATACCTTCGTGGGTCCGAAACCGTAATTGCGGCTCGGCTGGCAGGGCGCCAGCCCGTCGTGATCACGGTGCGCAATTGCTCGGCCGCGCGGAGCTGCGCGATCGATTGGCGTATCCGAGACCTGCGCACCGGCCGGGTCTACAATGTCCGCACCGCGCCGGTGCCGTCACAGGACCGGGCCTGGCTGGAAATCACAGCAGAGAGCGGGGTGCCGCAATGAGCGTGAGCAATGCTCTGCAGCGCGCCATCTATGAGCTGCTTATCGGCGATGCCGCCGTTTCCGCTTTCGTGGGGGACAGGGTCTGTGATGCCCCGCCGTCAACTGTGCAGTCGCCCTGCATCACCTTCGGGCCCAGCGATGTGGTCTTTGACGAGGAGGTCTGTTCCTCGGGGAGGGTGGAGACGGTGCAGCTCGACCTCTGGTCGGACGCGCAGGACGGGAAGCGCGAGGTCAAGGCGATGTGCGACGCCGTAAAACGGGCGCTAGATGGGGCGGAGCCCAGTTTGATCGACGGCCAGCTCATTGCCATGCAGGTGCTTTCGATGCGGGTCTTTGATGATCCCGGGGGCGGATATCACGGCGTCGTGCCCGTCGAATGCACGATCGAGGATTGAGGGATGGTGCAGGGGCTCAATGAGCTGAACCGCCGGTGGACGGCTATACCGAAGAAGGTTCGTGATGCTGTCCGCGTCGAGATGGAAAAGGCCGCGGATGATGTCGTGGCGACCATGCGCCGATTTGCTCCTGTCGATACTGGAGCTTTGCGAGAAAGCATCGGTTGGACGTGGGGGGATGCTCCGGCGGGGGCGCTGACGATCGGCAAGGTCGGCAAGACCGAATACGGCACGATGCTGATCACAATTTACGCCGGCGGCACAGAGCAGACAAAGCGACGGCAGGCCAGAGCTTCGGGCACTCGGGCACGCGACCAAAAACGCGGTGGCTATTTCGACACCGATGTCGCGAGGCTGCAAGAGTTCGGCACAAAGGTTATGAATGCGCACCCCTTCTTTTTTCCCGCATGGCGGGCCAAGCGAACGAAGGTCAAGGGCAACATTTCTCGCGCGATCACGCGGGCAATAAAGAGCGCCTGAGCCCCATGAAAATACTGGTAATTTCTCCTGCTACCTTTCGGGTCAGCAGCGGGCTCAGCTTGGCCTATGCGCCGGGCTGTCACACTGTTCCGCGCCGCATCGGGCACGCGCTCGTTGCGGCGAGGCTGGCCGAGGTCATCCCGGCAAAACGCAACGCCAAATCGGAGGATTGATCCATGGCGAAATCGAAACGGCTTGTTGTCCAGGTCGGGAATGGCGCAAGCCCGACCGAGGTGTTTGCATTCACCTGTGGCGCCAATCAGTGGTCGGTGCAGCTCGAGAATACGACGGGCGAGGCGATGACGTTTGACTGCACGGACCCGCTGGACAACGAGGTATTCTGGGAGCGCTGGACAGAGGCCCAGAACACCACGGTCACCATGAGCGGTACCGTGACGCAGGAAGCCTGGCAGACGTGGCGCTCGTGGTCCGACAGCGGTGCTGCCAAAAACACCCGGATCATCTTTGACGAGAGCTCGGTCAATCACGGCGGCCATTGGACCGTTCCCACGATCCTGACCAGCCTGGAGCTGACCAAAGAAGGCGGCGGTGTTGTCAACTTCAGCGCGACCTTGACCGCTGCTGGGCGCCGCGTCTGGACGGCTGCGACCTGATGGAGCTGATCCGAGAGTTTGCAGGGCGAGAGCGCAAGTTTGCGCTCCGCTTTGGCGAGATCCTAGACTTGGAGCAGGCCTGTGGGGATGGGAAGGATCCTGCCCCGATCGGCGTCATCTTCCAGCGCCTCAGCATGTCGCGCTTCGCCGCGCGCGATGTATACCACACGATCCGCCTTGGCCTGATCGGCGGCGGGATGGATGCCCTTCGGGCGAAATCGCTCATCGATGATCGATTGTCGGCTGGTGCGGGGTTTATGGGCATGGCCGATCTTGCCCTTGATCTGCTGATGCATGTCATGGCGGGGATCGAGGGCTCTGAGACTGCTGCGCCTGAGCGGCAAGAGCCAAGGCCCCTGCGCTTGTCTGATGTCGCGATGATCTGCCAGACGCTCGGCATGACGCCAAGCGACCTGCGCCAGACCAGATATGCGGATTTTGTCAACATGGTCAGGGGCTTCAATGCCGCGGGCAAGACGCAGGTCGCGCCGATGTCCGAAGATGAATTTGCCGAAATCCTGGCGAAATACGAACCGGAGACCTGATCATGGCCCAGAGCGCCGAGTCCGCCCTCATCGTCCGCATGGAAGCCACCCTCAAAAAATTTGAGGCACAGATGGCCAAAGCCCAGGGCCTGACCAATCGCACGGCGAAAGGCATGGAAGACCGCATGGCGACGATGAATCGCAATATTGCGCGCAACGCTGAGAGGGCTGGCGAGGCTATAGGCCGAGCTGGTGGGCGTACCATGATGATCCAGAATGCCAGCTTTCAGCTGCAGGACTTCGCTGTTCAGGTTGCAGCTGGCACTTCAGCGTCTCAGGCTCTCGGCCAGCAGCTTCCGCAGTTGCTCGGTGGTTTTGGCGCTTTTGGCGCAGCTGCTGGTGCCGCGGTTGCTATTCTTGGGCCATTAGTTGGCAGCCTCTTCGAAACAGGGGCAAGCGCTGGCGATGCATCGGCGGCTCTCAAGCGCCTATCCGATGCGACAGATGGTCTTCGCTCCATGACTGAAATGTCGAGTGAGGATATCATCAAGCGTTATGGGGCGATCACGGAAGAGCTTGAGCTCGTCCTCAATAAAAAGCAGGAGCTTGCAGAATTCGAGGCGCGTGAAGCGGCGCGTGGCGCGATTTCCGGGCTTGCAGACAATGGCATCATCAGCGCTGCGGCCCAAGTACGCGAGTTGCAGCAGCGCCTCGCTGAATATGAGGCGATGAGCGTGGACGAGGCGCGTGCGCTCGGTATAGGTGTCGCGGACAATATCCTTCTGGCAAACGAGTCGATTGGGGTAATTACCGAAAGCCTAGGCTTGACGGTTGAAGAAATTTACCGAGTTTCCGATGCGCTAGAAGCATGGTCTTCTGCGAATAGCCTATATGAACAGGCAGATGCGGCCTCGGCTGTGCTGGCTGCGATCAGTGGCACGTCTCTAGAAACGAGCGAATGGGGGAAGAGCCTCGCAGATGCAGCGCTGCAGCTGTACGCGACGCGCGACGCTGCGGCTGATGCTTTGGTGTCGATGGATAAAATCAGGGCTGCCGCTGCCGCGCTACTGGATTCAGTTCCAGGGTCGGACTGGCTGGACGATGCCATCAAAAGTGCAGCTGGTTTGGCGGCAACGCTTTGGGATGCCGCTAAGGCGAAGGCCGCAGCGACGGATGCGCCAGTGGTCACTGATGATCGGCGCGAGGCCATTCTTGAGAACCGCGCCGGCGTGAATGAGGCCCGCGGGATTCGTCTCGAGCGCACGCAATCGGCATGGTTGGATGCAGGCAAGTCAACTGGCGGCGGGCGTGGTGGCAAGGCGGCGTCGAAGGACGACTACGCCGCTGCGGTGGAGCGGTTGCAGCAGCAAATCGAGGCATTCACCCTCGAGGCTGAGGCGGTCTCGGCTTCCGCCGACTCTCACCTGAAATATGGCGATGCGGCGGACTATGCCAAGAAGAAGGCTGAGCTGCTGATCGCGGCCCAGAAGGAGGGCAAGGCCGTCACGCCGGAGCTGTCGGCCGAGATTGAGAAGCAGGCCGCAGCATATGCTGAGGCGGCGCAGCGTGCGGAGGATGCGCGGGACAAGATCAGCGCCATGCAGCAACAGGCAGCGCGTGGCCGAGATGCCTTGGGAGATGTGTTCGGGGCAATCCTGGAGGGGTCAGATGCTGCCAAACAGGCGCTGGCTAACCTCTTGATGGAGATTGCGAAGATCCAGATGCAGAAGGCTGGCCTCGGGCTGATCGACGCGGCGGGCGGCGGCGGGATTGTATCTTGGCTCGGTGGTCTGCTGTCCTTTGATGGCGGAGGGTACACCGGAAAGGGCGGCCGCTCTGGCGGCCTTGACGGGAAAGGTGGCTTCCCGGCCCTCTTGCACCCAAATGAGACCGTGATCGATCACACCAAGGCCGCCTCGGCGCAGCCGCAGGGGCTGGTTGTGACGGCCTATAGCGACGAGGGCGTGATCCTGAGGGTGGCACGTCAGGCGGCAAGGGGGGAGGTGCAAGGCGCCGCCCCGACGATCGTGCGCCAATCCGTCAGCGCGACGGGTAGGGCGATGGCATCGACCAAAAAGTTCGGACGGATCATATGACAATCAAGGTCATTGCCTGGCCACCGGTCCGCGCGTCTGCGCGTAGCTGGACCATTGCGCAGCCGGTTGCACGCATCAGATCGGCCCTGACCGGGCGCGACCAGATGCAGGCCAGCCAGCGCCCGCGGCGCATGGTTGAGATGACTGTCTCGGCTAAGGCTGGCGGGTTGCTTGCCCCCGGCTACATGGAGGGTCTGATCGGGCTACTGGATGGCGGCGTCAATGCGGTGCGCCTGACATCATGGCGACCGTATTGGCAGCTGTCCGACGCCCAATTCGGCGATGCAGCATTCTGGCGGCCCACGATCTCTGCCACGGTCGTTACGTCGGGCGGGGTCTCCGCGTTCCGGGCCACGGGTCTGCCGCCGGGCTATCCAGTCGCGCGCCCGGGCGACCGGATCAGCGTGGCGGGTTCGGTCTGGCAGGTGATCAATCTGGCCACGGTCAATGACGCCGGGTCTGTGGATATCAAGGTGTTGGGTGAGCCGCTCGCGGGTGGGCCCGTGACGTTTGACGCATGGGAGAGCCGGGTGTTTCGGCCCGAGGCTTTGCCGATCGGCATCCAGACTGCGGGTGCCGATTGGTCCTATAGCTGGTCGTTCCGCGAGGTTTTTGCGGACGAGGTTGGTGGATTTTCGGAGGTCGACCCATGGACCTGACGCGGGGTGTTGGCGCTGCACTGATGGCGCAGATCGGCGGCGGGGTGTGGCACCCGGTCCTGATGGTGGATCTGGACTGGCCAAGTGGCCGGGTGCGCGCGCATAGCGGAGTTGGCGCCATCAGCTGGGCGTCTGCGACATGGTCCGGCGTGGGCAAATATGGCGAGGTGTCGATCCCGGAGGAGGCCGCAAATGGCCTGCCGTCGGACTTTTCGCTTTCGTTGGTCTGCGATCTGCCAGATCTGGCGTCCTATGCTGATGCCGTCATCCGGGGTCGGCCGGGCACTGTCTATCTCGGCGCCACGACGGCGCCGGGCGGCAATCTGCTGGTCGGCAATCCCGTTGCGCTGGCCTCGGGCACGATGGACGGTCTGGTCCTGACGCTGGACGCGCAGGACGGGGTGCAGCTCTACCGCCTGACCGTCAGCATGACGACCGGCCCGAGCTATCGCAGTGCATCGGCCATCGTGCACAGCCATGAGGATCAGTCGCGCAAATACCCCGGCGACACCGCTGGGCTGCGGCTGATTGGCGCCATGTCCCGCGCCCGTACGACGCTGTGGCCTGAGCCGTGACCCCGACGACAGTGTGGGCGGCGGTGGAGGCCGTCATGCATCGCCCATTTGAGTGGGGGCGGTCGGACTGCAGCACGTCCGCCTGCGACGTGTTCGCGGCGCTCTGGGGTGTTGATCCTTTGGCGCCGTGGCGCGGCGCGTATGACAGCGCGCTGTCGGCCGCCCGGCTGATCCATCGCATGGGCGGGCATGAGGCACTGGCCATCGAAATGGCGCGGCGGGCTGGGCTTCGGGATGGCGATGCCATCGGTGCCATCGGTCTGGCGGGCCGCACCCTTGTGATTTGCGTTCGCCCCGGCGTTTGGGCGGGCAAAACCGAAACCGGCCTCGCCGTCGTGCGGGCCGTTGATCGAGCGTGGCATGCGTAAACTCTTGCTGATCACCACCGCGCTGACTGGACTGGCGTTCAACCCTACGATGGCGCGCGCTGATCCGATCAGCACCATCGTCGCCCTGATGGCAAATGGCGCGACATTCGGCGCGGCTCTTACTGCAACGTTTGGCGCTGTTGGTGCTGCGCTGGTTCAGCTTGGGGGGTCATTTATCCTGTCGGCGGCCGCGACGGCGCTCATGGGGCGACCCAGCGCGCAGACCCAGCGGCAGGAATTGCAGCGCCCGAGCGCGCTCCCCGCCTACCGATTTGCATATGGTCGATGCTGGGCGCCCGGCACCCCGGTAGGCTGGGCCGTCAAGGGCAAGGTCCTCTACATCTGCTATCTCTTGAACAGCCGCCCGTCTGCGCTGACCTCCTACACGGTCTATTTTGACGAGCGGGCCGTGGTGCTGGACGGCAACCCGTTTGATTTTACCGGCCCCGGTGGCGCGGCGGTCGAGGCGCCGTTTGATGGACATGTGCAGATCTGGATCGGGCGCGGGGATCAGACGACATGCCCGGCGCAGATTGTGGCCGAGAGCGAGTATTTTGCGAGCACCGATGCCTGGCGCGGCCGGACGGTCCTGTGGGCGCGCCTCGATTGCGGCAAGAAAAACAAGCGCAGCGAGCGCTGGCCTGCCACGCCACCGGCGCTTACGGTTGATGGGGATTGGAGCCTTGTTCACGACCCGCGCGATGGCCTGACCAAGTTTTCGCGCAATCAGGCGCTGATCGTGCTCGATGCGCTGCGGACCAACCCGATCCGGTCCTACGCCGATGATTATCTGATGCTCGACACGTTCGGGTGGGCTGCGGATGTGGCTGCACAGGCCGTGGCGGTCAAGGCTGGCGGCACGATCCCGCGCTATCGGTGTGATGGCGTGCTGGTGTTTGCTGATGGGGCAGAGCTAGAGGATCAGCTTGACCCGCTGCTCGCCGCCGGGGCATCGCGGCTGGTGCGGGTAGGGGGCAGGCTGGGCATCGTCCCGGCCATTGCCCGCGACCCGGTCCATACGATCGAGGATGTTGCCGATGGCCAGCCGCTGGAGCTTACCAGATGGCAGCCGTCTGACAGCCTCTATACCGAGTGTGTCGCGACCTACACCGCGCCGGATCGCAACTATGAGGCGGCAGAGGCGCCGGTCTATGTGGTGCCGGGGGCGGTGGCGGCAGACGGTGGGCTGCCCAAACGGCTGGATCTGGCTCTGGATTTTGTGACTGATCACCGCCAGGCGCAGCGCCTCGCCAAAATCGCGGCGCGGCGCGGGCGGTTGCAGCGGGCCATCTCGGCCGAGCTGTGGCCGGACGCATTTGACCTCGTCGCGGGGTCGGTCGCATCCGTGGATCTGGGCGACCCGTTTGGCCCATGGTCAGGCGATTATGAGGTGGAGAGCATCCACCCCGCCGCGGGCATCAATGACGATCAGTCGATCACGCTGAGATTGCCCGCCACGCTGCGGGAGACCTCGGCTGCGATCTACGACTGGGACGCGGCGACAGAGGAGCAGGACGTGGAGCTGGGTGATCTGGGCGCGACCATCGGCGGCGTCCAGGCGCCGGGTGTGCCATCTGTGATCAGCGGTGGCGCGGCGGCGTTGACGAGCGGTGAGCAGGTTACGCCACGCGTGCAGTTTACGTTTGCGGCATCTGCCAGCGCCTCGGCCGAGGCCTACGAGGTCCAGTATCGCCGCCACGATGGCACCAGCTGGGGCCGCTGGCAGGCGGTCGGGACGTTTAGTGAGGATGCGGTCGAGAGCGGCACGATCACGGGTTATGTGACGCCAGTGTCGGTCGGATCTGACTATCAGGTGCAGGCCCGCACGGTCGGCGAATACGGCAAATCGGGCTGGTCTGTGTCTGTCGCCGTGACGGCCTCGGCCCCGGCCAACATCCTCGCCACACCCGACGCGCCGACCGTCACCGCGCTGTCCAGCAGCACAATCCGCGTGCGGGCGGAGCAGATCGACGATCCGAGCGCCACGCACCTGATCATCCTGCGCAACACGGTCAACAACTCGATCACAGCGACCGAATGGCTGAGCGTGGCCGCCGGTGCGAGCGTGGCCGTGCAGCGCGATCATACCGGCCTGACCAGTGGCGCGACCTGGTTTTACTGGGTCCAGCCGCGCGACCAATGGGGCAATCGCGGCGGGGTATCCGCTGCGGGCACCGCGACAACACCATAAAATCTATCCGAGGTGATCATGCCTGATCTGACCCAAATCACGGGCGGCGTCGTGCTGCCCGATGGCTCTGTGCCGTATGAGGGCCGCGTCCATTTTACCCCCGTTGGTTGGGATTGCCCGGCGGCGGGCAAGGTGCAGCCCCCGGCCACGCGCAGCTTTGAGCTGGGCCCGTCCGGTGGCCTGGTCGATGTCTACCTGTCGCCCAGCACGACCAGCCTGCGCGAGATGCCATATCGTGTGAGCGTGACGCATTTCAACGTCGCGACCCGTGCGATGGAGACCACCGACCTCGGCCTGATCTCGGTCCCGGAGGTTGCCGAGGGCGACAGTGTCAGCATCCGGTCTCTGCTGTCAGACCCCGGTGTGATCCCGTCCGCGCCGGATGCGCTGGCGCAGGTGACCGCCAAGGCGATCGAGGTTGATGCGGATCGCGCCGCGGCGCAGGCTGCGCGAGAGGTGGTTTTGGCGGCGCGCGATCAGACAATCGCTGCTGCCTCGCGGACGTATGATACGGTTTCTGCGCTGCTGGCTGACGAAACGGCTTGGCCGGTTGGTACAAAACTGACGGTGCGCGGTACCGGCGACTATCAGGCGGTCATCAACGATGGAGACGCGACCACGGCTGGTGGCGTAGAGGTCTATGCGCAGCCGTTGCCTGCAGAATACGTTGATCGCCAGTTTTTTGTCGCTGCTGACGGCATTGCGGACGACACTGCGGCTTACCAGCGGATCGCGTCAAAACTGCCTCCGGGCAAGACGCTTCGGATCGCTGGCGGCGGCACGCGGATCATCGGCGCACAGATAGCATTTGCTCAGCCAGGCATCAAAATCGTGGCCGATGTTGGCTCCAAGATTATGCAAAGATCTGGCACTGGCTCAATCGACACGCTGGTCACCCTCTCTGGCCTTGGCGCGGAGGTCCACGGTCTGCAGATCGACGCTAACAATGCGGGCAATCCGACCGCAGGCTATACCGGCCGCGGCGAATTGCTCAAAATGTCTGGTGATCGTCAGGTGGTGCGCAATGTTTCTATCGTCGGCGGGCACGTCAAGGATTTCGCTGCAGGCATCTACATCACGGGCAAGCACGTGATTGTGGACGGCGTGACGGGCGATGGCACCGGGCGGATCCTGCTGCGGGGGCGAGCGGACTTTGCCACGATCCGCAACGTTGTTGGGCGCAACATCCAGCCGAGTGTTGGCGTCAGCAACAAGGTCCTGGTGTGGGACGGTGGCGATGAGAGCAACAACCCGTTCACCTGGCTTTTGTTCGAGAATATTTATGGGCACTCGACGAGTAGCACCCACCAATCACTCATCGTCGTGGACAGTTCGACCGTGATTGGCGGTAAAATCACAGCGCGAAATCTGTTCGCTGACTATCCAAATCAGGGCGGGCCAGATTCCATCAAGTTCGTGAATTTCCAGCGGCTTGACATTGACGGGCTGACGACACGCAACGGCGGTGACGCGGGGTCGAATTGCTGTCTGCGACTGCAACAGGATGATGCGCTGAATTTCACGGGCCATCGCGCCGTGTCCCTGCGGGGCCTTGATCTGGCCGGGCATGTCAATTTCGACGGCACGCAGCCTGCGCGGGTCTTTGTCGGTGGCGATTGCCGTATCGGCGCCACACTGGAGGGCCCGGCCTGCATTGACGATTTGCCGAACGGCTACCTGACCATCGCGGATGGGGCTGTTCTGGGCAATTTCACCGGGGCGGTCATCGCCACCCGGTCCGACGCATTTGACCCCATAATCAACATCGGTCGGGTGGAAATTGTCGGCGCTGTCAGCACCGGAACGCCCTATGCCAACAGGCGCATTGTCCAGCATCGTGCCTATATCACCGGCAGCCCCACCCGCCGCATCCGTGCGGGCCAAGTGGCAATTGATGAGCCGCTTCGGATTGAAAACACCCGCACTTTCGCGGCTGATCAGCGGTGGGTGATGGACAACGAGACGCTTGACGCATCTGTCGCGCAGGGGCGGTCGGCAGAATATCTTGTTTCTGGGACTGACTTTGCTCTGACATCTGGCCCGCGTGATACCGATGGCTGGGTGCGCGGCACCCGCATTTATCGGCGTGACCCATCGGCAGGGCAGGTTGACGCGCTGCGCTGCGTGACTGCTGGGTCATCGTGCCAAACGGCGTGGGCGCCAACGACAGCGTATTCGATTGGGGCGCGGCGCTACAATGGAGCAAACGTATATGTCTGTGTGACTGCTGGCACGTCTGCTTCAAGCGGCGGGCCGACTGGGACGGGCGCGGCCATTAGCGACGGCACAGCAGTATGGGATTTCGTTGCTGTGAGGGCGGTATTTGCAGTTGAGGGGCAGATCGGCATCCCGACCGACACCGCGTCTCAAATCGCTGCGGCGGCGGCTGGCATCAACACCAGCGCTAAATTCGCCGGCAAGCTTGTTAAGGACGCGACCAACAACCGTCTCATGATCGCGCGCGGCGCATCTGCGACGGACTCGTGGGATGTGGTGGATGGCTCAGCCACGGTGACGCCTATGTGATTAGCGGATCATGCCGGTCGTGGGCTGCGTATGCACTGGACTGGCGAGGCTTGGTTCGCTTGATTGGCTGAGTCGTAAAGGGGGGGCTTCAAGCCCCCCTTTTTTCTTAAATCGGGTAATGGTTTCGTAGGGGCGCGTTGCGGCCTTGCATCGATGTTGGATGGTGACGGCACCGGCCCGCGCGCCGAGTGTCGCAGATGGGGCGTCCGGGGTGGCCGGGCGCCTTTCTTTATGGTCTGGGCCGGGGGGCATAATGGACACACAATCGAGCGGCGGGCTGATCGGCTGGATGCAGGCGTTTTTCGGCGCTGGCGCAACGACGATCATTGCCGCGGGGCTAGGCCGCCTGGTCTATCACTCGGGCGAGGTGCGCGCGGGGCGGCGCCCGGCCATCGGGCTGCATCTGATTTGGGAGGTGCCGACGGCGGTCGTCATGGCGTTGGTCGCGGAGTCTCTGGCGGCGTATCTCAATCTGCCGCCGCAGGTGACGACCGGAGTCGTCGCGGTGCTGGCCTATCTCGGCCCGCGCGGCGCCCGCGATGTGATCGAGCGGGCGACTGGCAAGACCAAAACCTGATCGGTCTAACATCCGTCTAACACCGCCCCGCCATCGCGCGGGGCTTTTTTATGGGGATCGATGATGCAGGTCACTGCACATACGCTGGCCGCCATCGCGGGCGCGCCGGTCAACAGCAACATGCGCTCAGTCATTGCCGGGCTGCGCGCGCTCGGCACGGCGTCCGGCCTCGATGTGCCGCACCGGCTGGCGCATTATCTGGGCCAGATCGCGCATGAGAGCGGCGGATGGCGGTGGGATCGCGAGATCTGGGGGGCGACGCCCGCGCAGGCGCGCTATGACACGCGGGCCGATCTGGGCAACACACCGGCGCGGGACGGGGATGGCTATCTCTACCGTGGCCGGGGTCCGATCCAGATCACGGGCAAGGCCAATTATCGGCAATATCGCGACTGGTGCCGGGGCATCGGCCAGCCTGCGCCGGATTTCGTGGCGCAGCCCGACATGGTGCTGCTCGATCCTTGGGAGGGAATCGCGCCGATCTGGTACTGGGAGACGCGCGGCCTCAATCGCCTGGCCGATGCCAACAATCTCGACGGCATCACGCGCGCGATCAACGGCGGAGACAATGGCCAGGTGGATCGCCGTGACCGCTACGTCCGCGCCGCGCTGGTCCTGTTGGGCTATGGCCCGACCCAGATCCGCGAGTTTCAGCGAGCGTGGTCCATCGGGGCTGATGGCATCGCCGGGCCGACGACGCGCGCCACGCTGCATGCGGCGCTGACTGACCAACCCCCCGTCAAATTCGGAGACTGACCATGGACCTCAATACCGTCATTGCGGCGATCGCGCCGCAGCTGCTGACTGCCATCGGCGCGCTGCTGACTGTCCTGATCGGCTGGGCCGCCGATACCGCCCGCCGCCGGTGGGGCATCCAGATCGAGCAGGCGCATCGCGAGGCGCTGCACAGCGCCATTATGACCGGGATCAAATTGGCGCTGCAGCGGGGCATGTCCGGCCCGCAGGCGGCCGAACTGGCGGTGGGCTATGCGCGGGCCAGCGTGCCGGATGCCATTGCGGCGCTAGGGGCGCGGGATGATGTGCTGGCCAATCTGGCGCGGGCTAAGATGGGGGATATGCGTTAATCACAATCCGTCGGCTGTTCCGGCGCCCTGTCCCCGCCACGCTTGCCTTGGCGCCCGTCGCGCATCCATGCATTAGCCCTGGCGCCCCATCCTTCGGGCTTGGGCCTCTTTGCAGCTTCGCGCAGCGCCTTCGCGGTTTCCGGGTGCGCGGCGCGGCCTCGCTTGGTGCTGGCCATTTTTGCGCGTGCCGCGGGTGCAGAGGCTGCCTCCCTGCCTCGTGCCGCGGCCTCGGCGGGTGGGCCGGTAACATTGGCCAGTAGCTTGCGCGTCCCGTCTGTGATCCTCCCAACCCCCAAGGCCTGCCGCCAGCGCCAAACGGTGCCCATTGACACACCCCAGTGATGTTGGACTGCGGCGCTGCTCTCGGTCTGCACTGCGCGTATCAGGTCGCCGCACAAGATCGGAGAGTGGCGCCCGGTCTTTTTGCGTCGCGGCCATGGTATGGGCGCATCCGTCCAGCCGCCGACCTCGATGAGCCCGTCGATGGCATCCTCTACCCAGCCACTTTTGACATCTGGAGGGGCGTATGGGCCAAAGAGCAGCGAGGCTGGGTTATAGTCCGCCGCCATATCTCTTTGTCTCTTCGGCCAGATCGTCCAGCGCCGCCGCCCGCTCTTGCATGATCCTGATGAGATCGACAAACACGCCTGGGCGTGGGTCGGTCTTGCGTGCGACCCAGCGCCGTACGGTGCTGCTGTCAATTTCGAGCGCGCGGGCCATCTGCGATTGCCAGGTATCGCCCCACAGTGCCGTGCCGATGCGCTCGATCATGTCGTGCTTGTCTGTCATGCCAGCCCTCCTTGGCCATGGGATGGCAGCCCCGAGGGGGCTGCGCACCGATGATCATTTCCAGCTGCGCGCGCAAACGCGTTTGGAGGCAACAACATCGCCATTCCACGGGTCGGGGCATTGGGTGTCGATGATGACGATGGTGTAGTCACGCATCTCGCCGCCGAATTCCTTGGTCGCTGCCGTCTTGGCAGCGGTCAGATCGTTGCCCACATTGACGACGCGGGCGCTGGCGATGCTGTGGTGACGGATGGTGGCGGTGTAGCGGGTCATGGCGAGCCTCCTTGCTCTTCCTTCTGGCCGGGGCTGATCCCCTTGCCGTGCACTATAATTAGGGCATTTTGTTTTGGTGTGCAAGCCGGAAAATGCAACCGGGGCGTTTTTTTATGCGGGCTCGTCGCGCCAGCGCCATTTGATAATCTGCTCGACCGGGCGCCGCACGGTTATGGCCTGACGCTCGGCGCTGGTCGGGATGCACCAGCGCACGGCCATGTGCTCGGCCGTGCGGCAGCGCGAGCAGGCGAATGGGGGCAGGTGCCGCTGGTGACGGGGCCCGACGACGCGGACCAGATCCTCGGCCCAGTAATTTACGGTTCGGTGGCACAAAAGGCAGGTGACGGATAGGAGCATGCCATCCCGTGCCGCATCGGCCAAGGTCGGGTTGCGGAATGGGTTTGCTGATGGTCCTGCGGCGGGCATGGCGGCGTGTCCTGATATGGCCACCAATGAGAACGCAATGAGAACATCGGCGCAAGTCCGAGGAATTTTCTGTGCGGGTTTTTGCTGGATTGCCTGGCACGCCCTAGATTGCGAGGACTCTGCCCGCGTATTCGCTGGGTTGTCCATGCGCATAATTTACGCATGATCTGCGTCATGTAGATGATTGTAATGATAAATTAGGTGCCCGCCGCAGGCACCACCGCTCCTCCGCTCCTTTCGAAACACGGTCGCGCGCTGCCCGCTTAAGCCGTTCGGTTTCTGTCCGTTGATCTGTCGGGGATCGGCGGTCGGACCGTCGCCCGGCTTGCGGCACATGGCACAGATCTTGCTGCCCTCGCCGCGTCTGAGAGGGAACGGTTATGGATCTGGCGACTACCATCGGCTTCTTTGGCGGGATTCTCGCCGTTGTCGGCACAATGCTGACCGGGGGGCACATCGCCCCCTTCGTTTCGATGCACGGCTTCATCATCGTGTTCGTGGGGGGCTTTTTCGCGGTGATGTATACGGCCCCCATGCCGGTGTTCCTTGGATCATTCAAGGCGATGGGCACCGCCTTCAAGAAACATGACTATGAAATCGGCCCCCTCGCCAAGACCTTGTCCGAACTGTCGGCGGTTGCGCGCAAGGACGGGCTGATGGCGCTCGAAGGGCGTCAGATGCCGCACAAATTCGTGCAATCCGGCCTGCAGATGCTGATCGACGGCTCTGATGAACACAAAATGGCAGAACAGCTGACCCAGGACATCGCAGCCATGAAGGGCCGCCATACGGCCCGGCAGGACGTGGTGAAGGCCTGGGTCGAACTGGGCCCCGCCTATGGGATGATCGGCACGCTGATCGGTCTAGTCGAGATGATGGGCAATATGTCGGACCCGACGCTGGTGGGCAAAGGGATGGCCACCGCACTGGTGGGCACGATGTACGGCGCGATCGCGGCCAACGTCTTTTTCGGCCCCATGGCCACAAAGCTGAAAAACAATACGAACCGCGAGGTCGCCTATTGCGAAGCCGCGATCGAGGGGTTGCGCAGCCTGTCGCGGTCAGAAGCCCCGCGGATGATCATCTACAAACTGGCCGTGCGTCTGCCGCCGGATCAGCGTGAAGAACTGCTGGCCGCAGCCTGAGGACAAGAACGATGAGCAAGGCGCCGGCGGGCAAGAAGGGGGGCGGTCATGATGACCACGGGCATCATGGCGCGCATGGCGGCGGTCATGGCGGTGGCGGCCATGACGACCATGGCGGAGGCGGCCACTGCCCGCCGCCGTGGATCATCACCTTTGCGGATATGGCCACGCTTCTGATGGCCTTTTTCGTGATCATGCTGATGACCGCGAAATCCGACCAGCCCAAGTTCAATGCCTTTGCCGCGGTGATGCGCCAGACCTTCGGCACCGTGCCGGATGGGGGCGATTCGGTGCTGCAGCTCAATTTCGGCCCGCAATCGGGTGAACAGACGGACGAACCTCCTGGAACCACGCCGCAATCGGGCGATCCAAACACCCCGCAAAGCGGTGATGAAGAGGGGACCGGCAAGAAGGGCAGCGGGTCGGGCGATGCCGCCAAAGAGGCTGCCGAGGCGCTTGGCAAGGCGATGCGCGATGCGGTGTCCAAAGGGCAGATCAAGGTCGAAAGCGATCAGGGCGAGGTGATCGTCCGGCTTCCCCCCGGTGCGGGCGCGAAAGAGGCCGAACAGATCGCGCAATCCCTGCGTCAGGCGGCCGAGGCCGCCGCGGCCGAGGGCGCGGGGGCAGGCCAAGGTGCAGGGCAATCCGGCGCCGGCGGGCAGAACGGCCAGCCGGGCGATGCGCCGACCGGAGGCAAGGATGCCGCGCCGCAATCCGAAGGCGGTGATGCCGGTCAGGGTGCCGGGGCCGCGCAACAGGGCGCGGATGCCGGGGCCGGGGCTGCGGGTGGCGCCAGTGCCGCCGGGGCACAATCCGGGGCTGCGGGTCAACAGGCGGGCGATGCCGCCGGGGGGGCTGGTGCCCAGAGCAACGCCGGCGCGCAAGGTGGCGCGGGGGCGGCAGGCCTTGGTGGGGAAACGCCTGCCTCTTCGGGGGGCGCGGGTGCGATCAAGGCCGAGATCGCCGCCATCCAGCTTGGCATGGTGCTGGATGACCAGCTCTCCTCCGGGGATGTCCGCGTCGAACGCAAGGACGGCGAGGTGGTGCTGACGGTCGGATCGGGCGGGGCGTTCCAGTCCGGGTCGTCGGACATGACGGCGCAGGCCCAGGACATCATCAGCAAGCTGGAACAGGTGTCGCAATCGGCCAAAAGGATCGTGGTGACCGGCCACACCGACAACGTCCCCGTCAGCGGCGGCGAATTCCGCGATAACTGGGATCTTGCCTCGGCACGGGCGCAAAGCGTGGTCCGGGCCATTGAAGAAAGCGGCGTCCTGCCCAATGCCGAACTTCAGGCCGTCAGCAAGGGCGATACCGAGCCGATCGCAGATAACGAAACGGCCGAAGGGCGCGCCAAGAACCGCCGGATCGAAATCAAGATCGAATTTGAAGAATGACAGGTGGCCCCGCCGCGGCGGGGCGCCCTTTTCCGGGCCATCCGGCCCCTCTGACCTGAAAGGAACCGCGCCATGGGACCGCTTGCCTGCACCACCTGCCGCATGATCCGTCGCTTTGTTCTGGCTTTTGGGGGCGGCGCCTTCCTCGCCTATCAGCTGACGGGCACCATGCCCTTTCAGGCAACCGCCAGTGACGAGGTCTGGAATGGCCTTATGTGGGTCGCGGTCTTCTTTGCTTTCATGAGCGTTTTCATGCGGATGCGCCAAATGCGCGCCCGGTGGAAACGCTGACCGGCGGGCGCGGAACGGGGCAAGGTTCATCCGAAGGTATGGTCGCCACGTGCATTCGCAGGAAGGCTAAAATTAACACCTCTGCGTCACGTTCTGCCTGAATATCTTCTGGAGGTCGCCTTGCCCGTCACATCCATCGTCAAACACCGGGGGCTGGGTCGGGCGCTGGGGCGGCTTCTGGTTTCCGGGGGGCTGATTGCAGGCTCGGCTTGGCTGGTGCATCGCCATTTTGCCGAACTCGATCTGCGCAGCGTCGGGGCCGAGGTGGCAGATCTGGCGCTCTGGCAATGGGCGGGGGCCGCCCTGGCGACGCTGGTCGCCTTCATCGCCGTCGCCGGACAAGAGCGGGAGATCGTGCGCGCCATGGGCCTCGCTGCCCCGCGGGTGGGACGGGTTGGTGCCGCCGCGGCGGCGGTGTCGCAGACGCTCGGCTTTGGTCCCGTGATCGGTGCCATTCTGCGGCGGCGGCTGCGTCCGGATCTGACTGTGGCGCAATCTGTGGCGATTTCCGGCACCATCACCCTGGCGTTCTTTGCCGGGATCGGCCTTCTGGGTGCCGCGGCGCTGATCCTCACGCCCGAAATGGGTTTGGCGCGCGAAGGGGCCTTGGCCTTGGTCGGCTTGATCGGTCTTGGCACGCTGGCCTTCCATGCCTTTCCCCTCTGGCCCTTTGGCCTTGTACGGCCAGCCCCGCAGGTCGTGCTGCGCCTTCTGGTGTGGATCGTGCTGGATGTGGCGATGCTGTGCCTGGCCTTTCACCTGTTGCTGCCGCAGTCTGCGGCGCTGCCGGGGCTGTCGTTCCTGCCGGTCTTCATTCTGGCCCTCGCCTTTGGCCTCGTTTCGGGCAGCCCTGCCGGGGCGGGGCCGTTCGAGGTGACGGTGCTGGCCCATTTGCCCATGGTTGATGCGGCCGAGGCTGCCGCTGCCATCGTGGCCTTCCGTTTGATCAGCTACGTGATCCCGGCCGTGATCGGTGCGGGCTATGCGGTGTTGGCGCCGGGGGCGGGCCTGCGGGCCCCCGCTGCGGCGGCGGGGCGCGGGCCAAGACCCGGCGTGCTGGAGTTTGACCTTTATGCCGCCCCCCGCGCCGAACTACAGCTTTGCCGCGCCGGGACCCTGTCGTTGCGGCCTCTGGGTGTTGGGGCGGTCTGGTTGGGTCGGCAGACGCCATTGTGCGATCTGCGGGTGGGCGATCCGGTCGGTCGGCCCATGGGTGCGCCGCTGGATTTGCATCCCGCCGATTTGACAGGCGGCCTTCGCCCGCGGTTCTGCTACAAGATCGGCGGCCGCACCGCGGCCCTGGCACGGGCAAGCTGCATGGTTGTGCTGCCTTATGCCCAGGAAGCCGTGCTTTGTCCGACGCGCTTCACCCTGGGCGGTCCGGCCCGGGCCGGGCTGCGTCGCAAGCTGAACCATGCCGCCCGTGCCGGAATCGCGGTCAGCGAGGCCGAGGCGCTTCCCCTGCCGGAGATGGAGGCCGTGCATCGTGCCTGGCTTGGCAAGCGGCGCCATGAACGCGGTTTTTCCATGGGGCGTTGGGGGGTGGATTATGTGCGCGGCCAGCGCGTCTTTTTGGCGCGTGACGCGCAGGGGCAGCTTGTGGCTTGGATCAGTTTCCATGCCTGCCGCGGCGAATGGGTCCTGGATCTGGTGCGCTATCGGCCCGATGTGCCGGATGGGACACTCTATGCGCTGGTTGTTGCGGCAATTGACAGTGCGTCCGCGCTGAAGGTGGGGCGGCTGTCGCTGGCGGCAGTGCTGCAGGCGGGGGGGCATGGCCTCTACGGTTGGGGCCTTGGGCGCGCTGCGGCGCAGGCGCGGGGTCTGCATCAGTTCAAGGCTGCTTTCCGCCCCCGGTGGGAGCCGCGCTATCTGGCCGCCACATCCTGGCCTGCGCTTGCACTCGGTCTTCTGATCTGCACCCTGGGCATCCATCGGCGGCGCTAGCCTTTGGGCTTGACCCGCCCGCAGCCCGGACCGATCCTTGGCCATGGGGGGCAATATGGCACGGATGTTCGGGCAGGATTTCGATACGACGACCGAATTTTCGGAAACCGCCTGGGCCGAGGTGCTTTCGGCGGTGGACCGGACCTATGCCGATCTTGTCGATTATCAGGAACGGCTGGAGCGCCAGAATGCCGAGCTGGATGAGCTGCGGGGGTTTCTCGCCTCGGTCCTGGGCTCTGTCTCAGACGTGCTGCTGGTCTTGTCGCGGCAGGGGCGGGTGCAAGAGGTGAATGCCTCTTTCCTTGCGCTGACCGCGCAGGCCAAGCCGGCGGCGGTGGGGCAGCCCGTGACCGCGCTTTTCGACCGGGAAGATGGTGACCGCCTGACCGCGGCGATTGCAAAGGCGCTTTCCACCAAGGCCGCCGTTACCATCGAGGTGCAGCTGACCACCCCGACCGGCCCGGCCCCGATTGAGCTTTCGATCAGCCCCCTGGTCGATGATCGCGGGCGCGGTACGGGCACGGTGCTGACCGGGCGCCCCTTGGGCGAATTGCGGCAGGCCTATGCCGCACTTGCCCAAAGCCACCGCGACCTGCAAGAGGCGCAGGCCCAGCTGGTGCGGAACGAAAAGCTCGCCTCGCTGGGGCGGCTGCTGGCGGGCGTCGCGCATGAGCTCAACAACCCCATCAGCTTTGTCTATGCCAATGCCCATGCGCTCGAACGCTATGCCGCCAAGTTCGAGACCTATTTCACCCGCGTCCAGCAAGGCGCCACCCGGGACGAGCTGATCCGCCTGCGCGAAGAGCTGAAACTGGACCGCGAGCTGCGGAACCTGCGCGAAGCCGTGCGGGGCGCGCGGGATGGGGCCGAACGGGTGCGCGACATTGTCGAGGATCTGCGCCGTCTGTCGTCGGACGGATCGGGGGATCGGGTGGATTTCGACCTGACCGAAACCGCGCGCGTCGCCGCGCAATGGGTGCTGCGCGGGGCCAAGCGCAAGGTTCCGGTGCGGATCGAGGGCGCGACCCGCCTGATGGCCCATGGCCGCCCCGGCCATATCCAGCAGGTGGTGATGAACCTGGTGCAGAACGCGGTCGATGCGCTTGACGGGACGGCCGAGCCCGAAATCGTGATGACCCTGTCCGAAGAGGCGGGGCTGGCCTGTCTGACGGTGCGGGACAACGGCCCCGGGATTCCTGCGGCCCTTGAGGCTTCGGTCTTTGATCCCTTTTTCACCACCAAACCCGTGGGGGCGGGCACCGGCCTTGGCCTGTCGATCAGCCACAAGATCGCGCAGGAACATGGCGGCAGTCTGCGGCTGGTGCCGGGGGATCGGGGCGCCTGTTTCCGCCTGACGCTTGCGCTGGGGGCGCAGTGATGCGGGTGATCTGGCTGCAATCGGCGGGCTGCGGGGGCTGCACCATGTCGCTCCTCTGTGCGGAAAACCCGGATGTGTTTGACACGCTGGCCGCAGCAGGGATCGAGATGGTCTGGCATCCCGCACTTTCGGTTGAAACCGGGGGTGAGGTGCGGCGCCTATTGCAGGCGGCGACAGAGGGGCACAGCCCGGTCGATGTGCTCTGCGTTGAAGGTGCCATCGCACGGGGGCCGCGGGGGACGGGGCGCTATCACATGCTGTCGGGAACCGGGGTTCCCATGCTCGACTGGGCCCGCCGTCTGGCCGCACGGGCGCGGCATGTGGTGGCAGTGGGGACCTGCGCAGCCTATGGCGGCGTGACCACGGCGGGGGGCAATCCCTCGGATGCGGTGGGCCTGCAATATGAGGGCAGCCATCGCGGCGGCGCGCTGGAGGCCGATTTCATCGCCAAGGGCGGTCTGCCGGTGGTCAATGTCGCGGGCTGTCCGACGCATCCGGGCTGGGTTTTGGAGACATTGCTTCTTCTTGCCTCGGGGCGGATGGGGGCCGGGGATCTGGACGCGCTCGGCCGCCCGCGCTTTTACGCCGACCATCTGGTGCATCATGGCTGCCCCAAGAATGAATTTTACGAATACAAGGCCAGCGCCCGGCAGCTGTCGGATATCGGTTGCATGATGGAACATCTGGGCTGTGTTGGCACGCAGGCCGTGGGCGATTGCAACATCCGCCCTTGGAACGGGGAGGGGTCCTGCACCCGCGCGGGCTATCCCTGCATCGCCTGCACCGCCCCGGAGTTTGAGGAGCCGCGCCACAGTTTCACCGAAACGCCCAAGGTGGCGGGTATTCCGGTCGGCCTGCCCTCGGACATGCCGAAGGCCTGGTTCATGGCGCTGGCCTCCTTGTCCAAGGCCGCGACACCGCCGCGCATCGCCCGCAATGCGGTGGCCGACCGCATCGAGGTGCCCCCCACGCTCAGAAAGCCCAAGGCATGACCGAACTTCTTGTCGGCCCCTTCAACCGGGTGGAAGGCGATCTGGAAATCCGACTGACGCTGGCCGAGGGGCAGGTGGCGGCGGCGCAGGTGAATTCGCCGCTGTTCCGGGGGTTTGAGGCCATGCTGCTGGGCAAGGACCCGCGCGATGCGCTGACGCTGACCCCCCGGATTTGCGGCATCTGTTCGATCAGCCAGAGCATTGCTGCCGCCCGCGCGCTGGGGGCCGCTTGGGGTGTCGCGCCCAGCCCGCAGGGGCAGCGGGTGGCCGCGCTGATCCATGCGGTTGAAAATCTTTGCGACCATATCACCCATTTCAACCTGTTCTTCATGCCCGATTTCGCCCGGCCGGTTTATGCGGGGCGCAGCTGGCACGGGCGCGCCGTGCAGCGCTTCACCGCGATGGAGGGGGGCGCCCAGCGGGCCGCCGTTTCCGCGCGGGCGCAGATCCTGCATATCGTCGGGCTGCTGGCGGGCAAGTGGCCGCATACGCTGGCCGTGCAGCCCGGTGGCGTGACCAAGGCCCCGACCGAGCGGGACCGACTTCGTATTCTGGTCAGCCTGCGGGCCTTTCGCCGCTATCTGGAAGAGGTGGTTCTGGGTGCCCGGGTCGAGGATTTCGCCGCGCTTGCGGATGTGCCTGCCCTGATGTGCTGGGACCGGGGCGATGCGGGCCTGTTTCTTGAGATCGCTGCGGATCTGAACCTTGCGGGCCTTGGCCCGTCGCAGGGGCGCTATCTGTCTTTCGGGGCCTATCCGCTCGAGGAGGGTCCGGCCTGGGCCGGGGGGCTTTGGCAGGGTGGGGCGGCCCCGTTCGATGCCGGCCGCATCCGCGAGGACCTGTCCCATGCCTGGATGCTGGGTGCTGCGGCCCACCCCGCCCAAGGTGAAACCCGCCCGGATGAGGAGATGCGCGACGCCGCCTATAGCTGGTGCAAGGCGCCCCGCTATGATGGCCAGGTGTTCGAGGTGGGCGCCCTGCCGCGGCAGGTGGTGGCGGGGCATCCGCTGGCCCGGGTGCTGGCGGCTCTGCCGGGGGGCGGGGGGGTGCTGGGCCGTGTGGCCGGGCGGCTTCTGGAAATGGCGCTGACCCAGCTTTTGCTGGAGGATCTGGCCCAGGCCATCGACCCGCGCGAACGGTTCATGCTGCAGGCCGAACCCACGCGCGAGGGCGAAGGGGCGGGGCTGGTCGAGGCCGCGCGCGGCGCCCTAGGCCATTGGTTGCGGATTGAACGGGGGCGGATCGCCAATTACCAGATCATCGCGCCGACGACCTGGAACTTCAGCCCGCGTGATGCCGAAGGCACCCCCGGCGCGGTCGAGGCTGCGCTGGTTGGCGCCCCCGTCGGGCCGGGCGAGGACACGCCCATCGCCGTCCAGCATATCGTGCGCAGCTTTGATCCCTGCATGGTCTGCACGGTGCATTGACCATGGCGGGGTCAGGCTGGCAGATCCGCGTTCGGGGGCAGGTGCAGGGGGTGGGCTTTCGCCCCTTTGTCTGGCAGCTGGCGCAACGGTTTGGCCTGTCGGGGCAGGTGGCCAATGATGCAGAAGGCGTGCTTATCCTGTGCGATGCCGCGCCCGAGGCCTTTCTGGCCGCCCTGCGGGCCGAGGCCCCGGTCCTGTCCCGCATCGACGCGGTGGAGGTGACGCCCGCCCCGAGGCCCGAAGGGGCGGGGTTCCGCATCGCGGCCTCGGGTCAGGTGGGGGCCGAAACGCGGGTCACCCCCGATGCCGCGACCTGCCCGGCCTGTGCCGAGGAAATCCGGAACCCCGGCCGCAGGCAGGGCTATGCTTTCACCAATTGCACCCATTGCGGCCCGCGCTTCACCATTCTGAACGCGCTGCCCTATGACCGTGCGCGCACGACCATGGCGGGTTTCCCGCTCTGCCCCGATTGCGCGGCGGAATATGCCGATCCTGGCGACCGCCGCTTTCATGCCCAGCCGATTGCCTGCCCGACCTGCGGCCCGCGCCTGTGGTTGGAGGTCGCGGGGGCCGAGCTGCCGGGCGACCCCATCGCCACCGCTGCCGCGCGCTTGCAGGCGGGGCAGGTGCTGGCGGTCAAGGGGCTGGGCGGGTTCCATCTGGCCTGTGACGCGACTGATGCGGCGGTGGTGGCGCTGTTGCGCGCGCGCAAGCGCCGCCCGGCCAAGCCCTTCGCGGTGATGGCCCCGCTTGAGGTGTTGCGCGACTATTGCGACCTGTCCGTGGCGGCGCTGCGCCGCCTGACCGACCCGGCCGCGCCGGTGGTGCTGGTGCCTGCGGCGGGGCGCGACCTGCCTGACGCGATCGCCCCCGGCATGCGTGAACTGGGGGTCATGCTGCCCTACACGCCGTTGCACCATCTGCTTTGCGCGGCGGTGGGCCGGCCCTTGGTGATGACCTCGGGCAATCTGTCCGGTGCGCCGCAAGTGGTGGGGAATGATGAGGCGCGCCACAAGCTTGGCCCCTTTGTCGATGCCTTCCTGCTGCATGACCGCGAGATCGCGCGGCGGCTGGACGATTCCGTCGAACGCGCCGACCCGCCCATGGTGCTGCGTCGTGCGCGGGGGCTTGTGCCCGGAACATTGCCCCTACCTGAGGGGTTCCCGGACCGGCAGGTGGTGGCCTATGGCGGGCAGATGAAGGCCGCGATTTGCCTGACCAAACGGGGGCAGGCGCTGCTGTCGCATCATCTGGGTGATCTGGATGAGGCACTGACCTGGGCCGAGTTTCAGAAGGCCGACCGTGATTATGCCGCGCTCTTCGACCATCAACCGCAGATCGTGGCCTGCGATCTTCACCCCGAATTCCGCGCGACCCGCCATGCCGAGGGGCGCGGCTTGCCCCTGATCCGCGTGCAGCATCACCACGCCCATCTGGCGGCCTGTCTGGGCGACAATCTGTGGCCGCTGGGGGGCGGGCCAGTTGCGGGGATCGTGCTGGATGGGCTGGGACTTGGCACCGACGGCACGGTCTGGGGCGGGGAGCTGCTGCTGGGCGACTACCACGCTGTCACGCGGGTGGCCCATCTGACCCCCGCGGCCTTGCCCGGTGGCGACCGCGCCAGCCGCGAGCCTTGGCGCAACGCCGTCATCCGGCTGGATCAGGCGGGGTGCGGCGATCTGGCCGACCGGCTTTTTGCCGATCAACCGCTGGCCACGCTGCGCCAGATGGCCGCGCGGGGGGTGAATGCGCCGCTGTCCTCCTCTGCCGGGCGGCTCTTTGATGCGGTGGCGGCGGTGCTGGGCCTCTGTCAGGTGCAAAGCTATGAGGGCGAGGCAGCGATGCGGCTTGAGGCCGTGGCCGAACCCGCCGCGCCCTATCCCTTCGGGCCGGGGCTGGACCCCGCGCCCATGTTCCGCGCGCTGGCGGCTGATCTGGGGCGGCGCCCGGTGGGGCAGATGGCGGGGGCCTTTCAGGCCGGTCTGGCGCTGGCCTTTGCCGATGCGGCCCGCGCGTTGGTCGAGGCCGGGCAGGCGCGGGCGGTGGCCCTGTCGGGGGGCTGCCTGCAGAACGCGGGCTTGATGGCATTGCTGCAAGAGGCGTTGTCCGACCTGCCCGTGTTGGTCCATCGGCAGGTGCCTGCGAATGACGGCGGGCTGGCCTTCGGGCAGGCGCTGGTGGCGCTGGCGGTAAGCGGCTGACCAGCCCAGCCTTCCGCCTGCATGGCTGCTTTCCGCCGCGCCCGCAGTGCCGCCTTGCAGCATCTTCCGCAAAGCCCCGGAAACGCTGACGAAATTCTCCTCTGTCCGCAAAGCTGCCTTTTCTTTGCGCGCCCCCCTGCCGGGGCTGCATACCTCGGAATACCACGCGCGACGCCCCCCTTGGGGCGCAAGCCAGACGAGGGAGGGACGGCATTGGCCCAGATCGAGACGTTCTATGATGTGATGCGCCGCCAGGGCATCACGCGGCGCAGTTTCATGAAATACTGCTCGCTCACGGCGGCGGCGCTTGGGCTTGGCCCCAGCTTCGTGCCCAAGATCGCCCATGCGATGGAGACGAAGCCCCGCACCCCCGTGATCTGGGTGCATGGTCTGGAATGCACCTGTTGTTCGGAAAGCTTCATCCGGTCGGCGCACCCGCTGGCCAAGGATGTGGTGCTGTCGATGATCAGCCTTGATTACGACGACACGCTGATGGCCGCGGCAGGCCATGCCGCCGAGGCGGCCTTTGAAGAGACGATCCAGAAATACCACGGGAACTATATCCTCGCGGTGGAGGGGAACCCGCCCTTGAACGAAGACGGGATGTTCTGCATCACCGGCGGCAAGCCCTTTGTCGAAAAGCTGAAACATGCTGCGGAAGGGGCCAAGGCCATCATCAGCTGGGGGGCCTGCGCCTCTTACGGCTGCGTGCAGGCGGCCAGCCCGAACCCGACGCGCGCGACCCCGGTTCACAAGGTCATCCTTGACAAGCCCATCATCAAGGTGCCGGGCTGCCCGCCCATCGCCGAGGTGATGACCGGCGTCATCACCTATATGCTGACCTTCGACCGCCTGCCCGAGCTGGACCGTCAGGGCCGCCCGGCGATGTTCTACAGCCAGCGCATCCACGACAAATGCTATCGCCGTCCGCATTTCGACGCGGGCCAGTTCGTCGAGGCCTGGGACGACGAATACGCCAAGAAGGGCTATTGCCTTTATAAGATGGGCTGCAAGGGCCCGACCACCTACAACGCCTGTTCCACCGTGCGCTGGAACGAAGGGGTGAGCTTCCCCATCCAGTCCGGCCATGGCTGCATCGGCTGTTCCGAGGACGGGTTCTGGGATCAGGGGTCGTTCTACGACCGGCTGACCAACATCAAGCAGTTCGGGGTCGAGGCCAATGCCGACAAGGTCGGCATGGCGGCGGCGGGGGTCGTGGGTGGCGCGGTGGCCGTTCACGCGGCCGTTTCGGCGCTGAAGCGCGCACAGAAAAAGACGCAAGACAAGGTTGAGGGCTGAACATGACCGTATCCACGCCGAATGGCTTCAACCTGGACAATTCAGGGCGCCGGATCGTCGTCGATCCGGTCACGCGGATCGAAGGGCATATGCGCTGCGAGGTGAACGTGGATGATCAGGGAATCATCCGTAACGCCGTCTCCACAGGCACCATGTGGCGCGGGCTTGAGGTGATCCTCAAGGGCCGCGATCCGCGCGATGCCTGGGCCTTCACCGAACGGATCTGCGGGGTTTGCACGGGGACGCATGCGCTCACCTCGGTGCGGGCGGTCGAGGATGCGCTGGGGATCACCATCCCCGACAATGCCAATTCGATCCGCAACATCATGCAGCTGAATCTGCAGATCCATGACCATATCGTCCACTTCTACCACCTGCATGCGCTGGATTGGGTGAACCCGGTCAATGCGCTGCGGGCGGACCCCAAGGCCACCTCGGAATTACAACAGGCCGTCAGCCCCAGCCACCCGCTGTCGAGTCCGGGCTATTTCCGCGATGTGCAGAACCGTCTCAAGAAGTTTGTCGAAAGCGGGCAGTTGGGCCTGTTCAAGAACGGCTACTGGGACAACCCCGCCTATCTGCTGCCGCCCGAGGCCGATCTGATGGCCACGACCCATTATCTTGAGGCGCTGGACCTGCAGAAAGAGGTGGTGAAGGTCCATACCATCTTCGGCGGCAAGAACCCGCATCCGAACTGGCTGGTGGGGGGCGTGCCGTGCCCGATCAATGTCGATGGCGTGGGCGCGGTCGGCGCGATCAATATGGAGCGGCTGAACCTCGTCAGCTCGATCATCGACCGCTGCATCGAATTCAACAAGAACGTCTATCTGCCCGACGTGGTGGCGATCGGCGGCTTCTACAAGAACTGGATGTATGGTGGCGGGCTCTCGTCCAAGGCGGTCATGGCCTATGGCGACATCCCAGAACATCCCAACAACTTCGATGCCTCGCAGCTGCATCTGCCGCGCGGCGCCATCATCAACGGCAACCTGAACGAGGTGCATGACGTCGATCCGCGCGACCCCGAACAGGTGCAGGAATTCGTCGATCACAGCTGGTATCAATACGGCGAACCCGGCAAGGGTCTGCACCCCTGGGATGGCGTGACCGAACCGAAGTTCGAGCTGGGCGCCAATACCAAGGGCACGCGCACCAATATCGAAAACCTTGACGAGGCGGCGAAATACAGCTGGATCAAGGCGCCCCGCTGGCGCGGGCATGCGATGGAGGTGGGGCCGCTGGCCCGCTACATCGTCGGCTATGCCAAGGGGCATGAGGATATCAAGAACCAGGTCGACGGCCTGCTGCGGACGATGGACCTGCCGGTCAATGCGCTGTTCTCGACCCTGGGCCGCACCGCGGCGCGGGCGCTGGAAAGCGAATACTGCGGCCGTCTGCAGAAGTATTTCTTCGACAAGCTGGTGACGAACATCAAGAACGGCGACAGCACCACCGCGAATGTCGAAAAATGGGACCCGAAGACCTGGCCGAAAGAGGCCAAGGGCGTCGGCATGACCGAGGCGCCGCGGGGCGCGCTGGGCCACTGGATCCGCATCCGCGACGGGCGCATCGAAAACTATCAATGTGTTGTGCCGACCACCTGGAACGGCAGCCCGCGCGACAGTCAGGGCAATATCGGTGCCTTTGAGGCAAGCCTTCTGGACACCAAGATGGAACGCCCCGACGAGCCGGTCGAGATCCTGCGGACGCTGCACAGCTTCGACCCCTGCCTTGCCTGCTCTACCCATGTCATGTCGCCCGATGGTCAGGAACTGACCACCGTCAAGGTCCGCTGAGGAGGCCCAGATGAAGAAACTTGCATTTGTCGCCGCGACAGCCAGCCTGATCGCCGCGCCCGCCTTGGCCCATACCGGGCATGGTGGGGCCGAGGGGCTGCTGAACGGGCTTGCCCATCCGATGCTGGGGATGGATCACCTGCTGGCCATACTGGCGGTGGGGCTCTGGTCCGGGTTCGTGCTGCCGCGGCACGTCTGGGCCGGGGGCGCGATGTTCCTTGCGGCCATGGCCACCGGGGCCGGGATGGCGTGGTCGGGCATCGGCCTGCCGCTGGTCGAGGGCTGGATCACCCTTTCGGTTGTGGTTTTCGGGGCACTGACGCTTTTGTCGCGTCGGGGGCAGGCGCCTGCGCTGACCGGCGCATCGCTTGTGGCGATCGCTGGCTTCGCGCTTGCCCATGGCCACGCCCATGCGGCCGAGGCGACCGGCCACGTCGCGTCCTACCTTGCCGGGTTTCTGATCGCCACGGCGGCGCTGCACCTGGCGGGGATCGCGCTTGCGCGGTCGGTCGCGACGGGGCGGGCGGCGCATCTGGTGCAGGGGGCCATGGGTGCGGGCATCGCGCTTGGCGGTCTGCTGCTGATGGCCGGGTGATGCCATGACCGACACGGTTCCGCGCATCAACACCCCGAATCCTGATGCCCCGCTGCCGCTTGAGGCTGCGCGTCTGACCGGCGACGCCACGGCCGCCGATATCGAGAGCATCCGTCGCCGCACCTCGGTCTATGTCTATGAGGCGCCGGTGCGGCTCTGGCACTGGATCAACGCGCTGGCGATCACGATCCTGATCGTCACGGGCTACCTGATCGGCCGCCCGCTGCCCACGATGCAGATCGCCGAGGCCTATGACCAGTTCATCTTCGGCTATATCCGCTTTGCGCATTTCGCGGCGGGCATGGTGCTGACGGTGGCCTTCTTCGGGCGCGTCTATTGGGCCTTCATGGGCAATCACCACGCCCGGCAGATGTTCTACATCCCGATCTTCAACAAGCGGTTCTGGAGCGAGCTGTTCTTCGAGCTGCGCTGGTATTTCTTCCTCGAGGCCGAGCCGAAGAAATATGTGGGCCACAACCCGCTGGCACAGATCGCCATGTTCTTCTTCATGACACTGGGCATCACCTTCATGATGATCACCGGCTGGGCGCTTTATGCCGAAGGCGTGGGGCAGGGCAGCCTGCCCGATACCGCGATGGGTTGGGTGCTGGGTCTGGTGCAGAACAGCCAGCGCCTGCACACGCTGCACCATCTGGGGATGTGGGCCATCGTGGTTTTCATGATCATCCACATCTATGCCGCGATCCGCGAAGACATCATGAGCCGTCAGAGCATGGTCTCGACCATGATCTCGGGCCACCGGACCTTCAAGGACGACCGGGTGGAGTGATCCGCCAGAAACGTGACCTAAGGGGCGATCCGGCGACGGGTCGCCCTTTTCTTTTTGCGTGCGCTTTCAGCAGGACCGGGGGGATTGCTGAATCGCCAGGCGCCTGTGTGGAAGGCTGGATCCCAGTTTCGCACAATAATGGAAGGAAGGTTTTCACTTCTTTGGTGGTTGCTCTAGTCGTTTTCTGGTCAAGCATTTGATTTCAAAATGAAATAATCCTGCATCCCGCGGTATGCATTTTCTTACCCCGTGGGGCTGAAAACATTACTCTCACTTTCAGCAGCGGCCGGAAATGCCGCGACCAGCCCGACAGAGCCAGCGGAGGCCCCATGTCCAGCCCCATCCCCAGCCCGTCAGGGAAACCCACCTCTGTCCTGATCCTCGGGATCGGAAATGTGCTTTGGGCGGACGAAGGTTTCGGGGTGCGCTGTATCGAGGCGCTGGCCGACCGCCACGCCTTTGCGCCCGAGGTGACGCTGCTCGATGGCGGGACGCAGGGGCTCTATCTGCTGCCCTTCCTGGAGGAGGCTGACGCGCTGATCGTCTTTGACGCGGTGGATTACGGTCTGCCCCCCGGCACGCTGAAGATCGTTGAAAATGATGAGGTGCCGGCCTTCATGGGCGCCAAGAAGATGAGCCTGCACCAGACCGGGTTTCAGGATGTCATCGCGACGGCGCAACTGATGGGCTATTGCCCCGAACAGATGCTGCTGATCGGCTGCCAGCCGGTCGAGCTGGAGGATTATGGCGGCGGCCTGCGTCCCGAGGTGGCCGCCCGGATCGACCCCGCGCTGCAGATCGCGCTGGACCGGCTGGCCCAGTGGGGCTTTGCCCCCCGTGACGGGCGGGCGGATGATGGTCTGCTGGCCGATCCGTCGATCCGCCGCGATGCCTATGAATCCGGTCGCCCCGCCGCCGAAGACGCCTGCCGGATCGGTGATCCGCGCTTTCTGCCGGAGCAGTCGTGATGTGCCTTGGCGTTCCCATGCAGATCCTGTCGGTCGATGGCATTGCCGGTTGGGCGACCGACGGGCAGGCCGAAACCCTGATCGACCTCAGCCTGACCGGGCCTTTGCGCCCCGGTGACTGGGTGCTGACCTTCCTTGGCGCTGCGCGCGAGGTGATCGACGCCGAAACCGCCGCCCGCATTGCCGCTGCACTTGATGGGCTGCGGGCGATCATGGCCGGGGGGGATGCGGGCGATGCCTTCGCCGATCTTGATACCCGCAGCCCGCAGCTTCCCCCCCATCTTCAGGCCGCGCTGGACGCGGGCCGCACCACCGCCTGACCCGGAGACCCCCATGACCTCGCCCCTGATCGACCGTCTCACGACCGAACTCGGCTGGCCCCGGCTGGAGACCGAGGCGGCCCTGGCCGAACATCTGGCCACGCCCGGCACGCATTGCCTTTTTGTGCCGGGGGATCCGGTCCGCAATCTGGAAAGCAACGATGCCGCGGTGATCCTTCCGGAACTGCGGATGGTGTTTCAGCACGCCTTTGACTGTGCCGTGGTGGGCGATGCCATCGAGGCTGACCTGCGCGAACGCAGCGGGGTTCTAAAGACCCCCAGCCTGATCTTCTACCGTGAGGGGCGCTGCCTGGGCGGCATCCCCAAGGTCCGCGACTGGGCCGATTACCTGACCCGCATCCAGACCATCCTCGGCCTGCAATCGGCCTGAGCGGAGAGAGACCATGGTTCAGAATTTCCACCTGCCCCCCATCGGCTTTGGCCCCGGATCGCAAGGCGACGAAGGCGAGGCGCTGGAATACATGCCGCTGCCTTCGGGGATGCGGACCTATTCCACCCATCTGCCCGAGGTCGAGGATACCGGCCCGCTCGCCCCGGCGCTGACGTTGCTCGCGCGTTTGGCCGATGCCTGTGACGATGCCGCCGCAGGCGGGGCCGCGCAGGTCTTTGACCTGACCGGGCTGGATGCCGCAAACCGCGCGCTGCTGGCCGAAACGCTGGGGCAGGGCGAGGTGAGCGTGAAGATGCGCGGCAAGCCCGCCCTAGCGGCGCAGGAAAGCGTCTTTGCCGGGGTCTGGACGATCAGCGGCGCCGATGTGCAGCGGATCGAGGTTGCACCCATCCCGCAGGCCGCCATCACCCGCGCGCATGAGGCTGAGCGCCCCGCGCTGCTGACGCTGGCGCCCCGGGCGGCGGGCGTGGTCAATGCGCCTGCGCTGCTGGCCGAGCTGATCGACCATTCCGCCCGCTTTTGCCCCGGCCAGTCACCCCATGTGGTGAACCTGACCCTGCTGCCCCATACGCCCGAGGATCTGGATTGGCTGGATGCTGCGCTGGGGCGCGGGGGCGTGACGCTGCTGTCGCGCGGCTATGGCAATTGCCGCATCACCGCTACCGCGCTGGCGGCGGTCTGGCGGGTGCAGTTCTACAATTCGATGGATACGCTGATCCTTGATACCTTCGAGGTGACGACCATGCCCGAGGTCGCGCTGGCCGCGGTCGAGGATCTGTCCGACAGCGGCGAACGCATCCGCGAAGTGCTGGAGGCGATCCGATGACCGAGGCGCCGCGGTTTGAGGGGTCTTTCATGGGGGCGGGGGCCAAGATTTCCGCCGCCGCCGTGATGGAATGCAAGATCTGCTGGCATGTCTATGACCCGGCTGTGGGCGATGACACGCGGCAGGTGCTGCCCGGCACCCCCTTCCTTGATCTGCCCGGCACCCCCTTCCTTGATCTGCCCGATGACTGGACCTGCCCGGAATGTGGTGGAGCGCATGAACAGTTCATGGTGCTGCGCGATCCGGGGTCCGCGGCCGCGCGGATGTCCGACTGGATTGAGGACCGCACCCGCGCGCTGGTTGCCGATTTCACCGAGATCTATCATGCCAAGATGCGGGACATGCCTGTCATCAACGCGGCGCTGCATGTGCAGGCGGTGGGGTTTCAGCCGCATGGCGATGCGGTTCTGGGGGTGCTGATTGCGCCCTGGTTCATGAACCTGATCTTGCTGCCCGGCCCGGATGACGATTGGCAAGCGCTGAAGCCCGGCGAAAAAGAGGTGATCGCCTTCCCCTCGGGCGATTATGAATTCCTGCACAATCGGCGCGAACAGGTGGGTGGCTACAAGGCCTGTTCGCTGTTTTCGCCGATGGAGGATTTCAACAGCCAGATGCAGGCGGTCGAGGTGGCGCGCGCGGTCATGGCTGCGCTGTTTGATGCGGAAAACCGGGCCGAAACCGACCGCGCCGCCGAAATCCGCGCGGCGCGCGAGGCCGAGCTGGCACCCCCGCCCGAGCCCGAGGCCGATCCCGCGCCCACGCGCCGTCGCCTGATCACCGCCGGTCTGGCGGCGGACCCGGCAGAGGACTAGGCCATGCAGGGCGCGCTGCAGATCACACTGACCGAGGCGGGGGGCGATCTGGTCCCCCGGCTGGTGCCGCCGCGCGCTTTGCCGCTCGCTCCCCTGGTGCGCGGCAAGACGCCCGAGGAGGTGGTGGAGCTGCTGCCGCGCCTGTTTAACCTCTGTGCGGCCAGTCAGGCGCTGGCGCTGCGCTTGGCGCTGGATCTGCCCGCCGATGCAGGGGCCATGGCGGCGCTGCGCCGCGATGTGCTGCGCGACCATCTGTTCCGGCTGCTGGTCAACTGGCCCCGCCATCTGGGTTTGCCGCCCCGCGCCCTGCCGCCGGGCTGGGATCAGGATGCGGCGGTCGTGGAACGCTCGGTCTTTGGATCGGCGCGGCCCGTGGTGTTGGACGATTGGCTGGCGCGGGGTGAGGGCGTGGCCCCGGTGATCGCCGCGCTGGCCGAAGGCTTTGCCCCCGGCGAAGGGGTGGGGCCGGACCTGCCGCTCTGGTCGCCCGAGGGGGAGGGCCCCTGTGAAAACAGCCTCGCCGCGCGGCATGCGGATCACCCGATCCTGCAGCGTCTTGCGGTGCGCGGCGGGCGCGGGCCGCTGTGGCGCGCGATGGGGCGGGTGCTGGATGTGGCGGCCTGTCTTGACGATACCCTGCCGCAGCCGCGCCGTATTGCGCCGGGTCGGGCGGTGGCGCCGGCGTCGCGCGGGATGTTCCGCGTCTCGGTCCGGGTGTTGGGCGGGCGGGTGCTGGGGGTTGACCGGCGCACCCCCACTGATGACATGCTGCCGCTGGCGCTTGGCGCGGCGCTGGCGCGGCTACCCGCGGCCAAACGGGCGCTGGCGCCGCTGCTGGTGGATCTGTTCGATCCCTGCATGGCCGTACAAATCAGGGAGGGCGGCGATGCATGAGATGTCTTTGGCCGAGGGAATCCGCGGCATTGTCGAAGATCAGGCCCGCCGCCACGGTTTTGCCCGCGTGACGCGGCTCAGGCTGGAAATCGGGCGCTTTGCCGGGGTGGAAAAGCCCGCACTGGCCTTTGCCTTCGATGTGGTGATGCGCGGCAGCCCGGCCGAGGGCGCGGCGCTGGAGATGATCGACCTGCCCGGACAGGCGCTGTGCTATGACTGCGCCGAGGTGGTGGAGCTGGCCGACCGATTGGACCCCTGCCCGCGATGCGGTGGGGGAAAGCTGCTGCCACAGGGCGGCGATGAGATGCGGATCAAGGATATGGAGGTGCTGTGATGTGCACGGTATGCGGATGCGGAACGGCGCGGCTTGAGGGGCAGGACCCCCACGCCCATCAACACGATGGGCACCATCACCATGACCACCCCCACGACCACAGCCACGGGCACGGGCATGACCACAGCCATGACCATGACCACGGGGCTTGCGGCTGCGGGCATCACCACCACGACCATGACCACCATGCGCACGACCATCACGACCACCATCACCATGGCGCGCAGGGCGATCTGCACTATGGCATGGGGCTGGCCGGCACCTCGGTTCCGGGCATGTCGCAGGATCGGCTGATCGCTGTCGAAACTTCGATCCTCGCCAAGAACGATGGCTATGCCGCCTCGAACCGGCGGGTGCTGGATGCGCTTGGGGTTTTTGCGGTGAACCTTGTGTCCTCGCCCGGCTCGGGCAAGACCACGCTTTTGTGCAAGACGATCACCCTGCTGCATGACGCCCCCCTTGCGGTGATCGAGGGCGACCAGCAGACCAGCAACGATGCCGACCGTATCCGCGCGACCGGCGCCCCGGCGGTGCAGGTGAACACCGGCAAGGGCTGTCATCTGGATGCCCATATGGTGGGCCATGCCATGGACCATCTGCGCCCGCGGCCGGAAAGCCTGCTCTTCATCGAAAACGTGGGGAACCTTGTCTGCCCCGCCGCCTTCGATCTGGGCGAAGATGCCAAGGTCGCCATCCTCTCGGTGACCGAGGGCGAGGACAAACCCCTGAAATACCCCGACATGTTCACCGCCGCGCGGCTGGCGCTGATCAACAAGGTCGATCTGGCCGCCGCCTGTGATGCCGATCTGGAGGCCTATGAGGCGAACCTGCGCCGCGTGAACCCCGAGATCGAGATCCTCCGCGTCTCGGCCCGCACGGGCGAGGGGATGGACCTTTGGCTCGCGTGGTTGCGCCGGGGGCTGGCGGCCAAGGCCCGCGTCGAGGCGGCGCAATAATGGCTTCGCCCCGTCCCGCCATTCTGCTGGTGGATGATGAACCCCATTCGCTGGCCGCCATGAAGATGGCGCTTGAGGATGATTTCGACATCCTCACCGCCGCCGACGCCGCCGAGGCGCAGCGCCTGCTGGAAGAGGAATGGGTTCAGGTCATCTTTTGCGATCAGCGGATGCCGGGGCGGACGGGTGTCGATTTTCTGGCCGAGGTGCGCGAACGCTGGCCTGAAACGGTGCGGATCATCATCACGGGCTATACCGACCCCGCCGATATGGTTGCCGCGATCAATGAGGCCGGGATTTACCAGTTCCTGACCAAACCCTGGCACCCCGACCAGCTGCTGATGGCGGCCCGCAATGCCGCCCGGCTGTTTCAGCTGTCGCGCGAGAATGAGCGCATGGCGCTTGAGATGCGGTTTCTGGGGTCCACCGCGGAATCGAAGCTGGAAAAGCGCCGCAAGGCGCTGCGCGAGGGGATGGGGTTTGAAACCCTGCTGCGCGCGCCGCAATCGCCGATGAACGCGGTCATCGCGCAGGCCCGCCAATTCGCAAGCTTTGATGTGCCGGTGCTTCTCGTGGGGGAAACCGGCACCGGCAAGGCCGCCCTGGCGCGGGCGATGCATTATATCAGCCTGCGCTCGGACCGGCCCTTTTATCAGCTGAACTGTTCGGGCCTGACGGATGAGCTGATCGAGATGGAGCTTTTTGGCGCGCGCCGTGGCGCGGTGCCGGGGCTGGCCAACAACAAGATCGGGCTGGCGCAAAAGGCCGACCGGGGGACACTCTTCCTCAATGGTGTCGACGGCTTCAGCCCGCGGCTGCAGATGGCGCTGGCGCGGCTGATGGAGGAGGGGGCGTTTCAGCCCGTGGGCGGGGCGGAAACCATCACCACCAACCTGCGCCTGATTGCCGGGTCGCACCGCGACCTGCGCGCCCTTGTGGCCGAGGGTCAGTTCCGCGCCGACCTTTACTACAGCCTCTCGCTGGCCGAGCTGGCGCTTCCGCCCCTGCGCGCGCGGCCCGGCGATGTGGCCATCCTCGCCCAGCATTTCTTGTTCGAGGCTGCCCGCGCCCATGGCAAGCCCGTCCACGGCCTTGATGCCGCGGCGCTGGAGTTTCTGGAGAATTACGACTGGCCCGGCAACCAGCGCGAGCTGGAGAATGAGGTGACGCGCATGCTCATCTTCGCGCAGGCGCCGTTGCTGGGGGCCGAGCTGATTTCGCGCCATATCCTGCAGGCGCCACCCTCGGACAGCGGGGCCGACCGCAGCGCCGATGCCGCGCTGACGGGCGAGGGGTCGCTGAAGGACCGGGTCGAACTGATCGAGATGCGGATCTTGCGGGAAACGCTGACCCGCCACCGTTGGAACAAAAGCCGCGCCGCCGCCGAGCTGGGGCTGAGCCGCGTCGGATTGCGGGCGAAACTGGAACGCTACGGCATCACCCAGCCGGGGCGCAGTCTGGCCGAGGAAGAGGAGGAAGACTGAGATGTGTCTGGGAATTCCGGGACAGATTGTCGAGATCACCGATGCGGCGCGGCTGATGGCCATGGCCGATGTGTCGGGCGTGCGGCGCGAGGTGAATGTGGCCTGCGTGCTGACCGGCGCGCCCGAGGCGCTGATCGGGCAATGGGCGCTGATCCATGTGGGCTTTGCCATGGCGTTGATCGACGCCGACGAGGCCGCCCGCACGCTTGAGGCGCTGCGCGATCTGGGCGAGGCGCAGGAAACGCTGGAGCAGATGCGCGAAGGGGAAAGGGCATTGGCATCATGAAATACGCATCCGAATTCCGCGACCCCAAGGCCGCCCGCGCCCTGCTGGCCGAAATCGCCGCCACCTGTGACCGGATCGGCGCCACCCGCGACAAGCCTGTGCATATCATGGAGATCTGCGGCGGCCATACCCATGCGATCTTTCGCTACGGGCTGGACCGTCTGACCCATCCGGGGATCGAATTCATCCACGGGCCGGGCTGCCCGGTCTGCGTGCTGCCCATGGCGCGGGTGGACGAATGTGTCGAACTGGCCGAACGCCCCGAGGTGATCTTCTGCACCTTCGGCGATGCCATGCGCGTGCCGGGCCACCGCAAGAGCCTGTTGCAGGCCAAGGCTGCGGGGGCGGATATCCGCATGGTCTATAGCCCGCTCGACGCGCTAGAAATCGCCCGCCGCAACCCCGCGCGCGAAGTGGTGTTCTTTGGCCTCGGGTTCGAAACCACGACGCCATCGACCGCCCTGTCGATTCAGGCCGCCGCGCGCGAGGGCTTGGGGAATTTCAGTGTTTTCTGCAACCATATCACCGTGCCGGAACCGATCAAGGCGCTGCTCGATGACCCCGACATGGTGCTGGACGGCTTTGTCGGGCCGGGGCATGTGAGCATGGTCATCGGAACACACCCCTATGACTTCATTGCGCGCGACTATGGCAAACCCATCGTTGTGGCAGGGTTCGAGCCGACGGACCTGCTGCAATCCGTTCTCATGGTGCTGCGCCAGATCGAAGCGGGCCGCGCCGAGGTGGAAAACCAATATGCCCGCGTGGTGCCCGAACATGGCAACCCCGTCAGCCTGGCCGCGATTGCCGATGTCTATGAACGCAGGCCCAGCTTTGAATGGCGCGGGCTGGGGGAGATCGACGCCAGCGGCCTGCGCATCCGCGACGCCTATCGCGCCTTTGACGCCGAGGCGAAATTCGGCATCGGATATGGGGCGGCACAGGGCCGCACCGTGGTGCCAGAGGCCGAGGGTTGCGCCTGCGGGGCGGTAATGACGGGGCGCATGAAACCCACCGCCTGCCCGCAATTCGGCAAGGGCTGCACGCCGGACATGCCGCTCGGGGCGCTGATGGTCAGTTCGGAGGGGGCCTGTGCGGCCTATTGGCAATACGGCGGGGCGCGGGGCGTGGCGGCGCGCTGACGCGGCATGAAGGCTTTGCGCTGACGCGCAAGGGGGGCTCTGCCCCCCATCGCCCCTGCGGGGCGTCCCCCCGGGATATTTTTACCAAGATGAAGGAGAGGCCGATGGCGCTGCGTGAAGATCGGGTCACCATGGCACATGGCGGCGGCGGCAAGGCCATGCGGGATTTGATTGCCGAAGTCTTTGCGGCGGTGTTCCAGCCGCCCGGGATGGAGGATCAGGCCCGCCTGATGACCGAGGCGCTGCAGGTGCCGGGCGCGCGGCTTGCGCTGACGACCGACAGTTTCGTTGTGGCCCCGATGGAGTTTCCGGGCGGCGACATCGGCAAGATCGCGGTCTGCGGCACGGTGAATGACCTTGCGGTCGGGGGCGCGCGGCCGCTTTGGCTTGCGGCGGCCTTCATCATCGAGGAAGGGACCGAGATTGCGCTTTTGCGCCGCATCGCCGCCAGCATGCAACGCGAGGCCGAGGCTGCGGGTGTGCGGATTGTCACCGGCGATACCAAGGTGGTCGAGCGGGGCAAGGGCGACGGCGTCTTTGTCACCACGACCGGGGTAGGGGTGATCGCGCCGGGCCTTGATCTGCGGGCCGAGGCGATCCGGCCCGGCGATGTGGCCATCGTGAACGGGGTGCTGGGCGACCATGGCGCGACGATCCTGGCCGCGCGCGGGGATATGGCGCTGAGCACCGCGATTGAGAGCGACTGTGCCGCCCTGGGTCATCTGATGCAGGGGGTTTTGGCGGCCTGTCCTGATCTGCGCGCCGCACGGGATGCGACACGCGGGGGGCTGGCTTCGGCGCTGAATGAGCTTGCCGCGGCTGCCGGGGTCGGAGTCGTGCTGGAGGAAGACGTCTTGCCGCTGCGGGCCGAGGTGCGCGGGGTTTGCGAGATTCTGGGCCTCGATCCCCTCTATCTGGCCAATGAGGGGCGGCTGGTCGTCTTTGTGCCGGAGGCCGCGGCCGAGGCGGTGCTGGCGGCCATGCGCGCCCACCCGGAGGGTGCGGGGGCCTGTGTCATTGGCCGCGCGGTGGCCGATCATCCGGGGATGGTGGTCATGCGGACACCCTTTGGTGGCACGCGGATCGTGGACATGCTGGTGGGGGAACAGCTGCCGCGCATCTGCTGAACCCCGCGGCCGAAGGGCGGTTGCACCTGCGGCGCCATGCGTTAGCGTGGCCCGCAAAGGAGACCCGCCATGGCCGATACTGCTGTTTACCTTAAGGACTATCAGCCCTTTCCCTATTGCGTGGATCAGGTCGAGCTGACCTTCCGCCTGCAGCCCGAGGCCACACGGGTCATGGCGCGGCTGCATTTGCATGCCAATCCGGCGCGGCCCGGCGTCAATGACCTGCGCTTGGATGGGGAGGAGCTGCGGCTTTTGTCGGTGACCATCGGCGGGCGTGCGATTGCGGCCACGCCCGATGCGCGCGGCCTGACGATTGCCGCCGCCGATCTGCCCGAGGGGCCCTTCGTGCTGGAAACCGAGGTCGAGATCGCGCCCGCCCGCAATACCGCGCTGGAGGGGCTTTACATGTCAAACGGCATGTATTGCACGCAATGCGAGGCCGAGGGGTTCCGCAAGATCACCTATTACCCCGATCGCCCCGATGTGATGGCCCGTTTCCGCGTGCGGATCGAGGGCGATTTGCCGGTGCTGCTGTCCAATGGCAATCCGCTGGGCGCGGGGCCGGGCTGGGCCGAATGGGATGATCCTTGGCCGAAGCCGGCCTATCTGTTCGCGCTGGTGGCGGGGCATCTGATCGCCCATTCAGATCAGATTACCACGCGGTCAGGGCGCCAGGTCGCGCTGAACATCTGGGTGCGGCCGGGGGATGAGGACCGCTGTGCTTGGGGCATGGAGAGCCTCAAACGCTCCATGCGCTGGGACGAAGAGGTCTATGGCCGCGAATATGACCTTGATGTCTTCAACATCGTCGCCGTCGATGATTTCAACATGGGCGCGATGGAGAACAAGGGGCTGAACATCTTCAATTCGAAATGCGTGCTGGCAACGCCGGAAACCATGACGGATGATGAATTCGCCCGGATCGAAAGCATCGTCGCGCATGAATATTTCCATAACTGGACAGGCAATCGCATCACCTGCCGCGACTGGTTCCAGCTTTGCCTGAAAGAGGGGCTGACCGTGTTCCGGGATCAGCAGTTCTCGGGCGATCTGCGCGGCCATGCGGTGAAGCGGATCGAGGATGTGCTGGCCCTGCGCGCGCGGCAGTTCCGTGAGGATCAGGGGCCGCTGGCCCATCCGGTGCGACCCGACAGCTTTGTCGAGATCAACAATTTCTATACCGCCACGGTCTATGAAAAAGGGGCCGAGATCATCGGCATGCTGAAACGACTCGTGGGGGAGGATGGCTATCGCCGGGCGCTGGATCTCTATTTCGACCGGCATGACGGGCAGGCGGCGACAATCGAGGATTGGCTGGCGGTGTTCCAGGACGCGACGGGGCGCGACCTGACGCAGTTCAGCCGCTGGTATTTCGAGGCGGGCACCCCGCGCGTGCAGGTGGCGGAAGACTGGCAGCCCGATCTGGCAGGCGGCACCTTCACCCTGACTCTGCGTCAGGACAATCCGCCGACGCCCGGACAGCCGGACAAGGGGGCCAAGGTGATTCCGGTGGCGGTGGGCCTGCTGAACCCCAATGGCGATGAGGTGCTGGGGACCACCATCCTGGAGCTGACCGAGGCGGAGCAGAGCTTCCGCTTTGAAGGTTTGGGGGCGCGGCCGGTCGCCTCGGTCCTGCGCGGGTTTTCGGCGCCGGTCGTGCTGGACCATCCGGTCAGCCCCGAGACGCGCGCCTTCCTGCTGGCCCATGACACCGACCCCTTCAACCGCTGGGAAGCCGGGCGGAGCCTTGCCAAAGAGGTGCTGGCCGAAATGGTTGTGACCGGGGCCGCGGTGTCGCGCCCCTGGCTGGATGGGGTGGCGCGACTGGCGACGGATGACACGCTCGACCCCGCCTTCCGCGCGCTGGCGCTGCGGCTGCCCTCCGAGGATGATCTGGCGGCGACGCTGGCGGCGGCGGGCCATGTGCCCGATCCGGCGGCGATCCATGCCGCTCGGCGGCGCATGGGCGATGCGCTGGCGGCGGCTTTGGGGGCAGAGCTGGCCGCCCTGCGCGCGGCGATGACCGTCTCAGGGCCGTTCTCGGCCGAGGCGGGGCCTGCCGGGCGGCGGGCGCTGGCCAATGCCTGCCTTGCGCTGCAAACCCGGCTGGACGGGGGTGAAGCCGCCCGTGCGGCCTTTGCCGCGGCCACGAACATGACCGACCGTCTGGCGGCGCTGGTGGCGCTGATTGACATCGGCGCCGGGGCCGAGGCGCTGGCGGCCTTCGAGGCGGAATGGAAGGCTGACCGGCTGGTCATGGACAAGTGGTTCATGGTGCAGGTCGTCCATGCCCCGCCCGCCGAACTGGCGGCAACCGTCGAACAGCTGACGGCGCGGGCCGATTTCAACATGGACAACCCCAACCGCTTCCGTGCGGTCTTTGGCGCCGTCTCGGCAAACCATGCGGGCTTCCACCATGCGGATGGCGCGGCTTATCGGCTTTTGGCCGATTGGCTTTTGCGGCTGGACGGGCGCAATCCGCAGACGGCGGCGCGCATGTCTACCGCGTTTGAAACCTGGCGCCGCTATGATGCCGGGCGGCAGGCCCTGATCCGGGCCGAGCTGTCGCGCATGGCCGCGACTCCGGGCCTCAGCCGCGATCTGTCGGAAATGACCGCGCGGATGCTGGGCTGAGGCGGATATGACAAAGGGGGCGAAAGCCCCCTTGCTGCCGCATCCGTCTGTTCGGAGTTCTGCTTATTTGCAGTAGCTTTGCTGGCGGACCCAGCTTTGCATCTCGGCCCGGGTCTGGGCCTTGCGGAAGGGCATCCAGTCGCGCCCGATCCCCTGATTGCCATTGCCCACGGCCAGCCCGTCGCGTTCGACGTGGTGGGCAACCATTTCCACGGCGCAGGCCAGATTCGCCGACCCGTCCTTCAGCGCCGAGGCCGAAGTCGCATCGCAGCCGTAATTCGCGGCCGAGCGCGGCGAGATCTGCATGATCCCGATATAGCGCCCGCCCCCACCGGCGGCCTTTTCGTTGTAGCTGCTTTCGTATTTGCCAACGGCCGAGATCAGCCCGGCCCAGAAGGCCCGCCGATCAGTGACCGAGGCATCGGCATAACCCGGGCACCATTCGCCGATATCGGCGGGCACGCGGTCGGCCAGGGCATCATCCCGTTGGGCGACAGCCATGAGGGTATTGACGGTCCATTCCGGCGCTTCGGGATGATTGTCCCAGCGCATCGGGGGCGGTGTGGTCGCACGGCCGACGAGGTCGGCAGTTTCGGTGGTGCATCCAGCCAAGGCAAGGGCAGCCATGGCCCCGATGATCCCGAATTTGACCTGCATTGCAGCTCCCGCAGTGGCGACGCGTCCGATGCGCGACGCCGTTTTTTGCCCAAAGACCGCCCCCCGAGTCCAGCTTGGCGATTCCGGATGCGCGAAAATCCGCCCGTCCCGCCTTGCCGGGCAGGCCCGCCATGCCTATGAAGGGGCCAAGAAAGCGAGGGGAAACCGATGCTCGACCTGACCTATGAAGCGCCCAAGCCCAAGGTGATTGCCGGGGCAAAACATGACTGGGAACTGGTGATCGGCATGGAGATCCATGCCCAGGTTTCCTCGAATGCCAAGCTGTTTTCGGGGGCCTCGACCCAGGTCGGCGCCGAGCCGAATTCCAACGTGAGCTTCGTCGATTGCGCCATGCCGGGCATGCTGCCGGTGATCAACGAATATTGCGTGGAACAGGCGGTCCGGTCGGGCCTTGGGCTGAAGGCGCAGATCAACCTGCGTTCGGCCTTTGACCGCAAGAATTATTTCTACCCCGACCTGCCGCAGGGCTATCAGATCAGCCAGCTCTATCACCCCATCGTGGGCGAGGGCGAGGTGATCGTGGAAATGGGGCCGGGCATCGCGCGCCATGTGCGGATCGAACGCATCCACCTGGAACAGGACGCGGGCAAGTCGATCCATGACATGGACCCCAACATGTCCTTCGTCGATTTCAACCGCACGGGCGTGGCGCTGATGGAGATCGTCAGCCGCCCCGACATCCGCGGCCCGGAAGAGGCGGCGGCCTATGTTGCCAAGCTGCGCCAGATCCTGCGCTATCTCGGCACCTGCGATGGCAACATGCAGAACGGCAACCTGCGGGCCGATGTGAACGTCTCGGTCTGTCGCCCCGGCCAGTATGAGAAGTATCAGGAAACGCAGGATTTCGCGCATCTCGGCACGCGGTGTGAGCTGAAGAACATGAACTCCATGCGCTTCATCCAGATGGCCATCGACTATGAGGCCCGCCGCCAGATCGCCATTCTGGAGGACGGCGGCGAGGTCGTGCAGGAAACCCGCCTCTACGATCCGGACAAGAACGAAACCCGCTCGATGCGGAGCAAGGAAGAGGCGCACGATTACCGCTACTTCCCGTGCCCCGATCTGCTGCCGCTGGAAATAGATCAGGCCTGGGTCGATGACATTGCCGCCCGGATGCCGGAACTGCCCGACGCCAAGAAGGCGCGCTTCATGTCGGATTTCGGTCTGACCGATTACGACGCGAATGTCCTGACCGCCGAGCTTGATTCGGCCGCCTTCTTCGAAGAGGTGGCCCGTGGCCGTGATGGCAAGATTGCCGCGAACTGGGTGATCAACGAACTCTTTGGCCGCCTCAACAAGGAAGGTCATGCCATTGCAGAGAGCCCCGTTTCCGCGGCGCAGCTGGGCGGCATGCTCGACCTGCTCGCCAAGGGCGAGATCACCGGCAAGATGGCGAAAGAGCTGTTCGAGATCCTCTGGACCGAAGGCGGTGATCCGGCCGAAGTGGCCGCCGCCCGCGGCATGAAGGCGGTAACCGACACCGGCGCCATCGAAAAGGCGCTGGATGATCTGATCGCCGCCAACCCCGCGCAGGTGGAAAAGGCCAAGGTCAACGCGAAGCTCGCGGGCTGGTTCACCGGGCAGGTCCTCAAGGCCACCGGCGGCAAGGCGGACCCGGCGGTCGTGAATGCGATGGTGGCCCAGAAGCTGGGTCTGTGATTTCAGGGCCGGCCCACCGTGACAGCGGGCCGGCCTTTCGCTTCCCGTGGCGCGCGATGCCGCAGACGTGTCCCGCCGTGCGTTGCTTGCCCGCGGGTTGCTTTTTATGACGGAAGGACGGGTCGCAGCCGCAGTCGGCCGCGGGCATTTTCAGCAGAGGCACCAATGCAGCATTTTGAATATCGGGTGGTTCCGGCCCCGCGCCGTGGCGAAAAGGCCCGCGGGCTCAAAAGCACCGAAGACCGCTTTGCCCATGCGCTGACGCAGCTGATGAATGACCTCGCGCGCGAAGGCTGGGAATACCTCCGCGCCGATACGCTACCCTGCGAGGAACGCAGCGGCCTGACCGGCAAGTCTACGACCTTCCAAAACCTGCTTGTCTTTCGCCGCGTGAAAACCGCGCCCGTGACGGCGGCCGCCCCGGCAATTCCCGGCCTCGGCTCGGCCCGCGCGGGGGAAGGGGTGGCCCCGGCCCTCGGGCCTGCACCCTCGGATCAGGATCTGCCGAAGGCGAGCCTCCGGGCCGAATGATCAGCCCCGCGCCGCAGCCAGCGCCAGAGGCAGGGCTGTGGCAAAAGCCCCCAGCGCCGCCGCATCCCCGCAGCTGACCCGGATGCAGCGGTCATGCGGCGCGACAAAGGGCATGCGGACAAAGATGCCCCGCGCGACCAGCTCGCGCAGCACCGCGCGGGCAAAATCGCCATCCCGCCCGCAGTCCATGGTGACAAAATTCGTGGCCGAGGGCAGGGGGCGAAGCCCGTTCGCCACCGCAATCGCCGCAAGGTGCGTCCGCGCGGTGGTGACCTCGGCCCGAACCTGATCCAGCCAGGCCTGATCCTGTAGCGCCGCAAGCGCCCCGGCCTGGGCTATTCGCCCGACACCGAAATGGTTGCGCACCTTGTTGAAGGCCGAAATCAGACCAGGGGCGGCAATGGCATAACCCACCCGCAGTCCCGCAAGACCATAGCCCTTGGAAAAGGTCCGCAGCCGGATCACCCGCGGATCATCGGCCGCGATGTCAGCCGCGGTACCGGGCGGCGCAAGATCGACATAGGCCTCATCCAGCACCAGAAGCGTGCCCTGGGGCAGGCGGTCGAGCATAGCAGCGATCGTCGCGCCCGGATGGTGCGACCCCATCGGATTGTCCGGATTGGCGATATAGAGCAGCTTGGGCCGCACTCCAGCGGCCGTGGCCAACAGCGCCTCGGGGTCTTCGTGATCGCCGCGATAGGGCACCTTGTGCAACACTCCGCCATGGCCGGTGACGTGGAAGTTGAAGGTCGGGTAAGCGCCATCCGACGTCACCACCACATCGCCCGGAATAATCATCAGGCGCACGAGATAACCGAGCAACCCGTCAATTCCTTCGCCCACCACGATGTGGTCAGGGCTCACCCCATGATGCGCCGCCAATGCGGCACGCAGCTCATGCACCTCCGGGTCGCCATACATCCAGACTGACCTTGCCGCCGCCTCCATCGCGGCAATGGCCCGGGGCGAAGGGCCAAAGAGGCTCTCATTCGCCCCCAACCGCGCGGTAAACGGCGCGCCACGACTGCGCTCCTGGGTTTCTGGCCCGACAAAGGGCACCGAGGCGGGCAGGGAACGGATCAGCGGCGTGTATTGCGGTGTCTCTGTCATACCGTGATCTGACAGCGAAACGGCCCAATTCGCAAGTCCATCAAGCGGCAAAGAAAAAGGGGGCTCGCCGCCCCCTCTTGGCCTGCGGCCAATTCACCCCGCGGATATTTTCAGACAGAAAATGGAAGAAGGGCGCGGCGCGTTCCCCTCTTCCCGTTGTGAAAATATCCTCGGGGGAGCCTCCCGCAGGGAGGCGCGGGGGCAGACAGCCCCCGGCGCTGTCAGGCGATTTCGGCGAGCCGGGTTACGGCGGCGCGGATCTTGTCGGCTTCCTCGGTGCGGGCCTCGAGATTGGCGCGGGCTTCGTCCACGACCTCTTCCTTGGCGCTTTCGATGAACTTGGGGTTCGAGAGGCGGGTGGTGAGGCCCGCGATCTCTTTTTCCAGCTTTTCGAGCGTCTTCGACAGGCGAGCTTTTTCGGCGGCGATGTCGATGATGCCTTCCAGCGGGATTGCGAAGCTGGCGCCTTCGGCTGCGATGGTGATTGCGCCTTTGGGGGCGCTGGCGGCGGCGGTCAGGCTTTCGATCCGGGCGAGGCGCTTGATGAGCGATTCATTCCGGATCCAGGCCTCTTGCGCCTCGGGGTCCATCGCCGTGGCGACCATGTCGAGCTTCAGTCCCACCGGCACATGCATCTGCGCGCGGGCCGAGCGGATGTCGTCGATGAGCCCGGTGACCCAGGTCATCTCACGGTCGGCGGCGGTGTCGATGAGTTCCGGCCCATAGTTCGGCCAGTCGGTATGGACGAGCATCTTGGCGCGGGTGCCGGTGGTGGCCCAGAGCTCTTCTGTGACGAAGGGCATGATCGGATGCAGAAGGATCATGCACTGGTCCAGAACCCAGGCCATGGTCTTGCGGGTCTCATCGGCCTGATCGCCATCAAAGAGCGGCTTGGCGAATTCGACATACCAGTCGCAGACCTTGCCCCAGACGAAGGCGTAGAGCGCATTGGCGGCCTGATCGAAGCGGAATTCGGTCAGGGCGGCGTTCACCTCGGCCAGGGCCTTGGCGGTTTCGCCGATGATCCAGGTGTTGGCCGTGGCGGTGGCTTGCGGGGCGGCCGCCTGCGTGCTGTGGCCTTCCCAGACGCCGTTCATTTCCGCGAAGCGGCAGGCGTTCCAGAGCTTGGTGCCGAAGTTGCGATAGCCTGCGATGCGGTCTTTCGAAAGCTTCAGGTCACGCCCCATGGCGGCCATGGCCGTCAGGGTGAAGCGCACGGCATCGGCGCCGAATTCGTCGATCAGGTCGAGCGGGTCGAGCACATTGCCGAGGCTTTTCGACATCTTCTTGCCCTTCTCGTCACGGACGAGGGCATGGACATAGACGGTCGAGAAGGGCTTTTGACCCACCACGGCCAGCTGCATCATCATCATCCGGGCGACCCAGAAGAAGATGATGTCAAAGCCGGTGACCAGCACGCTGGTGGGGAAATAGCGTTGCAGTTCGGGGGTGTTTTCCGGCCAGCCCAGCGTGCCGATGGGCCAGAGGCCCGAGGAGAACCAGGTATCCAGCACATCGGCATCACGCCACACGGGATAGACCAGATGCGTCGGGTCCTGGCTGAGGTTGTAATCGGCCAGCGCGCGGGCCAGCGCCTCGATGGCGGCGGCGCGGTCCGCGACCTCGACGATGCGGGCATGGTTCAGGGGCGCGGGCAGGGGTGCCAGATCATCCATGAACCGCTCCGAGACGGCGGCGAGATCGGCGGCACAGTGATAGACCGGATCGGCATGGTTGAAGGCGCCATCGGCGAGGAGGGCGAAGATTTCCGCCTCATCCAGCGCATTGTCGCCTTCCGCATCGCGGAAGCCGGTGGGCCAGATATCAAGCCCATACCACACCGGGATCTGGTGACCCCACCAGAGCTGGCGTGAGATGCACCAGGGTTCAATGTTTTCCAGCCAGTGGAAATAGACCTTGGCATCGCGTTCCGGCAGGATCTGGGTTTCGCCCGAGCGGACGGCATCAAGGGCCGGGCCGACGATCTTGGCGGTATCCACGAACCATTGATCGGTCAGCAGCGGCTCAATGGCCACTTTGGAACGGTCGCCATGGGGCACGAAATGGCGGTCGGCGTCGATGCCGTCGAGCCAGTGCTGTTCCTCGGCCAGACCCAGAATTTCTTTCCGGGCGCCGGCGCGGTCCATGCCGTGCAGGGCCATGCATTCCGGGGTCGGATCGGCGCCTTCCAGGAAATCGGCATTGCCGTCGATATTGATCGCAGCCTTGGTGTCCATCACATTGATGACGCGCAGGCCGGTGCGCTGACCGACGCCCCAGTCGTTGAAATCATGCGCCGGGGTGATCTTCACCGCGCCGGTGCCCTTCGTCAGGTCGGCATAGTCATCGGCCACAATGGGGATGCGGCGGTTGACCAGCGGCAGGATCACCTCTTTGCCCACGAGGCCCGCATAGCGGGTGTCGGCCGGGTTCACGGCGATGCCCGTGTCGCCCAGCATGGTTTCGGGGCGGGTGGTGGCCACGACCAGATAGTCGCGGGTTTCATAGGCGGTGGGCTTGCCCTCTTCGTCAAACTCGACCGGGTGCTGATAGGTCACGCCATCGGCCAGCTTGTAGCGCAGCCGGTGCATGGCGCCGTTCACCTCGACCTGTTCGACCTCAAGGTCCGAGATCGCGGTTTCGAAATGGGGGTCCCAGTTCACCAGCCGCTTGCCGCGGTAGATCAGGCCCTTGTCATACATATCGACAAAGACCTTGATCACGGCCTCGGGGAAGTTGCCGGACATGGTAAAGGCTTCGCGGTCCCAGTCACAGGTCGCGCCAAGGCGCTTGAGCTGGTTGATGATGGTGCCGCCGGACTTTTCTTTCCACTCCCACACCTTGCCGAGAAACGCCTCGCGGCCCATTTCGCGGCGCGAGGGTTGCTGGGCCTTGGCAAGCTCGCGTTCCACCACCATCTGCGTGGCGATGCCCGCGTGATCGGTGCCGGGCTGCCAGAGCGTGTCAAACCCGCGCATGCGGTGCCAACGCACCAGAATGTCCTGCAGGGTGTTGTTGAAGGCATGGCCCATATGCAGGCTGCCCGTCACGTTCGGCGGCGGGATCATGATCGAGAACGCCTCGGCGCCGGGTTTGGCATTGGCGCCCGCGCGGCCGACCTTGCCGTCGATCCACTGTTTGGAGATCCGGGCTTCCGCCTCGGCGGCGTTGAAGGTCTTTTCCATCGGCATGAGAGTTCCCCTTTTCGTCGCGGTCGGGTTTAGCCAATGCCTTGGCAAAGGGAAAGGCTTTCGCCCCCGCCAAGGCGGCCGGGGGCCATATTTTCGGCCCCAATCGGTGGTCAGCGGTCAGACTGCACGGTCGAATTTCGTCGAGAGGTGGATCAGACTTTCCGAACTGACAACCCCCGTCAGCGCCCCGATCTGGTCCAGAACCTGATCGAGCACCTGCGTCGAGGGGGCGGCCACCTGCAGCAGCAGGTCATAGCGGCCGGAGGTGGTAAAGACCTTTTCGATCTCGGCGATGGATTTCAGCCGCGTCAGAATCGCGGCCTGCGCGCGGGGTTCGATGGTCAGAAGGACCGAGGCCCTGAGCCGCCCTTGCCGCGCATTTTCCCCCAGTTTCAAGGTGTAACCGGCAATGACGCCCGTCGTCTCCAGCCGCTCCAGCCGGGCCTGCACGGTCGATCGCGCAACCTTCATCCGCCGGGCCAGGGTGGCCACCGACATGCGCGCATCCGCGCTCAGAAGGCCGATGATATTCCGGTCCAAATCGTCCATGCAATGTGCCCGCCTATTTCGTCATTTTGTCATCCCTACACTATATTTTTGTGGTTTTCATCGGTGAAGTTTGGTCCCATATGCGCATTCCACGTTTTCAGGAAAAGGGCGGCTCATACGCACCTGGCCTGGTTGTAATGACCGCGCAGGTGCTGGCTCCCGGAAGGGTTCCGGGCAATGGCCGCTTGCGTCTTGTTGGCAGAAGGAACACGCCGATGGGACTTTCCAAAACGATCTGGTCCAACCCGACCGAATATATCCGCACGGTGAAACCGGAAAATCCGGTCATCTTCTTTTCGCCTGCCGTTCTGCAGGCTGCGGCACGTCGCTTCATCGACGGCTTTCCGGGCATGGTGACCTATGCGGTCAAGACCAACCCGTCCGAGGTGGTGATCGAGAACCTCGCGGCGGCGGGTGTGCGTGGCTTTGACGTGGCCTCGCCCAATGAAATGCGTCTGGTGCGCCGTCTCGCCCCGGATGCGGCGATGCATTACAACAACCCCGTGCGGTCGCGCGCGGAAATCGCCGTGGCGGTGGAACTGGGCGTGAAATCCTATTCCGTCGATTCCGCGACCGAGCTGGAAAAGCTGATCGAGCTGGTTCCGGCGGAAAACTGCGAAATCTCGGTGCGCTTCAAGCTGCCGGTGGCGGGGGCTGCCTATAATTTCGGCGCCAAGTTCGGCGCGACGGTTGAGCTTTCGGCCCAGCTTCTCAAGCGCGTGGCCGAAGCGGGCTTCATCCCCTCGCTCACCTTCCATCCGGGCACGCAATGCACCGATCCCCATGCCTGGGAATCCTATATCCGTGCGGGCGCCGAAATCGCCCAGCTGGCCGGTGTGACGGTGGCGCGGCTGAACGTCGGCGGCGGCTTCCCGAACCACCGCCTGCAGGCCGTGGTGCCGCAGATCGAGGATACCTTCGCCCTGATCGACCGCGTTGCAACCGAAGCCTTCGGGGACCAGCGCCCGCTTCTCGTGTGCGAACCGGGCCGGGGTCTTTGCGGGGATGCCTTCACCCATATCGCCAAGGTCAAGGCCGTGCGCGACGGGCAGCATGTGTTCCTGAACGACGGCGTCTATGGCGCGCTGGCGGAACTGCCGCTGGTGGGGATCATCGACCGCATCGAGGTGGTGGACAGCGAAGGCCGCAAGCGCAATGGCGCGCTCGAATCCCGCATCGTCTTTGGCCCGACCTGCGATTCGGTGGACCGTATCCCCGGTGAGCTGATGCTTGATGAAGGCGTGTCCGAGGGCGACTTCCTCGTCATCCATGGGATGGGGGCCTATTCGATTGCCACCAACACCCGTTTCAATGGCTTTGGCGAACTGACCATCGCCACGGTCCTCTCGCTCAAGGTTTGATCATCCGGACCTGAAATGGAAACGCCCGGCTGGACAGGCTCCACCGGGCGTTTACCATTTGGGGGCATGCTCTAATCAGAGTGGGGCATGGGGGGATGGCATGGGCTGGAACGCGCGCAGCATCCGGGAAGGGCAAAGGGGGCGGCATGTCGGTTGCTGACCTTCTGCGCCACTGGTTGCGTGGTCGCCCGGTGGTCCGCAGCGATCCGGGCGATGTGCCGCCCCCCGCTGTGCGGCGCGCGCCGGTCGATCATGTCATCGTGCTGGACGGGACGCTGGCATCGCTGCGGCCGGGGCATGAAAGCAACGCCGGCCGCGCCTATCAGTTGCTGTGTGAACGGATGCCGGGGGCGGCCCGGCGCAGCCTTTACTATGAGCCCGGTCTGCAATGGGAAGGCTGGCGCGACACGCTGGACGTGATGCAGGGGCGCGGGATCAACCGCCAGATCCGTCGCGCCTATGGCCATCTGGCCAGTCATTACCGCCCCGGCGACCGGATCTTTCTGTTCGGCTATTCCCGCGGGGCCTATGCGGTACGCAGCCTGGCCGGAGTGATTGATCGGGTGGGCCTGCTGCGGCACGACATGGCAACCGAACGCCATGTGGTGCTGGCCTATCGCCATTACGAACGCGCGCCCGATTCGCCCGCGGCCCAGGCCTTTGCGGACCGCTACTGCCACGCGGAAACCCCGATCCAGATGATCGGGGTCTGGGATACGGTCAAGGCGCTGGGGCTGCGGCTGCCGCTGTTGTGGAAGATGACCGAGGGGCGCCATGCCTTCCACAACCACCATCTTGGGCGCAATGTGCTGCATGGGTTTCAGGCCTTGGCGCTTCATGAAACGCGCGAGGTTTTTGCCCCCGTGCTGTGGGACTGTCCGGCCTCGTGGCAGGCGAATATCGAACAGGTCTGGTTCCGCGGGGCGCATGGCGACATCGGCGGGCAGCTTGGCAATTTTGAGGCCGCGCGGCCGCTTGCGAATATTCCCTTAGTCTGGATGCTGGCCCATGCGGAAACCTGCGGCCTTGTATTGCCGTCCGGCTGGCGGGACCGTTTTCCTTGTGATCCGCGGGCGCCCATGGTGGGGACCATGCGCGGCTTCGGTGCGGCATTCATCCTGCGCCGTGCGCGCCGTATCGGGCAGGACCGGTCAGAGCATATCCACCCCAGCGCAGTTGAGGCCGAGCCTGACCGTTGGCTGCCCAAATCCCCTGCGCGGGCCCGGCGGGCGTGATCGGGGCTTTTCAAACGCAGCGGGGCGGGGCACCTTGCGCTGTGTTTGATCAAATGAGGGGTCATGATGCGCCACCTGACACTTGCCGCCACGCAATTCGCCTGTTCCTGGGATTTGCCCGCCAATGCCGACCGGGCCGAGGTGCTGGTCCGCGCGGCGGCGGGGCAGGGGGCGGGCCTGATCCTGCTGCAAGAGCTGTTCGCGACCCCCTATTTCTGCATCACCCAACGGCCTGAATATTTCGACCTTGCGGCGCCCGCTGCGGGGCATCCGCTGATTGCGCGTTTTGCCGATCTTGCGCGCGAGCTGGGGGTGGTGCTGCCGGTGTCGTTCTTCGAACGGGCGGGGCAGGCCTTCTTCAACTCGGTCGCGATGGTCGATGCCGATGGACGTGTCTTGGGCGTCTATCGCAAAAGCCACATCCCCCAGGGTCCGGGGTATGAGGAGAAGTTCTATTTCTCGCCCGGTGATACCGGGTTCCGCGTCTGGGAAACGGCGGCGGGGCGCGTGGGCGTTGGGATCTGCTGGGACCAGTGGTTCCCTGAATCGGCGCGCAGCATGGCCTTGTTGGGGGCCGAGGTGCTGCTTTACCCGACGGCCATCGGATCGGAACCGCCGAACCCCGCCTATGACAGCCAACCCCATTGGGAGATGACGCAGCGCGGCCATGCGGCGGCCAATGTCATGCCGCTGGTCGCCTCGAACCGCATCGGCCGCGAGGTCGCGCCCGAGGGGCGGGATGTCACCTTCTACGGCTCCAGCTTCATTGCCGGGCCTTCGGGCGATCTTCTGGCCAAGGCCAGCCGCGATGGTGAAGAGGTGCTGACCGCCACCGTCGATCTGGACGAGATCGCCGCGCTGCGTCGCAGCTGGGGCGTGTTCCGCGACCGCCGGCCCGATCTTTACACACCCCTGCGGGGGTTGGACGGGCTCAGCGCATAAGCGCTGCGGCAGCCCAGACCAGCGCCATCAGCACCGGCTGGTGGATCAGGTAAATCGCCAGCGAATGCCGCCCCGGCCAGCCTAGGCTTGCCGGGCCGCGCAGCGCCGCCAGACGCGGCCAGAGCGGCCCTGCCAGCCGCGCAAGACCAAGGCCCAGCAGGAACGGCCCGAACCAGGGAAAGAGCGGTTCAAAATCCACGGTATAGGTGGGAAGCAGGCTTAGACCCAGAAACCGCAGGGCGGGCGCATCCAGCTGCAGCAGCCCCGGCAGAACATAGGATGCGGCCATCACCGCGCCCCCCAGCAAAAGCGTCAGCGCCGCAGGCAGGCGCAGGAAGGCGAGCCCCAGCAGGCTGCTCAGGGCGATGCTGTGCAGGATGCCGAAAAAGACCCAGGCCTCACCCATTGCCACGCGCGTGGCCGCCGATACCAACGCCGCCGCCAGCGCAAGCCGCAGCCACCGCCGCCAGAAGGCACCCCACCGCACCCCCTGCCCATGCGCAAGCCAGAGCGACACCCCCGCCAGAAACAGGAAGCTGCCCGCCACCATCCGCGCATGCCAGTAGAACACCCCATTGACCGAGGTGCCGGGCGGCAGAAAGCCGAAAAGCTGCAGATCAAAGACCAGGTGAAACGCCACCATCCCGATCAGCGCCAATGTCCGCGCCACATCGATCAGCCAGATCCGCCCTGCCATTCCCTGCCTCCTGCCGTTTTGCCCCATCTGCCCCCGCCCGGCCCGCCCGCGCAATGAAAAAGGGCAGCCCGAGGGCTGCCCTTTCTGCAAAGTGATCCGCGATCAGCGGTGACGCATATCCGGGTAATCGCGGCGCTGCGGCCCGGTATAGAGCTGGCGCGGACGGCCGATCTTCTGGGTCGGATCGTCGATCATCTCTTTCCACTGGCTGATCCAGCCCACGGTGCGCGACAGCGCAAAGATCGGCGTGAACATCGAGGTCGGGAAGCCCATCGCATCGAGGATGATGCCCGAATAGAAATCGACGTTCGGGTAGAGCTTCTTCTCGACGAAATAGGGGTCGGACAGGGCGATGCGTTCCAGCTCTTTGGCGACCTGCAGGGTCGGGTTGTTCTCGATGCCGAGCAGGCCCAGAACCTCGTCCGCCGATTCCTTCATCACCTTGGCGCGCGGGTCAAAGTTCTTGTAGACGCGGTGGCCAAAGCCCATCAGGCGGAACGGGTCGTTCTTGTCCTTGGCGCGGGCGATGAATTCCGGGATGCGATCCACGGTGCCGATTTCGCGCAGCATTTCCAGGCAGGCCTGGTTGGCGCCGCCATGGGCCGGGCCCCAGAGGCAAGCGATGCCGGCGGCGATGCAGGCAAAGGGGTTCGCACCCGAAGACCCGGCCAGACGCACCGTCGAGGTCGAGGCGTTCTGTTCATGGTCAGCATGGAGCATCATGATGCGATCCATGGCCTTTTCGAGGATCGGGTTCACCACATAGTCTTCGGCCGGAACGGCAAAGCACATGTGCAGGAAGTTCCCCGCATAAGAGAGCGAGTTCTTCGGGTAAACGAAGGGCTGACCGATCGAGTATTTGTAAGCCATCGCAGCGATGGTCGGCAGCTTGGCGATCATGCGGATCGCCGAAACCTCGCGGTGCCAGGCGTCGTTGATATCGGTCGAATCGTGGTAGAAGGCCGACAGGGCACCCACGACACCCACCATGGTGGCCATCGGGTGGGCGTCACGACGGAAGCCACGGAAGAAGTTGTGGATCTGTTCGTGCAGCATGGTGTGCCGCGTCACGCGCCCCACGAAATCCGACAGCTGAACGGCGGTCGGCAGTTCCCCGTAAAGCAGCAGGTAGCAGACCTCGAGGTAATGCGACTTCTCGGCCAGTTGGTCGATCGGGTAGCCGCGGTGCAGCAACTCGCCCTTGTCGCCATCGATATAGGTGATGGCGCTTTCGCAGGCGGCGGTCGAGGTGAAGCCGGGGTCGAAGGTGAAGACATCGGCCTGGCCATAGAGTTTGCGGATGTCCAGAACATCGGGACCGATGCTGCCAGACTGGATGGGCAATTCGATGACCTTGTCGTCGATGGTCAGCTTCGCGGTCCTGGTCGGTTCTGCCATATCACGTCCCTCTGCGTTGGCATGCAGCGCCGAAACGGCGCTGCGCGAATGGTTCCGGCAGAGGCGCGGCGATCAGGCCGCGGCATCCTCCAGCCGCGCTATCGTCTCGTCCTGACCGATGACAAGCATCATGTCATAGACGCTGGGGCTTACCGTGCGCCCGGCCAGCGCCGCGCGCAAGGGGGCGGCCAGCTTGCCAAAGCCCATGCCGTGTTCGGCAGCGGCCGCGGTGAGGATGGCCTCCAGATCGTTCTTCGTCCAGCTAGCATCTCGCAGGCGCGGCGTCAATGATTTCAGTATACCACGGGATACCGTATCAAGCGCCTTTTCCGCTGCCTCGTCCCGCGAAATCGGCCGCGAAACAAGGATATAACGGGCTTTTTCAAGCAGTTCCGGGAAGGTCTTGGCCCGTTCCTTCAGCCCACCCATACCTTTGAGCATCAGCGCAGATTGGGTCTGCGTCAGGGCAGACTGGCCCGAGGCGGCCAAAAACGCCTCAAGTTCATGCAGCAGCGCAGCATCCTCGGCCGCCGCGATGTGCTGGCCGCAGAGATTCTCGAGCTTCTTGAAATCCAGCCGGGCCGGGGCGCGACCGATTCCCTTGAGGTCGAACCACTCCATGGCCTGCGCACTGGTGAAGAATTCGGCATCGCCATGCGCCCAGCCCAGACGCGTCAGGTAGTTGCGCATCCCTGCCGCCGGATAGCCCATGACCTGATATTCCTCGACCCCGAGCGCGCCATGCCGTTTGGACAGCTTCTTGCCATCCGGCCCGTGGATCAGCGGGATATGCGCCCAGACCGGGATGTCCCACCCCATCGCGTCATAGATCATCTGCTGGCGGGCGGCGTTCACCAGATGGTCGTCGCCCCGGATGACATGGGTCACGCCCATATCGTGATCATCGACGACCACGGCAAGCATATAGGTCGGCGTCCCGTCCGACCGCAGCACGATCATGTCGTCAAGCGTTTCGTTCTTGATCGTCACCTTGCCCTGAACCTGATCGTCGATCACCGTCTCGCCGTCGCGCGGGGCCTTCATGCGGATGGCATAGGGCGCATCGGGGTGGGTGGCGGGGTCGGCATCGCGCCATGGGCTCTGGAACAGGGCATAGGTGCCCTTCGCCTCGGCTTCGGCGCGGAAGGCGTCAATTTCTTCCTTGGTGGCAAAGCACTTGTAGGCCGTGCCGCGGGCCAGCATCTCATGCGCGACCTCGGCATGGCGGTCGCGGCGGGCGAACTGGCTGATCACGTCGCCGTCCCAGTCGAGGCCCAGCCACTCCAGCCCGCGCAGGATGGCGGCGGTGGCTTCGGGGGTTGAACGCTCGCGGTCGGTATCTTCGATCCGCAGCAGGAACTTGCCGCCCCGGCCGCGGGCAAACAGCCAGTTGAACAGCGCCGTGCGGCCGCCGCCGATGTGCAGATAGCCGGTGGGCGAGGGGGCAAAACGGGTGACGACCTGCTTCGGGGCAGTGTTCATGGATGTTAACCTTTCGGAAACCTTGACGGCGCTAGCCTTTGCCGTGTGATAGGCGAGCGGAGGCGCGGAAACAAGGTGGCGGGCAGGGCGCAGGGGCTGGTCCGGGTCGTGGCATGGCCCTTCGACCGGCTGACGGAGGCGCGGGGGCGGCTGTTCCCTTGGGTGCCGGTCTGGTTGGGCACGGGCACCGGTCTGTGGTTCCTGCGGCCCGATGATCCGGGCGGGATGGTGCTGGTGGCGGTCGCGGCGGCGGTGCTGGCGCTGGCTGCCGTGCGGCTCTGGGGGCCGGAATGGCTGCACCCGGTGGTGATCGCCGCGGCGCTGCTGGGCGCAGGCTTTCTGGCGGCGGATCTGCGGTCGCGTCTGGTGGCCGCGCCGGTGCTGTCGTTCCGTTATTACGGCCCGGTGCAGGGGCGCATTGTCGACATCGACCGCTCGCAAACCGATGCACTGCGCCTGACACTGGATCAGGTGGTGCTGGCCGATGTGCCACCCGCGCGAACGCCGCTGCGGGTGCGGCTGTCCCTGCATGGGGATTGGCCATGGCTCGACCCCGCGCCGGGGCAGACCGTGCAGATGACCGCGCATCTGGCGGCCGCCGAAGGGCCAGTCGCGCCGGGGGGCTTTGATTTCCGGCGTGTTGCCTGGTTTCAGGGCCTGGGCGCGGTGGGCTACACGCGCCACCCCGTTCTTCTGGTGGCAGAGCCCACAGGCGCCGAGCAATGGGTGAACCGCACGCGGACGGCGCTTGCACGCGGGATCACATCCCATGTGCCGGGGGATCCCGGGGCCTTTGCGGCCGGGGTGATGACCGGCGACCGATCGGGCCTGAGCCTTGAGGCCGTAAGCGCCCTGCGGGATTCAAGCCTCGCGCATCTCCTGGCGATTTCAGGGATGAACATGGCATTTCTGGTCGGATTCGTGTTCGCGCTGGTGCGGACAGGTATCGCGCTGGTCCCGCCGTTGGCGCTGCGCGTCAATGCCAAGAAGATCGCGGCGGTGTTGTCCTTTGGCGTGGCCTGGTTCTACTTGCTGCTCTCGGGTGCGAATGTCGCCACGGAGCGCGCCTTCATCATGGTCTGTGTCATGCTGGGGGGGGTGGTGCTGGACCGCCGCGCGATAAGCCTGCGGTCCGTGGCGCTGGCGGCAGTGGTCTTGCTGGTGCTGCGCCCCGAAAGCTTGCTCGATCCCGGCTTCCAGATGTCCTTTGCCGCGACCACCGCCCTGATTGCAGGCTTCCGGATTGCCGAGCCGCTGCTTCTGGGGGGGCGGGTGCCGGGATGGGTGATGCCGGCGGTGACCTTGGTGCTGTCTTCCGCGGTGGCCGGGGTGGCGACGGCCCCATTCGGGGCGGCACATTTCAACCGCTTTGCCGATTTCGGCTTTGTTGCCAATCTATTGACCGTGCCGGTGATGGGGGCGGTGGTCATGCCGGCGGGGGCGGTTGCCGCGCTTGCCGCGCCTTTGGATTTGGAGGATCTGCCGCTTCGGATCATGGGCCTTGGGTGTGAATGGATCTTGTTCGTCGCCGGAAAGGTGGCCGAACGCGAGGGCGCGGTTACGGCCATCATCGCGCCGGGGCCTTGGGTTTTGCCGCTGATCTCGGTCGGTGGGATCTGGATCTGTGCTTGCCTCGGCCGCTGGCGGCTGATCGGGTTTCTTCCCGTCGCTGTTGCGATCGGGATCTGGTCACAGGAGCGACGGCCCGATCTTCTGATCGCGCCGGACGCCGCCATTCTGGGTCTGGACAGCGCGGAAGGACGGGCGATTTCCCATCCGAAAGGGGCGGGCTTCGTCGCCCAAAGCTGGCTGGAGGATGATGGCGATCTGGCAGATCAACGCACCGCAGCGGACCGTCCCGGTTTTCGCGCCGAGGGGCGTCTGCATCGCTTTCAATTGGGCCAGTTGACCGGCATCCACCTGAAAGGAAAAGGGGCCGAGGCAGAGGTATCGCGCGCCTGCGCAGAAGCGGCATTGGTGATTGTGGCCGCACGTCTGACGCAGCGCCCGCAGGGCTGCCTTCTGATTGATCAGGCTGATCTTGCACGGTCAGGGGCCATGGCCATCTGGGCGAACCCCGATGGCCTGCGGGTTGAAGTGGCCTATCCCGGCCACCGCCGCTGGCACCCGGATCAATAGCTGCGGATCAGCCCGACAAGCCGCCCCTGCACCTTGACCCGCGCTTCTGGCAGGACACGGGGTTCGTAGGCGGGGTTTGCGGCCTCAAGCGCGATCATGCTGCCCTTGCGGCGATAGCGTTTCAACGTCGCCTCGCTGTCATCGACCAGCGCCACAACGATATCGCCGTTATTCGCCGTGGCCTGTTCGCGGATCACGACGATGTCGCCATCATTGATCCCGGCGTCGATCATCGAATCCCCCCGCACCTCCAGTGCATAGTGCTGGCCCTGACCCGAAAGCATGGTCCCCGGCACGGCGATGTGGTGGGAAATTTCGGAAATCGCCTCAATCGGCACACCGGCGGCGATGCGGCCCATGACCGGCAATTCCAGCGCATGGATCGCCTGCACCGGCATTGCGCTGCGCGGAGGATCGGCCTGCGGGCGGTCGCCTGCGATGACGCGCGGGCTGAAACCCGGTTTCTCCATCGCCTCGGGCAGTTTGACGATTTCAATGGCGCGGGCGCGATGGGCCAACCTGCGGATGAAGCCGCGTTCTTCCAGCGCAGTGATCAGGCGATGGATGCCCGATTTCGACCGCAGGTCGAGCGCCTCCTTCATTTCGTCGAAGGAAGGGGGAACACCGTCACGGTCCATGCGGGTGCGGATGAAATCGAGCAGTTCCAGTTGCTTGCGCGTCAGCATGCCGCAAAACCCTTTCGCAGGTCAGCCGGGGTGTTTGCCCTATGTTCTGCCCGTGTTCCCCTTTTGTGTCAAGCCGTTTCGATCAGAGCGCGAGGTATGCCGCGCGCTCACCGGCCCGACGCGGCCCATCGCCCAGCGGGCGGATCAGCAGGGCGTCAGCCGCGCACAGAACGGTCAGCAGCGCCGAATCCTGCCGCCCGAACGGGGTGATCTGCGGCAGGCTTTCACCGGGCGAAAGGCGCGCGCGCATGTAATGCGTGCGGGGGCCGGTGGCGGCGACATCGCATCCCAGAACCGCCTGCAGCACCTTGGGCTGCGGCGCCGGGTCGCCCAGCATCGCCCGCACCAGTGGCAGCAGGAAGAGATGCGCGCAGACGATGGCCGACACCGGATTGCCCGGCAGGCCCAGCATTGCCGCCCCGCGCAGACGCCCTGCCATCAGCGGTTTTCCAGGCCGCATGGCGAGCTTGTAGAAGCTGCGCTCCAGCCCCATGCTTTCGGCCAGACGCGCCACCACGTCATGATCCCCGACCGAGGCGCCCCCGATCGTCACGATCACATCGGCCCCTTCGGCCAGATCAAAGGCCGCGCGCAGGCTGGCCTCGGTGTCGCGGGCGATGGGCAGAAGGCGCGCCTCGGCCCCCTCTGCCTCGACCAAGGCTTTGATCGCGAAAGAGTTCGAGGCGATGATCTGGTCCGGGCCGGGGTCTTCGCCCGGCATCACCAGCTCATCCCCGGTGGCCAAGATGGCCACCACGGGGCGGCGGCGCACCGCGACCTGCGGCACATTCATCGCCGCCAGCAGCGCAAGGTCATTCGCGCCCAGACGTTTCGGCGGCACCTGCGCGCCAAGCGCGAAATCATCGCCGCGCGCGCGGATATTGGCATTGTCGGAGACCTCGGTCACCGTCACCACATCGCCTTCGCGCCGGGTGTTTTCCTGCAGGATCACGCGGGTTGCGCCGGGGGGCACCGGGGCGCCGGTGAAGATCCGCAGCGCCTCGCCCGGGCCAATCTTTCCGGCAAAGCCGTGCCCTGCGCCCGCTTCACCGATGACGCGGTAGGTCTGGCCCAAGGGGGCGCTGTCGCCCACGGCATAGCCATCCATTGCCGAGGCGGGGAAGGGCGGCTGATCGCGCCGCGCCGTTGCGGGTTCCGCCATCCAGCGCCCCGCGGCCGAGGCCAGCGCGACGGTTTCAGCGGGCATAGGGGTGGCCAGATCGAGAACGCGGGCCAGCGCGTCTTCGACAGTGATCATGCTTCGGCCTCATACCGGCCGGATTTGCCGCCGTCCTTCAGGACAAGCCGGATGCCTTCAATGGTCATGGATTTCTCGACCGCTTTCACCATGTCGTAGATTGTCAGGCAGGCGACCGATACGGCGGTCAGCGCCTCCATCTCGACCCCCGTCTGACCGCCGGTCTTGACCGTCGCCTCAACCACCACGCCGGGCAGATCGGGGTCGGCGGTCAGGTCAACCGCAACCTTGGTGATCGGCAGCGGATGGCAGAGCGGGATGAGATCGGCGGCGCGCTTGGCCCCCATGATCGCGGCAAGTCGCGCGACAGACAGCACATCGCCCTTCTTCGCGCGCCCTTCGGTGATCATGGCAAGCGTTTCCGCCGACATACGGACCACGCCCCGCGCCACGGCGATGCGCGCCGTCACGGGCTTGTCGGAAACATCGACCATATGGGCATGGCCGGCTGCGTCGAAATGCGTGAGGCCCGACATCTTACGCCCCCCCTTGCGCCGTCAGCGGCTGCGCGAGGATCGCGCGCGTTGCCGCCGTTACATCGGCCTGACGCATCAGGCTTTCGCCAATGAGGAAGCAGCGCGCGCCATATTGCGCCATATCCGCCAGATCGGCGGGGGTGAAAAGACCGCTTTCCGACACGATCAGCCGGTCCTCCGGCGCGCGGCGGGCCAGATCGCGGGTCGTGTCCAAGGTCACGTCGAAGGTATGCAGATTGCGGTTGTTGATGCCCAGAAGCGGCGATTTCAGCTTGGCGGCACGGTCCAGCTCGGCGCGGTCATGCACCTCGATCAGCACATCCATGCCCAAATCCAGTGCGACCTGCTCCAGCTCGGCGGCCTGAACGTCATCAAGCGAGGCCATGATCAGCAGGATGCAATCGGCCTTGAGCGCGCGCGCCTCGACGATCTGATAGGCGTCATAGACGAAGTCCTTGCGGAGGCAGGGCAGGTTCGTCGCATCATGTGCCTGCACCAGATATTCGTCCGCCCCCTGGAACGACGGCCCGTCGGTCAGCACGGAAAGGCAGGTGGCGCCGCCCGCCTCATAGGCGCGGGCCAGCGCGGGCGGATCGAAATCGGGGCGGATCAGGCCTTTGGACGGGCTGGCCTTCTTGATCTCGGCAATCAGGCCATAGCCGGCAGCAGCGGCCTGTCGCAGCGCCTTGGCAAAGCCGCGCGGGGCAGGCGCCGCGCGGGCGGCATCTTCCAGATCGGCAAGGGGCCGGGCCGCCTTTCGCGCGGCGACATCCTCAAGCTTGTAAGCCTTGATCCGGTCGAGAATGGTGCTCATGTCTGCCTCCTGCGCGTCTGTCGGTTTGCCGTAGCGTCTGGCGACGGGTTTGAAAACCCGACCTGTGGTCAGTGTGACCAGTCGATCGGGCTTTCGCCACGGGCGACCAGCCAGTCATTGACCTTAGAAAAGGGTTTCGATCCGTAAAAGCCGCGATGCACCGAAAGCGGCGAGGGATGCGGCGATTCAAGGAACAGATGGTCGCCCAATGCGCCTGCGTGGCGCGGCAGCTTCGCGCAAAGCTTTTGCGCCGGTCGCCCCCAGAGCAGGAAGGCCCGCGGCCCGTCGGCGGCCACTGCGCCCAGAACCTGCGCCACCAACCGCTCCCAACCCCAGCCCTTGTGGCCGTTGGACAGCCCGACCGGCACGGTCAGCACCGCGTTCAGCAGCAGCACCCCCTGTTCGGCCCAGCCGGTCAGGTCTCCGTCGGTTTTTTCAACGCCCAGATCGTGGCGCAGTTCCGTCAGGATATTGCGCAGCGAATCCTGCGGGCGTTCACCGGGCGGAAAGCTGAAGGCGAGGCCCGTGGCCCGGCCCGGCGTGGGATAGGGGTCCTGGCCCAGGATCACCGCCCGCACCTTGGCGCGCGGCGTCAGGTCCAGCGCGCGAAAGATCTGCGCGGGCTGCCAGTCCGGCGTTTCAGCAAGCCGGGCGGCCAGCGCGGGCCAATCGGTGCGGAAAAAGGGCAGATCGGCCCAATCGCGGGGGGGCGGGGGCAGCATCACGCCCGGGTCAGCGCCACCAGCGCCTCGACCTTGGCAAGGGCAGCCCCGCTGTCGATCGACTGGCGCGCGATCTCGGCCCCTTCGGCAAGGTTCGCTGCCCGATCCGCCACCACCAGCGCCGCCGCGGAATTGAGCAGCACCGCATCCCGATAGGCGCCGGTCTCCCCTTCCAGCAGGCGGCGGAAGGCTGCGCCGTTTTCCTGCGGGGTGCCGCCGATGATCGCCTCGAACGGATGGAAGGGCAGGCCTGCGTCTTCGGGCGTCACGGTGAATTCGGTGATCTCGCCCGCCGCCAGCGCCGCCACCTTGGTGGGCGCCGCGATCGAGATTTCATCCGTCCCGTCGCCGCCATGCACGAGCCACGCCTTTTCCGACCCCAGCACGCGCAGCGTTTCGGCCATGGGCCGGATCAGCGCATCGCTGAAGGTGCCGGTCAGCTGCCGCTTGGCCCCTGCCGGGTTGGTCAGCGGGCCAAGGATGTTGAAGATGGTGCGGGTGCCCAGTTCCGTCCGGACCGGGCCAACATGGCGCATGGCCGGGTGGTGCATCGGTGCCATCATGAAGCCGATCCCGGCTTCTGCCAGGCAGCGTTCGACCTGCTCGACCCCGATCATCACGTTCAGGCCCATTTCCGTCAGCGCGTCGGCCGAGCCGGATTTGGACGAAAGGTTGCGGTTCCCGTGTTTGGCGACCACGACGCCCGCGCCCGCCACGACAAAGGCCGTCGCGGTGGAGATGTTCAGCGTGCCTTTGCCATCGCCCCCGGTGCCGACAATATCCATGGCCCCCGCAGGCGCGCGCACCGCATTGCATTTCGCGCGCATCACGCCCGCCGCAGCCGCATATTCGGCCACGGTTTCGCCCCGCGTCCGCAGCGCCATCAGGAAACCGCCCATCTGGGCGGGCGTGGCCTCACCCTCGAACAGCGCCTCGAAGGCACTTTCGGCCTCGGCTTGGGTCAGCGGGCGGGTGGCGGCGACACCGATCAGCGGTTTCAGCCGGTCGCTCATGCCGACACCTTCACGCCGTCGATGAAGTTTTTCAGCAACTGGTGCCCATGTTCGCTGGCGATGCTTTCGGGGTGGAACTGCACGCCTTCGATGGGCAGCGTCTTGTGGCGCAGGCCCATGATGGTGCCATCCTCAAGCCAGGCGGTGACCTCAAGGCAGTCGGGCAGGCTTTCCTTTTCCACCACCAGCGAATGATAGCGCGTGGCCTGGAAGGGCGAGGGCAGGTTGCGGAAGATCCCCTTGCCGGAATGATGCATGGTGCCCATCTTGCCATGCACGATCTCGTGGCAGCGGATGACCTTGCCGCCAAAGGCCTCACCGATAGTCTGATGGCCAAGGCAGACGCCCAGCAGCGGGATCTTTGCTTCGGCGGCCGCGGCGGTCAGGGCAAGACAGATACCGGCCTGTGCCGGATCGCAGGGGCCGGGCGACAGCACGATCATTTCCGGGCGCAGGGCCATGGCCTCTTGCACATTCATCGCGTCATTTCGCACGACGCGGATGTCGGCCCCCAGCTCGCCCAGATAATGCACGAGGTTGTAGGTGAAACTGTCATAATTGTCGATCAGCAGCAGCATCGGGGCGGGCCTTGCAGTTGGGGGCGCTAAAGGGGGTGCATCCCCGCGCATCGTCGCGCTATACATGGGGCCAGCCGCGCGGCGAGGTCAAGTCAAACCGCCCCGCGGAACCAGAAGGCAAACGGCGGGGAAACCGTCGGAACGTGTGGAGGCAGCAGTGCGTGGCTTTGTGACAGGCGTGATCTGGGGCGGTGTGGTTGCGGTTCTGGGGCTTGGGGTGGTGTCGCAGCTGGCCCCCTTGCCCAAGGGGAACGCGCCGATGGTGGCCGCGAATGAACCTGCCGCGCCGCAGAAGGCCGCGCCCGAGGTGGCCGCGCCTGACGTGTCGACTGCGCCTGTGGCAGAGCCTGCCGCCCAAGCCCTTCCCAAAGTGACCGTTCCCGGCCAGGCAACGGATGGCGCTGACGCGGCCGCGCAGGTGACGCTGGCTCCCGATACTGCCGCCGGGACCGTGGCCGAACCTGAATCTGCGCCTGACCTTGCGCCCGAACTTGCAACGTCGCCAGAAGATGTCGCACCGCCCGCAGCAGACGCCGACGTTGCCACGGCCCCCGCCGCCCCCGAAGCACCGGTCGTGGCGGAACCGCCGTCCGCGCCCGAGGCCCCTGCTGCACCGACCGCCTTGGCGGAACCCGCGTTGCCCGAGGCGGGCAAGATCGCCGATGCCCTGCCTGCCGAGCCCGATCTGCCGCCCGTGCCGCCGCTGTCGCCCGAAGAAGAAACAATGCTGGCCCCCCTGCCGGGTGAGGTTCCGGCCCATTCCCCCTTTGCCGAGGACGCGGCCTCGACCAGCCCCGTGACTGCCCCCGTGACCGCGCCCCCCGCGCCCGAGGCACCGGCCGAGCCGCTGCTCGACCGGCCGGAACCCGGCATTGCGCCCGCCGAAGGTGTGACAACCGACCGCCTGCCGCGGATCGAGGCCACGCCGCCTATGGCCGCGCCGGATATGGCCCCCGCGGCGGATGATCCCCGCCCGATCGTCCGTTTTGCGGTGTCCTTTGCCAATCCGCAGAACAAGCCGCTCTATGCCATTCTCATCGTGGATGACGGCAAGGCGCCTGTGGATCGCGCGGCCTTGGCGGCGCTGCCGCTGCCTGTGACGGTGGTGCTGGACCCTACGGACCCCGATGCTGCCGCGCGCGCAGCCACCTACCGCAAGGCCGGGAAAGAGGTGGCGATGCTGGCTTCGGCCATTCCCGAGGGGGCCAAGCCTTCCGATCTGCAGGTCACCTTTGCTGCCCATGACAAGGCGCTCTCTGAGGCGGTGGCTGTGGTCGATCTGCCCACCGGCGGCTTCCAGAATGACCGCAAGCTTGCCACCGATCTGGTGCCGGTGATCAAGGATCAGGGACGCGGCCTTGTGACCTTCGACAAGGGGCTGAATGCGGGCGATCAGGTTGCCCGGCGCGAGGCGGTTCCTGCCGCGCTGATCTTCCGCGAGCTGGACGCGGGCGGCGAAAGCGCCCCGGTGATCCGCCGCTATCTGGACCGTGCCGCCTTCAAGGCCGCCCAGGATGGGCAGGTGGTGGTGCTGGGACATGCCACGCCCGATACCATCGCCGCGCTGATGGAATGGTCGCTGGAAGGGCGGGCCGGGTCGGTCGCGCTGGCGCCGCTGACGGCGGTGCTGCAGGCGCGCTGACCGCGCGGCAAGCGCAGATGTCAGGGCTGGACGCGGGCGCAGACGGCTGATAGCTGCCGCAGATTGCGCCGCGCCATGCAGCCGATGCTTGCACATGGGCCGCCGCGCGGCTATCGCCAATCGCAAAAGACCTGCGGACGCGTCCGGCGCGTACGCGGGATGCTGTCCGCCGATCCCGATCCGTCCGTTCCTGACCCAAAGGTTTGCCCCGATGAAGTTCCTTGACCTCTGCAAAGTCTATATCCGCTCGGGTGGCGGTGGTTCGGGCTGCGTCTCGTTCCGGCGCGAGAAGTTCATCGAATTCGGCGGCCCCGACGGGGGGGATGGCGGCAATGGCGGCTCGGTCTGGGCCGAGGCGGTCGAAGGGCTGAACACCCTGATCGATTTCCGCTATCAGCAGCATTTCTTTGCGAAATCCGGCCAGCCGGGCATGGGCAATCAACGCACCGGGAAGTCGGGGGACGAGATCGTCCTGCGCGTGCCTGTCGGGACCGAGATCATCGACGAGGATGAAGAAACCGTCATCGCCGACCTGACCGAGGTCGGGCAGCGCGTGCTGCTCGCCAAGGGCGGCAACGGCGGCTTTGGCAACCTGCATTTCAAATCCTCGACCAACCGGTCGCCATCCCGCGCGAATCCCGGTCAGGAAGGGGTCGAGCGCACCATCTGGCTGCGGCTGAAGCTGATCGCTGATGCGGGTCTGGTCGGGCTGCCCAATGCCGGCAAGTCCACCTTCCTCGCCGCCGTGTCGAATGCGCGGCCGAAGATTGCGGATTACCCTTTCACAACGCTGGTGCCGAACCTGGGCGTCGTGGGGATCGACGGGCACGAATTCGTGATGGCCGATATTCCGGGGTTGATCGAGGGCGCATCCGAGGGCCGGGGGCTGGGCGACCAGTTCCTTGCCCATGTCGAACGCTGCTCGGTGCTGCTGCATCTGGTGGATGGTACCTCATCGACCATCACCAAGGATTACCGCACCATCGTGGGCGAGCTTGAGGCCTATGCCGAAGAGCTGGCCGACAAGCCGCGCATCCTTGCGATGAACAAGATCGATGCGTTGGACAAGAAGACCATCGGCACCCGGAAACGGGCGCTGGAAAAGGCTTCGGGCGGGCCGGTGCATCTGATTTCGGGCGCCACGACCGAGGGCCTGAAGGATGTGCTGCGCGCCCTGCATGCCGAGATCATGGCCGACCGCAAGGCCCAGCAACCCGTGGAGAATACGCCGTGGCAGCCCTGAGCACCCTGTCGGCGCCCGATGTCCGGGCCGCCAAGCGTCTGGTGATCAAGATCGGCTCGGCCCTGCTGGTGGACCGGGTGAAGGGCCTGAAACAGGGCTGGCTTTCGGCGCTTGCGCTGGATGTGGCCGAGGCGAAGGTGCGCGGCACCGATGTGGTGCTGGTGTCGTCAGGCTCGATCGCGCTGGGGCGGATGATCCTTGGCCTGCCGGCCGGGCCGCTAACGCTTGAACAATCGCAGGCGGCGGCGGCGGTGGGACAGATCCGTCTGGCCCGCGCCTATGAAGAGGTTCTGGCCCCCCATGGCATCACCACCGCGCAGATCCTTGTGACGCTGGAAGATACCGAGGATCGTCGCCGCTATCTGAACAGCCGTGCGACGATGGAGACGCTGCTGGGTCTGGGCGTTGTGCCGATCGTCAATGAAAACGACACCGTGGCGACCGATGAGATCCGCTATGGCGACAACGACCGGCTGGCCGCGCAGATCGCGGTGACGGCGGGGGCGGATCAGCTGATCCTGCTGTCGGATGTGGACGGGTTCTATTCTGCCAATCCCAAAGAGGACCCCACGGCCGAGCGGTTCGACATCGTGGAGACCATCACCCCCGAGATCGAGGCGATGGCGGGCGATCCGATTTCCGGCCTGTCGAAGGGCGGGATGAAGACCAAGCTGATGGCGGCCAAGACCGCCGTCGCGGGCGGCTGTGCCATGGCGATCATGGAGGGGTCGACCCTGCGGCCGCTGAAGGCGCTGGCCGAGGGTGCGAACCGCACCTGGTTCGTGGCGCAGGGCGATCCGCAGGTCGCGCGCAAGCGCTGGATCAATGCGATGAAGGACCGGGGCAGGGTGCAGGTCGATGCCGGGGCCGTGGTGGCGCTGCGGGCTGGCAAAAGCCTGCTGCCCGCCGGTGTGGTCGTGGTCGAGGGCAGCTTTGGCCGGGGTGAGCCGGTGGCGATCATCGGGCCGGATGGCGTGGCGCTGGGGCGCGGGCTGATCCGCTACACCTCGGACGAGGCGCGGGCGATTGCCGGGCATCGCTCGGGCGATATTGCCGCCATTCTGGGGTATGAGGGCCGCGCGGCCCTGATCCACCGCGACGACATGGTGGTTTGAGACGGCCGGAAGGAAGAAGGCTGGGGGGCTGTCTGCCCCCCAGACCCCCCGAGGATATTTGAGCCAAGATGAAGAGGCTGACGATGGAAGATGTGGGCGAGCTGATGCGCGGGATCGGGGCGAAAGCCCGCGAGGCGGCGGCGGAGCTGGCCTTTGCCCCATCGGAGGCCAAGCGCGCGGCGCTGGAGGCGGCGGCCGAGGTCGTGCTGGCGCGGCAGGACGCGATCATTGCGGCCAATGCCGAGGATCTGGCCTATGGGCGCGACAAGGGGCTGTCGCCGTCGATGATGGACCGGCTGATGCTGGATGCGGGCCGGATCGGCGGGATTGTCGAAGGTTTGCGTGCGATTGCGGCGCAGGCTGATCCGGTGGGGCGGATTCTGGCGGAATGGGATCGTCCCACGGGGCTGCATATCCAGCGTGTGGCGACCCCCCTTGGCGTGGTGGGCGTGATCTATGAAAGCCGTCCCAATGTGACGGCGGATGCCGGGGCGCTGTGCCTGAAGGCGGGGAACGCCGTCATTCTGCGCGGGGGATCGGAGAGCTTCCATTCCTCGGCTGCGATCCATGCCTGCATGGTGGAAGGGCTGCGGCAGGCCGGGCTGCCCGAGGCCGCGATCCAGCTGGTGCCGACGCGCGACCGCGCCGCGGTGTCGGCCATGTTGCAGGCGGTGGAGCATATCGACGTGATCGTGCCGCGCGGGGGCAAGGGGCTGGTGGGCCTTGTGCAGAAAGAGGCGCGCGTGCCGGTCTTCGCGCATCTCGAGGGCATCTGCCACGTTTACGCCGATGGTGATGCCGATCTGGAAAAGGCGCGTCGGGTGGTGATCAACGCCAAGACCCGCCGCACCGGGATTTGCGGCTCGGCCGAATGTCTGCTGATCGATCGGGCCTTCTATGCCCGGCATGGTGCGGTGCTGATCGAGGATCTGCTGGCCAAGGGCGTGGAAGTGCGCGCCGAGGGTGAGCTGGCGCGGGTGCCGGGCACCGTTCCGGCCAAGCCCGAGGATTTCGGGCGCGAGTTTCTGGACATGATCATCGCGGCCAAGCTGGTCGATGGGGTCGATGAGGCCATCGCCCATATCCGCCGCCATGGTTCGAGCCATACGGAAAGCATCCTGACCGAGAATGACGCCACTGCGGCGCGGTTCTTCCAGCGGCTTGATTCGGCGATTCTGATGCGCAATGCCTCGACCCAGTTTGCTGATGGGGGCGAGTTCGGCATGGGGGCCGAGATCGGCATCGCCACGGGCAAGATGCATGCGCGCGGGCCGGTCGGGGCCGAGCAGCTGACCAGCTTCAAATACCTTGTGACCGGGGATGGCACCTGCCGGGCCTGAGCGCCCGGCCGGTTTCAAAACGAAAGGCGCAGTTCCTCTTCCCGGATCTCGACCACCAGTTGGCGTCCGAGGCGGGCCATTTCTTCCGGGATCAGGGCGAAATGGACCTGCGCAGGCGTCACCTCATGCCGGGCGGCGGGGTTCGAAAGCACCTCCCACAGGTCGGGGTCGATGCGCAGACGGGGGGCGCGGCCGGTGACATGCCAGCGGCCGTCCACCACGCTGACGCTGATCTTGCCGCCGAAGGCCATCGCGGTTTCAAGGCACATGACCAGAAGGAAGGCGAGCTTCACCTCGCGTCGGGGAAGGTCGGCGGGGCTGGACCAGTCGAGGCTGAGCCGCCCGCCGCGCATGAGATCGGCGAACAGCGCCAGAACCTCGGTCCGGCCGATGCGCTGTTCCGCACCCGCCGCGCCAAAGCCGATGCGGAAGAAGCGGATGCGCGCATTGGCATTGGCCACGCTTTCCGCGATCAGCGCCATTTCGGGGCCGGGGCTTGCCCCCTCCATCATCAGAAGCTCGACCCCATTGCCGATGGCGCCGATGGGGCTGATAAGGTCGTGGCAGATTCGGGAGCCGAGTAGGGCAAGGATGTCGGGTCGATCGGTCATGGTTGCTGATGGGGCCGCATGAGGAAGGAAACGGGATGAGCCTTGGATTGAACGCACTGCTGGAGCCGGGGATGCTGGTCCGCCACCCGCAGGAACCCGACTGGGGCCTGGGGCAGGTGCAATCCAACATCGGCAACCGCATCACCGTGAACTTCGAACATCGTGGCAAGGTCGTCATCGACGGGGCGCAGATTGCCCTGACACGGATCTTCGATACCTGAGGCCCGACTATGGGGCAGCGGGGCAGAATTGCAACCTGAGATTGCGCTACCTTGCGCGGGCCGGGGCGTGGGCTTGGGCCTTTCGGGCCAGGGCGGGGCCGGGGGCGTGCAGGCAAGAGGGATGAGGGCATGACCGAGAGCCGGACCGACGAGGATGGCGCCTTCGAGCTGCGTCTGGCGGCGGATGCGCGCGATCTGCGGGCGGCGCAGCGGCTGCGCTATGCCGTCTTTGTCGAAGAGATGGGCAGCGACGGGGCGCTGGTGGATCATGCGGCGCGGCTGGAATGTGATGCCTTCGATCCGATCTGCGACCATCTTCTGCTGATCGACCGGCGGCGCGATGCAGAGGCGCTGGAGGATGTGGTGGGGGTCTACCGGCTGCTGCCGGGGGATCGGCTGGCGGCTGGACAACGTTTTTATTCCGAAGGGGAATATGACCTGACCGCGCTGCGCGCCAGCGGGCGGCGGCTGCTGGAACTGGGGCGGTCTTGCGTGCATCCCGACTTTCGCGGCGGGGCGGCGATGATGCTGATGTGGAACCGGCTGGCCGATTATGTGCTGGAGCGGGAGGTGGAGCTGATGTTCGGCACGGCGTCCTTCCCCGGCACGGATGTGGCGACGCTGGCGCAGCCCCTGTCCTATCTGCACCATCACCATCTGGCGCCCGCGGCGCTACGGCCCGTGGCCCTGCCGCCGCATCGGGCCGAAATGGCCATGCTGCCGCCCGAGGCGGTCGAGCGGCGCGCCGCCATGCAGGCGACGCCCGCGCTGATCAAGGCCTATCTGCGGCTGGGGGGCATGGTGGGCGATGGCGCCTGGATCGACCATGCCTTCAACACGGTAGATGTGCTGTTGCTGATGGATACCGCGCGGATGTCGGCCCGGCACCGCGATTACTATGTCCGCAAACATGGAGAGGGCGCGTGAGCGACTGGCAGCACGAGCGGATGGAGATGCCGCGCATTGGCCCGCTGGGATGGGCGCTGGTGGTGCTGCGCGCGCCGCTGCTGGCATGCGTGACCTATGGGGCGCTGCTGGTGTTCCTGCTGTTGCGGGGGATCGAGCGGCCGCTTTATGGTGTCAACCGCCCCTGGACGCCCTGGATCACGCAGGGGGTGTGTCGGGCCGCGCTGGCGATCATGGGGTTCCGCTATCACCGCAAGGGCCGGCCGATGCAGGGGCAGGGGGCGATTGTCGCCAATCACGCGGGCTGGATCGACATCTTTTCGCTGAATGCGGCGGACCGGGTTTACTTTGTGTCGAAGGATGATGTCGCGGGCTGGCCCGCCATCGGGGTTCTGGCGCGGGTGACGGGGACGATGTTCATCGCGCGCAAGGGGACCGAGGCCAAGCGCCAGCAGGAGATGATGGAAGAGCGTCTGCGTGCGGGCCATCGTCTGCTGTTCTTCCCGGAGGGCACATCGACAGATACGCTGCACGTGCTGCCCTTCAAGACACCGCTGTTTCAGGCGTTTTTCACCCATGGCATGGACCGGGTGCTGCAGATCCAGCCGGTGACGGTGGTCTATCATGCACCCAAGGGGCGGGATCCGCGGTTCTATGGCTGGTGGGCAGACATGAGCTTTGCCGGGCATCTGATGCAGGTGCTGGCGACGCCGCGGCAGGGGCGGATCGAGGTGATCTTTCACCCCCCCGTGCCGGTTGACGGATTTCCCGGCCGAAAGGAGCTGGCGGCCTATTGCGAGCGGGTGATCCGCACCGCCCATCCCCTGGTGCTGGAGCAGGGCTGAGCGGGGCAGAAGGCGGGGGCTGTCTGCCCCCGCGGCGCCTTTGGCGCCTTCCCCCGAGGATATTTCAACAACGGGAAGTTGCAGCGGTGTCGGGTCGTTCGGGACCGGGTGCGGGGCTACTTGATCAAATCCGGCCGTGGTGCCTATGGTGCCGGAAAGCCGGGGAGGTGTGCATGGACGAGAACGGGCAGGGGCAGGCAGAAACGCGCAAGGTGCCCACCCATGAGCTGACCTATCTGCGGCTGCGGGACATGGTGTTGTTTGGCGTGCTGGCGCCGGGGCAACCGGTGACGATTCAGGGGCTGATCCGCGATCTGGAGGCGGGCATGACCCCGGTGCGCGAGGCGATCCGACGGCTGACGGCCGAGGGGGCGTTGGTCCTGCATGACAACCGCCGTGTCAGCGTGCCGAAGATGACGCCGCAGCTGCTGGAGCAGCTTGTGCATGTGCGCGAGGCAGTGGAGCCGAAGCTGGCGGAGCTGGCCTGTCCGCAGGTGACGCCCGCGCTGCTGGCGCGGCTGGAGGAGATTGATGCCGGGATCGAGCCTGCGATCCGGGCGGCGGATGTGACTACCTATCTGCGGCTGAACCATGCCTTCCACTTTGCGCTTTACGAGGCGGCGGGGGCGACCGTGCTGGAGGACATTGCGCGGTCGGTCTGGCTGCGGTTCGGGCCGTCGCTGCGGGTGATCCTGTCGCGCTATATCGCGCTGGGATTGCCGGATCGCCATGCCGAGGCCCTGGCGGCCTTGCGGGCAGGGGATGCGGCGGCGCTGGCCACGGCGATCCGCGAAGACATTGCCCAGGGGGTGGATCAGGTGCGTGCGGCGCTGGCGGATGAGGCGATCTGACGGGCTGCGCTTTAATTTGATCAAATTCTTGCGCTGCGGTCGAGAAGGGCCTAGAGTGGGGGAAAGGCGTCGAATCCGGCTTGTCGGCGTTCGATCTGCCCCTATCCCCGTGTCGAGGCCAATATGAACAAGATCACCAATCACCTGCCCACGGCAGAGCTGCAGGCGCTGGACGCCGCCCATCACATGCATCCCTTCACCTCGGATGCGGCGCTGGCCAAGCGGGGCGCGCGCGTCATCACCGCGGCCAAGGGCGTCTGGCTGACGGACAGCGAGGGCAACCGCATCATCGATGGCATGGCGGGGCTCTGGTGTGTGAATGTGGGCTATGGCCGCGAGGAGCTGGCCGAGGCGGCGGCGCGGCAGATCCGCGAGCTGAGCTATTACAACACCTTCTTCATGACGACCCATGTGCCGGCGATCGCGCTGGCGGCAAAGCTGGCCCAGTTGGCGCCGGGCGATCTGAACCATGTGTTCTTCGCGTCCTCCGGGTCGGAGGCCAATGACACCAATATCCGCCTTGTGCGCCGTTATTGGGACATCAAGGGCCAGCCAGAGAAGCGCGTGATCATCGCGCGCCGCAACGGCTATCACGGGTCGACCATGGGTGGCGGCAGCCTGGGGGGCATGACCTATATCCATGCCGCCGGCGGCAAGATCGACGGGATCGAGCATATCGGCCAGCCGCATTGGTGGGCCGAGGGCGGGGACATGACCCCCGAAGAATTCGGCCTGATGCGCGCGCGCGAGCTGGAGGAGAAGATCCTTGAGCTGGGTGTCGAAAAGGTTGCGGCCTTCATCGGCGAGCCGATCCAGGGCGCGGGGGGCGTGATCGTGCCGCCCAGCACCTATTGGCCGGAAATCCAGCGCATCTGCGACAAATATGGCATTCTGCTGATCGTGGACGAGGTCATCACCGGCTTTGGCCGCACTGGCAACTGGTTTGGGAGCCAGACCTTCGGGATCAAGCCGCATATCATGACCATCGCCAAGGGGCTGTCCTCGGGCTATCAGCCGATCGGCGGGTCGATTGTCTGCGACGAGATCGCCCATGTCGTGGGCAGCGCGGATGACGATTTCAACCACGGCTATACCTATTCCGGCCATCCGGTGGCGGCGGCCGTCGCGCTGGAAAATCTGCGGATCATCGAAGAGGACGGGGTCATCGATCACGTGCGCGACGTGGCCCATCCCTATCTGGCCGAACGCTGGCACGCGCTGGCCGATCACCCGATGGTGGGCGAAACCAAGCTGGTGGGGCTGATGGGGGCGCTGCAACTGACCCCGAACAAGGAAAAGCGGGCGAAATTCGCGGCCAAACCCGGCACGGTGGGCCTGCGGACGCGCGAACGCTGCTTCCGCAACAATCTGGTCATGCGCCATGTTTATGATCGCATGATCATCTCGCCGCCGCTGGTGATCACGCCGGAAGAGATCGATGTGCTGATCGCACGGGCGCGGCTGTCGCTGGACGAAGCCTATAAGCAGGTCCGCGAAGAGGGTCTGTGGCAAGAGGCGTGATTCGCGCCAAACCGCACCGAAACGAAGAAAAAAGCGGGCGCAATATTTGCGTCCGCTTTCTTTTTGTCATCGCGCTGCTGTAACCATTCATTCCTGTGAAGTTTCGATGAAGAAAACGTAACGAAAGCGTGACAGAGTCGTTGCGCCATCACGAAATCCGCGCTTACATTCTGGTGTCACGAAAGATGCACGAAACCGTTGCACGACAAGAATAAGACGCCTCAGTCACCAACGGGGCCGAAGTGGCCCAAGGGAGATGAAGATGACGATGAAGAAATCCACCGTCGCCGTGACGCTTGCGGCGCTGCTCGCCTCGACGGGCATGGTCAGCGCGCAGTCGCTGGCTGAGATCGAGGCGGCCGCCAAGGCCGAGGGCAACCTGACGGTGATCGCGCTGCCGCACAGCTGGTGTGGCTACGGCGATGTGATCGCCGGGTTCAAGGCCAAGTATCCCGACATCGCCGTGAACGAGCTGAACCCCGATGCCGGTTCGGCCGATGAGGTCGAGGCCATTAAGGCCAACAAGGACAACAAGGGCCCGCAGGCCCCCGATGTGGTGGACGTGGGCCTGGCCTTCGGTCCGCAGATGAAGGCCGAGGGGCTGCTGCAACCCTACAAGGTTTCGACCTGGGATGAGATCCCCGAGAGCATCAAGGATGCCGAAGGCTATTGGTATGGCGACTATTACGGCGTCATGTCCTTCATCGTGAACAAGGATCTGGTCGCCAATACCCCGGCCGACTGGTCGGATCTGCTCAAGCCGGAATATGCCGGTCAGGTTGCGCTGGCAGGCGATCCGCGCGCCTCGAACCAGGCGATTCTGGGGGTTCTGGCCGCGGGCCTTTCGACCGGCGCTGCCGCGGGTGAGGCTGCTGGCAAGGCCGGGCTCGACTATTTCGCCGAGATGAACAAGGCCGGGAACTTCGTGCCGGTCATCGCCAAGGCGGGCACCATTGCCCAGGGCGCGACCCCGATCGCCATCGCATGGGACTATAACGCCCTTGCCTGGCGCGATGAGCTGGCGGGCAACCCGCCGGTCGAGGTCGTGGTGCCGAAGTCGGGCGTTCTGGCCGGGGTTTATGTGCAGGGCATCAGCGCCTATGCGCCGCACCCGAACGCCGCGAAGCTGTGGATGGAATACCTCTATTCGGATGAAGGCCAGAACCTCTGGCTGAAGGGCTATTGCCACCCGGCCCGCTTCAACGCGATGTCGGCCGCGGGCAAGCTGGATGCCGAGGCCATGTCGAAACTGCCGCCGGCCGAAAGCTATGAGGCCGCCTATTTCCCGACGCTGGAAGAGGTCGACGCCAACAAGGCCGCCGTCACCGGGGGATGGGATGCGGTCGTGGGCGCCAACGTCCAGTAACCGGACCTGAGACTGACCGACCCCGGCCTGCCACGCGCGGGCCGGGGTTCAACAATCATAATAACGATAGGGACGACCCGCGCGCATGACCCCTGCGACCCCCGCCCCCGGTACCAGACCGCCGCGGCGCCTGCCGCTGACGTGGCTGGGCATCCTGCCATTCCTGATTTTCGTGACGCTGTTCCTGATCCTGCCCACGGCCCATATCGTGATCGGGGCCTTTCAGGATCGCAGCGGGGCCTTCACGCTGCAGAACATTCGGGATCTGAATACGGGGACCATCCCGTCAAGCTATTGGATCTCTGTGAAGATTTCCGTCGCCTCGGCCGCTTTGGGGTGTCTGATCGGCTTTGCCATGGCCGCGGCGGTGACCTTCGGCGCCGTGCCGCGCTGGATCAAGGCGCCGCTGATGACCTTTTCTGGCGTGGCGTCGAACTTCGCGGGCGTGCCGTTGGCCTTTGCCTTTCTAGCCACCTTCGGGCCAGTGGGTCTGGTGACGGTTTTCCTGCGGAACAACTTTGGCATCGTGCTGCAGCGGGATCTGGGCTTCAACATCCTGTCCTTCTGGGGGCTGACGATCACCTATCTGTTCTTCCAGATCCCCCTGATGATCCTGATCATCACCCCCGCGCTTGAGGGGCTGCGCCGTGAATGGCGCGAGGCGGCCGAGGTTCTGGGCGCCACCGGCACGCAATACTGGCGCATGATCGCGCTGCCGATCCTGTTTCCGTCGCTTCTGGGGACTTTCGCGCTTCTCTTTGCCAATGCCTTCGGCGCTGTCGCGACCGCCATTGCGCTGACCGGGTCGTCGCTAAACATCGTGCCGATCCAGCTCTATGCCCAGATCCGCGGTGATGTGCTGGGGAACCCCAATCTCGGCTATGCCATGGCCTTCGGCATGATCGTGGTCACCGCGATTGCCAATCTGATCTACATCTGGCTGCGTATCCGCGCGGAACGGTGGCTGAAATGAACCCGATTGCACGTCTTTTCGGCTGGGCCGCGCTGGTCTTTGGCCTGCTTTACTTCTTCATTCCGCTCACCGGACTGGTGGAGTTTTCGCTCAAGGCGCGGCGGGGGGTCTATAGCCTTGACGCCTATGCCAAGGTCATCGGCGACCCGGAGTTTCAGGCGACCTTCGGCTATTCGGTGCTGATGGCGCTGGTGACGATCGTGATCGGGGTGCTGATCGTGGTTCCGACGGCGTTCTGGGTGCGGCTCAAGATGCCCTGGGCGCGGCCCTATGTGGAATTCATCACCCTGCTGCCGCTTGTCATCCCGGCCATCGTGATCGTCTTTGGCTATATCCGGCTTTACAATACCTCAAGCTGGCTGCCGATGACCGGGTCGGTCATGGGCACCAATATCTTGCTCGCCTTTGGATATACCGTGCTGGCGCTGCCTTACATGTATCGCGCCGTCGATACCGGCTTGCGGACCATCGATGTGGCCACACTGACCGAAGCCGCCCAAAGCCTTGGGGCAGGGTGGGGAACGATCCTTGGCCGCATCATCCTGCCGAATGTGCTGGTGGCGGTGCTGTCGGGGGCTTTCCTGACCTTTGCCATCGTGATCGGGGAATTCACGCTGGCGGCGCTGCTCGACCGTCCGGCCTTCGGCCCCTATCTTCAGCGCATTGGCGCCAACAAACCCTATGAACCCTTCGCGCTCGCGGTGATCTCCTTCGGGATCACCTGGGCCTGCATGGGGCTCATCCAGCTTGTCACCCGGTTTTCGAAACATACGAGGGCGCAGAACTGATGGCCTTTCTTGAAATCTCTCATCTGGAAAAGTCCTTCGGTGCGAACCGTGTGGTCAAGGATTTCAACCTTGACGTGGACAAGGGCGAATTCATCTCGTTGCTGGGGCCGTCGGGCTGCGGCAAGACCACGGTGCTTCGGATGGTGGCGGGGTTTGAAAACCCCTCTTCTGGCGCGATCCGCATCGGCGGCACCGATCTGGTGGGCAAGCGTCCCAACCAGCGCAATATCGGCATGGTGTTTCAGGCCTATGCGCTGTTCCCGAACCTGACGGTGGCGGAAAATGTGGGCTTTGGCCTGAAGATCAAGGGCGCCCCGCGGGCCGAGATCGACCGCCGCGTGGCCGAGATGCTGGCCCTGATCGGGCTTCCCGATCTGGGCGGTCGCTATCCGTTCCAGCTTTCGGGCGGGCAGCAGCAGCGTGTCGCGCTGGCCCGCGCGCTTGCGCCCAAACCGCAGGTCCTACTGCTGGACGAACCGCTTTCGGCGCTGGATGCGAAGGTGCGTGTCTCGCTGCGCAATGAAATCCGCGCCATTCAGCGCGAGCTGGGCATCACCACCATCTTCGTGACCCATGATCAGGAAGAGGCGCTGTCGATTTCGGACCGCATCGTCGTGATGAATGGCGGCATCGCCGATCAGGTCGGCACCCCGTTCGAGATCTATAACCGCCCCTCGACCCGCTTTGTCGCGCATTTCGTGGGGCAACTGAATGTGTTCTCGACCGATGGGGCCGGTAATCTTGCCGGGGTGCAGTTGGGCGCAGGCCGCGATTTCGCGGCCCGGCCCGAGGCGCTGCATCTGGGCCGGGCGCCCGGCACCGACATCGTGCTGCCCGCCCGCATCAGCGAGGTGCATTTCCTCGGCTCCGTCATTCGCCTGACAGCAGATGCCGCGGGGGCGCGCGTGTCGCTGGATACCTTCAACCGCCCCGATGTTCCGCCGCCCGCCATCGGCACGGATGTGGAGCTGAGCCTTTCGTCGCGCGACCTTATCCCGCTGGGCTGATCGCCTGCGACCCGGCGCCACAGCGGGGGCAGGGGGCTAATGGCCCGTTGCCCCCGCCGCCACTTCGCGCCATGGTGTCCGCAAAGCGGAGGCAGCATGCAGATCGGATATGTGTTTCAGCCCGAAAGGGGCGCAACAGATCAGCTTTTGGCGGGTCTGGCGCAGCGTCTGATCGAACGGGGTTTGCCCGTGGCGGGGGCGGTGCAGTCGAACACCGGCTGCGACCCGCAGCACTGCGACATGGACCTGCAGGTGCTGCCCGATGGTCCAGTGGTGCGGATCAGCCAGAACCTTGGTGCTGCGTCTTCGGGCTGCAGGCTCGATGCCGGCGCGCTTGAGGTGGCGGTGATGGAGGTTGCACGCCGGATGGAGGGCGCGCGGCTTGTGATCATCAACAAATTCGGCAAGCACGAATCCGAAGGCCGCGGGTTCCGTCAGTTGCTGGCCGAGGCTGCGGGCGCGGGCATCCCCGTGCTGATCGGCATCAATACCATGAACCGGCAGGCGTTCTTTGATTTTGCGGGCGATCTGGCGCAGGAAGTGCCAGTGGACGGGGCTGAAGATTGGGTTCTGGCCGCCATGGCCGAGGGGGCAGAATGACCGCGCGCATCGCTGTTCTGACCGTCTCTGACCGCGCCTCGCAAGGCGTTTACGAAGACCGCGGCGGTCCCGCGATCGAGGCCTGGCTTCGCCGCGCCATTACCAGCCCGGTCGAAGTTCACCGCGAGATCATCCCCGACGGGCGCGAGATCGTGGCGGGCGCCTTCCGCCGCTGGGCCGATGACGGTGGCGCCGATCTGATTCTGGCCACCGGGGGCACCGGACCCAGCCCGCGCGATCTGACGCCCGAGGCGATGGATGACGTGGTCGAGCGTCATTTCCCCGGCTTTGGTGAACTGATGCGCGCGGTCTCGCTGCGCGAGGTGCCGACCGCGATCCTGTCGCGGCAGGGGGCAGGGACGCGGGGCAAGACGCTGATCATCACCCTGCCGGGCAAGCCCACGGCGATTGACACCTGTCTGGATGCGGTCTTTCCGGCGGTGCCCTATTGTCTTGATCTGATGGGCGGGGGGCGGATCGAAACCGACCCGGCCATTTGCAAGGCCTTCCGCCCCAAGGCGTGATCCCGGTCAGGCGCGTTGCAGCGCCGCGGCGATCAGCCGCGCGGCATCGGCATGTTCCCCGATGGCGGGCAGCAGTTTGCCGGTGAAACCCGCTTCCGCCAGCGCGGCGGGAACGTCCTCGGCCACGTGGCCCGCGCGGGTGGCAAAGAAGGGCAGGCAGAGCGATGGCCCCGCGATGCCCCGCGCGGCGTCCTGCAGGAAGGGGTCTTCCTCGACATAGCCGGTGCGGACCGTCATCCCGGTGTCGCGGCGCAGATGCTCGGCCATTTCCTCGGTGATGGTGGCCGAGGCGCGCGAAACCTGGCTGCCATGCGCGGCCAAGACCACTGTCGCACCATCGGTCAATCCGGCGTCGCGGACCACGCGGGCAAGCAGCGCGGGCATCCCCGGATCATGCCCGAAGGCGGGCAATTGTCGCGGCGCGCTGACCCCTGCCTCGGCCAGCCGCTTGGGCAACTGACGGCGGGTGAAGAACCCTTCGGCCATGAAGAATGGATAGATCAACGCGCCGGGCAGGGCTGCCACCGCTGCCTCCAGCGCGCCGGGCATGGCCAGCGTCGTGCCGCGCACCTGCCAGCCGGGGCCAAGCCAGAACCGCACCCGCACCGCCAGTGCCTGCATCCAGGCCTGTTGCGGAACCGGGTCGGCGGGGGATCCGTGGGCCACCAGAATGGCCGAAGGGGTCGGTGTGCTGTGCATGAGGCTCTCCGTCGCACCGGGCAGGATAGGGCGGGGTCGGCGCTTGTCCACCCCCCGCCGCAGCGATAGCCTGCCCGTAAAGAAGGAGCAGCGGATGGACTGGCTGGAATTCGGGCTGGCACTGGCGGCGTTTCTGGGCAGCCATATCCTGCCCTCGCGCCCCGGGCTGAAGGGGGCGCTGGTCGCACGACTGGGGCGGGCGGGCTACGGCATGGCCTATGGCGGGCTGTCCTTGCTGCTGCTGGTCTGGGTGATCGGCGCGGCAGGCCGCGCCCCGTTCGTGGTGATCTGGGACCAGACGCTCTGGATGCGCTGGCTTGCCAATCTGGCCATGCCGGTGGCGGCCACTCTGATCGTGCTGGCGCTGGGGGCGCCTAATCCGCTCTCCTTCGGGGGCCGCGCCACGGGGTTTGATCCGGCCCGCCCGGGCATCGCAGGCGTGGTGCGCCATCCGCTGCTCTGGGCGCTGCTGATCTGGTCCGGCGTGCATCTTCTGGTCAATGGCGATCTGGCGCATGTGATGCTCTTTGGCCTTTTCGCGCTTTATGCCGTGCTGGGGATGCGGATGATCGATCGCCGCAACCGCCGCCTCTGGGGCGAGGGGCTGTGGATCACCCGTGCCTCGGGCACCTCGAACCTGCCGTTCCATGGCAATTGGCATTGCTACCGCCCCGCGCTCTGGCGCATCGCACTGGCGGCGGGGGTCTGGATCGGCCTTCTGCACCTGCATCTGCCGGTGATCGGCGTCAGTCCAATGCCATAAGGTCAGAAGTCCCGCGGCGGCCTGTCGATCCGCAGCTTCACCCCTTGCGTCCCCTCGGGCGCGACTGCCGCCTGACAATGGTCCACAAAGGCCCGCACCGTCTGTGACGCCCGCGCCCCCTCGGACAGAACCAACCCCAGCCGCATCGGCCGCACCGGCCCCCTCAGCGGCACATAGCGCAGCCGCGCGCCATCGGGGCTGCGGTCGCTCCAGGGGCGGATATTGGCGATGGAATAGCCAAAGCCCTGACCGACGAGGCTTTGCATCACCGCCATGTCGCGCGTGCGCTCGGCAATGCGAGGCCGCAGCCCAAGGCCAGTGAAGAAGGACATGAAATAATCAACCGAAATCGGCAGATCGAGCAGGATCATCGGGTGATCCGCCAGCTCTGCCGCCGACACCGCCGGCAGATGGGCCAGCGGATGCGCCTCTGGCAGGACGGCATAGGGCGGCAGGCTCGCCAGCGGCACGAACTCCAGATCCGCTGGGATATTCATCTCATAGCTCAGTGCAAGGTCCAGCGCGGCGTTCCGCAGCCCCTCAAAGATCTCCGATTGGTTCCGCTCGAACTGATGGAAGTCGACCTCGGGATGGGCATCGACAAAGCTGCGCCGCAACTGCGGCAAGACGACCTGCGCGAAGGTCAAAAGGCAGCCCACGTTCAGCGGACCACGCACCTTTCCGGTGATGGTATTGGCCAGGTCATTCAGTCGCGCGGCCTCGGCCAGCACCAGCTTGGCCTGTTCGACAAACTGCTTCCCCCCCTGCGTCAGCGACAGCCCATGGGCGTGGCGGCGCACGAAAAGGGGCAGGCCAAAGGCCTCCTCCAGTTGCGAAATCGCGGCCGAGATCGAGGGCGAAGAGACATTGACCCGCTCCGCCGCCTGCGCAATCGACCCGGCCTCGCCCACGGCGACCAGATATTCCAGTTGGCGCAGGCTGAAACGAAGAGGCATGGCAGGGCAATCCGACACAGGGCTTTTGAAAAACCTAAGTCAGGACCGGCGCCAGGCCAAGGCCCCCCCGCATTCACTCATCCCCCGGCACCCCGTAGGACGGCGCTTGGGTCGGATCTTCGGCCCGCTGGACATAGGCCGCCATCTGCGGCTTGTAGACCTCCCAGGCGGTCTGAACCGCCGCAATCGGGCAGTCCTCGGTCCAGTCACACCGCAGATCGACCAGCGGCCAGGAGAGCCGGTCCACAACCTTCAGCCCCGCCGAATGCACAGGCCCCGCCTCGCCCCCGGCAGCAAGACCCGCCTGCAAGGCCGCCATCAGTCGATCTCCCAGATGCCCGGTCGATGCCTCGAACGCCGCAACCATCGCCGCCGGAACGCCCGGGCTCGCCAGCAGATTGCCCCCCGCGGCACAGTCCCGCCCCTGCGCCTCGGCCCAGACGCCCAAAACCTGCCCACCGGAATGGATCGCCACATGCCCCGCCGCGTCCACCACCAGCAACTGACGATAGTCGATATGCGCGCGCCCCCTGGTCACCCGCCCCAGCGCCTCGGGCGCCGACAGCCCCTCGGCCAGCGCATCCAACACCAGCGGCCCCAGCGCGGGGTCGGTCACATTCTGGCTGGCCACCCCGCCCACACCCGCGCGCAGATGCGAACACCGCGCCGCCACCGCGGGCGATGAGGAAGAAATCACCATACCGAACTGCCCGGTCCGGGCGCAGCGCGCGACAAGCGAAAAGGTCATGACGTAGCTCTTTCGTCAAAGGCCGGGGGCTGTCTGCCCCCGGACCCCCGAGGATATTTGGACCAAGATGAAAACGGATCCGCTTCCCGTTGTCCAAATATCCCACGGGGGTCCGGGGGTGTGAAACCCCCGGCACTGCGGGATCAATCAGGAATGACGGCAGTGGCGTCTATTTCGACCAGCCATTCGGGCCGTGCCAGCGCTACCACGGTCAGACCGGTGCAGACCGGATGCACGCCTTTGATGTATTCGCCCATGGTACGGTAGACCGCCTCACGGTGGCGGACATCGGTCAGATAGACCACGAGCTTGACAACATGCTCCATCTTGCCGCCCGCTTCCTCGACCAGCTGGCGGATGTTCTGCATCACCTTGTGGGTCTGTTCCACCGGATCGGAAGAGGCGATGTTCTTGGCGGTATCCAGATCCTGCGGGCATTGGCCGCGCATCCAGAGCGTGGTCCCCCCGCGGGTTGCCACCGCCTGGCAAAGGTCATTGTCGAGACGCTGTTCGGGGTAGGTGTCCTTGGTGTTGAACTTGCGGTAGCGGGTATGGGCCATGGGCCTCTCCTTCATTCTGCGGCGGTTGCGGTGGCGGTATCTTCGCCGGGTCCGCGATAGGCCAGATAGGTTCTTTGTTTCGCGATGTGATCGGCCACGAATTTCGCATCATGCCAGACGCCCCAGATGAAGGACGATCCACGGCGCGACTGATAGGGCAGGCCGAGGAAATAGACCCCCGGTTCCGAGGACACGCCGCGCTGGTGGCGCGGGCGGCCCTCATCCGTCAGGGCATCGACCGCGAGCCAGCTGTAATCCTGCGTAAATCCCGTGGCCCAGATGATTGAGGTGACACCCGCCGCTGCCAGATCGAGCGTGAGGGTCGGGTCGGTCATGCAGGCGGGGTCGGCGTCGATGACGCGCGCCTCCGGCTCCGGCGGCAGCTCCATCCCGTTCCGGGCAAGCCAGGCGTCGGCCTCATCCAGCACCGACAGGTAATTGGCGTCGCCCCGGCGGATATTGGTCGCCAGGTCATTGGCGAAATGCAGGGTGCCGTTGTCGTAGCGTTCCGTCCGGCCAACCAGGCGCATCCCGCGGGCGGCGAGCTTGCGGAAATCGACCGTCTTGCCGCCATGGGCGCCGCTGACGGCGATGGTGGTATGTTCGGCGTTCTTGGGCGCGTCGGCATCCCATTTGTTCAGCACGCCCAGCCACCAAACGAAGTCGCGCCCGCGATAGGCGCGCGGCGGGCGGTCATGCGGCCCGACCGAGAGATAGACGGTGCGGCCCGCCTCCATCAGTTCTTCCGCGATCTGGGCGCCGGACGACCCCGCCCCGACCACCAGCACCGAACCGGGAGGCAGCTGTCCGGGGTTGCGGTAGCTGTTCGAATGGATCTGCATCAGCCCGTCGGACTGCGGCACCAGATCCGGCATCAGCGGGTTCTGGAAGGCGCCGGTTGCGGCAATGACATAGCGCGCCTCGATGTCGCCCGTGCTGGTGGCGATGTGGAAACCTGCGCCCCGATCATTGCGGGTGACGCGCGTCACTTCGACCCCGCAGCGGACGGGGGCGTGGAACTTTTCGGCATAGGCGACAAAGTAATCCGCCACGGCCTCTTTGCCGACGAAGGCATCGGGGTCGCCGTCGAATTCCAGGCCGGGAAAGCGGTCATGCCAGGCTGGCCCATTCGCGACCAGCGAATCCCAGCGCGCGCTGCGCCAGCGTTCCGCGATGCGGCCGCGTTCCAGCACCAGGTGGGGCACGCCCGCGCGGCTGAGGTGTTCGCTCATGGCGATGCCGGCCTGACCGGCCCCCACCACCACGGCCTCGATCTTTTCGATGGTCATCGGGTTCCTCCTGTCTCAGGCCGGGATGCGGCTGGCAAGGTATTGGGCGAATTCGAAATTCGGACGCTCCAGATGCGACAGGGGGCCGGGCTGCGCCATGTCCGAAAGAAGACCACGGTAGACCTTTTCGGTACAGCCCTTGTCTTCCACATTCACGTCATCAAGCAGCGCGCGCACGGCGGCGAGATGGGCATCCGCGGCCGGATCGGCCAGCCAGTCTTCGGACATGCCGCCCCCGAACAGCACATTCACGTGCCCCGGCCCATCGGGGGTCAGCGAGAGATACCAGAAATAGCCCGGCGTCAGTGTGATCAGCAGCGACGGGTAGATCGCCAGAAGCCAGGTCTTGCGGCGGTCGTCGCCTTCCAGAACCGTATTGCTGGGATGGGCCAGCGCCAGCGGCACGGTGTCGTTCTTCAGGATCCAGTGGTAGTTGAAGGTTTCCCCCCCGGTGGGGCAGACCATCTCTTCAAGGCGCGAGGCGCCGCCGATGGTGCCGGCGTGGCACATGGGCAGGTGGTAGCTTTCCATGAAATTCTCGGCCAGCACCTTCCAGTTGGTCGCCCAGCGGAAGGTTTCGCGGAATTTCTCCTGATAATTGGTCATGTCAAAGGGCGCGATGAGGCGCGTCACCTCGGCCAATGCCTCGGAGGGGGGCGGGGCGTCGGGGTTCAGCGTGACCATGATCCAGCCTTGCCATATCTCGCAGCGGATGGCGGGCAGGCCGAGCGCCTCTTTGCAGAAGCTTTCGTTCAACGTCATCGCCGGGGCGCCGCGAAGCGAGCCGTCGAGGTTGTAGGTCCAGGCATGATAGGGGCAGGTAATGGCGCGCACATTGCCGCGACCCTGCAGCAGGGTGGACATGCGGTGGCGGCAGACGTTCGACATCGCGCGCAGCTGGCCGTCGCGGTCGCGCAGCACGACGACGGGTTCGCCCGCAATTTCCATCGTCAGGTAGTCACCGGGGGTGGCGAGGCTTTCAGCCCGGCCCGCGCACAGCCAGTCATGGGCAAAGACGTGTTTCTGTTCCTGCGCCAGAAACTCGGCAGAGGTATAGACCGATTTCGGCATGGCATAGGCGCGTTCGAAGGGAACGGAGACATTGGCATGCAAGGCGGCAGCAGGGCTGAGCGGATCGTGCTTGTTCATGGCCGGGGTCCTGTCAGGTCGGGTAAAGGGTGATCAATGCGGGAGGAAATGGCAGGGCTTCGGTTGACATCCTGCCTGCCCCAGGGGCGCAGACCGACGCGGGACCGGCGCCGTGGGACAGACCTGCCGCCGGGCGGCATGGAAACTGTCTCGGGTCCGGGTCATCGGGGGCTCCTGTCGTGGGTCTTGGGTCAGAATGTCGCAGGTCGCATTAGGAATAAAGTAACCGATGTCTTACTTTTGATTAGGTATTACCTAACATCGGCCATGTTGGCTGCGCCACAGACCCGCGCGGATGGCGCGGTGACGCAACGACGGTCTTGTGCGCCGATCAAGATAATATATTGAAAACGGAATGCGTCCTTTGCCGCATCCGCGAAGCCGTGTTGCCGTAGGCAGGTTTCTGTGGCATGACGACAAGGATTGAAACAAGACTGACGAGTTCAGCATGACCGACTTCGCCACCCGCCGCACCATGATGGTCGACACTCAGGTCCGCCCCTCGGACGTCACCAAATTCACGATCATTGAAGCGATGCTCTCGGTCCCGCGTGAGGTCTATGTGCCCGCGGACAAGCGCGAGGCCGCCTATATGGGTGAGCATGTCCCGCTGGGGCAGGGCCGGGTGCTGATGGACCCGCGCACACTCGCCAAGATGCTGGACGCTTTGGACATCCAGCCGGGCGAGACCGTGCTGGATCTGGGCTGCGGCCTTGGCTATTCGACCGCCGTCATCGCGCGGATGGCCGAAGCTGTGGTCGCCGTCGAAGAAGATGAGGGGCTGGCCGCCGAGGCGCAGCGCACCCTTTCGGCGCAGGGCGTGGATAATGCGGCCGTTGTGGTGGGCAAGCTGGCCGAAGGCGCGGCCAAGGCGGGGCCCTATGATGTGATCACCGTGCAAGGCGCCGCCGAGGTGGTGCCCGAGGGGCTTTTGGCCCAGCTGAAGGAAGGTGGCCGGATCGGTTGCCTGTTCATGGAAGGCACCCTCGGTGTGGTGCGCGTGGGCTACAAGCGTGAGGGTGCCGTGACTTGGCGCTTTGCTTTCAACGCTTCCGCCCCCGTCCTGCCGGGTTTTGCCAAGTCCCGCGCCTTCGCGCTCTGACAGATTGATCCGTGCGCGACGGAACCGCCGCGCCCGGACGTATGACCGCCACAAGGCGGCGGCCCGCAGAGGCACGGGCACAGGCGGCAGACAGAACACACGAGGAGCAGGCGATGTTCGGACTGAAGCGTTGGATGGCAGGAACGGCGGCGGTTGCGGTGATGGCGTTCGCCCCGCAGGCGCAGGCAGAGACGCTGGGGGACGCGCTGGTTTCGGCCTACAAGACCTCGCATCTGCTGGAACAGAACCGCGCCCTTCTGGCCGTTGCGGATGAGGGCGTGGCCCAGAATATCGCGGCCCTGCGGCCTGTGATCAATTTCATCGCGGAATATGGCAAGACGCGCACCCTTGCGGACCCGACCGCGCTGACCGATCTGACCGGGCGGGAAAGCTTTCGCGAACAGGCGACGGTCAGCCTTGCGATCGAACTGACGCTGCTGGATTTCGGCCGCAGCAAGGCCCGGACCGAGGCGGCGAAAGAGGCCGTCCTTGCCACCCGCGCGGGTCTGGTCGGGGTGGAACAGGATGTGCTGCTCAAGGCCGTGCAGGCCTATGTGAATGTGCGCCTGACGCTGGAAATCCAGAACCTGCGCCAGAACTATGTCAATGTGATCAGTGAAGAGCTGCGCGCCACCAAGGACCGCTTCGATGTGGGTGAGGTGACGCGCACTGACGTCGCGCTGGCCGAGGCCACCCTGGCCGAAGCCCGCGCGGCTCTGGCTGCCGCCGAAGGCGATGTGCTGGTTGCGCGCGAGGCCTACAAGGCTGCCGTGGGCCACTATCCGGCGGTGCTGTCGGCGCCGCCGAAGGCGCCATCGCTTCCGGGCTCGCTTGATGCGGCCCTTTCGGTGGCCCGTCGCGAACATCCCAGCATCATTGCGCAGCAGCACACGGTGAAGGCCGCCGATTTGAACATTGAACTGGCCAAGGCGAACATGCGTCCCACCGTCGGCGTGAGTGGGACACTGGGCGCCTCTGGCGGGGCGGGCAGCAATCTGGATTACAATTCCCAGACGCTGGGCCTGAGCATGAGCCAGACACTTTACGCGGGCGGCAGGCTGTCTTCGCAGCTGCGTCAGGCCCAGATGCAGCGCGAGGCCGAACGCGCCGCCCTGCACCAGACTGCCGTGACGATCGAGCAGAACCTTGGCAATGCCTGGGCCCAGCTGGATGTTTCGGCCGCGCAGATTGACGCCAATAACCGTCAGATCGAAGCTGCCCGCGTGGCCTTTGAAGGGCTGCGCGAAGAGGCGAAGCTGGGTGCGCGCACCACGCTTGAAGTGCTGGATGCCGAACAGGACGTGCTGAACGCCCGCGCGGCCCGCGTGCAATCTGAGGCTGAGCGCTATTTCGCGGTCTATCAGGTGCTGGCAACCATGGGCAAGCTCACGGCCAAAGACCTGAACCTTGGCATTCCGACCTATGACGTGACGGGGTATTACAACTTCGTCAAGGATGCCCCGGTGGTCAGCTTCCAGGGGGAACAGCTGGACCGCGTGCTGAAATCTCTGGGCAAGAACTGATCCGCCTGCCGCGCCAAGGCCTTGAGGGCGCAGCAGATTGTTAACGGTCACAGCGCCTCCGTCTTGCAGGACGGGGGCGCTGTCGTTACTGTGAGGGTGCAAGCGAAAGAGGCGCGCGGATGAGCGAACCCATGACCTCGGTCGAAATTGAAGACGTCTTGTCCTCCATCCGGCGGCTGGTGGCAGAGGATTTGCGCCCTGCGGCACCCGCGCCCATAGCTGCACCTTCCCCTGTGGCCAGCCCTGCAAAGGCCCCTTTGCTTTTGACGCCTGCGCTGTTGCTGACGCCCGCTTTGCGTGTTCCGGCCGCTGAAGAGGAACCCGCGGCCGCCCCGCCGCGCGACTCTTTGGCCGGGGTGTTGAAACTGGTGGGCGAGGGGGATGCCATGGCGCGCGACACGCAGCCCGATGATCTGTTGCCGGACCCCGCGGAAGATGCCGGTCTGGGGGTATTGCCGCCAATCGCCGATCTGGTGAACACGCTCGGGGCGAAGGTGGCTGACGATCCCAGCACCGAGGACTGGTCACAGGATCTGGCTGAAGGTACGGCCCGTGCCTGGGGCGCCCCCAACTGGGAGCCTGAGATCGTTGAGGTCGATCTGGACCGCATCGAAGAGGCCGAGGTGGTGCAATTCACCTCGCCCGAGGAAGCCCGGCTGGAAGAGGCCTGGCGCGATGGCGCCTGGGCCGAGGATGCCGAACTGCACGCCGCCCCGGCCGAGCCGGAGACGCCCGAGGCCGAAGCCCCGGTCGCCGAGGTGGACCCCGCGCTGGCCGATCTGGCCGAAGCGGCAGCCTTGGCCGAGATTGCCGCCGCCGAGGATCGCGTGACCGAGGCCACCGCTGCTGCGGGCATCTTTGCCCCCGACGCCGCCGATGATTTCGATGAAGAGGCATTGCGCGAAGTGGTGCGCGACATCATCCGGGAAGAGCTGCAGGGCGCCCTTGGGGAACGGATCACCCGCAATGTCCGCAAGCTGGTGCGGGCGGAAATCAACCGCGCGCTGGCCACCCGCGATCTGGGCTGATCTGTACCACCTGTCTGACCCGAAAAGAAAAACGCGCCTTGCGGCGCGTTTTTTCGTTCACATCCCGGCTTTCGCTCAGGCGGCTTCGGCGTGTTCCAGCTCGGCGGCGTGGCGACGTTCGCTTTCTTCGCGCGACAGCGCAACAGAGGTGCGAACCCCTTTGGCCACGAATTCCATCAGGCCTTTGACGACACGCTCGTTCGGATCGATGCCCGCGCAGGACAAGACTTCACGGCCATCCCGCGACCGCGCCCAACGCGCGATCTGTTCGGGACCGTTGCCATATTTCTTGTCATCGGCAATGGCATCATCCAGAGCAGCCAGAACGACAGCCGCAAAGAGCTTGCGGGCCCGCTGACCCTGCTCGTAGTTGAATGCGGTGCTGTCGATGAAATCAGCCATTTCCGTCTTCCTGTTCTTGCTCTTGCGTATTCCGGCGCCCGCGGAATATGACGCTTTCGTGGCGATTCGGTATTCCAGCTTTTGCATAATTGCCATGCGTTATGCGCATGCCTTGCCTAAGCTGTCTACAGGATCTAGTCGAGTTGCCACGAGGACGCCGCCAAGATATAGGTGCGCCTCTTGGATAATCAAGCTTTCGTCAAGGTTCAGCCACAATGCCGAAGATCAACGGAAATGAAATCCGTCCGGGTGTCATCCTGGAACATGACGGGGGTCTTTGGGCTGCCGTTAAGGTCAACCACGTCAAGCCGGGGAAGGGGGGCGCCTTTGCACAGGTCGAACTCAAGAACCTGCGCGACGGCCGCAAGCTCAATGAACGCTTCCGGTCTGAAGACAAGGTTGATGAGGTGACGCTGGAAAACAAGGACCAGCAATTCCTCTATGAAACCGACGGGCGTCTGGTGTTCATGGATGCGGAAACCTATGAACAGATCGAGATCGACGCCGAACTGCTGGGCGACCGCCGCCCCTTCCTGCAGGACGGCATGACCGCGACGGTGCTGTTCTATGGCGAAGAGCCGCTGAGCGTGAAGATCCCGCAGAAGGTGAAATGCCGCGTGGTTGAGGCAGAGCCGGTGATCAGCGGTCAGACCGCGTCCAAAAGCTTCAAGCCGGCCGTGCTGGACAATGGCGTGCGGATCATGGTTCCGCCCTTCATCAACCAGGATGAGGATATCATCGTTCACACCGAATTGATGGAATATTCCGAGCGCGCCTGAGCGCCTCCGGATGGGCCGCCCCTCGCCGGGCGGCCTTTTTCATTCCGCCAACAGGGTGGCGCTTCCGGCGGTTAGCGGGCCATCCATGCGGTCAAAGCGCATATGGGCCAAGGCCCGCCCGCCTGACTGGGTGAACAAAACCCCAGCCTCGCGCCCGTCCGCCATCAAGATCGGGGTGCCGATCGGCGCGGCACCGCTGATCCGCAGCCGGACCAGGCCCTTTCGCAGCTCGGTCTTGTGCTTCATCCGCGCGGTGACTTCCTGCCCGACGTAACAGCCCTTGCGGAAATCGACCCCGTGCAGCCGTTCAAACCCGGCCTCAAGGATGAAGCTGTCATCCGGCACCAGTTCAACCCCGCTTTCGGGGATCAGATGCTCCACGCGGAGGGCGTCCCAGTCGATTGCGGCCTCGGCTGCGACCAGATCGGCGGGGATTTCGCCATAAAGCCGCCAGCCAAGCGCGGGGTGGCGCGGATCGGGCAGGGCGCCGTCAGGCGCCGGGCCAAGCCCGCGCACCACGCCCAAGGGGCTGGGCGTCAGCTGAACCTGCGCGCGCAGGCGATACATGGTCAGGCGCCGCAGCGTCGCGTCCGCCAGCGCCTCGGGCAGATCCAGAAGCAGGGCCTGCCCGGTGTTCACCACAAAGAAATCCGCCAGATATTTGCCCTGCGGTGTCAGCAGCGCGGCGTAGACCAGCCCCGGCACGGCAAGGCGCAGCACGTCATTGCTGACAAGGCCTTGGAGGAAGGGCAGGGCATCCGGTCCGGTCAGGGCGATCAGGCGGCGCATCGGTCAGTCCTTGAATTGCAGGCGATAGAGATCGGCATAAAGGCCGCCCTGCGCCAGAAGGCCCAGATGGGTGCCTTCCTCGACCACGCGGCCACGGTCCATCACGACGATATGGTCAGCCTCGCGCACGGTGGCAAGGCGGTGGGCAATGACAAGCGTGGTGCGGCCTTCGCCCAGACGCGCCAGCGCCTCAGAGACCACCGCCTCGGACGCGGCATCAAGGGCAGAGGTCGCTTCATCCAGCAGCAGGACCGGCGCGCCGGCAATCAGCGCCCGCGCAATGGCCACGCGCTGCCGCTGCCCACCCGACAGGGCCGATCCGCGCGGGCCTGCGGGGGTCTCCACCCCTTGCGGCAGGCGTTGCACGAAATCGGTGACATGGGCGGCATCCAGCGCCGCGGACAGCCGGTCCGCCGGAAGGTCGCGCCCCAGCGTCACATTTTCGCGGATGGTTTCGTCAAAGAGCATCGCATCCTGCGACACGACCGCAAACTGCGCCCTCAAGTCCGGCAGCGAGAGCGACGCGATATCGACGCCATTCAGGCAAATCTCGCCCGAGGTCGGCTCGGCCATGCCGGTCAGCAGGTGAAAGACCGTGGATTTCCCCGCGCCCGAGGCGCCGACAAGCGCGGTCATGGCGCCCGCCTTGGCCGTGAAGGTGACGCCGCGCAGCACCGGCACCTCCCCATAAGAAAAATGCACGTCGCGCAGGGTAATGTCGGGCACCGCCTTGGGCAGGGTCGCGCTGCCTGCCTTGGGGCGGGGGGCGGGCAGGGTGTCAAACAGGCGGAAGATGCGTTCAAGGCTGGCCGCCGCGATCTGCCAGACGCCTGCCTGATCGCCCAGACGGCGGATCGGCTGGAAGGTCAGCGCCATGGCGGTGAAGAAGGACATGAACTCGCCCGTGGTGCGGGCGCCTTCCGAAATCTCGCCCCCGGCCAGCATGAGGACGGTGAAGAACCCCACCCCGGTGACAATGTCGATCAGCGCGGGCACCGTGGCGCGGCCCATCATGGTGCGGACTTCGGCCCGGACGATGACATCCACGATGCTGCGGAACCGGTCGGTCTGGTAGCCCTCCATCCGGTTCAGCTTGATCGCCTGAATGCCGTGAAAGATTTCATCGAGCCGCGTGGCGCGACGCCCCGCCTGCGCGCGCATCTGCATGGTCTTGCGCCGGATATAGCGCTGCACGATGGCGGCGGGCGCGATCAGTACCGGCGCGCCCACCAGCGCGGCCAGCGTCCAATGCACATCAATCGACAGGGCCACCACGAAGAGCGAAATCAGGGCGATCAGATCCCGTCCGGCCCCGGTGATGATGGCCGTCCAGACCCCCTGCACCGCAGCGGTGTCACCGACCACACGCTCCATCAGCGCGCCGGGGGGATTGTCCTGGAAGAAGCGCCCGTCCAGCCGCAGGATATGGGCCAGAAGGTCGGTCTGCATCGCGGTCGAGCTACGCTGTGAAATCAGCGTCATCAGGCTTTTCGAGGACACCGAGGTGACGGCCCGCACCAGAAACAGCCCGAAGATCGCCGTGCCGACCCAGATCAGCATATCCGACCCGCCGGGGGCAAAGACCTTGTCGAACAAGGGCTCCAGCAGCCAGGACAGCGCGCCCAGCGTCGCCCCTTCGATTGTCATCAGCAGGAAGGCCACCATCATCAGCGGCGCATGGCGGCGCAGATAGCCAGACCAGAGACGCCCGAACAGGCGACGCGAGGTATAGCGCGGGTCTTGCGGCGTTTTGGGCAAGGCGGGCTCCCGGTGTTGTTGCTCTTCGGGATAGCTTGCGCGGCGCGGCTGGGCAAGGGACAGGCAGAACGCCGGGTGGGCATGGCGGAATGCAGCCCGGTTTGTTGACCTCTGCCCCGGCCGGGCCTAGCCATTGGGGGCAACAGTCGCGGAGCCGCAGATGAGCCTTGCCAACGGTCGCCCCTATCTTGCCATTCCCGGTCCATCGGTCATCCCGGATCGGGTGTTGGCCGCGATGCACCGCGCCTCGCCCAACATCTATGCCGGGGCGCTGCCCGAGATGGTCGAGACGATCTGGCCCGACCTGAAGCGCCTTGCGGGCACGCAGCACCATGCCGCCATCTACATCGTGAACGGCCATGGCGCCTGGGAGGCGGCGAATGCCAACCTCTTTTCCCGCGGCGACCGCGCGCTGGTGCTGGCGACGGGGCGGTTTGGTCACGGCTGGGCAGAAAGTGCGCAGGCCATGGGGGTGGCGGTCGAACTGCTGGATTTCGGGAAATCCGCGCCGGTCGATCTGGACCGGCTGGCCGAGGCGCTGCGGGCCGACCCTGCCCATAGGCTGCGGGCGGTGATGGTCACGCATGTCGATACGGCGTCGAGCGTGAAGAACGACATCGCGGCCATCCGCGGCGTTCTGGATGCGGTGGGCCACCCGGCGCTGCTGTGCGTCGATGCAATTGCCGCCATGGGCTGCGATGAAATGCGGATGGATGACTGGGGTGTCGATGTCATCGTGGGGGCCAGCCAGAAGGGGCTGATGGTGCCGCCGGGGTTGGGCATCCTCTGGGTGTCGGACCGGGCTTTGGCGCGGTGCCGGGACAGTGACCTTCGTACCCCCTATTGGGACTGGACGCCGCGCCTGACAGGGCGCGAATTCTGGCAGCTCTGGTGCGGGACGGCGCCGACGCATCACCTGTTCGGGCTGCGCGAAAGCCTGACCATGATCCATGAAGAGGGTCTGCCCGCCGTCTGGGCGCGCCATGCGGCGCTGGCCCGCGCGGTCTGGACCGCGTTTGACGTCTGGGGGGCCGGAAACCCCGACATCGCGCTGAACGTGGCGGACCCGGCCCACCGGGGCCATGCGGTCACCGCGGCGCGGCTGGGGGCGCCCCATGCCACGCGGCTGCGCGATTGGCTGGAAACCCGCGCCGGGGTGACATTGGGCATCGGTCTGGGCATGGCCGCGCCCGATGACCCGGCTTATCACGGCTTTTTGCGGGTCGCACATATGGGCCACGTGAACGCCCATATGACGCTTGGGGTGCTGGCCACGATGGAGGCAGGCCTGAAGGCCCTGGGGGTGCCGCATGGCGAGGGCGCCCTGTCGGCAGCGGCCGCGGTGGTGGCCGAGGCGGCCGGAGCATAAGTCCCCGTTTGAGAAAGATGACAGGAAAGTAAATGATTGATTTATGCCCTTACTGACGTTGGTATGAGGCACGCGGCTTGTTGGCCGATTTTATTGAAAGTTATTGCTGTGCCTCATTCTGTATCCAATTCAAGGACAATTCCCTTTGGTTGCAAGACCGGAGGTCGACAATGACAGACACAGACCAACTGCGGGCGCTGCGCGCCTCGACCGATCTTCTCGCAATCTGGGACGAAAACGGCGATTTTCTGGGGGCGAGCGCCGGGGTGATGGCGCTTGTATCCGATGATCCGCTGCTGGGGCTTGCGACCGAAGGCTGGACACAGCTGGCGGCGGCCCGTGCCCGGTTGGATGCCACCCATCCTGTCCAGCGTCTGAGGTTGGTCCATGCCACGGCCGGGGGCGGATGGGCGGCACTGGACTGGTGCCTGTGCACCGCGGTGGGCGGGATTGTCATCGGGCAGGCCGTGCAGGCCGAGGGCGCGCATGATGAGGTAAAGGCGGCTCTTCTGCGCGAGGCCATCGGCGCGCTGCCCGATGGTTTTGCCCTGTTCGACCCCGACGACCGGCTGGTGCTGTGGAATGCCCGTTACCTCCAGATCTTCGAGGGGCATCCCACCCCCCGGCTGGAAGGGATGCGCTTTGACGATATTGCCCAGCTTTGCTTTGACATGGGGCTGTATCGTGGGGCTGAACGGCTTGATCCCGATTATCTGACGCGCCGCATCAGTGCCCATCGTCGCGCGGATGGCGATCTGGTGCAGGAACTGCCGGACGGGACGGTCGAGATCATCAAGGAACGCCGCCTGCCCTCGGGCGGGATTGTGGGCATTCATGCGGTTGTCACGCGCCTCGCGCAGGATCACAAGGCCGCGGTCGAAGCGAGCGCCGCCAAATCCGCCTTCCTGTCGCATATGAGCCATGAGATCCGCACCCCCCTGACCGGGATTCTCGGGATGATCGACCTCATGTCGGAAGAGCCCGACCCCAACCGTCAGACCGAGATGCTGGAAACGATCCGTGCCTCGGGGCGAACCCTTCTGGGCATTGTGAACGATGTGCTGGATGTGGCCAAGATCGAGGCGGGGCGGCTGCGGCTGGAAAGCATTCCTTTTACGCCCGATGATGTGCTGCGCCCCATCCTGATGCGGCACGACTATCAGGCCCATGGCAAGGGGCTTGCGCTTGACGTGATCTGGGAGGGCACCCCCGGCCTGCGCCGTCTGGGTGATCCGCTGCGCGTGGGGCAGGTCGTGGACAATCTGGTGTCGAATGCCGTGAAGTTCACCGAACGCGGTGTGGTCCGCATCACCATCGCCAATCAGGAGGAAGGCGGCCTGGTGATCGAGGTGCAGGACAGCGGCATCGGCATGACGGCCGAACAGGTGGCCCAGCTTTCAGCCCCGTTTCAGCAGGCCGATGCCACCATTGCGCGGCGCTTCGGCGGCACCGGGCTGGGCATGGCAATCGTGGGCCATATCCTGCGCGCCTGCGGTGGTGGCATGACGGTGGACAGCGCCCCCGGCATCGGGACAAGGTTCCGCGTGGTTTTGCCCCTTCCAAGGGCGGTCGATGCGCAAGACGCGCTCGAGGCCCGGCGCGACCAGCAGCGCAAATCCTTGCGCGGCATGCGCGCGCTGGTGGCTGACGACAATTTCGTCAACCGCGAGATTTTGGGGGGATTCCTGACGAAGCTGGGCCTGCAATGCACCATGGTCGAAGACGGTGTCCGCGCGGTCGAGGCGGCAGTATCCGAGGATTTCGACATCATCCTTCTCGATATTTCGATGCCGCGGATGAGCGGCGTCGAAGCCTTGCAGGAGATGCGGCGCCAGCGCGGGCGGATGCCTCCGGTGCTGGCGGTGACGGCCTTTGCGATGGCCGATCAGGTGCAAGAGATGCGGCGACAAGGGTTTGACGGCCACCTTGGCAAGCCGTTCAGCCGTGTGGACCTTGAGGCCGAGCTGCTGCGGGTGCTGGAGGCGGCGCCCGCACCCTGACGGGGCAGGCGCCAGTTCCGGGCGGCGCGGGTTTACTTTGGCTGGCGGGCAAGCCAGTCCTGCATCCACTTGATTTCGGCCTCTTGCGCCGCAATCACCTTTTCGGCTAAGGCGCGCACCTCGGGGTCTGTGCCATGTTCCAGCACGATCTTCGCCATATCGACCGCGCCCTGATGGTGCGGGATCATCCCGGTAATGAAATCGACATCGGCATTGCCGGTATAGGCCATGCCGCCCATGCCCGCATGCATCCGGTCGTTCGCGGCGCGATAGGCTTCGGTCGAGGGACCCTCGGCCCCGCCCATCCCATGCCCCGTATGGGCGCCGTGGTCCATGTCTTCCTGTGCCAGCGCAGGGGTCGCGGCCAAAAGGACGGCGGTCAGCAGAAGCTTTTTCATGGGGTTCTCCTCTTTCTTGCGCCCACAGTCTGGCAGGTTCCAGTGGGGGAAGGGCAAGTCAACTGGGCGTGAGCGGCGGATCTGCCCATTTTGCACGCCGTCCCTGCGCGGATGCACCCCGCCGCCGGGGAAACCCCCTTCAAACGCGCGGCAGAGCAGCATAGATTCAGCAGGCGGAAGGAAGCGCCACCATGACCAGAGAACCCCGTCGCCCCGTCGTGGGCATCATCGGCAATATGTCGCTCTTGAATGAAAGCTACCCGGTCCATGCCGGGGGCACCATGAACTCCGAAGCGGTGGCCCAGGTTTCGGGCTGTCTGCCGCTGATCATCCCCTCGGACCCGCGTTTCGTCTGCGTGAATGAGCTGCTGGAGCTTTGCGACGGCTTTCTGCTGACGGGGGGGCGGCCGAATGTCCATCCGAATGAATATGGCGAAGAGCCGACGCCCGCGCATGGCGATTTCGACCGCTGCCGCGATGCGGTGACGCTGCCGTTGATCCGCGCCTGTGTTGAACGCGGTCAGCCGTTTCTGGGCATCTGCCGCGGGTTCCAAGAGGTGAACGTCGCCATGGGTGGCACGCTTTACCCCGAGATCCGCGATCTGCCGGGGCGGATGAACCACCGGATGCCGCCTGATGGATCGCTGGAAGAAAAGTTCGCCCTGCGCCATCCGGTGCGCTTTACCCCGGGCGGGGTATTTGCGCGGCTGTTTGGCGCCGAAGAGGTGATGACGAATACCCTGCATGGGCAGGGCATCAACCGTCCCGGCCCGCGTATCGTGATCGAGGGTCATGCCCCAGATGGCACGCCAGAGGCGATCTATGTGAAGGATGCTCCGGGCTTTACCCTGTCGGTGCAGTGGCACCCAGAGTGGAATGCGGCGGGCGATCCGGTCTCGCGGCCGCTGTTCACCGCCTTCGGCGCTGCGGCGCGGGAATGGGCCGCACGATCTGGGGGCAGGGCGCGCTCTGTCGCCTGAGTGGCCAGATGAGGAAAAGGGCGGCCCTTGTGGGGCCACCATTTCTCATTTCATGGCTGCGCCCGTTCAGGGGCAGGGCTTTTCAGCCGTCGGCACACAGGCGCCGCTGGCGGCCGGTGCCGCGGTCGTGGCGGCTGCCGGGGCCGGGTTGGCCGGGGCAACCGGCGCAGGCGTCGCTGCCGGAGCAGGCGCCGGAGTTGCAGGAGCCGGGGCCGGAGTTGCAGGAGCCGGGGCCGCGGGCGTCATCGGCTGCACCACCGGCGCGGTTGCGACCGGGGCTGCGGGGGCCGGAACAACGGGCGTTGCGGTCGGCGCGACCAGCGGCGCGGGGGCTGCCGGGGCGGGCGTCGCGGGGATCACCGCGGGCGCTGGGGTTACCGCAATGGCAGGCGGGGTCGCCGGGGTGGTCAGCGCGCCGGGCGTCGTCACACCTGCCAGCGGTGCCGCAGGGGCGGCGGGCAGGGCCGGGGTTGCCGGGGTGGGCGCGGGCGTCACGCCTGCGGGTGCGGTTTCGGGCGTCGCCGGGGTGGTCGCTGCCGCAGGCGTTTCCGGCTTCGGCGCGGGCTTGGGCGAGCTTTTCTTCGGCGCGGGCGGCGGCAGCTTCAGCTTGGTCGGCCGTGTCCCGTCAGCGTTCAGCACCACGACCTTCACGCCGTTCGGCACGCGTTCATACAGGTCCATCACGTCCTGGTTGATCATGCGGAAACAGCCCGACGAAGCGTTGCGCCCGATCGACTGCCACTCCGGCGTGCCGTGGATGCGGAACCCGTAGTCGACACCATTCGTCGTCAGATAGAGCGCGCGCGCGCCCAGCGGGTTGGTCGGGCCGCCGGGCTGGCCGTTTTCCCATTTCGACAGCTCGGGCTTGCGGGCGATCATTTCCGGCGGCGGGGTCCAGGTCGGCCAGTGGCGGCGGTTGGTGATCATCGCCTCACCCGCCCATTGGAAGCCGTCCTTGCCGACCGCGATGCCGTAGCGCATCGCCTTGCCCGGCGCGGTGACCAGATGCAGGGTCTTGGCCGTCGGGTCGATGATGATCGTGCCGACGGGGTCGGTGCTGGCGTATTCCACCTCCTGGCGGCGCAGATGGGCGGGAACCTTGTCCGCAGGCACGGCGGGCACGACAAAGCTGCCGTCCTGCTTGGCCGAATAGGCCTGCACGACGTCTGCGGGAACCGGAGGCGGCAATTGCGGTTCAGGGGCTTTGGTCGCCCCGGTCAGCGCCGGAGTCGTGTCCGTGGGCACGCAGGCCGAAAGCGTGCCGATCAGCACGCCGCCCATCACGATGCCCATTACAGTGCGAAGCATTTCAAACGTCTCCCGGTAATCCTCAAAGGACCTGTCATCCCAAATACACCAACCCATCGCTTAGGCGAGGGTTCCATATTCGTCCACATCTGAAAAGATCCGGCGCCGGGGCGCGGCGGCAACATTGCGCCGGATCACGGGAATGTTTTCGCCCCCCGCGCCGGCAGGGGGGCGGTGGGTTCAGGTCACGCGGGCGCGGGCGTGGTATTCGGGACGGTCCCACAGGCGGTTTGCCATGACATCGGCCAGAATCACCACCGCGGCATCCACATCTTCGGGGCCGATGAAGAGCGGGGTAAAGCCGAAGCGCAGGATATCAGGGGCGCGGAAATCGCCGATCACGCCGCGCGCAATCAGCGCCTGCATGATGGCATAGCCTTCGGGGTGGCGGAAGGACACCTGGCTGCCACGGTTGGCATGGTCGCGCGGGGTGGCAAGCTCCAGATCCGGGCAGGCGGCCTCGACCCCCGCGATGAAACGGTCGGTCAGCGCCAGCGAGGCTGCGCGGATCTCGGACATCTCGACCTGGTCCCAGATGTCGAGCGAGGCTTCCAGCGCGGCAAGCTGCAGGATCGGCGGGGTGCCGACGCGCATCCGTTCAATCCCCGCGCCGGGGCGATACTCCATGTCGAAGGCAAAGGGCGCGGCATGGCCCAGCCAGCCCGACAGCGCGGGCCGAGCCACCTCGGCATGACGGGGGGCGACATAGATGAAGGCCGGGCCGCCGGGGCCGGAGTTCAGATATTTGTAGGTGCAGCCCACGGCAAAATCGGCGCCACCGGCGGCCACCTCGACCGGCAGGGCGCCTGCGCTATGGGCCAGATCCCAGATCGCCAGCGCCCCCACCGCATGCGCGCGCGCCGTCAGCGCGGCCATGTCATGCCGACGCCCGGTGCGGTAATCGACCTCGGTCACCATCATCACGGCGACGGTTTCGTCCAGCGCCTCCATCACCGCTTCGGGCGCGACGGTGCGCAGTTCATACTCTGGCCCAAGCGTCCGGCACAGGCCCTGCGCCATGTAAAGGTCGGAAGGGAAGTTTCCGGTATCGGACAGGATCACTTTCCGCCCCGGCCGCATTTCCAGCGCGGAGGCGAGGGCCTGATAGACCTTGATCGAGAGCGTATCGCCCATGACCACGGTCCCTTTTTCGGCCCCGATCAGGCGGCCGATGCGGTCACCGATGGCGCGCGGCATCTCCATCCAGCCTGCCTTGTTCCAGCCGGTGATCAGCATCTGGCCCCATTCCTCGGTCACGGTGCGGGCGACACGGGCGGCGGTCGCGCGGGGCAGGGGGCCAAGCGAGTTGCCATCCAGGTAAATAACGCCTTCGGGCAGGTCGAACAGGCTGCGGGTCGCGGTGAAATCGGTGGTCATGGGGCGCGTCCTCCTTCGTGGCGCGCAGGGTGCGACGGGCGCGGGCGCGCTGCAAGGCCCGCGTGTGGCGTGACCTAAGGGAAGCGCAGAGAAAATGATTTATTCGCCAAGGGGTTTTGGAGGTTGCAAAGCTGCAAATCGCGCGGATGATGCCGTTCACAAGCGACGGAAGGTCGCAGTTGCGCGGGCGAATGGACCATTTTCCACGGTCGGGGCGCCGGTGTGACGGGGGAAAAGAAAGGAACGGGTGTCAGCTTTGCTGAATTTGCAGAATCACCCCAAACGGTCGTTCAGGCCGGGCGCGCAGCGGGTGCGCCCGGTTGTCGTGCGGGCCGTGGGGCGGGCGCTGCAGATTGGGCAAGCGCAGCTCTGCGCTGCCCCCGGTGGCCATGTCGTGTCGGGGGCCGTCCGGTCGCCGGGGCGGGCGATTCTGCTGCGGCAAAAGACGCAGCGGCAAGATTGCTGCATGGCAGAAAGTAGGCTTTGAAATTTTCTTGCGCGACGGATACGATTCTTGCGCGCTCGGGTAACGAGTATGGGACAAGCCGCGCCGAAAGGCGCCTGAGAACGGGGGAGAGTCCGTGAAGATCGGGGCACCGAGAGAGATATATGCCGGGGAGAACCGGGTCGCGCTGACGCCGGATTCGGCGGTTCAGCTGCAGAAACTGGGTCACACTTGCGTGGTGGAGACCGGGGCGGGTCTGAAGGCCGGGTTCTCGGACGAGACCTATGCCAAGGCGGGGGTCGAGGTTCTGCCCTCGGCCGAGGCGGTCTTTGCGGCGGCGGATGTCGTGGTGAAGGTGCGCGGCCCCGAGCCGTCGGAAGTGGCGCTGCTGCGTCAGGGCCAGACGCTGATCAGCTTCTTCTGGCCGGCACAGAACCCGGATCTGCTCGAGGCGGCCAAGGCCCGCGGTGCGACCGTGGTGGCGATGGACATGGTGCCGCGCATCAGCCGCGCGCAGAAGATGGACGCGCTGTCCTCGATGGCCAATATCGCGGGCTACCGCGCGGTGATCGAGGCGGGCAACAACTTTGGTCGCTTCTTTACCGGTCAGGTGACGGCAGCGGGCAAGGTGCCCCCGGCCAAGGTGCTGATCGTGGGCGCAGGCGTGGCGGGTCTTGCCGCCATCGGCACCTCGACGAGCCTTGGCGCCATCACGCTGGCCTTCGACGTGCGCCCCGAAGTGGCCGAACAGATCGAGAGCATGGGCGCCGAGTTCGTCTATCTCGACTTCGCCGATCAGGTGCAGGACGGCGCGGCGACGGGCGGCTATGCGGCCCCCTCCAGCCCGGAATTCCGTGACGCGCAGCTCAAGAAGTTCCGCGAACTTGCGCCCGACATGGATATCGTCATCACCACCGCGCTGATCCCCGGCCGCCCGGCACCCAAGCTGTGGACCGAGGACATGGTGGCCATGATGAAGCCCGGCTCGGTCATCGTGGACCTTGCGGCCGAACGCGGCGGCAACTGCGACCTGACGGTGCCCGACCAGAAGATCGTCACGGAAAATGGCGTGACCATCGTGGGTTACACCGATTTCCCCAGCCGGATGGCGGCGCAGGCCTCGACGCTTTATGCCACCAATATCCGCCATATGCTGACGGATCTTACGCCCAAGAAGGACGGTGTGATCTTCCACAACATGGAAGATGACGTGATCCGTGGCGCGACCGTGACGCATGAAGGCGCGATCACCTTCCCGCCGCCGCCGCCCAAGGTGGCCGCCATCGCCGCGCAAAAGCCCAAGGAAAAGCCCAAGGAGCTGACGCCCGAGGAGAAGCGCGCCAAGGAGACCGCGGCCTTCAAGGCACAGACCCGCAATCAGGTGGCAATGCTGCTGATCGGCGGCGGGCTGATCCTGCTGGCCGGTCTTTACGCGCCTGCAAGCTTCATGTCGCATTTCATCGTCTTCGTGCTGTCGGTCTATGTCGGCGTGCAGGTGATCTGGAATGTCTCGCACAGCCTGCACACGCCGCTGATGGCGGTCACGAATGCGATCTCGTCGATCATCATCCTGGGCGCGCTGATGCAGATCGGGTCGGGAAACTGGCTGGTCGTGATCCTTGCGGCGCTGTCGGTCTTCATGGCCGGGATCAACATCTTCGGTGGCTTCATGGTCACCCGGCGGATGCTCGCCATGTTCCAGAAGTCGTAAGGGGGAGGCCGAGCAATGGAATACGGATTCACCACGGCCGCCTATGTCGTTGCGGCAGTTCTGTTCATTCAATCGCTGGGCGGGCTTTCCGGCCAGGAAAGCGCCAAGCGCGCGGTGTGGTATGGCATTGTCGGCATGGCGCTGGCGGTGGCGGCCACGCTTTACGGCCCCGGGGCGGGCAACTGGCTCGTGTCGGTCGTGATGATCGTCGTGGGGGGCGTGATCGGCTGGTATGTCGCACAGCGCGTGCAGATGACCGAGATGCCGCAACTGGTTGCTGCCATGCACAGCCTTGTCGGCCTTGCGGCGGTGTTCATCGGTTACAACACCCATATCGAACTCGCCGTCGTCCAAGGCATGGATGCGGCGGCGCAAGAGGCGGCGACGGGCTTTGCCGCCACCTTGGCGCACAAGCTGCATGATCCGATGGCCGGGGCGCTGATTTCCATTCTGCGGGTGGAAACCTTCCTCGGCGTCTTCATCGGGGCCGTCACCTTCACCGGCTCGGTCATCGCCTTCGGCAAACTCGCGGGCAAGGTGGATGGCAAGGCCAAGAAACTGCCGGGCGGCCATGTGCTGAACGCGGGCGCGGCGCTGATCTCGATCGCGCTTCTGGTGGTCTATCTGCAAAGCGGCTCGACGCTGGCGCTTCTGGTGATGACGCTGGCCGCGCTCTTCATCGGCTATCACCTGATCATGGGCATCGGCGGCGCCGACATGCCGGTCGTGGTGTCGATGCTGAACAGCTATTCCGGCTGGGCAGCGGCGGCCATCGGCTTCTCGCTCTCGAACGACCTGCTGATCGTGGTGGGCGCGCTTGTGGGTTCGTCGGGTGCGATCCTCAGCTACATCATGTGCAAGGCGATGAACCGCAGCTTCATCAGCGTGATCCTCGGCGGCTTCGGCGGCACGACGGGCCCCGCGATGGAGGTCACGGGTGAACAGATCGCGATCGACGCCGATGGCGTGGCGGCGGCGCTGAATGATGCCGACAGCATCATCATCATCCCGGGCTACGGCATGGCGGTGGCGCAGGCCCAGCAAAGCGTGTCGGAACTGACGCGCAAGCTGCGCGCCAAGGGCAAGAATGTGCGCTTTGCCATTCACCCTGTGGCGGGCCGTCTGCCGGGGCACATGAACGTGCTGCTGGCCGAGGCGAAGGTGCCCTATGACATCGTGCTGGAGATGGACGAGATCAACGAGGACTTCCCCGAAACCGATATCGCCATCGTCATCGGCTCGAATGACATCGTGAACCCCGCCGCACAGGAAGACCCCAACAGCCCCATCGCCGGCATGCCGGTGCTGGAATGCTGGAAGGCCAAGCAGGTCTTCGTGTCCAAGCGCGGTCAGGGCACCGGCTATTCGGGCATCGAGAACCCGCTCTTCTACAAGGAAAACACCCGCATGTTCTATGGCGACGCCAAAAAGAGCATCGACCAGCTCCTCCCCATGATCGACTGATCCGGGCGCAGGAATGCAAGGAAGCGGGCGGGGGAAACCCCGCCCGTTTTCTTATGTGCCGGTCTCCAGTAGCCGCAGCTCCAGCGTGTCGATGTCATAATAGGCGCCAACGAGGCGCAGTTCTCCGGCCTCGACCAACTCGCGGATGACCGCACTCATCATCAGCAGTGTCTGCACACCGACGCGCACATTGGCCTGGGCCACCGCCTCCACGAAAGGGTGATTGTGCGACGACCGCTCCCCCTCAAGGGGCGTGACCTGGATCGCGGGTTCCATCAGGCGCAGCAGATCGGTCAGATTGTCGCCCACCTCGGCCTCGTCAATGGCGCCCTTGACCGCGCCGCAGTGGCTATGCCCCAGGACCATGATCGCCTTTGCCCCGGCTACCTTGGTGGCATATTCAAAGCTGCCCACGATCTCGGTTGTGGGGACGTTTCCGGCCACACGGGCGCAGAAGATGTCTCCGATCTGCTGGTTGAAGATCAGCTCGGGCGCCACGCGGGAATCAATGCAACTGAGAATGCAGGCAAAAGGTGTCTGCTTTTCCGCCGTGGCCAGCGCCTCAGCCCGCAGGTCGCATTGCAGGCTTGCCCCGGCCTGAAAGCGCTGATGCCCCGCGATCAGCCGCTCCACCGCCTCATCCGGTGTCATCACCGCCTGCATGCCCGCGTTGAAGGGCGCGCATTCATCGCCGGTCAGCGCGGCGGCCTCGGGGGCGCCCCCTTCGGCAAAGGCGCGCAGCGGCGCCCCCAGCACCACCCCGCCCAAACCAAGCGCCAGCAGATGCCGCCGATTTGGGCGCATCAGACGCGCGGCGGGGGGCGGGGGAAGACAGCTGTCACACATGGGGGGCTCCGGCTCGGGCAGGGGGCTTTCCTGCCCATAACGGCCCCAATCCCGCAAAGTTTGAGCGCCCCCGGCATGTTGCGTAAAAACAAGTATGCGCAGGCATACCGTCAAGCGGCTGAAAAGGCATATAAATCTGTCATCCCCTCGTTAAGGTCCGCCAAAGCCCTGCATGTCTTGGTTCCCCATGCCCGCCATTGCCGACCATCCGCTGCGCTATGCGCTTGTCAACGAATTGCACGCCCGGCCCTTTCCGGCGCTGGCTGCCCCCTGCATGGCCGCCTATGTCGCCATCAAGGAACCGGTCGAAGCACAGAACCGCGACCGCGGCCGCGACCGGGCGCATCTCATCGCGCTGCTCGACCGGCACGGCTCTGCCCATCCCCAGCCCGAGGCCACCCATTTCTCCGGCCCCATCGGCCGGGCGGAATTGAAATGGGAAAGCCACACCGAGTTCGTGACCTATTCCGCCTTCAGCCCCGGCGTCTCGGTCCGGCCCTTCGATCCGGCGGAATCGGGCGTCTTTCCTGCCGACTGGATCGCCGCCGCACCGGGAAAACGGATGGTTTCGCTGCTCGTGCGGGTGGAACGGATGCCTGCCAGCCATGACGACATGCTGGCCGCCATTGACGATTGGTTCGTGGCCGAAAGCCTTGCGGTTTCGGCAGTCGTTGACGGCGCTGCAGTGATTGCCGGCGATTTCCGCATTGATCCCGCGGGTCAAATGCGCTTTGCCGTCTTCGTCCGCGACGGGGTGGGCCAAAGGCGGATCGGCCGCATCGTCCAGCGCCTCTGCGAGATCGAGACCTACCGCGCCATGTCCATGCTGGGCCTCAACCGCGCGCGCGATCTTTCGGGTCGCCTGAACGCGCTCGACCCCCGTCTCTCGGACCTCGTCTCCGCGCTTGACGTGATGGACCGCTCGCCCGAGGTGCTGCTGGATGATCTCCTCAAGATCTCGGCCGAACTCGAAAGCCTCGCCGTCCGCTGCGCCTTCCGCTTCGGTGCAACCGGCGCCTACGAGGCACTGGTGAACCAGCGCATTTCCGTCCTGCGCGAAGAACGCATCGATGGTCGCCAGACCTTCTCCGAATTCATGATGCGCCGTTACGATCCGGCCATGCGCACGGTGAAATCGACCGAAACCCGGCTCAAGACCATGCTGGAACGCGCCGCCCGCGCGGCCGAGCTGCTAAGAACCCGCGTCGATGTGGAACGCAGCGCACAAAACCAGCGGCTCCTCGAAAGCATGGACCGCCGCGCCGACCTGCAGCTGCGGCTGCAACACACGGTTGAAGGCCTCTCGGTCGTGGCAATCAGCTACTATGCCGTCAGCCTCGCTTCTTATGCCGCCTATCCGCTCGCCAAGGCCGCGCATCTGTCGAAAGAGGCGATGATGGCACTCCTGGTCCCACCCGTCATCGCGGGCGTCTGGCTCATGCTGCGGCGCATCAAACGCAGCATGGGCCACTGATCCTGCTTCCCGTTGTGGAAATATCCCACGGGGGTCCGGGGGTGTGAAACCCCCGGCCCAAGGCCACCATCCGCGTTCAGCGTCCGCGGATGCGCGGGTCCAGCGCATCGCGCAACCCGTCGCCGATATAATTGACCGACAGCACCGTGAGCGAGATCGCCAGACCCGGCCAGATCACCCGCTCGGGGTAGGTACGGATCACGTCGATCCCGTCATAGAGAAGCCGCCCCCAAGTCGGGAAATCCGGCGGGAAACCAAGGCCGAGGAAGCTCAGCACGCTTTCGGTAATGATCGCCGCGGCAATCCCCAGCGTCGCCGCCACCAGCACCGGCGACAGCACATTGGGCAGGATGTGGCGCAGGATGATCCGCCGCGCGGGGGTGCCGATGGACCGGGCCGCCAGAACGAATTCCCGCTCTTTCAACGCCAGCACCTCGCCCCGCACGATCCGGGCCGCATGCATCCAGCTTGTCACCCCGATCGCCAGCACGATCAGCAGGAAAGTGCCCAGACGCGGGCCGACCACCGCGGCCGTCGCCTCGGCAAAAAGCATCATCATCACCAACAGCAGCGGCAGCAGCGGCAGCGCAAGGAACATGTCCGTCAGCCGCATCAACAGCCCGTCGGCCCGGCGGAAATAACCCGCCAGCACCCCGATGGTGGTGCCGATGAAGATGGCGACCAGCATGGCTACCGTGCCTACGGCGAGCGAAATCCGCCCCCCGAACATCATCCGCGCCAGGATATCGCGCCCCAGTTGATCGGTGCCCAGCGGGTGGTCCCAGCTTGGCGGGCGGTTCCGCAGCCGGATCATCTTCACCGGGTCCGGATCGATGAAATTCGGATCAATCCGCCAGATCATCGGGCCGACCACCACAAAGGCAGCCAGCAACAGGAACAGGAACAGCGCAGCCATCGCGCCGCGGTGCTGCCGGAACTGCACCCAGACATCACGCCATTGGCTGCGGGGTTTTTCAAGGCGGGGGGCATCAGTCATAGCGGATCCGCGGATCAAGGATGCCGTAGAGGATATCGGCAATCAGGTTGAAGACGACGATCAGCACGGCAAAGATAAAGGTGATGGTCTGCACCGTGGGCAGGTCGCTGACATGGATGGCGCCGATCAGCGCCGCACCGATGCCATTGATCTTGAAGATCTGCTCGGTCACGATGGCGCCGCCAAAGACCGTGGGCATCCCCAACGCAATCACCGTCACCACGGGGATGAGCGAGTTGCGCATCACATGTTTCAGCAGCACCGTCCGTTCCGTCATGCCCTTCGCGCGGGCGGTGCGGACATAATCCTGGTTCAGGTTCTCCAGCACCGAGGAGCGGGTATAGCGGCTGATCTCGGCCGCATTGAACAGGGCCAGCACCGTGACGGGCAGGGCCATCTGCTTGATCATCTTCACGAAGCTGTCCCAGTCCATCACCGACAGGTTGGTGTCATAGATCGTGGGGAACCAGCCCAGCTTGATGGCGAAGATCAGGATCAGCACATTGCCGGTGAAGAAGGTCGGCACCGAAAACCCGGCCATGGCAAAGAAGGTTCCGGCCTGATCGAACCAGCTGTACTGGCGGTAGGCCGAATAGATCCCGATGGGCAGGGCCACCAGAATCCCGATCAGATAGGCGGTGCCCACCACGGTCAGCGTCTGGGGCAGACGTTCCCCGATCAGCTGGAACACAGGCACTTTCGACTGCCAGGAAATGATCCGCTGCGCGCCATCGGCGAAATTGGTGCCGAAGGCCGCGTCCAGCGCATACTGCGGCTCGACGATGAAAAACTGTTTCAACCAAAGAAGATAGCGCACCATCACCGGCTGATCTGCACCCAATGCGGCCATCATCTTCTGGCGCACTTCCGGCGGCACGGTCAGCGGAATATCCGACATCGGGCTGCCGGGGGCAAAATCGACCAGCAGAAAGATGACCAGTGAAATAAGCAACAGCGTCGGGATCGCGGTCAGCAATCGCCGGAGGGTAAAGGTCAGCATGGGGCCCCGCGGTTCTTGTTCTTGTTGCCGTCATTGACAGGGGGGCACGGCGACAGAATCGCCGCGCCCGTGCATGTCGCGGTCAGATCACTTCACGCGGACCCAGTCCTGGGCATTCCAGAGCTCGGTATCCCACGAGTTCATGATAAAGCGGTCGATGGTGTTCGACTGCGCCGAGAAACGGCCGCGGTCCACCAGCGGGATGACGACGTTGCTGTCCTTGGTCAGCATGTCGTTCAGCTTCTTCACCAGCTCGGCGCGCTTGGCCGGTTCGGCGGTGCCCGACAGTTCCTTGACCATGGCGTCATAGGCCGGGTCGCAGAAGCGGTTCACGTTCTCGCCTTGCCACTGGTTGTCGGGGCCGGGGATCTTGTTGCAGAGATACTGCGACATGTAAGGCTCGGGGTCGGTGCCGTCGAAGTTGTTGGCATACATCTCGACGTCGGCATAGAACTTCTGGAAGGTGTCGGGCGAACCCGCATCCCCGCCGAAGAACACGCCCGGATCGATCGACTTCAGCTCGACCTCGATGCCGATCTCGTTCCACCAGCCCTTGACCAGGGCCTGGAAGTCCTGACGAACCGGGTTGACCGTGGTCTGATAGACGATGGACAGCTTCTTGCCGTCCTTGTCGACAATGCCGTCGCCATCGGTATCGGTCCAGCCGGCATCGGCCAGCAGCTTCTTCGCACCTTCGATGTCCTGCGTCAGGCAGCCGGTGTTGTCGCTGGCATATTCGGCCGGGGCGGGGACCAGGTTGCAGGTCGGACGGCCCGCGCCGCCATAGCCCACTTCCACCAGAACGTTGCGGTCAATCGCCATCGACAGTGCCTGACGCACGCGCGCATCCGAGAAGATCGGGTGGGGGTGCTTGACGGTCGAACGCTCGCCCTCGGGCAGGTCCGCCGACGGGTCGGTCATGTTGATCTCGATCCGCTCGACCAGCGTGCCGAAGGCATTGACGAACTGGCCCTTGCCACCCGCCGCCATCTGGGCCTGCTGTTCAGGGTTGATCTGGGTGTTCCAGGCGTAATCGAATTCGCCGGTTTCCATCACGGCCGATGCTGCGGCCAGCGCGTCGCCGCCGCCCTTGACGGTCACGGTCGCGAAGGCGGGTTTTTCGGGATCACGATAATTGGGGTTCGCGGCCAGCGTCACCACATCGTTCACCTTGAAATCGGTTACCATGAAGGGGCCGGTGCCGATCGGTTTCGAATTCGGCTCGGTGCAGCTTGCGGCCGCAGCGCCAAGGCAGGCTTCGAATTGCGCCTTTTGCAGGATCGGCGCGGTGCCGCCGGTGAAGGGCTGATAGGGGTAAGGCTTCGGCCCTTCGAAATTCACCACCACGGTCTGATCATCGGGGGTGTCGATCGACTTGATGCCTTCATATTTCGCGCTCTGGGCGCAGCCGCCTTCCGGGTGGGTGCAATATTCCCAGGTGAATTTCACGTCGGCCGAGGTGACGGGCGTGCCGTCCGACCACAGCAGGCCATCTTTCAGCTTCCACGTGATCGAGGTCAGATCCGCCGCCACGCCGCCATTTTCCAGCGTCGGGATTTCTGCCGCGAGACGCGGGAAAAGCTGGCCGTTCTGGTCAAAGCCCGCCAGCGGTTCCAGCACGAGCGAGCCGACCTCGACATCCTTGGTGCCCGAGGACAGATAGGCGTTGAGCGTCGAAACCGCCTGATAATACAGGATTTTCAATTCGCCATCGCTGCCACGTTCGGCATGGGCCGCGGGGGCCAGCGCAAAGGCTGCGGCCGCGCCCATCAGGATCGTTTTCAACTTCATGTTTTGGGTTTCTCCATGTTGGTCAGGCGTCGAAGACTGCCGGTCTTGCCGGCGCTGGCCCCGGTTCAGCCGGGGCTCGGGTTCACAAGATGGCAGGCCACCTGCCGGCCGGGTTCGGCCTCGATCAGCCGGGGTTCGACCTCGCGGCAGATCGGCATCACCTTGGGGCAGCGGGTGCAGAAATTGCAGCCGCGCGGCGGATTGGCGGGCGAGGGCACATCCCCCCGCAGGATGATGCGCTGACGCGCCCCTTCGCGGCTGGGATCGGGTTCCGGCACGGCCGACAGCAGCGCCTCGGCATAGGGGTGCAGGGGGCGGGCATAAAGCGCATCACGCGGGCTGATTTCCGCGATCTGGCCCAGATACATCACCGCCACGCGGTCGGCGATATGGCGCACCATCGACAGGTCATGGCTGATGAAAAGATAGGTCAGCCCCAGCCGCTCCTGCAGATCTTCCAGCAGGTTCACCACCTGCGCCTGGATCGAGACATCCAGCGCGGCGATCGGTTCGTCGCAGACAATGAACTTGGGGTTCAGCGCCAGGGCCCGCGCAATCCCGATGCGTTGTCGCTGCCCGCCCGAAAACGCATAGGGATAGCGGTTGGCAAAGGCACGGTTCAGCCCGACCTGATCCATCAGCTCATAGACCCGCGCCAACTTTTCATCGCGCGAAAGCGTGGTGTGTTCGTCCAGCGGTTCGCGGATGATGTCGGCCACGGTCATGCGCGGATTGAGGCTGGCCTGCGGGTCCTGAAAGACCATCTGCATGACCGGGCGCTTTTTCCGCAGGGCCTCGGCCGAGAGGGCGGGAACCTCATCGCCGTCGATCACGACCGACCCGGCCGTGGGTTCGTAAAGCCGCAGGATCGCCCGGCCGACGGTGGATTTGCCGCAGCCGGATTCGCCCACAAGGCCCAGCGTTTCGCCCTGCCGGATCTCAAAACTCACGTCATCCACCGCCTTCACGTCGCCGCTGTGGCGGCGCATCAGGCCGGAATGGATCGGGAAATACATCTTCAGGTTCCGCACCTGAACCAGCGGTTTCGGCTCGGCGTCAAGCATGGGCGGCCTCACTTGGGGCAGGGGCGGTCCAGTGGCAGGCCACGTCATGGCCTGCGCCCACCGGCAGTCCGTCCACTCCACGACGGGCGGGGTTTTCGGTGCGGCAGCGGTCAAAGGCATGGGCGCAGCGCGCGGCAAAGGGACAGGCCGTCGGCGCGGCGCTGAGGATCGGGGGCTGCCCCTCAATCGCGGCAAGGCGGCCTTCGCGCGCGCCGGACAGTTTCGGGATCGTGCGCAGCAGGGCGCGGGTATAGGGGTGCTGGGGTTGGCCGAATACCTCGCGCACGGGGCCCTGTTCGGCGACCTGTCCGCCATACATCACCATCACCCGATCAGCGATGCCCGCGATGACGCCAAGGTCATGGGTGATCCAGATGATCGCCATGCCCAGCTTCTGCCGCAGCTCTTTCACCAGTTCGAGAATCTGGGCCTGAATGGTCACATCCAGTGCGGTCGTGGGTTCATCGGCGATCAGCACTTCGGGGTCACAGGCCAGCGCAATGGCGATCATCACGCGCTGCCGCATCCCCCCCGAAAACTGGTGCGGATAGCTTTTCAACCGCTTGCGCGCATCGGGGATGCCCACCAGCTCCAGCAGCTCCACCGCGCGGGCCTCGGCCTCGGGCTTGGACATGCCCTTGTGGACGCGCAGCGGCTCCATGATCTGGCTGCCCACCGTGAACACGGGGTTGAGCGAGGTCATCGGGTCCTGGAAGACGAACCCGATCCGGGCGCCGCGCACCTTGCGAAGCTCTTCGGGGCGGGCTTTCAGTAGGTCGGTTCCGCCCAGCAGAACCTGCCCCCCGCAGACATCGGCCGGGGGCGAGGGCAAGAGCCCGATCAGTGACATCATGGTCACCGATTTCCCAGATCCGCTTTCGCCGACTACGCCCAGCAACTCGCCCGGGCGGAGACTGAAACTCACATCATTGACGGCATGAACCTCTCCGCTGCGGGTGCGGAAAACGGTCTTCAGGCCACGGACCTCAAGAACGGGCTTAGCCCCATCGGGCATAGGCATTACCCCCAAGTGCATTGTTTTTATTGGCCCTTTTTCGGGCTTCTTTGGGCTGCGGTCGTTGACCGACTGGTCAAGTGTTAGCCATTTTTCCGCACCGAGCAAGCGGCTTTGGCAAAGTGACGTATCGCAATGGCAGGTTGACTTGGCGTCACGGCGCCGGACTTGCGTTTCGCCTCGGGCGCGGTCAGGCTTGCCGCAAACCGGAGATGCCAATGTCCACCCCCACCCCCACCCCCGAACGCCTGAGCCCGCGGCAAATTCTTGACCGGCTGGTTGCCTTTCCCAGCGTCAGCCGCGACAGCAACCTGCCGCTGGTGGACTGGGTCGAGGGCTATCTGGCGGGATGGGGCGTCCGGTCGCACCGGGTCTACAACGCCGAGCGCACGAAAGCCGCGCTTTATGCCAGCGTCGGCCCGGAAGTGGCGGGCGGCGTGATCCTGTCGGGGCATACCGATGTCGTCCCGGTCGATGGGCAAGCTTGGACCTCTGACCCCTGGACCGTGGTTGAACGGGACGGGCGGCTTTTCGGCCGTGGGGTCTGCGACATGAAGGGGTTTGACGCGCTGGCGCTGGCTGCCGTGCCGCTGGCGTTGGAACGGGGCGTGAAGCGCCCGCTCCAGATTGCCCTGTCCTATGATGAGGAACTTGGCTGCGTCGGCGCCCCGCCGATGATCGCCGCGATGGCCGCCGGTCTGCCGCGGGCCAGCGCTGTGGTGGTGGGTGAGCCGTCCATGATGAAGATGGTGAACGGCCACAAGGGCGGCCACGGCTTTCAGGTGCAGATCGACGGGTTCGAGGTGCATAGCTCGATCCTTCACACCGGGGTCAACGCGATCATGGAAGGCGCGCGGCTGATTTCCTGGGTGAACCAGATCAACGCCGAAAACCGCGCCAAGCCCGTGACGCATCTTGCCGCGCTGTTTGATCCGCCTTGGACGACGGCGCATGTCGGCACGATTCAGGGTGGTACGGCGGAAAACATCACCGCGAAATCCTGCACCTTCGGTCTCGGGTTCCGCTGTGTGCCGGGGGAAGATCCGCTCGACTGGGTCGCCCGCCTGCGGGCCGAGGCGGCGCGGATCGAGGCCGCCATGCAAGTCATCCGCCCCGAGGCGCGCATCACCCTGCACGAGAAATTCTATGTCCCGCCGCTGGTTCCCGAAACCGCAGGCGCGGCCGAGGCGCTGGTCCGCCGCCTGACCGGCGACAACGGCACCATGGTTGTCAGCTATGGGACCGAGGCCGGGCAGTTCCAGGCCGAGGGCTATTCCGCCGTGGTCTGCGGCCCCGGCGATATCGCGCAGGCGCATCAGCCCGACGAATGGCTCTCGGTCGCGCAGTTCGAGGCGGGCTGGCGCTTCATGCAGGATCTGGTCGAGGATCTGTGCCGATGATGCCTTTCCCGATCTCGGAGGCTACGGCCCTGCGCCATGCCGACCCTGCGCCCAAGGCTTGCGATGTTGTGGTGATCGGCGGTGGCGTGATCGGGGTGATGACCGCCTGGTTTCTGGCCGAGGCGGGGCAGCGGGTGGTGCTGTGTGAAAAGGGCCGGATCGCGGGCGAACAGAGCAGCCGGAACTGGGGCTGGATTCGCCAGCAGGGCCGCGACTATGCCGAGCTGCCGATCATGATGGAAAGCCTGCGGATCTGGCAGGGCCTGTCACAGGAATTCGGCCCCGATCTGGGCTTCCGTCAGGGTGGGGTGCTTTACCTCGCGCGCACCGAGGCCGAAATGGCGGGCTTTCAGGACTGGCTCGATGGTGCGCGGGGTTTTGGCGTCGATACCCGGATGCTGGACCGGGCCGAGGTCGCGCAGCAGGTATCTGGCGCGGCGGCGCCCTGGACCGGGGCGCTTTTCACGCCGTCGGATGCGCGGGCCGAGCCTTGGGTTGCGGTCCCGATTCTGGCCCAGGGGGCGGTGGCGCGGGGGGCGGTGCTGGTCGAAAACTGTGCCGTGCGCGCGCTCGATCTGGCGGGCGGGCGTGTCTCGGGGGTGATTACCGAACAGGGCCGCATCGCCTGTGATCAGGTGGTGCTGGCGGGCGGGGCCTGGTCTGCGCTTTTCGCGCGGGCCGCGGAGGTGAACCTGCCGCAACTGTCGGTCAAGGCCACCGTGATGGCGACGATGCCCTTGCCCGAGGTCTTTGCCGGCAATGCCGCGGATGACCGCTTTGCCTTTCGCCGCCGGCAGGATGGCGGCTATTCGCTGGCGCCCGGCGCGGCACATGATTTCTATCTGGGCCCCGATGCCTTCCGCCACTTTGGCGCCTACCTGCCCGTGTTACGCAAGGATTTCCGTGCCACGCGCTTTCACCCCAAGGCCCCGGCGGATTACCCCGATGGCTGGGGCACGCCGCGCCATTGGTCGCCCGACGCGATCAGCCCGTTTGAACGCCAGCGCGTGCTGAACCCGGCCCCCTCGGCCCGGATCATGTCCGAGGTCTGCGCGGCCTTCGCCTCAGCCTTCCCCGCGATCGGCACGCCACCGCTGCGCGCGGCCTGGGCCGGGATGATCGACACCATGCCGGATGTCGTGCCGGTGATCGACCGCGTTGCCAGCATCCCCGGCTTCACCATCGCCACCGGCCTCAGCGGTCACGGCTTTGGCATCGGCCCCGGCATGGGGCGCGTGATCGCCGATCTGGTGCTGGGCCGCCACACGGGCCACGATCTGTCCCGCTTCCGAGTGTCGCGTTTTACCGATGGATCAAAAATCACGCTTGGGCCCTCGCTCTGACGGTTGTGGCCGTCGCGCGGATGGATCAGCCTTGGCGCATCAATGAAGGAGCCTTCCATGCCCCCGAAGAACCGATTTGCAGAGCTTTTGCCTGAAATCACCGCCTGGCGCCGCGATTTCCACGAAAACCCCGAACTTCTGTTCGAGGTGCATCGCACCGCCGCCAAAGTGGCCGAGCTTCTCCGCAGCTTTGGCTGCGATGAGGTGGTGGAAGGCATCGGCCGCACGGGCGTGGTGGGGGTGATCAAGGGGCGCACCGATGCTTCGGGCCGCGTGGTCGGCCTGCGCGCCGATATGGATGCCCTGCCGATCATCGAACAGACCGGGCTGGAATACGCAAGCAAGACCCCCGGCAAGATGCATGCCTGCGGTCATGACGGCCATACCGCCATGCTGCTGGGGGCGGCGAAATATCTGGCCGAGACGCGCAATTTCGACGGCACCGCCGTGGTGATCTTCCAGCCCGCCGAAGAGGGCGGCGGCGGCGGGCGCGAGATGGTGAATGATGGCATGATGGACCGCTGGAACATTCAGGAGGTCTACGGGATGCACAATATGCCCGGCATCCCCGTCGGCCATTTCGCCATCCGCCCCGGCGCGATCATGGCCGCCGCTGATCAGTTCGAAATCACCGTGACCGGCAAGGGGGGCCATGCCGCGAAGCCCCATGAATGCGTCGATTCGACCGTGGTGGCCGCCCATATCATCGTGGCGGCGCAGACCATTGCCAGCCGCACCGTTGATCCGCTGAAGCAGGTTGTGGTGTCGATCTGCACCGTGCAGACCGATTCCACCGCGCATAATGTGATCCCTCAGGTGGTGAAGATGAAGGGGACCGTCCGCACCATGGACCCGGCGGTGCAGGATCAGGTCGAACAGCGCCTGAAAGAGGTGGTCGAAGGCACGGCGCTCGCGCTTGGTGCGCGGGCCGAGCTTGCCTATCAGCGCGGCTATCCTGTCACCATCAACGCCGAGGATGAAACGCGCCATGCCGTCGCCGTGGCCGAGGCGGTTTCGGGTCAGGTCGATGCGGCGACCCCACCGCTGATGGGGGCCGAGGATTTCAGCTATATGCTGAATGCCCGACCGGGTGCCTATATCTTCCTGGGGAATGGCGATACCGCGATGGTCCATCATCCGGCCTACAACTTTGATGACAATGCCATTCCCTTCGGCGCCAGCTGGTATGCCGGGATGGTCGAGACGCGGATGCCCGCAACCGCCTGACCCCTCATTCCGATGGCCCCGCATCGGCGGGGCTGTCGAAATGGCCATGGCTGGTCTTGTCCCAGTAAAAGGGTTTGCAGGTCAGCTCCCACAGCGCCTTGTAAGAGGCCAGCGCCCCCAGCGGGAAGTAAAGATGCAGTACTGGCGCCCAAAGCGGAGAGATCCGGTTGGGCGTCAGCCGCAGCGCCACCACCGTCAGGCTAAGAAGCAGAACCTCGGTCGCCAGAAATAGCCCCACCAGCGCGCCATGCCACAGATCGGGCAGGGCCGTCAGCACCGGATGGGGCAGGCCCAGCGGGACGATCCAGAAGCTCCACATCACCGGGGCCAGCACATATTGCGACAGGGTGGTCAGGAAAAACACCTGAAAGCCCAGGAACTTCCACCATCCCAATTGCCGCAGCAACGCGCGCGGGGCGCGCATATGCACCGCATAGGTCATGAAATAGCCTTTCAGCCAGCGGGACCGCTGTTTCACCCAGGGCAGGGCGCGGCAATTGGCTTCCTCGAACGTGGTGGTGGCGATCAGCTCTGTCCGATAGCCGTGCCGGGCCAGTCGCATGCCCAGGTCGGCATCTTCGGTCACGTTGAAGGCATCCCATGCGCCAAGGCGTTCCAGCGCAGCCTTTCGGAAGAAAAGCGTGGTCCCGCCCAGCGGGATGGGCAGCCCCATCCGCGCCAGTCCCGGCAGGATGATGCGGAACCAGCTGGCATATTCCATCGTGAAGCAACGGCTGAGCCAATTGGTGCGCGGGTTGTAGAAATCCAGCACCCCCTGAAGGCAGGCGACCTCGGGACCACGATTGAGAAAACGCTGCGCCACCTTGCGGATCTGATCGGGCTCGGGGGCATCTTCGGCATCATAGACGCCGATGATGCTGCCCCGGCATTGCGTCAGCGCATGGTTCAGCGCGCGCGGCTTGGTCTTGAGCGGCCCGTCCGGCACCACGACCACCCGCATCCAGACGGGCAGCGCCGCGCGGGCCAGTGCGCGGCGGGTGATCTGGTCCTTTTCTTCGACCACCAGCAGGATTTCGAGCAGTTCGCGCGGATAATCGAGCCTGGAAAGCCGCTTCACCAGCCGCGTCGCGATATTCCCCTCTTTATAAAGCGCGACCATGACCGAGACGCTGGGCAGGCTATGGGCCAAAACCTCCGGTCCTTCAGGCGCGGGGCGGCGCAGGGCGGCAAAGATCGCGGCCCCCTTCATCGCGGTGGCAAGCGCGAGGGTGATGAGACACCAGAGCGTCACCGCCCATAGCATCAGCATCGGCGCAGCGAGCGTCAGGGCCAGCGTCAAGGCCAGCGCCGCGCGCACCCAGAACTGATGATGGGGCTGCCCCCAGTTGCGACAACTTTCGCCTTCGGGCACGCGGAGAAGCGCTGCCCGATCCAGCGCCGGGCCACGGGCGGCGAGAACTGCCGTCTCCAGCGCGGTGGGCGTGGTCAGTACCGGGGACACGCGGCCAAAGAGCGCCTCAAGTGCAGGACGCTGGCGAAGAAAATCCTCGGGCCGGGTGGTGGCGACCAGCACCAGATCCCCGATCGCCTGCCAAGGGACCAGCCCGTCCCGCAGGCAGCTCTCGGCCCCGAGCTGGTCGAGCAGACGCGGGTCGGGCGCGCGCGCGGCAAGGTCGGCCTCCTCCAGATCCCAATGGCGGGCGAGGGCGCGGCGCAGCACAGGTTCCGCGATCAGCCCGCGCCGTAGCAGGATTTCGGTCAGCGAGCCGCCCTGTTCCGCCCGCAGCGCCAGTGCCTGGAGCAGGTCGTCGGGCTGGACGACCCCGTCGCGCAGCAGCCCGAGGGCGAGCGTCTCGGCCGGGGCCGCCGTTTCGGCAACCGGAGCCACCAGCGCCAACCGCGGCGCGCGGGCTGCGGGTTCGGGCAGGGGGACAAGGCGGGGGCGCGCGGCCATGGCGATCTCGGGTTGCTTGGCCCAACCCTCGCCCGAAAATAGTTAAGGCCCGGTTAATCCAACCGGGCCTTGAAACAGGGGTCTGATCTGGGGATCACGCGCTGCGGCGGGCGCGCATCGCCTCGGCAAAGCGTTCGAACAGATAGAAGCTGTCCTGCGGGCCGGGCGAGGCTTCGGGGTGGTGCTGGACCGAGAATACGGGCTTGCCTTCCACCGCGATGCCGCAGTTGGTCCCGTCAAAGAGCGAGACATGCGTCTCGATCACGCCGGCGGGCAGGGTCTGGGTATCGACGGTAAAGCCGTGGTTCATCGAGGTGATTTCGACCTTGCCGGTGCCCACTTCCTTGACCGGGTGGTTGGCGCCGTGGTGGCCGTGGCCCATCTTCACCGTTTTGGCGCCGAGCGCGAGGGCAAGCATCTGGTGCCCAAGGCAGATACCGAAAACCGGCAGGTCTTTCTTCAGCACATCCTGGATCATCGGCACGGCATAGGCGCCGGTTGCCGCCGGGTCCCCCGGGCCGTTCGACAGGAAAACGCCCTCGGGGTTATGGGCCAGCACCTCTTCGGCGGTGGCGGTCGCAGGCAGCACGATCACATCGCAGCCCGCCGAGGCAAGGCAGCGCAGGATATTGCGCTTGGCACCATAGTCGATGGCCACGACGCGCAGCCCGTCGCCTTCGCGGGCGGAATAGCCCTCGGGCCAGGCCCACCGTTGTTCGTTCCAGCGATAGCTTTGCGCGCAGGTCACGTCCTTGGCGAGATCAAGCCCCACCAGACCCTTCCAGGCACGAGCCTTGGCGACCAGCGCGGCAATGTCGAAATTTCCGTTCGGATCATGGGCAAGGGCAACATGCGGGGCGCCCTGCTGGCGGATCGCGCGGGTCAGGCGGCGGGTGTCGATGCCGCCGATGCCGATGCGGCCTTTGGACAGCATCCAATCCTGCAGATCCGCGGTCGAGCGCCAGTTCGACGGTTCGGTCGGGTCCCATTTCACCACCATCCCGGCGGCCACGGGTTCGCCCGTTTCGTCATCTTCGACGTTCACGCCGGTATTGCCGATATGGGGGAAGGTGAAGGTGACGATCTGGCCTGCATAGGACGGATCGGTCATGATTTCCTGATAGCCGGTCATCGCGGTGTTGAACACCAGCTCTGCGACGGTTTCCCCAATCGCACCAAAGCCTTGACCGTAGAAAATCGAGCCGTCTGCAAGGGCGAGGCAGGCGGTTGGGGCTTTCAGCTTGGGCATGGCGACTCTCCGGATAAACGGGCTGGAACCTACGGGCAGGGGGGGGCGGGGTCAAGGGCTTTGCGGGTGCAGAAAAATGAATTCTGTTCAGTAACAAAATCAACGGGTTATCGAAAATTGCAGCAGTTGTGTTACAGGCCGTGAACAGATAAGGTCGCGAACTGGTGAAACCGCAGGACGGATGTTCCATGACGATGCGCGACCAGCTTCAGACGGCGCTGAAAGAAGCGATGAAGGCGAAAGAGGTGGACCGCCTCTCGACTCTGCGCCTGATCAACGCCGCAATCAAGGATCGTGAGATTGCCCTGCGTGGCGAAGGCGATGGCGGCGTGGTCGATGATGCGGCCATTCTGGCCATTCTCGGCCGCATGGTGAAACAGCGCCAGGAAAGCGCCCGCGCATACGAAGAGGGCGGGCGGCTTGAGCTGGCGGAGAAAGAACTGGCTGAAATCGGGGTGATTTCCGAATTCCTGCCGCGCCAGCTTTCGGCTGATGAGGTGCGCGCGGCCATTGCCGCCGCCATTGCCGAGGCGGGGGCGACCAGCATCCGCGATATGGGCAAGGTCATGGCCGTCCTCAAGGCCAAATATACCGGCCAGATGGATTTCGGTGCCGTTGGCCCGCAGGTGAAAGACCAGCTGGGCTGAAGCCCGGCGCGGGCGCGGGTGACCACCCGCGCCTGTTCCCTTACGCGCCCCGGGCCTCGCCCCGCAGGGCGCGCCGCAATTCCCATTCCAGCTGCTTACGCTCGTCATCCGTCAGGAAGGCGCCGATCTCGACCTCGCGCGGGCCGCCGGTCAGGGTCAGGTAATGCGGCACCGGCCCCCCCGTTTCGTGCCGGATCACCCGCACCCAATGGGGGTTGGCCTCCCATGTCTGATGGGCGCCGCGCGGGCCGTGACGTTCCAGCGTGACCCGGGCAGACGCAAGGACCATATCCTCAAGGATTTCGCCATCTCGGTAAGACCGTTCGAGCGCCCACCAGATCGCGCCGACGGCGGCAAGCAGAAACGGCAGCAAGGCCCACATCACCATGGACCCCAGGACCGCCAGCAAAGGCAGGCAGATCAGCAGGGCCGTTCCGCCAATGAACCACACAAACCCCCGCCGCGGCAGCGACCGATAGGGCCAGAGATGCAGCCGCGCGATTTCGTCGCCGGACGAGGGGGGAAGCCATTCATAGGGCATGATTGGCAATTCTAGCGTGCCCGCCCCCGAAGAAAAGGGGCAGGCATCGGACCTCTGCACGGTCTGCGTGTGCGCTTCATCAGACCTTGGGCTGAAGCCGCGGGGCGCAACGCCCGGTATGTCTTTCGCAGAGAGGGCGCGGTGCCCATGACAGAAGGATCCAAGAGATGAGTGATTCAGGCGATCGTTACAGATTTGATTTCTCGGCCGATGGACTGACCGTGTTGCGCGCCTATGAACAGGATGACGACGGCACCTATGACCGGGACGACCTTGATCCGGGCGAAAGCTATACGCTTTATGGCAATGCGATCCTGCATGTCGAAGGCAGCGGTTCGGATGCGGAATGGGGCATCTACGTGCAGGAACCGGGGGCCACTACCTGGATCGAGGCTGTGGATGGCCATGGCACCCTCGACCCGACCCTGATCCCCAGCATCCTGTCGCGTCTGGGTGTCGATGACGGCGAAGATGATGACGACGATGAGGAGGAGGACGAAGACGAAGACGATGATGGCGGCATCATCGGGGGTGATCGCTATCGCATCGTGTTTGACGACAGCGGGGCCGTATCGCAACTGTGGGAGATCAAGGACAACGGGCGCGAAGAGCGTGAGTGGATTTCGCCCGACGAAACCTACAGCCATATTGGCGATTACGTGGTGAAGACCGAACGCGAAGACGGCGGCCAGGAATGGGAAATCTATCGGCTTGATGCCGCCAGCGGTCTGTTCGTCGAGGTTGCCGACGGTCGTGGCACGATCACCCTGACCGAAGCCGCTTTGGCAAGTCTTGTCGCCGCTGAAGATGGGATCGCCGAAGACCCGGAAAACGATGACGACGACCGCTTTGAAGGCTCGGAAGACGATGACGACTTCTTGGGCGGCAGCGATGATGACGGCGATGATGTCTACATGGGCGGCGCCGGTGTCGATCAGGTGACTTTCAGTGGCACCGCGGCCGTGACGGTCAACCTGGGTTTGTCACAGTTCCAGAATTCGGGCCGCGGCTATGACCGCTTCGTCGATATCGAGGAAATCCGTGCCGCCAATGGACGTGACCGTCTGGTCGGCGATTCCGATGACAACCGTTTTGACTGCGTGGCGGGTGATGACAGCGCCAGTGGCGGCAGTGGCGACGATACCGTCAATGGTGGTGCGGGCAATGACCAGATCGCAGGCGGTGTGGGCGATGACAGCGTTGTTGGTGGCCTCGGCAATGATCAGGGCAATGGCGGTGACGGGGCCGATGATCTTTTTGGCAATGAGGGCGCAGACACGCTGAACGGCGGGCAGGGGAATGATGATCTGCGCGGCGGCGCCGGATCGGATGATCTGTTCGGCGGGGCAGGGGGCGATACGATCACGGGCGGTGCGGGGGCTGATGACCTGACCGGCGGCGGTGGCGCGGATGTGTTCGATTTCAATACGGCCGGCGAAATCGGCCGCTCGACCGCGCATGACATCGTGATGGATTTCACCCGCGGCGTCGATCACCTTGACTTCAGCGCCTTCGATTTTGATTTCATCCGCTCGGATCGCTTCAGCGCCGACGACATGGCCGAGCTGCGCTTCACCCGGACCGACACCGGCATCCGTCTGATCGGTGATGTGAACGGGGATGGGGTGGCCGATTTCGCGCTCGAGGTAAACAGCGTAAGCCGCATCAGCGAAGATGATCTGATGCTCTGACCCCAGACGACAGACATGAAAGGCCGGGCAGTCCACCCGGCCTTTTTTCTTGGGCTCTGGCCAAAGCAAAAGGCCCCGGGTTGCACCCGGGGCCTTTGCAGTTTCTTCATCCGACAGGATCAGTGGGCGTGGCCCTTGTCCCAGTCTTCCCGCTTCGGCAGCTGCTCGAAAGTATGCTCCGGCGGCGGGCAGGGCAGCGTCCATTCCAGCGTGTCGGCATATTCGTTCCAGTAGTTCTTCTCGGTCACGCGCTTGCCTGCGAACAGGGTGTAGAACACGATGAAGATGAACAGAACGAACGAGGCGAAGGCCAGGAAGGCGCCATAGGACGAGATCTTGTTCCAGTAGGCAAAGGCTTCCGGATAGTCGATGTACCGGCGCGGCATGCCCTGACGGCCCAGGAAGTGCTGCGGGAAGAAGGTCAGGTTGGCCCCGATGAACATCATCCAGAAGTGCAGCTTGCCCAGGAATTCCGGGTATTGACGGCCCGACATCTTGCCGATCCAGAAATAGACCCCGGAGAAGATGCAGAAGGCAGCGCCCAGCGACATGGTGTAGTGGAAGTGCGCCACGACATAGTAGGTGTCATGGTAGGCGCGGTCGATGCCAGCCTGGCTGAGGACGATCCCGGTCACGCCACCGATGGTGAAGAGGAACAGGAAGCCCAGCGAGAAGAGCATCGGGGTCTTGAACTCGATCGAACCGCCCCACATCGTCGCGATCCACGAGAAGATCTTGATCCCGGTCGGCACCGCGATGACCATGGTGGCGGTCATGAAGTAAGCCTGCTGGGTCAGCGACATGCCGACGGTGTACATGTGGTGCGCCCAGACGACGAAGCCCAGAACACCGATACCGACCATCGCATAGACCATCGGCAGATAGCCGAAGATCGGCTTGCGCGAGAAGGTCGCGATGACCTGCGAGGCAATCCCGAAGCCCGGCACGATCACGATATACACTTCCGGGTGGCCGAAGAACCACAGGATGTGCTGATAGAGGATCGGGTCACCGCCGCCCGAGGGCTGGAAGAAGGTGGTGCCGAAGTTGCGGTCGGTCAGCAGCATGGTGATGGCGCCGGCCAGAACCGGCAGCGACAGCAGGATCAGCCATGCGGTCACGAACACCGACCAGGCGAACAGCGGAACCTTGTGCATGGTCATGCCAGGCGCGCGCATGTTCAGGAAGGTGGTGATGATGTTGATCGCACCCAGGATCGACGAGGCACCCGACAGGTGAACCGCGAAGATCGCGAGGTCCATCGCGTATCCGCCTTCCGAGGTCGAGAGCGGCGGGTACAGCACCCAGCCCACGCCCGCGCCGAGCTGGTCATTGCCACCCGGCGAGAAGACCGAGGCCACGGCCAGCGAGGTGCCGGCGACATAGAGCCAGAACGACAGGTTATTCAGGCGCGGGAAGGCCATGTCCGGCGCGCCGATCTGCAGCGGCATGAAGTAGTTGCCGAAACCGCCGAACAGCGCCGGGATGACCACGAAGAACATCATCAGCACGCCATGGGCGGTGATCGAAACGTTCCAGAGGTGGCCGTTCGGCGTGCAGGCCTGTGCCGCATCGGCAAACAGGCGTGCGCCTTCCAGGCACATGTGCTGCACACCCGGCTCCATGAGCTCAAGGCGCATGAAGACGGTGAACATCACCGAGAGCAGACCGGTCAGGCCCGCGATGAAAAGGTAAAGGATCCCGATGTCCTTGTGGTTCGTCGACATGAACCAGCGGGTAAAGAACCCGCGAGTGTCATGGTCGTGGCCATGAATGGCTGCGTCGGCCATTGGCGCCTCCCGTTGCGTTGCTCGAACAGGGCGGCCGGGAGGGAATCCCGCCGCCTGATGCCCCCGTTCTAGAGCGGGGAGCCTTCGGCGGCAATGCAGACTTTGATCCAGATCAAAAAACCTGGGGGGGTGCGCAAGGGATCTGCGTCAGTTTGTCGCGGCTTGCGGGGCCGACTGCGCAGCAATTTGCGCGAAAGGCTGCGCCGGGTCGGCGGACCGACCCGGCCGGGGTCATGTCACTGTTTGACCGAGGCGAGATAAGCGGCCATGTCCTCGCCGCCCTTGGCGAGCTTGAAGGTCATCTTCGATTTGGCGGCCGGATCGCCCAGCTGCTCTTGCAGCCATTTGCTCGGATCGGCGAGATAGGCGGCCAGCGAGGCCTCATCCCAGATCACACCCTTGGCGCCGACGGCCACCGTCGCGTCGCCGTATTTGAAATCGGCGACACCGCCGACAGCGCGGCCCACCACGCCATAAAGGTTCGGGCCGGTCTTGCCGCCCTTCTGGATGGCGGTGCCGTCATCGGCGATGATCGAATGGCAGGCTTTGCACTTCTTGAAATCCGCCTCGCCCTTTGCGGCATCACCGGCGAACGCGGGGGCGGCGATGGCAAGCGTGGCAAGGACGGTTGCGGTCAGGGAAAGCTTCATGGTCGTGTCCTTCGTTGGCGTCTGGCTGCGTTGGTCTGCCCGAGGGCGCTGGCCGGGGTTTGCACCCCGCCCCGTCTTCTGACTTAGCGGCCTACGGGCGACTCGGCTATTAGACAATGAGACAGGCTGTCGCTGCCATGCTTGATTTATGTCAAGCAGCCGGATCGGCGGAAACCGCACAGGAGGCCGGTTCTTCCCAGACGCGGTCGAAAGTCGCCATCAGGGCTGCGTCCAGATCGGCCATCGTGACCGGCAGGCCCAGATCGACCAGGCTGGTGACACCGTGGTCGCGGATGCCGCAGGGCACGATGCCGGAAAAATGCGACAGATCGGGTTCCACATTGATGGAAATCCCATGAAAGCTGACCCATTTGCGGATCTTGATCCCGATGGCGGCGATCTTGTCCTCGGTCAGGCTGCCGTCGGGCAGGCGAGGCTTGTCGGGGCGCTGCACCCAGACGCCGACACGCCCGTCGCGGATTTCGCCGGTCACGTTGAATTCGGCCAGCGCGGCGATGACCCATTTTTCCAGCTTGCGGACAAAACAGCGCACATCGCCGCCCCGGCGCTTCACGTCGAGCATGACATAGATGATGCGCTGGCCGGGGCCGTGATAGGTATATTGCCCACCACGCCCGACGGCGAAAACGGGAAAGCGGTCAGGCTCCACCAGATCTTCGATGCGGGCCGAGGTGCCTGCCGTATAAAGTGGCGGGTGTTCCAGCAGCCAGATCGCCTCATCGGCGGTGCCTGCGGCGATGGCGGCGGCGCGGGCCTCCATCGCGGCCAGTGTTTCGGCATAGGGGCTGTGCCCGTCCAGATGCACCCATTCGACCATCACGATCCCCTTTATTTTCTCGCATTCAGGCCCTGTCATGCTAGGCTGGACAGGATTTTTCAACGCCTTTTCAGGAGTCGTGCCATGAAAGCCATGACCGTCGCAACATCCTGCGCGCTGTCGGCCGCGCTTGCATTTACCCCCGCCGCCCCCGTGCGTGCCGATGCCGGTGATGCCATCGCGGGAGCCATTGTCGGTGGGCTGATCGGCCATGCGATTGCCAAGGACCAGCAGCGCCGCAAGGCCACGACCCAGCAGCAACAATCCGCACCGCGCAAAACCAGCGGCATTTCCGCCGCGCAGCGCGAACAGAACCGCGAGGTGCAAACCGCGCTCAACCATTTCGGGTATGATGTGGGCACGCCGGACGGGGCGCTGGGGCCGAAGTCGCGATCGGCCATTTCCTCTTATCAGGCGACGCTGGGCTATCCGCCCTCGGGGCAGCTGACGGATTATGAACGCACGATCCTTGTGACGGCCTATCATCGCGCGGTGGCGGGTGGCCCTGCGGTGATGCAGATCGTTGGCAATAGTCCAATGGGGATGCGGGCGCTGCTTCTGGCGCAGCGCGATGAAATGGCAGGGGTGCCGGGGCAGGCTGCGGCCTCGACCTCGGGGGCTGCGGCCCCCGCAGCGGCGGCTGGCGCGGCGCTGCCTGCACTTGTGGCCGAACCTGCTCCGGCTGCCCCGGCGGCGCCGACGGCGTTGCCGTCCTTCGGGGGGGCGCTCGTTTCGCTCAGTTCGCATTGCAATACGGTCGCGCTGAAGACCAATGCCAATGGCGGCTATGCCACCCTCGCTGCGATGCCGGATCCGGCGCAGGCGCTGTCAGAGCAATTCTGCCTGTCGCGCGCCGCCGCGATCCAGCAGGGGGAGGAAATGGCCCGCGCCGTGCCCGGCGTGACGCCGACGCAGGTCGCTGAACAGTGCAAGGCCTTTGGTCCGGTGCTGAAGGAACATGTCTCGGCCGTGTCGCTTCGCCCTGCGCCGGACGTGCTGGCCGGGGTGCAGCAGTTCATCGCTGGCAGCGGCATGTCCCCGGCGCAGCTCTCGGGTACTGCGAAGATCTGCCTCGGCGTGGGCTATGCAACCGATGACATGGATGTGGCGCTGGGGTCTGCGCTGGTGCTGACCGCGCTGGGAGAGACGGGTTATGCCGCGCTGCCCGGGCATCACCTGGCCGATGGTATCGGGGCCACGCGGCGCCCGGACCTGGCGCTTGGCTGGTTCGAACAGGGGCAGGGGGCCGTTTCGGGCCTTCCGGGGGCAACGCCCGGTCAGGCTGATCTGGTCCGCAAGGCCGTCTTTGTCATCAACGGTCGCAGCGAGGCTGCGCCTTCGGCCTTGCCGGTTCTGGCCCCTGCCGCGCCGGAGGTGGTGGTCGAGGCCGCGCCTGCGGCCGCCGCGCCTGCGGCTGTGGCTGCCGAAGCCCCGGCGATGAACCCTGCCGTGGCAGGCCAGGCCGTATCGGCCCTGACGGCCTTGCCCCGATTGATGCTGGGCAACTGACCTTTGGTCACTTGTCGCCGGATCGGTGTCGTTTTCTTACCGGTTCGGCGGCGGGCTACCGGAACAAATTTTTTGCGCGAAGGCCCAGAATCCCCTTTTCATCGGTTCGGGCCTTCGTTAAACACCCTCTCACCAAGCCAGAACATGCGGTTGTGGCGGAATTGGTAGACGCGCAGCGTTGAGGTCGCTGTGGGGTAACACCCGTGAAGGTTCGAGTCCTTTCAACCGCACCATCCCTTCGGGGAAGCAAAAAACGCCGCGCCTTCGGGTCGCGGCGTTTTGCTTTTGCGCTCTGCAGTTTCGGTGCCGTCTATCCGGCCTCCGACCGATCAGTTGCAAATTGCGACAATCCGGCGGGGCCGGGACGGGGCAGGCCGGGATACAACCTCCGGGCTTCGTGGGGGCGGTGGCTTTGGCATACCACTGATTTGCCTGCAAAATGATCGCCGCTCCATGTTGGCGCTATCATTTTGGGCGCTGGCCAGGCGGTGTCGGGGAGGATTCGGTGCCGCTGCCTGATTCTTTGGCTGTCGTCTTTCGTGACGCATTCGTCGTGAAACGGTGGGCATGTCGCGAAATCGCCGCTATGGGGCGTTTCTATGTCGTTTTATTTCCTATCAGTCGTCGCGGACGCAACGAATATGAAGGGCATCACATGGCCGTTGCAAAGGGCCGGAGCATCCGCTTAAGTCGGATCAAGACAAGTGCAGGAACACCTGCCGTAACACGGGGAGACCGGGGTGACGACAGCAGCCCGCAACGACAATTTTGTCGTTTTCGATCACGTTCAGAAAAGCTACGACGGGGTGTCCCTCGTTGTGAAGGACCTCAACCTCAACATTGCCAAGGGTGAATTCCTGACGATGCTTGGGCCGTCGGGTTCCGGCAAGACCACCTGCCTGATGATGCTGGCAGGGTTCGAGACGGCCACCCACGGCGAGATCCGCCTTGATGGCCGGAACATCAACCTCGTGCCGCCGCACAAGCGTGGCATCGGGATGGTTTTCCAGAACTACGCTCTGTTCCCGCACATGACGGTCGGCGAAAACCTCGCCTTCCCGCTGGAAGTGCGGGGCATGGGCAAGTCCGAGCGTGAAGCCAAGATCAAACGCGCACTGGACATGGTTCAGATGGGCAGCTTCATCAACCGCCGCCCGGCGCAGCTTTCGGGCGGCCAGCAGCAGCGGATCGCCCTTGCGCGTGCGCTGGTGTTCGATCCGGCGCTTGTCCTCATGGACGAACCGCTGGGTGCGCTGGACAAGCAGCTGCGCGAACACATGCAGTTCGAAATCAAGCACCTGCATGAAACGCTGGGCATCACCGTAGTTTACGTGACGCATGATCAGGGTGAAGCCCTGACGATGTCGGATCGTGTGGCCGTGTTCAACGATGGCAAGATCCAGCAGCTCGCACCGCCGGCCGATCTCTACGAACGCCCCGACAACAGCTTTGTCGCGCAGTTCATCGGTGAGAACAACAAGCTGCCGGGTATCATCGAGGAGCTGTCGGGTGACAAGGCGCTGGTGCGTCTGGCCACCGGCGAGCTGATCGACGCGACCCCGGTGAACGTGACGCAGAAGGGGCAAAAGACCCTTGTGTCGATCCGCCCCGAACGCGTTGAATTCAAACCCGAGATGATGCCCGCCGGTGCCCACACCATCGACGCCACCGTGCTCGAGGTCATCTACATGGGCGATATCCTGCGCGTCGTTCTGCGTGTGGCGGGCAGCGATGATTTCGTGATGAAGATGCGTAACACCCTGGGGCAGACCAAGCTGTCGCCCGGCCAGCACATCAATGTCGGCTGGCACCCGCAGGACGCGCGCGCGCTCGACCCGATGTGATAGAATTCCTGGCGCGGCCCTTCCCGGGTCGCGTCGGGTTGCCGCAAGGACGCGGCCAAAATACGTCCATTAATCGAACCAAAATCGAACCAGCAACCGGGAGCACCCAGAATGAAGAAAATTCTTGCCCTCACCACCGCGATGACGGTCGTGGCTTTCGCCGCTTCGGCGGAAACCACCCTGACCGTCATGTCCTGGGGTGGTGCCTATGGCGAGGCGCAGACCGAAGGTCACGTCAAGCCCTTCATCGCCAAGACCGGCATCAACACCGTGATGACCGACGCTGACAATCCGGCCCCGGTGATCAAGAGCCAGGTGGAAGCCGGCAACGTGACCATCGACGTGGCTTCGGTTGAATATGCCGACGCGATCCGCCTCTGCGACGAAGGCCTGCTGGAGCCGATCGACGCAGCCGCGCTGCCCGCCGGCGCCGACGGCACCCCCGCCGCCGACGACTTCCTGCCCGGCGCCGTGACCGAATGCGGCGTCTCGACCGACGTCTGGGCCAACGTCTTCGCCTATGACAGCTCCAAATTCCCGGAAGGCCCGACCACCGCGGCCGATTTCTTCGATCTGGAGAAATTCCCCGGCAAGCGCGGCCTTCGCAAGGGCGCCAAAGCCGTTCTGGAACTGGCCCTGATGGGTGACGGCGTCCCGGCTGCCGAGGTCTATGACCTGCTCTCGACCCCGGAAGGTCTGGATCGTGCCTTCGCCAAGCTCGACACCATCAAGAAGGACGTGATCTGGTGGGAAGCTGGTGCGCAGGCCCCGCAGCTGCTGGCTGACGGCGAAGTTGCCATGACCACCGCCTACAATGGCCGTATCTTCGCGGCGGCGATCAACGAAGGCAAACCCTTCCAGATCGTGTGGGATGGCCAGATCTACGAAAACGAAATGTATGTCGTGCCGAAGGGCGCGCCAAACAAAGACACGGCGATGCAGTTCATCCAATTCGCCACCTCGACCGAAGGTCTGCGCGGTCAGGCCCAGCACATCTCCTATGGTCCGTCGCGCAAGTCGGCCATGAAGGAAGAGCTGATCTTCAAGGACGGCAAGACCGTCATGGCGCCGCACCTGCCGACCTCGCCGGACAACATGAAGAATGCTCTGCTGACCTCGGCAGACTTCTGGGTTGACCACGACGCAGAGCTGAACGAGCGTTTCAACGCCTGGCTCGCTGCCAACTGATGGCACTCCGGGCCGGAGTCTGATCACTCCGGCCCGTTTCCCCTTGTCCTGCCTGACCGCGCCTCAGCCTTTTACAAGGACTGACGATGACCGATATTTCCTCGTCCCTGACCACTGCAGACGGGCGCCCGCTGAAGGCTGCCCTGGCCGCCGCACAAGCGCGGGCCCGCCGCAAGGCCTTTCTGCTTGTCGCCCCGCTGCTGCTTTTTGTGGTGGTGACCTTCATCCTGCCCATCGGCCAGATGCTCCAGCGGTCCGTCTATCATGACGGCTTCTCGAAAGCCGCGCCGAACCTGTCCCAATGGTTTTCGGCCAATCCCGAAGGCACCGTGCCCGATGAGGCGGCCTATGCCGCACTGGTGGCCGATCTTGTCCAGATGAAGAAGGACAAGACCGTGGGCGAGGCGGGTACCCGCATCAACTACACCCTGCCGGGTACGCGTTCGCTGTTCACCTCGGCGGCCCGCAAATCCGAGTCGCTTCAGCCGCCCTACAAAGAGGCGATGATTGCGCTGGATGCCGAATGGGGCAAAGCCGAGCTGTGGGGGGCCATGCGCTCCTCCGCCTCTCCCTGGACCTCGGACTTCTACCTGATCGCCACCGACCGCAAGCGCGACAGCGATGGCAGCGTCGTGATGGTGCCGGAAAACCAGCGGATCTACATCTGGCTCTTTGCCAAGACCTTCATCCTGTCTGGCGTGATCACGTTCGTCTGCCTGCTGCTGGCGTTCCCGATCGCCCACCTGCTTGCCACGCTGCCGATGTCGAAATCGAACCTGCTGATGATCCTGGTGCTCTTGCCCTTCTGGACATCGCTTCTGGTGCGGACGACGTCATGGATCGTGCTGTTGCAGGGGCAGGGGGTTGTGAACAACGTCCTCGTGTCTCTGGGCCTGATCGGAGACGATGGCCGGATTGCGATGATCTATAACCAGACCGGCACAATCATCGTCATGACACATATCCTGCTGCCCTTCATGGTGCTGCCGCTCTATTCGGTCATGCGCACGATCAAGCCGAGCTATGCCCGTGCGGCCCGCAGCCTTGGCGCGACCAGCTGGACCACCTTCCGTCGCATCTATCTGCCGCAGACCCTGCCGGGGATGGGCGCCGGTGCGCTGCTCGTGTTCATCCTTGCCGTCGGCTACTACATCACGCCGGCGCTGGTTGGGGGCGCGGATGGCCAGCTGATCTCGAACCTGATCCAGTTCCACATGTCGAAGTCGAACTGGTCTCTGGCGGCTGCCCTCTCGGGGATGCTGCTGGTCGGGGTGCTGCTGCTCTACTGGCTCTATGACCGCCTCGTCGGCATCGACAAGCTGAAGCTGGGCTGAGGCGTTCGCGCCTCCCTTCCGCCCGATCCTTCCAATCCCCTTGAACTTTCCGGCCTGCCCGGGGGATGCGTCCCCCGGCAATCCGGAAGAAGGAGACCCAGATGGCCCTTCCCGTCTATGCCGATCCGCTTGAGCGCATCTGGTATTACACCTATCACGCGATCTGTGTGGCGATCTTCCTGTTCCTGATTGCCCCCATCCTGATCGTCATCCCGCTCAGCTTCAACGCAGAGCCCTATTTCACCTTCACGCAGAAGATGCTGACGCTCGATCCCGAAGGGTATTCGTTGCGCTGGTATGATCTGCTGCTGACCTTCGGGATGGCCGCGCCTGACGTGCCGCGCGACAGCAGCTGGTGGGCCGATGCCTGGGCCAATGCCCATTGGGTGAAGGCCGCCAAGAACTCGGTCGTCATCGGGTTCTGGTCGACCATCGTGGCCACCGTGCTGGGCACGCTGGCTGCCCTGGGTCTGGCCCGCAACGAAATGCCCTATCGTCGCGTCATCATGGCGGTTCTGATTTCGCCCATGATCGTGCCGATCATCATCATCGCCACCGGCCTGTTCTTCTTCTACTCGAACCCCTGCTCGGTGATCGGGATGGAGTGCGGCCGTCTGACCTCGACCTATACCGGGGTGGTGCTGGCCCACGCGACGCTGGGGATTCCCTTCGTGATCATCACCGTGACGGCCACGCTGATCGGCTTTGACCAGTCGCTGAGCCGCGCCGCCGCCAGCCTTGGCGCCTCGCCGCAGCGCACGTTCTTCAAGATCATGCTGCCGCTGATCCTGCCGGGTGTGGTGTCGGGTGCGCTGTTTGCCTTCGTGACCTCGTTCGACGAAGTCGTGGCCGTGCTTTTCATCGCCGGCCCCGAACAGCAGACCATTCCGCGCCAGATGTGGAACGGCATCCGGGAATCGATCAGCCCGGCGATCCTGTCGGTGGCGACGATCCTCGTGATCATCTCGATCCTCTTGCTGGCGACAGTCGAACTGCTGCGCCGCCGGTCGGAGCGGATCCGCGGTGTGACGCCGCAGTGATCCCCTCTTCGGGAATGTCTGACCTGCAAACGGGGGCCTCGCGGCCCCCGTTTTCATGCCAGACCGGGGGGCACGGGCCTGTGGCCCGTGCGGGCGCCTGCGGCGCTCTTGCGTTCCGGGGCAGGGGGGGTATGGTCGCGGTCCTCTCTTTCGAACGGAAGCCCCATGATTCAAGATGCAGTTCGCCGCATTCCCCTTGTCATCGCGCGTGAGATCGGTGCGCAGGCCCAGCAGGTGGCCGCTGCGATCGAACTTCTGGATGGCGGGGCCACGGTGCCCTTCGTCGCGCGCTATCGCAAAGAGGTGACGGGCGGCCTCGATGATACGCAGCTTCGCACGCTGGCCGATCGGCTGACCTACCTGCGCGAAATGGAAGCCCGGCGCGCGGCGATCTTCAGCTCGATCACCGAGCAGGGGAAGATGACCGATGATCTGGCGGCAGCCATTGCCAAGGCGGATACCAAGGCCACGCTGGAAGACATCTATCTGCCCTACAAGCCCAAGCGCCGGACCCGGGCGATGATTGCGCGGGAAAACGGCCTTGGCTCGCTGGCGGAAGGCATTCTCGCTGACCGCTGCGCTGATCCGGCCGTGCTCGCCGCCGGTTTCCTGAATGAGGCGGTTCCGGATGTGAAGGCGGCGCTTGAGGGCGCGCGTGACATCGTCGCCGAAAGTCTGGCCGAGAACGCCGATCTGCTGGGTCGGCTGCGCGCCCATATGAAGCAGGTTGGGCAAATCGTGGCGGCCGTGGTGGCGGGGAAAGAGACTGACGGCGCGAAATTCTCGGACTATTTCGCCCATCGCGAGGGCTGGGAAAAGGCCCCGTCGCACCGCGTTCTGGCCATGCTGCGCGGGCGGAATGAGGGGATCCTGACACTTGATCTGGAGGTCGATGCCGATGCCCCCCGCGGCCAGTCCCCGGCCGAGCGGATGTGTGGCGCGGCCCTGCAAGCCGCTGGCGCCACCCCTGGCGACCAATGGCTGCGCGAGGCCGCAAGCTGGGCCTGGCGGGTGAAGCTCAAGACCTCGCTCACCCTCGATCTGATGGCAGAGCTGCGCGACCGCGCCGAGGCCGAAGCCATCCATGTCTTTGCCCGGAACCTGAAGGACCTGCTGCTGGCCGCGCCCGCAGGCGGCAAGGCGACGATGGGCCTTGATCCGGGCATCCGGACAGGCGTGAAGGTCGCGGTGGTGGATGCGACGGGCAAGGTTTTGGCCACCGATACCGTCTACCCCTTCCAGCCCAAGAACGACCTGCGCGGTGCACAGGTGGCCCTGGCCCAGCTGATCGCCAAACATGGCGTGAAGCTGATCGCCATCGGCAATGGCACCGCCAGCCGTGAGACGGAAAAGATGGTGGCCGATCTTCTGGCGCATCTGCCCGGCGAAAAGCCGGTGAAGGTGGTGGTGAGCGAGGCCGGTGCTTCGGTCTACTCGGCCTCTGAACTGGCGGCCAAGGAATTCCCGCAGCTGGATGTCAGCCTGCGCGGCGCCGTCTCCATCGCGCGCCGCCTGCAGGACCCGCTGGCGGAACTGGTGAAGATTGAACCGAAGTCGATCGGTGTGGGCCAGTATCAGCATGATGTCGATCAGCATCGCCTGGGCCGCAGCCTTGAAGCGGTGGTGGAAGACGCGGTGAACGCCGTTGGGGTGGACCTGAACACGGCCTCCGCCCCGCTTCTGGCCCGCGTGTCGGGCGTCGGCCCCAGCTTGGCCGAGGCCATCGTCAGCCACCGCGACGCCAACGGCCCCTTCCAGACCCGGCGCGAGCTTCTGAAGGTTGCGCGCTTGGGGCCCAAGGCCTTCGAACAGGCGGCGGGTTTCCTGCGGATCACCGGCGGGAAAGAACCGCTCGACGCCTCATCGGTTCATCCCGAAGCCTACGATGTCGCGCGCAAGATCGTCGCGGCCTGCGGACGCGACATCCGCAGCCTGATGGGCGACAGCGCCGCCCTGAAACGGCTGAACCCGCGCGATTTCATCGACGACCGCTTCGGCCTGCCGACGGTGCAGGACATTCTGGCGGAACTCGAAAAACCCGGCCGCGACCCGCGCCCGAGCTTCCGCACCGCGACCTTTGCCGAGGGGGTGGAAGACATCAAGGACCTGAAGGTCGGCATGATGCTGGAAGGCACCGTCACCAATGTTGCGGCTTTCGGCGCCTTCGTCGATATCGGTGTGCATCAGGACGGGCTCATCCATGTGAGCCAGCTTGCCGACCGGTTCGTGAAAGACCCTCATGAGGTGGTGAAGGCGGGTGACGTCGTGAAGGTCCGCGTGGTCGAGGTGGATGCCCCGCGCAAGCGCATCGGCCTGACGATGCGGAAAGACAGCGCCGATGCACGCGAGGCCGCACGCGACCGCTCCGCAGAGCGCGGAGCACAACCACCTCGCCCGGGAAAACAAGGCGCGGCTCCCCGCTCGGCTTCGCCGCAATCGTCCAACAGCGGCAATGCCTTCGCCGACGCGCTGCGAGGCAAGTTCGGCAAATAAGAGGGGGGGCTTTCCGCCCCCTCTGAGCCTGCGGCTCATTCACCCCCGAGGATATTTGAGGACAGAAAATTCAAGAAAGGTGATCTGCCCTCATTTTCTGTCTGAAAATATCCTCGGGGGAAGGCCCCATCAGGGGCCGCGGGGGCAGACAGCCCCCGCCTTTTCAGGTTGCTGACCCACCGACGGTGAGGCCGCCGATCAGCAATGACGGCTGCCCCACGCCCACTGGTACCCATTGTCCGGCCTTGCCGCAGTTTCCGATGCCGGGATCGAGCCGCAGGTCGTTGCCGATGGCGCGAATGTTGCGCAGTGCGGTGGCGCCATCGCCGATCAATGTTGCGCCTTTGACCGGGGCACCGATCTTGCCGTTCTGGACGCGATAGGCCTCGGTGCAGCTGAAGACGAATTTCCCGTTGGTGATGTCGACCTGACCGCCGCCGAAGCCCACGGCGTAGATGCCGTCCCTGAGGTCCGCGACCATGGCGGCGGGGTCTTCGGTACCGGCGAGCATATAGGTATTGGTCATGCGCGGCATCGGAATATGGGCAAAGCTTTCGCGCCGTCCGTTCCCGGTGCTTTCGGTGCCCATGAGCCGTGCATTCTGGCGATCCTGCATATAGCCCACGAGGATGCCATCCTCGATCAGCACGGTGCGGTTCGAGGGGGTGCCCTCGTCATCCACGCTGATCGAGCCGCGGCGATCGGGCAGGGTGCCGTCGTCCAGTACGGTGACGCCGGGGGCGGCGATGCGCTGGCCCATCAGGCCCGCGAAGGCCGAAGTGCCTTTGCGGTTGAAATCGCCCTCGAGCCCATGGCCGATGGCCTCATGGAGCAGGATCCCGGGCCAGCCGGGGCCAAGGACGATGTCCATCATGCCGGCGGGGGCGGGGACGGCGTCGAGGTTCACCAGCGCCACGCGCAGCGCCTCACGCGCCGTGTCCTGCCAATGTGCGGGGTCGAGAAGGGTCCGCAGGCCAAAGCGACCGCCGCCGCCGTGGCCCCCGCTTTCCCGCCGTCCGTTCTGTTCGACGATGACCGAGATATTGAGGCGGGCCATCGGGCGGACATCGCGCAGGCGCAGGCCTTCGGGGCGCAGGATTTCAATCTCTTGCAGCCCCGCGCTGATCGTCGCGGAGACCTGGACCACGCGGGGGTCGAGCGCGCGGGTGAAGGCGTCAATCTCGCGCAGGGCGTCGATCTTGCCGGCAAAGCTTGCGTCCAGCATCGGGTCCGCGTCGCTGTAAAGGCGCGTGTTGGTGCCGCGCGGGGCTTCGGCGAGGGTGCCGCCGCCATCCCCCACGGCAAGGCGGGCGGTTTCCGCGGCGCGGCGGAGCGCCTGTTCCGAAATCTCGGTCGAATGGGCATATCCGGCGACCTCGCCCCGCACCGCGCGCATGCCGAAGCCTTCGGAGGCGTCATAAGAGGCTGTTTTCACGCGACCGTCGTCGAGCACAAGCGCCTCTGACCGGCGGCGTTCGAGGAACAGTTCGCCGTCATCCGCGCCTGCGACAGCCTGTCGCAGGGTGGCCAGCGCCTTGCCCTCATCCAGAAGATTGTCGAACGGGCGGAAGGCTGTGTCAGTCATGAAACGTCCTTGATCTCGATCAAATGGCGGCGGATTGTCGCACGGTTTTGCTTGTCGTAGCCTGCCTAATATGTTTTCAACGGCAGAAGAAACAACGGGATTCTGCCCGCAACTCGGGCATGGTCGAATGGCGGACAACAAGCCGCACACGAACGGGATGAGAGACATGCGATTCATCAAGACCCTTTCCGGGCTCGTTTTGGGGATGGCGGCAGCTCCGGCGCTTGCTCAGGATCTGCCGGTCATCGGCAAGCCCAAGGATGGCGTTTACGGCTTCCAGCCGGCGGCGACTGAACTTGCGCGTGAGCTGCAGGGCCTCGACCACATGCTGCTGTACATCATCACGGCGATCGTGCTGTTCGTGACGGCGCTGATGATCTACAGCTTTGTGCGCTTCAACCGCCGCGCCAATCCGAAGCCGGCGACCTTCACCCACAACACCCCGATCGAGATCGCATGGACACTGGTCCCGATCGTGATCCTGGTCTTCATCGGCGCCTTCTCGCTGCCGGTGCTGTTCAAGCAGCAAGAGATCCCGGAAGCCGACCTCACCATCAAGGTGACGGGCTACCAGTGGTACTGGGGCTATGAATATGTGGGCGAGGACGTGGCTTTTGACAGCTTCAAGCTCGAGCGCGACCAGCTGGCCCAGTACGGCTATGATGACAGCGATTATCTGCTGGCCACCGACACCGCCGTGGTTGTTCCGGTTGGCAAGACGGTCGTGATGCAAGTCACCGGTGCCGACGTGATCCACTCCTGGACCATCCCGGCCTTCGGCGTGAAGCAGGACGCCGTCCCCGGTCGTCTGGCGCAGCTGTGGTTCAAGGCGGAAACGGAAGGCGTGTTCTTCGGTCAATGCTCGGAACTTTGCGGCAAGGATCACGCTTATATGCCGATCACCGTCAAGGTCGTGTCCGAGGCCAAATATGCCGAATGGCTGGCCAAGGCCAAAGGTGGCGACGTGCAACTGTCGTCGATCGCTCCGGCCCAGCCGGTGCAGGTCGCGGCGAGCAACTGATCGCCGATATCTGAAGGGCAGGTGCGGGCGGCCGATCTGGACAAGAGCGGCCGCCCGGGCCCACCGAGGGAACGGAAATGAGCGACATTCATGCAAATGGCGATGTGATCGGGGCCCAGACCGGCGAGGCGGGCTTTGGTGACTATGTGGCGCTGCTCAAGCCGCGCGTCATGTCGCTGGTGGTGTTCACGGCCATGGTGGGGCTGCTGGTCGCGCCGGTTTCCGTGCACCCCTTCGTGACCTTTACGTGCGTGTTGTTCATTGCGCTGGGGGGCGGTGCCTCGGGTGCGTTGAATATGTGGTGGGATGCCGACATCGATCAGGTGATGCGCCGCACCAAGGGGCGCCCGATCCCCGCCGGCCGCATCCAGCGCGGTGAGGCGCTGGGGCTGGGTCTTGCCCTGTCGGGTCTGTCGGTCATCATGCTGGCGCTGGCGGCAAATATCCTTGCCGGGGCGCTGCTGGCCTTCACCATCTTTTTCTACGTCGTGATCTATTCGATCTGGCTCAAGCGGTCGACGCCGCAGAACATCGTGATCGGCGGCGCGGCAGGGGCGTTTCCTCCCATGATCGGCTGGGTCTGTGCGACCGGCTCGATCTCGGTCGAGGCGGTATTGATGTTCCTGCTGATCTTCATGTGGACGCCGCCGCATTTCTGGGCGCTGGCCCTGTTCATGAACAGTGACTATGAAAAGGCCGGGGTGCCGATGCTGACCGTCACCCATGGCAAGCGCGTGACGCGCAACCATGTGCTGGCCTATACCATCGCGCTGGTGCCCTTCGCGCTGGCGGCGGGGTTCACATCGATCGGCGGGCCGGTTTACCTTGCGGTGTCGGTGCTGCTGAATGCGGGCTTCCTTTGGGGTGCTTGGCGCATCTGGACCCGGAATGAGATCACGGCTGAGGCCGATGGCTATGCCACCGAAAAGGCCGTGTTCAAATTCTCGCTCCTCTATCTTTTCCTGCATTTCACCGCCTTCCTCGTGGAAGCGGCGCTGAAATCCTATGGCCTTGGGGGCTGGTGACATGACGATCCGGACCGAGCATGAAATCCATCAGCGCCGCTTCGGGCGCAATTTGGGGCTGGGCCTGACTCTGGTGGCCTTTGTGGCGCTGGTCTTCGGCCTGACGGTCGTGAAGGTCACGAATGGTGATCCGATGCGGGGCCTGATGCCCGCCCATGCGCCCGCCGCCGCGCCGGAAGGCCAAGGGGGGAACGGCTGATGTCGAGCAGTCGCAAAACCGCGATGATGCTGGGGGGCGTTGCTGCCACCATGTGCGCGCTCAGCTTTGCCGCCGTGCCCTTCTATGACTGGTTCTGCCGGGTGACAGGCTTTGCCGGGACGACGGCGGTTGCCACGCAGGGCGCAGATCATGTGCTGGATCAGACGGTGCTGATCCGCTTTGACGCGTCGAAAGAAGCGGGGATGCCGTGGTCCTTCAAGGCGCAGCAGGTGTCGATGCGCGTCAAGATCGGCGAGACGGGGCTGGCCTTCTACGAGGCGCACAACCCGACAAACCGCACTGTCGCCGGCACGGCCAGCTATAACGTCACCCCGGATTCGGCCGGTGGTTATTTCACCAAGATCGAATGTTTCTGCTTTACCGAACAGGTGCTTGCCCCCGGCGAGACTGCGGTGATGCCTGTGACCTTCTATGTCGACCCCGAGATCGTGAACGATCCCGAGGGCAAGTTCGTGAAGGAGATCACCCTCTCCTACACCTTCCATGAAACACCGCTGCCAGAAAAACAGGCGGCGCTGGCGGTGCCGGCATCCGGCGCAACCAACTGATAAGTCAACGAGGGAACAAGAAATGGCCCACGCCAAGAACCACGATTACCACGTTCTTCCCCCGTCGATCTGGCCCTTCCTCGGCTCGGTCGGCGCGTTCATCATGCTGTTCGGGGCAGTGCTGTGGATGCACGGCTCGGGGCCCTGGATGGGTCTGATCGGCCTGGCCATGGTGCTCTACGTCATGTTCGGCTGGTGGGCCGATGTGGTTGCCGAGGCACAGGTCGGTGATCACACGCCGGTGGTGGTGATCGGTCTGCGCTATGGCGTGATCATGTTCATCATGTCGGAGGTGATGTTCTTCGCCGCCTGGTTCTGGTCGTTCTTCAAGCACGCCATGTATCCGATGGGGCCGATGTCGCCGCTGGTCGATGGCGTCTTCCCGCCCGAAGGCATCCAGACCTTCGATCCCTGGCACCTGCCGCTGATCAACACGCTGATCCTGCTCTGCTCGGGCGCGGCCGCCACCTGGGCGCACCATGCCATCGCGCATGAGAACAACCGCAAGGACCTGGTGAATGGTCTGGCTCTGGCGATCATTCTCGGCGTGTTCTTCACCATCCTGCAGGCCTATGAATATAGCCACGCCGCTTTCGGCTTTGCCGGCAATATCTATGGCGCAAACTTCTTCATGGCGACCGGCTTCCACGGCTTCCACGTGGTCATCGGCACGATCTTCCTGTTCGTCTGCCTGGTCCGCGCCCTGCGTGGCCATTTCACCCCGGAACGTCACGTGGGCTTTGAAGCCGCTGCCTGGTACTGGCACTTCGTGGACGTGGTCTGGCTGTTCCTCTTTGCCTCGATCTACGTCTGGGGCCAGGCCTGATCGCCTGATTGCGACGGGCAACCGCCGCACCTTCCCTCGGAAGCGCGGGCCTTGTAGAAGGCTCGCGCTTTTCCTGTTTCAGGGGCCGCGAATGGCCCAAGCCGCGCAAGGGACGATGATGACCCGCAAGATGATCTTACCGCTGCTCTTTGGCCTGATCGGGGTGGTCATCCTGATCGGCCTCGGGTCCTGGCAGGTGGCGCGGCTGCAGTGGAAATTGGGGGTTCTGGCCGAGATTGATGCCCGCGTCGCCGCAGCCCCCGTGCCGCTGCCCGCCGCGCCCGAAACGCCGCGCGACCTCTATCTGCCCGTCAGCGCCGAAGGCCGCTTCACCGGCGAGGCGCTGCGCGTGTTGTCGAGCCGCAAGATGGTCGGGGCGGGGCATCGTATCATTGCGGTCTTTGAAACCGGCGGGCGGCGCATTCTGGTCGATGCGGGCTTTGTGCCGGAAGGTGACGCCGCCCAGATGCCGCAAGGCCCGGCCATCATCACCGGGAACCTGCACTGGCCGTCCGAGGTCGACAGCTTCACACCCGCACCCGACGTGGCCAAGGGGCTGTGGTTCGCGCGTGATCTGCCTGCCATGGCCGGCGCGCTGCAGACCGAGCCGGTGCTGATCGTGGCACGGGCGCCCGTCGCCGCCGGAATCGAGCCGCTGCCGGTGGACAGTTCCGGCATCCCGAACGATCATCTGGGATATGCGATCACGTGGTTTTCGCTGGCTGTCGTCTGGTTGGGGATGACAGTTCTCTATCTCTGGCGTATCAGACGCCGGAACGCATGAGGGCAGGAATGCAATACATCTCGACCCGCGGGCAGGCGCCCGTCCTTTCTTTCGGCGAAGCCATGATGACGGGCCTTGCACGTGACGGCGGCCTTTATGTGCCGCAGGCCGTGCCGACCTTCACCGCCGATGAGATCGCGGCGCTGGCCGGGCTACCCTATGAAGAGATTGCCTTCCGCGTGATGAAGCCCTTCATGGGCGACACCTTTTCGGACGAGGAGTTCAAGGGCCTGATCGCGCGCGCCTACGCGGGCTTCGGCCATGCCGCCCGCGCGCCGCTGGTGCAGTTGGGCCCGAACCATTTCCTGCTGGAGCTGTTCCACGGCCCGACGCTGGCCTTCAAGGATTTCGCCATGCAGCTCATCGGGCAGATGATGCAGGCGGCCCTCGCCAAGACGGGTGAGCGGATCACCATTGTCGGCGCGACCTCGGGTGATACCGGATCGGCGGCGATCGAGGCCTTCAAGGGGCTGGCGAATGTGGATGTGTTCATCCTCTTCCCGCATGGCCGGGTGTCCGAGGTTCAGCGCCGTCAGATGACGACGCCCACTGAGGGCAATGTCCACGCCCTGGCGATGGATGGCGATTTCGATGATTGCCAAGCCCGCGTGAAGGACATGTTCAACGACTTCGACTTCCGCGATGGGGTGCGTCTGGCCGGTGTGAACAGCATCAACTGGGCGCGCGTGCTAGCGCAGGTTGTCTATTACTTCTCGTCGGCCGTCAGCCTTGGCGCACCGCTGCGGAAGGTGAGCTTCACTGTCCCCACGGGCAATTTCGGTGACATTTTCGCGGGTTACATTGCCCGCCAGATGGGCCTGCCGATCGAGCAGCTGGTGATCGCCACAAACCAGAACGACATTCTGGACCGGGCGATGAAATCGGGCGCCTATGCGACAAACGGGGTCAAGCCCTCGATCAGTCCGTCGATGGATATCCAGGTCTCCTCGAACTTTGAACGCGCGCTGTTTGATGCCTATGGCCGCGATGGTGCTGCCGTGGCGCAACTGATGGCGGAACTCAAGGCCGGGGGCTTCACCATCAGCCAAGGCGCGCTGGAGATTCTGCGCGCCACCTTTGCCTCGGGCCGCTGCTCTGAGGATGAGACGCGCGCCACGATCCAGAACTTTGCCGCCGCCACGGGTGAGGTTCTCTGCCCCCACAGCGCCGTGGGCGTGAAGGTGGCCGAGGAACATCTGGGCGCCGCCCCGATGATCACGCTGGCCACCGCCCATCCGGCGAAATTCCCCGATGCGGTGGAGGCGGCCACCGGTCAGCGCCCTGCTTTGCCCGCCCGCATGGCCGATCTCTTTGACCGCCCCGAACGCGTGACCCGCGTTCCCAATGACCTTGCCGCTTTGCAAGCCCTTGTTCGCGAAAGGATCGCGCGTTGACGCTTCGCATCACCACGCTGCCCAATGGTTTCCGGATCATCACCGAGGATATGCCGAGGCTGAAATCCGCCTCGGTCGGCATCTGGGTGACGGCAGGCGGGCGGCATGAACGGGCCGAACAGAACGGCATTGCCCATTTCCTCGAACATATGGCCTTCAAGGGAACCGAGCGCCGCTCGGCCCTGCAGATCGCCGAAGAGATCGAGGATGTGGGCGGGTATATCAACGCCTATACCTCGAAAGAGATGACCGCCTATTATGCGCGGGTGCTGTCGGCCGATGTGGCGCTGGCGCTGGATGTGATTTCTGACATCGTGCTGAATCCGGTCTTCGATCCGAAAGAGATCGAGGTGGAGCGCCACGTGATCCTGCAGGAAATCGGGCAGGCGCTGGATACGCCCGACGACATCATCTTCGACTGGCTGCAGGAAGTCAGCTACCCGGATCAGCCCTTCGGTCGCACCATCCTTGGCCCGGCCGAACGTGTGGCCGCCTTCACGCGCGAAGACCTTGTGGGCTTTGTGAAGGAACACTACGGCCCGGATCAGATGATCCTGTCCGCCGCGGGCGGGGTGGACCATGACGCGGTCGTCGCGCAGGCGACCGAGATTTTTGGGCATCTGGCCCCGGTGGGCGCCCCGACGGTGGAAACGGCCGTGTTCGGGGGCGGTGAACGGCGTGAGGTGAAAACGCTGGAACAGGTGCATTTCGCCCTGTCTTTCGAGGCGCCCGGCTATCGCCACCCCGATGTCTATACCGCGCAGGTCTATGCGACGGCGATGGGGGGCGGCATGTCCTCACGTCTGTTCCAGAAGATCCGGGAAGAGCGGGGCCTGTGCTATTCGATCTTCGCGCAATCGGGCGCCTATGAGGATACGGGCAGCATCACCATCTATGCCGGCACTTCGGAGGATGAGATCGCCGATCTGACCGAGCTTACGCTGGATGAACTGCGCCGCGCCGCCGAGGATATGTCGGATGCCGAGGTGAACCGGGCCCGGGCACAGCTGAAGGCCGGTCTGCTGATGGGGCTGGAAAGCCCGTCAAGCCGGGCCGAGCGCAATGCACGTCTGCTGGCGATCTGGGGGCGGGTGCCGGATGTCGAAGAGGCCGTTGCCAAGATCGATGCCGTCAGCACCGCCGATGTGCGCCGTTATGCCGGGGAACTGGCGCGGTCCAAGGCGGCGCTGGCAATCTATGGTCCGGTGGCCGATGCGCCGGGGCTGGAGGCAATCCGGCAGCGGCTTGACGCCTGATGTTCGGCCTGCGGCGTAAGCTCAGGATCGAGACCGAGCGCATGACGCTGCGCCTGCCGCAGCATTCCGACTATCGCGCTTGGGCCGAACTGCGCGAGGCCAGCGCCGCCTTTCTCGCCCCGTGGGAGCCGGTCTGGGCGCATGACCATCTGACACGGCGGGCCTTCACCAACCGCGTCTACTGGGCGCAGCGGGCCGAAACGCAGGGCACGGCCCTGCCGGTGCTGATGGTCCGGCGCGAGGATCAGCAACTGCTGGGGGCTATCACGCTCGACAATATCCGCCGGGGTCCGGTGCAGGCGGGGACGCTGGGCTATTGGGTGGGCGAACCCTTTGCCCGCCGCGGCTATATGCGCGAGGCGATTCTCGCCATGGTGCATCACGCCTTCCTGACGCTGGACCTCAGCCGGGTTGAGGCCGCCTGCCTGCCGGAAAACCTGCCGTCGCGCGGGGTGCTGGAAAAAACCGGCTTCAAATACGAAGGCGTCGCGCAAAGCTATCTGCAGATCGCGGGCCGCTGGCGGAACCATGTCCTTTACGCGAACCTCCGTGCAGACCGCCGTGGGCGGACAGACGCCGGTTGACACAAAGGTGAGCTTTCCCCGCGCGGGAATCGTGCTATTGCCCCATACATGAGCAGGGCCCCACCAAGAGGGCCATGGAGCAAGGCAGATGTATCTCGATATTATTTCCGCGCTGATGGGCGCGGCTGCGGCTGTGGCCGCACAATTTTTCTTTGATCCGATGCCCCAGGCGGTGGATGACGAACCGCTGGGCGCGGAAATGCAGTTTCTGGAAGATTTGGGCCAGCCGCCGGTGGAAACCCGCGCCGAATGATCCTTTGCCCCGCCTGCGCGCCGCGCTAGGTGAGGGGGCAGGAGGACCGTCATGCTGAACCCCGCCGATCCCGCTTTTCTGTCAACCCTGCCACAGGCGCTGCTCCGCGATGCCCGCCCCGCCGATCTGGAAGAGCCGCGTGGCCGCTGGACCGGGCAGGGCGGCGCCGTGGCCGTGCCCCGCAGCACCGAAGAGGTTGCGCTTTTGGTGCGCGCCTGTGCGGCGGCACGCGTCGGCATTGTTCCGCTTGGCGGGGGAACCGGGCTTGTGGGCGGGCAGCTGATGCCCGAAGGGCCTGTGCCGCTGATCCTGTCGCTGGAACGCATGACGGCGCTGCGGGGGCTATACCCGCAGGAAAACGTGCTGGAGATCGAGGCCGGGGCCGTGCTGGCCGAGGTGCAGGCGCTGGCCGAAGGGGCGGGGCGGGCCTTTCCGCTGACGCTGGCCTCGCAGGGGTCGGCGCGGATCGGCGGGTTGCTTGCCACCAATGCCGGGGGCGTGAATGTGCTGCGCTATGGAAATACCCGCGATCTGGTGCTGGGCCTTGAGGCGGTTTTGCCCGACGGATCGGTTCTGCATGGGCTGAAGCGGCTGCGGAAAGACAACACCGGCTATGATCTGCGCCATTTGCTGATCGGGTCGGAAGGCAGTCTTGGCATCATCACCGCCGCGAGCCTGAAGTTGCACCCGCGTCCGGCGGCCGAAGGTGCGGCCTTCTTTGCGGTGGCCGATCCGGCGGCAGCGCTGCGCCTGTTGTCTCTGGCGGAAGAACGACTGCCGGGCATGGTTTCGGCCTTTGAGCTGATCCACCGCCAGAGCCTTGCCTTTCTGTCCGAGACCCTGCCGCAGGTGCGACAGCCCTTTGCCACGCCGCCGGAATGGATGGTGCTGATTGACCTTGGCCTGCCTGCCGCGCTTGACCCGGTCGAGGCGCTGCTGACCCTGTCAGAGGCCGCGGGCGATCTGGTGCAGGATGGCGTGATCGCGCAATCCGCCGCGCAACGGGCCGAATTCTGGCAGCTGCGCGAATCGATCCCGCTTGCCAATCGGCGGATCGGGGCGGTGTCATCGCATGACATTGCGCTGCCTGCCTCGCTGATCCCGGCGTTCCTGGCCGAGGCCGGGCCGGCGCTGGCACGGATCGGGGATTTCCGCATCAACTGTTTCGGCCATCTGGGCGATGGGAACCTGCATTACAACGTTTTCCCGCAGCCCGGCTTCACCCGCAAGGACCATGATCATCAGCGCGAGGCGGTGAAGACCTGCGTCCATGACATCGTGCATCGGCTGGGCGGTTCTGTCAGTGCGGAACATGGGATCGGGCGATTGAAGGTGGCCGATCTGGAACGCTACGCCGATCCGTCAAAACTGGCTGCCATGCGGGCGATCAAGGCCGCGCTTGACCCCTTGGGGATCATGAACCCCGGCGCGGTGCTGCGCGCCTGACCCACCGAAAGAAGAACCCCGTCGGATTGGGTGATCCGACGGGGAGGGTGGGGTGTGTTGGACACATGTTGCAAGCAGCGCCCACCGGGTGGGTCGCCCGGCAAGACCCTGTCTAGCGACTCGCGGTTAACAATCCGTTAGCGGCAGAGCGATCAAAGACCCTCAAACGCGCAAAGGGCGTGGACATCCATCCCCAGCGCCTCAAGCCTGCGGCGTCCGCCCAGATCCGGCAGATCGACCACGAAGGCGCAGCCCACGATCACACCGCCCAGCCGTTCCACCAGACGGATGCCCGCATCGGCGGTGCCGCCAGTGGCCAGAAGATCATCGACGAGCAGCACCTTTTCACCGGGCTGGATGGCGTCGTCATGCAGTTCGACCACGGCCTCGCCATATTCCAGCGCATAGGCCTGCGAGATGGTCTGCCCCGGCAGCTTGCCCTTCTTGCGGATCGGCACGAAGCCGCAAGACAGCTGATGCGCCACGGCGCCGCCCAGAATGAATCCCCGTGCCTCAAGCCCTACGACCTTGTCGATGCGCGTGCCGGCATAGGGGTGAAGAAGCTGATCGATCGCCATGCGGAAGCCGCGCGGATCGGCGAACAGCGTCGTCACATCGCGGAACAGGATCCCCTCGTGCGGGAAATCCACGATGGTGCGGATATAGTCTTTGACGGTCTTTGCCATGTCAGCCTCTTGGCGCCCCGGAACGCGCGGGGCATATCACGCCGCCCGAAGGTGTCACAAGCGCGCGCTTCAGCCCAGCACCCGCCCCGCCACCGCATCCAGCCGTGCGACCAGCGCCGGGTCGCGCTTGTCGCGCGCGGTCATCACCGCATGATCCAGCGCCCGGTCGCAGCCGCAAGGGCAGGGCGCCAGCCCACCCCCCGCAAGGGCGGGCAGGGCGGTGATCATCGCCTTGGCGGTGCCCGCATTGGCCGCCAGAACCTGAAGGATCTGCGCCACATCGACATGGCCATGATCGGGGTGCCAGCAATCGTAGTCGGTGACCATGGCGACCGAGGCATAGCAAAGCTCGGCCTCGCGCGCGAGGCGGGCCTCGGGCATGGCGGTCATGCCGATCACGTCGCAGCCCCAGGCGCGATACATCCGCGATTCGGCCTTGGTGGAAAACTGCGGCCCCTCCATTGCCAGATAGGTGCCGCCGCGATGGACCCGCGCGCCCGCCGCCCGCAGCGCGGCTTCGCAATGGTCCGAAAGGCGGGCGCAGACCGGGTCGGCAAGGCTCACATGCGCGACGCAACCCGACCCGAAGAAGCTGCCGGGGCGGCCGCTCGTGCGGTCGATGAACTGATCCAGCACCACCATATCTCCGGGGCGGAAATCCTCGCGCAGGCTGCCCACGGCGGAAACCGCCACCACATCGGTGCAGCCCAGCCGTTTCAGCGCATCGATATTGGCGCGGAAGGGCACGGCCGCCGGCAGATGCACATGGCCCCGGCCGTGGCGCGGCAGAAAGCACATCTCGACCCCATTGAGCCGCCCGGTCAGGATCGCATCTGACGACGCACCCCAGGGGGTGTCCACCTCGGTCCAGGCGGCGTCTTCCAGCCCGTCCATCTGATAGACCCCCGATCCGCCGATCACGCCAATTTTCCGCTGCATCGCATTCTCCTGACCCATGCCCCAGCCTAGGCGACCGGCCCCTCTCCGCCAAGGGCGGCGCTGTCGCGGGCATTCCGACTTTTCCCCGTCACCTTCACATGTTACGCGGCGAAACGCATGATTCCGCCGGGACGCCGGCATCGGGGGGCGCGATGTATCAGCTCGAAGAGGAAACCGAAGCCGATTGGTGGGAGGTGGAGGCGCTTTACGACCTCTGCTTTGCGCCGGGACGAACGGCGCTTTCCTCCTATCGTCTACGCGACGGGGTGGCGACGGTGGCGCCGCTCTGCCTTGTGCTGCGTGACGAAACCGGCACCCTCGCCGCTGCGATCCGCTATTGGCCCGCCGAGGTCGCCGATCAGGATATCCTGCTGCTTGGCCCGGTGGCCGTTCACCCCACGCGCCAGGGTGAGGGGCTGGGGGGCCTCTTGATCAACGAAAGCCTGGCTGAGGCCAAGCGTCTGGGCTGGGAACGGGTCATGCTGGTGGGTGATGCGCCCTATTACAGTCGCTTCGGCTTCAAGAAGCTGGAGGGGGTGGTGATGCCGCCGCCCACCAACCCTGACCGTGTGCTGGGCCTGGAACTGGTCCGCGGCGCCTGGGACGGGGTCAAAGGCGCGGTGACCAAGGCACGATCCTGACGCCGGGCCATTGCGCGGGGCCCTGCGGATGCCTACCTAGCGTTCATGTCGCAAGATTTGCCCCCCGCTGCCCCTGTTCCGGCGCCCCTGCCTGCGCCCTTCCCGGATTATGAGATCGCCGAGCTGGCCCGCCGCGCGCGGCGCGCGCAGGGGCCGCTCATGACGCTCCTGCACAAGATCGGTGGCAAGCTGGAAGGGCAGCTTGCCCTGCTGCCTGACGGGCTGCGCCGCCAGATCGATGCGCTGACGCTGTCCACTCTGGAGCGTGCGTTAGGGGTGGCGGCGCTGGGGCGGCATGCGCCCGATCTGGGGCCGCGCGCCGCGCCGATTGCCGCCGCACTTTCGGGCGCTGCGGGCGGGGCTGGGGGCATTGTCACCTCGGTGGCCGAACTGCCGGTGACGATCACCCTGATCCTTTCCGCCATCCGCAGCGCGGCCGAGGCCGAGGGCTTTGACCCCGATGATCCCGCCATCAAGGCCGAGATCCTGCGCTGCTTCGCCTCGGGCACACCGGCAGGGGGCGATGACGGGGTGAACACCGCCTTTGTCGGCGCGCGTTTGGCGGTGACCGGACCTGCGCTGCATGGGCTGATCGCGAAGCTCGCGCCGAAGATCGCGGCGGCGCTGTCGCAAAAGCTCGCGGCGCAGGCGGTGCCGGTTCTGGGGGCGCTGTCGGGGGCGGCGCTGAATGCGGCGTTCCTGAACCATTACCGCGAACTCGCGCGCATCCGTTTTCGCCTGCTGCGCATCGCGCAGGACCATGACGGCGTGCGCGTCATGGCCCGGTTCAATGAGGCCACGAATGTGCGGCCGCTGCTCGGGTCTGACTGATCACTCCGGCAGCGTGGCCAGCCAGCCCAGAATTGCGGGGCGCACCGATTCGGCACCCTGATCCATCGCTGACTGCATCACGGCCCGCACCTCGCGCAGATCGACCTGACGCAGCAACGCCTTCACCGGCCCGATCGAGGCCGGACGCATAGACAGCGTCCCGATCCCCAATGCGGCAAAGCACATCGCCTCGACCGGCCGTCCGGCATCTTCACCGCAGAATGAAAGCGGCGTGTCGCTCTCGCGGCAGCGGTCCGAGATCGTGGCCAGGAAACGCAGGAAGCTGACGTTCAGCGTGTCATAGCGCCGCCGCACCCGTTCATTTTCGCGGTCCGCCGCAAAGAAGAACTGCTTCAGGTCATTCCCGCCGATCGAGATGAAATCCGTCAGGTCAAAGAAGGCGCGCGGTGCGAAGGCAAGGCTCGGCGTTTCCAGCATTGCCCCGATCTTGAGCGTTTCCGGTACCGGCCGCCCCAGCGCAGCCTCGCGGTCGCGCTGTTTCAGCACCACATCGCGGGCCTGGGTGAATTCCGACAACTCGGTGATGAAGGGGAACATCACGGTCAGCGGGCGCCCCCTAGCAGCCCGGATCAGCGCCTGAGCCTGCATCTGCAGCACGCCCGGCTTGTCCAACCCGACGCGGATCGCCCGCCAGCCCATCGCGGGGTTGGGTTCATCCTGCGGCTTCATATAGGGCAGCACCTTGTCCGACCCGATGTCGAGCGTGCGGAACGCCACCGGCCGCCCCTTGGCGGCATCCATCACCCGGGCGTAAAGCCGTGCCAGCTCATCCCGCTTGGGCATCTGGTTGCGGATCAGGAATTGCAGCTCTGTGCGGAACAGACCCACCCCCTCGGCGCCCGATCCTTCGATTGACGGCAGGTCGGCCATCAGGCCCGCATTCATGTAAAGCCGCGTGATGCTGCCGCATTTCGATTGCGCGGGCAGGCCGCGCAGGCTGGCATAGCGTTCCTGCGCCTTCGCCTGCATGGCCATCTTGTCACGGAAGCTGCGCGCCACGGTATCATCGGGGCGCAGATGGACCACACCCTGATCGCCGTCCACAAGGATGTGATCGCCGTTCAGCGCCTCGCCTGTGATGCGGTCGGCATGGATCACCAGCGGAATCGCCAGCGCCCGCGCGACAATCGCCGCATGGCTGCCGACAGATCCTTCCTCGAGCACGACGCCCTTCAGCTTGCGCCCGTATTCCAGCAATTCCGCCGGGCCGATGTTGCGGGCCACCAGAATGGGCATCTCTGGCATCGTCGCGCCCGTATCCTGCCCCTGTCCGGTCAGGATGCGGAGCAGGCGGTTCGACAGATCATCCAGATCATTCAACCGTTCGCGCAGATAGGCATCCGGCACCTGTTCCATGCGCGCGCGGGCGGCGGATTGTTCCTTTTCCACCGCGGCTTCGGCCGAAAGGCCGCGTGCAATGTCTTCTTCCATGCGCTTCAGCCAGCCCCGGCTGTTTGCGAACATCCGGTAGGCTTCCAGAACCTGTCGTTGTTCCTTGTCGAGCGATTCCGCCGACAGCAGATCATCAATCGACACGCGCAGTTGGCCCACGGCCTCGCGGATGCGCTCGATCTCGGTCAGTGGGTCATCGGCGACGGGGTTTGTGACCACCACGCGCGGCTCATGCAGCCAGACATGGCCCTCGGCCGCGCCCTCTTGGCCTGTTGAGCCCCGGAAAAGGCGCGGCTGCTTGTGCAGCGCCTTCATGCCCCCTTCATCGCCCAGAAACGCGCCCAGCTCCGTCATCTCGGCCAGCACCATGGCCACGACTTCCAGTGCATAGACCTCATCGTCGGAATAGCTGCGCGCGGTTTTCGATTGTACGACCAGCACGCCCAGACGTTCCCCGACCCGCTGGATCGGCACACCAAGGAATGAGGAATAAATTTCCTCCCCCGTCTCGGGCATATAGCGAAAGCCCTTTTCCGAGGGCGCATCCGCGGTATTCACCGGCGTCGCATTGCGCGCAACCCGCCCGACCAGACCTTCGCCCACCTTCATGCGGGTCTGGTGGACGGCCTCTTTCTTCAGCCCCTCGGTCGCGCAAAGTTCAAGCGTGTCCTCATCGCGGAAGAGATAGATCGAGCAGACCTCGGTCCCCATCGAATCGGCGATCAGATGGGTGATACGGTCCAGCCGGTCCTGCCCCTTGCCCGGCAAGGCAAGACTGTCGCGCAACCGGCGAAGCAATTTGCGGCTGTCACTTTCGCTGCGATCACCCATGTCCCTGTCCGTTCCTTGCCCTTTTCGGGGTGCTTTTGCCCCCTTAGAGCATATGTCCCGCCGAAACGGAACGCCCGCTTTCAGGGCAGGGTGTCGCAACGGCAGGCAGATGCCGCAAAAAGCGGCAGGATTGCTGACCTGTGCCGCCCCGCCGCCCCAAAGCAAAAGGCCCCGCCACTTGGGCAGGGCCTTTCAGAACCTTATCGGGACAAGCGATCAGGCGTCGCCCAAGGCAAAGGCATCGTGCAGCGCCTGCACGGCCAGTTCCATATACTTGCGGTCGATCAGCACCGAGATCTTGATCTCGCTGGTCGAGATCACCTTGATGTTCACGCCTTCATTGGCCAGGGCCGAGAACATCTTGGCGGCAACGCCCGCATGGCTGCGCATGCCGATGCCCACGACCGAAACCTTGGCCACGTCGGTGTCGATGATCAGCTCGTCATATTTGATCAGACCGGCGGTCTTGGCATCTTCCAGCGCTTTCTTCGCCCGCTCGACCTGATTGATCGGGCAAGAGAAGGTCATGTCCGTGACGGCACCCGGATGGGCCTCGTCATAGTCTTTTTCGCTGATGTTCTGGACGATCATGTCGACATTGACGCCCGCCTCGGCCAAGGGGCCGAAGATCGCCTGCGCCACGCCCGGACGGTCCTCGATGGTGAAGAGGGTGATCTTCGCTTCCTCGCGCGAGAAGGCGACGCCCGAGACAACTTTCGATTCCATGATTTCCTCCTCGTCGCAGACCAGGGTTCCAGAGTTCTCATCCGTGTCCTCGAACGAGGACAGCACCCGCAGGCGCACCTTGTAGCGCATCGCCAGTTCGACCGACCGGGTCTGCAGCACCTTCGCCCCGAGGCTGGCAAGCTCCAGCATCTCCTCGAAGGCGATCTTTTCAAGCTTGCGGGCCTTGCCGCTCACCCGCGGGTCGGTGGTATAGACCCCGTCCACATCGGTGTAGATGTCGCAGCGTTCCGCGGCAAAAGCGGCGGCAAAGGCCACGGCGGTGGTGTCCGACCCGCCCCGGCCCAGCGTGGTCACGCGGCCTTCGGGGCTCACGCCCTGGAAGCCTGCCACCACGGCAACCTTGAAGCCTTCCTTGAACTTCGCGTCGATATTGTCGCGCGGGATCGACACGAACCGCGCGGCGCTATGCGCGGCGGTGGTGTTGATCGGCACCTGCCAACCCTGCCAGCTGCGGGCGGGAATTCCCATCTCCTGCAGCCGCAGCGCCATCAGGCCCGCGGTGACATTCTCGCCCGAGGCCACGACGGCGTCATATTCGCGCGCGTCATACAGCTTCGAGGTGCCCTCGACGTAGCCAACAAGCTTGTTGGTTTCCCCCGACATGGCCGAGACGATGACGATCACGTCATAGCCCCGTTCGACTTCTTTCTGAACCTTCTTCGCGGCGTTTTCGATCCGCTCGAGGTTCGCGACGGACGTGCCGCCGAATTTCATTACCAGAAGCGGCATGTCGCCCCCCCGTAAGCCCATCAAACCGCGCGTTCCATAGCAGAAGCGGGGGGGGATGCAAGCGGTGCTTGGGGCAGTCTTGCGCGGGAAGAGACGCCGGGTCGCGCCACCAAGCGTTTCAATCCAGACGAAAGTTTACCGGCAGCAGCGGGGGCGGCGCTTCCTCACCCAAATGGGGGGCCAAGCTGATCTCGACCGCCCGGCAGATCGCGTCCAGCGGCAGGGCATTGGCCGTCGCACCAAAGGGATGGGCCAGTTCCTCGGTCACCTCGGCCAGCCCGAAAAACGTATAGGCCACGATCACCGTGAAGACAGGTGTCATCCAGCCCGAATTTTCCAGCAACGCCAAAGGCAAGAGCAGCACATAAAGCCAGGTGGTGCGGAACACGAGCAACGAATAGACATAGGGCAGGGGCGTGGCCCGGATGCGCTCGCACCCCGCCTGCGCCAACCCGATGCCTGTCAGCCGGGTTGAAATCGTCCGCGCCCCGAACCCGTCCAGACGCCCGGCGCGATAGGCCGCAGCCACCCGCCCGCTGATCTGCGTCAGCGCCGCCTCAACGCCCGGAACCTCCAGCCCTGCCGCGGCAACCCGCGCCCGCGTCACCTCGTCGGGCGCCAATCCCCGCAACTGGCAGCGATGCAGATGCAGAAAGGCCACCATCCCCCGCAGCAACCCGTGACGGTCCGCCGCCTCCGGCAGAAAGACCTCGGCCTCGCGCGCCAGACTGCGCGCATCCGCCAGCAACCCACCCCAGAGTTTGCGCGCCTCCCACCAGCGATCATAGGCCGCGTTGTTGCGGAACCCCAGAAACAGCGACAGCGCCACCCCGAACAGCGCGAAGGGCTGCGCGCTCACATGCGGCAGCGCCAGCAGATGCCGGTCGACCACTACCAGCAGCACCGAAAGCCCCGCTACAACCGTCAGCTCCAGCGCGATATGCGGCAAGACCGACCCGCGCACCGCAAAGAGCAGCTGCAATATGCCCGGCTTGTCCCGAATGATCATGCCGCCCGCCCCTTATACGCCCGAAACCCCGGCGCCGATTTTCTGTCCCGAAATATCCTCGGGGGTGCGGGGGCAGAGAGCCCCCGCTGCAACGCCCGGATTACAGCGCACGCCACCCGATATCGCGCCGGCAGAACCCTTCCGGCCAATCGATCGCATCCACCATCGCATAGGCCCGCGCCTGCGCCTCGGCCAGCGTCTCGCCCCGCGCCGTCACGTTCAGCACCCGCCCCCCGGTCGCCACAATCGCGCCATCCTTGGCAGCCGTCCCGGCATGGAACACCATATTGCGGCTGTCCTCGGGCAGCGCCTCCAACCCGCGGATCGCCGTGCCCTTCACATAAGCTCCCGGATACCCCCGCGCCGCCATGACCACCGTCACGGCATGATCCTCGGCCCAGGTGACACGCATCTCGGCCAGCCGACCCTCGGCACAGGCCTGCAGCAGGTCAAGCGCCTGCGCCCCCAGCCGCATCATCAACACCTGGCATTCCGGATCGCCAAAGCGGCAGTTGTATTCCACCAGCCGCGCCTTGCCGTCCTTGATCATCAGCCCGGCATAAAGCACCCCCTGATAGGGCGTGCCGCGCCGCGCCATCTCGCGGATGGTCGGCAGCACGATCTCGTCCAGCGCCGCCTGCGCGATGGCATCGGTCAGAACCGGGGCCGGGCTATAGGCCCCCATGCCCCCGGTGTTTGGCCCGGTATCGCCATCCCCCACGCGCTTGTGGTCCTGCGCCGTCCCCACGGCCAGCGCATCCGTCCCGTCGGTCAGGATGAAGAAGCTCGCCTCTTCCCCCTCCATGAACTCCTCGATCACCACCTCGGCCCCGGCCGCACCGAATTCGCCGCCAAACATGTCGTCGATGGCGGCCAGCGCCTCGTCCTCGGTCATGGCGACGATCACGCCCTTGCCCGCGGCCAGACCATCAGCCTTCACCACGATGGGCGCGCCCTCGGCGCGTACATGGGCCTTGGCCGGCCCCGCTTCGGTAAAGCGCGCATAGCCCGCCGTCGGCGCTCCGCAGGCATCACAGATTTCCTTGGTGAACCCTTTCGAGGCCTCCAGCCGCGCCGCCGCCGCACTCGGTCCGAAGGTCAGGATCCCCGCCGCCCGGCAGGCATCCGCCACCCCGGCCGCCAAGGGCGCCTCCGGCCCCACGATCACGAAATCGATCGCATGCTCCTCGCAAAAGGCCACCACCGCCGCCCCGCTCAGAATGTCGATCAGCGCGCATTCCGCCAGCTGGGCGATCCCGGCATTCCCCGGCGCCACGATCAGCCGGTCGCATTTGGGGTTCTGGCTCACTGCCCAGGCCAGCGCATGTTCGCGCCCGCCGCTGCCGAGAATGAGAATATTCATGCGCTGACCCCGAAATGACGATGCGTGTGATTGCGCGCGTCATAGGGGCGCCTACCCCGTCTTGCAAGCACCGATGCCAGCTGCCGCGCCCCTTCCCCCTTCCCGTTGTCGAAATATCCTCAGGGGGTGAATGGCCGCCAGGCCAGAGGGGGCGCGAGCGCCCCCTGCCTCTTGCCCCGCCGCCGCCGCTTTGGCATGAACGAATGATGGACCTCTTCGAAGACCCGACCCCCGCCTCGAACCAGCCCGAATTCACCGTGTCCGAGCTTTCGGGCGCGGTCAAACGCGTGATCGAAGGCGAATTCGGCCTTGTGCGCGTCCGGGGCGAGGTGGGCCGCGTCAGCCGCCCGGCCTCGGGGCATCTCTATTTCGACCTCAAGGATGACCGCAGCGTCATCGCCGCCATCAGCTGGAAAGGCCAGGTCGCGCGCATGCAGGTCCGCCCCGAAGAGGGGATGGAGGTCGTGGCCACCGGCCGCATGACCACCTTTCCGGGCCAGTCGAAATATCAGCTCATCGTCGATGACGTGGCACCGGCGGGGGCCGGCGCGCTCATGGCCATGCTGGAAAAACGCCGCGCCGCCCTGCAGGCCGAGGGCCTGTTCGATCCCGCGCGGAAGAAAGTTATTCCCTATCTGCCGCGCGTCATCGGTGTTGTCACCTCGCCCTCGGGCGCGGTGATCCGCGATATCCTCCATCGCCTGCGCGACCGTTTTCCGCGCCATGTGCTGATCTGGCCGGTGGCGGTGCAGGGGCAGGCCTGCGCGGCCGAGGTTGCGGCGGCCATTCGCGGCTTCAATGCCATCGAACCCGGCGGCCCGATTCCCCGCCCCGATCTTCTGATCGTCGCGCGGGGCGGCGGCAGCCTTGAAGACCTTTGGGGCTTCAACGAAGAAATCGTCGTCCGCGCCGCCGCGGCAAGCCAGATCCCGCTGATTTCGGCGGTGGGCCATGAAACCGATACCACGCTGATCGACTTTGCCGCTGACCGCCGCGCGCCCACGCCGACCGCCGCCGCGGAAATGGCCGTGCCGGTGCGGCTTGACCTGCTCGCCGCGCTGGATGCCATGGGCGCGCGCATGGCCGGGGGCATTGCCCGGGGCATCGGCCTGCGTGGGCAGCGCTTGCGCGATCTGGGCCGGGCGCTGCCGCGCCTTGACGCGCTGCTGGCCAGCCCGCGCCAACGCCAGGATGCGGCGGTGCAGCGGCTTGGTGGCGCGCTGACCCTTGCCGTTGCGCGCAAACGCGCCGCGCATGAGGCCCGCGCCGCCCGCCTTTCGCCCGAGGCGCTGCGCGCCCTGATCCGCCGCCGCAACGATGGTTTGGCCGCATCAAGCCAGCGTCTTGTGACGGGGCAAGAGCGGCGGCTGGAACGCGCCCATGCCAATCTCGACAAATGGGCCTCGCGCCTTGCTCCGGCGCTGACCCGGCTTCTGGGGGATGCTGCGCGCGATGCGGCCAACGGGCGCGACCGTCTGGCCCTGCTGTCCGATCGGCTCGAGGCCGCACCCCATCGCCGGTTGACGCAGCTTGCGGACCGGCTCGACGGGCTGGACCGGATGCGCCTGACGCTGGGCTATCAGGAAACGCTCAAACGCGGCTATGCCGTGGTGCGCGGCGCGGATGATACGGTCATCACCGATGCCGCATTGGCGGCAACGACCGCCCGCTTTGCCGTGCAGTTCCGCGACGGTTCGGTTTGGGTGCAGCCCGAGGACGACGCGCCCACTGCCGATCCGGCGCCAAAACCCGCGAAATCCGCCGCGCGCGCCCGTCCGAAAGGCGAGGATCCCGCAGGCGGGCAGGGCAGTCTGTTCTGACGGATCAGGCCGCAGGCAGCTCGACCGGGCAGGAGAGGGGTGGCGAGGTCGGGCGCAGCTCGACCTGCGGGGCTTTGGCATCGCCCTGCAACCGCGCAATCAGCCCGTCGCTCTGCCGGACATAGGACCAGCACCAGCGGTCGGCGCTGCCGTCATAGGCAAAACAGATCAGCCCGCCGCTTTCCTGCCACTGGCCGGAAAGACAGCCGTCGGCATCTTTCCAGATCACCCGGCGGCCGGGCAGATATTCCTCTGCGCCATAGACCTTGCCCTGTTCGGCATGGGTCATCACATGGCCTGTGGTCATCGCCTCGAATTCAGCGGCAGAGATCGGTCGCCCGCCATCCTGCGCCCAAAGCGGTGCGGCGATCAGCGCAACAGCAACGGCAAGGCCGTGGCGCCCCATGTCAGACCCCCACGTCTGGGCCGGGGCAGGAAAGTGGCCCCTGGCTTTGCTGCACCTCGCTCAGTTCGGTGCCATTGGGATCCCCGGCAAAGCGGGCGCGCAGGCCCCCGCCATCCTTCCAGAATTCCCAGCACTGCGGCCGGTTGCGGTCTTCATAGACAAAGCAGATCAGACCATTGGCCTCATACCAATGGCCGATGCGGCAGGCCGATTCGGTAAAGGCCCATCGCACCCGCCGTCCCGGCAGGTATTGTTCGGTCCCGAAGATCTGGCCAGCCATGCCGTAGGTCAGGGTTTTGCCTGTGGCATAGGCCTCGAACTCGGCGCCGGACATGCGCTCGCGCGCGCTGGCGGGGCCGACCGCCATCACGGCAAGGGCAACCGTCAGCACTGCCACAGGGGCAAGGGCCGGGGGGGCAAGGGCAAACGCAGGATACATCCATCTCTCCGTCCGGGGGCGGTCAGACGACGGCCCAATGATCAGACTGCCAGACGAAAGGCGGTCTTTCCAGCCCCTCCGTCAGGGCGGCATCTGCCGCGCGTCATTCCGCCGGTTCGGCCCAGCGGGCAAGGCGCGGGTCCATCACCCGCCGCCAGAGCCGCGGCACCAGCGCCAGCGCCGCGCAGACCGGCAGGGAATAGGGCAGCCAGGGCGCCTGACCGGGCGCGGGCAGGCGCAGGGCGGGGTAGGGGCGCGCGGGATGGGCGTGATGGTCGGAATGACGCGGCGCATTCAGCATCACGCCCGACGAAAACCAGTGCGGGGCGTTCCAGCTGTGCCGGTCATCGACCGGGGCATAGCGCCCATCCGCCAGCCGGGCGCGGCGCAATCCATAGTGCTGCACATAATCCGACAGCATCAGCTGCACGGTGGCATAGGCCGCAAGCGTCGCCCAGACCGCGACGCCCGCCCAGCCTGCCAGAAAGAACCCCAGCCCAAGGCACAGTGCCTGCCCCCCCAGATAGACCGCGTAGGGATGCGGCCCCTTGCCCCGCTGGGCGCGGCGCGTATCCTCAGCCCGTTTCCCGGCACGGAAGCTGCCCAGATAGGCGCGGGGCAGGAAGTGGTAGAAACTCTCCCCCGCAAGGGCCGAATTCGGGTCTTCGGGTGTGGCGACATGCCGGTGATGCACCAGCCGATGCGCCGAGGTGTGATGCCCGTTCAGCAGGGTGATATAGACGGCCGCCCCCAGCCGAAACAATCCGCGCTGACCCCGATGGATCAGCTCATGCGCGGCGGGGTTCGACACCTGCCCGAAGAACTGGCCAAAGCCCAGAAACAGCAGCCCCCGCACCCAGAGCGGCAATCCGCTGTCCCCCGCAATCGCCCAGACTGCCAGCGGAAAGGCCAGCAGATGCCCCAGCCCGATCACGGCCAGCAAGGGATCGGCGGCGGGAAATTCGGCACCCTCGAGCGCATCGGGGGCGGTGCGGCGGATCAGGTGATCCAGAAGCGCCGTCAGCCCTGCCATATAGGCCAGCCCCGCCAGCGCCCAAACCCCGCCCGCGGCAACCCCGAGCAACAGAAGAACCAGCGGCGCAACTGCGGCCGTGGCGAAGAGGACCATCTGGGGCACCGGCAGGACAGGAACAAAACCACGCATGCGCCACAGTCTAGCACCCCGCACGCGCGCCGCCAGCCCCGCCACTGTCGCAGCATGGGGCACAGCACGCGCGCGAATCGGGCCAAGCCCTTCCATCCGGCGCCCGAAACGACTAGGTGAAAAGGGAAACCCGAACCCGGTGGCCCCATGTCCTTTTTCAAGAAGCTGAAAGACCGGATGTTCCGGTCCTCTGACAAGATCGCCGGTTCGCTGGACGCGCTGGTCGATGGGGCGCCGGATACCACCCCCCCCACCCCTGCCGCCGAAGCGGGAAAGCCGGGTCTGATCGGGCGCATCCTCGGACGCAGCGAGGCGGATGAGCCGCGCCGCGTGCTGGATGACGCGATGCTCGAAAGCCTCGAAGAGCTGCTGATCGAGGCGGATATGGGCGTCGATACCGCCATGCGCGTGGCCGCCAATATCGCGGAAGGCCGCATGGACCGCCGCATCAGCGCGACCGAGCTGAAGGTCGCGCTTGCGGATGAGGTCGCGCGCATCATGGCCCCCGTGGCCCGCCCCTTGCCGCTTTATGCCAAACGCCCGCAGGTGGTGTTGGTGGTGGGCGTGAACGGGTCGGGCAAGACCACGACCATCGGCAAGCTTGCCGCGCAGTTCAAGGCGGCGGGGAAATCGGTGGTGATCGCCGCGGGCGATACCTTCCGCGCCGCGGCGGTGGAACAGCTGCAAATCTGGGGCACCCGCGCGGGCGTGCCGGTCCTGACTGCGCCCGAAGGATCGGACCCGGCGAGCCTTGCCTTCGATGCTATGACCCGCGCGCAGGAAACCGGCGCCGATCTGCTGCTGATCGACACGGCGGGCCGGTTGCAGAACCGCGCCGACCTGATGGAAGAGCTGGCCAAGATCGTCCGCGTGATCCGCAAGAAGGACGAAACCGCGCCGCATAACACCCTTCTGGTGCTGGATGCCACGACGGGGCAGAACGCTGTCGCGCAGGTCGAAATCTTCCGCAAGATCGCGGATGTTTCCGGTCTGGTGATGACCAAGCTGGACGGGACCGCCAAGGGCGGGGTTCTGGTCAGCCTTGCCGACAAGTTCGGCCTGCCGATCCATGCGATTGGGGTGGGTGAACAGATCGACGATCTGCAACCCTTTGATCCCGAAGATTTCGCCCGCGCGCTGGTGGGTCTGGCCGAGTGAGCGACTGGCTCCGCGCGCTGGAGGGGACCGAGGCGGGGCATGACCTTGCCCTCGCGCTTGCCCTTGCCGCGGCGGTGCTGCATGCGCTCTTCGGGGCGCTGCAGAAGGGGCGGCATGACCCTTGGCTGTCGCGCGCGGCGATTGACGCAACCTATGGTCTGATCGCGCTGCCCTTTGCCCTGTTCGTGGTGCCTTGGCCCGAGCCGCATCTGTGGCCGATCTTCGGCGGCGTCTTCCTGATCCATGCGGGCTACAAGCTTTTGCAGGCGGCCTGTTATGATCGGGGCGCGTTTACCGTGGTCTATCCGGTGGTGCGCGGCACCGGGCCGCTGGTGACGGTGGTGCTGTCGGGGCTGGTCTTTGGCGAACATTTCGCGCCGGGACAGTGGCTGGGTGTGGCCTGCCTGTCGGGCGGGATACTGGGCTTTGCCGTATGGAACCTTGCCCATGTGCAGCAGGGGCGCGAGACGATGGTGCCCGCGCTCTGGCTTGCGGCTGCGACGGGGGTTCTGGTTGCGGCTTACACGACCTTCGATGCCTATGGCATCCGCGCCACCGCCGACCCGTTCACCTTTCTGGCCTGGTTCTTCGTGATCGACAGCCTGCTGATGCCCGCGCTGACCTTCCGCCGCTGGCGGGGCCTCGGGGTGGCAGGGGTGTTGCCCCTGCTGCAGCGTGGCCTTCTGGGCGCCTTCACCGCCTATGCCAGCTTCGGGTCGATCATGCTGGCCACGCGGCTTGACAAGGTGGGCGAGGCGGCGGTGCTGCGCGAGACCTCGACCCTTTTTGCCGCCTTGATCGGGTGGTGGGTTCTGGGTGAAAAGGTCGGGCGCGTGCAGATCGCGCTGATGATGGCAATTGCCGCAGGCGCGGTCATGGTGGAGATGCTGGGATGAGCGGTCAGGGGCCGAATTCGGGGCCGAAGGCGGAAAACGGGGCGCGTGCGCTTTCGGGGCGGATGAAGGCGCTGCTGGAATTCGGGCCGATCATCGCCTTTTTCGCAGGCTATGTCCTGCTCAAGGACCGCAGCTTTGCGATTGCCGGGGCCGAATACAGCGGCTTTCTGGTGGTGACGGCGGCTTTCATCCCGTTGATGATCGCCTCGACGGCGGCCATCTGGGCGCTGACGGGGCGGCTTTCGCCCATGCAGATCGTGACGCTGGTGCTGGTCGTGGTCTTTGGCGGCCTGTCGGTCTGGCTGCAGGATGAACGGCTGTTCAAGATGAAGCCCACGGCGATCTATCTGATCTTTGCCGCCATCCTTGGCTTTGGTCTGGCGCGGGGGGAAAGCTACCTGAAGCTGGTCCTGGGTGAGGCGCTGCCCATGAAGGCGGAAGGCTGGATGATCCTGACCAAGCGGATGACCGGCTTTTTCATCCTGCTCGCCATCGCCAACGAAGGGATCTGGCGCAGCTTTTCGACCGAGACCTGGGTCAGCTTCAAGACCTTCGGCCTGCCCATCGCGCTGTTTGCCTTCCTCATGACGCAGGGCAAGCTCTTTGAGGCGCAGGCCCTGCCGAAGGATGACGCCTCGAAAGACGCGGGCAACTGACAAGCGGGGCGCCCCGCGGGGCGCCCGACCGTTCAGCGTTTGTAAAGGTTCTCGATCGCCTGTTTGTCGAGCGTGGGCTTGCGAAGTTCTGCCCCCACGGCATGACCGCGCTGGAACGCAGGGCGCGCGCCCAGATCGGCAAGCCAGCGGGCGAAATGGGGCTTGTCTTCCAGCGTCTGCTGCTGCTGTTCCCAGCTGATCGCCCAGGGCCAGATCGCGATATCGGCGATGGTCAGCTGATCGCCCGTGACAAAGGGCTTGTCGGCCAGCTGCCGGTCCAGCACGCTGTAAAGCCGCCCCACCTCTTTCCGATAACGATCCTGTGCATAGGGCAGGATTTGCGGCGGGTCCATCTGGGGGGCGTATTTCAGGAAATGGTTGGCCTGTCCGGCCATCGGCCCCACGCCGCCCATCTGCCACATCAGCCACTGGTCGGTGGCCACGCGGGCGCGCTCGGTTTCGCCATAAAGCTGGCCGGTCTTGCGGGCCAGGTATTGCAGGATTGCCCCCGATTCAAAGATCGAGATGGGCGCCCCGTCCGGCCCATCGGGATCGATGATCGCGGGCATCCGGTTGTTCGGCGCGATTTTCAGGAAATCGGGGTTAAACTGGTCGCCCGCGCCGATGTTCACCAGCCGGATCTCATAGGGAAGGCCCAGTTCCTCAAGCGCGATGGTGATCTTGTGGCCATTCGGCGTGGGCCAGTAGTAAAGCGCGATGGTCATCGCAGGTCCTTTCCTCAGGTCGCATGCGGCGCGATCAAACGACGATCGGCGGCAAAGGGCAAGGCCGCCCGCCTTCACATTTGCCAGCCCCCATTTGCCAGCGTTGACCTTTGCCGCGCCGGGGCGTATGCCCTTGGCCGTGGCGCTTTGTGACCGGATTGCGGGCCACGTTAAACAAACCGCTAAAAGGTGAAGGGCCGCGACCCCGAAGCCAACGGTCTTCGGGGTTTTTCTTTGCCGGAGGCAGGACATGAGCAAGGATTGGAAGACGCGCACCACGCTGGTGCATGAAGGCAGCCGCCGCAGCCAGTATGGCGAGATGGCCGAGGCCATCTTCCTGACGCAGGGCTTCGTCTATCCCACCGCCGAGGCGGCCGAGGCCCGGTTCGTCAAGCTGGAAGGCGATGAATTCATCTACGCCCGCTATGGCAACCCGACCACGCGGATGTTCGAAGAACGGATCGCCGCGCTGGAAGGCACCGAAGATGCATTCGCCACGGCCTCGGGCATGGCGGCGGTGAACGGGGCGCTGGCCTCGCTGCTGCGCGCGGGGGATCATGTGGTCTCTTCCAAGGCGCTGTTCGGGTCGTGCCTGTATATCCTCGAGGAAATCCTGACGCGCTATGGCGTCGAGGTGACCTTCGTCGATGGCGCCGATCTGGATCAGTGGCGCGCGGCGATGCGCCCCACGACCAAGGCCGTGTTCTTCGAAAGCATGTCGAACCCGACGCTGGAGCTGGTGGACATCCGCGCGGTGGCCGACATTGCCCATGCGGTTGGCGCGCTGGTCATCGTGGACAATGTGTTCTCGACCCCCATCTTCTCGCGCGCGGTGGATCTGGGCGCCGACGTCATCGTCTATTCCACGACGAAACATATCGACGGGCAGGGGCGCGCGCTTGGCGGGGTGGTTTGCGGCACGCAGGAATATATCCGCAAGGTGCTGGAACCCTACATGAAACATACCGGCGGCTCGATGAGCCCCTTCACCAGCTGGATCATGCTGAACGGCATGGCGACGCTGGACCTGCGCTGCCGCGCCATGGCGGATTCCGCGCTGCAGGTGGCCGCCGCTCTGGAAGGCGACGCCCGTCTGAGCCGCGTCATCCACCCCGCGCTGACCAGCCACCCGCAATATGATCTTGCAATGGCGCAGATGGGGTCGGGCGGCACGATGGTGGCCTTTGACATCAAGGGCGGCAAGGAAGCGGCCTTCCGCTTCATGAACGCGCTGGAAATCATCAAGATTTCCAACAACCTCGGGGATGCGAAATCCATTGCCACCCATCCTGCGACCACGACGCACCAGCGTCTGCCGCAGGATCAGAAGGATGCGCTGGGGATCACGCCGGGGTTGATCCGCCTGTCCGTCGGGCTTGAGGATGCCGGGGATCTGATCGCCGATCTGAAGCGCGCGCTGGACGCGGCCTGAGGTGATCCGCCGTTTCGCCCCTGCGGATGCGGGGCCTCTGGCCGATCTCTTTTTCGACGCGGTCCGCATCGGGGCCGCGCCGAAATACCCGGCCGAGGTTCTGGCCGCCTGGGCCCCCGAACGCCCCACGGCCGAGGGGGTCGGCCAGCGCCTTGCGGGGTTGGAGACCTTCGTCGCCACCGATGAACACGGGGCGGCGGGGTTCTTTTCTGTGCGGGGGGATGGCTATCTCGATCTCGCCTTCGTGCGTCCCGATTGCCGCGGGACCGGCGTCGCGGATGCGCTGCACGCAGCGGTGCTGTCCTGGGCGAAGGGGCAGGGGCTGGCGCAGCTGCATGTCGAGGCCAGCCGCATGGCCCGGCCGTTCTTTCTGCGGATGGGCTGGCAGATGGTCGCGGCGCAGCATGTTGAACGCCTTGGCCAGCAGATCGAGAATTTTCGCATGGCGTGTCCGGTGCCAAATGCGTGATCTTCGTCAGAACCAGTGATCCGATGTCGCAAAAGGTCCGTAAAAAGGATGCATGGGCTGGATGCGACCGGGACAGATCCCATATTGTGACCCAGCGACCAAGTTTGAGGACGGGAGCGCGCGATGAATATCCATACGCCGGAAATCGACCGGAAGCCGGGCCTGGATGAGGCTGCGGCAGCGCTGCAGCTGCTGCGGCAATGGGCGGGCCGTGCCAGCACGGCCGAGCTTGAGGCGCTGGACCCCGCGGCCCGGGCGCTGATCGGCGACGGCTATCCTGACCTGAGCCGCGATTATCCGACCGAATTCAAGGTGGATGACGCCTACAAGGACAGTTTGCCGGACCTGCAGAATGGCCCTTCCAGCCTGATCCGCGGCGCAAAGCGGCAGATCCAGCATGTGGGCATTTCCAACTTCCGCCTGCCGATCCGCTATCGCACCCGTGATGCGGCCGAAGTGATGCTGGAGACATCTGTCACTGGCACCGTCAGCCTTGAGGCGGAGAAGAAGGGCATCAACATGAGCCGCATCATGCGGTCCTTTTATGCCCATGCCGAAAGCGCCTTCAGCTTTGAGGTCATCGATCGCGCGCTGAGCGATTACAAACGTGATCTGGGCAGCTTTGATGCGCGCATCCAGATGCGGTTCAGCTTCCCCGCGCGGGTGCAATCGCTCCGCTCGGGCCTGTCGGGCTGGCAGTATTACGACATCGCGCTGGAACTGGTCGATCGCGCGGGCGAGCGGCTGAAGATTATGCACCTTGACTACGTCTATTCCAGCACCTGCCCCTGCTCGCTCGAGCTGTCGGAACATGCGCGCCGGTCGCGTGGGCAGCTGGCCACGCCGCATTCGCAGCGGTCGGTCGCGCGGATTTCGGTGGTGGCGAACCCCGGCCCGCGGCTGTGGTTCGAAGACCTGATCGAACTCTGCCGCCGCGCGGTGCCGACCGAGACGCAGGTCATGGTCAAGCGCGAGGACGAACAGGCCTTTGCCGAGCTGAACGCCGCCAACCCGATCTTCGTGGAAGACGCCGCGCGTCTGTTCTGCGAGGGGCTTCAGGATGATCCGCGCATCGGCGATTTCCGCGTGATCGCCAGCCATCAGGAAAGCCTGCACAGCCATGACGCGGTCAGCGTGCTGACCTCGGGCCCGACCTTCGCACAGGCGAGCCTTGACCCGCGGATGTTCTCGACCCTGTTCCACGTCGGCTGATTTTCCCTGTCCCATGTTCGACCCTGTCCCCCAGAACGGGGGCAGGGTTTTCCTTTGGGCGCTGCTTGACATGCCGGGGCGGGGCGGCCAAGGCTCGGCCCCATGAACGCTTATGCCCCTGTTGCCAATATCCTCGGTCGGATCATCCTGCTGCTCGGGCTGCTGATGTTGCTGCCTGCCGCGCTGGATTTGAGCCTGCGGAACGGCAATGCCGGGGGCATGGTGCAGGCCGCCTTTCTGAGCGCGGGCTTCGGCGCGATGATCGTTCTGGCAACGCATGGCGCGCTGAAACAGGCGTTCGACCTGCGATCTGCCTTTCTGCTGACCTTTGGTCTTTGGGTTCTGGTGCCGCTGTTCGGGGCATTGCCCCTGATGCTGGGTGCGCCGGAGCTGGGCCTGACGGATGCCTATTTCGAGGCGGTGTCGGGCATCACCACCACCGGGTCCACCGTGATCGTGGGGCTGGACGCACTTCCGGCGGGCATGAACCTCTGGCGCGGGATGCTCAACTGGCTGGGTGGGCTGGGCATGGCCTTCATCGCGATGATCTTCCTGCCCATCATGCGCGTCGGCGGGATGCAGTTCTTCAAGACCGAGGGCTTTGACACCTTTGGCAAGATCTTGCCCCGGGCAAGCGATATTGCCCTGTCGCTGGTCGGGGTTTACGCCGGGCTCACGCTGGTCTGCATCCTTGTTTACAAGGGGTTTGGCATGACCTCGCTTGACGCGGTGATCCATGGGTTTTCCACGATTGCGACAGGCGGTTTTTCGGGACGTGACGCCTCGTTCAACGTCTATGCGGGGGCGGGGGAATATGCGGGGGCCTTTTTCATGGCCGTCGCCGCCTTGCCCTATATCCGCTATGTCCAGATGGTGACGGGGCGAAGCGATGCGCTGTGGCGCGATCCGCAGGTGCGGTCCTATGTGATCTGGATGGCAACCGCGGTGGGGGTGGTGACACTATGGCGCGTCCTGACAAGTAGCGGCCCGATTGAGCCGATCTTTCGCGAAACGCTTTTCAACATGATCTCGATCATGACCGGGACGGGCTATTTTTCCGGCAGCTTCACCGCCTGGGGCGGATTTGTGTTGGTGGCGGCGTTCTTCGTGGGGGTGATCGGGGGGTGTTCGGGGTCAAGCTCGGGCGCGCTGACGGTGTTTCGGGTGCAGGTGGCGATGGCCGCGGTCCGGGCGCAGTTGCGGCAAATTTCGATGCCGCATCGTGTGGCCCCGGTGCGCCATGCGGGAAAAACGGTCGATGCCGAAACGCTGAACGGCGTGATGATGTTCGTGACGAGTTACATCCTGCTGATCGGCGGCGTGGCCGTGGCGCTGACCCTGACCGGGATTGATTTCCACACGGCACTTTTTGCCAGCTGGTCTTCGCTGGGCAATATCGGCTACGGGATTGGTCCGGCCATTGCGGAAACGGGCACCTACATCGACTTTCCGGCGACGGCGAAATGGGTGATGACGCTGGCCATGCTGCTGGGCCGGTTGTCGCTGATTGCAGTCTTCATGCTGTTCCTGCCCCGCTTCTGGATGCGCTGACAGCAAAAGGGCCACCGTCTACCGACGATGGCCCCAATCCCCGGCACCACCTGTGGCGTTACCAGCAGGACACCAGCACGGTCATGCCTTCGGCCAGACGGTTCAGGTCTTCCGGCGCAAGGGCGCCGGTGCGGGTCGAGGCCCGCGGCGCAACTCCGGCCTCGGACAGGCGCGGGGCCAGCGTTGCCGCCTGCAGCGCGTAAGAGACCGAGGCGGGAAGACGCCGCGCCCCTTCGGTATCGCGCGGCAGCAGAAGGCCGATCACGGTGCCTGTGCTATCCAGCACAGGGCCGCCCGCATCCCCCGCCAGAACCTCGACTGACAGGCGTGCCACCCCGGTTTCGCCGTTCAGGCCCTTCATCTCTTCCAGCGTGCCGAAGGTCAGGGTCGGGGCCGGCAACTTGTCTTCATAGCTGTAGCCCGACACGGCAATATCCTGCCCGCTGCGCGCCGGACCGGAGAGCAGATCCGCAACGGCCGGCGGGGACAGGGGCGTGACCGGCGTCAGCAAGGCAAGGCCGGTCGCTGGGTCCACATGCAAAAGCCGTGCATCGTGCCGCAGGTCGAGCGTGATGCGGTTGCAGCCCTCGACGGCCTCGGCCACGGTGGCGACAGTGCCATTGCCGTCCACATAAAACCCGCTGCGCGACAAGACGGGGCGACGCACCTCAAGCCCGGCCATCAGGCCGCGGCGGGTTTCATCGCTGAGCGGGACAAGCCCCGGGTCAAGCGCGGTATCGCCCACCGAGCGGAAGCTGGACTGCATCGCCGCCAGAACGCGCGCCATCCGCGCATCCTCCTTCGGGTTCCAGACCAGGATATAGCCCTTGACCAGACCCTTTGACAGTTCGGCATAGGCATGGGTCGCGCGGGTCGCGCTGCGTCCGTCGATGGTGAATGACGCCTCGGACCTGGAACGCTCCCCCTCGACAGGCATGATCTCGAGCGTTTGCAGCACGTCGTAAAGGCCATAAAGCGTGGATTGGTCGCCGGGCTGCGAAATCAGGATGACCTGCACCTCGGAACCGTTCTTGGCCCGGAAGTGAACGAATGGAGGTTCATAATGGTCGAATTCTACAAGTGCGGTCGGGAGGGTGATCTCGATCCCGGCCTCGGTCTCGGTCTGGGTGGCAAGGCCCAGCTCGGCCTGTGCCTGATCATAGGCCGCGACAAGGCTTTGTCTTTGGGTGCTGGTCAGGATACCCGTCGGCTCTTCTCCCTGCTCGGTCTGCCAATCGGCCATGCTGCGCCGGGTGCCCGCGCCAAAAGACCCGTCGATTTTGCCATCGTAATGGCCGAACCATTGTAGCGCGGCCTGCAGCTTCTGGCGTGCTTCGGGGGGCAGGGCCGCTTCGGCCGCACGGGCCTCCTCCGGGGTTTCCGTGCTGGACAGCGGGGCGGGTTCGGCGGCGACGAGAGGGGTGTCACCCGGATCGGACAGCGCCACGACAGGGGCAGACTGCCCCGCAGGCCAGAAGGGCGCGCGGTAATCCCCGCCCGAGGCGATAAAGCTGTCGCGCGGGATCAGCCCTTCGGATTTCAGCTGCCGCAGGCGGTCTTCGGCGGCGGCACGATCCTGAAACGGCCCCAGCGCGATGGCATACCACCCCCCGGTGGAGAACCCCGACACATCGGGAAACAGAGCCGCATAGGCCTGCGCGCGGTCGGACGCCTCATTGAGAGTGGGCTGTGCCTCGATCTGAAGCCAGATCTGGTCCTGCGCCGCAGCTGCGGAAGGCAGGGCCAACGCCGCGCAAAGCACCAGCCCGTAAATCACTTGCATCATTCTTGTCACGGTCCCGTCAAACTGCCTGACCTGACCGTTACACGCTGCGGGCGACCCATGCAAACGACGAAGGTCTGATGGATTCTGACAGTTGCGCGAGCGTGCCCGCATTGACGCCTCGGCGCCCGTCTCCTATGGAGACACTGCTTTGCGAAGAGGTAGAAGATGACCGCCGCCGCCGTGACCACGCCCCGCAGCTTTCAGGAAATCATCCTGCGCCTGATGACCTACTGGGGCGCCAAGGGCTGCGCGGTGCTGCAGCCCTATGACATGGAGGTTGGCGCGGGCACCTTCCACCCGGCCACCACCCTGCGTTCGCTGGGGTCGACCCCCTGGGCTGCGGCCTATGTCCAGCCCTCGCGCCGGCCGACCGACGGGCGCTATGGCGAAAACCCCAACCGCCTGCAGCACTATTATCAATATCAGGTGCTGATCAAACCGAGCCCGCCGGATCTGCAGGATCTCTATCTTGGCAGCCTCGAGGCCATCGGGATCGACACCAGCCTGCATGACATCCGCTTCGTCGAAGACGACTGGGAAAGCCCCACGCTGGGCGCCTGGGGGCTGGGCTGGGAGGTCTGGTGCGACGGCATGGAAGTGTCGCAATTCACTTATTTCCAGCAGGTCGGCGGCCATGACTGCAAGCCGGTTTCGGGCGAGCTGACCTATGGTCTGGAACGTCTGGCCATGTATGTGCTGGGGATTGACCATGTCATGGACATGCCCTTCAACGATCCCGACAGCCCCATTCCGCTGAAATACGGCGACATCTTCCGCCAGACGGAAGAAGAATACAGCCGCCATAACTTCAACGGCGCCACCACCGAGATGCTGTTCCAGCATTTCAAGGACGCCGAGGCCGAATGCGAACGCCTGCTGGCCTTTGACCCGCAGGATGCCAATTCCGGCAAGCGCATCATCATGGCCCATCCCGCCTACGACCAGTGCATCAAGGCGAGCCACCTGTTCAACCTGCTCGATGCCCGGGGTGTGATCTCGGTCACGGAACGTCAGGCCTATATCGGGCGCGTGCGCGCATTGGCCAAAAAATGCGCCGATGCCTTCGTGCAGACCGAAGCAGGCGGCTGGTCCGCCGCGGCACAGGCGTGAAGATGAGCGGAGGCGTAAGCGGCAAGATGCTGGCAGCGGGCTTGGTTCTGACGGCGGCCATCGCGGGGGCAGGGGTCTGGTGGACCCAGAGCTATGCCTATTACCATGATGCAGCCTTCACCCCCGGTCAGGAAATCGTCCTGACCCCGATCCTCGGCGCCGAGCCCGAGGTCATTTTGGCCGACGGCGTGACCGGCATCGATTCCGACAGCTCGCCCCTGCGGTTCCGGGCCTGTTTCCACACGCCCCTGTCGCAGGCCATGCTGACCGAGACCTACAAGGTCTATGAAGCGGCCGAGCCGCTGATCGCCCCCGGCTGGTTCGATTGTTTCGATGCCGTCCGCATCGGTCAGGCACTGGAAACCGGCGAGGCAATCGCCTTCCTTTCCGTGCGCGACATCGTGCCGGGCGTGGACCGTGTGGTCGCGGTCTTCCCCGATGGCGCCGCCTATGCATGGCACCAGCTGAACGAGACGCTCAAGGTCGATCCGACCGCGGATGTTATGAAATGACCGCCCGCCCGGCAGTCCATCGGGGCCTGCCGGATGCGGACCCGCCCAAGAAACGCATGATCCCCATGGCCAGACGCGATTGACGGAGAAGCCCATGTCCGACCTACTCATCGAACTCTTCTCCGAAGAAATCCCCGCCCGGATGCAGGCCGCGGCGCGTGAAAACCTCCGCAAGCTTGTGACGGACGGGCTGGTCGACGCCGGGCTGACCTATGAAAGCGCGGGCGCTTTCTCGACCCCGCGGCGGCTGACGCTCTCGCTCACCGGCCTCAGCGCGCAAAGCCGCGCCGTGCGCGAAGAACGCAAAGGCCCGCGCACCGATGCCCCGGCCGCGGCGATCGAGGGCTTCCTGCGCTCGACCGGTCTTACGCTTGACCAGCTTGAAAAGCGTGCCGACAAAAAGGCCGAAGTCTATTTCGCCGCGATTGAAAAGCCCGGTCGCGCGGCGGCCGACATCGTGGCCGAAGTGCTGGAGCGTACGATCCGCAACTTCCCCTGGCCGAAATCGATGCGCTGGGGCAGCGGCGCGCTGCGCTGGGTGCGGCCGCTCCATTCGATCCTCTGCATTCTGGTGGATGAGGCCGGCGCCCAGATCGTGCCGCTGAACGTTGACGGGATCGAGGCCGGGAACACCACCGGCGGCCACCGCTTCATGGCGCCCGCGCGCTTTGCCGTGACGTCGTTCGATGACTACGCCACCAAACTGCGCCGCGCCCATGTCATGCTCGACAGCGCCGAGCGCGAGGCCGCGATCTGGAACGATGCCCAGAACCAGGCCTTCGCCCGCGGGCTGGAACTTGTGCCCGATGCCGCGCTACTGGCCGAAGTGGCCGGTCTTGTCGAATGGCCGGTGGTCCTGATGGGGTCGATTGGCGAAGACTTCCTGCATCTGCCGCCCGAGGTGCTGCAAACCTCGATGCGCGAACATCAGAAGTTCTTCTCGGTCAAGAACCCCAAGACCGGGCGGATCGAAGGCTTCGTGACCGTCGCCAACCGCGAAACCGCCGATCACGGCGCGACGATCCTTAAGGGCAATCTCAAGGTGCTGTCTGCGCGTCTCAGCGATGCGCGGTTCTTCTGGGAAAATGACCTGCGCGTTGCCAAGGCGGGCATGGGCGAATGGGAAGAGGGCCTCAAGTCCGTGACCTTCCACAACAAGCTCGGCAGCCAGTCCGACCGCATCGCCCGGATCGCCGCCCTCGCGCGCGAAATTGCGCCCCTTGTCGGTGCCGACCCGGCCCAGGCAGAACGCGCGGCGAAACTCGCCAAGCTCGACCTCCGCTCGGCCATGGTCGGTGAATTCCCCGAATTACAAGGGACGATGGGCCGCTATTACGCGCTGGAGGCGGGCGAACCCGAGGCCATCGCCAATGCCGCGCGCGACCATTACTCCCCCCTCGGCCCCTCGGACGCCGTGCCCGCTGAGTCCATCTCGGTCGCGGTGGCGCTGGCCGACAAGATCGACACGCTGACCGGCTTCTGGGCGATTGACGAGAAACCCACGGGCAGCAAAGACCCCTTCGCCCTGCGCCGCGCCGCGCTTGGCGTGATCCGGCTGGTGCTGGGGAACGGGGTGCGGGTTGGGTTAGAGGCAGTATTTGCGAAGGCAATTCTTGACCTCTTGGACCGAGCGTTCGACAAGTTGGCGTCTGGCACACAAGAGGAATGGATTGCGCTTTGGTCCAATCGGGAAGGCAGTAGCACCGAGCACGCTGCCGCAATGCTCAGGAACTTCAAGAAATTCCTTGTCGTAGATTTGGCCTCACGTTCCCTAGAGGCACAGGGCAAATTTGATGAAGCGACCGCGCTCAAAGAAACGCATAAGATTAATTTTGAAGCCGAGCGCGATGAAGTGAGCCTCCTCTCCTTCTTCCACGACCGCCTGAAGGTCTTCCTGCGCGATCAAGGCACCCGCCATGACGTGATCGATGCTTGCCTTGCCATGCCGGGCAATGACGACCTGACGTTACTGGTCAAACGGGCCGAAGCGCTCGGCGCCTTCCTCGCAACGGAAGACGGCACCAATCTGCTGCAAGGCTTCAAACGCGCGAACAATATCCTCAGCCAGGCCGAGGCCAAGGACGGCGTGGAATACTCCTTCGGCGCCGATGTGAAATTTGCAGAAACCGAAGAGGAACGTGCCCTCTTCGCCGCCCTCGACGCTGGCGAGGCCGCAATCACACCCGCCATGGCCAAAGAGGATTTCGCCGCCGCCATGGCCGCCATGGCCCGCCTCCGTGCGCCGATCGATGCCTTCTTCACCGCCGTGCAGGTGAACAGCGACAATCAGATTGTCCGCCGGAACCGCCTGAACCTGTTGCACCGCATCCGCGCCCTTGTCGCTCAGGTCGCCGACCTGACCAAGGTGGAGGGGTGATAAAGGCCGGGGGCTGTCTGCCCCCGGACCCCCGAGGATATTTGTCCAACGGGAATTTGAAGGAAATCGCACTGCCTCTTCCCGTTGTTGAAATATCCTCGGGGGGTGAGGCCGAAGGCCGAGGGGGGCAGACAGCCCCCCTTTTCATGCAGGTTCTTGCGCGAAGGTTCGATCTGTTTATGCTGCGGTCAACAGAAGGGTGCCGCAGTGCAGAAAACCGAGCTTCTTACTGATTTTTCCGTCATCACGCCAAGCGCGCAGATCACGCGTGAGCAGCATGGGTGGCGCGCAAAATGTTTGCAGCGCCTGATCCGGCTGGAGTTGCCGGTGCCCGAGACGGTCGCCTTGCCCGCGTATGTCGTGCGGGCCATTGCCTCGGGGCAGATGGTTGATTGTCGCGCCATTCTTGCCCATTTCGGGGCGGACCCGCTGATTTCGGTGCGGCCGTCACCAGAAAACCCGGATTGGGGTGGGCCTGCAACCATTCTGAATATCGGCTTCAACATGGCGCGGCATGATCGTCTGGCGCAGCGGCATGGGCAGGCGGCGGCGGATGCGCTCTATCTGCGGTTCGTGCAGGGCTATGCGGTGCATGTGGCGCGGCTTGATCCTGACATGTTCGAAGGGGTGGAGCCTTCGGCCCAGGCGCTGCGCGATGCGCTGCGGACCTATCAGATCGAGATGGACGAGCCTTTTCCCGAAGACCCGGCGCGGCAGCTTGCAGATGTCTTGCGCTCGATGGCCCGGGCCTGGGAGGGGACGACGGCGCGGCTGTTGCGGCAGGCCAAGGGGGCGCCTGCCGAGGCGGGGCTCGGGCTGGTTGTCCAGCAGATGGCGCAGGGGATCGGGCAGGGGATTTCCGGTTCGGGCGTGATCCAGTTTGTCGATCCGGTCACGGGGGATGCCCAGGTCAAGGGGCGCTATCTGGGCCAGAGCCAGGGGCGTGACGCGCTGACGCGGGGGGAGGCGATTTACCTGACGCGTGACAAGCGGGGTCCATCGCTTGAGGAACTGGCACCCGATCTCTTTGCCGATTTGCTGCGCCATGGCGAGGTGTGTCGTCGCCGTCTGCGCGAGGAGATGCAGATCGAGTTTACCATCGAGGATGGGCAGCTTTCGGTGCTTGATGCGGTCAAGGTGCAGCGTTCGGCCCGGGCGGGGCTGAAGATTGCGGTGGCGCTGGCCAAGGATGGGGTGATTTCGCCCTCTGAAGCCGTGCTGCGGGTGGAGCCGCGCGCGCTGTCGGAGCTTTTGCATCCGCAGGTCGATCCGCGCGGGCCGCGGGATGTCTTTGCCCGGGGGATTGCCGCAAGCCCTGGGGCGGCGACGGGGCGGATCGTTTTCAGCTCGCAGGCGGCACAGGCGAGTGCGGCGCGGGGTGAGCCCTGCATCCTTGTGCGGCGCGAAACTGCGCCCGAGGATATTCGCGGCATGCATTCCGCCGTGGCGGTACTGACGGAGCGTGGTGGCATGACCAGCCATGCGGCGGTGATCGGGCGGGGCCTCGGCTTGCCCTGTATCGTCGGGGCCTCGGACATCCGGCTTGACACGCGTGACAAGCGTCTGACGGCCAAGGACGGGCGCGAGTTCCGCGAGGGCGATGTCATCACCATCGACGGCACCACCGGAGAGGCGTTGGTGGGGGCGGCCGAGATGTTGGCCCCGGCGCAGGACGATGCCTTCCGTCAGCTGCTGGCCTGGGCGGATGACCTGCGCGACATTGGTATCCGGGCCAATGCCGACACGCCGTCTGATGCGCAGACGGCGCGCGATTTCGGGGCGCAGGGCATTGGCCTGTGCCGTACCGAACATATGTTCTTTGACGAGGATCGTCTGGTCGCCATGCGCGAGATGATCTTTGCCGACACGCCCAAAGACCGGGCCGCCGCCCTGGCAAGGCTTTTGCCGATGCAGCGGGCGGACTTTGGGCAACTCTTTGAAATCATGAAGGGTTTGCCTGTTTGCATCCGTCTGTTCGACCCGCCGCTGCATGAATTCCTGCCCCATTCGCGCGAGGGTCTGCGCGAGCTGGCCGAAGCACTGGATCGCCCGCTTTCCGAGGTCACGCGACGGGCCGAGGCGCTGTCGGAATTCAACCCGATGCTCGGGATGCGGGGGGTGCGGCTGGGCGTTGTGCTGCCCGAAATCTACGACATGCAGGCGCGGGCGATTTTCGAGGCGACGGTCGAAACTGTCCGCGCGGGCGAACCTGTCGTGCCTGAAATCATGATCCCGCTGGTTTCGGCCCGGCGCGAGGTGGAGCTGGTCAAGACCCGTATCGATGCGGTGGCGGCGGCGGTGCGGACCAAGACCGGCGTCAGCTTTGATTACCGCCTGGGGGTCATGGTGGAAACCCCGCGGGCGGCGCTGCGCGCGGGCGAGATTGCCCAGCATGCGGCCTTCCTGTCTTTCGGGACGAATGACCTGACGCAGATGACCTATGGCCTGTCGCGCGATGACGCCGGGCGCTTCATGAACACCTATGTCCAAGAGGGCGTTTTCCCCGAAGATCCCTTCCATATTCTCGACGTCGATGGGGTTGGAGAGCTCTTGCTGATTGGGGCAGAACGGGGGCGGCGGACGCGGGCGAATCTTACCCTGTCGATCTGCGGGGAACATGGCGGAAACCCCGAATCGATCGCATTTTGTCGTCGTGCGGGCTTTGATTATGTGTCCTGTTCACCCTATCGCGTGCCGCAGGCCCGTCTTGCCGCCGCACACCTTGCGCTGACCGATCCGAAGGCGTGAAAATCTTTGCAATAACAGGGAAAAATGCGGGATTTGGCGCATTTTCCCCTTGATCTTTTCAAAGGCCATATCGGCAAGAATTCGCGCAAAAAGCGAGCAATTCATGTATCGCTTTTGCATCAAGACTTTACACCCCGCGGTTTTCTGGTCTAGGTGCCGCCCCTGTTGCCTGACGGTAGGGTCAAGATCCCCGGCTGGCGGCGCTGGAACAAGACCGGGAACACACGTAAATGCGCTTGCGACTTTGCTGGACGGCGGCCCTTCTGGGCGCGTTGGTCCTGAATGGAGCGGCCTTCGCCGATGTCACGGTGAGCCAGTCGAACGACCCGTCCGTCAGTATTGACGGTCGGATGTCCTCTCTCCTCGGGTTGGAAAAATCTGCCTTGGACAGAGTTGCCCCCACGCGGCTTGCGGCCTTGGCCGATGGTGTGGCCATGCCGCAGGTCAAGGTCGTGGCAAAACCCGCGGCGGCCGAGGTGAAACCTGAAAAGGCCGTTGTGGCTAAGCCGTCCAAAACGGCCGTGAAATCTTCGCCCGCCCTGATCAGCTATGATCCCGCCTATCTGGCGGCGCTGCCGGTCGCATCCGGGGATGCGGAATGGCAATGCCTTGCGACGGCGGTCTACCATGAGGCGCGCGGTGAATCCCTCAAGGGCCAGTTCGCGGTGGCCGAGGTCGTTCTGAACCGCACCGACAACCCGGCCTATCCGCGCAGCATCTGCGGCGTGGTGCGGCAAAGCGGCAATGGCGGGTGTCAGTTCTCGTTCACTTGCGATGGCAAATCAGATGCCGTGCATGATCGTGGCGCTTGGGAAACGGCAGGCAAGATTGCCCGCCTGATGATGGATGGTGCCCCCCGCGGCCTTACGAATGGGGCGCTTTATTTCCATACGGTCGGTGTTCGTCCCGATTGGTCGCATCGCTTCGATCGGACGGCTGCCATCGGCGCGCACCTTTTTTATCGTCACTGATGTCGCGCAGATCATCTTGCCTGCCGCGGGCGGGCAGGGCATAGGCTGGGCTGGCGGGTAGTGTCCCGCCATTCTGACCGCGCCGGAGGGCGAATATGACGACTGATATCCGCCTTGCCTTTGCGCATCCCGAGGAACGCTCTGTCGCGTCCGCCTCGGCCGACCCGCGTGACCGCATCTCGCTGCGTGATCATATTGTGGAGGCCGACATCGGGGCCTTCCAGCAGGAACGCGGCAAGACGCAGCGCCTGCGCTTCAACATCGTGGTCGAGGTGCGCCCCCATCCGGCGCAGCTGGGCGATGATGTCGATCTGATCCTGTCCTATGACCGGATCACTGAGGCGATTGCCGCCGAACTGGCCGCCGAACGGTTGAACCTGCTGGAGACGCTGGCAGAAAAAGTGGCCGAGCGCATCTTGCAAGAGCCGCAGGCCATGCGCGTCTTCATCCGCATCGAAAAGCTGGATCGCGGTCCCGGTGCGCTTGGGGTCGAGATCGTGCGGACCCGGGCCGAGGCGCCCTTGCGTGCCGTGGGCAGCGATGGCGTCATGGCGGCGCTGCATCCGCTGGTCGTGTTCTTCGACAATGCCGCGATTGCGGCGCCTGATCTTTCGGCGCGGCTGGACCGGCTTCAGGCGCGCGGCCTCCCGGTGATCCTGACCGTGGGTCTGCCCGATTTTCCGCGTCCGGTGACGGGCCACAAACCGACCCAGCGCCGGATCGACCTTCTTGCCATTGAACAGAACGCCTGGACCCTGGCCGCGCGGGATGACCGGTGTGTCGTGGTCGGCACGCGGACGGAAATTGACTGGGCCATGAAGAACGGCCAGATGATCGTCTGGGCGCCGTCGAAACTGGTGCTGGATGCGGTCGATGGCCCCCATTCGCGCGAACCGGTGGCGCTGGCGCTTTGGTTGGCCGAACTGACGGCGGCCGAGGCGATGGTGGTTCACGGCGATGTAACAGTCCCGGCAGGAAGCCGCGTGACGGTCGAACGCGCCTGACAGCGGGCCTTGCCTGCAAGGGCGGTTGGGCCTAATCGAAGGCATGATCTATTACCGTCCCATCCCGATGAGTGACACCGCACGCCCCGCAGGGGCCTTGCCGCTTGCGGGCGGCTGGCTCTGGTTCGACCGGGTCGAGGTGTTGGAACGTGGCCAAAGCCCCCGGCTGATTGCGGCCGCCGATCTGCCCACCGACATGCGCGACCGGCTGACCGCGCCCCGCGCCGATTTTGCAGGGCTGTCTATGGACCGGCCGCGGCTGATGGGCATCCTCAACGTGACGCCCGACAGCTTTTCCGACGGCGGTCGCTTCCTTGCGCCCGAGGCTGCCGTGCATCAGGGGCAGGTCATGGCCGGTGCCGGTGCCGAGATCATCGACATCGGCGGCGAAAGCACGCGCCCCGGTGCGGCCGAAGTGCCGGTGGTCGAGGAAATTCAGCGCACCGCCCCCGTTATTGCCGCTTTGCGTGAAGGCGGGATCGACACGGCAATCTCTATCGATACCCGCAAGGGCGCGGTGGCCGAGGCTGCCCTGAAGGCGGGGGCGAGCTTTGTGAATGATGTTTCGGCTTTTACCTGGGATACGACGCTGAAGGATGTGACCGCCGCCGCACAGGCGCCGATCTGTCTGATGCATGCCCAAGGCACGCCGCAGACCATGCAGCATGATCCGCAATATGAGGATGTGCTGCTCGACGTTTACGATTTTCTGGCCGAGAAAGTGGCCGAGGCCGAGGCAGCGGGCATCCCGCGTCACTGCATCATGGTTGATCCGGGCATCGGGTTCGGCAAGACGCTGGACCATAACCTGACGCTGATCCGGGGCCTGTCGCTTTTTCACGGGCTGGGCTGCGCGATTCTTCTGGGCGTCAGCCGCAAGAAATTCATCGGCACCATCGGCGGTGAGGCCGAGGCCGCGCGGCGCGCGCCCGGATCGGTCGCGGTGGCGCTGGCCGGGGTGGCGCAGGGCGCGCAGGTCTTGCGCGTGCATGATGTTTGGGAAACCCGTCAGGCGCTCGCGCTCTGGCGGTCTGTCACCGTGGGGGATTTGGCATGAGCCGCAAGCTTTTTGGCACCGATGGCGTGCGCGGGCGCGCCAATACCTATCCGATGACCGCGGAAATGGCGCTGCGCCTTGGGGCGGCTGCGGGGCGGTTCTTCCGCCGCGACGGCAGTTCGGCGCATCGGGTTGTCATCGGCAAGGATACGCGGCTTTCGGGCTATATGCTGGAAAATGCGCTGACGGCGGGTCTGACCTCGACCGGGATGAATGTGCTGCTGCTGGGGCCAGTGCCGACGCCGGCGGTGGGCTTTCTCACCCGGTCGATGCGTGCCGATCTGGGGGTGATGATCTCGGCCAGTCACAATCCGCATCATGACAATGGCATCAAGTTCTTTGGCCCCGACGGGTTCAAACTGTCGGATGAGGCCGAGGCCGAGATCGAGGCCATTCTGGAAGGCGAGATCCTGCCTGCCCAACCCCAGAACATCGGCCGCGCCAAGCGGATCGAGGATGGCCGCGGCCGCTATCAGGAATTTGTCAAGACGACCTTCCCGGCGGGACTGCGGCTGGACGGGCTGAAGGTGGTGATCGATTGCGCCAATGGCGCCGCCTATCGCGCCGCGCCTGAGGTGCTGTGGGAACTGGGCGCCGAGGTGATCCCGGTGGGTGTTGCGCCCAATGGCACCAATATCAATGACCGTTGCGGATCAACCCATACCCAGACCGCCGCCGAAGCGGTGGTGGCTCATGGCGCCCATGTCGGCATCAGTCTTGATGGCGATGCGGATCGGGTGATGATCCTTGATCAGAATGGCCGTGTGGCGGACGGCGATCAGATCATGGCGCTGATGGCGGCCCGTTGGGCGGAGGAGGGGCGGCTGAAAGGCGGCACGCTGGTTGCGACGGTGATGTCCAACCTCGGGCTTGAGAAATTCCTGACCGCGCGTGGCCTGCGTCTGGAACGCACTGCCGTGGGTGACCGCTATGTCGTCGAGGCAATGCGCCGCAACGGCTATAACCTGGGCGGGGAACAATCGGGCCATATCGTGATGACCGATTACGCCACTACGGGCGATGGCCTGATCGCGGGGCTGCAATTCCTGGCCGAGATGGCGCGCACCGAAAAGCCCGCCTCCGAACTGGTGCAAAGCTTTGAGACCGTGCCGCAAATGCTGCGGAATGTGCGCTACGGTGCCGACAAGCAGCCGCTGGCCGAAGGCACGGTCAAGGCCCGCATCGCCGAGGCCGAAGCCCGCCTTCAGGGCAAGGGCCGCGTGCTGATCCGCAAATCCGGCACCGAACCCCTGATCCGCGTGATGGCGGAATGTGAGGATGAGGCGCTGCTGCGGGCCGAGGTGGACGGCATGGTCGCCGCCATCGAGGCGGTGGTCTGACGGTGTCCGTCCTGTCCTATCTGCGCCCGCATCAGGTTTTGCTGCATATCCCGAAAACCGGCGGCACCTGGCTGGGCGATGTGATCGCGGCCAACCGCCGCTGGTATGAGGCACCTCTGGTGCGGCAACTATCACATGGCAACAGCCTTGCACGGGTGGACGAACGCTTTGGCCCGACGGTCAAGGTGGGGTTCGTGTTCCGCGATCCGATGGCACGGCTGCATTCCGCCTTTGACAGCCGCCGCAATTTCTCGCGCCCCACCCGGAACACCCCCTGGACCGAGGCGGAAACCGCCTGCTTCACCCGCTTCTCCAGTTTTGACGCCTTCGCGCGCGCCTTCGGGGAGAACAGCACCCACCCCGACCGTGCCGCGGCCGAGGCGGCCCTGGCGGGTGTGGGGCATTTCAAGCGCGGGCTGGGGTTCTTCTTTGGCGACCACGACCGCCTGCTTGCGGCCCGGAACCGTGTGCTTTTCTGCGCCGAGACACAGAATGTCCGCCGCCTGCTGCCCGATTTCGCGCGCGCCTATGGCATCCGCCCGCTGCGCGAGCCGGAAACCGCGCGCAGCCATTCCAGTGCGGCCTTCCGCACGGAATGCTCCGACGACGCCCGCGCCATGCTGCGGGACCGTCTGCAGGGGGAATATGCGCTTTATGACATCTGCCGCCGGATCGAGGCCGATCTGCACGGGGCCAGCCTTGCATGACGGCGGTTGATGTCACCTATGTCTTTGACGGCGGCTATCTGCGCCCTTCGCTGATTTCGGCCTATTCGGTGCTGAAACACCGCCCCGCCGATCTGACGCTGCGCTTTCTGGTGACGGAAGCCATCCCCGCGCTGGTCCCGGCTGCTGATCATCTGCGCGCGGCCTTTCCCAAGGCGCGGATCGAGGTGCAGCCCATCGATTTCGACAGCAGCCTTGCGGTGCAGGGCCATGTCTCGGCCGCGGCGCTGGCACGGCTGAACCTGCCCGCACTCTTGGATCAGCCGACGCTTTATCTGGATGGTGACACGATGGTGCGGCGGGATATCGGCCCGCTTTTCGCCCCTCGGCCCAATGGGGCGCCACTGGCGGCGGTGCGCGATCCGGGGATCCTCAAGGCGCTGCACCAAAGGGCAGGGCGGGGCTGGCTCCCCTCGCGCAAATCGGCGCGGCATCTGCGCGATCTGGACCAGCTGGCCGATCTGGTCGATCCGTCCACTTATATCAACAGCGGCGTGGTGCTGTTCGATCTGCCGCGCATCCGGGCGCTGGGGCTGCATCGGCGCATGGGTGATCTGGCGGCGGCGGTCGATCTGCGCAAGCGGCTTGGCTTGCGCTTCAACGACCAGAACTGGCTGAATGTTGTCTTCAAGGGCCAGATTGATCTGCTGGACCCGACCTGGAACACCCTCTGGGGCAATCGCCTGACTGGGCGCAGCCCCTTTCCGCAGGCCGATCGCGCCGCCTTCTCCGCCTCGCGCCGCGATCCGGCCATTGTGCATTTCACTGGTCGCCTGCGCCCGTGGGAGATCCGCCATCCCTGGCTTTACCCGAAGCGTCACCCCTGGCTCGGCGCCTACAAGGCGCTGCAGGCCGAGGCCGAGGCGATCTTGCAACTTTGACAGCAAAAAGGCCGGGGTGCAGCACACCCCGGCCTTCGTCTAGGGTGGGAAGGGCGGGCGCAGTGCCCGCCGCCCGATCAGTTCCGCGAACGGTCGACCATCTTGCCCTTGGAGATCCAGGGCATCATGGCGCGCAGTTTTTCGCCGACTTTTTCGATCTGGTGTTCGTCGTTGATACGACGGGTCGCCTTGAAGAACGGCTGACCCACGGCATTTTCCAGCATGAAGTCACGCACGAACTTGCCGGTCTGGATGTCGGCCAGAACGGCTTTCATGCGGGCCTTGGTTTCTTCGTAGGGCAGAATGCGCGGGCCCGAAACATACTCGCCATATTCGGCGGTGTTCGAGATCGAGTAGTTCATGTTCGCGATGCCGCCTTCGTAGATCAGGTCCACGATCAGCTTCACTTCGTGCAGGCATTCGAAATAGGCCATTTCCGGCTCGTAGCCAGCTTCGACCAGGGTTTCAAAGCCCATGCGGATCAGCTCGACCAGACCGCCGCAAAGCACGGCCTGCTCGCCGAACAGGTCGGTTTCGCATTCCTGACGGAAGTTGGTTTCGATGATGCCCGAACGGCCGCCGCCGATGGCCGAGCAATAGGACAGCGCGATTTCCTGCGCCTTGCCGGTCGCATCGTGATGCACGGCGAACAGGCAGGGCACGCCGCCGCCTTTAGTATATTCGCCACGCACGGTGTGGCCCGGGCCTTTCGGGGCCATCATGATGACGTCGATGCCCGGCTTCGGCTCGATCAGGCCGAAATGCACGTTCAGGCCGTGGGCGAAGGCAATGGCCGAACCTTCGCGCAGGTTGTCATGCACATATTTCTTGTAGGTTTCGGCCTGCAGCTCGTCGGGCATGGTGAACATGATCACGTCGCACCAGGCCGCCGCTTCGGCAATGCCCATGACCTTCAGGCCTTCGCCTTCGGCTTTCTTGGCCGAGGGCGAACCCTCGCGCAGCGCCACGACGATGTTCTTCGCGCCCGAGTCGCGCAGGTTCAGCGCATGGGCGTGGCCCTGGCTGCCGTAGCCCAGGATGGCGACTTTCTTGTCCTTGATCAGGTTGATGTCGCAGTCGCGATCGTAAAACACGCGCATGGCGGTTCCTTTCCGGTTAAACTGGCGGCAAGATACGCATTCTCGCCGGGTGATCCGTGCATAGTTTGACGATTTTCCTCAAATCTGCGAAAGATCATGCGCAGAAAAGCGTAAGTGTGAAATGTCCATTCAGATCGACGATACCGACCGGCGCATCCTGCGCCATTTGCTGGCCGATCCGGCGCTGGCCACCCCCGATCTGGCCGAACGTGCCGGGGTGACACAGGCGACCTGCTGGCGCCGGCTCGAGAAACTGGCCGAGGCGGGCCTCCTTCTCGCCCGCGAAGCGGTGGTCGACTGGCGCGCCCTGGGCTATGAGGTCGAGGTCTCGCTCCGCTTCACGCTGGACAAGACCGAACCCCGCGCCTTCGATGATTTCATCGCCGCCGCGCGTGAGGTGCCCGAGGTGATCGGCATCGAAACCTTCCTGGGCCGCGTCGATGTGCGCCTGAACGTAATCGCCCGCGACATGGCACATTACCAGCAGATCTACCGCGAACGCATCCTGACCCTGCCGCATATCTCGGATATCGAGGCGCTGATGCTGATTGCCACCATCAAGGACAGTGCGGGGTTGCCGCTATGACGCTTGATCTGGATGATCTCGACCGCGCGCTGCTGCGCGATCTGGCGCGCGACGGCACACTGTCGGCCGGGGAACTCGGCCGCCGCCACGGCGTCTCGCAGCCCTCGGCCTGGCGGCGGGTGCGGCGCCTCGAAACGGCGGGCGTGCTCAAGGGGCAGCGCGTGGTCGTCAACCGCACCGCGCTCGGCTTCGGCGTCACGGTGTTTCTGGGCATCAAACTTGCCACCAAGGGCCGCGTCAGCCTGGAAGATTTCGAACGCGCCGTGACTGCCATCCCCGAGGTGCAGGTGGTGCAGCACGTCCTCGGCCTGTTTGATTACCGCCTGCGCGTCGTCGCCCGCGATATTGCCGATTTCGAACGCGTTCTCCGCCGCCGGATCATGACCCTGCCGGGCGTGGGCCAGGTCGAGGCCAATGTCCTTCTGAGCGAGGAAACCCGCCCCGGCCCGCTGGGCTGATATCCCGACGGCGCCCTTTCATCTTGGCAAAAATATCCTGGGGGTGAGGCCGCAGGCCGAGGGGGCAAAGCCCCCTTACCTGACCCCGATCCCCGCCCGCATCAGCGTCTTGCGTACCGGGGCAATCGAATACATCGCATCCAGGGTCGCCGCCCGCAGATCGCGCAAGGGCTGCGCCCCGATCTGCGAGGCGCGGTTCAGCAGGTCAATCCCCATGACCCGCGTCTGCACATCCAGATGCCGCGCGCGGTGATAGGCGTCCAGCACCGCGGCAGTTCCCGGATCGGCGCGATGGCTTTCGGCCAGATCGAGCAGCACGGTCAAGTCCGCAAGGCTCATGTTCAACCCCTGCGCGCCGATGGGCGGCATGACATGGGCGGCCTCGGCCATCAACGCGGTGCGTTCGCCCGACATCTGCGCCGCGATCTGGGCAATGATCGGCCAGGCCGTCAGGCGCGAGATCTGCGTAAGCTCGCCCAAAAGCCCGCAGGACCGGGTCATCATCTCCTCGCGGAAGGCCTCGGGCGGCAGGGCCATGCGGCGGTCGATCTCGGCGGCATGGTCCATCCAGACCACTGCCGAACAGGGCTGACCGTGCTGATCGGGCAGGGGCACAAAGGTGAACGGCCCCCCCGATCTGTGGATCTCGGTCGAGATATTGCCATGTGGGATGGTATGGCGCACCGCAAAGGCCAGCGCCTTCTGCCCATAGCGCAGCGTCCTGACCCCGATCCCCAGCGCCTGCCGCACCGTGCTGCCGCGCCCATCCGCCCCGATCAGCAGCCGCGCCGCAAAGCGCCGCCCGTCGGACAGCGTCACCAGCGCCTCGCTTTCCCGCGTTGTGACGGCGGCGGTTGCCAAGCCCGGCAGGAAGGTCACGGTCTCCAGCTCGGCCATGCGGGCCAGCATTTCCCGGCGCAACAGCCAGTTGGGCAGGTTCCAGCCAAACGGCTTGTCCGACAGATCGGCGGCGTCGAAATCCTTGATGACGCGGGGTTCCGGCACCACGCCCCCCGCATCGACAATCCGCATGACCTGCAGCGCCGCCGCATGGGGGGCAAGCCGCGCCCACAGCCCCGCGCGGTCCAGCACCGGGATCGACGGGTGCAGGAAGGCCGTGGTCCGCAGGTCTGACCCCTCGGCCTCGCCCTTGGTCACGGGCGGGTTCGGCTCGACGCAGATCACCCGAAACCCGGCGGCACCGAAGGCGCAGGCGGCGGCAAGGCCCGCAACCCCGCCGCCGGAAATCAGGATATCGGTTGTCTCGCGCATTGGGCCGCCCTCCGTTTTCCCGTTAGATAGGGCAAAGCGCGACAGGCGTCCACGCGACGGCTTGTCAGATCAGCCCTGCGTGATCGCAATCAGGATGATGAACATCACCGGCACGGCGGTCAGTGCCGTCATCGCCAGCGCGACCACACCCCACTGCATCACCGCGAGCGTGACCAGCGTCACGAAAATGGTGATCAGGTAAAAGATCACATTGATGTCGCGCTCGATGTCGCGGGCGATGAAACCGATCAGGGGCAGGCGGGCAAGGCCGGTCGGGGCGGCGGGGGCAAGGGTGGACATGGGGCTCTCCTGTTTCGCGTGGCCCGGATATGGGGCCCGCGAAAAGGCGAATCCACGATGCATCTTGTCGCAGGTCTCAGCCGCGCAGCCGCGCCAGGAACCCTGTCAGGTCATCAGTGTGGTGATGGATATGATCGCCAGGTTCCGGGGCAGGCGCTACCAGCACGGTTTTCATGCCCAGCTCATGCGGAACGGCCAGATTTCGAGGATCATCCTCGAACATCGCCGCCTGTGCAGGGTCCAGCCGATCCAGCGCGAAGATGTGCTCAAATGCCGCACGTTCCGGCTTGGGGCGGAATTCCGCATGTTCAACGCCATAGATCGCATCGAAACAGCCGCTGAGGCCCCGCGCCTCCAGCACGCGTTCCGCATAGGGTGCGCTGCCGTTGGTATAGACGATCCGCCGCCCCGGCAGATCGCGGATATGTCCCGCCAGCGCGGCGTCGGGTTCCAGTGCGTCAAAGCGGATGTCATGCACGTCGCGCAGGTAATCCATCGGGTCCAGCCGGTGTTCGGCCATCAGCCCCGCCAGTGTGGTGCCATACATCTTCCAGTAATGCTGGCGCAGGCGGTTCGCCTCGGGCCGGTCCACGGCGGCCACGCGCATGACCCAGTCGGTCATGCGGACCTCGATCTGGTCAAAGAGCCGCGCGGCCGGCGGATAAAGCGTGTTGTCGAGGTCAAAGACCCAGTGACGGACATGAGAGAAGGATTGTGACATCATAGGCCGGACCTAGCCCGAAACCCCACCGCCGACAATGGTCGGGGGCAAATGCGTCGGTCCTTGCCGTGAAATGCCGTCCCGCGCCCTTGAAAGGCGCGCCACCCAGCCATTACTGTCGCCCAAGACAGGACAAAGGGACATCCCGTGCAGAAAGACGCCTATACGCTCATCCTCGAGGCCATCGAAGCCGGCGTCTACAAGCCCGGCGACCGGCTGGTGGAATCGGAACTGGCGGAACGGCTGGGCGTGTCCCGCACCCCGGTGCGCGAGGCGCTGCAACGGCTGGAAACCCAGTCCATGCTGACCCGCGATGGCCGCAGCCTGATCGTGGCCAGCCTTGATCACAACCAGCTGGCCGAGCTTTACGCCGTCCGGACCGAGCTTGAGGGGCTGGCCGCCCGTCTTGCCGCGCGCCACGCGACCGAAGAGGAAATCCGCGTCCTGAAAACCATGGCCGAGGAAGACCGCGCCCTCCTTGGTGGTGATCCCCGCGCGCTCAGCCGTGCGAACAAGCGGTTCCACAAGCAGATCCATCTGGCCAGCCACAACCGCTTTCTGGTGCAGCAGCTTGATCTGGTGCATCGGTCCATGGCGCTGATGGCCAATACCTCCTTCGCGGCCGAGGGGCGCGACGAGGTGGCCCTTTCGGAACATGAGGCGATCGTGGCCGCCATTGCCGCCCGCGACGGGGATGCCGCCTATACCGCGCTCAAGGCCCATATCTCCAAGGCGTTCGAAACCCGGCTGCGGGTTGAGGCGGGCGAGCTGAAGCTGCGCTGATCATCCCGGTTCCGGTTGAATTCGCCCGGTTTTTTTGCGACGATGCGGTCACGCGCGGCAGGCCTGCGCGCAACGGGTGGTAAGGGGTGCCGGTCGTGTCACGTCTGACACATCTCGTGCTGGTTCTGGCAGGCTTGGCTGCGGTTTCGACTGCGGCGGCTGATGAGGTGCGCCTGACCGCCGACCTGCCCGAGGCGCGGTTTTCCCTGAACGGGCAGGACTTCGTCATTCGCCGCCCGACCGACCCCACCAGCAAGCTGAGCGGCGAATTCACCAAGACCGCGCGCGCCTGCCCGCCTTTCTGCATCCAGCCCATGGTGCCTATCACCGGCGTCACCCCCGTGGCCGAGCTTGAGGTGATCCGCTTCCTGCAGGATCGCGTCGCCGGCGGACAGGGCGCGCTGATCGACGCGCGCCTGCCGGAATGGTTCGCCAAGGGCAGCATCCCCGGTGCCGTGAACTTGCCGTTCGCGACACTTTCCGCCGAAAACCCCTTTCGCAACGATATCCTCGTGGCCCTGGGTGCCCGGCCACTGGGGGGCAGCAATTTCGATTTCTCGGCCGCGCTGGAGCTGGTTCTCTTCTGTAATGGCGCCTGGAGCGATCAATCCCTGCGCGCTATCGATGCGCTGGTCGCGCTTGGCTATCCGGTGGACCGGCTGCATTGGTATCGCGGCGGCATGCAGGATTGGCAGATGCTGGGCCTGACCGTGGCGCGGGATCAAAGCCTCGCCCAGGCTGGTGGGGGCGCACCATGATCCGGATGAGCCTCGTCTACCTCACGATCGTCATCGGCATCGCCTGGGTCATCACCGGCGGGCCCAGTTTCGTGTCGCCGCCCGAACCCGATCTGGCCGCGATCTTTGCCGAAGGCAGTCCGCCCGGCGCGGAACCGGTGGGCATGTCCACCTCGACCGCCGCCGCGCTGGCCGCCGTGGCACCACCGGGGCAGATCGGCCTCGGCCGTCCGCTGGTCCGTGGGGGGGATGCAGCCCTTGGCCGGACCACTGCCGCCATCCTGCGGGAACTGGCCCTGCTGCCCAAGGGACAGACCCCGGAAGGGACGGATTATCAGGCGCTGTCCTCCGTCGCGCTTTCGGGCCTGCGCAGCCTGCGGGGCCTGCCCGAAACCCCCGGCACCTCGCTTGAGGGGCTGGTGGCCCAGGCCCTGCGCGAAGGTCAATCCGACGCCTATATCGACGCCCTCGTGAATGAGGCCGCAGGGCAGGGCCAGCTTTCGGTCCCCGCGGCCCTTGTCACCGCAAGCGGACAGGTTGATACGGCGGTGCTTCTGGCCAGCCTCGTGCAAGAGGCCCGGATTGCCGCAGGTTTCACGCCGCGCCCAAGCCCCGAACGCCGCATCCCGGACAGCAGCTATACCGTGCAGCCCGGTGACAGCCTCGGCGCCATCGCGCTGCGCTTCTACGGGGATGCCGCGCTTTTCCCGGCGCTCTTCGCGGCAAACCAGCCCAATCTCGCCTCGCCCGATCAGCTGCAACCGGGCCAGACACTCATCCTGCCTGACCGCGCCGCGCCTTAACCGCCCGTGTGGCTCATGTGGCGCGACATCTGCCCCGCCACCTTCTGCCGCGAATAGTCGAAATCATGGCCCTTGGGCTTGCGCGCAATCGCCGCCCGGATGGCCTGTTCCAGTGCCGCATCATCGGCACTCGCCCGCAGCGGCCCGCGCAGATCGGCGACATCCTCCTGCCCCAGACACATGAACAACTCCCCCGTGCAGGTCAGCCGCACTCGGTTGCAGCTTTCGCAGAAGTTATGCGTCATCGGCGTGATAAAGCCGATCCGCTGGCCCGTCTCGGCCAGCCGCACATAGCGCGCAGGCCCCCCGGTCCGATCCGGCAGATCGATCAGCGTATAGCGCCCCGCCAGCTCGGCCCGCAGCTCCCGCAGCGACCAATACTGGTCCAGCCGATCCTCGCCGCCCAGATCCCCCATCGGCATGACCTCGATGAAGGTCAGGTCATGGCCCTCGCGCGCGCACCATTCCACGATGGGGAACAGCTCGCCGTCATTCACGCCCTTCAGTGCCACGGCATTGATCTTCACCTGCAGCCCCGCCGCCCGCGCCGCCTCGATCCCCTCCAGCACCTGCGCCAGCCGCCCCCACCGCGTGATGCGGGAAAACTTCTCCGGCTCCAGCGTATCGAGCGAGACATTGATCCGCTCCACACCACACTCCACCAGCTCCCTCGCATAGCGCGCAAGCTGGCTGCCGTTGGTCGTCACGGTCAGCTCCTGCAAGGCCCCGCTCTCCAGATGCCGCGACATGGCCCGAAAAAACGTCATGATGCCCTTGCGCACCAGCGGCTCTCCGCCGGTGATCCGCAACTTCTCGACCCCCAACCGCACGAAGGTCGAACACATCCGGTCCAATTCCTCCAACGTCAGAAGATCCGCCTTTGGCAGAAAGGTCATGTTCTCCGCCATGCAATAGACACAGCGGAAATCGCAGCGATCCGTCACCGATACCCGCAGGTATCGGATCGCGCGGGCAAAGGGGTCAATCAGGGGCGCAGGTTCCATGGGCAGATTTTACGCCCCCCCGCCCGCAGCGACAAGGCGCATTGCGCCGCCCCTGCGCCCCCCGGCGCCACGCCTCTCATTTTCTGTCCGGAAATATCCTCGGGGGTGAATGGGCCGAAGGCCCAGAGGGGGCAGACAGCCCCCTCCCTTCCGCTCACTCTGCCTTGGGCAGATATTGCGCGGCCTCCTTGCGGGCAAAGGCCTTCAATCCCGGCCCATGCTCGGCCAAAAAGGCCTGAACCCGCACGGGATCATGCTTTGACAATTCGCGCAGCCACCAGCCGATGGCCTTCTGGATGAACCAGTCCCGGTCCCCGACCATGGCCGCGGCCCAGCCCAGCACCCGCTCCCGAGCGGCAAGCTCGGCCGGCTTGGGGAAATTCAGCTTGGTCAGCGGCAGCGTCATCACCAGCGCCGCCCGGCGTTGCCACATCAGCGGCGCTGCGATCCAGCCTTCCACCGCATCCAGCCGCCCCAGATCGGCCATGATGCGCTTTTCTCCGGCCTTGCTCACATGATCGGCGATGGCCCAGGCGTCGAACTCGGGCACCCAAGCCTGTATCAGCGCCCAGACGCCGTCATCGGGGCGGATGCGCGCCTGGGTCAGCAGCTTGGCTGCGGCGACGCGGCCCTCATGTACATTGCTGTCCCACAATCCGGCGGCAAGCTTGAGCCGCCCTTCAAGGTCCAGACCCAGACGCCAGTCGCGCGTCAGCGCATCAATCGCGGGCACTGGGGTGCCCAGATAGCGCCGCTCGGCCTTGTGATAGGCGGCCATCTCGGGCGCCTTGGCGGGGTCGCCCGCGGCGGCGATCTGGTCTAGCGCGGCCTCGGCCGTGTCCGGTGCCGGGGCGGGGGGCGGGGTCTCGTCCTCGACCCAGTCGCTCCAATCCTCGCTCTGGGGGGTCTCGCCTTCGGTCCCGTTCATGCCTCGCCCTCAAGATTGGCCTCGATCCCGGTCGCCAGACCGTCGATCGACACCCGGTTGCGTTCGTCCCAATAGGCGGCAATGCCTTCGGGGCCTTTCTGTTCTGCCCATGTCCGCAGCACCGGCCGTTCACGTGCCGATTCCATCTGCGGCACGGCGAAACCGCAAGAGGTCTGCACCAGATCCACCGCCAGATCAAAGATCTGCCGCGCGCCGGGCAGGGCGGGCAGCTGCGCTGCCAGATCCGCCCAATCGCCATCGCCCCGATGGATCACCCGCGCCCTGCCATAGGCCCGCAGGATCAGCGGGCGGGTGCCGAAGCTGCACCACATCACCGTCATGCGCGGATCGCGCGGCAGATGTGCCGCGGTTTCGTTCCCGGATCCGGTGACATTCAGCCAGATCAGCCGGTTGGGGCCGATCACGCGGAGGCTGTCCATCCCCTTGGGCGACAGGTTGATGCGCGCGTCGGGGGCGCTGGTTGCCACGAAATAGACCGGCTGTTCGGCGATGAAGGCCTGATGATCGGCCCCAAAGCCCGCGAACTGCTTGGCCATCTCACTCCACCGTCACGGATTTCGCAAGGTTGCGCGGCTGGTCCACATCCGTCCCCTTCGCAATGGCCGTGTGATAGGCCAGCAATTGCGCCGGGATCGCATAGAGGATCGGCGCCAGCAGATCGGGCACTTGCGGCAAGGTCAGCGTTTTCCAGCAGCCCGCCCCTGCCTCGGCGACACCCGCCGCGTCGGACATGAGCAGCACCTTCCCGTGCCGCGCCATCACCTCTTGCATGTTCGAGACGGTCTTTTCGAACAAATGGTCACGCGGGGCCAGCACCACCACCGGCACGCGGTTGTCGATCAGCGCGATGGGGCCGTGCTTCAGTTCGCCCGAGGCATAGCCCTCGGCGTGGATATAGCTGATTTCCTTGAGCTTCAGCGCCCCCTCCAGCGCCAGCGGGAACATCGCACCCCGGCCCAGGAACAGCACGTCCTGTGCCTCGGCCAGCTGTTCGGCCAGCTTCTCGATCTCGGGCGCAAGGCCGATGGCATGGTTCATCAGCCCCGGCAGCAGACGGAAGGTCGCCAGATGGTCGGCGACCTGATCCGCCGTCAGCCGACCACGGTCAAACCCCGCCTTGAGCGCGAGCAGCGCCAGAACCGCCAACTGGCAGGTAAAGGCCTTGGTCGAGGCCACGCCCACCTCGACCCCGGCAAGGATCGGCAGCGCCAGGTCGCTTTCCCGCGCGATGGACGAGGTGGTCACATTCACGATCGACAGGATCCGTGCCACTTTGTCACGCGCATAGCGCAGCGCGGCCAGCGTATCGGCGGTCTCACCCGACTGGCTGACGAACAGCGCCCAGCCCTTTTCCGACAGTGGCGGTTCGCGGTAGCGGAATTCCGACGCGATATCGATGTCGCAGGGTAGCCCGGCGAGGCTTTCAAACCAGTATTTCGCCACATGGCAGGCGTAAGAGGCCGTGCCGCAGGCCACCATGGTCAGCCGGTCCACGCCCGCGAAATCAAGCCCCTCAGGCAGGGTGATGGCGCCGCCCGTGGTGTAATGTTTCAGCGCATCGGCCAAGACCACCGGCTGTTCGGCGATTTCCTTGGCCATGAAATGCTTGTAGCCCGCCTTTTCGATCCGCGTGGCATCGACCTGGATGCGCGTCATCGCGCGATTGGCGCGGCGGTTCTCGGCGTCGAAAATCTCGGCCCCCTTGCGGGTGATGACGGCCCAGTCGCCTTCCTCAAGATAGGTGACGCGGTCGGTCATGGGGGCAAGGGCGATGGCATCCGATCCCACGAACATCTCGCCCTCGCCATGGCCAATGGCAAGCGGGCTGCCCTTGCGGGCGCAGATCATCAGATCATCTTCGCCTTCAAAGAGGAAGCACAGCGCGAAAGCGCCGTGCAGCCGCGGCAGGATTTCGGCCGCGGCCTCTTGCGGGGTTTTGCCATCGGCCAGCGCATGGCGCATCAGCAGGGCGATGGTTTCGGTATCGGTTTCGGATTCAAAGCTGTAGCCCGCGGCGGTCAGCTCGGCCCGCAGTTCGCGGAAATTCTCGATGATGCCGTTATGGACAACGGCCACGGCGCCGGCGCGGTGGGGGTGGGCATTGGCCACGGTCGCCGCGCCATGGGTGGCCCAGCGGGTATGGCCGATCCCGGCCCGCCCGGCGAGCGGTTCATGCACCAGCAGGTCCGACAGGTTTTGCAGCTTGCCCACCGCGCGGCGGCGATCCAGACGGCCGTCATTGACCGTCGCGATCCCCGCGCTGTCATAGCCGCGATATTCCAGACGCTTCAGCGCCTCGACCAGCAGCGGCGCCACCTGATGGTTGCCCAGAACCCCAACAATCCCGCACATGTCATTCGCCTTTCTGGCGCTTGGCCTTGATGGCCCGATACATCTCAAAGAGCCGCGGCGCGAGACCCGGCTTCACCACCTGCTTTGCCCGCGCAAGCGCGACCGCCTCGGCCGGCACATCCTCGGTGATGACCGAGCCTGACCCCGTCATCGCGCCGTCGCCCACGCTGACCGGCGCGACCAGCATGGTATCCGACCCGATGAAGGCCCGTTTGCCGATGCGCGTGCGGTGCTTGTTCACCCCGTCATAATTGCAGGTGACGGTGCCCGCGCCGATATTGGTATGTTCGCCCACATCAGCATCGCCCAGATAGGTCAGGTGGCCGACCTTCACGCCCTCGTCCAGAATGGCATTCTTGATCTCGACGAAATTGCCGACATGGACGAATTCCGCCAGTTCCGCGCCGGGGCGCAGGCGGGCAAAGGGGCCGACATCGGCGCCGCGCGACACATGGCAGCCTTCCAGATGGCAGAAAGCCTTGATTTCCGCGCCGCTTTCGATGGTCACGCCGGGGCCGAAAACCACATTCGGCCCGATGATCGCATCCCGCCCGATCACGGTATCCAGCGACAGGAACACGGTTTCGGGCGCGGTGAGGGTGACACCGTTTTCCAGCGCATCGGCGCGGGCGCGGGTCTGGAAGGCGGCCTCGGCCTCGGCCAGCTGGGCGCGGGTATTGACGCCCATCGTCTCGGCCTCGGAGCAGGTGACGACACCGGCCGAAAGGCCGCGCGCGCGGGCCAGCGCCACGATGTCGGTCAGGTAATATTCGCCCGCCGCATTGTCATTGCCCACGGCCGAAATCAGGCTGAACAGCGTCTGCACATCCGCGCAGATCACCCCCGAATTGCAAAGCGTGATGGCGCGTTCGGCCTCGGTCGCGTCCTTGAATTCGACGATGCGCTCCAACTGATCGCCATTGGTGATCAGGCGGCCATAACGGCCCGGATCGGCGGCCTCGAATCCCAGCACGACGACGGCATGGCGGGCGCGGGCCTCGCGCATGGCTTCCAGCGTTTCGGGTCGGATGAAGGGGGTGTCGCCGTAAAGCACGACGCAATCGCCGCGCGCCTCGGTCAGCAGGGGGGCGGCCTGCGCGACGGCATGGGCGGTGCCGAGCTGTTCGTCCTGCACCACGATCTCGCAGCTGTCATCCCAGGCGCGGGCGGCCTTGGACACGGCCTCGGCGCCGTGACCGGCCACCACGATCACCTTTTCGGGCGCAAGGGCGGCCCCGGCCTGCATGGCATGGTGCAGAAGCGGCGCCCCGGCAACCTTGTGCAGCACCTTCGGCAGGTCGGAATTCATCCGCGTGCCCTGGCCCGCGGCGAGAATGACAAGAGAAACCGACATGACACCCCTTTCCTTGGCGTTGCGCCCGTTTTAACCCCATGGCCTTGGGGCGCAAGACATGCCCCATCACACAATCTTTCGGCAGGTTTCAACCAAAAAGGACACGCCATGTTCACCGTGGTTTTCGATCTGGACGGCACGCTGGCCGATACCTCGGCCGATCTGATCGCGGCGGCCAATGCCTGTTTCCGCGGGCTTGGCCATGGCGACCTGCTGGATCCGGGCCAAGATGCGCTGACGGCCTTTCACGGCGGGCGGGCGATGCTGCGGCTGGGGTTTTCCCGGCTGGGGATCGAGGATGACGCTCTGGTCGGATCCCAATATGCGCCCCTGCTGGCTGCTTATGCCGAGGGGATCGACACCCATACCCGGCTTTACCCCGGCGCGGTCGAGGCGGTCTTGGCGCTGCGTGAAGGCGGCTATCGCACGGCGATCTGCACCAACAAGCCCGAAGGTCTGGCCGAACTTCTGCTGACCCGGCTTGGGGTGCGGGGGCTGTTTGACAGTCTGATCGGGGCGGATACGCTGCCCACGCGCAAGCCCGATGTGGCGCCCTATGTCGCCTCTGTTCTGCGGGCGGGGGGCGATCCGCGCCGATCGCTTCTGGTGGGGGATACCGAAACCGACCGCCGCACGGCCGAGGCCGCGGGGGTGCCCTGCATCCTTGTCAGCTTCGGCCCCGAGGGCGCAGGGATCGCGCGTCTGGCGCCGACGGCAATGCTGGATGACTATGCCGACTTGCCCGGGCTGGTCGAACGCCTGCGGGGCTGAGTTATTCCGGAACCTGCGCCGCGCACCAGTCGACCGTCGCTTCGAATTCATCCAGAAGTGCGGGCATGGTGCGCGTCCGCATCAGCTTGTCGGCCCGCTGCACAAGGGCTCGGACGCGGTCGCGTTCGCTGCCCGGCAGTTCCGACAGAAGCGCGACGGCGACCACCTGGGCCTGCGCGCGCGCCTCGGCCGGGATGAAGCCTGCCTGTGCCAGACGGTCCGAAATCACCATGAGCATCGCCGCGCAATGCAGACGCTGTGCATCGACCCCGGTCAGCACCAGATCGGCACGGGCGGGCGCCGCCGCACCCAGAAAGGCGGTAACGATCAGGCAGGCGGGAAGAAGGCGCATCAAGGGGCTCCGGCAGGGCAGGTCGCCCCCTTGCCATGCGGCGCGGGGGAATCCAAGCCCTGACGCTTCCCCTTTGCGGCGCGCCAGAATCTTCGCCCGGAAACGCCGCGTTGACAGACGCCATGACGCGGCGCATGTGAGGGGCATGGAACGTTTCACCGGATCATTCACCCAGCAGGAACCGATACCCGAGGAGGCCATCGCCGCGGCGCTGCGCGTCCTGCAATCGGGGCGGCTGCACCGTTACAACACCATCCCGGGCGAGGTGGCGGAAGCCGCCCTGCTGGAAGAGGAATTTGCCGCCCAGACCGGGGCGTCTTATTGCCTTGCCGTCGCCTCTGGCGGCTATGCGCTGGCCTGTGCGCTGCGTGCGGTGGGGGTGGGGCCGGGTGACAGGGTGCTGACCAATGCCTTCACCCTGGCGCCGGTGCCGGGGGCGATTGCCTCGGTCGGGGCGGTGCCTGTGTTTGTCGGTGTGACCGAGGGGCTGGTGATCGACCTTGAGGATCTGGCCGCCAAGGCCGATCAGGCGCGGGTGCTGATGCTGAGCCACATGCGCGGGCATATCTGCGATATGGACGCGCTTATGGCGCTTTGTGCCGCGCGGGGCATCACGGTGATCGAGGATTGCGCCCATACGATGGGGGCGGGCTGGGCCGGGCGGCTGACAGGGCGTTGGGGCACGGTGGGGTGCTTTTCCACCCAGACCTACAAACACGCCAATTCCGGCGAGGGTGGGCTGCTGATCTCGGACGATGCCGAGGTCATGGCGCGGGCGATTTTGCTGTCGGGGAGCTATATGCTCTATGACCGCCACCGCGCGGCGCCCCCGCCCGAGGCCTTTGCCGATCTGCGCCTGCAGACGCCCAATATCTCGGGCCGGATGGATAATCTGCGCGCGGCGATCCTGCGACCGCAGCTGCGCGATCTGGCCCGCCAATGCGCGCGCTGGAATGACCGCTACCGCGTTCTGGACGCGGGGCTGGCCGGGGTGCCGGGGTTGACCCGTGTGGCGCGGCCCGAGGCTGAGGGCTTCGTGGCCTCTTCTTACCAGTTCCTGCTGCTGGATTGGCAGGATGACGCAATCCGCGCCGTGATCGCGCGCTGCGCCGCGCGCGGGGTGGAGCTGAAGTGGTTCGGCGCGCCGGAGCCGGTGGCCTTTACCAGCCGCTATGACAGCTGGGGCTATGTGCCGTCAGAGCCGATGCCCGCGACCGACCGGGTGCTGTACGGGATTTTGGACATGCGCCTGCCGCTGACCTTCAGCCTTGAGGATTGCGCGCTGATTGCCCGCATCATCCGCGCCGAAGTTTCGGCTGTGTTTCAGGGGGATCTGAGCGCCCCCGGTGGCGTGGCGCGGGTCGAGTGAGGGCGCGGGGGGCTGTCTGCCCCCCTTGGCCTGCGGCCAATCCCCCCGAGGATATTTTCAGACAGAAAATGGGGCTTTGATCCAAAGCTCAGGGTGTGTCGAGCGGGACCACCGAGAGCGACATCTTGCCCGAGCCCTGGGTCAGTTCGCTGGCATGGCCAAGGTAGATGAGCGCGTTGTTCTTCGCGTCATAGATCCGGGTCACGCGCAGGGATTTCAGGATGAGGGAGCGGCCTTCGCGGAAGACCTCTTCCCCTTCCGGGTCGCGGTCGATGTCGCCCAGGGTTACGGGGCCGGTGCGCGTGCAATCCAAGGCGGAATAGGAGGGGTCTTCGAACCAGTTGCCGTTTTGCAGCCGGTCGATCACCGAGCGGTCGAAATAGGCGAGATGGCAGGTGACGCCCTTGACCTTGGGGTCGGCGAAGGATTCGACGAGGATGTCATTGCCGACCCAGTCGACGCCGACTTTGCCCACGGGATCGGCCCGGAGGGGGAGGGCCGTGAGCAGGGTGAGGGCGGCAAGCGGGAGAAGGCGGGGAAAGGGCATGGGAGGCTCTGGTCACGGGTCTGACTGAGGTGGGGCGGCGGAGCCTCTGGTGCAAGGGGCTGAGGGGCAAAAGGGGGGGGACCGGCGGGTCCGCCCCCTTTTGTCGGCCCACCGATCAGAACTTCATGATATAGGAGAGGCCTGCGACCACGGGGTCAACCTCGACCTTGCCGACGGTGGCACCATTGAGCTTCACGTCGCTGTCGATGTCGATATAGCGCAGGTCGGCCCGGATGGCGCCCTTTTCGCTGATGGCGTAATCGACGCCGAGATGGGCGGCGAGGCCCCAGCTGTCCGAGATGTCAAGATCACCGAGAGGCGAGCGGTCTTCGAAGAAATGCGTGTAGTTCACGCCCAAGCCCAGGAGCGGGGTGATCGGGCCGCCGGTCGGGATGTGGTAGTTGATCGAGACGGTCGGCGGCAGGTGTTTCGTCACGCCGGCGCGGGCGCCATTCACATTGACGACGTGTTTGAAGGGCAGGGCGCCCAGGACCTCGATCCCCACGTTGTCGCGCAGGAAGTATTCGAAGGTGATGGTCGGGCGGGCATTGCCGTCGATGGTGGCCGCGCCCCCGGCCACGGTGACATTGTCGGATTTCGGGCCAACAGAGCCGAGGCCGAGGCCAAGGGTCATGTCACCGGCCGATTGTGCCGCGGCGGGCAGGGCAAGGGCGGCAGAGGCCAGAAGGGCAAGGGCGATCGTTTTCATGATGTTACTCGCAGATTGTTTGCGGCCCGACCCTGCGCCGGGCGGGTGCGGGCAACTTTGACCTGCATCAACCGGAACGCCCGCAGGCCTGCGCCAGATTGGCAGGCTTAAGCATATGAAATGAATTCACTATTCATGTTTTGAAGATGGGCCTTTCGGGGCATTTTCGTTCTGATTGGGGCCAGGGGGCAGACGGGGTGTGGCAAGCCCTAGAGATTCCCTTGGTCTTTGCCGAATGCGACCTGCTTCTTCTGCATTGCGGCAGAAAATCGGTGTGCGGTGGTATGCCGCGATGCCAAGTGGCTGGAAATCACACGAAAGCGGGGGGTTTTTCCCTTTGGCTTCGGTTGACCCCGCCAAGGGGGCAGAGTAAACGGAACCCAGCAACGATCCGCGCGCGCCGGGCCGCAATGGCCCATGCCGCCAGCCGAAGGAGCCACTCGTGGACGAACTTCTCCGAGAGTATCTTCCCATCCTCATCTTTCTGGCACTCGCCGTCGGCCTCGGCCTCGTGCTGATCCTCGCCGCCGTGATTGTCGCGGTGCGCAACCCTGACCCGGAAAAGGTCTCGGCCTATGAATGCGGTTTCAACGCCTTCGATGACGCCCGGATGAAATTCGACGTGCGGTTCTACCTCGTGTCGATCCTCTTCATCATCTTCGACCTTGAGGTCGCCTTCCTCTTCCCATGGGCCGTGGCCTTCGGGGATCTGTCGATGGTCGGTTTCTGGTCGATGATGGTCTTCCTCGGCGTTCTGACCGTCGGCTTTGCCTATGAATGGAAGAAAGGGGCGCTGGAATGGGCGTGAGCACCAGCCTCAACCACGCGGCGAACGATCTGGACGCCGGCGTCGCCGCGATGAACCGCGATCTGCAGGACAAGGGCTTCCTGCTGACCTCGACCGAGGACATCATCAACTGGGCCCGTACGGGCAGCCTGCACTGGATGACCTTCGGTCTGGCCTGCTGCGCGGTCGAGATGATGCACACCGCCATGCCGCGCTATGACGTGGAGCGTTACGGCTTTGCCCCGCGCGCCAGCCCGCGCCAGTCGGACGTGATGATCGTGGCCGGCACGCTGACCAACAAGATGGCGCCCGCGCTCCGCAAGGTTTATGACCAGATGCCCGAGCCGCGCTATGTGATCTCGATGGGCAGCTGCGCCAATGGCGGCGGCTATTATCATTACAGCTATAGCGTCGTGCGCGGCTGCGACCGCGTGGTGCCGGTGGACATCTATGTTCCGGGCTGCCCGCCCACGGCCGAAGCGCTAATGTATGGCATCCTCGCCCTGCAGCGGAAGATCCGCCGCACCGGCACGCTGGTCCGCTGAGGAGGGGAAGATGTCCGAAGCTCTCGCACAACTCGCTGAACATCTGTCGGCCAAGCGCCCGCAGGCCGTGATTTCGACCTCGATTGCCTTTGGCGAGCTGACGGTCGAAGTGCAGCCCGCCCAGCTGGTGCCTTTCATCGACTTCCTCAAGACCGACAGCGCCTGCCGCTTCTCGACGCTGGTGGACATCACGGGCGTCGATCATCCGGAACGCGCGGCGCGCTTCGACGTGGTCTATCATTTCCTGTCGATGTACCAGAACCAGCGCATCCGCGTGAAGGCTGCCGTCCGCGAGGATGAGATGGTGCCCTCGATCACGCCGGTGCATCCCTCGGCCAACTGGTTCGAGCGCGAGGTTTTCGACATGTTCGGGATCCTGTTCTCGGGTCACCCCGACCTGCGCCGCATCCTGACCGATTATGGCTTCCGCGGTTATCCGCTGCGCAAGGATTTTCCGACGACCGGCTATACCGAAGTGCGTTATGACGAGGCGCAGAAGCGCGTGGTCTACGAGCCGGTGAAGCTGGTGCAGGAATACCGTCAGTTCGATTTCCTCAGCCCGTGGGAAGGCGCGCAATACGTGCTTCCGGGCGACGAGAAGAAAGCCTGAGGGGCGGCATCGTGCAGCAAGAGCCGACTTTCCTGATGTGTGTGGGGGCGACGAAGGCAGGAACATCCTGGCTTTTCGATCGTCTCTCCGCGCATGAGGACTGTCATCTTCGCACGATCAAGGAACTGCACTATTTCGACATGCTCTATCGCGGCAATTTCGATCGCTATGTCGAGGGGTTCACCCGTCGCGCGCAGGGGATTGAGGCCGAGTTGCCCGCACTTTCAGGTGGGCGGCTGCGGAAGTTCCAGCGTCGCTTGCAGGATGTGACCGATTGGCTGGCCGTGGTGCTGAAGCGTGGCGAGGATCTGGCGGCCTATCGCGCCTATCTGACGCAGGGGCTGCGCGGGCGTCGTCTGGTCGCAGATGTGACCCCCGGTTACGCGCTGCTGCCCGAAGACAGCTTTCGCCGCATGGCAACGGTGGGGGCGGATACCCGCTTTCTTTACCTGCTGCGCGACCCGCTGGCCCGGCTCTGGAGCAATGCGCGCATGGTGGCCTTCCGCCGCCGCGGCGCGGATTATGCCGCCGATTGCGTGCAGGTCATGGACCAGATGCTGACCCGCATCGAATCCGGTGAGACCGACCGCGAGGATTACGCCGGGACCATCACCCGCCTGAAAGCTGCGGTTTCCCCCGCGCGCCTTCTGGTGATGTTCCAGGATGAGATGCTGTCGCGCCCCGGTTTCGCGCGGCTGTGCGATTGGTTGGGCATCCGCCCAGCCGATGCCGATTTCGACAAGCGGGTGCTGGAAGGCAAGCCGCTGCCCCTGCCGGGCGAGTTGCGCGCCCGCGCGCTGGCTGCCCTGCGGCCGCAATATGACTTCGTCGCCCGCCTGTTTCCGGCTCTGCCGGAAAGCTGGCGCAAGACCCTGAATGAGGTTCACGCATGATGGACGGAAAATTCGACGACGCGCTGACGGGCGAACAGAAGATCCGCAATTTCAACATCAACTTCGGTCCCCAGCACCCGGCTGCCCACGGGGTGCTGCGTCTGGTGCTTGAGTTGGATGGCGAGATTGTCGAACGCTGCGATCCGCATATCGGCCTGCTGCATCGCGGGACCGAAAAGCTGATGGAAAGCCGGACCTATCTGCAGAACCTGCCCTATCTGGACCGTCTGGATTACGTGGCCCCGATGAACCAGGAACATGCCTGGTGCCTGGCCATCGAGAAGCTGACCGGCACCAAGGTTCCGCGTCGTGCCAGCCTGATCCGGGTGCTTTATTCTGAAATCGGCCGGGTGCTGAACCACCTGCTCAACGTCACGACGCAGGCCATGGACGTTGGCGCCCTGACGCCGCCGCTCTGGGGTTTTGAAGAGCGTGAGAAGCTTATGGTCTTCTACGAGCGTGCTTGTGGCGCTCGTCTGCACGCCGCCTATTTCCGCCCCGGCGGTGTCCATCAGGATCTGCCCGAAGCGCTGCTGAATGACATTGAACAATGGGCCGAGGAATTCCCCCGCGTTCTCGATGATATTGACGGTCTGCTGACCGAAAACCGCATCTTTAAACAGCGCAATGCCGATATCGGCATCGTGACCGAAGACGACATCCAGAAATGGGGCTATTCGGGCGTCATGGTGCGCGGCTCTGGCCTTGCCTGGGACCTGCGCCGCGCGCAGCCCTATGAGTGCTACGACGAATTCGACTTCAAGATCCCGGTCGGCAAGAACGGCGATTGCTATGACCGTTATCTCTGCCGCATGGCGGAAATGCGTGAATCGACCTCGATCATCAAGCAGGCCATCGCCAAGCTGCGCGTCGAAAAGGGTGACGTGCTGGCGCGTGGCAAGCTGACCCCGCCCAAGCGTGGTGACATGAAAACCTCGATGGAGGCGCTCATCCACCACTTCAAACTTTATACCGAAGGGTTCCACGTTCCGGCCGGCGAAGTTTACGCCGCCGTCGAGGCGCCCAAGGGTGAATTCGGCGTCTATATGGTGGCCGACGGCACCAACAAGCCCTATCGCGCCAAGCTGCGCGCGCCGGGCTTCCTGCACCTGCAATCCATGGACTACATCGCCAAGGGCCACCAGCTGGCCGACGTCGCTGCCATCATCGGCACGATGGACGTGGTGTTTGGGGAGATCGACCGCTAATGCTGCGCCGCCTTCACAAGGAACAACCTGCTTCCTTCGCCTTCACGCCCAAGAACCTGGAATGGGCGAAGGGGCAGATCTCGAAATATCCCGAAGGTCGTCAGGCCTCGGCCATCATTCCGCTGCTGTTCCGGGCGCAGGAACAGGAAGGCTGGTTGACGAAACCGGCGATCGAATATGTCGCCGACATGCTCGGGATGGCCTACATCCGCGCGCTGGAAGTGGCGACCTTCTACTTCATGTTCCAGCTGCAGCCGGTCGGCACCGTGGCCCATATCCAGATCTGCGGCACCACCAGCTGCATGATCTGTGGCGCGGAGGACCTGATTGCCGTCTGCAAAGAGCTGATCGCGCCCACGCCCCATACGCTTTCGGCGGATGGCAAGTTCAGTTGGGAAGAGGTGGAATGCCTTGGTGCCTGCGCCAACGCGCCCATGGCCCAGATCGGCAAGGACTATTACGAAGACCTAAGCCCCGCGAAACTGCGCGAGATGATCGCCAAATTCTCGGCCGGTGAGGTTCCGACCCCGGGGTCGCAGATCGGGCGCTATTCGTCCGAACCGGCCAAGGGTCTGACCGCGCTGCAGGAATTTGAATCGGGCCGCACGCAGTACAATGCCTCGGTCCAGCGGGCCGTGGATATTGGCGATACCGTCAAGCGCATCGATGGCACCGAAGTGCCGATCCTGACGCCCTGGCGCCAGGACGCCGCTGTGGCCGACGCCGCGCCCGAGGCCGCCGAGGTTGCCGTGGGCAGCAAGCCCGCCGCCCTGGCCGCGCCGCGTGACGGCAAGGCCGACGACCTGCAGGCGCTGGAAGGCGTGGGCCCGAAGCTGGAACAGCTTTGCCATGAGCTGGGCATTTTCCACTTTGACCAGATCGCTGCTTGGGGTCCGGCTGAAGTTGCCTGGATGGACAGCAACCTGAAGGGCTTCAAGGGCCGCGTCTCGCGCGACAAATGGGTCAATCAGGCCAAGATCATCGTCGAGCAGGGCATGGAAGAATTCCAGCGCCGCGCAAAGACGAACGACTACTGAGGCAAGAGACAATGAGCGCACCCCTCCAGGATGACAGCCTCAAGCGCAGCGCGCGCCTTGTGGCATTCGTCATCGCGGGAACCATGTTGCTGTGGATGGGGGCGCAATGGCTGGGCGGGAAGATCGGGCTTGAGGCCCGCTACGTCTTTCTTTTCGACCTTGCCGCACTGGCCGCGTTCTTCTGGGCGCTGGTCGTCACGTATCAGATCTGGCGGCGGCGCAAGGCCGTTCACCGGGGGAATTGAGGGCAGAACATGCTGAAGGATCAGGACCGGATCTTCACCAACCTCTACGGGATGCACGACCGTTCCCTGAAGGGTGCAATGGCGCGCGGCCATTGGGACAACACCGCAGGGTTGCTGGCGCTTGGCCGCGACGGGATCATCCAGATCATGAAGGACTCGGGCCTTCGGGGCCGTGGGGGCGCAGGCTTCCCGACCGGCATGAAATGGTCCTTCATGCCCAAGCAGTCGGATGGCCGTCCCTCGTATCTGGTGGTGAACGCCGACGAATCCGAGCCGGGCACCTGCAAGGACCGCGAGATCATGCGCCATGATCCGCATACCCTGATCGAGGGCTGCCTTGTGGCGGGCTTCGCGATGGGCGCCTCGGCTGCCTATATCTACATTCGCGGCGAATATGTGCGCGAGAAAGAGGCCCTGCAGGCCGCGATCGACGAATGCTATGACGCCGGTCTGATCGGCCGCAATGCCTGCAAGTCGGGCTATGATTTCGACGTCTACCTGCACCACGGGGCCGGCGCCTATATCTGTGGTGAGGAAACCGCGCTGCTTGAAAGCCTTGAGGGCAAGAAGGGCATGCCGCGGATGAAGCCGCCGTTCCCGGCAGGCTCGGGCCTTTATGGCTGCCCGACCACCGTGAACAACGTGGAATCCATCGCCGTGGCGCCGACGATCCTGCGCCGTGGCGCGGCCTGGTTCGCCTCGTTCGGGCGTCCGAACAATGCGGGCGTGAAGCTCTTCGGCATGTCGGGCCATATCAACACCCCCTGCGTCATCGAGGAATCGATGTCGATCCCCATGCGCGAGCTGATCGAAAAGCACGGCGGCGGTGTGCGTGGCGGCTGGAAGAACCTGAAGGCAGTCATCCCCGGCGGCGCCAGCTGCCCGGTGATCCCGGCGGACAAATGCGAAGATGCGATCATGGATTATGATGGCATGCGCGCGCTGCAATCGTCCTTCGGGACGGCCTGCCTGATCGTGATGGATCAGTCGACCGACATCATCAAGGCGATCTGGCGTCTGTCGAAGTTCTTCAAGCACGAAAGCTGTGGCCAGTGCACGCCGTGCCGCGAAGGCACAGGCTGGATGATGCGCGTCATGGACCGTCTGGTCCGCGGTGAGGCCGAGGTCGAAGAGATCGACCTGCTGCTCAGCGTGACGAAACAGGTGGAAGGCCACACGATCTGCGCCCTGGGCGATGCCGCCGCCTGGCCGATCCAGGGTCTGATCCGCCACTACCGCGAAGAGATCGAAGATCGCATCAAGGCCAAGAAGACCGGCCGCATGGGTGCGATGGCGGCCGAGTGATGAACGCGCGTCCCCTGATCAGCATGGGTATGGCAGCGGGCCTTTCGGCCTGTGTCGCCGCACCCGCGCCCGAAGCGGCAGCCCCGGCCAAGGCCGGGGACTATGCCGTTTCGCAGGGGGCTGCGGTGTATCCGGCGCGGATCGGGGCAGGGGCGGTCGGACATCAGCTCACCTCGGCCGGGGCACAGCCCGTGGCGGGGCAGACGGTGGTTGTCGGCGCGCTCGGGTTCGATCAGGGGCGTCTGGCCAAGACAGTGGCGGCGGCGGCCTGTGCGGATGCGCGCGGGCGGTTTCAGCCGCAGGCCGTGGGTCGTTATGACCGCGGTGCATGGATTTTCGAAGGGGGCTGTGCATGACCCCTTCCCAACAGATGACGGCGCGGGCCTTGGCCGCAGCGCGGATTTCGGCGGAGTAAGCTGATGAGCAACCTCAAGAAAATCATCATCGACGGCATCGAGGTCGAAGTCGACGGCGCGATGACGATCATTCAGGCAGCCGAGGTCGCCGGGATCGAAATCCCGCGCTTCTGCTATCACGAGCGTCTGTCGATCGCGGGCAACTGCCGGATGTGTCTGGTCGAGGTCGTCGGCGGCCCGCCGAAGCCTGCCGCCAGCTGCGCCATGCAGGTGCGCGACCTGCGCCCCGGCCCGAACGGTGAACCGCCGGTCGTCAAGACCAATTCGCCCATGGTGAAGAAGGCCCGCGAAGGGGTGATGGAGTTCCTGCTCATCAACCACCCGCTCGATTGCCCGATCTGCGACCAGGGCGGCGAATGCGACCTGCAGGATCAGGCCATGGCCTATGGCGTGGATTTCAGCCGCTACCGCGAGCCGAAGCGCGCCTCCGAAAACCTGAACCTCGGTCCGCTGGTCAAGACCGAGATGACCCGCTGCATCAGCTGCACCCGCTGCGTGCGCTTCACGACCGAGGTCGCGGGCATCACCCAGATGGGCCAGACCGGCCGCGGCGAGGATAGCGAGATCACCAGCTATCTGAACCTGACGCTGGATTCGAACCTGCAGGGCAATATCATCGACCTGTGCCCGGTTGGCGCGCTGACCTCTAAGCCCTATGCCTTCACCGCCCGTCCGTGGGAGCTGACCAAGACTGAATCCATCGACGTGATGGATGCGCTCGGGTCGAACATCCGCATCGACACCAAGGGCCGCGAAGTGATGCGTATCGTGCCGCGCAACCATGACGGCGTGAACGAGGAATGGCTGAGCGACAAATCCCGCTTCATCTGGGATGGCCTGCGTCGTCAACGGCTTGACACCCCTTACATCCGGGAAAATGGCCGCCTGCGGAAAGCAGGCTGGGGCGAGGCGCTGGCCGTGGCCGCCGCCGCGATGAAGGGCAAGAAAGTGACCGGCCTGATCGGCGATCTGGTTCCCGTGGAAGCGGCCTATTCGCTGAAAACGCTGGTGGAATCGCTGGGTGGCACGGTGGAATGCCGCGTCGATGGCGCCAAGCTGCCCGCGGGCAACCGTTCGGCCTATGTCGGCAATGCCGTGATCGAGGATATCGATCAGGCCAAGGTCATCGTGCTGATCGGGACCAACCCGCGCACCGAGGCGCCGGTGCTGAATGCCCGTATCCGCAAGGCCTGGGCGCATGGCGCGCAAGTGTCGCTGATCGGTCAGGCCGTGGATCTGACCTATGACGTGGCCCATCTGGGCACCGACCGTCAGGCGCTGCAGGCGCTGGTTGCCGGGGCCAAGGCCGATCAGGGTGGCGTGGTCATCGTGGGGCAGGGCGCGCTGCGCGACGCCGACGGCGCCGCCGTTCTGGCCGAGGCGCAGGCGCTGTGTGAAGCGACCGGCGCGCGCCTTCTGGTGCTGCACACCGCTGCCAGCCGCGTGGGTGCGATGGATATCGGTTGCACGACCGAGGGTGGCCTGAAACCCGCGACCGATGGGGCCGAGGTGATCTACAACCTTGGCGCTGACGAGGTGGACATCGATGCCGGTGCCTTCGTGATCTACCAGGGCAGCCATGGCGACCGCGGCGCACATCGTGCCGACGTGATCCTGCCGGGTGCGGCCTATACCGAAGAAAATGGCCTGTTCGTGAATACCGAAGGTCGTCCGCAGCTTGCACTGCGCGCGGGCTTTGCGCCGGGCGAGGCCAAGGAAAACTGGGCCATCCTGCGGGCGCTCTCGGCGGAAATCGGCGCCACCTTCGCTTGGGATAGCCTCGCGCAGCTGCGCGCGCGCATTGTTGCCGCCCATCCGCACCTGGGCCGGATCGACGAAGTCGCCGACAACGGCTGGACCGCGCTGCCGCGCGCCCAGCTGGGCAATGCGGCTTTCGGCCTTGCGGTGACCGACTATTACCTGACCAACCCGATCGCCCGCGCCTCGGCGCTGATGGGGGAACTGTCCGCGATGGCCCACGGCCGCGCACAGGCCCCGCTGGCGGCGGAGTGAAGGAATGTGGCCGCGCGCCCTGATTTTGACCTTTGGCATTGCTTTCGTGATGCTTTCGGGTTGCACAGGGGGCGAGGTTCAAAGCAAAACGCCGGAAGCGGCCGCCTACAAGGGGATCGAGACGATCCTTCTGGACGGTGATCTGGTGAATTTCCGCGTCGAGATGACGAACGCGCGGAATACGACCGATGTCGAGGCCTATGCGCGCTGTGCGGCGGCCCAATATGCGCTGATCCGGGGGTTCGGGTTTGCGCGCCATGTCCGGACCACCGTGGGACGGACAGGAAATACTTGGCGCGGGGATGCGGTTTACACCATTTCCGCCGCGCTGCCCCGGGGGCTGCGGACGATCGACGCCGAAGTCATGGTGCGCGACTGTGGCGAACTGGGGATACCGACGGTATGAAGAACGAGAATTTGGGCTGAGGGACCAAAGGCAAAATGGCTGAATTTCTGCAAACCGGGCTGGGGACGGCGCTGCTGATCGCGGCGCAAAGTCTTCTGGTCATCGCCTTCGTGATGATCTCGCTGCTGTTCCTCGTCTACGGCGACCGCAAGATCTGGGCTGCTGTCCAGATGCGGCGTGGTCCGAACGTGGTCGGTGCCTTCGGGCTGCTGCAATCCGTGGCGGATGCGCTCAAATACGTGGTGAAAGAGGTTGTGATTCCGGCGGGTGCAGACCGTCCGGTGTTCTTCCTTGCGCCTATGCTGTCCTTCGTTCTGGCGATGATCGCCTGGGCGGTGGTGCCGTTCAATGACGGCTGGGTTCTGGCCGATATCAACGTGGCTATCCTTTATGTCTTCGCCATCTCCTCGCTCGAGGTTTACGGCGTGATCATGGGGGGCTGGGCGTCGAACTCGAAATACCCGTTCCTGGGCTCGCTGCGCTCTGCCGCGCAGATGATCTCGTACGAGGTGTCGCTGGGTCTGATCATCATCGGGATCATCATCTCGACCGGGTCGATGAACTTTGGCGATATCGTGCGCGCGCAGGATAATGGCTGGGGTCTGCTGGGCTGGTACTGGCTGCCGCACTTGCCGATGGTCGCGCTGTTCTTCATCTCGGCGCTGGCCGAAACCAACCGTCCGCCCTTTGACCTTCCCGAAGCGGAGTCGGAACTCGTGGCCGGGTATCAGGTTGAATACAGCTCGACCCCGTTCCTGCTGTTCATGGCCGGCGAATATATCGCCATCTTCCTGATGTGCGCGCTGATCTCGCTGCTGTTCTTCGGGGGCTGGCTATCGCCGATCCCGGGTCTGGCGGATGGCCCGTGGTGGATGGTCGCCAAGATGGCCTTCTTCTTCTTCATGTTCGCCATGGTGAAGGCCATCGTGCCGCGCTACCGCTATGACCAGCTGATGCGGATCGGTTGGAAAGTGTTCCTGCCGCTGTCGCTCGCTTGGGTCGTGATCGTGGCATTCCTTGCAAAATACGAAGTGCTCGGCGGCCTGTGGGCACGCTGGACCATCGGGGGCTGAAATGGGCGAAACTCGCGCAATCGACTTCAACCGCGCCGCGAAGTATTTCCTGCTCGTGGACTTCATCAAGGGCTTCGGCCTTGGGCTGCGCTACTTCTTTGCGCCCAAGGCAACGCTGAACTACCCGCATGAAAAAGGCCCGCTGTCACCGCGGTTCCGGGGTGAGCATGCGCTGCGCCGCTATCCCAACGGGGAAGAGCGTTGCATCGCCTGCAAACTCTGCGAGGCGGTCTGCCCGGCCCAGGCCATCACCATCGATGCCGAACCGCGCGAAGACGGCAGCCGCCGCACGACGCGCTATGACATCGACATGACGAAATGCATCTACTGCGGCTTCTGTCAGGAAGCCTGCCCGGTGGATGCCATCGTCGAGGGGCCGAACTTCGAGTTTTCGACCGAGACCCGCGAAGAGCTGTATTACACCAAGGAAAAGCTGCTTTCGAACGGCGCCCGCTGGGAAGCCGAGATCGCGCGGAACCTTGAACTTGACGCGCCCTATCGGTAAGCGGCCATGACCGAGGATTTCGCCAAGCTTTTCAAGAATATGATGGAGCAGGGCCAGGATATGGTCCGCGCCTTCAACCCCTCTCTGGAAGGTTTCTCGGCGAAGGGCCTCGAAAACTTCATCCCCACCATGACGAAAGACATGATGGAGATGTGGTTCGGAAAGACCTTCAACCGCGAGGGGCTGGATGCCAAGACTCGGCTTCTGGTCACCATCGCGGCGCTGACGGTTCTGGGTGCCCATGCGGAGGCGCAGCTGAAGCTGACGATCCGCCACGCGCTCGAAGCCGGGGCGACCAAACGCGAGATTGCGGAAGTGATCTGGCAGATGAGCATGTTCGGCGGTTTGCCCGCCATGCAGAAGGCGCTTGAGATGGCTCAGGCGGTTTTTGCGGAAACCGAGGAGAAAGACGCATGAGCGTTGCGGATATTGCCTTCTATTGCTTCGCCGTGGTGACGGTGGCGGCGGGCCTCATGGTCACCGTATCGCGCAACCCCGTGCATTCTGTTCTCTGGCTGATCCTGGCCTTCCTGTCGTCGGCCGGGCTGTTCGTGCTGCTGGGGGCAGAATTCGTCGCCATGCTGCTGATCATCGTCTATGTCGGCGCGGTGGCGGTGCTGTTCCTCTTCGTGGTCATGATGCTTGACGTCGATTTTGCCGAGCTGAAGGGCGAAATGGCGCGCACCATGCCGCTGGCGCTGCTGGTCGGGGTCATCATCATCCTGCAATTCGGCATGGCCTATGCCGCCTGGCAGCAAGCGGACGGCGCGCTGGGTCTGCGTCAGGCGGTGACGCCCGCGATCACCGAGGTGGAGAACACCAAGGCGCTCGGCCTGCTGATCTATGACAAGTACATCTACCTCTTCCAGGCATCGGGTCTGGTTCTGCTGGTGGCGATGATCGGCGCGATCGTGCTGACGCTGCGCCACCGCAAGGATGTCAAGCGCCAGAACGTGCTGCACCAGATGTGGCGCGACCCGGCCAAGGCGATGGAACTGAAAGACGTGAAGCCGGGGCAGGGGCTCTGAAACAGACCGGGCGGGACCAACCCGCCCAATGCGGCGGCGGGCCCACCCGCCCCGCGGCGGCAGGGCCGCACAGGAACAAATCGGGCGTCGGACCCGGAGGGACGAGAATGGTAGGACTGGAACATTACCTGACGGTGGCGGCTGCGCTGTTCGTCATTGGCATCTTCGGCATCTTCCTCAACCGGAAGAACGTGATCGTCATCCTCATGTCGATCGAACTCATGCTTCTTTCGGTGAACATCAACCTCGTCGCCTTCTCGTCGTTCCTCGGCGATCTGGTCGGGCAGGTCTTCACCATGTTCGTGCTGACCGTGGCCGCCGCTGAGGCGGCGATCGGTCTTGCGATCCTGGTAAGCTTCTTCCGGACCCGCGGCACCATCGACGTCGAAGACGCCAACGTGATGAAAGGCTAAGGATCCATGGCCACGATCATTCTTCTTGCCCCCCTTGTCGGGGCCCTGATCTGCGGCTTCGGCTGGCGGCTGATCGGCGAGAAAGCCGGCCAGGTTGTCGCCACCGCATTGATCTTCCTTGCGGCCGCGCTGTCCTGGACCATCTTCCTGGGCTTTGACGGGGAAACCCAGCATATCACGCTGCTGCGCTGGATCGAATCCGGCGCGCTCTCGACCGAGTGGGGCATCCGGCTCGACCGTCTGACCGCGATCATGCTGGTCGTGGTGAACTCGGTCTCGGCGCTCGTGCACCTCTACTCCTTCGGCTACATGGCCCATGACGACAACTGGCATGAGGGCGAGGCCTACAAGGCGCGCTTCTTCGCCTATCTGTCGTTCTTCACCTTCGCGATGCTGATGCTCGTCACCTCGGACAACCTGGTGCAGATGTTCTTCGGCTGGGAAGGCGTGGGCGTAGCCTCCTATCTGCTGATCGGCTTCTACTACCGCAAGCCTTCGGCCAATGCGGCTGCGATGAAGGCTTTCATCGTGAACCGCGTGGGTGACTTCGGCTTTGCGCTGGGGATCTTCGGCCTGTTCTTCCTGACGGATTCGATCCGTTTCGATGACGTATTTGCGGCGGCGCCGGCGCTGGCGGAAACCAATCTGACCTTCCTCTGGACGGAATGGAACGCGGCCAACCTGATCGGCGTGCTGCTCTTCATCGGTGCGATGGGGAAATCGGCGCAGCTGGGTCTGCACACCTGGCTGCCCGACGCGATGGAAGGCCCGACCCCGGTGTCGGCGCTGATCCACGCGGCAACCATGGTGACCGCGGGCGTCTTCCTCGTCTGCCGCATGTCGCCGCTGTATGAATTTGCGCCGCAGGCCACGGCCTTCATCACCGTGCTGGGCGCAACGACTGCCTTCTTCGCCGCGACCGTGGGTCTGGTGCAGAATGACATCAAACGCGTGATCGCCTATTCGACCTGTTCGCAGCTGGGCTACATGTTCGTGGCCGCGGGCGTGGGCGTCTATTCGGTCGCGATGTTCCACCTCTTCACGCATGCCTTCTTCAAGGCGATGCTGTTCCTCGGCGCCGGTTCGGTGATCCATGCAACGCATCACGAACAGGACATGCGGAACTATGGCGGCCTGCGGAAGAAGATCCCGCTGACCTTCTGGGCGATGATGATCGGGACGCTGGCCATCACCGGTGTGGGCATTCCGCTGACGCATTTCGGTTTCGCGGGCTTCCTGTCGAAAGACGCCGTGATCGAAAGCGCCTATGTCGGTTCGCAGTATGCCTTCTGGCTGCTGGTTGTCGCCGCATGCTTCACCTCGTTCTATTCGTGGCGCCTGATGTTCCTGACCTTCTTCGGCGAAAGCCGCGCGAAGGCGCATGGGCATGACGATCACCATCACGGCCATGATGCCCATGGGCATGATGACCACGGCCACGGCCACCACGAACCGCATGAGAGCCCGGCTGTCATGCTGATCCCGCTCGGTGTGCTTGCAATGGGCGCGATCTTCTCGGGGATGCTGTGGTACAACGTCTTCTTCGGGGATGAGGTTGCGATGCGGAACTGGTTCGGGATGGAACCGGCCGCCCATGCGACCGAAGGCCATGGCGCCACGGCCGAGGCCGAGGGCCATGCCGCCCCCGCCGCGACGGAAGCAACTGAAGGTCATGCGGCCCCCGTTGCCACCGAAGGCCATGCCGCGGCTGTCGCGCCGAAAGGGGCCATCTACCTCGGTGCCGACAACCACATGATCCACGAGGCGCATGCCGTGCCGACCTGGGTCAAGGTTTCCCCCTTCGTCGCCATGCTGATCGGCCTGTTCACCGCCTGGCTGTTCTACATCAAGAACCCCGGCCTGCCGAAGCGTCTGGCCGCCACGCAGCGCCCGCTTTACGAATTCCTGCTGAACAAGTGGTACTTCGATGAGCTTTACAACGCCGTCTTCGTCACGCCTGCGCGCTGGCTGGGCCTGGTGCTGTGGAAGAAGGGCGATGGCGCGGTGATTGACGGTACGATCAACGGCGTGGCCATGGGCCTCATCCCGATGGTCACCCGCTTCGTCAACCGGATGCAGTCCGGCTACATCTTCCACTACGCTTTCGCCATGGTTCTGGGCATCGCCGCCCTGATCACCTGGATGTCGCTCTCGGGGGGCGCGCACTAATGGAAAACCTCCTTTCCATCATCACCTTCATCCCGGCGGTCGCAGCCGCGATCCTCGCGCTGTTCCTCCGGGGCGATGATGCAGCGGCGCAGCGCAACGCCAAATGGGTCGCGCTGTTTGCCACGGGCTTCACGTTCCTGGTGTCTCTTTTCGTGTTGTCTGGGTTCGACCCGGCCAATACCGGCATGCAGTTCGTCGAGGACCATGCCTGGATCATGGGCCTGCGCTACAAGATGGGCGTCGACGGCATTTCCGTGCTGTTCGTGATGCTGACCACCTTCCTCATGCCGGTCACCATCGCCGCCTGCTGGAGCGTGGAGCATCGCGTCAAGGAATACATGATTGCCTTCCTGCTGCTGGAAACGCTGATGCTCGGCGTGTTCTGCGCGCTGGATCTGGTGCTGTTCTATGTGTTCTTCGAAGCGGGCCTGATCCCCATGTTCCTGATCATCGGGATTTGGGGCGGCAAGGATCGCATCTACGCCTCGTTCAAGTTCTTCCTCTACACCTTCCTCGGCTCGGTGCTGATGCTGGTGGCAATGATCCTGATGTATGTCGATGCGGGCACCACCGATATCGTCACCCTGATGGACCACACCTTTGCGTCGGAAACGCTGTCGCTCGGCGGGTTCCACATTATGGGTGGTCTGCAGACGCTGCTGTTCCTTGCCTTCTTCGCCAGCTTCGCGGTGAAGATGCCGATGTGGCCGGTGCATACCTGGCTGCCCGATGCCCACGTGCAGGCGCCGACGGCCGGTTCGGTCGTGCTGGCTGCGATCCTGCTGAAGATGGGCGGCTACGGGTTCCTGCGCTTCTCGCTGCCGATGTTCCCGGTGGGGGCGGATGTCATGTCTGACCTCGTGCTGTGGATGTCGGCGATTGCCATCGTCTATACTTCGCTGGTCGCCATGGCGCAGGCCGACATGAAGAAGCTGATCGCCTATTCGTCGGTGGCCCATATGGGCTATGTCACCATGGGCATCTTCGCGGTGAACCAGCAGGGCATTGACGGCGCAATCTTCCAGATGCTGTCGCACGGCTTCATCTCGGGCGCGCTCTTCCTCTGCGTCGGCGTGATCTATGACCGTATGCATACCCGTGAGATCGACGCCTATGGCGGTCTGGTCATCCGAATGCCGGCCTATGCGCTGATCTTCATGTTCTTCACCATGGCGAACGTGGGCCTGCCGGGCACCTCGGGGTTCATCGGCGAATTCCTGACGCTGATGGGCATCTTCCAAGTGAACACCTGGGTGGCCGCGGTTGCGACCTCGGGCGTCATCTTCTCGGCGGCCTATGCGCTCTACCTCTACCGTCGGGTCGTCTTTGGCGATCTGGTGAAAGAGGCGCTGAAGTCGATCACCGACATGGACCTGCGCGAGCGTCTGATCTTCGCGCCGCTCGTGGTGATGACCCTTCTCCTCGGCGTCTACCCGTCGCTGGTGACCGATATCATCGGTCCCTCGGTCGAGGCGCTGGTTACCGACTATCACGCTGCGCTGCCTGCGTCTTCCGACGTGGCCGAAGCAGCTTCGCACTGAGGGCTGAGACATGACCGGCACCGATTTCAACATCATCCTGCCCGAGGTCGTGCTTTCGCTCTATGCGATGGCGGCGCTGCTCTTCGGCGTCTACACCTCGAAGGACAAGGCCACCGGCATCCTGACCTGGGCCACTGCTGCGGTTCTCGTGGCGCTGGCGGTCTGGATCGGCCTGAACGGGCAGGGCGCGCGGACCGCCTTTGGCGGCATGTTCAACGATGACCCCTTCGCCCGTTTCGCGAAAGTCACCGTGCTTCTTTCCGCTGCAGCCGTGCTGGTTATGAGCCAGGACTACATGGCCCGTCGCGGTCTGGCGCGGTTTGAATACCCCATCCTCGTGGCACTGGCGACGGTCGGCATGATGATGATGGTTTCGGCGGGCGACCTGATGGCGCTTTACGTCGGGCTGGAGCTGCAGTCGCTGGCGCTTTACGTGGTCGCCTCGATCCGTCGCGACAGCGCCAAGTCGACCGAAGCCGGTCTCAAGTATTTCGTGCTGGGGTCGATGTCTTCGGGTCTGCTGCTCTACGGGGCGTCGCTGACCTATGGTTATGCGGGCACCACGCTGTTCTCGGGCATCATCTCGACGCTGGGCCATGGTATGCCGCTGGGTCTGCTGTTCGGTCTGGTGTTCATGCTGTCGGCGCTGGCGTTCAAGGTTTCGGCCGCCCCCTTCCACATGTGGACGCCGGACGTCTACGAAGGCTCGCCCACCCCGGTGACCGCCTTCTTCGCGACGGCGCCCAAAGTTGCGGCGATGGCGCTGTTCGCCCGTCTGGCGCATGACGCCTTTGGCGCGGCGGTCAAGGATTGGCAGCAGGTGGTTGCCGTGATGGCGCTGCTCTCGATGTTCGTGGGCGCCGTTGCCGCGATTGGCCAGAAAGACATCAAGCGCCTGATGGCCTATTCGTCGATCGCGCATATGGGCTATGCCCTGCTTGGTCTGGCGTCGGGCACGGCGGCCGGTGTGCAGTCGATGCTGATCTACATGGCGATTTACGTGGCCATGAACATCGCGTCCTTCGGCTTCATCCTGTCGCTGGAGCGTGACGGCAAGCCGGTCACCGACATTGCCGCGCTGAACCAGCTGTCGCGGAAAGAGCCGCTGAAGGCCATGGCCGTGCTGGTGCTGATGTTCTCGCTGGCCGGTGTGCCGCCGTTCCTGGGCTTCTTCGCGAAATACGCGGTGCTGACGGCGGCGGTGCAGGCGGGTCTGACCTGGCTTGCCATCGCCGGGGTCGTCGCGTCGGTGATCGGGGCCTTCTACTACCTCCGCATCGTCTATTTCATGTACTTCGGCCAAGAGGCTGAGGGCGTGGTCAGCCGCATGGCGGCCGTGCAATGGGTGATCTTCGTGGCCATGGTCGCCTTCGTGGCGGCAGGCGCGGCGGTGCAGATGTTCGGCATCGAAGGCGCGGCTGCGGTCGCGGCGGAAGCTCTTGTCCGCTGATCCGCTCTGGCCCGAGGGCGTGGCCCGCCACGCCCTTGCCTCGGTCGACAGCACCAATGCCTATGCGGCATCCCTCGCGCCGGGCCTGACAGGTCCGGCGTGGGTCATTGCGGGGGAGCAGACGGCCGGTCGTGGCCGCCGTGGCCGCCCTTGGCAAAGCCCGCGGGGCAATTTCTACGGATCGCTGGTGATGAAGCCCGAAGGTGCCCCCGATCAGGTGGCGTTGCGGAGCTTTGCGGCCGCGCTGGCGCTGCATGACGCTTGTGTCGGGCTGACGGGTCTGCCGCAGGCCTTCGCGTTGAAATGGCCCAATGACGTGCTGCTGAACGGCGGCAAGCTGGCGGGGATCCTGCTGGAAAGCGTCGGCTCGGGTGCGCGCATCAACCATCTGGTGATCGGTATCGGCGTCAACCTGATCGGCGCGCCCCCGGCAGAGCTTGTCGAACCGGGGGCAGTGACGCCCGTCAGTCTGCTGGGTGAGACCGGCCTGCGTATCACGCCTGAGCGTTTCCTCACGCATCTGGCCGCAGCTTTTGCTGCATGGGAGGCGCGCTTTCAGGCCGAGGGTTTTGCCCCCCTGCGCGCCGCATGGCTTGACCGGGCCGCACGGCTGGGAGAACGCATCCGCGCCCGCACCGGCACCACCGAACGGCACGGTATCTTTGAAACCATCGACGAAACCGGTGCGCTGGTTCTGAACATCGACGGCCGGCGCGAGGCGATCCCGGCGGCCGAGGTCTTTTTCTGACAGGGGCGTGTGATGCTTCTTGCCATCGACTGCGGCAATACCAACACCGTGTTTTCCATCTGGGATGGCAGCCGCTTTGCCGCCACTTGGCGCATTGCGACCGATCACAAACGAACGGCGGATGAATATTTCGTCTGGCTGTCTTCGCTGATGATGCTCACCAAGACCGAGGCACAGATCACCGAGGCGATCATCTCTTCGACGGTGCCGCGGGTGGTCTTTAACCTCCGCATCCTCTGCAACCGCTATTTCGATTGTCGCCCGCTGGTAGTGGGCAAGCCCGGATGCGAGCTGCCCGTGGCGCCCCGCGTCGATCAGGGAACCACCGTCGGGCCGGACCGTTTGGTCAACACCGTCGCGGGGTTTGACCGGCATGGTGGTGATCTGGTGGTGGTGGATTTCGGCACGGCGACAACCTTTGACGTGGTGGACCTCGACGGGGCCTATATCGGCGGCGTCATCGCGCCCGGCGTCAACCTCAGCCTTGAGGCGCTGCATATGGCGGCAGCTGCGCTGCCGCATGTGGATGTCACCCGGCCCGCAAGTGCGATTGGCACGAATACGGTGGCTTGTATGCAGTCGGGCGTGTATTGGGGGTATATCGGCCTTGTCGAGGGCATCGTGCGGCAGATCCGGGCCGAGCGTGAGCGCCCGATGAAAGTGATCGCCACCGGGGGGCTGGCCCCGTTGTTCCAACAGGGAACAGAACTATTTGACTCGGTGGAAGATGATCTGACCATGCATGGTCTGGTGCTGATCCATCGCTACAACAAGGAACTGGAAACCGCATGAGCACGAACCGCCTGATCTATCTGCCCCTTGGCGGCGCCGGCGAAATCGGGATGAACACCTATGTCTACGGCTACGGCCCCGAGGATCGGGAACGTCTGATCGTGGTCGATCTGGGGGTGACTTTCCCCGATATGGACACGGCGCCGGGTGTGGATGTCATCATGGCCGATGTCAGCTGGCTGGAAGAGCGGGCTGACCGGATCGAGGCGATCTTCATCACGCACGCGCATGAAGACCATATCGGCGCGTTGGGGCATCTGTGGCCCAAGCTGAAGAAACGCGTCTATGCCCGTCGTTTTACGGCGGCCATTGGGCGGCTCAAGTTCGACGAGGCGGGGCTGCCGACGGATGTGATCCACACTGTCGAGGCGCGCCCAGCGGTGGTCGAGGCCGGGCCCTTCCGCGTGCAATTCGTGCCGGTGGCCCATTCCATCCCGGAAAGCGCCGCGCTGATCATCGACACGCCCGCGGGGCGCATCCTGCATTCGGGGGACTTCAAGCTCGACCCGTCGCCCATCGTGGGCGAAGGCTGGAATGAGGCGCTGTTCCGCGAAATCGCCGCCGAGACGCCGGTCAAGGCGCTGATGTGCGATTCGACCAACGTCTTTTCGCCGCTGCCGGGCCGGTCCGAGGCGACGCTGGCCGATCCGATCCACGGGCTGATTGCCAATGCTGGCGGGCTTGTGGTGGCGACGACTTTTGCCTCGAACGTGGCCCGTCTGAAAACGCTGGCCGAGGCCGGGCGCGCGGCGGGCCGGTCGGTCTGTCTGTTGGGCCGCGCGATGCAGCGCATGGTGAAAGTCGCGCAGGAAACCGGCGTTCTGACCGATTTCCCGCCGATCATCCCGTCGGAACATGCCACCGAAGTCTCGCGTCAGAACCTGATGCTGATCGTGACCGGCAGCCAGGGCGAACGGCGCGCGGCCACGGCGCAGCTGTCGCGGGGGAAATACCTCGGGCTGGAGCTGAAAGAGGGCGATACCTTCCTCTTTTCCTCGAAGACCATTCCGGGCAATGAACGCGGCGTGCTGCGGATCATGAACTCGTTTTCGGAAATGGGCGTGGATGTCGTCGATGATACCGGCGGCCGCTACCACGTGTCGGGCCATGCCAACCGCCCCGATCTGGAGCAGATGCATGAGATCGTGAAGCCCCAGATGCTGATCCCCATGCATGGTGAACACCGCCACCTGCGCGAGCATGTGAAACTGGGCGAACAGCGCGGCATCCCCGGCGAGATCGTCACCAATGGCATGATGGTCGATCTGAGCGGCGATGCCCCCGAGGTGGTCGAATATATCGAAACCGGGCGGCTTTATCTGGATGGCTCGGTGCTGATCGGTGCGATGGACGGGGTCGTGCGCGACCGTATCCGGCTGGCGCTGAATGGCCACGCGATGGTCAACGTAATCCTCGATGAAAACGATGATCCGCTGGGCGAGGCCTGGGTGGAGCTGTCCGGTCTGCCGGAGGTGGGCAAGCGCGGGCAGGGGCTGGCCGATCTGATGGAGACCGAGCTGACCGAGTTCCTGGAAACAGCGCCCGCCAAGGTGATGCGCGACGACGACAAGATGGATGAGGCGATTCGCCGTGTCGTCCGTCAGGTTGCGGTCGAAGAGATTGGCAAAAAGCCCGAGGTTACGGTCGTGGTCAGCCGTCTTGCGACGGAGTGACCCGGCCTTGGCAGGCCTGCAGTAACAATGAAAAAGGGGCGCAATTTGCGCCCCTTTTTCTTATTCTGCGTCGGCCTGTTCGCGGACCATCGGCTCTGGGGCCGGTTCCGGATCTTCGGTCACGGCCCGCTCGGGCAGCTTGAAGCTCCGCAGGATAAAGTCCGGCACGTGATCGCCCATGCCGACGACGCGGTCATCGCGGTCATTGCGGCGATCGTTGCGGCGGTCATCACGACGCTCTTCCCGGTGGTGATGGGTATGGGCGGCGGTGCCGTGGTGATGCACCGGGACAGCCGGTGCGACGGCGGCCGGGGCAGGCTGACGGCGATCCTCGCGACGCTCCTCGCGGCGTTCCTCGCGCGGGGCTTCAGCGGCATCACGCGGGGTTTTCGGGCCACGGCCTTTGGGGCCACGGTCGTCCCGGCGATCATCGCGGCGGTCGCTGCGTTCCCGCGGCTCGGGCAGGGCGAAATCAGCGGGCAGCGAACCGCGCGGAATTTCCTGCTTCACGAGGTTTTCGATATTGGTCAGGTATTTCTCATCCGACGGGGTCGAAATCGAGAAAGCCTTGCCCTTGCGCCCGGCGCGGCCGGTGCGGCCGATGCGGTGGACGTAATCCTCGGGGTGCGAGGGCAGGTCGAAGTTGAACACATGGCTGACCGAAGGAATGTCCAGCCCGCGCGCCGCCACATCCGAGGCAACGAGAAGCTGGAGCGACCCATCGCGGAACCCGTCGAGCGTTTTCATCCGCTGCGACTGATCCAGATCACCGTGAATCGGGGCTGCGTTGAAACCGTGCGATTTCAGCGACTTCGCCACCACATCCACATCCATCTTGCGGTTGCAGAAGATGATGGCGTTGGTGCAGCTTTCACCCTCGGCACGGATCAGGGCGCGCAGCACGGCGCGCTTTTCCGCGAAAGAGCGGTCTTTGCGCGAGGGCGTGAACTGCACCAGCGCCTGTTCGATGGTTTCCGAGGTGGTCGATTGGCGGGCCACTTCGATCTTGGCGGGGTTCGAGAGGAAGGTCTTGGTGATCCGCTCGATCTCGGGTGCCATGGTGGCCGAGAAGAAGAAGGTCTGACGGGTGAAGGGCGTCAGGCTGAAGATGCGTTCGATATCGGGGATGAATCCCATGTCGAGCATCCGGTCGGCCTCGTCCACCACCATGATCTGCACGCCGGTCAGCAGCAGCTTGCCACGTTCGAAATGGTCGAGCAGGCGGCCGGGGGTGGCGATCAGCACGTCAACGCCGCGGTCAATCAGCTTGTCCTGTTCGCCGAAGGCCACACCGCCGATAAGCAAAGCCTTCGTCAGCTTGGTGTATTTGGCGTAGGTGTCGAAGTTTTCCGCCACCTGCGCGGCCAGTTCGCGCGTGGGGCACAGCACGAGGCTGCGGGGCATCCGGGCGCGGGCGCGGCCCTGACCCAGCAGGGTGATCATCGGGAGCGAAAAGCTCGCCGTTTTGCCGGTGCCGGTCTGGGCGATGCCCAGAACGTCGCGGCCCTGCAGGGCATGGGGGATGGCCTGTGCCTGGATCGGCGTCGGCGTTTCATAGCCGGCTTCGGAAACGGCCTGGAGTACACGCGGATCGAGCGCGAGATCGGAGAATTTGGTCATTAGCGTCCTGTCACGGCGGGATCGGCCCGCAGAGGTCTTGAAGGGACGCAATGTTCCGGGCGCCCCGGCGTCGTGGTCTATGGGGCAATTCGGCCCTGCAACCTGCATCGGCGTTAGCCCAAAATGGCGTCGCCGTCAAGTCTGGCAGGGTCAAAGGTAATCCTGGAAGCTGCCGACAAGGGGAACGAGGCCGTCGAACTTCTGGCAATCGCGGCGCAATTTGCGCGTTTCCGGATCATCCATCAGGATGACGAATTTTTCCTTGTGCAGCGCAATGGATTGGCGCCGCAAACGTTTGAGCCTGCCGCCCGACAGATCATCCAGCGCCGCGATGCGCGCGGCAACACGCGGAACCTGGGCATGGGCAGTCAGATCCTCGACATAGTTTCTGTTACGGACCGCCCAGTATTTCACGCCGACCTCGCGGTCGTCCTGATGGGCGGAACCACGGCGCGTCTTGACGACAAAGGTATCCAGATCGCGGACGATGTAATGGTTGACCTGTGCCAGACGCTGCCCACCCGGATCGGTCGTGTTGTAGTTGCGGATCTGGTAGGCGTCCGGGGGCAGGCCCGACCCGTTGGTCACGCGGACCTGCGTGGGGGCGTCTTCGCGCAATTTGGGTTGATGCACGCCCGGCCGACTGTAACGCGCGGGGCGGAACAACGCCTTGAAGGCGTTGAAATGGGCGTTGTCGGCCATCAGGTAATCCGCCATCACGAAGCGTTCCATCTGGAGCCGGAAGCTCTGCTGGCGCTTGCCGCTGGACCCGAAGAGACGCCAGTTCACTTGCATCTGGTCAAAGGGCGGGGCGGCGGCGATCAGGTCGGGCAGGCGGTGGTCGCCCACCTTGATGATCAGGAATTCATCGAGATCGAGCGCCATGGCGTAATCTGCCGCGGCATATTCCGGCAGGTTGGCGGCACGGGTATAGGCGCGCACCTGATGGCCGCCGCGCGGGGCGCGGTTGATGTAATATTGGATCACCCCCAGATCGCGCAGGATCGACGCCATTTCATGCGTCAGGTCATCCGAATCATTTTGATAGAGCACGATGTCGGTAAAGCCGACCTCAAGATGATGGGCCACCCATTCCAGCAGGAAGGGCCCCTCGTTCTTGGCGGTTCCGACCAGGAAGGCCCGCAGGGCAGGCATCCGTACCTCCACACTCACCATCGAGGCAATCTTGCGTGCTTTGCCGACAAGGACAAGGGGCAGGGCGACAGAAGCCGCCCCACCGGGGTCAGACCATCATTTCCTTGGTCGCCGTCAGCTTCAGCTCGGGGTGGTCGCGTTCGACGCGGTCAATGTCCCAGCGCAGACGGGTCAGGTAAACGGTATCGCCGTCATTGTCATAGGCGATATGGCCCTTGTTGATGTTGATGAATTTCTCGACTTCAAGCTTCGGTCCCGAAAGCCAGCGGGCCGAGGTGAATTGCGAGGGTTCGAACCGCACGGGCAGGCCGTATTCCTGCTCGATGCGGCTGGCCAGCACGTCAAACTGCAGCGCACCCACCACACCAACGATGAAGCCCGACCCGATCATCGGCTTGAAGACCTTGGCCGCGCCTTCCTCGGCAAATTGCATCAGCGCCTTTTCCAGATGCTTGGCCTTCATGGGATCGCCCGCGCGCACACCCTGCAGCAGTTCCGGCGCGAAAGAGGGGATGCCGGTGAAGCGCAGCTTTTCGCCCTCGGTCAGGGCGTCGCCGATCCGCAGCTGGCCATGGTTCGGAATGCCGATAATATCGCCGGCCCAAGCCTCTTCCGCCAGTTCGCGGTCGGCGGCAAGGAAGAGAACCGGGTTCGACACGGCCATCGGCTTGCCCGACCGCACATGCGTGAGCTTCATCCCGCGCTCAAAATGCCCGGAGGCAAGCCGCACAAAGGCCACACGGTCGCGGTGCTTGGGGTCCATATTGGCTTGCACCTTGAAGACGAAGCCCGTCACCGGCCGTTCCTCGGGCGCGACCTTGCGGTCGGCGGCGGGTTGCGGCTGCGGTTCGGGGCCGAATTTGCCGATCCCGTCCATCAGTTCCTTGACCCCGAACGAGTTGATGGCCGAACCGAACCAGATCGGCGTCATCGATCCGTTCAGCAGCGCCGCGCGGTCGAAGGCGGGCAGCAGTTCGCGCGCCATCTCCAGCTCTTCGCGCAGCTTGGCCAGCATGTCCGCGGGGACATGTTCGGCCAGTTTCGGATCATCCAGCCCGTTGATCTGGATGGTTTCGGCCACGCGGTTGCGGTCGGCGCGGTCCATTAGTTCCAGCCGGTCGTTCAGGATGTCATAGCACCCCAGAAAATCGCGCCCAGACCCGATGGGCCAGCTGGCGGGCGACACGTCAATGGCGAGGTTTTCCTGAATCTCGTCAATGATTTCAAAGGTGTCACGGGCCTCGCGGTCCATCTTGTTACAGAAGGTCAGGATGGGCAGGTCGCGCAGACGGCACACTTCGAACAGCTTGCGGGTCTGGCTTTCCACACCCTTGGCGCCGTCGATCACCATGACCGCCGCATCCACCGCCGTCAGCGTGCGGTAGGTATCTTCGGAAAAGTCGCTGTGGCCGGGCGTATCCACCAGATTGAAGCGGTATTCGCGGAAATCAAAGGACATGGCCGAGGCCGAGACCGAAATCCCGCGCTCCTGCTCCATCTTGATGAAGTCCGACCGCGTTCTGCGGGCCTCGCCCTTGGCACGCACCTGACCGGCCATCTGGATGGCGCCCCCGAACAGGAGGAACTTTTCGGTCAGCGTGGTCTTGCCGGCGTCGGGGTGCGCGATGATCGCGAAGGTCCGACGGCGGGCGATTTCAGGCGGGAGGGTGGGGCGATTGTCGAGCATGGCCAGCCCATAGCCCGCGCCGCGCATTTTCGCAATGCCAAGGGCGCGTCCGGGGTCAGTCGAGCGGCAGGGTCATCTCGCTTTCGCCGCTGGGGCAGCACTGCGGATCTTCGGGCTGATAGGCGTACAGCGTCAGCACCAGCGAGGCGCCATCGCGCCGGGCAGATTTGATCCCGTCGGGCAGGGCGATCTCTTGCCAAGGCTGAAAGCTGTCATTCTCGCGCCGCAGGATCATCTGCCGCAGGATCGCGGCATTGCCACCCTCTGCCGAGGCCGGATAGGCCGCTTGCGCAAGCAGGTCGGCATCGCCGTCATCATCCAGATCGCCCTCCCAACCCAGCGAGAATTCCGGCGCGGTCTCTTGCGACAGGATCGCAAGCGCCGCCGCGGGCAGATCGGCGACGGGGGTCAGCTCTTGCGCATTGGCGGCAGAGGCAAAGATCACAGCCGCAAGCGCGGGCAGGGCGAAAGGCCGGGTCATGGCAAGTCCTGTGCAAATTCTGTCGTGGGGCATCAGCTGCCTGCGCGGTTACCCCGCACACGGGCGCGCAGCACCGGTTCCAGCATATCCAACATCTGGGCGCTGGTCGCGGTTCCGAAATGCGGGTGCTGGGTCAGACCGGGGAAGCGCGCCTTGACCTCTTCCGACAGTTCGGCCGGAAGGCGGTTCAGCACGGCCTCTGTCACCAGCAGGCTTTCGGCGGGAATCCCTTCCGCATAGACGATCTCATGCCGGTCGAAGACGAGGCTGAAGTAATCGACAAAGCCGCCCTCGCGGATGAAGACAGTTTCGCCATTGGCCAGATGCCGTGCCTGGACCAACAGTTCGGCGGTGGGCAGGCCCGGCACGCGATCACGCTGATACAGGAACATGCGGTGATGCTGGCTGACGATCAGGTCGCCCGCATTGCCCATCGCACCCGCGGTAATCACGACGGGTGCAAAGGCGCCCACACCCCGCAGCGTGGCATGGCCGACCCAGCGCACCGGCTGTGGCCCGTGATCGCGGGTCAGCACGCGATCACCGATCACCAAATCCTCGATGCTGCGCTGGGTTCCATCGGCCATGGTGATCAGCGTGCCACGCACAAAACTGACGCAGAGCAGGGCTGACAGGGCCGCAGTTTCCGGCGCCTCTTCGACCATCAAAAGCTGATATTCGATCCCCGCCCCGATCGGCGACAGGGGCAGGGCGTAAAGCCCTGCATCGCGGCCCGAAAGCTCCAGCAGCAGCAGCTCGACCCGGTTGCCATCATCGCCCATCAACGTGTAGCGCGCGCGCAGATCGACCCTGTCGCCCGGTGCGCCCAAGGGCGACTGGGCCCCCACAAGCTGGGTGCCGTTGCTCCGCGCCACGATCAGGCGCAGCGGGCCTTCGCCGCGATCAAGTTCATAGATGTCGCCGGGGCAGACCTCTTCGGGGCCAGCCAGAGACTCGCCCAGATTGACACCCTGCGCCACGTAGATTGCATCGGCCGGAAACACGAGACAGGTCTGTCCCGGTGGCAGATGGTCGTCTGCGGAAGCCATGATGCCCTTCTCCTTCGTCGGCGGAGCTGTCGTCCACGCGCCGCTGTATCCAGAATTTGATCGAAAGAATACAGCAATTTTCGGGCCAAAACGCGCCGGGCTTGCGTCCGGTCCGACATGGGCTAGGTTCGGATCATCATGATGCGCGAAGGGGGCGGGGCATGGATCTGGGTATTCGGGGCAAGCGGGCGCTGGTCTGTGCGGGCAGCAAGGGGCTGGGCCGGGGCTGCGCCGAGGCATTGGCCGAGGCAGGCGTTGATCTGGTGCTGAACGCGCGCGGGACCGAGGCACTTGAGGCCGCTGCCACCGCGATGCGCGACCGCTTTGGCGTGGACGTGATCACGGTCGCCGCCGATATCACCAGCCCCGAGGGCCGGGCCGAGGTTCTGGCGGCAGCGGGTGCGGTGGACATCCTTGTCACCAATGCCGGCGGTCCGCCCCCCGGCCATTGGCCCGATTGGGAGCGCGAGGATTTCATCCGCGCGCTGGATGCCAATATGCTGACGCCCATCGCGTTGATGAAGGCGCTGCTGCCCGGCATGATCGACCGCGGCTGGGGCCGGGTGGTCAATATCACCTCGGCCTCGGTCAAATCGCCGATTGGGGTTCTGGGCCTGTCGAACAGCGCGCGGGCGGGGCTGACGGGCTATGTTGCGGGCACAGCGCGGCAGGTGGCGCCCCATGGTGTCATCATCAACAACCTGCTGCCGGGCATCCATGATACCGACCGGGCCGAGGCCTTGGATGCGGGGGTGATGAAGGCCGAAAACATCACGCGTGAGGCGGCCCGCGCGCAGCGGATGGCGGGCATTCCCGCCCGTCGCTATGGATCGCCCGCCGATTTCGGCGCGGCTTGCGCCTTTCTCTGTTCGCAGCAGGCGGCCTTCATCGTGGGGCAGAACCTGCTGGTGGATGGTGGGGCCTTCAATTCCACGCTGTGATGCCTGCGGCTTGTCTCGGCCGGGGGGGCCTGCTAGGCAGAATTCCGATGAAATCTCTCGGGTAGGGCCGTGCCGCATCCTGTCTTCAGTTCCGTTCCCGCCGTTGCGCCGCCCCGGCTTGAGGTGCAATCCCTGAGCCGCACCTTCGGCGGGCGCCCGGTGGTGGACGGGGTGTCACTGACCATTGCCGCGGGGCAGGTGACTTGCCTGCTGGGGCCGTCGGGCTGCGGGAAATCCACGACACTGCGGATGATCGCCGGGGTGGATACGCCGGATGCAGGCCATATCCGCATCGACGGGGCCGAGGTCTGCGGCCCGGGGCTGAGCCTGCCGCCCGAAGCGCGCGGCGTGGGCTTGATGTTTCAGGACTTCGCACTTTTTCCGCATCTGACCGTGGCCCAGAACGTGGCCTTTGGCCTGCGGGGCGACCGTGAGGCCAAGTCCCGCCGGGTGGGTGAACTGCTGGATCGGGTGAACCTCTCGGGCTATGGCGCCAAGCACCCGCATGAGCTTTCGGGCGGCGAACAGCAGCGCGTGGCGCTGGCCCGGGCGCTGGCGCCGCGCCCGCGCATCATGCTGATGGATGAACCGTTTTCGGGCCTCGACAACCGACTGCGTGACGGCATCCGCGACACCACGCTTGAGGTGCTGAAGGAAGAAGGCGCCGCCGTTCTGCTGGTGACGCATGAACCAGATGAGGCGCTGCGCATGGCTGACGAGATCGCGCTGATGCGCGGCGGGCGGATCGTGCAATGCGGGTCGCCCTACAACATCTACAACAGCCCCGCCGATAAGGCCGCCGCCGCTTTCTTCAGCGATGTCAATGTGATCCGCGGTGTTTCGCGCGGGGCGCTGACGTTGACCCCCTTCGGCGAATTCCTGACGCCCGGCCATGCCGATGGCGCGCCGGTCGAAATCATCATCCGACCGCAGCATCTGAAGATCGACTTTGACCGCGGCGGGCGCGGCCCGAACCCCACGCCGATGGACGGCACGCCCGCGCGCGGCACGGTGGTGCGGTCGCGCTTTCTGGGGCGCGAAAGCCTTGTCGAATTCTCGATGGATTATGCGGGCGAGAAGCTGACTGCTGCGGTACCGGGGGTATTCCTGCCCAAGCCGGGCACGGTTCTCTGGCTCATGATCCGGCGCGATCGTTGTTTCGTATTTCCGGCATAAGCTCGGTCGCGATGCGGGCCTTGTAATCGGCCAGTTCGCGGCCCGTCTCGCGCGGGAAGGTTTCACCGGTTTCGTGGATCGAGACGATCCGGTCGAGCCGGAAGCTGCGAAAATCGCCGCGGGCCTCACAAAAGGCGGCAAGCGTCCAGATGCGGCCCCAGAATTCAAGCTGTAGCGGGCGGATGTCGCGGTGGCTCTCGCCGCCGTTGACATCGATATAGGTAATCGAGACGCGCTGCCGCTCGCGGATCGCGGCGCGCAGGATGGGCAGGTGGGGTGCGGCGCGGGTCGCCTCATCCCCGGTAAAGACGAACAGGTCATCGGGGTCTTCGGCGCTGGTCACGGGCATGACGGCGGCGATCTTGGCGGCCAGGCCGCGCGCGGCGCGGGCAAGACCGGGGTCGGCTCCTTCCGCCACCAGCCGCACGCCCAGACGCAGCGCCTCCATTTCCTCGGAGGTCAGGATCATCGGCGGCAGGGTGATCGGGGCGCGCAGGATGTAGCCTACGCCGCGCTCACCCTCGACCGGCAGGCCCGAGGCCATGAGCGTCGCCATGTCGCGCCAGATCGTGCGGACCGAAACCTCCAGCCGTTCGGCAAGCTCTGACGCGCGGTGCAGGCGCCCGTCACGCAAAAGCTGGATCAGTTCGAAGAGGCGGTCTGTGCGGCGCATGGCGCACAGACTCACCCCAACGGCGGGTCGCGTCAACCGTCCAAAGACCACAGAACCGGCTGATGGGACATCTCGATGCTGCTGACATCGAGCGCCGCCATGAAGGGCGCGAAGGCCGGGTCTGCTGTCACGGCAAGGGCCGCCGCTCGCGCCGCATCAAGGTTTTCCCACAGCACAAGGTCCGTCCAGACCCCATCCGAATCCCGCATCAAGTGCCGCCCGAGAAAGCCGGGACAGGCGCGCACCAGCGGCCCGGTCGCACGGGCGAAATCAACAAGTGTTTGTTCCGTAATGGTTTCATTCAGACGAAAGCGCACGATCTCGGCCACCAGGGCGGCGGTGGGGGCGGGCGTGGCTTGGGCCTTGGCCTCGGCGATCTGCGGTAGGTCTTGGGTGTCAGGCATGGGAAACTCCTCTGTCATGCCGGTTCGGTATGGCAGGGGGCAACTGACATATACCTGTCAGCAATCCGCCCCGGTCACGCGTTTTTCTGCTGCGCCTGCCGGGCTGTGGGGGCAGGAATGAAAGGGAACCGGGATGCGGGTGCATCCAATAGGAGACTGACATGGGAAGATTCGGGCCGCTTGAAATCCTCATCATCGCCGTGGTGCTGCTGGTGCTGTTCGGGCGTGGGAAGATCAGCAATCTGATGGGCGAAGTGGGCAAGGGCATCACCGCCTTCAAGAAGGGCGTGAAGGACAGCGCCGCCGAGGTCGAAAATGCCTCGTCCGATACCGCGCGGGACGTGACCCCGTCCACCATCGACAAGGACAAGGTCTGAGCCACCGGGCCGGACCCCCTCAGGCAAGCGGAGCGCGTTAGGGAATGCTGGATATCGGCTGGAGCGAGCTGATCCTGATCGGGATCGTTGCGCTGATCGTGGTGGGCCCGAAAGACCTGCCGCGGATGTTCCATACGCTTGGACGCTTTACCGGCAAACTGCGCGCCATGGGGCGCGAGTTCCAGTCGGCGATGAACGATGCCGCGAAGTCCACCGGTCTTGATGAGATGCGGCGCGACATGAATGACATCGTGTCGAAAAAGAGCCTGGGGCTTGATGCCCTGGATCGGGCTGCCGCCAAGTTTGAAAGCTGGGACCCGACCAAGCCCAGCCAGACCCCCACCCCGATGGACAAGGCGGCGGCCGCCGCCGCCGAACGTGCCCGGACCGCAGCCACCGCGGCCGAAATCGAGGCGGATGCCGATCTGGAGGACAGCCTGCTGCTGGCGACCGAAACGGGGGCGAAGCCCGCCCCTGTCGCGGCCACGCCGCCCGCCGCACCTGCGGCTTCTGACAAGACGGCCGTGCCCCCTGCGGCGCAGAAGGCCGGGGAATGATCTGAGATGACTGATGATACGATCGACGATACCGCAGCGCCGCTGGTCGAACATCTTGCGGAGCTGCGTCGCCGCCTGATCTGGGCGGTGCTGTCCTATATTGTGGCGATGTTTGCGGTTTATCCGCTGTCGATGCAGATCTTCAACTTCCTGTCGCATCCGATTTGCGAGGCCCTGGCCGCAACCGGCCAGAACTGCATGTTGCAGCTGATCTCGCCGCAGGAAGGGTTCTTCGTTGCCATCAATATCGCGCTGTTCGGTGGCCTTGTGCTGGCCTTTCCGGTCATCGCGTTCCAGCTGTGGCGCTTTGTGGCGCCCGGGCTCTACAAGTCGGAAAAGAATGCGCTGCTGCCTTTCCTGATCGCCTCGCCGGCCATGTTCATGCTGGGTGCGGCCTTTGCCTATTATGTCGTGCTGCCGATGGCCTTTGCGTTCTTTCTGGGCTTTCAGCAGATCGGGCCCGAGGTCGCAACTGCGGCTGCGACCGCCGGGGGCGAGGCCGCGGCCAGCGCCACGGCAGACCCGAATGTTCCGGGGATCGTGTTTCAGGGGTCGGCGCAGGAATATCTGGGCCTGACGATGAAATTCGTGCTGGCCTTCGGCCTGTGCTTCCAGCTGCCGGTCCTGCTGGTGCTTTTGGGCAAGGCGGGGATCGTCACAGCTGCCGGTCTGTCGGCCATGCGCAAATATGCCGTAGTCGCGATCCTGATCCTGGCCGCTGTGGCCACCCCCCCCGATGTGATGAGCCAGATTATCCTCTTTGCTGCGGTCTATCCCTTGTATGAGATCTCGGTGATCCTGATCCGCCGGATCGAAAAGCAGCGCGAAGCGCGTCTGCGGGCCGAGGGGCTGTGGGATGAAGATGAGGATGAAGGGGACGCAGCATGAGTGAGACGCTGCCTCTTGCGGCGCTTCAGCGGATCGCCGAGGCGCTTGAACGGCTGGCCCCACCGCCGCATCCGGTACCCGATGTCGGATCGGCCGGGGCCTTCGTCTGGCATACGGCGCCCGACCGGCTGGAGCCTGTGGCAAAAGTGGCGCGGGTCGATCTGTCGCTTCTGGTGGGGATCAACCGCTCGCGCGATACGCTGCTTGCCAATACGCTGCATTTCGCCAAGGGGCTGCCCGCGAATAACGCGCTGCTCTGGGGTGCGCGGGGCATGGGGAAATCGAGCCTGGTGAAAGCGGTCCATGCCGCCGTGCGGGTCGAAGGGCATGACCTGAAGCTGGTGGAGCTGGCCCGCGAGGATCTGCCTTCGGTCGGGCGGCTGCTGAACGTGTTGCGGGGCGCGCCTGCGCGGTTTGTGCTGTTCTGTGATGATCTGTCGTTCAGCCATGATGACCAGCATTACAAGAGCCTGAAGGCCGTGCTGGATGGCGGGATCGAGGGGCGGCCCGAGAATGTGATCCTTTATGCCACGTCGAACCGGCGGCATCTGATGCCGCGCGACATGATCGAAAACGAACGCTCGACCGCGATCAACCCCGGCGAGGCGGTCGAGGAGAAGGTTTCGCTTTCCGATCGTTTCGGGCTGTGGCTGGGCTTCCATCCCTGTTCGCAGGACGAATATCTGGCGATGATCGAGGGCTATTGTGCGGCCCATGGCGTGGCGGTGGCGCCCGAGGTGCTGCGCGCCGAGGCGATCGAATGGCAGGCCACGCGGGGTGGACGGTCGGGCCGGGTGGCCTGGCAGTTCTTTACCGATCTCGCCGCCCGCTACGGCGCAAGGATTTCCTGACGGGCGGGGGCGGCCCGGCCGGGGCATCGAGCCCCCGCCGGACCGGCTGCCGCGGTGCGGATGACGGATCGAGGCATGAAAAAGGCCGGGCAAATGCCCGGCCTTTTGACGTTGGGGCGGTGGCCCTTACTGCAGATATTTCGTCGGATCGACGGAATCAAAGCCCTTGCGAACCTCGAAATGCAGGAAGGACGGATTCCCGCTTCGGACCTTGGCGATGGATTGGCCGCGTTTGACGGTGGCGCCTTTGGCCACGCTTACCGCATCGATGCCGCCATAGACGGTGAGCAGGTTGTCGGCATGACGGATCACGAGGATCGGCACGCCTTCGGTATTCTTGGTGATGGCGGCAACAGTGCCGTCGCCTGCGGCGGCAACGCTGGTACCGGCCGCGGCGCCGATGTCGATGCCATCATTCTTGCCCTTGGAATAGCCGCGGATGATCTGGCCACCCACCGGCATGGCGAGTTTGCCGCCACTGTCGCTGCGGGTAGCGCCGAGGTCGGCCACGGGTTTGCTGGGCGCAGGTGCCGCCGCGGGGGCGGGCGCTTTGGCGGTGGGGCTGGTTGTCGCGGGGGCCGGGGCGGCGGCAATCGGCGGTTCATCCTGCGCCGGAAGCGGCTTGGCCGCCGAGGGCGGCACGGGGGTGGGCGAACCGCTGCCCGGCAGGGTCACGGGTTCTGCCATGGGGACGGCCACCGGGGCGGCGGGTGCAGCGGCGGCCGCGACCACCGGGATCAGCAGATATTGCCCTTCGCGCACCGAGAGATTGGCATCCAGCCCGTTCCAGTCGGCCAGATCCTTGGGCGAGACATTGTAGGCCCGCGCGATGGTGAAGGCGGTTTCGCCGCGCTGCACCTGGTGGCGGGCGGGTTCCACGCCGGGGGCCTGGCTCGTCGCGTCGGGGCCTTTCTGCCAGCCGGCAGGGGCAGCGCCCGGGGTTTTCGAGGTGGTGGCACCCGTCGCCCCTGCGGGCATGCCGGGGGCGGCGCGGTTGATGGCCTGACCGGCGATCGAGGTCACGTCGATGGCACCGGCGCGGATCGGCGCGCCGACGATGGCCCCGGGGGCGGCGGTGGGCATGGCGCCTCCGGCCTCGGCCACGCGGCGTGGCAGGGCGATGACCTCACCTTCCCGCAGAGTGCCGCCAGGCTGCATGGCGTTGTAGCGGGCCAATTCCCCCGGATCCACGCCCACGCGGGCGGCCAGGCTGCTGACGGTATCGCCGCGCCGTGCCACGGCGACCTGATAGCCAGGGTATGAGATCACGCCGCGTGCGTCGGGTGTGGGGCGGCTGGCAGCGGCGCCACGGGCGGCATCGGCGGTCGAGAGGGCGCCGGGGCGGAAGTCCCAGTCAAAGGGCTTGCCACCACCCATCCCGCAGGCCGAAAGCAGCATCAGGGCGCTGCCCATGCCCAGAAGACGGGGAAGGGAAAGGGGAGAAATCTGTCGCATGGCTCGGCCTCGATCCTGCCCGGTTGGCCCCGGGTCGCGTCGCGTTACGCTGAATATTGTGCGCGGGAGACTAATCCGACGCAAGCCCTTCTACCAGAGGGACAAAGCGCACCGGGCGGAGTTCCTCGTAGTCAAAGCCGCGTTCGGTGCGGGTGACCTTGATCAGGCTCTGGACCGTATCGGATTGGCCGACCGGCAGGACCATGATCCCGCCAAGCTTCAGCTGCGCGAGCAGCGGCCCCGGCGGGTCTTCGGCGGCGGCGGTCACGATGATGCGGTCAAAGGGCGCCTGTTCCGGCCAGCCGAAACTGCCATCCCGGGCCACGGCCGTGATATTGGGCAGGTTCAGGTCGCGGAACAGCTCCACCGCTTCGCGCACGAGGCGCCGGTGGCGGTCGATTGTATAGACCCGGCGTGCCAGCAACGACAGGATTGCCGCCTGATAGCCAGACCCGGTCCCGATCTCGAGAACGACATCGCGCGGCTGCACATTGAGCGCTTGCGTCATCAACCCCACAACCGACGGCTGGCTGATCGTCTGCCCGCAGGAGATGGGGAGCGGCATGTCCTCATAGGCGCGGTCGGCAAAGATGCCGCGCACGAAAAGCCCCCGGTCAATCCGTTCCATCGCAGTCAGCACGCGGGCATCCGTCACCCCGCGCGACCGCAGCGCAAAAAGAAACCGCATCTTGCGTTCGGCCGGTCCCTCGTCGTGATGATCCGGCGTGCCCTGCATCATGCCAGACGCGCCGCCAGATCGGCCAGAACGTCATGCGCCGTCAGATCGGCGCGCATGGGCGTGACCGAGATATAGCCGTCAAGGTTCACCGCAGCATCGGTGCCCGGCGCGGTGGGCGTATGCTGCGGGCCGCCCTTGATCCAGAGGAAGCGCCGCCCCGAGGGCGAAATCTGCGGCTCGGCCGAGAAAGAGGTTTCGCGGCGGAAGCCCTGCGGGGCCACGCGCGTCCCCTTGACCTTTGCACCGGGGACAGGGGGGAAGTTCACATTGTAGAAGATCCGGTAATCGGCTTCGGGCTGCCAGAGGTCCGCCTCAAGGATCGCCCGCACGGTAGCTGCGCCATGCTGGCGCGAGGCTTGGAAAGTATCGGCCAGATCGGCGGTTTGCGGGCCCATGAATTGCGACAGCGCAATCGCAGGAATGCCCTGCAGCGCCGCCTCAAGCGCGCCGCCGATGGTGCCGGAATAGAGGGTGTTTTCCGCAGCATTGTTGCCCCGGTTTACCCCCGACAGCACCAGATCGGGCCGCGCGCCTTCCAGCACATCGTAAAGCCCGGCCAGGACGCAATCGGCGGGGCTGCCTTCGGCGGCATAGCGGCGGTCCCCCAGACGGGCGATCATCATGGGGCGGCTGTAGCTGATGCAATGGCCGACGCCCGATTGTTCAAAGGCGGGGGCCACGGTCCAGACCTCGCCGCCGGGGCCGGCGATTTCGGTTGCGATGTCGTGCAAAACCTCAAGGCCCGGGGCATTGATCCCGTCATCATTGGTAATCAGAATACGCATCCCGCCCCCCGCAATCTTTGGGCTCTTGCTTAGACGAGGGGCGCGCACGCGGCAAGCGGCGCGTAGGGGGCGGGCGTGGTTTTCGGGTCAAGCAGACCGGGGGGCCGGGGTGGGCAGGACGAGCATGTCGCAGCGCTGTCCACGCAGCAGGGCCTGAGCGACAGACCCGATCAGTCCGCGCAAAAGGCCCGATGGTCCGTGGGTGCCCATGACCAGCAGGTCGGGCGGATCTTGGGCCATCAGCGCGGTCAGCGCGGGTGTCGGGGCGCCCGCCACCAGCCGCAGCCGGGGTGAGAGGGGGGCGAGAGCTGTCTGTTCCGCAAAGGCCACAAGGGCCGCCTCTGCGTCGCGGGTTTCATGGTCGGTCGCGGGCGCCCCGGTGGCACCCAGCGGGCGGGCTAGGCCCTGGCCCAAGGGATGGAAGGCATGGGCCAGCGTCACCTCGGCCCCCCGCAACAGGCCCGACCGGGCCAGCCAGTCCAGCCCCGGCACCGACGCGGGCGAAAGATCGGTCGCGACCAGCACGCGCCGCCAATGTTTGCCCTCTGTAGTTTGGCAAATCAGCACGGGCGGGCCGCCGTGGCGGATCACCCGTTCCAGCGTGGTTCCGGTCAGCACATCGCCCAGGGTTTCCTGTCGATGGCGCCCCATCAGGATCAGGTCCGCCCCCAGTTGATCGGCGCTGTCGCAGATGGTGACATGGGCATGCCCCGCCCGGATCTGCAATATCACCTGCTCTGGCAGACCGGCCACCGCTGCGGCATGGGACAGGGCCGCCTGCACCGAGGGGGCCAGATCCTCTTGCAGCCCGGCGGGCAGGTCGGCCTCTGTGACATGCAGAAGCGTCACCCTTGCCGGGCGCAGGCGGGCCGCCCGCGCCAAGGCTGGGGCCGCGCGTGGTGTCAGATCGGTTGCAATGAGAACCGACAGCGCTGTGGGAAGGGGGGTATCGGTCATGGGCATCTCTGATCGGTCCGGGCAAGGGCAGGGTGGCAGGCCCGGCCTGGGGGCGCCATGATCCGTATCAACCCCCGTTGCGCCGTTCCGTTCCCGCAGGAAAAAGGCCCCGACGTCCACCGGGGCCTTCCGTCCTGCCCGCTGATCAGTCCAGTTTGCCGAGGTTGCGCAGCAGCGTTTCGCCCGAGCTGTCATCCACACCGTCATTGTCGGTCACAAACCAGGCGTCGCCTGCGGCGTCGATGGCAAAGCCTTCGACCTTGTCGGGGGCATAACCGTTCAGCACCGTCAGGTCGGGCAGCAGATCGCGAACCACCTCTTTGCTGGCAACCGGAAGGGGCTGGTCCAGCGCCACCGGGGCAAGGTCCGACAGCTTCAGCCGCGTCAGCTGCTTCAGCCGGGCTTTGTCAGCGATCTGATTGTCACGTTCGATCAGATACATCCAGTCGCCCGCGATGGTCAGTTCCGACAGACCGGCCCAGGCATCACCCTCGACGGCATTCAGCGGATAGTGCAGCGCCGACCAGCCACCTTCTTCGGCCTCGGTATCGAAGGCCAGCAGTTTGACCATGCCTTTGGGGTCATCCTTCCATTCGCGCTGCATGGCGAGCCAGAGCGTCTTGCCCTGCAGGGCGATCCCTTCCAGCCCGAAACGGGTTTCCTGTGCCAGCAGTTCCGGCGGCAGGGCGATTTCGCGGTCAATCGCGCCCTCGGCATCGACATGGTAGACGGCGTGGGGGACCAGATGGTCGCTGCGCCCTTCCGAGGCAAGCCAGAACCCGCCCTCGCCATCCAGCGTGATCCCCTCGAGATCAAGCTTTTGTGCCGCATCGCCATTGCGCGTCACCGGCAGGGCCGAGGTGAGCCGGGCCGGGGTCTGCGTGGCGTCGATGGTGTAGATCGCAGGCGCGCCGCCCAGAACCGAGTCGCTGATGGCAAAGAATTTGCCCGGCACGGCCGGATCTGCAGCAAGGCCCGACAGCGCGGCCCAGCCGATTAGCGGCTCGGTCCCGGCGGAGGTCAGCGTCGGATAAGCTGCGGGTGCCTCGCTCCGCTCAAACAGCATGACATGGGCCGGGGCAAGGCCGTCTTCCCGCAGGTCCAACTCATTCGCGGTGGCCAGCAGATTGCGGCCGGGGATCGCCACCAGACCTTCGGGCGACACACCCGAGGGCAAAAGTTGTTTCAGCACCGGGGCGGACGGATTGCTCAGGTCATACACCGCAACGATCGAGGCGCGTTCCGACACCACGAACAGCAAGGGCTGGCCATCAAAGGTCGCGATCTCGACGCTCTCGATTTCGACCCCCTTCTTGTTACGGTGATCGGGGTAATGACCGATGGCGGCAATCTCGCGCTCCAGCGCGGCGCCGGATTCGAAGACGACGCTGCCGTCGCGCGCGAAAATGGTGAAACCCCGCGCGCCGCCTTCGTAATCGCCTTCATTGGCGGTAACGAAATGGTCGGCGTCGATCCATTTCACGGCATCGGGTTCGCGCAGCGCGCCGTCCTTGCTGCCGGTGAAATCAAGACGGCCGTCCTTCTTGGTGTCGATCCCGGTCAGATCCACGGCCCCGGCGCTGAAATGGCTGGCCACCTTACCATCGGCGCCGATCACGACGATGTGGTTGTTTTCCTGCAGGGTAACGACAATCTCGCCCGCGGCGTTCACATCCAGATATTCCGGTTCCGGGTCATCGCCGCCGACCTCGGCCAACCCTGTGAGGTCGATCTTCTGCAGACCGGCGCAATCGACCGCGCCGTCGGTGAGCGGCAATTTCACCACATAACCGGCAGGCATGTGCGGCAGGGCGCCGTCATTCACCTCTTCGTCCCGCTCATTTTCGATGGCGATGGCAAGGAAGCTGCCGTCCTTGGCCTTGGCCACGGCATCGGGTTGGCCGCCCAGATCGCATTCGGCGGTGATCGCCTGGGCCGCAAGATCGACCGTCACCAGTTTGCCCGAAGGGGCGGTGTAGCTTTCCGATGTGTTCACCCCCACAAAGGCCAAGCCGCCGATGATCTGGGTCGTCGTGGGCTCCCCGCCCATGGGGATATTGCCCAGCGGCTTCGGCGTGCTGGGCGTCGAGATATCGACAAGTCCGATCACGCCCAGCGGGCTGTCGGAATAGACCAGCGTCTGCCCGTCTTCCGTCGCGGCGATGATCTCGGCCGAGGAGGCGCGCGCGGTATCTTCACCCGCCGCCATGTTCAGCGGCGTGGCGAAGGTCGAGATGCGGTTGAACATCGGTTCCGCCAGGGCAGGGGTGGCTGCGATCAGCGCAAGGGCAGAGGTCAGGCAAAGGGGGCGCAGGGCCATGGTGTGCATTCCTGTTCGGGGTCTGTCGGACGCAGCAATGGCGCGCTTTGATGACAGGTGGATCACGCAGGCATGACGGTTTGGTGATGCTGTGGCTGGCATCGCGCCCCCGGCACCCTTGGAATTTTGCGCATTTCGCCTATCAAGGCCGCAGATCGGAGACCGCCATGACCCAAAGATTCGGCTTTCAGGTCCATGCCACCGACGGCAAGGCCCGCACCGGAACCATCTCGACCCCGCGGGGCGAGATCCGCACCCCCGCCTTCATGCCGGTGGGCACGGCCGCCACCGTCAAGGCGATGATGCCGGAATCGGTGCGCGCCACGGGGGCCGACATCCTGCTGGGCAATACCTATCACCTAATGCTGCGCCCCACGGCCGAACGCATTGCGGCGCTGGGCGGGTTGCACCGCTTCATGAACTGGGAACGCCCCATCCTGACCGATTCCGGCGGTTTTCAGGTGATGAGCCTGTCGTCCCTGCGTAAACTGACGGAAGAGGGCGTGCGCTTTTCCAGCCATATCGATGGCAGCAAGCATATGCTGACGCCCGAACGCAGCATGGAGATCCAGAAGCTGCTCGGCTCGGACATCGTCATGTGTTTCGACGAATGTCCCGCGCTGCCCGCCACGGATGATGTTGTTGCCAAATCCATGCGCATGTCGATGCGCTGGGCGCAGCGGTCGCGCGATGCCTTTGGCGACCGGCCGGGCCATGCGCTGTTCGGGATCATGCAGGGCGGTGTCACGCGCGATCTGCGCGAGGAATCGGCCGAGGCGCTGAAATCCATCGGCTTTGACGGCTATGCTGTCGGCGGTCTGGCCGTGGGCGAGGGGCAAGAGGCCATGTTCAGCGTTCTGGACTATGCCCCCGGCTTCTTGCCCGAGGACAAGCCGCGCTATCTGATGGGGGTGGGCAAGCCCGATGACATCGTGGGTGCCGTCGAACGCGGGATCGACATGATGGACTGCGTCCTTCCGTCGCGTTCGGGGCGCACGGGCCAGGCCTGGACGCGCCGGGGCCAGGTCAACATCAAGAACCAGCGCCATCAGGACGATCCTCGCCCTCTGGATGAACACTGCACCTGCCCGGCGTGCCGCAACTACAGCCGCGCTTACCTGCATCATGTCTTCCGCGCGCAGGAAATCATCTCCTCCATGCTGCTGACGTGGCACAATCTGCACTACTACCAAGAGTTGATGCAGGGCCTGCGTGACGCGATTTTCGAAAACCGCCTGCAATCCTTCGTCGCGGATTTTCACGCAGAGCGCGCACAAGGAGATATCGAGCCGCTTTGAGGTTGGCCCGGTTCTTGCCCCCTAAAACGAAGCCTTGCCCTGTCCGTATCCCGTGTGGCGCGACAGGGCAGGGCTTCGTGATCATCTGGGGGATAACATGCAGCACATCCATTTCCACGCGGGCCGGACATGAGCGCCGACGGTTCCCTGTTCGGCCAATCGGCCGATTTCAGGCCGCGGCCCGCCACGGGCGAGGCGCCGTTCGACCTTGACGAGATGTTCTTCTCGCGCACCGATCTGCGCGGGGTCATCGCGGCCTTCAACACCATCTTTCTGCGCGTGGCGGATTATCAGCCCGAAGACCTGCTGAATGCACCGCACCGTCTTATCCGCCACCCGGATATGCCCAAAGGGGTGTTCTGGCTTTTGTGGCAAGGGCTGCATCGCGGGGGCTTGGTGGGCGCATATGTGAAGAACCGCGCGCGCGACGGGCTGCATTACTGGGTCTTTGCGGTGATCCAGCCCATTGACGGCGGCTATCTGTCTGTCCGCATCAAGCCCAGTTCATCGCTGTTCGGTGCCGTGCAGCGCGAATATGCCGATCTCTTGCGCCGCGAGAAGGAAGAGGGCCTGACGCCCGAGCAATCGGGCATGGCGCTGCTGGAACGGTTGCGGGCGCTGGGATGGCGCAACTATGCCTGTTTCGAGGCCGATTGCATCGCCGCTGAATATCAGTCGCGCCGCGCGGGGCTTGGCGAGGGCCCTGATGCCGATATCGAGGATCTGACGGGGGTTCTGAAAAATGCCCGCAGCCTGCGGTCCGAGGTCAGCGACCTGAACGCCCGATTTGCCGGGGCCAATCTGCTTACGATCAACATGCAGGTGATTGCGACCAAGCTGCGCGAAGGGCGTCGCACCATCAGCGAGATCGCCAAGAACTATGGTCTGATGGTCAGCGAAATCCAGACCAGCCTGGCCGCCTTCAATTCCGTGGTGCAGGACGAAGATCCTTTTGCCGCGTCGCCCGAGGCGCGGGCTGTCTTTCGCATGACGACCGCCCGGCTGATGGCCGAGGCCGCAGCGCGGTTCCGGGCGGAACACTGCGACCTGCGGGGCGTCTGCCGTGACACGGAAATGGCGCTGCTGGATTCGCGCGCAACCTGGGCTGCCACGCAATCAAACCGCGCGCTCGACGAGGTGATGCAGACCGTGTCCGACATGCGGCGCAATGTCGATCAGCTGCGCCGCCTGATCATCGGCCTGTCGATCGTCCGGATCGCCTGCCGGGTGGAAAGCGGCATGCTGGCCGTGCGGTCCCAGGGGCTTGAGACCATCGTGGCGCGTCTGGACGGGCTGCAAGAGGAAATCGGCCGTATCCTGGATGAGATCGACGGATCGGGGCAGCACGCGATGGACCATCTCAAGCGCTACCGCCTGCGGTCTGATCCGTTGTCGCATCTCTATTGACTGCGGCCGCGCGACACGGATTGGTGACGGAACGGTGTGTCGTGGAACGTTGAGGGTATGTTGACACTCGTGTGGCAGACCCCCAGATATGGGAGCAGAGGGGGAGGCCGGAGCTGCCGACGGTCGGGGCCAGGGTCTTCCTGCCAGAAAGGAAACGCGCATGAGCGATCTCATTTCACAAAGCCATCCGGTGCTGCCGCTGCGCGACATCGTGGTGTTTCCGCATATGATCGTTCCGCTCTTTGTCGGGCGGGAAAAATCGGTGCGTGCGCTTGAGGAAGTGATGGCCGAGGATCGTCAGATCCTGTTGTCGAGCCAGATTGACCCCACGGTGGATGAGCCCACGGCGGATGGCATCTACCGCACCGGGGTTCTGGCCAATGTGCTGCAACTGCTGAAGCTGCCCGATGGCACCGTGAAGGTGCTGGTGGAAGGCAAATCGCGGGTCAAGATTGCCCGCTTCATCGACAATGACGCCTTCTTCGAGGCCGAAGTCCTGCCGCTGGAGGAAAGCCCCGGTGACCAGTCGGTCGTCGAGGCGTTGCTGCGCGGCGTGGCTGAAGAATTTGAGCGCTACGCGAAGATCAAGAAGAACATCCCCGAAGAGGCGCTGGCCGCCGTGTCGGATACCCGCGATCCGGCCCGTCTGGCCGATCTGGTCGCCGGTCATCTGGGGATTCAGGTCGCCCAGAAGCAAGAACTTCTGGAAACGCTCGACGTGGCCGAACGGCTGGAGAAGGTCTATGGCCACATGCAGGGCGAAATGTCCGTGCTGCAGGTGGAAAAGAAGATCAAATCCCGCGTGAAAAGCCAGATGGAGCGCACGCAGCGCGAGTACTATCTGAATGAGCAGATGAAGGCCATTCAGAAGGAGCTGGGTGACGGCGAGGACGGGCAATCCGAACTGGCCGAGTTGGAAGAGCGCATCAAGAAGACCGCCTTGTCGAAAGAGGCGCGCGAAAAGGCCGAGGGCGAGCTGAAGAAGCTCAAGTCCATGTCACCCATGAGCGCCGAGGCGACCGTGGTCCGCAACTACCTCGACTGGCTGCTCGGCGTGCCGTGGGGCGTGAAAAGCCGCGTGAAGAAGGATCTGGTCGCCGCGCAGAAGGTGCTGGATGCCGATCATCACGGGCTGGAAAAGGTCAAGGAGCGCATCGTCGAATATCTTGCGGTGCAGGCGCGTTCGGCCAAGCTCAAGGGGCCGATCCTCTGCCTCGTCGGTCCTCCGGGGGTCGGCAAGACCTCGCTCGGGCGCAGCGTGGCCAAGGCCACGGGGCGCGAATTCATCCGCATCAGCCTTGGCGGCGTGCGCGACGAATCCGAAATCCGGGGCCACCGCCGCACCTATATCGGGTCGATGCCGGGCAAGATCATCCAGGCGCTGAAGAAGGCCAAGACCAACAATCCGCTCATCCTGCTCGATGAAATCGACAAGATGGGGCAGGATTTCCGGGGCGACCCGGCCAGCGCCATGCTGGAGGTACTGGACCCGGAACAGAATGCGACCTTCGTCGATCACTATCTGGAAGTGGAATATGACCTTTCCAACGTCATGTTCCTGACCACGGCCAACAGCTACAACATGCCGGGGCCGCTGCTTGACCGGATGGAGATCATCAGCCTCGCGGGTTATACCGAGGATGAGAAGCGCGAAATCGCCAAGGGCCACCTGATCCCGAAACAGATCGAAGCCAACGGTCTGAAGAAGGACGAATTCGCGGTGACCGATGCGGCGCTGAACGATGTGATCCGCTACTATACCCGCGAGGCGGGCGTGCGGAACCTGGAGCGCGAGATTGCGAAACTGGCCCGCAAGGCGGTGACGGAAATCCTGCGCGACAAGGCCAAGCGCATCGAGGTGACGCCCGAGAAGGCCGCCGATTATCTGGGCGTGCAGCGCTACCGCTATGGTTTGGCCGAAGAGGCCGATCAGGTGGGCGTGGTCACGGGGCTGGCCTGGACCAGCGTGGGCGGCGATCTGTTGCAGATCGAGGCGCTCAAGCTGCCGGGCAAGGGCCGGATGAAGACGACCGGGAAACTGGGCGATGTGATGAAGGAATCGATCGAGGCTGCGTCGAGCTATGTGCGCTCGATCAGCCCGGAGATCGGGGTGAAACCCCCGAAATTCGAAACGATCGACATTCACGTCCACGTCCCCGAAGGCGCTACGCCGAAGGACGGCCCCTCGGCCGGTCTGGCGATGGTGACCTCGATCGTCTCGGTGCTGACGGGCATTGCGGTCCGCAAGGACGTGGCAATGACGGGCGAGGTGACGCTGCGCGGCAATGCGCTGGCCATCGGTGGGCTGAAGGAAAAGCTGCTGGCCGCGCTGCGCGGGGGGATCAAGACGGTGCTGATTCCGCAGGACAACGCCAAGGATCTGGCCGAGATCCCGGAAAACGTGAAGCAGGGGCTGGAAATCATCCCCGTGACCCACGTGCGCGAGGTCCTGAAACACGCCCTTGTGCGGACGCCCGAGCCGGTCGAATGGGATGAGGCTGCCGAGGAGGCGGCTGCCGCTGCGCGAAAGGCAGCGACTGAGCCTCAGGCCGGGCAATTGGCCCATTGATCAGAAAAAGGGCGCGGGCGACCGCGCCCTTTTTCTTTTGCTGCTTCCGGACCCGCCATTTGTTGCGGATCGGCCAAACTTAGGTATTGTCGTTTCATCATAAGAAACAATGGGGAAGACCATGGCCACCAAAGTGTCGGACGCCAAGACGACCGCGCCGAAAACGACCAAACCGCGCAGCACCTCGGCGACGACGCGCCGCAGCACGACTGCGGCCAAACCTGCCACCGAGCCGTCGGTCGAGGCGGCGCTGCCCGAGGTGACGGTCAAGGCCGCGAGCGAGGTTCTCAAGCTCAAGGCTCTTGTCGAGGAAGTCGCCAAGACCACCGGCGGCAAGAAAAAGCAGATCAAGGAAACGGTCGAGGCCACGCTGGCCGTGATCAGTGCTGCGCTGGCAAAGGGCCATGACCTGAACCTTCCGCCGCTGGGCAAGGCGCGCGTCGGCCGCAAGGCCGGTGGTGCCGAAGGCGGGACCCTGACGCTCAAGCTCAAGCCCGCAAACGCGCGCGACGGCGAAAAGAAATCGCGCAAAAAAGATATGCCGGAGGGGGTTGCAGCCGCCGAAGAGTGAGGGTAAACACCCCTCCATCGGGCGATTAGCTCAGCGGTAGAGCGCTTCGTTCACATCGAAGATGTCAGGGGTTCAAATCCCTTATCGCCCACCATTATTCCAGTAAAAGCCGTGACTTAGCGTCACGGCTTTTGCGTTTCTGCCCGGCCGGGCCTGACCCGCCGCCCGATTTCCCTGCGCAAAATCGTTAACAGGGCCTACCGCACCGTCCGGTCGGGTAGGGCGGTCTTTGCACTTTGCATGCGAGGTCACGATGGACGCGGTGACAGTCAACCTGTCGCCGCCCGATCATGCCCCGCCCCGTGCCGGGCTTCTTCGACATGAAGGAGACGCGAAGTGGAAGACCAGTTTCAGCTCCATGCGCAGGGACTCGAAAGCCCCGCAACGCAGCATTTTGGTATCGTGCCCAGCGATACGGCCTTTCTGGCCACAATCCCGCGGGCGCTTTACGCCAATACCTCGGGCACGGCGACGCTTGAGGACCGAGCCGGGGCGGTCATCACCTATAACCTGATCGCCGGGCAGATCCTGCCGTTCCGTGCCGTGCGCGTGCGCGCCACCGGCACATCGGCGGCGCTGATCGGGTGGGCCTGAGATGCTGTCGCTGGGCCTGTCGCTTGTCCCCCCCAGATCAGCCCCCGATCCGCAGCGGCGCCTGGCCGAACTTGCCACCTGGTTCTGTGCCGGCGAGCGATTCAATGCCGCGGGATCGCATCAAGACGCGATTCTCTTGAACCAGCCCTGGTTTCTGTCCGCCGGGATCTTTGATCCGATCGGCGCGCACAGTGACGCTGCAGCCTGGGTGTAATCATGCCGAAAATCACAACCGATTTTTCCGGAACTGAAACGACGGCGGTGATGGTGTCGCGCCTGCGCGCCATTTCCAGCTATTGGTTCGGATCGACGGCTACCGCCGCTGTCACCACCTGGGGGGCGCTGCGCAGCCTGATGAACGGGGCCAGTACCCCCGCGATGACGGTTGCGGCCACCGAACTGGGCGCCTCGTTTCTGATCAAGCGCAGCTGGCTGAACGACCCCGATCAGGTGATTCCGGCCACGATCTTTGCCGGCCGTCAGGGTATATGGCTTGATCCTTCGGATTTCGGGTCGATGTTTCAGGATGTGGCGGGCGCGGTTCCCGTCACTGCTGTGGGCCAATCCGTCGCGCTGATCCGCGACAAGAGCGGCCGGGGCAATCACGCCACGCAGGCCACCGCCTCCAGACGCCCGGTGCTGACCCGGCGCCCGAAAACGGGTCAGCGAAACATCCTGCCGCGCAATCAATGGGATGCTGTCCCCATTGGCGTCTTGGCCGCGGATTACAGGGACCGTGGACAATACTTGGGCGGACCACTTCCCGCATCGGGGATTGCAGCGGAACTTGTCGGCAAGGGTGTCACCGATGGCATTTCATGGGTCGATATTCGCTACTCAGGCACCAACACTGCCGGATCGCCACAATTCCGCAATATTGGCTCTGACTTGGCGCAGAAAGTTCCGGTGGGTGCCACCAGGGTTTCATATTCGCATTGGGTTCAGGTGGTTGGTGGTAGTCTTTCCAGCGGGGTGAGCACTTACCAATTCTTGAATGGTCGCGATGCTTCTCTGGCCCCTGTTCTCGGAGCAGGTGCACTATTTACACCGACAGCAACATGGCAGCGGTATTCTGCGGCTGATCTTGCCGTGCCTGCCAATATGGCCGAGGCGACTGCCTATGGTATGTATGTTCGCTTCAGTGCGGGCGCCACATTTGATGTGACCCTTCGCATTGGCGGCGGGCAGGTGGAATATGGATCGACGGTTACGGCGCTGCAAAACGCGGCTTCGATCTACGACCTGACCGAACCCGGCGTGCAGGACTGTTATGGCCTGATGTTCGACGGGGTGGATGACGTCCTGCAAACCGGGAATATCGCCTGGGGCACCGATGAAGTAACGGTCACGGCGGGTCTGCGGAAGCTGTCGGACGCGGCACGGGGCATGGTTGCAGAACTTGGGCCCCTTGCGAACCAGCGAAACTTCCAGCTGAATGCTCCTTCTTCGGGCCTGAACGATTACGGCTTCCTCTCGTCCGGATCGGCAACGGCAGTTTCCACAACTGCGGTGGCTGCGCCCAATACCTCGGTCGTGACCGGGCAAGCGAAGATCACCACCGACACCCTGATCTTGCGGCGGAACGCTGCGCAAACCGGGACTTCGGCGGCAGATCAGGGCGCGGGTTCGGCTTATGACACCAACCCGCTCTATATCGGGATGCGGGCAGGCACGTCCTTGCCCTTCAGCGGCATCCTCTTCGGCCTGACTGCGGTGAATGCGCTGCTTGGTGGGCCTCAGCTTGCCATGATGGAACATGCGACAAATGCAAATACGGGGGGATTCTGATGCCACGGGTGACAATCGCCTGTCCTGCTGCCCTGCGCGCTGATGCGAACCAGCTTGCACGCTGTATCGGCCTTGGCCCTGACGATGATCAGACCTATGGCGCTGCCGCCTGGCGCGATGCTGCGGGGAACGCCTATGCCGTTGCCTCGGCCCTTGTCGGGGAAGGGTTCGTATCTGTGGCGACCGCCAGTCTCGGGGCGCCCGCATGGGGTTGCGATCTGGCTGCGGCGCGGCGCGCGCAGGGCTGCATCCGCCTTGGCGGGGCGGCGGATCCGACAGCACTGGTCGCGGTGCTCTCAGATGCGCCAGATGCCGCACTTGCGGAACTGGGGGTCACGCTGCCGCCCGGGGATGCAGACCTCTGACGCCCCGATGTTCAGCCCCGCCGCAAGGCGGGGTTTTTTCTGTCCGGTCTGCACCCATGTGAATCAAGGGCTTGCGTCCCCGGCTGCAAAAATGGCCTGCCCCCCTTGCCGCCTCGATCCTGATGGGGTAGGTGGTTCGCGTGGGGCTGTTAGCTCAGTTGGTAGAGCGTCTCGTTTACACCGAGAATGTCGGCGGTTCGAGTCCGTCACGGCCCACCACCCTTTCCGCGTCAGAATGCCCGATCAGATCAGGCCGCGCGCCCGGCAAAGGGATTCAAGCGCTGCGATCGAGGCCGTATAATTGGTGCCTGACTTGGGAAAATCCAGCGGCTGCTGCCGGTAAAAGGCCAGCCACTTCGCCAGATCCTCGATCGGATAGGTATTGGACCAGGCCCCCCGCTGCAGGGTGAAATGCCGTCCATCTTCGGTTACTGTTGCTTTCATGCAGGTTTTTTCGTGCAGCCCGGCGACAGGGTCAAGCGTTCCCGTCCGCTTTGCACAGGGGTTTCGCGTTTGCGCCAGATGCCGGCGGGGCATTTGCCGCCTATCTTTCCCACCAGAACACCAGTCCCGAGGAGACCGCCATGAGCTGGAACCCCGCACTCGACCCCGACATCCCGCTTGGCGATGCGGTGGATGCCATTGAAACCGTGGTCGTTGCCCGCGCGCGCGATCTGGGCGGGTTCGAGGTGCGCCGCGCCTTGCCCTCGGTCCAGCGCCAGATGGTGGGCCCCTTCATCTTCTTCGATCAGATGGGCCCGGCCGAGTTCCTGACAGGGCAGGGCATCGATGTGCGCCCGCACCCGCATATTGGGCTTTCGACCGTGACCTATCTGCTGAACGGCAAGATGCACCACCGCGACAGTCTGGGGACCGATCGCTGGATCGCGCCAGGCGAAGTGAACCTGATGACGGCCGGCCATGGGATCACCCATTCCGAACGCACCGATGGAGAGGTTCGCCGTGGCCCCCATGCGCTGTTCGGCCTGCAAAGCTGGATGGCGCTGCCCAAGGCCCAAGAGGACGCCCCCGCCGCCTTCCACTACGCCCCCCGGGCAGAGCTGCCGGAGCTCGAGGGCGAGGGCAAACAGCTGCGCCTGATTCTGGGCCACGGCTGGGGCGCCCGTGCGCCGGTGCCGGTGGCGACCGAAACGCTTTATGCCGACGCAGTCCTCGCCCCCGGCGCGGCCCTGCCGCTGCCGGACGACCATGAAGACCGCGGGGTCTATATCCTCTCGGGCTCGGTTTCGCAGGGCGGGCAAAGCTTCAGCGTGGGCCAGATGCTCATCTTCCGCCCCGGCGACAGCATCGCCGTGCGCGCAGGCGCCGAGGGCGCAAGGATCATCATTCTGGGCGGTGCCACCATGGATGGGCCGCGCCATATCTGGTGGAATTTCGTGGCCTCCAGCCAGGAACGCATCGAAGCCGCCAAGGAGGCCTGGCGCGCCGGAGACTGGGCGCACGGCCGTTTCCGCCTTCCGCCAGGCGATGAAGCCGAATTCATTCCCGCCCCTGAAAAGTGACGCCATTCCAAATATTTGCGAGTTTTTCAAAAAAACGTTGCAGGGGCGCTTGACGCCGTCAGCGGGGGGCCGTAATAACCGCCTCACATCCGGGCGCTGACCCGGGCGGCAATGCGGTGGTAGCTCAGTTGGTTAGAGTACCGGCCTGTCACGCCGGGGGTCGCGGGTTCGAGCCCCGTCCACCGCGCCACCGCCCAGCCAGCCTCGGATGATGCAAAATGCGCGGTGGTAGCTCAGTTGGTTAGAGTACCGGCCTGTCACGCCGGGGGTCGCGGGTTCGAGCCCCGTCCACCGCGCCAGTTGCATCAGCAGAAAGCGCCGGGCCTTCGGGCCCGGCGTTTTGCTTTTCCGCACCGCGCTGGCTGATGCTCGCAAGGCAGGGGGCTGTCTGCCCCCTCTGAGCCTGCGGCTCATTCACCCCCGAGGATATTTTCGGACAGAAAATGATCAGGCGCCGCGCTCCCCTTCATTTTCTGTCTTGAAATATCCTCGGGGGAAGGCCCCGCAGGGGCCGTGGGGGCAGACAGCCCCCAGCGACCTTGGGCATCCCGCGACGCTCTTTGAGGATCAGAGTGTCAGGCGATAGCGCACATGCCCGTCATAGGGGGTGTAGCTGTCATAAAGGGCGCGGGCCCGGCTGTTGTCTTCATCCGTGTGCCAGTAGAGCCGGTGCCAGCCTTTGCTGCGGGCGAGGGCGATCAGGTCGTCGATCAGGGCGCGGCCGATTCCCTTGCCGCGGCCGGCCTCTGCCACGAAGAGGTCTTCGAGGTAGCAATCCTCACCTTCCACCCAAGTCGAGCAATGGGCATGGTGCAGGGCGAAACCGACCAGCCTGTCGCCTTCAAGGGCGAAGCGGCCTTGCAGGGGGGCAGTCGGGTCCATCAGGCGTGCCCAGGTTCGGTTTGTGACCTCGGGCGCGAGGGTGACTTCGTAGAAGGCGAGGTAATCGGCCCAGAGGCGGCGCCAGGCCGCTTCATCCCCCGGCTCGGCGCTGCGGATTGTGAGTCCGGTCATGCCAGTTTCCCCAGAAGCCGCGCCCAGGAGCGGATGCCTTTGTGGAAGCATTCCAGGTCATATTTTTCATTGGGGGAGTGGATCTGGTCGTCGTCGCGGCCAAAGCCCAGAAGCATGGCGTCCATGCCGAGGTAGGTCTTGAAATAGCCCGCGATCGGGATCGATCCGCCGCAGCCGACGTAAGAGGCCGCGCGGCCCCATTCTTCGCCCAGGGCGCTGCGGGCGGCCTCGAAGGCCGGATGGGTGATCTGCATCGTCCCTGCGGGCGAGGCGCCGTGATCGGCAAAGCGGACGCGGCAGTCGGCGGGGATCTGGGCCGTGACCCATGCCCGGAACGAGTCGCGCAAGATGTGCGGGTCTTGCGCGCCCACAAGACGGAAGCTCACCTTGGCGCGGGCCTCGGCGGGCAGGACGGTCTTGAACCCGTCACCCGCATAGCCGCCGGTGATTCCGTTCACCTCGGCCGTGGGGCGGGACCAGATCATCTCGAGCGGGGTGCGGTCGGATTCGCCTGCGGGAATCGCAAGCCCGACGTCGCCCAGGAATTTTGCATGATCAAAGGCGAGGTTCTGCCATTGCGCGCGGATTTCTTCGGGAAGCTCGGTCACGCCGTCATAGAAGCCCGGCACCTGCACCCGGCCTTGATCGTCATGCAGATTGGCAAGGATGCGGGTCAGCACATGGATCGGGTTGCGCGCAAGCCCGCCGAACATGCCGGAATGCAGGTCCTTTGTGGCGGCCTCGACGATGATTTCTTCGCCCAGCAAGCCGCGCAGCATGGTCACGATCGCGGGGGCGGTATCCTGAAAGAGACCGGTGTCGCAGATCATTGCGATATCGGCCTTCAGCAGGTCGCCATGCGCCTTGAGAAAGGGGATCAGCGAGGGGGAGCCTGATTCTTCTTCCCCCTCGAGGAAGATCGTCAGGCGGCAGGGCAGCGTGCCGTGGACGGCCTTCCAGGCGCGCAGTGCCTCGAGGAAGGTCATCAGCTGGCCCTTGTCATCGGACGCGCCGCGCGCGCGGATCACCTTGCCCTTGGGCGTGTCCTGCACTTCAGGGTCAAAGGGCGGCCGATCCCAGAGCGCCAGCGGATCGACCGGCTGCACGTCGTAATGGCCGTAGAACAGAAGATGCGGCCCACCTTCGCCGCCCTGCGCCACCACCATCGGGTGACCGGGCGTCGCATGGGCCTGCGCTTCGAACCCCAGCGTCCTCAGATCTTCGACCAGCCAATCGGCGGCGCGGGCGCAATCCTGCTTGTAGGCCGGGTCGGTCGAGATCGAGGGGATGCGCAAGAGATCCATCAGCCGGTCAAGTGCGGCGGGCAGGGTGGCGTCGATCTGGGCCAGAACCGGGTCGATCATCCCGGGGTTCGTGGACATGGCAGTCTCCTTTTCGTGACTTTGATCAAACCCTAGCAGCCCCGTTCCCCCTGTCCAGACCGGGGGAAGGGCGTTAGAAGGGCGCACGAAGGACTCGACGCTGTTCAAGGATGCGCCCCATGTCTGCCCGCACCCCGAAATCTGCCCTTGTGGCGCTGGTTGCCCTGCTGGCACCTGCCGCCGGTTTCGCCCAGTCTGCCCCGGTCAGCGGCGCGGTCGCACAAGAGATGGTCTTTGCGCCCGAGCCGGTGCAGGTCGAGATGGTCGAGGGGCATGGCCTGTCGGAGGCTGACGCCTCGGCGCTGCAGATGGTGGGGTCGGGTCAGCCCTATTACGGCGCCATCGCCATTTCCCCCGATGAGGGGTTGATGGTCGAGGCGACGGTGGCGGCCGTCAACCACCACACTGCCGCCGCGGCAGAAGCTGCGGCCATCGCGGGCTGTGAGGCCAAGCGCAAGGGCAAGGCCGCCTGCATGGTGGTGGCACGCATCCTGCCGGAAGGGTGGACCGCGCGGGATCTGACCCTGTCGCGCGATGCCACGGTCGCTTTGGGAAAGGATTACAAAACGCCCGGCGCGCTGGCCGTTTCGCCCGCGACGGGGAACTTCGCGCTGGCCGGCTCTGCCGAGGCCGCCCTTGCCGCCTGTGCGGAAAAGGCCAAAACCGACGACTGCGTGGTTGCGGTTCAGGACTGAACCGACCAAAGAGGGGGCGTCAAATTGCCCCGTTTGAGATATAGAATTTGACCAATATCAAGGCGCCCATCATATGGGGCGCCTAAGACAGGCCCAGCAAGGCACCTCGCCGCGAGCCAGGAGACGGAAGATGGACTACGACAAGGCACTCGATACCGCCCTTCAGCGCCTTCATGACGAAGGCCGGTATCGCACCTTCATCGACATCGAGCGTCGCAAGGGGCAATTCCCCCATGCCGTCTGGCGCAAGCCCGACGGGTCGGAGAAGGACATCACCGTCTGGTGCGGCAACGACTATCTGGGCATGGGCCAGCATCCGGTGGTGCTGGCTGCCATGCATGAGGCGCTGGATGCCACGGGCGCGGGTTCGGGCGGCACGCGCAACATTTCCGGCACCACGGTCTATCACAAGCGCCTTGAGGCCGAGCTGGCCGATCTGCACGGGAAAGAGGCTGCGCTGGTCTTCAGCAGCGCATATGTCGCCAATGACGCGACGCTGTCGACGCTGCCCAAGCTTTTCCCCGGCCTGATCATCTATTCCGATGAGTTGAACCACGCCTCGATGATCGAGGGCATCCGCCGCAATGGCGGGGCCAAGCGCGTGTTCCGCCACAATGACGTGGCCCATCTACGCGAGCTGATCGCGGCGGATGATCCGGCCGCGCCCAAGCTGATTGCCTTCGAATCGATCTATTCGATGGATGGCGACTTCGGCCCCATCGCAGAGATCTGTGATCTGGCCGAAGAGGTGGGCGCGCTCACCTATCTCGATGAAGTGCATGCCGTGGGGATGTATGGTCCGCGCGGTGCCGGTGTGGCCGAACGCGATGGTCAGATGGCGCGGGTGGACATCATCAACGCCACGCTGGGCAAGGCTTTCGGTGTGTTTGGCGGCTATATTGCTGCAAGTGCGAAGATGGTGGATGCCATCCGGTCCTATGCGCCGGGCTTCATCTTCACCACCTCGCTGCCGCCGACCGTGGCGGCGGGTGCTGCCGCTTCGGTGGCCTTCCTCAAGACCGAGGAGGGACAGAAGCTGCGTGACGCCCAGCAGTTGCATGCCCGCATCCTGAAGATGCGCCTGCGCGGTCTGGGTCTGCCGATCATCGACAATGGCAGCCATATTGTGCCTGTCCACGTCGGGAACCCCGTCCATTGTAAGATGCTGTCCGACATGCTGCTCGAACACTTCGGCATCTATGTGCAGCCGATCAATTTCCCGACCGTGCCGCGCGGCACCGAAAGGCTGCGCTTCACGCCCTCGCCGGTGCATGACTCGCGGCAGATCGACGCGGTGGTCAAGGCGATGGACCAGCTCTGGGGCCATTGTGCGCTGAATCGTGCCGAAGCGTCGGCCTGATCTGTTCTGCGGGTGCAAATGACGCTTGCCCTGTGTTAGCGTTGGCGCAATTAGGAAGGCGATGAGTCGCCGCGCAGGCGACTCGGGGAACGCCAAGCAGCAAAACGGGGCAGGTGGGCATGATCTGGCGGAAGGCGAAGCCGTCGTCGGCAGAGGCCGATAAACCCAAAGGGTTTGATGACTTCGAACTGCGTCTCGGCGACGTGATGCGCGGGGAACGTGCAACGCTGGGCAAGTCCCTGCTGGATGTGCAGCGCGAACTGAAGATCAAGGCCACCTATATCGCCGCGATTGAGAACTGCGATGTTTCGGCCTTCGAGACGCAGGGTTTTGTCGCAGGCTACGTGCGGTCCTATGCACGCTATCTGGGTCTTGACCCCGACTGGGCCTTCAAACGCTTTTGCGCCGAGGCGAATTTCGAGGTTGCCCACGGCATGTCCGCCGCTGCGACCCCGGCGACCATCACGGCGGCCCGTGCGCGCACCTCGGCTGCCGAATATGCCGATCCGCTGGCCAATCCGAACGCCCTGTTCCTGCCGCGCAGCGAAAGCTGGTTCTCGCGGGTAGAGCCCGGCGCCGTCGGGTCGGTTCTGGTGCTGGTCGCCCTGATCGGCGCGCTGGGGTATGGCGGCTGGTCTGTCCTGCGCGAAGTGCAGCGCGTGCAGCTTGCCCCGGTGGACGAGGCGCCGACCGTGGTGGCCGATGTGGACCCGCTGGCCGCCGTTGCGCCCGTGACGCCGGTGGAGCGTGTCGCCCCCGCTGCTGTCGATCCGGGCGAAGAGGCCGTGGCCGATGCTGCCACCACCCCCGAGCTTCTGAACCGTCTGTACCGTCCCGAGGCCCTGGATGTTCCGGTCCTTGTGTCCCGCGATGGCCCGATTGCGGCCATTGACCCCAAGCAAAGCGGCGCGCTTGCCGGTCTTGTCGCAGAAGCCGACGCCGCGACGGCTGTCCAGCCGGGCGTTGCCCCTGTCGCGGATGACGTGCAGGTTGTGGCCGAAGCCAAGCCCGGCGTTGAAGTGCTGGCCGTGCGCCCGTCCTGGGTGCGGGTGTCCGCGGCCGATGGCACGGTGCTGTTTGAAAAGATCCTCGATGCCGGCGAACGCTACGCCGTGCCTGCGCTGGAAGAGCCCGCAACCCTGCGGTCGGGCAATTCCGGGTCGGTCTATTTCGTCGTGAACGGCCAGACCTATGGCCCCGCTGCCCCCGGTCCGCAGGTGGTGAAGAACGTGGCCCTCTCGCAAGAGGCTCTGACCCAGAAATATGCGGTGGCCGATCTGTCGGATGACGCCGATCTTGCGCGGATCGTCAATGTGGCCGAGGTCACGGAAACCGCGCCGAACCCCTGAGCGGATCGGCAAGACGTGATGCAGAACGGCCCCGGCGGCATTGCCCCGGGGCCGTTCCGCTTTTATGTATCGGCCAGCAAATGCGAAAGGCCCTGACATGTCGCACAATCCCGTTCGCCCCTGGCGCAATATCGAACGTCGCAAATCGCGGCAGATCCGTGTGGGCAAGGTGCTGGTGGGGGGGGATGCGCCGATTTCGGTGCAGACCATGACCAATACCATCACCTCGGACGTGAAGGCGACGCTGGAACAGGTGCAGCGCTGCGCCGTGGCCGGGGCCGATATCGTCCGCATCTCGACCCCGGATGAGGAGAGCACGCGCGCCCTGCGTGAAATCGTGGCCGAAAGCCCGGTGCCGATCGTCGCGGATATCCATTTCCACTACAAACGCGCCATAGAGGCGGCCGAGGCGGGCGCCGCCTGCCTGCGGATCAACCCCGGCAATATCGGCGATGCCTCGCGCGTGCGCGAGGTGATCAAGGCGGCCAAGGATCACGGCTGTTCGATCCGCATCGGCGTCAATGCCGGCAGCCTTGAGAAGCACCTGCTCGACAAATATGGCGAACCTTGCCCGGATGCGATGGTGGAAAGCGGGCTCGACCATATCAAGATCCTGCAGGACAACGATTTCCACGAATACAAGATCAGCGTGAAGGCCAGCGACGTGTTTCTTGCCGCCGCCGCCTATCAGCAGCTGGCGGAAGCGACCGATGCCCCCATCCATCTGGGCATTACCGAGGCCGGGGGCCTTGTGTCCGGCACGGTCAAATCGGCCATCGGGCTGGGCAACCTCTTGTGGATGGGCATTGGCGATACGATCCGTGTCTCGCTTTCGGCCGATCCGGTGGAAGAGGTGAAGGTCGGGTTCGAGATCCTGAAATCGCTGGGCCTGCGGCACCGGGGCGTGACGATCATTTCCTGCCCCTCTTGCGCGCGGCAGGGGTTTGACGTGATCAAGACGGTGTCCGCGCTGGAGGAACGTCTGGCGCATGTCACCACCTCGATGAGCCTGTCGATCATCGGCTGCGTGGTGAATGGTCCGGGTGAGGCGCTGATGACCGACATCGGCTTTACCGGCGGCGGGGCAGGGTCGGGGATGGTCTATCTGGCGGGCAAGCAAAGCCACAAGCTGGGCAATGATCAGATGATCGACCACATCGTCGAACTGGTGGAAAAGAAGGCCGCCGCGCTGGAAGCCGCCAAGGAAGACTGACGCGCGGGTCAGCCGGGCGGCTCCATCGCCTGCACCTCGGTGCTGAGAAAGTCGATGAAGCACCGCAGCCGCGCCGTCATCGAATGGGCCGAGGGGTAAACGAAGTAAAGCCCCCGGCGCGGGCTGGTCCATTCCGGCAGCACCGGCACCAGTGTGCCGGACCGGAAAGCCGCCTGCGCCAGCAGCCAAGGCAAAAGTGCAACCCCCGCGCCCGCCGCAGCCGCATCGCGCACCGCAAGGAATGACCCGAGCAAGAGGTCCGCGCGCATTGGCACGCGCACCTCTTCATTGCCGCGCACCAGAGGCCAAGGTCCGGCCCAGCTGGCTGCAATGCCAACCTGGGGCAGGCGGGGCAGGTCTTCGGGGTGGTGCAGATCGGCGAGGCCCGGCAGGTCGGGTGCCGCCGCCAGCACAGCATGGCCATGCACGATCAGCCGCGCGATCTGGGACGAATCCTCCAGCGGGCCGAAACAGATCGCACCATCAAAGCCCTCTTCCAGCAGATCGGGCGTCCGATCGAGGAAATGCGCCTCAAGCGTCACCTCGGGGTGGGCGGCCCGAAAGCGCGCGCCGATGCCGCCCATCATCACATGGCCCATCACCGGCGGCACCGCAATTCTGAGATGCCCCTTCGGCATACCTCCTGCTTCGCCCAAGGCGCGGCGGATGTCGTCGGCCTCGCTCAGCAGGCGTTCGGCGCGGGGCAACAGCATCTCGCCCTCTTGCGTGATCCGCAGATGCCGGGTGCTGCGTTCGATCAGCCGCACGCCAAGCCGCGTCTCCAGATCGGCTACCCGTTTTGACAGGGTGGATTTCGGCACCCGCAACAAAAGCGCCGCCGCCGAGAACGAGCCTTCCCGCACCACCGCCCGAAAGGCCCGCAGGGCCGAGAGATCCAGATCACTGTCCATTTTTGTGGATATTCATTCCCATATTCGCTGACTTGTTCAGATTACTGGTTATGGGGCATTTTGTCGCGTAGAAACCGCGAAAGATGAACTCCCATGACCGACCAGACGCAGCCTGGCCGGTGGCTGACCATTTCGGTCTTGCTGCTGGCTGCCATGACCATCATGGCCAATGCCACGATTGCCCCCTCGCTTCCGGGGCTGAAGGCCCATTTCGCGGATGTGAGCGGCATCGACACGCTGGCGGGGCTGATCGTCACGCTGCCATCGCTGGCGATCATGCTGACGGCGGGGCTGATCGGGGCGATGGCCGACCGGGTGGACCGGCAGAAGCTGCTTCTGGCCTCGGCGCTGGCCTATGCGGTGGGGGGAACCACGGGCCTCTGGGCCGGGGATCTGTCGATGATTCTGGCGGGGCGGGTGCTGCTGGGCCTGGGCGTTGCGGGGACCATGACGCTCAGCATGGCTTGGGCGGCCGATCTTTGGCAGGGTCCGGCGCGCGCGCGCTTTCTGGGCCTGCAGGGTGCCGCCATGTCGGGTGGCGGCATCGTGGTGATGCTGGGCGGCGGGGCGCTGGCCACGCTGCACTGGCGCGGTGCCTTTGCGGTTTATGCGCTGGTGCTGCCGATTGCGATCTTTGCCTATCTGATGCTGGCCCCGCATGCCCGCGCCCGTGCCGCGAAGCAGGCCGCGGGGCGCGGGACCGCCGCCACCCGTGGCCCGACCGAGGCCTTTCCCTGGCGCGCCTATGCACTGGTCGGACCGCTGGCCTTTGTTTTCATGGCAAGCTTTTACGTCATGCCGACCCGCCTGCCTTTCCTGCTGTCCGACCTTGGGGTGCATAATGCGGCGCTGACCGGGGCGATCATGGCGTCCACCACGCTGGCCTCGATGCCGGGGGCGCTGCTTTACGGGCAGGTGCGGCGGTTCCTGTCGCCGATCGCGGTCTTTGCGCTGTCCTATCTGCTGATGGGGGCGGGCTTGATTGCGGTGTCGCAGGCGCAGGGCATCGGGATGGTGATTTTCGGCTCGCTGCTGGCGGGGCTGGGGATGGGGCCGTCGATGCCCAATTACACCACCTATTTCATGGGCTTCGTGCCACCGTCGCAGCGCGGCCGGGCCTCGGGTCTGCTGACCACGGCCTTCTTCGTGGGGCAGTTCATGTCGCCCTTGGTATCGGCGCCGCTGGTGGCGCAGTTCGGTCTGGGGGGCGCATTCGCGGCCATGGGCACCGCCCTGATGGCCCTTGGCGCGCTGATCGCCGGGATCAATGCCTTGCGCGCGGGCGGGATGCTTGCACAGGGTGCGCGCTAAGGGCGCGATGGGCTGGCCTGTGGGGGCCAGCCCGTTTTCGGTTCAGCCGTCGCTCCGGGCGGTGCTGACGATGTCGCGCATGCCGTCAAGCGGCACATAGCCGCGCACCATCGTATCCTGCACCACAAAGGTGGGCGTGCCGCTGATCTGCAGTGCAGTGCCCAGCTGGTGGTTCGCATCGATGATCGCCGCCACCTCGGGCGTCTCCATCTTGGCAAGGATCGCTGCACGGTCGAGGCCCAGCTCATCCGCCAGCGCACCCAGAGTTTCCGCCGTCGCATCGCCGCGCAGGCTGATCAGCGCATCATGGGCGCGCTTGTAGGCCTCATCCCCCGCAACCATGCGCGTTGCGATGGCGAATTTTGAAGAGATGAGCGATTCCTCACCCAGAATCGGAAACTCCTTGACGATAAAGCGGATATTGCCGTCGGTCTTCACCAGTGTCTCGATCTCTTCATAGGCCTTGCGGCAATAGCCGCACCGATAATCGAGGAATTCGACCACGGTCACATCCCCTTCGGGATTGCCGCCGACCCAGGAATTCGCATCGTTGAAGATGGCATCATGGTTGGCTTGCACCTGGGCCACTTCGTCCTTGGCGGCCTGTTCCTGCTGGCGGCTTTCCAGCACCTGCACCGCCTCCATGATCACTTCGGGGTTTTCGAGCAGATAGGCCCGGACCTCATCGCGGAAGGCGGCGCGTTCATCCTCGGTCAGGTTGGACAGATCGAAGGCCTGAGCCGGCAGGGCAAAGCCGAGCGCGAGCGCCGTGGCAGCGAGGAAGGTCTTGGTCATGCGTCTCTCCGGTTGGGCGGGCGGGAAACGCCGAAAAGACCGGGGTCGACGACCGGCCCCCGGCTTGACGCGCGCGCCCCGCCGGGCCAGTGTCGCCGCGACTTTACGGGGGCTTACATGCAGGTTTCAAGACGGGCGCTGGTCGATCCCTTCATTGTGATGGACGTGATGGAAAAAGCCCGCGCGCTTGAGGCGTCGGGGCGCAGCATCATCCATATGGAAGTGGGCCAGCCCGGCACACCCGCCCCGAAGGGCGCGCTTTCGGGGCTGACGGCGGCGATGCAGGCGGGGCCGCTGGGCTATACCGTGGCCCTGGGTCTGCCCGAGCTGCGGGCGGGGATCGCTGCCCTTTACAAGCGCTGGTATGGGGTCGATCTGAACCCCGACCGGGTGGTGGTCACGGCGGGGTCTTCGGCGGCCTTCCTGCTGGCGTTCACCGCGCTTTTCGATGCGGGGGACCGCGTCGCGCTGGGGGAGCCGGGATACCCCTCGTATCGCCAGATCCTGAAGGCGCTGAGCCTGACGGCCGTGGGCATCCCCGCATCAGAGGAAAACCGCCTGCAACCCGTCCCCGCCGATCTGGAGGGGGTGGAGATGCAGGGCCTGATCGTGGCCAGCCCCGGCAACCCGTCGGGGACCATGTTGTCGCATCGGGCGCTGTCGGACCTGATCGCCCATTGCGATCAGCGTGGCATCAAATTCGTCTCGGACGAGATCTATCACGGCCTGCATTATGGCGACCGCGCGGTCAGTGCGCTGGAAATCACCGACAATGCCTATGTGATCAACAGCTTCTCGAAATACTTCAGCATGACCGGCTGGCGCATCGGCTGGATGGTCGTGCCCGAGGATCATATCCGTGTGGTGGAACGGCTGGCGCAGAACATGTTCATCTGCCCGCCCCATGCAAGTCAGGTTGCCGCGCTCCATGCGCTCGATTGCATCGATGAGCTGGAGGCGAACCGCGCCGTCTATGCCGAAAACCGCCGTCTGATGCTGGAGGGCCTGCCCAAGGCAGGGTTCACCCGTCTGGCGCCGCCGGATGGGGCCTTCTACATCTATGCCGATGTATCCGACCTGACGGAAAATTCGCTCGACTTCGCGGCGGAACTGCTGGAACAGGCGGGGGTGGCGGTGACGCCGGGGCTGGATTTCGATCCGGTCCGGGGCGCCCGGCGGCTGCGGTTCTCCTATGCCCGCGCCACGGCCGATATCGAGGAAGGATTGCGCCGCTTGCAGGCCTATATGGCCATGCGCGGCACCAAGGGCTGAGGGGCGGCTATGTGGGCGCGGATCGTTCTGGTTCTGGCACTGATCTGGGGGGGGCTTGCTGCGGTGGCGCAAGACCTGACGGCGCTGGCGCGGCTGGTGCCCGAGGAATCGTCGATCCGGGACAGCCGTGGCGGGATCGAGGTCAGGCTTTCGCTCTCGCAGCCGGTGCCGTGGCGGGTTCGGCTTCTGGCCGATCCGCCGCGCCTTGTGATGGATTTCCGCGAGGTGGACTGGCAGGGTATCGGGCAGGTGCCGCGTGATGGCGTGGTCGATCTGCGCGCAGGCGTCTTCCGTCCCGGCTGGTCGCGGCTGGTAGCCGAACTGCCGGGGCCGATGGTCGTGGAAAGCGCGGGCATGACCACTGGCACCACCCCCCGGGTCGAAGTCACCCTGCGGCAGGCCAGTGCCGAGGAATTCGCCGCCAAGGCCCAGGCGCCCGAGCCGCCGGGCTGGGCGCTGCCCAAACCCGCCGATGTGCCCAAGGCCGAGGCGCGCCATGACGAAACCTTTGTCGTGGTGCTGGACCCCGGTCACGGAGGCATCGATCCGGGTGCCGAACGCGACGGGGTGAAAGAGGCCGATCTGGTGCTGGCCTTTGCGCGCGAGCTGAAAGAGCTGCTGCTGCGCGACGGCAATACCATCGCCGTTCTCACGCGTGAGGAAGACGTCTTTGTCCCGCTGGAAACCCGTATTTCCATCAGCCGCGCGGCGGGGGCGGATGTTTTCCTCTCGCTCCATGCCGATGCGCTGGCGGAAGGCGAGGCCGTGGGCGCCACGGTCTATACCCTGTCCGACGATGCCTCGGATCAGGCGGGCAAGGCGCTCGCCGAACGCCATGACCGCGCGGACCTGCTGGCGGGCGTCGATCTGACGGAACAGGATGACATGGTGGCCAAGGTGCTGATGGATATGGCCCGCACCGAAACCACCCCGCGCGTGGACCGGCTGGCCGATGCCTTGGTGGCCGCCATTCAGGCGCAGAACCTGCGGATGCACCGCCACCCGCGGCAAGAGGCCGGGTTTTCGGTGCTGAAATCGCCTGACATCCCTTCGGCGCTGCTCGAACTCGGGTTTCTGTCGTCGGAAAAAGACCTCGTGCGGCTGCAAGACCCGGCATGGCGCGCGAAAATGGCGGCGGCGGTGCGGGATGGGCTGCAGGCTTGGGCCAAGGACGAGGCCGCGCGCGCGGGCGTGCAGTAGGCGTGCAGTAACTGCAGATCAACTCAGCGGGAAAGCGCCCGGTTGCGGGCGCTTCGGTTTTGACCTGAGGCCGTGTTGCGCCTATATGGGGGCACGGCCGTATCGGGGGTATTCTGCGTGCTACGCTTCATCGGGTCCTTCTTCGGGGCCATCTTCACTTTGGTGACGCTTGGAATCCTGTTCGCCGCGCTGACGGTGGGCGGCGTGTTCTGGATGTATTCCCGGGATCTGCCCAGCCACGAAAGCCTCGCGCAATACAAGCCCCCGACCATCAGCCGCATCTATGACGGCGAAGGTCGCATGATCGACGAATTCGCCGAAGAACGCCGCCTGTTTACCCAGATCGAGGATGTGCCGGATCTGGTGAAACAGGCCTTCATTTCGGCCGAGGACAAGAATTTCTACACCCATCAGGGCTTTGACATCATGGGCATGGCCTCGGCCGCGCTGGATGCGGCGCGGGGTGGGCGGCTGCGGGGGGCATCGACCATTCCGCAGCAGGTGGCCAAGAACATGTTGCTGTCGGGCGACCGCACCGCCGAACGCAAGATCAAGGAACTGATCCTGTCCACCCGGCTGGTGCAGGCGCTGCCCAAGGACAAGATCCTCGAACTTTATCTGAACGAGATATATCTGGGCGCCAATTCCTATGGCGTGGTGGCGGCCGCCCAGACCTATTTCAACAAGTCGCTGGCGCAGCTGACGCCGGGCGAGGCCGCCTATCTGGCCGCCCTGCCCAAGAAACCCGCCGACCTGCACCCCGTCCGCCAATATGACGAGGCGGTGAATCGCCGGAACTATGTGCTGCGCGAGATGTGGCAAAACGGCTATCTCGACGAGGCGACCTATGAGGCGGAAAGCCGGCAAGAGCTGAAAAGTGTGCAGCGTGGTGATTACCCCGCCTTCCGCGCCACTCTGCCGCCGCGCAACTACTTCACCGATGAAATCCGCCGCCAGCTGTCCAACAGCTTTGGTGAAAAGGAATTCTTCTCGGGCGGTCTGGCGATCCGCGCGACCGTCGACCCGGACCTGCAGGCCGCCGCCGCCAAAGCGCTGCGCGCGGGGCTTGAGAAATACGACCGCGGTCAGGGCGTCTGGCGCGGCACCCGCAAGACGATTCCCGCCGACCAACTGGGCACCGAGGCCGACTGGCGCAAGGCGCTGTCCGACGTGGCCGTCCCGCGCGATATCGAAGGCTGGCATCCGGCTGTGGTGTTGGCCATGGGGGAAGAATCGGCGCGCATCGGCATCGAAGGCGTGGAGGAGGATGCAGACGGCCATTTCATTCCGGCCGAGGATGTGACCTGGGCGCGCAAGCGGCTTGCCAATGGCGAACTGGGCCGCAAGGCGCGCGTCGCCTCGGATCTGCTTGAGGTGGGGGATGTGGTGCTGGTGCGGGCCATCACCTCGGATGAGGATGGCAGCTTCCAGCGCTGGTCGCTGCGTCAGGTCCCCGAGGTGCAGGGCGCCTTCATGGCGATGGATGTCTTTTCGGGTCGCGTTCTCGCCATGCAGGGCGGCTTTTCCTATCAGGAAAGCGAACTGAACCGCGCGAGCCAGGCGATGCGCCAGCCGGGGTCGAGCTTCAAGCCCTTCGTCTATGCCGCGGCGCTGGATTCGGGCTTTACCCCCGCCACCATCGTGGTGGACGCCCCCATTGAGCTGAACACGCCGCAGGGTCTGTGGCGGCCGAAGAACGCCTCGAACAAATTCTACGGCCCGACCCCCCTGCGGACCGGGATCGAACAGTCGCGGAACCTGATGACGGTGCGGATCGCGCAGGAAATCGGGATGGATACGGTCGCGGGCTATGCCGAACGGTTCGGCGTCTACGACCGGCTGCAACCCTTCCTATCGAATGCGCTGGGGTCGCAGGAAACCACGCTGTTCCGCATGGTCGCCGCCTATTCGATGCTGGCCAATGGCGGCGAGCGGGTGGAGCCGACGCTGGTGGACCGCGTGCAGGACCGCTACGGCAAATCGGTCTATCGCCATGACCTGCGCGATTGCGTGGAATGCGCGGCGCCGTCTCTCGCACCGGGGCAGGCGCCCAAGATCACCTCAAGCCGCGAGCGCGTGATCGATCCGATCACCGCCTATCAGATCACCTCGATGATGGAAGGCGTGGTGCTGCGCGGCACCGCCCAGGGCATCAACCTGCCGGTGCCAGTGGCGGGCAAGACCGGGACGACGAATGACGCGAAAGACGTCTGGTTCATCGGCTTCACCTCGAACATCGCGGCGGGCTGCTATATCGGCTATGACAATCCGCGCACGCTGGGCGGCAAGGCCACAGGCGGCGGACTTTGTGGCCCGGTGTTTGAAAGCTTCATGCGGACCGCGATCAAGAAATATGGTGGCGCTGAATTCAAGGTGCCGCCGGGCGGCTATTTCGCCAAGATCGACCGGTTCACCGGCGCGCGCCTGCCCGAAGACGCTTCAGGCCCGAATGTGATTTCGGAATATTTCCGCGAAGGTCAGGATTCGGCCTTTGACGGCATGATGGTCGATGGCGGCTTTGCCATGGGGGAAAACCTGCCGCTCTTTGCCGCCGGGGAAACCGATGGCGGGGCGCAGGTGACCACGGCCGATGGCGAAACCAAGGTCATCCCCAAGAAGGCCGATTTCGGCACCCTGTCCTCGGGCGGCCTCTACTGACCAAGCCTGCGCCGCCGGTCTTGCCCGGCGGCCCTTCAGCGGGTATCACCCGCGCCAACCCTATTGTTCCGACGGAAAGACGAGCCCGATGCGCGCCGAGACCCAGAACCAAGCTGATGCCATCCGCAAGTCGCTGGCGCTGTTGGCGCAGCGCATGGATTATGAAACCGCGCCGCACCGGCTCGAAGAATTCAACGCCATGATCGAGGATCCGAACCTCTGGAACGATCCCGCCAAGGCACAAAAGCTGATGCGTGAGCGTCAGATGCTCATGGATGCGGTCGGCACCTACAAGATGATCGACAGCGGGTTGCGCGACAACCTGGAACTGATCGAGCTGGGTGAGGCCGAGGGCGATGCCGAGATCGTGGCCGAGGCCGAGGGCGCGATCAAGGCGCTGGTCGAAACCGCGCGTGAAAAGGAACTTGAGGCGCTGCTCGATGGCGAGGCCGACGGCAACGATACCTTCCTTGAAATCAACGCGGGTGCCGGTGGCACCGAAAGCTGCGACTGGGCCAGCATGCTGGCGCGGATGTATACCCGCTGGGCCGAAAAGAAGGGCTACAAGGTCGAGCTGCAGTCGATTTCCGAAGGGGAAGAGGCGGGCATCAAATCGGTCGCCTACAAGATCAGCGGGCCGAATGCCTATGGCTGGCTCAAGTCGGAATCGGGTGTGCATCGTCTGGTCCGCATTTCGCCTTATGACAGCGCGGCGCGGCGGCATACCTCGTTCAGCTCGGTCTGGGTTTACCCGGTTGTGGACGACAATATCGAGATCGAAGTCCTGCCGCATGAAATCCGGATTGATACCTACCGCTCATCCGGTGCCGGTGGGCAGCACGTGAACACCACCGACTCGGCCGTGCGGATCACCCACCTTGCCACCGGCATCGTGGTGACCAGTTCGGAAAAGTCGCAGCACCAGAACCGCGATATCGCCATGAAGGCGCTGAAATCGCGGCTGTACCAAATGGAGCTGGACAAGCGGAATGCCGCGATCAACGCCGCCCATGAAGCCAAGGGCGATGCGGGCTGGGGCAACCAGATCCGGTCCTATGTGTTGCAGCCCTATCAGATGGTGAAGGATCTGCGGACCGGGGTTGAAACCTCGGATACCGACGGGGTGCTGAATGGCGATCTGGACCGCTTCATGCAGGCGACGCTGGCGATGGATGTAGCGGGCAAATCCCGCGCCGAGGCAATGGCCGACGATTGATCGGGCCGGTCCCTGGTTTGCAGGGCCGCCCATCGGGCGGCTTTTGCTTTTGTGAATGATCCCGGCAAAGATACATCTTTGTTCCTGCAATTTCCTGCGCTTAACCTGTCCGAAAGAGGGAGGACAGAATGTCGCAGATCGAGACCGCGCCGCCCGCGGTCCCCGAAATCAATACCGTCCGCTTTTCCGACCTGACCGCCAGCCTGCGGGCCGGCTGGCATGACCTGCGCCGCGCGCCGCTATACGGCTTTGGCTTTTCGCTGGTCTATGTGTTGGGCGGGCTGCTGATCGTCTGGGCGCTGACGGCCAAGGGGCAGCTCTGGTGGACGCTGCCCGCGAGCGCGGGCTTTCCCATTCTGGGGCCGTTCATTGCCTGCGGGTTTTACGAAATCTCGCGCCGCCTGGCCGCGGGCGAGGGGCTGGATTGGCGCGGCATCGCGGGTGTGATCTTCCGGCAGAAGGACCGGCAGATCCCGTCGATGGCTGCGGTGATCGTGATTTTCTTCCTGTTCTGGAATTTCCTCGCGCATATGATCTTTGCGCTGTTCCTTGGCACGGCGACGCTGACCAATGTGACCTCCTCGCTCGAAACCTTCACCACGGGGTCAGGGGCGATGATGCTTCTGGTGGGCAGCGGGGTGGGGGCGGTCTTTGCGACGCTGCTCTTTTCCCTGACGGTCGTCAGCCTGCCGCTGCTTCTGGACCGGGAGGTGGATTTTGTGACTGCGATGCTGACCAGCTTTGCGCTGGTGCAGGCCAATCCGGTGGTGATGCTGGCTTGGGGGGTGCTGATTGCCGTGGCGCTGTTTGCGGCGATGCTGCCCTGGTTTCTGGGCCTTTTCATCGTGCTGCCGCTGTTTGGCCATGCCACCTGGCATCTCTATCGCCGGGCGCTGTCATAATGAAAAAGGGCGCCCGAGAGGGCGCCCTGCATTGGGTATGGGCGGATCAGCCGATCATTCGGCCTTGGGCGCCGCCAGTGCCTTGACGCCATTCAGCGGATCGTCCTGACGCTGGACCGAGCCTTCGAAATGTGCGCCGCTTTCGATGGCAATGGTCTTGTGGATGATGTCGCCCTCCACCCGCGCGGTCGAGGTGAGACGCACCTTCAGGCCACGCACGCGGCCGATGACACGGCCATTGACCACGATATCGTCGGCCACGATCTCGCCGCGGATGGTGGCGGTTTCACCGACGGTCAGCAGATGGGCGCGGATATCGCCTTCGACCGTGCCTTCGACCTGGATGTCGCCGGTGGTCTTGAGATTGCCGACCACCGTCAGATCCGACGACAGGACCGAAGCATTCGGCTTGGCCTTGACGGCAGAGGCGGCAAAATCCATCGCGGGTTTCGTGGCAGGAAGTTCCGGGGCCTTCAGCTTGTCCGCATCAACTTGCTTCGGGCCGGGTTCATTGATTCTGCTTTTAGAAAACATCGCTTGCTGCCTTGATAAAGGTCATCGGGTTGACCGGGCGGCCACCGACATGAACCTCATAGTGAAGGTGGGTGCCGGTAGACCGGCCTGAATTGCCCATATCACCGATCCGGTCGCCACGCGATACTTTTTGACCGACCGAGACATGGATTTCGGAAAGGTGACCATACAAAGTGCTGACCCCAAAGTCATGGCGGATCTTCACCATGCGGCCATAACCATTGGCCCAGCCTGCCTCGATGACGGTGCCGTCAGCGGTTGCTTCGATGGGGGTTCCGTAAGCGCCGGCGAAATCCAGCCCCTCATGCATGCGGCGGCCGCGGCCCGTGGGGTCGTCGCGGGTGCCGAAGCCCGAGGTGAACCGATAGCGACCCGAGGGAATCGGGTTGGCAAAAGGTGTTTTCACGGCGGCCAGACGATACATGTTCATCCGGTCGAGGCCCTGAAGAATGGTATTCGCGCGGGCTTCATCGGGGGTCAGGATGCCACCCTTGGTCGAAATGATCGGTGTCATCGGGCCACCTTGTCCCGAATAGCCGCGCCGCACCTGATCCAGCAGATCGTCGGGTGACAGACCAGCTGCACGGAACATGCGGTCCAGCGGCTCCATCGAGACGGTGACGGCTTCTTCGAGGCGGGCGAAAATCGCGTCGTTGCGCAGCTGCAATTCCTGCTTGGCGCGCAGCGTATTTGCGGCTTCGTTGCGGGCCGCATCGGCCATCTTCACCATTTCGTCGCGCTCACGTGCCGTGGCCCCAAGGGCGCCGGACATGATTTCCAGCGTGGCCACGGCGTCCCGCGCGCGGCCAAGTTCGGTGCTGGGGGCGCCGGCCTGCGCGGTCAGCGCAAGGGTCGCCCGGTCGGCAGCGGCGCGGGCCTCATCGCGTTCGCGGATGGTGCGGCGCAGGGTGTTCTGGATCACGTCGATGCCGGTTTCCAGTTCCTTGCGGCGATCTTCGGATTCCAGCAGCCGGGCCTGCATCTTGCTGACCTCGGCCAGCGCAAGGTTGAAGCGTTCCTGCGCGCGCGAGGCTTCTTCCGCCCGCAGGTCACGGTCGTTCGACAGGCCGGTCAGGCGTTCCTCGAACAGGGCTTGCTGAACGCCCGCCTGATCTTCGTCAGACCCGGCCGAGATGCTGTCCATGACCACGATCGACGAGGCGAAGATCGTCCAGACCAGCATGCCCGCGCCCACCACCAGCACAAGCGCCTGCGTGCCGGGCCGCAGCCGGATGAACCGTGTCGCCGAATCCGACTTCAGAAACAGCCGCTGCTCGGGCAGCACGGTTTCAAGCTTGGCATGGATCCGGTAGGCAAGGCGCGTCAGCACGTGTCGATTTTCCCTTTTGCCGGGAACCGCCCCAAGGTCGGAGGCGTTCCCGCTTTTTCAGAGGGTGGGCAGTCGTCCATCTTCCGGGCAAGTGCTTAAAGGTCAGCCGGGGGTGGCCGCAACTGTTTTGGTTTGGCACGGGCAGAGAGTCGCACAACGCCAGATTGATTCGGCAAGTTCCTGCCGATCAATCGCCCGTGTCCCCATCGGCAAGGGGCCAATAGAAATCGGGCGGCAGCCCTGCTTCGGCCCGCTTTTCTTCGTTGAACGGGGGTTTCAGGGCGCCGTGGAAATAGCGGCGGACAAGGTCATGGAACACCTCTTTCGGGTCCAGCCCGTCACGTCCGCAAAGCCAGTTGAACCATTTCGACCCATAGGCGACATGGCCCACCTCTTCGGCATAGATCACCTCCAGCGCGGCCAGGGCCTGCGCCTCATTGGCCTTGCGGAACAGGTCGATCATGCCCGGGGTGACATCCAGCCCCCGCGCCTCAAGCACCATGGGCACCACGGCAAGGCGGCCAAACAGGTCATCGACCGTATCCTCTGCCGCGCGCCACATACCGGCATGGGCGGGCAGGGCGCCATAGTGGCTGCCCATCGCCTCAAGACAGTCACTGATCAGGGTGAAGTGGTTCGATTCCTCGGCCGCGGCCTTGACCCAGTCGTCATAGAACCCCAGCGGCATCGGCACATGGCCAAAGCGGGCGATGATGTCCCAATGCAGGTCGACGGCGTTCAGTTCGATATGCGCCACCGCATGCAAAAGCGCGATGCGCCCCTGCGGCGATCCGGGCCTGCGGCGCGGTACGTCGCGGGGGTGCAGCAGTTCGGGGCGGGCCGGGCGCGCGGGGTGCAGGGGCGGTGCGGCCGTGCCAACGGCCAGCGGCGTGCCCGCCGCGCGGGCGGCAAACCAGGCTTCGGCGTGCCGTTTCGACACCGCGCATTTCGCGCGCCCGTCGGCGGTCGTCAAAACCTCGACCGCCATCTCCGCCAGTGTTGTCATAGCGCCTTCGCTGCCTCCAGAACCTCTTGGGCATGGTTCGCCACCGAAACCTTGCGCCATTCGCGTGCGACCTTGCCGTCGGCATTGATCAGGAAAGTGGAGCGTTCGATGCCCATGTAGGTCTTGCCATACATGCTTTTCTCGACCCAGGTACCGAAATCCTCGCAGGCGGTGCCAGTCTCATCCGACACAAGCGCGATGCCGAGGCTGTGCTTCTTGACGAATTTGTCGTGCTTCTTGACCGGGTCTTTCGAAATGCCGATGACCACGGCGCCTGCGGCGGCAAAATCAGCGGCGCGGGCGGTGAAATCCAGCGCCTCGGTGGTGCAGCCGGGGGTGTCATCCTTGGGGTAGAAATACAGCACCACCTTCTGACCCCGCAGGGCAGAAAGCGTGATTTCGCCGCCGCCGTCGCGGGGCAGCGTGAAATCGGGGGCGGGGTGTCCTTGCAGCGCGGTCATTGGCGGCTCCTTGCCAAAATGGTGAAGGTGCTTGGGGTTTTAGTTGCCTTCAGGCAAAGATAAAGGCAAGCCCGCGCGAAAAGACGCGGTGCAGTGCGGTGGATCGGTCGGCCAGACCGGCCCCGGCGCGGATAGGCAGTGGTTGATGGACGAGCGGCAGAGCGAGACGGAACGGGCAGGGCGGCCGAGACGCCGCCTGCGGCGCACCGCGCGCGTTTCGCTTTGGTTGATCGCGTCACTTGTCTTTCTGGCTCTGGTGGCGGGGTTCGGTGTTCTGGCGCTGAGCGGCAAGCCCCTGCGTCTGCCGGTCTGGGCTGTGGCCGAGGCCGAGGCGCGGCTGAACGCCCGGATGCCGCTGCGCGACCTGTCGGTCGCAATCGAGACGGTCGAGGTCATGGTGGACAGCGGCTGGGTGCCGCGGCTGCGGCTCGAAAATCTCTCGATCAACCGCAAGACCGGCGGTGCGCTGCTGCGCCTGCCCGAAGCGCGGGTGGCCTTTGATGCGGCCAGCCTGTTGCGGGGGGCGGTGCGTCCATCATCGGTGGTGATCGCGGGGGCCTCGGTCCGGCTGCGGCGCGACGCGCAAGGGCGGTTCGATCTGGATCTGGGCGGCGGGGCACCGCTGCGCGATCTGGGGGCCTTCCCCGATCTTCTGGACCGGGTGGATGCCGTCTTTGCCCGGCCCGAGCTTGCCACGCTTCAAGAGGTGACGGTCGAGGCGCTGTCGCTGACGCTGGACGATCAGCGCGCCGGGCGCGTCTGGCAGATTGGTGATGGCCGCCTTGCACTGATCAACACCACGGATGAGGTGAAGGCCCAGCTCGGCTTCATGCTGGACAGCGAAGGTCGTGATCCGGCGCAGGCGCTTTTGTCGGTGGCGACCCGGAAGGATTCGTCCGGGGCGCGGCTGCGCGTCACGGTGGACGGGGTCGAGGCGCGTGACATCGCGGCCCAGGCGCCGGTGCTGGGTTTTCTGGCCGCGCTGGATGCGCCGATTTCCGGCAAGCTGATCACGGGTCTTGCCCCGGATGGTCATGTGGCCATGGTCGAGGGGGCCTTGGCGGTCGGGGCCGGGGCGGTGCAGCCCAACCCCGAAGCCCGCCCGATTCCCTTTGAAGGCGCCCAGATCGCGCTGGATTTCGATCCTGTGACGGAACGCATCGCCCTGACCGCGCTTGAGGTTCAGAGCCGCTCGCTCCGGCTCCGGGCCACGGGGCATGTTGATGTGCCGGGGGTCAATGTTGTGCGCCCCGAGGCCTTCCTGGGCCAGATCGCCTTTTCCGAGGTCATGGTGGACCCGGAGGGCTTGTTCACCGAACCGGTCCGGTTCGGGCAAGGGGCCCTGGACATGCGGCTCCGGCTTGATCCCTTCCGGATCGAGGTGGGCCAGTTCACCCTGCAAGAGGACGGCCGCCGGATCGAGGCCCGCGGCACTGCCGAGGCGGATGCCCGCGGATGGCGGCTTGCGGTGGATCTGGCGCTGAACGAGATCGCCCATGACCGGCTGCTTGCGCTTTGGCCCGTGTCGGCGGTGCCCAAGACCCGCAGCTGGTTGGCTGAAAATGTGCAAGAGGGGCTGCTGCGCGACGTCAAGGCGGCGCTGCGTCTGGAACAGGGGGGCGAGCCGCGCTTTTCGCTGGGATATGATTTCAGCGATGCCGATGTTCGCTTCATCAAGACCCTTCCGCCGATCCGCAATGGATCGGGCTATGCCACGATCGAAGGGCAAAGCTATACGATGGTGCTGGACGCAGGCCAGATCACCCCGCCCAAGGGGGGCAGCATCGACATGGCAGGGTCGGTCTTTTCGGTGCTGGATATTCTGCAGAAACCCGCGCAGGCCGAAATCCGGCTGAAGACGAAATCGACCCTGACGGCCGCGCTGTCGCTGCTGGATGAAAAGCCCTTCAACTTTCTGACCAAGGCCGGGCGTCCGGTCGAGCTGGGCGAGGGCCGGGCCGAGGTGTCGGCGGTGCTGCGGCTGCCGCTGGTGAAGAAGGTGCTGCCGCAGGATGTGTCCTACCGGGTCGAGGGCGTGCTGCAGGACGTGCGGTCGGATGTGCTGGTGCCGGGGCGGGTGCTGACCGCGGCGCAGCTGTCGCTGCTGGCCACGCCCGCGGGGCTGGAGATTTCCGGCCCCGGAGCCATCGGCGCGGTGCCTTTCGAGGCGATCTACCGGCTGCCCTTTGGCAAAGCGGCGCAGGGCCGTTCCGCGGTGTCCGGCACGGTCGAACTTTCACCCCGCGCGATTGATGAATTCCGCATCGCCCTGCCCAAGGGCGCGGTGAAGGGCGCGGGCAAGGGGCAGTTCACGCTGGACCTGCCCAAGGGGGCGCCGGCCGTGCTGACCCTGACCTCGGACCTGTCGGGGCTGGAGCTTGCGGTGCCGCAGATCCTTTGGCGCAAGGGGGCGGGCACACGCGGGACGCTGGATCTGACGGCGCGTCTGGGCAAACCCGTGGCGGTGGAGCGGCTGCGCCTTGCCGCGCCCGGTCTGACGGCCGAGGGGCGTGTCACCCTGCGCGAGGATGGCCAGCTTGAGCGCATCAGCCTGACGCGGGCCGAGGTGGCCGACTGGTTCAAGGGGCCGATTGATCTGATCGGACGCGGCAAGGGCCGTGCCGTGGGGCTTGAGGTGCGGGGCGGCACGCTGGATCTGCGGCGGATACCCGATGCCATGGGCGGCGCCACGACCGGGGCCGAGGATGACGGCCCCATCACCGCCCGGCTGGACCGGGTGCAGATCACCGAGAGCATCGCCCTGACCGGCCTGAACGGCAGTTTCGCCACCCGCGGTGGCTTCAACGGCAGTTTCGAGGCCACGCTGAACGGGCAGGCGCCGCTGCGGGGCACGCTGGTGCCCTCCAAGGCGGGGACGGCGGCGCGCATCACCTCGGGTGATGCCGGGGGGGTGCTGGCGGCGGCGGGCATCTTCAGCAAGGCACGCGGCGGCATTCTGGACCTGCAACTTCTGCCGTTGGGGCCGCGCGGCCATTACCGTGGCACCGCCCGGGCCGAGGCCTTCCGTGTACGCAACGCGCCGGTCTTGGCCGAGCTTCTCTCTGCCATTTCTGTGGTGGGGATTCTTGAACAGATGAACGGCAGCGGGCTGGTCTTTACCGAGGGTGACGCCCAATTCACCCTTTCGCCCGCGGGGGTCGAGATTCACCGCGGGGCGGCGGTGGGCCTGTCGATGGGCGTCTCGATGGCGGGCACCTATGATGCGCGCAACAAGCGGCTGAACCTACAGGGCGTGATCTCGCCCATCTACCTTCTGAACGGCATCGGCGCGGCGCTGACACGGCGGGGCGAGGGGTTGTTCGGCTTCAACTACACCATTGGCGGCACCTCGGACCGGCCGGATGTCGGGGTGAACCCCCTGTCGATCCTGACGCCCGGGATGTTCCGTGAAATCTTCCGCCGCCCGGTGCCCAGTCTGCAGGAGCAGGGATGAAACTTTCCGATTTCGATTTCCATCTGCCGGAAGAGCTGATCGCAACCCGGCCCGCCAAGCCCCGGTCCTCGGCCCGGCTTCTGGTGGCCGAAGGCGATGTGATCCGGGATCGCCATGTCTTTGATCTGGTGAATGAATTTCAGCCCGGTGACCGGCTGGTGCTGAACAATACGAAGGTCATTCCCGCGCGGCTGAACGGCCAGCGCTGGCGCGACAGCGCGCAGGGCCGGGTGGTCGCCAAGGTCGAGGTCACGCTTCTTGAGCCGACCGCCGCGGGGGGCTGGCGCGCGCTGGCCAAGCCGCTGCGGAAGGTGCTGCCGGGCGAGATCATCGTCTTTTCCGACCAGCTTTCGGCCGAGGTCAGCCACAAATCCGAAACCGAGCTGGAGCTGCAGTTCAACCTGACCGGCCCCGATTTCGATGCCGCCCTGGCCGAGGCCGGGGATATGCCCCTGCCGCCCTACATTGCCGCCAAACGCGCCCCCGATGCGCAGGACCGCGACGATTACCAGACCGTCTTTGCCCGCCATTCCGGCGCGGTGGCCGCGCCTACGGCCAGCCTGCATTTCGATGCCGAGCTGCTTCAGGCGCTGCGCGCGCGCGGCGTGCAGTTCACCGAGGTGACGCTGCATGTGGGCGCGGGCACCTTCCTGCCGGTGAAGGTCGATGACGTGACGACCCACCGCATGCACGCCGAATGGGGCGAGGTCACGCCCGAGGCCGCCGCCGCCATCAACGCGACCAAGGCCGCGGGCGGGCGGGTAATCCCGGTCGGCACCACGGCGCTGCGGCTGATTGAAAGTGCGGCGCGGGACGGGCAGCTGCATGGCTGGCGCAGCACGACCGACATCTTCATCTATCCGGGATTCCAGTTCCAGATCACCGATGCGCTGATGACCAATTTCCACCTGCCCAAATCGACGCTCCTCATGCTTGTCTCGGCGCTGATGGGGCGCGACCGGATGCTGCGGGTCTATGACCATGCGGTGCAATCGGGCTATCGCTTCTTCAGCTATGGCGACGCCTCGCTGCTGATCCCGTAAGGGCATCGTTCGCGACGCGGGTCTTGTCGTTTATATCCTTTGGGGCAGGCGCGGCTCTGATAGACTGACGTCAGAAATATTCGGAGATTCCAATGCTCAAGGTCATCGCCATGTCCTGGCCGCTGCTGCTGGGTGTCATGATGCTCATGGTCGGGAACGGCATGCAGGGGTCCCTGCTGGGCATTCGTGGCACGCTGGAGGGGTTCGCCACCTTCGAGCTGTCGGTGGTGATGTCGGCCTATTTCGCGGGCTTCCTGTTCGGGTCGCTGACGGTGCCTGCGATGATCCGCAGGGTTGGACATGTGCGGGTCTTTGCGGCACTGGGGTCACTGATTTCGGCGGTGCTGGTCGTCTATCCCGTGGCACCGGACTGGCTTGTCTGGTCGGCGCTGCGGATGCTGAGCGGGTTCTGCTTCTGCGGGGTTTATATCACCGCCGAAAGCTGGCTGAACAACACCGCCACCAACGAAACCCGCGGGCAGGCGCTGTCGGCCTATATGATCGTGCAGATGATCGGCATCATCAGCAGCCAAGTGTTGCTCAACGTCGATGAACCGACAAGCTTCACGCTGTTCGTGATCCCTTCGGTTCTGGTGAGTCTGGCCTTCATGCCGCTGCTTTTGGCCGACACCCCGGCGCCGACCTTTGAGACGATCCGGCGGCTGAGCTTTCCGGCCCTCTGGCGCATTTCGCCCTTGGGCTGCATGGGCATGCTGCTGACCGGTGCGATCTTTGCCGCGATGTTCGGCATGTCATCGGTCTGGGGGGCGATGGCGGGGCTGACGGTGGCGCAGATCTCGACCTTCGTGGGGGCGATGTATGTGGGCGGGCTGGTGTTGCAATATCCGATCGGCTGGCTGTCTGACCGGCGCGACCGGCGCGGGCTGATCCTGTGGCTTTCAGTGGCAGCGGCGGTGGTCATGCTGGTTGCAGCCGTTCTCCCGCTGCCCTTCGTGCTGCTGCTGCCGGTGGCCATGGTGCTGGGCGGGATCACCAACCCGCTCTATTCGCTGCTCATTGCCTATACCAATGACTTCCTGAAGAAAGAGGAGATGGCCGGCGCCTCTTCGGGCCTTTTGTTCCTGAACGGTCTGGGCGCGATCTTCGGGCCGCTGGCGACCGGCTGGGTGATGGAACGGATCGGGCCGCGCGGGTTTTTCCTGTTCATCGCCGTGAACTTTGTGGCCCTGGCCGCCTATGCAGCCTGGCGGATGACGCGGCGCGCCGCGCCCGGTGTCAGCGGCACCTTCGCCACCGTGTCGCCCTCTGCCTCGGCGCTGGCGGTGGGGATGGTGATGGAGGAGGCGGATGAAGGACCGCCCCAAGGCCGCGACTGAGCCCATGCAAAAGGCCGGTGCATACACCGGCCTTTTTGATTTCAGCTGCCCCTTGGGATCAGAAATCGATGCGGCGATAGAAGGGGGTGACCTCGGTCACCGTGTCGCCAAAGACCTGACGGGCGCGCTGGGTCGGCACGTCGCGGCGCACGAGCAATGCATCGCCTTCGTGCCAATCGGACGGGATGCAGACATCGCGCACATCATTCAGCGTTTGCAAGGCCTCGATCACGCGGATGGTTTCCGAGATCGACCGGCCCACGAAGCGCGGGTATTCAAAGACCAGGCGCACCCGCAGCTGCGGGTCGATGATGTAGGATTTGCGCATCACCTCGCCGCCCGGATCCTTGGCGCTTTGCCAGCCGCAATAGCGGGCCAGCTCGCCACCCTGATCCTCGATCATCGGCAGGTCGAACGACACTTCGAAGGCGCGTTCCAGCTCGCGTTTCCACATGTGCAGATCGATCCGCGGCATGGGCGAGATGGCGATGTTGCGCACATCCAGCGCGTCGAAATCAAGCGCGTGGTGGGCGATGCCCAGAACCTCGGAGGTGCCGACCGGACCGAAGGCATCGGGCATCGAGAACAGATGCACCCAATGGCCCTTGGCCCAGTCATGGAATTGAAGCTGCCCCTGGGTCGAGGGCGCGATGAAATCAGGGAAAACATCGCCCACGCCCGGCGGCCGATGGGTTTCGGGCCGTTCGTTCACATCGAACCAGAATTCGTCCAGCGGCGTGAGATGCGGCTGCAGATCGTCGTCGGGGACGAAAGAGCGCCCGGTCCGGGCTATGCGCAGACGTGAGAACATCTTGCCACCTTTGAATAAGTTGGAAGCGCGAAGCCCCTGTGCCCTGAGTGTAGGCTTTGGGCACGCGCGGCGGTATGTTCTTAAAGTCGATTTTCCCACCGATCTTGGTATCTGGCCCATCCGAAATGCGGTGTAACATTTTGCAAAAGATGCCATGCATGGGATGCAAGGGGGCAGGGCGTCGCTGCGCTGCCACAAGACTTGCCCGGTGGAAACGGGTAGTTTAATATCAAACTATTTTCCAGAGGGAGGAAATGATGGCCGCCAAGAGTTTTGATGTGATCGTGATCGGCGCAGGCCCCGGGGGCTATGTGGCCGCCATCCGCGCCGCACAGCTGGGCAAGAGCGTCGCGATCGTGGAGCGTGAGCATCTGGGCGGGATCTGCCTCAACTGGGGCTGCATTCCGACGAAGGCTCTGCTGCGCTCGGCCGAGGTGTTCCATCTCATGCATCGCGCCAAGGAATTCGGTCTGGCCGCGACGGGGATTTCCTATGACCTGAACGCCGTCGTGGCGCGATCGCGCGGCGTGGCCAAACAGCTGTCGGGCGGCATCGGCCATCTGATGAAGAAGAACAAGGTCACCGTTTTCATGGGCGCGGCGACGCTGCCCGCCAAGGGCAAGGTCACCGTCACCTCTGAAAAGGGTGTCGAGGAGCTGACGGCGCCTGCGATCATTCTGGCGACCGGGGCGCGGGCGCGCGAGCTGCCGGGGCTTGAGGCCGATGGCGATCTGGTCTGGACCTACAAGCACGCGCTGCAGCCCAAGCGGATGCCGAAGAAGCTGCTCGTGATCGGGTCGGGCGCGATCGGGATCGAATTTGCCAGCTTCTTCAACACGCTAGGCGCCGACGTCACCGTCTGCGAGGTGATGGACCGCGTGCTGCCGGTGGAAGATGCCGAGATCAGCGCCTTTGCCAAGAAGGCCTTCGTCAAGCAGGGGATGAAGATCCTCGAAAAGACCACGGTCAAGAAACTGGACCGCAAGCCCGGCGTCGGCGTGACGGCGCATCTCGAATCGAACGGCAAGACCGAGACGGCCGAATTCGACACCGTGATTTCCGCGGTGGGGATCGTGGGCAATGTCGAAAACCTGGGGCTTGAGGCGCTTGGCGTCAAGATCGACCGCACCCATGTGGTGACGGATGAATATTGCCGCACCGGGGTTGAGGGGCTTTATGCGATCGGCGATATCGCGGGTGCCCCCTGGCTTGCCCACAAGGCCAGCCATGAAGGTGTCATGGTGGCCGAGCTGATCGGCGGTCTGCACCCCCATGCCATCAAGCCCAATTCGATTGCGGGCTGCACCTATTGCCATCCGCAGGTCGCCTCGGTCGGGCTGACCGAGCAGAAGGCCAAGGATGCAGGCTATACCGTCAAGGTCGGCCGCTTCCCCTTCATCGGCAATGGCAAGGCCATCGCGCTGGGGGAATCGGAAGGCATGATCAAGACCGTCTTCGATGCCAAGACCGGCGAATTGCTGGGCGCGCATATGGTGGGCGCCGAAGTGACCGAGCTGATCCAGGGCTATGTCGTGGGGCGCAGCCTTGAGACGACCGAAGAAGACCTGATGAACACCGTCTTCCCGCATCCGACGCTGAGCGAGATGATGCATGAGGCGGTGCTGGATGCCTATGGGCGCGCCCTGCATATCTGAGGCAAGGGAGGGGGCTGTCTGCCCCCTCTGAGCCTGCGGCTCATTCACCCCCGAGGATATTTTCAGACAGAAAATCGGGGGTGAATGCGACAGCATCTGTCGGGAATGGCGCGGCGCGGGCGAGTTGTTCGGGATAAGTCGGGGGAATGCGGCAGGTTTCCCCCCTTTGGATCGTGCTGGCGCTTTGGGCCGCGGGTCTGGGCGCTGCGGCGCAATTCGGCAAGGCTTCGCTGAGCTTTGATCTCCTCGCACCGGCGTGGCCGGGGGCGGGGCCGACGGCTTTGGGGCTGTTCGTGTCGATTGTTGGGGTGCCGGGGCTGATACTGGGCACGACCGCGGGGATTTTCGTGCAGGCGGCGGGCTATCGGCGGGTTCTGGTAGGGGCGCTGGCGATGGGGGCGGTGCTCTCCGCTTTGCAGGCGCTGGTGCCGCCGCTGGCCGTCATGCTGGTTTTGCGGGTGATCGAGGGGCTCAGCCATCTGGCGGTGGTGGTGGCGGCGCCGGTGCTGATTGCGCAGGTGACGCCGGTCGCGCGGCAGGGGCTGGCCATGTCGCTTTGGTCGAGTTTCTTCGGGGTGACCTATACGCTGCTGGCGATCTTTGGCCGGCCCTTGGCCGAGGCAGCAGGGCCGGGGGCGCTGTTTCTGGCCCATGCCGGCTATATGGCGGTTCTGGCGCTGGTCTTGTGGCAGGTCTTGCCGCGTGGGATCGGTGGGGCTGCGGAGGCCCTGCCGCGGTGGGGCGCGGTGCTACGGCAGCATCGTCGCATCTATGCCTCGGCCCGTGTGGCGGCGCCCGCCTTTGGGTTTTTTTGCTACACGATCACCTATGTCGCGGTGTTGACCCTGCTGCCGCCGTTTCTGGGCGGGGCTTTGCAGGTGCAATTGGCGCTGTGGATGCCGCTGGTGTCGATCATCGTCTCGTTGACGCTGGGGGTTTGGCTGCTGGGGCGGCTGGCTGCGGTGCGGGTGGTGATGCTTGGCTTTTTCTGGGCTGCGGGGATGGCGCTGGGGCTTTGGTTCGTCTGGGGGCAGGCGATCTGGGTGCTGGGTCTGAGTCTCGGTCTCGCCGGGGCGCTGGGGTTGGTACAGGGGGCGAGCTTTGCGGCCATTCCGCAGCTGAATGCGGCACCGGGGGACCGGGCGCAGGCGGCGGGGGCGGTGGCGCAGCTGGGCAATCTGGGCACCACCACCGGGACGCCGCTGTTGGCCCTGATCCTGGCGGATCAGGGCGAGGCGGGGCTGGTGGGATTTGTCATCGGCTTTGCGCTGTTGGGCATTGTCCTGCATCTGTGGCAGGGATGGCGGCGCGGTCAGATGCGTTCGACCTGACCGCCGCCCGAGACCCAGGCGCCAAAGCCGCCGAGGTTGTAGACCTCGGCATAGCCGAAGGCGAGCAGGGCCTCGGCCGCCATGGCAGAGCGCCCGCCCGCCGCGCAGTAGAGGCAGACCGGCCGGTCCGGGGCGAGGCCCGCCGGCAGTTCCCCCGCCTTCGGGTTCAGACGGGTTTGCACGGTGGCAAGCGGCACATGCAGCGCGCCTGCGGCCTTGCCGCTCGATTTCAGTTCCGAGATGTCGCGCACGTCGATCAGGGTCAGCTCCCCCCTGGCGGCGCGGGCGATGGCATCCGCCGGGGCGATGGGCTGCACGCGCGGGCCCGAGGATTTGAGGAAGTTGAACATGGCAGCACCTCTGTGATGGATATGCATTCATATAATTGAATGTATTTGGATTGCAAGATCGGGGTTCTTGGCCGCAAAGATTTGCGCGGAAATCCGTCGCCAATGACATTTGTTCATCAAATGTTCATGTATTGCGGTTGGAGACTCAGCGCAAATGCCCTAGATCTGACGCGGAGAAACCCGGGGGCGGTCATGGCCGAGCAGAAGTTCATCGAGGTGCGCGGGGCGCGCGAGCACAATCTGAAAGGCGTGGACCTCGACATTCCTCGCGACAAGCTGGTGGTGATCACGGGTCTGTCGGGGTCGGGGAAATCCTCGCTTGCCTTCGACACGATCTATGCCGAGGGCCAGCGTCGTTATGTCGAAAGCCTGTCGGCCTATGCGCGGCAGTTTCTGGACATGGCGGGGAAGCCGGATGTCGATCACATCTCGGGCCTGAGCCCGGCGATTTCGATCGAGCAGAAGACCACCTCGAAAAACCCGCGTTCGACCGTGGGGACGGTGACCGAAATCTATGACTATCTGCGCCTGCTGTTCGCCCGCGTCGGCACGCCCTATAGCCCGGCCACGGGTCTGCCGATCCATGCGATGCAGGTGCAGGACATGGTTGATGCGGTGCTGGCGATGGAGGAGGGCACGCGGGCCTATCTGCTGGCCCCCATCGTGCGCGACCGGAAGGGCGAATACCGCAAAGAGTTTCTGGAGCTTCGCAAGCAGGGCTTCCAGCGTGTGAAGGTCGATGGCCAATTCTATGATCTGGATGAGCCGCCGACGCTGGACAAGAAATTCCGCCATGACATTGACGTGGTGGTGGATCGGATCGTCGTGCGCGGCGATATCGCGACCCGGCTGGCCGACAGCTTCCGCACCGCGCTCGACCTCGCCGAGGGGATCGCGATTCTGGAAACCGCGCCCAGCGAGGGAGAGCCCGAGCGTCGCACTTTCAGCGAGAAATTCGCCTGTCCGGTGTCGGGCTTCACCATTCCGGAAATCGAGCCGCGGCTCTTTTCCTTCAACGCGCCGCTGGGCGCCTGCCCGGTTTGTGATGGGCTGGGGTCCGAGCTCTTCTTTGACGAACGGCTGGTGGTGCCGGATCAGAACCTGACGCTGGCGCAGGGGGCGATTGCGCCTTGGGCGAAATCGAAATCGCCCTATTTCCTGCAGACCATCGAGGCGCTGGCCAAGCACTATGGCTTTGACAAGAAGAAGAAATGGAAGGATCTGCCCGATGCGGTGAAGGCGGTCTTCCTGCGCGGTTCGGGCGGGGAAGAGATCGAATTCCGCTATGATGAGGGCGGGCGCGTCTATCAGGTGAGCCGCGTGTTTGAGGGCGTCATCCCGAATATGGAGCGGCGGTATCGCGAAACCGACAGCGCCTGGTCGCGCGAAGAGATGGAGCGCTATCAGAACAACCGCCCCTGCCATGCCTGCGGGGGCCACCGGCTGAAGCCCGAGGCACTGGCCGTTAAGATCGCCGGTCAACATATTGGCGAGATTGTCAAACTTTCGATCCGCGAGGCCTATGACGCCATCGAGCGCGTGCCGCCGACGCTGGGCAAGCAGAAGAACGAAATCGCGGGTCCGATTCTGAAGGAAATCCGTGAACGTCTTGGATTCCTTGTGAATGTCGGGCTCGACTACCTGACGCTGTCGCGCAATGCCGGCACGCTGTCTGGTGGGGAAAGCCAGCGCATCCGTCTGGCAAGCCAGATCGGTTCGGGGCTGACAGGGGTGCTTTATGTGCTGGATGAGCCGTCCATCGGCCTGCACCAGCGCGATAACGACCGCTTGCTGACGACGCTGAAGGGGCTGCGGGATCAGGGCAATTCAGTCCTCGTGGTGGAGCATGACGAGGATGCGATCCGCGAGGCGGACTATGTCTTTGACATTGGCCCCGGCGCCGGGGTGCATGGCGGGCGCGTGGTCGCCCATGGTACGCCGGAGCAGATCGCAACCGATCCGGCCAGCCTGACCGGGCAATATCTGAGCGGCGCGCGTGAGATCAGCGTGCCAAAGCAGCGCCGGGTCGGAAACGGGAAAACCCTTTCTGTCGTCGGGGCTTCTGGGAACAACCTCAAGAATGTTTCGGCCGATTTTCCGCTGGGCAAGTTTGTCTGTGTCACAGGCGTGTCAGGGGGCGGCAAATCCACCCTGACCATCGAGACGCTGTTCAAGACGGCGGCCATGCGCCTGAACGGCGCGCATGAAACGCCCGCACCCTGCGAGACGATCAAGGGGTTCGAACATCTCGACAAGGTCATCGACATCGACCAACGCCCTATCGGGCGTACGCCGCGGTCAAACCCGGCGACCTACACCGGCGCTTTCACCCCGATCCGGGACTGGTTCTCGGGCCTGCCCGAAGCGAAGGCGCGCGGCTATAACGCCGGGCGGTTCAGCTTCAACGTCAAGGGCGGGCGTTGCGAGGCCTGTCAGGGCGATGGCGTCATCAAGATCGAGATGCACTTCCTGCCGGATGTTTACGTCACCTGTGAGACCTGCAAGGGGCAGCGATACAATCGTGAGACGCTGGAAATAAAATTCAAGAACAAGAGCATAGCCGACGTTCTTGATATGACGTGTGAAGATGCGCGCGAGTTTTTCTCGGCTGTGCCTTCGATCCGCGACAAGATGGAGGCCCTGTGTCAGGTGGGCCTTGGCTATATCAAGGTCGGCCAACAGGCGACCACGCTGTCGGGCGGTGAGGCGCAGCGGGTGAAGCTGTCGAAAGAGCTGAGCCGCCGGGCGACGGGCCGTACGCTTTACATTCTGGACGAGCCGACCACGGGCCTGCATTTCGAGGATGTGCGGAAGCTTCTCGAGGTGCTGCACGAGCTGGTCGAACAGGGCAATACGGTGGTGGTGATCGAACACAATCTCGACGTGATCAAGACTGCCGACTGGATCATCGACATTGGCCCGGAAGGCGGCGATGGCGGCGGGCAGATCGTGGCGACCGGTACGCCCGAGGATGTGGCGAAAGTCGCGGCCAGCCATACGGGCCGCTATCTTGGCCCGCTGCTGAAGCCGCGCAAGAGGGTCGCGGCGGAGTGATCCGCCGCGCCGGGGTCAGCGCAGCAGCTGATCCACCAACCCCATGATGGCCAGAACCTCAAGCGTGTCCGGATCGACGCGATAGAGGTAGCCGTCATTGGCGTAATAGGTGCCGTCCGGCATGCCGTAATCCTGCGGATTGGCGAGAAGAATGTAATCGCCGGTCATGCGTTCGCCCACGTTGTAGCTTTGCTTGGCAAGCCCGGGCGGGACGCAGGCGGGGTTCTTTTTCGCCAGACCGGGCGGGCAGGATTGCACATGGCGCGGGCCGCCATCCGCAGGTCCGTTGCCGCGGCTGTGGCCGTTGCCTTTGCCGTTCCCCTCGGCCCAGGCCGGGCCAAGGGCCAGGCACAGGGCCGCAAGGGCGAGAATGGGTGTGCTGCGGTGGGTCATGGTCACGCTCCGAGGTTTCGCAAAAGTCTTAGACAGGCGCAACGCGCGGCGACAGCCTTGGGTTGCGCCTTTCTCCTCGGGGTGGCGATCCGTTGCCGACGGTGGGTCAGGCCTGACGCGGACAGCTGCTCAGCCCAAGGATCGTGTAGAGCGGACAGCTTGACAAAATCCCGGTCAGCAGCGGGACGATTCCGATGAGCTTGGCCCAGTGCCAGAAGCCGCTGCCCTGATCGACGAAGAACCACAGGATCAGCGCCGCGCCGATGACGATTCGCAGGATGCGGTCGATGCCGCCGACATTCTTGGTCATGATCTTTCCCTTTCCCATTGCGCCCGTCAGACGGGCGGGCAGGAACAGGCTAACATCCGTGGGATGCGCTGTCTGTGATCAGGTCACATCCGCAGTGGCAATGCGCGAAAGCCCCTCGGGGTCAATCAGATGGACGCAGCCGCGTTCGGTGGTGATCAGGCCCCGACGCGCCAGACCCTCAAGCTTGCGCGACACCACCTCACGCGCCGAACCGATCTGGGTGGCAAGCTCGCCCTGCGTGGCGCGCACCACGCGGTCCTGCGCCAGATGCAGCAGCGCGGCCGCAAGGCGGCTTTCGACACGCACAAAGGCCACCTGTTCCAGCAGACGGGTCATATCGGCCATGCGATTGCCAAAGGCCTGAAAGACAAGGCTGCGGAACTGGGCCGAAGCCTCCATCAGCCGCAGGAAAGCCGCGCGGGGCACCATCACCGCGCGGCAGTCGGTCGCCGTGACCGCCGCGCCGGAATAGGTGCCGGGGCCGAGAAGACCGAGCGTCGTCTGCACGCAAGTTTCGCCGGGCTCGACGGCATAGAGCAGGATCTCGCGCCCGCTTGGCCCGGTCAGGAACACCTCGACCCGGCCTTGCAGCAGGATCAGGAAGCCCTCGGCCCGGTCGCCGGGGTGGAACAGCGGTTGGCCCGCGGGCAGCTGCCGCACAGGCAGGCGCTGAAGCTCGGCCCGGTGATCGGGGGCAAGCCGGTGGAAGTCTGTCTCTGCGGTCCAGTCCATGCGGGCAGGAAACAGGGGTGGGCGGGGGCAGGTCAAGCCCCCCGCCGCCCTCGGGCCATCTCAGCCGCGATTGCGGGCGACAAAGCGGGGCAGCATGGCTGAAAAATCCATCCCGCGGCCGTCTTCCTCTTCCACGAAGCGGCGATACAGCTCGGCCGCAAGCGCGCCCATCGGGGTATCGGCATCGGCGCCCTCGGCCGCCTGTTGCGACAGCCGCAGGTCTTTCAGCATCAGATCGGCGGCAAAGCCGGGTTTGTAGCCATTGTCGGCGGGCGAGGCCGGGCCGACGCCCGGTGCCGGGCAATAGGCATTCATCGACCAGCTCGACCCGGACGAGGTCGAGACGACATCGAACATTTTCTGCCGGTCAAGGCCCAGCTTGTCAGCCAAGGCAAAGGCTTCGCAGGTGGCGATCATGGTCACGCCGAGGATCATGTTGTTGCAGATCTTCGCCGCCTGACCCGCGCCCGAGGCGCCGCAATGCACCGTCTTGCGCCCCATCACATCCAGCAGCGGGGTGATGCGGGCGAAGGCGCCGTCGCTGCCGCCCACCATAAAGGTCAGCGTTCCGGCCTGCGCGCCGCCGATCCCGCCCGACACCGGGGCATCCATCGCCTCAAGCCCTGCTGCACGTGCCTGTGCATCCACCGCGCGCGCGCTTTCGACATCGACGGTCGAACAATCACACAGCAACGCGCCGGGGGCCATCGCGGGGATGACCTCGGCCGCGACGGCGCGCAGGATCGCGCCATTGGGCAGCATGGTGATCACCACCTCGGCGCCGCGTGCGGCTTCGGCCGCCGAGGGCGCTGCCACCACCCCTTCGGGCATGGGGGCCTGCGGGTCATGGCCGCGCACCTGATGCCCCGCCTTGGCGAGGTTGGCGGCCATCGGCCCGCCCATATTGCCCAATCCGATGAAGGCGATCTGCATGGCTTACTCCGAAAATGTCAGGGCGTCGGGGCCGAGGGGTGCAAGCAGTTGCGCCACCTCGTCCGGGGTTACGTCTTCGGCGCGGGCATGGCGCCAGCGCGGCTTGCGGTCCTTGTCGATGATCATCGCGCGGATGCCTTCAAGGAAATCCGACTGGGCCTGCGCGCGATGGGTGAAATTGTATTCCTCGGACAGCGCGTGGCGCAGGTCGGGAGTGGGGCCAAGGCGGCGCAGATGTTCCAGCGTGCAGGCGGCGGCCAGGGGCGAGACGCGGGCCAGCGCCTTCAGGGCCTCGCGCGCAAATTCGCTGTCCTGCTGATCCAGCCCAGCGACCAGCGCGGCCAGCGTGGGGGCATCAAAGAGCCTGTCAATCTCGGCCCGCAGGGCGGGAAGACGGCTGGGGGCCGGGGGCGGCAGATCAGGGATCAGGCCCATGTCACCGGTGGCGCAGAGCGCGCTGATCAGCCGTGGCCAGTCGGCCTCAGGGACGAAGCGGTCGGCAAAGCCTGCGTGAATTGCATCGGCAGGGCCAAGCCGCGCGCCGGTCAGGCCCGCCCAAGTGCCGATCTTGCCGGGCGCGCGGGCCAGAATGGCCGATCCGCCCACATCCGGCACAAGGCCGATGCCACATTCCGGCATGGCGATCTGTGCGCTTTCCCCCACGATCCGCAGGCGGGCATGGCAGGCCACCCCCACGCCACCGCCCATGCAGAACCCCTGAATGAAGCTGATCACGGGCTTGCCATATTCGGCGATGCGGGCATTCATGCGGTATTCATCGCGCCAGAATTCCTGCCCATAGGCAAAGTTCCCGCGCGTGCCTTCGGCGTAAAGTTCGGCAATGTCGCCGCCCGCGCAAAAGGCGCGGTCGCCCGTGGCATCCAGGATCACAAGGGTCACGGCCGGGTCCGTGGCCCAGTCGCGCAGCGCGGCATCCAGCGCCTTGCACATGGCATAGGACAGCGCATTGAGCGCCTGCGGCCGGTTCAGCGTGATGCGCCCGGCCTGGCCTTCGCGGCGGATCAGGATATCGGTCATGGCTTTGCCCCGTTCACGCCTGCGCCGCCTGCAAATCGCGGGCGATGATCAGACGCATGATTTCATTGGTGCCTTCCAGAATTTGATGCACCCGCAGATCACGCACAATCTTTTCGATGCCGTAATCGGCCAGATAGCCATAGCCGCCATGCAGCTGGAGGCACTGGTTGGCAACTTCGAAGGCGGCATCGGTCACGTAAAGCTTGGCCATGGCGCAGAACTTCGTGGCATCGGGCGCGGCCTGATCCAGCTTCCAGGCCGCTTGGCGCAGGAAGATGCGGGCGCTTTGAAGCTGCACCTCCAGATCCGCCAGACGGAATTGCAGCGCCTGAAATTGATCGAGGCTTTGGCCAAAGGCGCGGCGTTCGGCCATGTAGCGGCGCGTCGCGTCAAAGGCCGCTTGCGCGCCACCGAGGGCACAGGCCGCGATGTTCAGCCGCCCGCCATCCAGCCCCGCCATGGCATAGGAAAATCCGCGCCCTTCGGCCCCGATCAGGTGATCGGCTGGCACGGGGCAGGCATCGAGCTGCACCTGCCGCGTCGGCTGCGCGCGCCAGCCCATCTTGTGCTCCAGCCCCCCGAACGAAAGGCCGGGGCTGCCTGCCATCACCGCCAGCGCCGAAATGCCGCGCGCGCCATCGCCCCCGGTGCGGGCCATGACGATATAACCGTCGGAATATCCCCCGCCCGAGATGAAGGCCTTGGTCCCTGTGACCGACCAGCCGGCCTCGGTCGCCGTGGCCCGGCAGCGCAGCGCCGCCGCATCCGACCCCGACCCCGGTTCCGTCAGGCAATAGGACCAGACCGTCTTCATGCGGCACAGATCGGGCAGCAGTTGCGCCTTCAGATCGGGGCTGGCGTAGCGGTCGATCATGCCGCCGCACATATTGTGGATCGACAGGAAGGCCGCGACCGAAGGGCAGGCCATCGACAGCGCCTCGAACACCAGGGTCGCATCCAGCCGCGAAAGGCCCGAGCCGCCGAAATCTTCCGACACATAAATCCCGCCCAGGCCCAGTTCGGCCAGCTTGGGCCAAAGCGCGCGGGGGATGGTGCCATCCTCTTCCCAGCTGCGGGCGAAGGGGGCGATGTGGTCCTGCCCGAAGGCATGGGCCATGTCGAAGATGGCCTCTTGTTCCTCTGTCAGGGCGAAGTCCATGCCTGCCTCCGGAATTAATTGAACATTTGTTTATTTCTGGCGTGAGGGACCGGATTCGGCAAGCAGAAAATGCAGCAATTGCCGATGTTTGCGCCAACAGCCGCGCGCAATGGAAAAAGGGGCGAGGCATTGCTGCCTCGCCCCCCCAAGATGCGGGTCGATGTGACCTCGGATCAGTCCAGCGCCTTGAAGTTCAGCGCCGCACCTTCCTTGATGCCCGAGAACCAGCGCGCGGTCACGGTCTTGGTCTTGGTGTAGAAGCGGAAGGCATCGGGGCCATACTGGTTCAGGTCGCCGAAGGCCGATTTCTTCCAGCCGCCGAAGCTGTAGTAGGACAGCGGCACCGGGATCGGGAAGTTGATGCCGACCATGCCGACATTCACGCGGCTGGCGAAATCGCGGGCGGTATCGCCATCGGCGGTGAAGATCGCCGTGCCGTTGCCGTATTCATTGTCCATGATCAGCTGCAGCGCATCTTCATAGGTTTCGGCACGGACGGTCGACAGCACCGGCCCGAAGATCTCTTGCTTGTAGATCTCCATGTCGCGGGTCACGTTGTCAAACAGCGAGGCGCCGACGAAGAAGCCGTTTTCATAGCCCTGGATCTTCAGGTTGCGGCCATCGACCACCAGCTTCGCGCCCTGTTCCACGCCCGAGTTGATCAGGCCAAGGATCCGCTCCTGCGAGGCTTTGGTGATGACCGGCCCGAAGTCCACGTCATTGCCAGCGGTATAGGGGCCGACTTTCAGCTTTTCGATGCGCGGCACCAGCTTTTCGATCAGCGCATCGGCGGTTTTCTGACCCACCGGCACCGCGACCGAGATCGCCATGCAGCGTTCGCCCGCCGCGCCATAGCCCGCACCGATCAGCGCGTCGGCAGCCTTGTCGAGGTCGGCGTCCGGCATGATGATCATGTGGTTCTTCGCGCCGCCGAAGCACTGGGCGCGCTTGCCGTTGGTGGCGGCACGACCATAGATGTATTGCGCGATCGGGGTCGAACCCACAAAGCCCACGGCCTGGATGGTCGGGTGGTCGAGCAGGCCGTCCACGACGCCCTTGTCACCGTTCACCACCTGCAGCACGCCATCGGGCAGGCCCGCTTCCTGGGCCAGCTGCGCCAGTAGCAGCGAGGTCGAGGGGCAACGCTCGGACGGTTTCAGGATCATGGCGTTCCCGGCCGAAAGCGCGGGGCCCATTTTCCACAGCGGGATCATGGCGGGGAAGTTGAAGGGGGTGATGCCCGCAACCACGCCCAGCGGCTGGCGCATGGCGTAAAGGTCGATGCCCGGACCGGCGCTGTCGGTGTATTCACCTTTCAGCTGCGCGGCGAGACCCATGCAAACCTCGATCACTTCCAGACCGCGCTGCACGTCGCCGCGGGCGTCGGGCAGGGTCTTGCCGTGTTCGACCGACACCAGCTCGGCCAGCTTGTCCATGTTCTGGTTGATAAGGGCGCCGAAGGCCATCATTACGCGCGCACGGCGCTGCGGGTTGGTGGCTGCCCATTTCACCTGCGCCTTTTCGGCATCGGCAATGGCCTGGTTCAGCTCGGCTTCGCTGGCCAGCGCGACACGCGCCTGCACTTCGCCGGTGGCCGGGTTATAGACATCGGCGAAGCGGCCCGAGGTGCCCGCAACCAGCTTGCCGTTGATCCAGTGTCCGATCTCTTTCATGGGGTCCTCCCGAATTCATCTGGCGGCACAATAGCCTTGCAAATTCGCTTGAAGAAGGGGCAAGATTTCAAAAGGGTTTTGCATTTCTGCAAAGGTGATGTTGTTGGACTGGGATGACCTGAAGCTGTTTCTGGCGGTCGCGCGCGCGGAAAGCCTGTCGGGGGCGGGCAAGGTCTTGCGGGTGGACCCGGCGACCGTGGGCCGGCGGGTCGCGCGGCTGGAAGAGGCCTTGGGCGCGCGGCTGTTCGTGAAAAGTCCGCAGGGCTATGCCCTGACCGAAGAAGGCGCGCGCATCCTGACCCATGCCGAGCGCGCCGAACAGGCCGTGCTGGGCGCAACCGAGGAATTGCGCGGCACCCAGGGCCTGACCGGGCAAATTCGCATCGGGGCGCCGGATGGTTGTGCAAATTACCTGCTGCCGCAGGTTCTTGCCGCGATCTGCGACGAAAACCCGGGGCTCGAGGTGCAGATCGTGGCGCTGCCGCGCGTCTTCAACCTGTCCAAGCGGGAAGCGGATATGGCGATTGCGGTGTCGCGTCCGTCCACCGGGCGGCTGACGGTGCAGAAGCTTGCGGATTATCGGCTGACGCTTGCGGCCTCGCGCGGGTATCTGGACAGCCACCCGGCCATTACCCGGCTTGAGGATCTGCGCCATCATCGCATCGTCGGCTATATCCCCGACATGATCTTCGACAAGGAACTCGATTACCTCAGCCATCTGGGGCTGGATCATGTGCCGCTCGCCTCGAACTCCGTCTCGGTGCAGCTGAACTGGCTGCGGCACGGGGCGGGGGTTGGGGTCGTGCATGATTTCGCGCGTCCCGCCGCGCCAGAGCTGGGCCGATTGTTGCCGGAGGTGCGGTTGATCCGGTCTTTCTGGTTGATCCGCCATGCCGATGACGTGCGTGTGGAGCGATTGAATCGCTTTGCCGATCTTCTCGCAGCGGGAGTCCGCAAAGAAGTGTTGCGCCTGGAAGCTTCGACTTGACATAAAATTTCGTAAGGGCGAGGCTTTCCTTATGAGGAGAAGGAGAAGCCCATGCACGTCTCGCAGATTCTGAAAACCAAGTCGGATGATGGTGTTGTGACCGTTACCCCCGGGACCAGCGTGGCCGAGGTGGCGCATGTGCTTTCCATGCGCCGGATCGGGGCGGTGATCGTTTCGCCCGATGGCAAGCGCGTGGTGGGGATTGTTTCGGAACGCGACATCGTCCGCGAACTGGGCCGCCGCGGCCCCACCTGCCTTGGCGATGCCGTCGATACGCTGATGACGGCGAAAATCGTCAGCTGCGCGCGCGATGACACCACCAATACCGTGCTGCAGAAGATGACCGACGGCCGCTTCCGCCACATGCCGGTAATGGAGGACGAAGAGATGGTCGGCCTGATTTCCATCGGGGATGTGGTGAAAGCCCGCCTGACCGAGCTTGCCGCCGAGAAAGATGCGCTGGAGGGGATGATCAAGGGGTTCTGACCCGCTGCTGCGGCGCGGCGCTTTCGCTCTTGCAAAGCGCCGCGCAATATTGTTGCGTGTGGTCAGGCACTTGAGGGGGGAGCCCATGCGCATCGGTCTTTATCCGGGAACCTTTGACCCGATCACGCTGGGCCATGTCGATATCATCCAGCGCGCTGTGCCGCTGGTGGATCGGCTGGTGATCGGTGTTGCGATCAACCGCGACAAGGGGCCACTGTTCAGCCTGGAAGAACGCGTGGCCATGGTCGAGGCCGAATGCGCCAAGGTCACCGCGCAAATCGGCGGCGAAATAGTGGTCCATCCGTTTGAAAACCTGCTCATCGACTGCGCGCGCGATGTGAACGCCTCGGTCATCGTGCGGGGGCTGCGGGCAGTGGCGGATTTCGAATATGAATTCCAGATGGTGGGGATGAACCGCGCGCTCGACAGCAGTATCGAGACGGTGTTCCTCATGGCGGATGCGCGGCGGCAGGCGATTGCCTCGAAGCTGGTAAAGGAAATCGCCCGGTTGGGGGGCGATGTATCAAAATTCGTGACTCCGGCCGTGCAAACGGCGCTGCGCGCCCGGTTCGACTGATCCGCCGGGCAGGGGCCGCGCCTCAGGCGCGGCCGTAGACGGCCTCATGGGCGATGCGGTCCGCGTCGCCGGGGTAGATATTCAGATCCAGCGCCACATCCAGCGGCAGGCGGGCGATTTCGTCGCGCGTGCGGATGAAGCGGGCGCGGCGTTCGGCAGCGGCTTTCAGCGCGTCAATCAGGGTCAGCATCGGGTGTTCCTTTCCACGGTCCGTGGGCATCGCCGGGGGCCGGATGCCCCTGACCCTTTCAAGATGGGGTGGGCGCAGCAGTCCAGCAACCCGCCCCAAGGCAATGCTGCGTTGCAGCAGCCGCATGGCGTGACCAAGCAAAAAGGGCGCCCGAAGGCGCCCTGTTCCACAGAATCTCCGAAGGATCAGATCAGCTTGCCCATTGCGACAGCGGTATCCGCCATGCGGTTCGAGAAGCCCCATTCATTGTCATACCAGGACAGGATCGACACGAAGGTGCCATCCATCACCTTGGTCTGGTCCATGTGGAAGACCGAGGAGTGGGGGTCATGGTTGAAGTCCGAGGACACGTTCTTGTAGTTCGTGTAGCCCAGAATGCCCTTCAGCGGGCCTTCGGCGGCGGCTTTGATGGCCTCGTTGATCTCGGCCACGCTGGTTTCGCGCTTGGCGATGAATTTCAGATCCACGACCGAGACATTCGGCGTCGGCACGCGGATGGCAAAGCCGTCCAGCTTGCCCTTCAGCTCGGGCAGGACCAGACCCACGGCCTTGGCGGCCCCGGTCGAGGTCGGGATCATCGACAGCGCCGCGGCGCGTGCGCGGTAAAGATCCTTGTGCATCGTATCCAGCGTCGGCTGGTCGCCGGTGTAGCTGTGGATCGTGGTCATCATGCCTTTTTCGATGCCGACCACATCATGCAGCACCTTCGCCACCGGCGAGAGGCAGTTGGTCGTGCAGGAGGCGTTCGACACGATCAGGTCATCCTTGGTCAGCGTGTCATGGTTCACGCCATAGACGATGGTCTTGTCCGCGCCGTCGCCGGGGGCCGAAATCAGCACGCGCTTGGCGCCATTTTCCAGATGCGCCAGGCATTTTTCCTTGCTGGTGAAGATGCCGGTGCATTCCATCACCACATCGACATCGCCCCAGGGCAGGTCGGCGGGGTTGCGAAGCGCCGTCACGCGCATGGGGCCGCGGCCCACGTCGATCGTGTCTTCGGTGGTGGTCACTTGGGCCGGGAAGCGGCCATGGACCGAATCAAAACGCAGCAGATGCGCGTTGGTTTCGACCGGGCCGAGATCGTTGATCGCGACCACCTCGATGTCGGTCCGCCCCGATTCGATGATGCCCCGCAGCACGTTGCGCCCGATGCGCCCGAACCCGTTGATTGCGACTTTGACCGTCATGTCTGCCTCCTGAGCCATGCCATTTCATGCCCCGCGACTCGCAGGGGTCGTTGCTAGCGCTAACATGGTCGGAACGGCACAGGATGCAACTGAATTCCGCACCATCAGCGCCAGAATATCAGATATTCGGTCAGATCGAGAATCTTGCGTGCCAGAAACAGAACAACCTCTCCGCCATTGACGAAGAGGTCGAGCGCGATCAATGCCGCGATGAGAAGCCCGAGGACGAGCGCAAAACGGTCGGTCACGACCCCTCCGTTACTGGAGGAGCCGCCCCATCGCCCCGGCCACATCGGCCATCCGGCAGGAGAAGCCCCATTCATTGTCATACCAAGCCAGCACGCGGACGGTGCGGCCACCCACGACCTTGGTCTGGTCAGGGGCAAAGATAGACGATTGCGGGGTGTGGTTGAAGTCGATCGAAACCTTCGGTTCCGGATCATAGGCCAGAACCATGCCCATGTAGCCGGCGGCGGCTTCGCGGACGATCTCGTTCACGTCATGGACGGTGACGTCCTTGCTGGCGACGAAGGTCAGGTCCACGGCGCTGACGTTCGGGGTGGGGACGCGGATGGCAGAGCCGTCGAGCTTGCCCTTCAGTTCCGGCAGCACCTCACCGATGGCCTTGGCGGCGCCGGTCGAGGTCGGGATCATCGCCATGGCCGCGGCGCGGGCGCGGTAAAGATCCTTGTGGCGACGGTCCAGCGTGGGCTGGTCGCCGGTGTAGCTGTGGATCGTGGTCATGATGCCCGATTCAATGCCGATGGCATCGTTCAGCACCTTGGCCAGCGGCGCCAGGCAGTTGGTGGTGCAAGAGCCATTCGACACCACGAGGTGATCCAGGCTCAGCTGGCGGTGGTTCACGCCGTAAACAACCGTCTTGTCGGCGTTTTTCGCGGGGGCCGACACCAGAACGCGCTTGGCGCCACGGCCGAGGTGGACGGCGGCCTTGTCACGGTCGTTGAATTTGCCGGTGCATTCCAGCACGACATCGACGCCTTCCCAATCCAGCTCATCCGGGTTGTAGGTCGACATCACGCGGATCGGGCCGCGGCCCAGGTCCATCGTATTGCCTTCCACCTTGACGGTGCCGGGGAAGCGGCCATGAACGCTGTCATACTTCAGCAGATGGGCATTGGTTTCGATCGGGCCGGTTGCGTTGATCGCGACGACCTGCACGTCGTTGCGCCCCGATTCCGCGATATGCGCCAGCGTGCAGCGCCCGATGCGGCCAAAGCCATTGATGCCGATGGTGATGGTCATGTCTCGCGTCTCCGTTTGGTCAGCCCCGCTGCATTGGGCTGGCTATAACTTGGAGTGCTGCAGTCGCAAAGTAAAAAAGCGACTGTTTTTCAGTATGTTAGCGCAAACTTTGGCTGTTTTCGCTAACATGGCCCTGTGGAAGGCATCTTTCCGCCGGGACAATGCGTTGGTAGTCTGACCGGGAATGCGCGCGGGGAGATGACGGATGAGTGGTTTGCTGGCCTTGCTGGATGATGTGGCGGCCATCGCGAAAGTGGCGGCTGCGTCCGTCGATGATGTAGCGGCGGCGGCGGCCAAGGCCGGGTCCAAGGCAGCGGGGGTCGTGATTGACGATGCGGCGGTGACGCCGAAATATGTCCATGGCTTTTCTGCGGATCGTGAATTGCCGATCATCTGGCGGATTTCCTTGGGCAGTCTGCGCAACAAGCTGATCATTCTCTTGCCGGGGCTTCTGCTGCTCAGTGCGGTGGCGCCTTGGGTGATCACGCCGCTTCTGATGCTGGGCGGGGCTTATCTTTGCTTCGAGGGGGCCGAAAAGGTGGCCCATGCGCTGTTCCCCCATGCCGATGCGGAGGTGGAGGCCGATTTCGACACGCATGATCCCGCCCATCTGGAAGAGGAAAAGGTTGCAGGGGCGATCAAGACCGATTTCATCCTGTCGGCGGAAATCATGACCATCGCGCTGGCCGCGATTCCCGATGGCACGCTGTGGATCGAGGCGTTGACGCTGGCGCTGGTGGGGGTGCTGATCACGGCTGCGGTGTACGGGGCGGTCGCGCTGATCGTGAAGATGGACGACATCGGCCTGCATATGGTGGGCCGGTCCCGTACCGCGCTGGGGCGGGGGCTGGGCCGGGGGTTGGTGGTGGCGATGCCGCAACTGATGGCGATCCTGTCCACGGTCGGGACGCTTGCGATGCTGTGGGTCGGCGGCAATATCCTGATCCATGGCCTGCACGACCTGGGCCAGCACGAACCCTATGAGACGATCCATCATCTTGCGGAAATCGTCGCACATGATGCGCCTGCTGCCCTTGTGGGGGTAACGAAATGGTTCATTACGGCGCTGTGCGACGGGGTGCTGGGTCTGGCCCTCGGGATGCTGCTGATCCCGGTTGCGACGCGCGTCATCGGGCCGGTGATGGCCCGGCTCACAGGGCGCAAACCTGCTGCCCACTGAACCCCGACACGGGTATGAAAAAGGCCGCGCAATCTGCGCGGCCTTTCTGTTTCAATGCCTTGACGGCAGGCGCTGCACTCAGAGCAGCGCCTTGGCCTTCGCGACAGTGGCCTCGGCGGTGATGCCGAATTCCTTGTAAAGGCGGTCGGCCGGGGCCGAGGCGCCGAACGAGGCCATGCCGACGAAATCGGCCTTGGCTTCGCGCCCGCGCTCACCCAGCAGCCAGCGATCCCAGCCTTGGCGCACGCCGGCCTCGATGGCGATCCGGGCCGGACCCGCCGGAAGAACCTTCTTGCGATAGGCTTCGTCCTGGGCCGCAAACAGCTCCATGCAGGGCATGGAAACGACGCGGGTGCCGATGCCTTCGGCTTCAAGCATCTCGCGCGCCTGCATGGCGATCTCGACCTCGGACCCGGTGGCGATCAGGATGACCTGACGCTTGCCGGTCGCCTCGGCCAGAACATAGGCGCCCTTGGCCGACAGGTTCTGGTTGGTGTGCTTGGTACGGACCGGGGTCACGTTCTGACGCGACAGGGCCAGAACCGAGGGCGTGGTCTGCGTCGAGAGCGCCAGTTCCCAGGCCTCGGCCACTTCGACCAGATCGGCCGGGCGGAAGACCCAGGTGTTCGGCGTGGCGCGGCTGATCGCCAGATGCTCGACCGGCTGGTGGGTCGGGCCATCTTCGCCCAGACCGATGCTGTCATGCGTCATCACATAGACGACCGGCACCTGCATCAGCGCCGACAGACGCATCGACGGGCGGGCGTAATCGGTGAAGCACATGAAGGTGCCGCTATAGGGGCGCACGCCGCCATGCAGGGCCATGCCGTTCATCGCGGCGGCCATGCCATGTTCGCGGATGCCCCAATAGACGTAGCGGCCCTTGCGGTTCAGCGGGTCGAACACGCCCAGATCCGCGGTCTTGGTGTTGTTCGATCCGGTCAGGTCTGCCGAACCGCCGATGGTTTCGGGGGCGACGGGGTTCACGGCGGCCAGCACGACCTCCGAGGCCGAACGGGTGGCCATCTTCTTGGGCGCTTCGGCGGCGGCCTTCTTCACGCTGCGGATCGCGGCGCCAAGTTTGGGCGAAGCCTCGCCCGTGAACAGGCGGTTGAATTCGGCCTGTTTGCCGGCGGGCAGGGTGGCCAGACGGCTTTCCCATTCGCGACGGGTGGCCTGACCGCGGGCGCCGATGGCCTCCCACGCGGCTTTTACATCGGCCGGGATCTCGAAGGGGCCGTGGTCCCAGCCATAGGCGGCGCGGGTATCGGCGATCAGCTGCTTGTCGGTCAGCGCGCCGTGGCCTTTCGAGGTATCCTGCGCGCTCGACCCCAGGGCGATATGCGTCTTGCAGGCGATCATCGCCGGGCGCGGCGATTTCTTGGCGGCGGTGATGGCCTCATCAATGGCGACCGGATCATGGCCGTCACATTCGAACACATCCCAGCCCGAGGCGGCGAAACGCGCCTTCTGGTCGGTCACGTCCGACAGCTCGACCTTGCCGTCGATGGTGATGCCATTGTCATCCCACAGCACGATCAGGCGCGACAGCTGATGCTTGCCCGCGATGCCGATGGCCTCTTGGCTGACACCTTCCATCAGGCAGCCATCGCCCGCGATGACATAGGTGTAATGGTCCATCACTTTGGCGCCATAGCGCGCGCGCAGCGATTCTTCGGCCATGGCAAAGCCCACGGCGTTGGAAATGCCCTGACCCAGCGGGCCGGTGGTGGTTTCCACACCGTCCAGATGGCCATATTCCGGATGGCCCGCCGTGCGTGCGCCCCACTGGCGGAAGTTCTTCAGCTGATCGAGGCTGGCCTGCGCGTAGCCCGTCAGATGCAGCAGGCTGTAGATCAGCATCGAACCATGGCCCGCCGACAGGATGAACCGGTCACGGTTGGGCCATTTCGGCGCGGTAGGATCAAAACTCAGGTGCTTCTCGAACAGCACGGTGGCGACATCGGCCATGCCCATCGGCATGCCGGAATGGCCGGAATTGGCCGCGGCGACGGCATCCAGCGTCAGGACGCGGATGGCGCAGGCTTTCTTCCAGTGGTCGGGGTGCTGGGCGCGCAGGCTGGCGATATCCAAGGCGGAAATCCTCAAGAAGTGACGGGCTCTCGCCCCGGTCCATAACAGTCCAAGCGCCAAGATCAAGCGCGGCGGGCCGCCCCGGTGGCGAAAATCCCCGTTTGGGGGGGTAATCCCCCGGTTCTTTACGCTAAGATCGGGAAAAACACGCGTGGCGCGATTCGTCCGCGGCCTTCGGGCGGCGGTGATGCGCTTGCGCAAATCGAAGAAGGCACAGAGCATGACTGAACTGCCAGAGCTGGAAAGACGCATCTCCGCCGCGCTGAGGCGCATTGGCGATGGGCTGGACCGGCTGCCTGCGGCGGAACCTGCCGCTCCCGCGGATGATGCGGCGCTGCGTATTGCGGCGCAGGAAATTGCCCGGCTGAAGGCCGAACTTGCGGCCGCACAGGCGGCGGCAGCCATTCCCGCCGCCGCCCCCGATCCCGAGGCTGCAGGCCTGCGCGCGCGGGTTGAGGAACTGACCCGCCAGCTGGATGATCAGGGGCTGGAGCTGAGCCGGATGCGGCAGACCACCATCCAGCTGCGCGAAACGCTGCGTGCAATGCGGGAACAACAGCAGGGGCAGGTCGAGGCGCATCTGCTGAACAAGGCGATGCTGGCCGAGCTGGAGGCGCTGCGTGCCGTCCGCGCCTCTGAGGTGATCGAGCTGGAACAGCTGATCTCTGAACTGGTCCCCATCCTTGAGGCCAATGCAGACCAGACACCGCCCCTTGCCGAGGAGACGACAGATGCCTGAGGTCGAAATCATCATCGGTGGCCGCAGCTTTGCCGTGGCCTGCCAAGAGGGCGAGGAACATTTCCTGCAATCCGCCGCAGCGCTTCTGGATGCCGAAGCCACGCCGCTGGTGCAGCAGATGGGGCGCATCCCGGAAGGGCGCATGTTGCTGATGGCGGGGCTGATGCTGGCCGATCGCATGGCCGGGGCCGAGGATGAGCTGCGCCTCTTGCGCGACCGCGTGGCAGAGCTTGAGGCCCAGCCCGCCCCGGAACCGGTCGAGATCGAAGTGCCGGTCATCCCGCCCCAGGTGGCCCAGACCATGGCTGCACTGGCCGAACAGGCCGAGGCGCTGGCCAACCGTCTGGAAGAAAAACTGGCCTGACAGCAAAAAGCCCGCCAATCGGCGGGCTTTTCCTTGGGTCTGGGGGCCGGATCAGGCGTTGGCCGCGCGGATCTTTTCGGCGGCATCCTTGTCATAGGCGATGCCGTTCGTTTCAAACAGCGCATCCAGTTCACCCGAAAGGGTCATTTCGGTGACGATGTCGCAGCCGCCGACGAATTCGCCCTTGACGTAAAGCTGCGGGATGGTCGGCCAATCTGAGAAGTCCTTGATGCCTTGGCGGATTTCCGCATCGGCCAGCACGTTCACATCGGCGAAGTCCACGCCCATGTAATTCAGCACCCCCGCCACGCGCGAGGAGAAGCCGCATTGCGGCATCATCTTGGTGCCCTTCATGAACAGCACCACGTCATTCTTCTGGATCGTCTCGCGGATCTGGTCCTGAGCGCTCATGTCCTATCGTCCTTGATCTGGCCGAACCCCGGTGAAAGCGGGTGGCACGGGTTTGTCTTTCACCAAGGGCGCCCCGGTGCGGGGTGCCCGGCTGCGGTCCCGGTGGTTATTCCGGGGCCTTGGTCGTCAGCGCGAGGGCGTGAAGTTCGCCGTGCGCGCCATCCATCTTGCCCTTCAGGCTGGCATAGACCGCGCGCTGTTGCTGCACGCGGTTCATACCCTTGAAACTTTCGTCGATCACCTCGGCCGCCCAGTGATTGCCGTCTCCGGCGAGGTCGGTGATGGTGATCTTCGCATTCGGGAAGCTTTCCCGGATCAGCGCTTCGATATCCTTGCCTTCCATGGGCATGTGGTCGTCTCCTGTCCTTCCCCTTCAATCTAGGGCGCGCGGGCAGGGGCCGCAAGGCACGGCGTCAGCTCAGCGCCTGCCATTCCTGTCGCAGCATGCCGTAAAGCATCAGGTCCACGGTCCGCCCCATTGCCGGGCGGAACCAATGATCGCGCAACCGCCCCTCCAGCGTGAAACCGGCGCGCACATAGGCCCGCTGCGCGCGCAGGTTTTCGCCCGAAGCATCCAGCCAAAGCCGTTCGGCCCCCAGCGTGGCAAAGGCGTAATCGACCAATGCGCGCAGGAAGGCCGCGCCTTCACCCTGACCCGCACGGGCCAGCGCAAGGCGTCGCAGCTCAACCCGGCCCGAGGGATCGCCGATTTCACAGAAAAGGCCCAGCCCGGCAGGACCAGCCTGATCCTCCCAGATCAGCAGGCGGCACCCCGGATCGGCCAGATAGGCGGCCAGCCGGTCATCGGGTTCATCGGTGATGTAAGGCGCATAATCCGGGCGCTGCGCCAGCGCCCGGATGAAGGGGAAATCGGCCGGCGTTGCAGGCCGAAGCGTCATTCGATCGCGGAGGCGAAGGCCGAACGATACAGCGACGACAGCTCTGCCAGCGGGGCGGCATCAGCACCAAAGGCCACCTGATCGCCGCCGAACTGACCGACCAGCGCCAGCGGCACACCCGCCGCCGAAGCCGCCGCCTGCAGCGCCTGCAGATCGGATTGGGCCACGGCCACCAGATAGCGGGCCTGATCCTCGCCAAAGAGGAAGGCGGTTTCCGCGCTGTCCACGCGCAGGCCAAGACCCGCACCTTCGGCCATTTCAAAGGCCGCCAGCGCCAGACCACCGTCGCCGAGGTCGGTCGCGGCGCGCACCAGCTTGCGGTTGGCGCGCAGGAATTCGCCATTGCGCTTTTCTGCCGCCAGATCAACGGCCGGGGCATCGCCCGCTTCGATCCCGAAGGCTTCGGCCAGCAGGGCGGATTGGCCCAGATGGCCCGCGGTCGCGCCAATCACAACCGCCAGATCGCCATCGACCGGCTGACCCGCGATCAGATCGTCAAGCGAGGAGAGCAGACCCACGGCACCGATCGTGGGCGTGGGCAGAATGGCCGAGCCGTCGGTTTCGTTATAGAGCGAGACGTTGCCCGACACGATCGGCATGTCCAGCGCCGCAACGGCCGCGCCGATCCCTTTGATGGCACCGACGAACTGGCCCATGATCTCGGGCTTTTCGGGGTTGCCGAAGTTCAGGTTGTCGGTCGTGGCCAGGGGCAGGGCGCCCACGGCGGTCAGGTTGCGATAGGCCTCGGCCACGGCCTGCTTGCCGCCCTCGAAGGGATTGGCCTTGACGTAGCGCGGGGTCACGTCGCTGGTGAAGGCCAGCGCCTTGCCCGTGCCATGCACGCGCACCACACCTGCGGCCATGCCGGGGCGGACCACGGTATCGGCACCCACCTGGCAATCATACTGTTCCCAGACCCAGGCCTTGTGGGCATAGCTCGGGCTGCCGATCAGGGCGCGCAGACCGGCGATGGCGCCGATGGCCGGAACCTCGCCCAGGGGCGCAGCCGCCGGGGTTTCCACCCAGGGGCGGTCATATTCGGGCGCATTCGACGACAGTTTCGACAGTGGCAGATCGGCCTTCACTTCATTGCCGTGCAGGATGAGGAAGCGGTCCTCGGGGATCGTTTCGCCCACGATGGCGAAGTCGAGATCCCATTTTTCAAAGATCGCGCGGGCCTCGGCCTCTTTCTCGGGCTTCAGCACCATGAGCATCCGCTCCTGGCTTTCCGACAGCATCATCTCATAGGCGGTCATCGCGGCTTCGCGCTGCGGCACGGCGTCGAGGTTCAGCTTGATGCCAAGCCCGCCCTTGTCGCCCATTTCCACGGCCGAGCAGGTCAGGCCCGCGGCGCCCATGTCCTGGATCGAGATCACGGCACCCGAACCCATCAGCTCGAGGCTGGCTTCCAGCAGGCGCTTTTCGGTGAAGGGGTCGCCGACCTGCACGGTCGGGCGTTTCTCTTCGATCGACTCATCGAATTCAGCCGAGGCCATGGTCGCCCCGCCCACGCCGTCGCGGCCGGTCTTGGCGCCCAGATAGACGACGGGCATGCCCACGCCCGAGGCGATCGAATAGAAGATCTTGTCACTGTCGGCGATGCCCGCGGCAAAGGCGTTCACAAGGCAGTTGCCGTTATAGGCGCGATGGAAGCGGACCTCGCCGCCCACGGTCGGAACGCCGAAGGCATTGCCATAAGCGCCGATGCCTTCCACGACACCTTTGACCAGATGGCTGGTCTTGGGGTGGGCAGGCACGCCGAAGGACAGCGCGTTCATCGCGGCAATCGGGCGGGCGCCCATGGTGAAGACGTCGCGCAGGATGCCGCCCACGCCGGTCGCGGCGCCCTGATGCGGTTCGATGTACGAGGGGTGGTTATGGCTTTCCATCTTGAAGATGACAGCCTGACCATCGCCGATATCCACCACGCCCGCGTTTTCGCCGGGGCCGCAGATGACCTGCGGGCCGGTGGTCGGCAGGGTCCGCAGCCATTTCTTCGACGATTTGTAGGAACAATGTTCGTTCCACATGGCCGAGAAGATGCCCAGCTCGGTGAAGGTCGGCTCGCGGCCGATGATGTCAAGGATGCGCTGATATTCGTCGGGCTTCAGGCCATGCGAAGCGATCAGCTCGGGGGTGATTGCGGGTTCGTTCATGGCCTTCCCTCATCCTTTGATGCCTTGCGCGGCCTCTTAGGGCAAAGGCGCCGCAAGGGAAAGGGCCAAGGCAGTGGGGCATGGCATTTTTGCCGCGTGGCAGGCGGCAATGCCCGCCGAGTCGCAGCTTTGCGGGATCGCGCCCCTTCCGGTGTCGCCCGCTTTCCCGGCAAGGGCCATGCTGCGCTGCCGCATCGCTGGGCGATTTCAGAAAACACCCCGGAAAATAAAAAAAAGGCCGAGCAGAAGCTCGGCCCTAGTCCAACAGGGAGGTATGAAGGCTGTGAGAGAGAAACTCGATCACCGCCTTCGAGGTTGGATTTAGGCTTGCCGGCGGTTCCGTGCAAGGGCGAACATGCTGCGGGTGCGGCATGGCCGCCATGCACTATCTGCATGGCTTGCCCTGTGGTTGTATTTACGCCGGGTGCTGCTTGCGAAAGGCGAAGATTTCTTCGGTCACGAAATCACGGAAGGCGCCCACACGTTTGGAATGGCGCAGCTCCTCGGGATAGGCGAGGAAGACCGGCACTTCATTCGACTCTGTATCCGGCAGCACGCGCACCAGATGCGGGAAATCGTCGGTGACGTAATCGGGCAGCACGCCGATGCCCACATTGTTCAGCACGCCCTGCAGCACGCCGAAATAGTTGTTCACCGTCAGGGTGGACGGGATGTCGTTGCTCATCAGCTGGGCGACGAGCAGCGCGCCCGCGGCCACCTGTGCGGTGCCGGCGTGCTGGCAGATCAGCCGGTGCTGGTTGAAATCCACCATCGACGTGGGCGTGCCATGTTCCGCCAGATATTCCGGCGAGGCGTAAAGCCGCATGCGGATGTTCATCAGCCGCCGCCGGATCAGGTCGGCCTGGCTCGGCTCCTTCATGCGGATGGCAACATCGGCCTCACGCATGGGCAGGTCGAGCACGCGTTCCTCCAGCATGAGGTCGATCTTCAGCGCCGGATATTTCTTGTAAAGCTTCGCCAGGCGCGGCGCGAGCCAGAGCGTGCCAAAGCCCGTGGTCGTGGTCACGCGCAATTCGCCAAAGACCTCATCCTCGCTGTCGCGGATGCGGGCGGCGGTGGCTTCCAGCCGTTTCACCATCGCCTGCGTGGCTTCGAACAGCAGTTCGCCCTGTTCCGTCAGGATCAGGCCGCGCGCATGGCGGTGGAAGAGGGTGACGTTCAGGCTTTCTTCAAGCGCGCGGATCTGGCGGCTGACGGCGGACTGGCTGAGGTGCAGGGTATCGCCCGCATGGGTCAGGCTGCCCGCATCCGCTACCGCGTGAAAAATTCTCAGCTTGTCCCAGTCCATCGCCTTATCCGGTTCATTTTGCTCGACGCTAACATTGCGGTCCTACTTAGTCACGGAAATGTGCCTGTAAATGGAAGAACGGATGAATTTCCCGAAGATAAGACGGGATTTGCCGGATTTGGCGTGAAATCGCCGCCCGGGTGCGCGCATCGGCCGCGAAAAGCGAATTTGGCGCGCGTTGCGGCCCGCGGTCGGGGCGCTGCGGCCACGGCTGTGGTGGATTTCCCCCGTCTTGCTCCTTAAGACCTTTCGTCAGGGTCGCCCGAATCCTATGATGGCGGCCAAAGCGTTGCGACGCATCAGATAACCCGGTCGCGGGAGGGCAGTCATGGCAGTAGGCGTATTCGATTCAGGTCTTGGGGGGCTGACGGTTCTGGACGCGGTATCGCGGCGTCTGCCCGATGTGCCCTTCGTCTATTTCGGGGACAATGCCCATGCACCCTATGGTGTGCGGACCCATGACGACATCTTCAACCTGACCTGTGCCGCGACGGAACGCCTGTGGGAAGAAGGCTGCGATCTGGTCATTCTGGCCTGCAACACCGCCTCGGCTGCCGCTTTGAAACGGATGCAGGAAACCTGGCTGCCCAAGAACAAGCGGGTGCTGGGGGTGTTTGTCCCGCTGATCGAGGCGCTGACCGAACGCCAATGGGGCGACAACAGCCCGCCGCGCGAAGTGGCGGTCAAGCATGTGGCGCTGTTCGCCACCCCCGCCACCGTCGCCAGCCGCGCCTTCCAGCGGGAACTGGCGTTCCGTGCCATCGGTGTGGACGTCGAGGCGCAGCCCTGCGGCGGCGTGGTCGATGCGATCGAACAGGGGGATGAGATCCTGGCCGAGGCGCTGGTCCGCAGCCATGTCGAGGCGCTGAAACGCCGGATGCCGCGCCCCGAAGCCGCCATTCTGGGTTGCACCCATTACCCGCTGATGCAACGGGCCTTCCAGGATGCGCTTGGGGCCGATGTGAAGGTCTATAGCCAGGCCAATCTGGTGGCCGAAAGCCTTGCCGATTATCTGGTGCGGCGGCCGGAATTCATCGGGGCAGGGACGCAGTCGAAATTCCTGACGACGGGCGATCCGGCCTATGTTTCCTCCAAGGCGACGCAATTCCTGCGCCGTCAGATCACGTTCGAGGCCGCCTGAGATGTGGGATGCCGCCGGTTGGGAGCAGTGGAAAGCGGATCGTCTGGCGGCGCTGACCGCCGCGGATGGCTGGCTGAACCTGACCGACCGCCTGCCGATGGAGCCGGGCCGCTGGACCGTTGGCCGCGCGGCGGAAAATGATCTGGTCCTGTCGGTGGGGCCGGATCATCTGGGCGTGCTGGAGCTGCGCGCCGATCTGGGGGCCAGCCTTTCTGATCCGACGGGGGTGCAGGATTTTGCGCCCGAACCCGATACCCCGGCGCGGCTTCGCGTCGCAGGGCTGCTGCTTGAAATCCATATTGTCGAAGGCGCGGCCGCGCTGCGGGTGCGGCTGATCGATCATCCCGCGCGGTGCGGCTTTCCGGGCCTGACGCTTTACCCGTTCGATCCGGCCTGGGTGATCCGTGCCGATTGGGTCGCGCTGGAAACCCCGGTGTCGCGGGCGGTTGAAATGGTACGCGGTGCGACCGATACCGTGACGCAAACCCATGTCGCGCGCTTTTCCCATGCGGGGCATGATCTTGCACTGGTCCCGACCCATGTGAAGGCGGGCAAACCCATGTTCGTGATCCGCGATCTGACCAGCGGGTCGGAAACCTATGGCGCCTCGCGGTTTCTGATCGGGGTGGTTGAGGGGGATCAGGTCATTCTGGATTTCAACCGCGCCCATAATCCGCCTTGCGCCTTTACCGAACATGCCATCTGCCCGCTGCCGCCGCCCGAAAACCGGCTGCCGTTTGCCCTGCGCGTCGGAGAGTTGAAACCCGCCGCGCACTAAGCGCTTGCATCAGCGCCCCATGCGCCGCAAACAGGGCGCGATTTTCCCATTCTGTCAGGGGCAGGCCATGAAGAAGCGCATCGCAATCCTCGGGGCATCCGGTTACACGGGGGCGGAGCTTGTCCGCCTGATCGCCACCCATCCGCGTCTGGACATCGTCGCGCTGTCGGGTGATCGCAAGGCGGGGATGGAGATGGCCTCGGTCTTTCCCTTCCTGCGCCATCTGAACCTGCCCAAGCTCTGCAAGATCGAAGAGATCGATTTTGCCAAGGTCGATCTGGCCTTCTGCGCGCTGCCGCATGCGACCTCGCAGGCGGTGATCGCCAAACTGCCGCGCGATCTGCGGATCGTGGACCTTTCGGCCGATTTCCGGCTGCGGGATGTGGCGGAATATGAAAAATGGTATGGTCAGCCCCATGCCGCGCCCGATCTGCAGGCCGAGGCGGTGTATGGCCTGACCGAATTCTACCGCGAGGACATTCGCGCCGCGCGGCTGGTGGCCGGTACGGGCTGCAATGCCGCGACCGGGCAATATGCCCTGCGCCCGCTGATCGAGGCGGGGTGCATCGATCTGGATGACATCCTGATCGACCTCAAGGCCGGTGTTTCGGGGGCGGGGCGCAGCCTGAAGGAAAACCTGCTGCATGCCGAGCTGTCGGAGGGCACCCACAGCTATTCTGCCGGTGGCAAGCACCGCCATCTGGGGGAATTCGATCAGGAATTCAGCAAGATCGCGGGCCGCCCGGTGCTGGTGCAGTTCACCCCGCACCTGTCGCCCATGAACCGCGGCATCCTGGCCAGCGTCTATGTGAAGGGCGACCCGCAGACCGTCTGGTCGACGCTGGAATCCCGCTATGCGCTGGAACCCTTCATCGAGGTGCTACCTTTCGGCGCACTCCCCTCGACACGCGACATCCGCGGGTCCAATTTCTGTCACATCGGCGTGGTCGGGGATCGGATTCCCGGCCGGACGCTGGTGGTGGCGGTGCTGGACAATCTGACCAAGGGCAGCTCGGGTCAGGCACTTCAGAACGCCAACCTGATGTTGGGGCTTGAGGAGACCGAGGGGCTGATGCTGGCCCCCGTCTTCCCGTGAGGGGACCATGAAGGGACTGAAGAAGACGCGCCGGATCCAGATCATCGCGCTGGCCTTCGTGGCGCTGGCGGGATCGACGGCGCTGATCGGCTATGCGATGCGCGACGGGATCAACTTTTTCCGCGCGCCCGCGCAGGTCGTGAGCGACCCGCCCGAGGCGGGTGAGGTGTTCCGTCTGGGCGGGCTGGTCGAAAAGGGCAGCCTTGTCCGCGGGCAGGGCGAAACCGTGACCTTCCGCGTGACGGACGGGGCCGAGGTCGTGCCGGTCGCCTTTACCGGCGTGCTGCCCGACCTTTTCACCGAAGGGCAGGGCATGATCGGCACGGGCGAGATGGTGGATGGCGTCTTTCAGGCGACCGAAATCCTCGCCAAGCATGATGAAACCTATATGCCCAAAGAGGTCATAGACGCACTGAAAGAGCAGGGCGTCTATGAGGACCCCGCCAAGGGCGGCAGCTGACGCGCGCTGCCCTAACGGCTTTTTGGTAATCCTGCCGCAGCCTGTCCCCCGTGCAGCATGGGGGCAGGCCGATGCAGGAAATCCGACAACTCGCGCAAGAGATCGTGGCCCGGGAAGGGGGCTTCGTGAATGATCCCGCTGATCCCGGCGGGGCAACGAAATACGGCGTGACGCTGGCCACGTTGCAGGGTCTGCGCCGCGATCTGACTGGGGATGGGCGGGTCACGCTGGCCGACCTGCGCGCCTTGACCCGGGATCAGGCGGCCGAGATCTTCATTCAGCACTATTTCCATGCGCCCCGACTGGGGGATTTGCCGGTCTGTCTGCAGCCTGCGGTCTTTGACATGCAGGTCAATGCCGGGCGTCAGGCCATCCGCATCTTGCAGCGCCTGCTGACCCAGCTGGGCTGGCCGCTGGTCGCGGATGGGCAGGTGGGGCCCCGCACCGCCGCTGCGGCGCAGGCCGCCGCGCAGGCGATGCCCGAGGGGCTGGCCGATGCCTATGGGGCCGCGCGACGCGATTACTACTATGCCCTGGGCGATCAGCGGCCGGCCAGCCGCAAGTATTGTCTGCGCCGCGATGGCGGCAAGGGCGGCTGGATCCTGCGGGCCGAGGCCTTCATGTCGCCCGCAACTCATCTGACCGCGGCAGAGCATCAGGCGCGGGTGGCGGCATGGCGCTAGGCTGGGCCGGGGTGAAGCCCCTTCTGACGCGCCTGACCCCCCGCGCGATCCCCGGTCCGGCGCAATTGCCGGGCGTGGTGGGATGGTTTCTGGTGGCGGCAGCCTTTGCCGATCCACCCGGCTATTCCGCCGCGATGGCAGCCCTGCGCGCCACGCCCGCACCGCTTTGGGCCGCGGTTCTGGTGACAATCGCGGCGCAAACCCTGGGTGCGATGCGCCGAAAGCGGCGCTGAACTTGACCCGCCTTCCGCCCTCTGGCATGTGCCAAAGGGAATGGAAGGACGTGAGAGATGAACCTGTTCACCGAACTGCGCAGCCTCGTGATCGCCGAACTGGGCGCAATGACCGAAGCGGGCCTGCTGCCCGCCGGTCTGGATTTCGCCGCCGTCGCGGTCGAGCCGCCGCGTGATCCGGCGCATGGCGACATGGCCACCAATGCCGCAATGGTGCTGGCCAAGCCCGCAGGACAACCGCCCCGCGCCATCGCCGAGGCGCTGGCCGCCCGTCTGGCCGCCGATCCCCGCATCGCGCTGGCCGAGGTTGCAGGCCCGGGCTTTCTGAACCTGCGTCTGAAACCCGCCGTCTGGCAGAGCCTTGTGAAGACCGTGCTGGAAACCGGCACCGACTACGGCCGCTCGGACATCGGGCAGGGGCAAAAGGTCAATGTCGAATTCGTCTCGGCCAACCCGACCGGTCCGATGCATGTGGGCCATGTGCGCGGCGCCGTGGTGGGGGATGCGCTGTCGAACCTGCTCGCCTTTGCGGGCTGGAACGTGACGCGCGAATATTACATCAACGATGGCGGGGCGCAGGTCGATGTGCTGGCGCGGTCGGCCTATGAACGCTACCGCGAGGCCCATGGTCTTGAGCCCGAGATCCGCGAAGGGCTTTACCCGGGGGATTACCTCATCCCGGCGGGCGAGGCGCTGAAGGAAAAATACGGCGACAGCCTGCTGAACAAGCCGGAATCCGAATGGCTGGTCGAGGTGCGCGACTTTGCCACTGGCATGATGATGCAGATGATCCGCGAGGATCTGGCCGCGCTTGGCGTTCGCATGGATGTCTATTCCAGCGAGAAGGCGCTTTACGGCACCGGCGAGATCGAGGCCGCGATTGAAACCCTGCGCGGCATGGGCCTGATCTACGAAGGCGTGCTGGAACCCCCGAAGGGCAAGACGCCCGAGGATTGGGAACCCCGCGAACAGACCCTGTTCCGCTCGACCGCGCATGGCGATGACGTGGACCGCCCCGTCAAGAAGTCGGATGGCAGCTGGACCTATTTCGCCCCCGATATCGCCTATCACCACAACAAGGTCCGCCGTGGCTTTGATCAGCTGATCGACATTTTCGGCGCCGACCATGGCGGCTATGTCAAGCGCATGAAGGCGGCGGTCTCCGCGCTCTCGAATGGCAAGGTACCGCTGGACATCAAGCTGATCCAGCTGGTGAAGCTGTTCAAGAACGGCGAACCCTTCAAGATGTCCAAACGCGCGGGCACCTTTGTCACGCTGCGCGACGTGGTCGAGATGGTGGGCGCCGATGTGACGCGCTTTGTCATGCTGACCCGCAAGAACGACATGGCGCTGGATTTCGACTTCGACAAGGTGTTGGAGCAGTCGAAGGACAACCCGGTCTTCTACGTGCAATATGCCAATGCCCGCATCAATTCGGTGCTGCGCAAGGCGCGCGAGGCGGGCGTTGCGGTGGATGATGCCACCCTTGCGGGCGCCGACCTGTCGCTTCTGTCGCATCCTGCCGAACTGGCGCTGATGGGCAAGATCGCCGAATGGCCGCGTCTGGTGGATATCGCCGCCAAGGGGAACGAACCCCATCGCGTGGCCTTCTACCTGTACGAGCTGGCCTCTGACCTGCACGGCTTCTGGAACCGTGGCAATGACGAACCCTCGCTGCGCTTCGTGCAAGAGGACGTGGGCGTCACGCAGGCGAAAATCGCCCTCGCACGGGCCGTGGCCGTTGTGATTTGCGCGGGCCTTGCTATCTTGGGTGTGACCCCGGTCGAGGAAATGCGCTGAACCATGGTGCCCCGCCGGGAGATACAGGCAAACCGGGCGGGGTATCATACCCCCGATACCTTGGGGCAGCAGGACATGGCAGAGGTGGATTACGATCCTCACACCCATGGCTATGATCCGGTTTATGGCGCAGCACCTGCGCCGCACAGCCGGAAATGGGTGAATGTGGCGGGGGCGCTTGTCTCGGTGGCGATGCTGCTTGGGGCGGGCGTCTGGGGCTATCGCATCGCTGTGCGGGATGTCATGGGCATTCCGGTCATCAAGGCGATGGAAGGGCCCATGCGCGTCGCCCCCGAAAATCCGGGTGGTACGGTCACGGCGCATCAGGGCCTGTCGGTCAATGATGTTGCGGCTGTGGGCGTTGCCACCCCCTTGCCCGAAGAGATCGTCCTTGCGCCCCGGCCGCTTGATCTGAGCGATGAGGATGTTGCGGGCCTTGCCCCCGAACCGCCCCCCGAACTTGTGGCGCCCGTGGCACCTGCGGCGCAGCCGCCGGTACAGCCGCTTTTGGCCACCCCCTCGGCCGAGGACGCAGGCCAGATGGACCCTTTGACCTCGGTGGCTCCGTTGGCCGAGGCAGACCCCCCGGCGGAAGGTGAGGCGCTGGTTCTGGCCGAACCGGTGACGGTGCCTGATGCCGCCGCGGCGCCAGAATTCACCCCGCCGCCGGTCGTTCCGGGCGGGGTCGGGGCATCGCTGCGCCCGATGCCACGCCCTGCGACCATCGCCCCCCCGGCACCCAGCCCCGATGCCATTGCCACTGCCATCGCGGCTGCGACCAAGGAGATCGATGCCTCGACCCTGCCGTCGGGCACCCGTCTGGTGCAGTTTGGCGCCTATGACAGTGCCGATCAGGCCCGCACCGAATGGGACAAGATCGTTGGCCGCTATGGTGAGCTGTTCGCCGACAAGGGCCGGGTGATCCAATCTGCCGAAAGCGGGGGGCGGACCTTCTATCGCCTGCGGGCGCAGGGCTTCAGCGATGAGGCCGACGCCCGCCGTTTCTGCGCCGCCATCACCGCCGAGGGGGCCGAGTGCATTCCCGTGACCCTGCGATGACCGTCGGAACCGGCGCCGCGATCTTCGGCTGCGAAGGCACCGTCCTGTCGCGCGATGAGGCCGCGTTTTTCCGCGATGCCGATCCGTTCGGCTTTATCCTGTTCGCGCGTAATGTCGAAACGCCTGATCAACTGCGGCGCCTGACCGCCGCGCTGCGCGAGGCCGTGGGGCGCGACGCGCCGGTCTTCATCGATCAGGAAGGCGGCCGCGTACAGCGCCTGCGCGCCCCCCATTGGGCCGAATGGCTGCCCCCGCGCGATGCCGTCCAGATGGCCGGCGCGGGTGCCGCGCGGATGATGTGGCTGCGCGCCCGGCTGATCGCGGCAGAACTGCGCGCCGTGGGCATCGACGGCAACTGCGCCCCGTGCCTTGATATCGCGACCGAGGTGACACATCCCTTCCTGAAAAACCGCTGCTATGGCGATGATCTGGCGACCGTGGTCGCCATGGGCCGCGCCACGGCAGAGGGGCATCTGGCGGGGGGCGTCTTGCCGGTGATCAAGCATATGCCCGGCCATGGTCGCGCCAATGCCGATACCCATCTGCATCTTCCCACTGTGACCGACAACCGTGACACGCTGGAGGCCGTTGATTTTGCGGCCTTCCGCGCGCTGGCGGATGTGCCGCTGGCCATGACAGCCCATATCGTCTTTTCCGCCTATGACGACCGGCCCGCGACCTGTTCGCCGGTGATGATGCAGGTCATGCGGGATCAGATCGGCTATCACGGCCTGATCATGACCGATGACCTGAACATGGAGGCGCTGACCGGAACCGCCCCCGAACGCGCCGCCCGCGCGATGGCTGCGGGCTGTGATCTTGCGCTTTACTGCAAGGGCAGCGTGGCGGAAATGCAGGCGGTCGCTGCCGCGGCCGGTGCCATGGGGCCTGACACGCTGGCCCGCGCGCAGGCGGCCCTTTCGGCGCGCCGCACCCCGGAAGAGGCAGATCTGGCCGCGCTGCGGGCCGAGCATGATGGCTTGCTCGGGGCGGGGCATGTCTGACCGGGACTGGGTCGCCGAGCAGCAGGATCAGAGCGTCAGCGAACGCCTCGCCGCCGAGGCGCTGATCGTCGATGTCGATGGCTATGAAGGCCCGCTTGACCTTCTCTTGTCGCTGTCGCGCACGCAGAAGGTGGACCTGCGCCGCATTTCCGTTCTGCAACTGGCCGAGCAATATCTTGGCTTTGTCAACAAGGCCAAGGCCTTGCGGATCGAGCTTGCTGCCGACTATCTGGTGATGGCAGCCTGGCTTGCGTATCTGAAATCACGCCTGCTGCTGCCGCCCGACCCCAGCGAGGAAGGTCCCTCGGCCGAGGATCTGGCCGCGCACCTTGCCTTTCAGCTCGAACGCCTGCAGGCCATGCGTGAGGCCGCGGCCCGCCTGATGGCCCGCGATCAGCGCGGCCGCGATTTCTTTGTGCGCGGCCACCCCGAAGAGGTCACGCGCGCACGGACCGTGCGCTACACCGCCAGCCTGATCGATCTGATGCGCGCCTATGCGCGCCTGCGGACCAAGGACGAATTCCGCCCCTTCGTGATGGATCGTGACCATGTGTTCACGATGGAACAGGCGCTTGAACGGCTGCGCGGCCTGATCGGCTATGCCGCCAGCTGGTCCGATCTGGAAAGCTGGCTGCCCGAAGGGTGGGACAGCAATCCCATGCGGCGGCGGTCTTCGGTGGCGGCGCATTTCGCGGCGGTGCTGGAGATGGCCAAGCGCGGGCAGATCGAGCTGCGGCAGGGTGACACCTTTGCGCCGATCGAGATTCGCCGGAAGGAAAGTGAATGACCGATCAGGAACGCAGTCTCTTTGACGCCCCCCCGATCGCCGAACAGGAACGCATGGTCGAGGCGATCCTTTTTGCCGCGACCGAACCGGTCACCGTGGCGGATCTGAAACGGCGCATGCCGCATGGTTGCGACCCGGCCGAGGCGCTGGCCTATCTGCGCCGTCGGTATGAGGGGCGGGGCGTGCGTCTGGTGCGGGTGGGCGATGCCTGGGCCTTTCGCACCGCGCCCGATCTGGGCCATCTGATGCAGAAAGAGGTGGTCGAACAGCGCAAGCTGAGCCGCGCCGCCATCGAGACGCTGGCGATCATCGCCTATCACCAGCCCGTTACCCGCGCCGAGATCGAAGAGATCCGCGGTGTTGCCGTATCGCGTGGCACCATCGACCAGCTGCTGGAAATGGAATGGATCCGCTTCGGCCGCCGCCGCATGACGCCGGGCCGCCCTGTCACCTTCGTGGTGACGGAAACCTTTCTCGATCACTTCGGGCTCGAATCAGCGCGGGATTTGCCGGGGCTCAAGGATCTGCGGGCCGCGGGGCTTTTGGACAATCGCCCGCTGCCAGGGTCGATGCAGCGCCCCGAGGACGAGGAGGAAGACCTCAGCGGCCAGACCGAGCTGTTCGAGGACTGATCCCCGCGCCGGGATCAGCCGCGGAAATGCTTGGCGAGCTTCAGCCCCTGACCCTGATAGTTGGAGGCGATCCCCGCGCCGTAAAGAGTCTCGGGCCGGGCCGACATGCGTTCATAGACCAGCCGCCCCACGACCTGCCCATGTTCCAGGACGAAGGGCGCCTCGTGGCAGCGCACCTCGAGCACCCCGCGCGACCCTGCGCCGCCCGCCTCGGAATGACCAAAGCCGGGGTCGAAGAAGCCCGCATAATGCACGCGGAATTCCCCCACCATCGCCAGATAGGGGGCCATTTCGGCGGCGTAATCGGGGGGGATGGTCACGGCCTCGCGGCTGACCAAAATGTAGAAGGCGCCGGGGTCGAGGATGATGCGCCCGTCGCGGGTGCGGATTTCTTCCCAGAATTCGGCGGCGGGGTAATGGCCGATGCGGTCCAGATCGATCACCCCGGTATGCGGCTTGGCCCGATAGCCCACCAGATCGCCCTCGGCCGGCTGAAGATCGACGGAAAAGCCCAGGCCCTCGGAAATCACCGCTGGCCCGTCGACAAGCCGCTCCCGCGCGTGCAGCGCGGCCAGATCGGCATCGGACAGCACGGCCTGCCCCTGACGGAAGCGGATCTGGTTCAGGCGTTGCCCACTGCGCGCCAGCACCGAAAAGCTGCGCGGGCAGACTTCGGCATAAAGCGGGCCGTGATAGCCTTCTGGAATGCGGTCGAATTCGACCCCGCCGTCGGTGATGGTCCGTGTGAGGAGATCCAGCCGCCCGGTCGAGCTTTTGGCATTGGCCACCGCCGTCACGCCTTTGGGCAGGGCCAGTCGTTCCATCAGCGGAATGAGATAGACACAGCCCTTTTCCAGTACGGCGCCCGCGGTCAGGTCGACGCGGTGCATCTCAAACTCGGAAATCCGCTCGGCCACGCTGCGGCCTTGCCCGGCCAAGAACGAGGCGCGCACGCGGTAGGCCACAGTCCCCAACCGGAGATCGAGGCTGGCCGGTTGGATCTGCCCTTCGGTGATGGCCGGATCGGCGCAAATCACGCCCTGGTCGATCAGCTGGCGCAGGGCCTGTGCAGGCAGAACTCCGGTCATGCAATCAGGCTCCTGTTGGCTGATATGAAAAACTCCGCAACTTGTTTCCAAGTGCGGAGTTTTTTCGATGGTCGGGCCGGTGAGATTCGAACTCACGACCTTCCGCCCCCCAGACGGACGCGCTAACCAGGCTGCGCCACGGCCCGACACTGCGCGGATACATAACGATAATTCCGGCGGGGGCAAGCGACAAAACGCAGTTTCCGAAATTATCCGCGCCGCGGCGGCTGCGCGGGCCCGCGGGCATCCAGCAAAGCCTGCGCGCGCGGCAGGAACGGCCGCAGCGCAGCAGCGCGACTGGCGCGGTCTTCGGCGGTCAGGGCGCGCAAGAGATGGGGCACCCAGGGGCGTTCAGCGGGCAGGGGCGATTCGACCGGCAGGCTTGACGCGGGTGTGGAGGCAGGATTGGTTTCCTCAGCCTCAGCCTCAGCCTCAGCCTCAGCCTCAGCCTCAGCCTCAGCCTCAGCCTCAGCCTCAGCCTCAGCCTCAGCCTCAGCCTCAGCCTCAGCCTCAGCCTCAGCCTCAGCAACGCTTGGCTGTGCCAAAGCCGGTGCGTCGGCTCCTTCGGCGGCGGTGAGGAAGGCTGGCGTAGCCGGGTCTGATTCGATCACCTCGGGGGCGGCATCAGCGGGAAGCGGGGTAGGGCCGTCATCATCAAAGAAGGACCGTTGACGAGGCGGCGCCCCTGTCTCCGCCGGAACCGGCGGCGCCTCGACCGCCGGGCGGTCTGTCGACGGAATCCACTCCGTCAACGTGACCACATTGCTGACCGGGACGGGCGCGGCCACATCCTCGAAGGGCATCGTTTCTTCAAACCCCTCGGCTGCATCCACAATGTCATGCAACGCCTCATCCGGCGCAGACCCGCTGAGTGCGGCGACATATCGAACCCCGTGGTCCCGCAGGATTTTCTGGACGCCGCGGATGGTCATCCCTTCATCGTGCAAAAGCTTGCGGATGCCCGCCAGCAGCGCAACATCGCTGGGGCGATAATAGCGCCGCCCGCCCGCCCGTTTGACCGGTTTGATCTGCGGAAACCGGCTTTCCCAGAACCGCAGGACATGCGCCGGGGTCTCCAGCAGGTCAGCGACCTCGCTGATCGTGCGGAAGGCTTCGGGCGATTTGTCCATGGGCGGTGGTCCGCTCAGCGTTTCTTGCCGTTGGCCACGCGCTCTTTCATGAGGTGCGAGGGGCGGAAGGTCAGCACGCGGCGCGGGCTGATCGGCACTTCATCGCCGGTTTTCGGGTTGCGACCGACCCGGGCAGATTTGTCCCGAACCGAGAAGGTGCCGAAAGATGAAATCTTCACCGTCTCGCCCGCGACCAGCGCGTCCGAGACATGCAGCAGCACGGCCTCGACCAAATCGGCAGATTCGTTGCGCGACAGGCCAACCTCGCGGAAAACCGCCTCGCTCAGGTCCATGCGCGTCAGGGTCTTTTCGCTCATCATTCCCCCCGGGGTTTTCATTAGATTGGGGGCAATGGGTTTTCGAGTCAATATCAACCACTTGCGCGGTGATGTTAAAGACCGCCCCGCGGCCAGTCCGGACGCGGGGGCGGCATCTGCCCAAAAACGGGATCTGTTACCAGCGCAGGACGACCGCGCCCCAGGCAAGGCCGCCACCGATGGCCTCGGTCACCACCAGATCGCCCGGCTTGATTTGACCGCGCTGCACGCCGACCGAAAGCGCCAGCGGGATCGACGCGGCCGAGGTATTGCCATGGTCCTGCACCGTCACGACGACGCGGTCCATCGGCACCTGCATCCGCTTGGCGGTGCCTTCGATGATGCGGATATTGGCCTGATGTGGCACGATCCAATCAACATCGGCGCCCGACAGGCCAACCTTGTCCAGTGCGGCATGGGCGGTTTCGGCAAGCTTCTCGACAGCGTGGCGGAAAACCTCTTTCCCCTGCATCCGCAGATGGCCCGTCGTTCCCGTCGAGACACCGCCATCGACATAGAGGATGTCCTTGTGGCGCCCGTCCGAATGCAGGTCCGTCGCCAGAATGCCCCGGTCATCGGTCGTGCCGCTGCCGGTTTCACCTTCGAGGATCACCGCCCCTGCGCCATCGCCGAACAGCACGCAAGTCCCGCGATCCGTCCAGTCCATCAGACGCGAGAAGGTTTCCGCCCCGATCACCAGAACCCGCTTCGCCTGGCCCGATACGATCAGCGCATTGGCATTCGACAGCGCAAAGACAAACCCCGCACAGACCGCCTGCACGTCAAAAGCAAAGCCCCGTGTCATGCCGAGTCGCGCCTGCACCATGGTTGCGGCGGAAGGGAAGGTCAGATCGGCGGTCGAGGTGGCAAGCACGATGGCATCAATGTCATCCGCCGTCAGGCCGGCATGGGCCAGCGCGGCCTCTGCCGCACGGGTCGCCAGATCCGAGGTGGTCTGTCCCTCGGCCACGAAATGCCGCCGTTCGATCCCCGAACGGGTGCGAATCCATTCATCCGAGGTTTCGATCGTCTGTTCGAATTCCGAATTGGGGACGATCCGTTCGGGCAGGTAATGCCCCACACCCTTGACGACGGCGCGTATTGTCATTTTTCTTGCCCGTTTTCCTGCACGGCAGCATCCTGCCCCGCCGCGACCGCCGATGCAAGCCGTGCGGCAAGCCGGTCGTTGAACCCCGACCGCGCGAGTTGGGCCGCAAGGCGGATGGCGGCGGCGACCCCGGTCGAATCGGCCGAACCGTGGCTTTTCACCACCGTGCCGTTCAGGCCGAGGAAGACCCCGCCGTTCACCCGGCGCGGATCAATCCGCTTTTGCAGGCGTTTCAGTGAATTGAGCGCAAGAAGGGCTGCGAATTTCGACAGAAGTCCCGCCCCGAAGGCCTCTTTCAGCAGATCCGAGATCAGCTTGGCTGTGCCTTCCCCGGTCTTGAGCGCGATATTCCCCGTGAAGCCGTCGGTCACGATCACATCGACGCGATCCGAGGGGATATCCCCGCCTTCGACAAACCCCACGAAGTCAAAGCCCGCAGCCTCTTGCGCGGCCATCATATGGTCATGCGCGACCTTCAGCTCGGCCCGGCCCTTGTGTTCTTCGGTGCCCACGTTCAGCAGGCCCACGCGGGGACGCTTGAGGTTCATGCCATTGCGGGCATAGGCCGCGCCCATGGTGGCGTATTGCACCAGGTCCTCGGCCTCGGCCTTGATATCGGCGCCCACGTCCAGCATGACGTTGAACCCGCCCGGATTGCGTGATGGCCAGAGGCAGGCAATTGCAGGGCGGTTGACGCCGGGCAGTTTCCGCAGGCGGATCATACTGACGGCCATCAGCGCGCCGGTATTGCCGCAGCTGACGGCAACGCGCGCCTCGCCTTGTTTCACGCAGTCGATGGTGGACCACATCGAGGTGCCCTCGCCATGGCGCATGACCTGGCTGGGCTTGTCATGCATCGTGACGGTGCGCGGCGCATGACGGATTTCAACCCGGTCCGCGATCATCGGATGCCGGGCCAGCAGCGGACGAAGGATGCCCTCGTCGCCATGAAGGATGAAGTGGAGCGCAGAATCGGCTTGGGCAGAATCAACAAGACCGGCAACAACCGCTGCCGGTCCTCGATCCCCGCCCATTGCATCCAAAGAGATGACGGTGCGCGCTGCGCCCTGCTCCGGAAGTTTCGTTCCGTTCGACATCGGTCGGCGTCAGGGCGGGGAAGCGGCTTACGCCGCGTCCTCGTCCACGTCGACTTCTTTGGTCAGCGCCACGACTTCACGCGAGTCGTAGTGGCCGCAGGCGCCGCAAACGTGGTGCGGGCGCTTCAGCTCGCCACAGTTCGGGCATTCAGCCGGGTTACCGGCAACAAGGGCGTCATGCGAACGACGCATATTGCGGCGCGAACGGGTGACTCGGTTCTGAGGGACAGCCATGTCTCAACCTCGGGTTAGTGAGGGGACAAGCCCCTGATTTTCCTAAGAGAAACAGCGTGTTCCACCTTGAGGGGCGGCCCTGTTTCCACAGTGTTTGCGAGGCGCGGAACATAGCCGGATTCTGGTCAGGTGCAAGTCTTTTCTGCGCCTGACCTTCCGGCCCGAGTCCCGCGGGATCTCAGTGGTCGTCCTTCTGCCCGGTTCCGAGCTTTTGTGCAAGGCTTGCCAGACCGGCAAAGGGACGAAGATCCTCATCTTTCAACGGCGCAACGCCGGGCGCGGCAAAAACCGCCTCGCCGAGGGCCGCATCATCGGCGCGGGGATACATGGGCAGGGCAAGCGCCAGCGCCTCGGTGGCGACGATGCCGGGATCGATCACATCGGGCAGGGCTTCCTGGGTGTCATCCTCGGGCGCCTCGACCTCATCCCCCTCGGGTTCCGGCATTTCGGCCAGGTAGCGGCGGCGCACGGGTTCCGAGATTTCGGTGATCACCGGCGCCAGCGTGACCGAGCAGGGCTGTTCCACCTTCGCGGTCAGCTGGCCGCTCAGATCCCAGTCGCTGCGCCCGCGCGGCTGCAATTCACCCTTGAAGCGCAGCTCATGCACCGCGGTGATTTCAAGCTCGGCCGCAAGGGCTGCGCGCGTCGCGTCATCGGGTTTCAGGTCGAAGCGCGTGGGTTTGCGCGCGGCAAGGGCGGCCACCCGCAGCGGATGGCTCAGTGCGGCGGCGGGCGGCATCGGTTCGCTGGTCATGGCTTTGATCTCCTTTGACAGAGTGGCGGTTTTCCGCGCCTCTGCGTTCCTTTCTTGAACAGTGGCCCGACCTTCTGTAAGCCGGAGCCTGTGCCCCCCGCCATCACGGCGGGACAGGGCTGCATCAGCTTACCGGGATAGGGTCCGCTTGCCGCGATGGCAAGGCCCGCCCCGGCCGGAAACGGGAGAGATCATGGCGGCTGGACGTTCGGCGCGGCGGGGGCGGCAGATTCTGACCGTGATCGCAGGGTGCCTTTTGGCCTTCGGGCTTGCGGCCTGTGCGGCGATCTACCGTGATCACGGCTATGTGCCCGAAGAGGTCGAACTGGCCACGATCGAGGTGGGCAAGGACACGCGCGAGAGCGTGGCCGAAAAGATTGGCCGGCCGTCTGCGGCGGGTCTGCTCAATGACCTCGGCTGGTATTACGTCCGCAGCCGGTGGGAGCATAAGGGCGCCCGTGCCCCGAAAGAGATCGACCGTCAGGTCGTGGCGGTCTCCTTTACCGAAGAGGGCGTGGTGTCGAACGTCGAACGCTTCGGCTTGGAACGCGGCAAGGTTGTTGTCCTGTCTCGGCGCGTCACGGATTCGAACGTCAAGGGCATGGGCCTGATCCGCCAGTTGATGGGCAACCTCGGCCGCATGCGTGCCACGGATATCGTCGACTGACGCAAGGTCCGCTGTCATATCCCGGTTGCAGCGCCGTGATCTGCGTCGCGGCAGTTGCCCTTTCGGCAGGAGACCGGCATGGAGCCATTGCAAAAAGGTCGTCTGCGCGCCCGTCTGGCCCGAACGCCCGAGGATGTGGATCGGGCGCAGGCCCTGCGTCATCTGTGTTTCAAGGGCGGGCCGGGCCGCGATCACGACGCATTCGATGATCAATGTGACCATGTTCTGATCGAAGATCATGGGTCGGACCGCCTGCTTGCCTGCTACCGTGTGCTCGCGCTGCCTGACGGCGCGCAGATCGGAAACAGCTATTCCGCGCAATTCTATGATCTTGCGCGCCTGACGCGCTTTGAGGGGCCCGTGGTCGAGATGGGGCGCTTTTGCGTGGCCCCCGATCAGCGCGATCCGGATATCTTGCGGCTGGCCTGGGGGGCGATGACGCGGCTTGTCGACGCTCTCGGGGCGGGCCTTCTGTTCGGCTGTGCGTCCTTTACCGGCACAGATGCGGCGCCGCATCATCCGGCCTTTGCCCTGCTGGGCCAGGCCTATCTGGCGCCGGCCCGGTGGCGGCCGCAGGTGAAGGCGCCGCGGGTCTTTCCCTTTGGCCGGCTGCTTGCGCAGGAAACACCCGATCCGCGCCGGGGGATGATGGCGATGCCGCCGCTGCTGCGGACCTATCTGGGGATGGGGGGCTGGGTGTCGGATCATGCCGTGGTGGATCTGGCGATGAACACGCTGCATGTGTTTACCGGGGTGGAAATCCGCGCGATTCCCGCGGCGCGGGCGCGGGCGCTGCGCCTTGTTGCAGGGGGCTGAGGGCCACCGCGCTTGACCTTGGGGGGCTGCATCGCTACCTCGGCCCCATCATGGCACGCGCACCCCTTCTTCAGCTTTCCGGCATCTCGCTCACCTTTGGTGGTAATCCCTTGTTCGAAGGCCTGGACCTGACGGTCCAGCCCGGTGATCGCGTGGCGCTTGTGGGGCGCAACGGATCGGGCAAATCGACCCTGATGAAGATCATGGCCGGTCTGGTCGAGGCCGATGCCGGCGCCCGTGTGGTGCCGCCCGGCGTGACCGTGGGCTATATGGAGCAGGACCCGGACCTGTCGGGGTTCGAGACGCTGGGCGATTACGCCGCCAGCGCCCTGCCGCCCGAAGAGTCCTACAAGGTCGAAGTGGTGGCCGAAGGACTGAAATTCCGCCCCGACACGCCTGTCGTCTCGGCTTCGGGCGGGGAACGCCGCCGCGCGGCGCTGGCCAAGCTGATGGCCGAGGCGCCCGAGCTGATGCTTCTGGACGAACCGACGAATCACCTTGATATTCAGGCGATCCAGTGGCTCGAACAGGAGCTGTCGGGCACCCGCACCGCCTTTGTCCTGATCAGCCACGACCGTGCTTTCCTGCGCGCCCTGACGCGCGCCACGCTCTGGGTGGATCGGGGCGAGGTGCGCCGCCGCGAATCCGGCTTTGACGGGTTCGAGGAATGGCGCGAAACCGTCTGGGCCGAAGAGGATGACGCCCGCCACAAGCTGGAACGCAAGATCAAGCACGAGGCGAAATGGGCGGTCGAAGGCATCAGCGCCCGGCGCAAGCGCAATATGGGGCGGGTGCGGGCGTTGCAGGATCTGCGCGCCCAACGCGCCTCGATGATCCGCCGTCAGGGCACTGCCGCGCTGGAATTCGACAGCGGCCCGACTTCGGGGAAAAAGGTGATCGAGGCCGTGGGCCTGTCCAAGGCCTATGGCGACAAGCCGATCATCCGCGATTTCGACCTGCGGATCCTGCGGGGTGACCGGGTGGCCTTTGTCGGGCCGAACGGCATTGGCAAGACTACGCTGCTGAAGATGCTGATCGGGCAGGAAGCCCCCGATGCGGGCAGCGTGACGCTGGGCACCAATCTGCAGATCGCGGTCTTTGACCAGACCCGCGCGCAGCTTGATGCCGAGGCAAGCCTTTGGGAAAACCTGACGGGCGATCCGTTGATGGCGGTCTCTGGCGCCTCGGATCAGGTCATGGTGCGCGGCACGCCAAAACATGTGGTGGCCTATCTCAAGGATTTCCTCTTCAACGAATTGCAGGCGCGCGCGCCGGTCAAATCGTTGTCGGGGGGCGAAAAGGCGCGGCTTCTGCTGGCCAAGCTGATGGCGCAGGAATCGAACCTGCTGATCCTCGACGAACCGACCAACGATCTGGATGTCGAAACGCTCGACCTCTTGCAGGATCTGCTGGGCGAATATGACGGAACGGTGCTTCTTGTCAGCCACGACCGGGATTTCATCGACCGCGTGGCCACCACCACCATCGCGCTGGAAGGGGGCGGCATCGCCACCGTCTATGCCGGGGGATGGAGCGATTACCTCGCGCAGCGCCCCGCGCCGGTCGAGGCAGCCCCCGCAGCCAAGACCCAATCCGCCGCGCCCAAACCCGCCGCTGCCGCGCCGCGCAAGGCCGATGGCCTGTCCTTTACCGAACGGAAACGTCTGGCCGAGCTGCCTGACGTGATCGCGAAACTGGAGCGCGAGATCGGCAAGTTGGGCGAGCTGCTCGAGACGCCCGACCTCTTCACCAAGGAACCCGTAAAGTTCCGGAAAGCCTCGGAAATGTTGGCGGAACGCCAGGCCACCCTGGCCGCCGCGGAAGAGGAATGGCTGGTGCTTGAAGAAAAAGCCGGGGGCTAGACACCTTATCACGGGTGATCACTGTGTCGTCATTTCATCTTGTGATTGCGTTCTGCAAGGCAGACATCTAGGTGCCACGAGGCTGCCTTGTCGGCCTCGGCAAGCTCAAGGAGATCGAGATGAAAACCTATGCCGCAGCTCTGTTCGGTGCCGTAGTAATTGGTGCGCCCGCCTTCGCCGGCGGTCCTGTGACCGCGGTTGTCGAACCGGTGATCGAGCCGGCGCCGGTCGTCACTGTCGTGACCGGGGGAGATTGGGGCGGTGCCTATGCGGGTGCCCACCTTGGCTATGCCGACGTGAATGTCGGGACCGATGGCAATGGCGCCATCGGCGGTCTGCAAGCCGGCTATCGCTGGGATCTGGGCACGGCCGTGCTGGGCGCTGAAATCGACGCCAGCGCCTCGGACGTGTCCTTTGACGGCAGCGATGATACCATTGATTCGATTGCACGTCTGAAACTGCAAGCGGGCTATGACATGGGCCGCACGCTCGTTTATCTGACCGGGGGCGCCGCCTATGCCAAGGCTGATATCGGCGGCACGTCCTATAGCGACACCGGCTATTTCGGCGGGATCGGCATGGACTATGCCCTGAACGAAAGCTGGACGGTGGGTGGCGAAATCCTGCAGCACAAGTTCAGCGATTTTGACGGGACCGGGCTGGACCCCGATGCCACCACCGCGGCAGTCCGCGTGAATTATCGCTTCTGATCCGCGACACCTGCGCGCACCGGCCCCGTTTGGGGCCGGTTTCACGAAGCGCCAGCCCCCCGGCTGGCGCTTCTGTGTTTTCATCCGGGGCCGAAACCGCTAATCCCGTCGGATCGGATGGAAGAAGGGTGGCCCCATGACCACGATCAGGCTCTACAACACCAAATCGCGCCGCGAAGAGGATCTGCAGCCGCTGATCCCCGGCAAGGTGCGGATGTATGTCTGTGGTCCCACCGTCTATGACCGCGCCCATATCGGCAATGCCCGCCCGGTGGTGGTGTTTGACACGCTGTTCCGTCTGCTGCGCCATGTCTATGGCGCAGATGCGGTGACCTATGTCCGCAACTTCACCGACGTGGATGACAAGATCAACGCCAAGGCGGCCGAGACGGGCCGCCCGATCCGTGACATCACCGATGAAACCATCGGCTGGTATCACGCCGATATGGACGCGCTTGGCGCGCTGCGCCCCACCCATGAACCCCGCGCGACCGAATATATCACCCCGATGATCCGCATGATCGAAGGGCTGATCGCGCGCGGCCATGCCTATGCCGCCGAAGGTCATGTGCTGTTCGATGTCCGCAGCTTCCCGGGCTATGGCGCGCTGTCGGGGCGGTCTGTCGATGACATGATCGCGGGCGCGCGGGTTGAAGTGGCGCCCTACAAGCGCGATCCGATGGATTTTGTGCTGTGGAAACCCTCGGGCGATGATCTGCCGGGCTGGCCGTCCCCTTGGGGCCGCGGGCGTCCGGGCTGGCATATCGAATGTTCCGCCATGAGCCGCGAATTGCTGGGCGAGGCTTTTGATATTCACGGCGGCGGGATCGATCTGCAATTCCCCCATCATGAAAACGAAATCGCGCAAAGCTGCTGCGCCAACCCCTCGGGGCAATTCGCGAAGATCTGGATGCATAACGAGATGCTGCAGGTTGAGGGCAAGAAGATGTCCAAATCGCTGGGCAATTTCTTTACCGTGCGCGATCTGCTGGATCAGGGCTTCCCGGGTGAGGTGATCCGCTTCGTCTATCTCGGCACGCATTATTCCAAGCCGATGGACTGGACCGCCGACAAGGCCGCCCAGGCCGAGGCGACGCTGCGGAAGTGGCGCGCGCTGACCCGCGATGGGCAGCCGGGGCAGGTGGCAGATACGGTCGTGGCGGCGCTTGCGGGCGATGTGAACACAGCCGGTGCGCTGGCCGAGTTGCACAAGCTTGCCAATGCGGGCGATGCGGCGGGGCTTCTGGCCTCGGCGCAGCTGCTGGGCCTGCTGTTGCCCGAGATGGGCGCCTGGGCCGAGGTGACGGTGGATCTGTCCACCCATGCTGACCGTCTCGCCGCGCTGCGGGCCGAGGCGATGGCCAGCAAGGATTTCGCAGCGGTGGATGCGATGAAAGCCGCGCTGATGGCGGCGGGGGTTGAAGTGCGCATGTCCAAGGCCGGGGTTGAGCTGCTGCCCGGCGCGGGCTTTGACGCGGCGAAGTTGCCGGTGCTGTGATGGCCGCGCGCGTCTATCTGGACTGGAACGCTACCACCCCCCTGCGCCCCGAGGCGCGGGCCGCGATGATCGCGGCGATGGATGTGGTGGGCAATCCCTCTTCGGTCCATGCCGAGGGGCGGGCGGCGAAAAGCCTGATGGAGAAGGCGCGTGGGCAAATCGCTGCGGCGCTGGGGGCCGATGGGGCGGATATCGTCTTCACCTCAGGGGCGACCGAGGGCGCGGCGCTCGCCTGTGCGGGCCGAGGCCTGCACTGTGCCGATGTGGAACATGAGGCCGTCAGCGCCTGGTGTGCCGCCGATCTGGCGGTGGATGCGGCGGGGCAGGTGGCGGTGACCGACCCGCGCCAGACCGCGCTGCAAATGGCCAATTCCGAAACCGGCATCCTTCTGACCCTGCCCGAAGGTCTGGCGGTGAGTGATCTGACCCAGGCCTTCGGCAAGGTTCCTTTCGCCTTCAACTGGCTGGGCTGCGACATGGGCCTTGTTTCGGCGCACAAGCTGGGGGGGCCAAAGGGAATCGGGGCGCTGGTGCTGCGGCGGGGGCTGGATGTTTCGGCCCAGCTGAAGGGCGGCGGGCAAGAGATGGGCCGCCGTGCAGGCACCGAAAACCTGATCGGAATTGCAGGTTTCGCCGCCGCGGCCGAGGCCGCCGCGCGTGATCTGGCCGATGGGGTTTGGGAAAAGGTCGCTGAAATTAGAAATATTCTAGACTCAGCATTGTGCGCCGCGGCAAATGACACTATTTCAGTCGGAAAAGGCGCGTCGCGGCTTCCGAACACGCTTTGCCTCGTCACCCCCGGCTGGAAGGGAGAGACGCAGGTGATGCAGATGGATCTGGCGGGTTTTGCCGTTTCGGCAGGATCGGCCTGTTCCTCGGGCAAGGTTCGGGCCAGCCGCGTGCTGCGGGCGATGGGGTTTGACGATACGGCGGCCGCCTCGGCGCTGCGGGTGTCGATCGGGCCGGAGACGAAGGAAGAACAGGTGCTGCGTTTTGCAGATGCGTGGATCGCACAGTATCGCAAAGCGCGCGCGCGGATGTGAGAGGGGATAGGGCCATGTCGGCACTGGAAGAGATCGAGGTCCGCGACGGCGTGGATCGGGAAACCATCGAGACCGTGCAGGCCATGGCCGGCAAGTACAAGCACGGTTGGGAAACCGATATCGAGATGGAATATGCCCCCAAGGGCCTGTCCGAAGATATCGTCCGCCTGATCAGCGAAAAGAATGGCGAACCGGAATGGATGCTGGAATGGCGCCTGGCCGCCTACCGCCGCTGGCTGCAGATGGAAGAGCCGCGTTGGGCCATGCTCAACTACCCCGAGATCGACTATCAGGACCAGTATTACTACGCCAAACCCAAAAGCATGGCGGCCAAGCCCAAATCGCTGGACGAGGTCGATCCCAAGCTGCTGGCCACCTATGAAAAACTGGGCATCCCGCTGAAAGAGCAGATGCTGCTGGCCGGCGTCGAGGGGTCGGACGAGCCGCGCAGGGTGGCCGTGGATGCGGTGTTCGATTCGGTTTCGGTCGGCACCACCTTCAAGGAAGAGCTGAAGAAGGCCGGGGTCATCTTCTGTTCCATCTCGGAAGCGATCAAGGAACACCCGGAACTGGTGAAGAAATACCTCGGCTCGGTCGTGCCGCAGTCTGACAACTTCTTTGCCACGCTGAACAGCGCCGTCTTCTCGGACGGGTCGTTCGTCTATATCCCCGAAGGCACCCGCTGCCCGATGGAGCTGTCGACCTATTTCCGCATCAATGCGGAGAACACCGGGCAGTTTGAACGCACGCTGATCATCGCCGACAAGGGCGCCTATGTCAGCTATCTGGAAGGCTGCACCGCGCCCAAGCGCGACACCCACCAGCTTCATGCCGCCGTGGTCGAGATCGTCATTCTGGACGATGCCGAGGTGAAATATTCCACCGTTCAGAACTGGTATCCCGGGGATGAAGAGGGCAAGGGCGGTATCTACAACTTCGTGACCAAGCGGGCCGATTGCCGGGGCGCACGGTCCAAGGTGATGTGGACGCAGGTCGAAACCGGCTCGGCGATCACCTGGAAATACCCCTCGTGCATCTTGCGCGGGGATGACAGCCAGGGCGAATTCTATTCGATCGCCATCGCCAACAACGCCCAGCAGGCCGATACCGGCACCAAGATGATCCATCTGGGCAAGAACACCAAATCGCGCATCGTCTCGAAAGGGATCAGCGCGGGGCGGGCGCAGAATACCTATCGCGGTCTGGTGACCATGCATCCCAAGGCCACCAACAGCCGCAACTATACCCAGTGCGACAGCCTGCTGATCGGCGACAAATGCGGGGCGCATACCGTGCCCTATATCGAGGTGAAGAATAACTCTTCGCGGGTCGAGCATGAGGCGACCACCTCGAAGGTGGATGACGATCAGCTGTTCTACTGCCGGTCGCGCGGGATGGATGAGGAAGAGGCCGTGGCGCTGGTCGTCAACGGGTTCTGCAAGGAAGTGCTGCAGGCACTGCCGATGGAATTTGCAATGGAGGCCCAGAGCCTCGTCGCGATCAGCCTCGAAGGCTCGGTCGGTTAAGGTTCATGCCCTGAGCGGGCAAAGGGTATGAAGGACGGAAAAATGCTGGAAATCAAAAACCTGCACGTCAAACTTGAAGACGATGAGAAAGTGATCCTCAAGGGGCTGAACCTGACCGTGGAAACGGGCAAGGTCCATGCGATCATGGGGCCGAACGGGTCGGGGAAATCCACGCTCTCCTATGTGCTGTCGGGCCGCGACGGCTATGAGGTGACCGATGGGTCCGCCACGCTCGATGGTGTGGAACTCCTTGAGATGGAGCCGGAAGAGCGCGCCGCGGCGGGCCTGTTTCTGGCCTTCCAATACCCGGTCGAAATTCCGGGCGTGGGCAACATGACCTTCCTGCGGACCGCGGTGAATGCACAGCGCAAGGCCCGCGGCGAAGAGGAAATGTCGGCGGGCGAATTCCTCAAGGTCGTGCGCGAAAAGGCCAAGTCGCTGAAAATCGACGCCGAGATGATGAAACGTCCGGTCAACGTGGGCTTCTCGGGCGGTGAGAAGAAGCGCAACGAAATCCTCCAGATGGCGATGCTGGAGCCGAAGATGTGCATCCTCGACGAGACCGACTCGGGCCTTGATGTCGATGCGATGAAGCTGGTGGCCGAGGGCGTGAACGCGCTGCGGAACGAGGGGCGTTCGTTCCTCGTGATCACCCACTATCAGCGCCTGCTGGACCATATCAAACCCGATGTCGTACACATCATGGCCGATGGCCGCATCGTCAAGACCGGCGGGCCGGAACTGGCGCTTGAGGTCGAGAACAACGGATATGCCGACATTCTGGCCGAGGTGCTGTGATGGCGGTGACTCAGGCGAAACTTGACGCGGCCTCAGCCCGTCTGGCGGCGCTGGATGTGCCGGCGGGCGGCTGGATGGCGGCGGCCCGCAAGGATGCGGTGGCGCGTCTGCAGGCCATGGGTCTGCCCGGCAAGCGTGACGAATACTGGCGCTACACCGATCCGACCGCGCTGACGCAGGTTGCAGCCACTCCGGCAGCCCTGTTTGACGCCAGCGACGAAGCCCCGGTCTTCGACGGAATCGACCGCGTGCGGCTGGTCTTTGTCGACGGCGTTTTCGATCCGGCGCAGTCGGATGATCCGGCGGCGGCGGGGGTCGAACTCCTCAGCCGTCAAGGCGCCGAGATCCACTGGGCGCAAGGTCTTTACGGCGTGCTGGAAACCCGCGGGCAGACCCCGGTCGCCCGCCCGCTGGCCGCGCTGAACACGGCAGCGGCAACCGAAGGCGTGCTGATCCGCGTGACGGAGAAGGCCGCAAAGCCGATCAACCTGATTTATCTTCATAAATCAGAGACTTCGGACGCGATCCTTCATCATTGCGTGAAGTTGGAGGCGGGCGCCGAACTGACATTGCTGGAAAACGGCCCGGCGGCTGCGCGCTTCAACAAGGTGCTGGAGGTCGAGGTTGCCGATGGCGCGCGCTTCCACCACATCCGCGCCCAGGGCCGCGATCATCAGCGCCGTGCCGTGACGCATATCTTCGCGCGTCTCGGCGCGGAATCGCTGTTCAAAAGCTTCACGCTCACCGCCAATGGCGTGCTGACCCGCAATGAAGCCGTGCTGGAACTGACCGGTGATGATGCTGTCGCCCATGTGGCCGGGGCAGCCGTCGGTGATGGCGATTTCCTGCATGACGACACCGTTTTCGTCACCCATGCCGCCGAACGTTGCGAAAGCCGCCAGGTGTTCAAGAAGGTGCTGAAGAACGGCGCGGTCGGCGTCTTCCAGGGCAAGATTCTGGTCAAGCCCGGCGCCCAAAAGACCGATGGCTACCAGATCAGCCAGAGCCTGCTGCTGGATGAGGCGTCGCAGTTCCTCGCCAAGCCCGAGCTGGAAATCTATGCGGATGACGTGAAATGTTCGCATGGCTCGACCTCGGGTGCGATCGACGAAACGGCGCTTTACTACCTGCGCTCGCGCGGGGTGCCGTTGCGTCAGGCGCAGTCGCTGCTGGTGCTGGCTTTCCTTGCCGAGGCGATTGCCGAGATCGAGGACGAAACCATCGCAGAGGATGTGCGCGCCCGTCTCGAAGCCTGGCTTGCACGGCACGAAGGCTGATGCCCGTCGCGCCGGATATCCTTGAAAGCTATCGCCGCCCCAAGGCGGTGATGGCGCGCAAGCTTGCCGATGGCGTGCGCGAGGATCGCGCGCTTGCGACCGTGATGGGGGCAAGCCTCATCAATTTCGTGGCGCAATGGCCCGCCATGGCGCGGGCCGCGCATTTCGACCCGGCCACGCCGCTGGATGCCCGTCTGGGCGGTGCGCTGCTGGCCACGGTCTTCATGCTGCCGCTCTTTGCCTATCTGCTGGCGGCGGTGTCGCAGCTGGTCATGCGGCTGATCCGCCGGCCGATCACGGGCTTTGCCGCGCGGATGGCGCTGTTCTGGGCGATGCTGGCGAATGCGCCGCTCTTGTTGCTGAATGGTCTGGTCGCGGGCTTTCTGGGCGCGGGACCGGCACAATGGACGGTCGGCACGCTGACGCTGGCCGGGTTTCTCTATCTCTGGATCATGAACCTGCGCGCGGCGTCGGTCTGATCCCTTCCCTTGGGGGTGCTGATGTTCGACGTGGCAAAGGTGCGGGCCGATTTTCCGATCCTGTCGCGGCAGGTGAATGGCAAGCCGCTGGTCTATCTGGACAACGGCGCCTCGGCGCAAAAGCCGCAATGCGTGATCGATGCGGTTACGCAGGCCTATTCGCAGGAATATGCCAATGTGCACAGGGGCTTGCACTACCTTTCGAACCTTGCGACCGAAAAGTATGAGGCCGTTCGCGGCACTGTCGCCCGGTTTCTGAACGCGGATGAGCATGAGATCGCCTTCACCTCGGGCGCGACCGAGGGGATCAACCTTGTCTCTTACGCCTGGGCCGCACCGCGCCTTCAGGCCGGGGATGAGATCGTGCTGTCGATCATGGAGCATCACGCCAATATCGTCCCCTGGCATTTCCTGCGCGAACGGCAGGGGGTGGTGCTGAAATGGGTCGAATGTGACGCGAATGGGGATCTGGATCCGCAGGCGGTGCTGGATGCCATCGGGCCGAAGACCCGGCTGGTGGCGATCACCCAGATGTCGAACGTGCTGGGCACCGTCGTCGATGTGGCCGCAATCTGCCGGGGCGCCCGCGAAAAAGGGGTGCCGGTGCTGGTCGACGGTAGCCAGGGCGCCGTTCATATGCCTGTCGATGTGAAGGCGCTGGGGTGTGATTTCTATGCCCTGACTGGGCACAAGCTCTATGGCCCCTCGGGGTCAGGGGCGATCTTCATCCGCAAGGAACGCATGGCCGAGATGCGGCCCTTCCTGGGCGGCGGTGACATGATCCGCGAGGTGACGCGCGAGGCCGTAACCTACAACGACCCGCCCATGAAGTTCGAGGCCGGAACCCCCGGCATCGTGCAGCAGATCGGGCTGGGCGTGGCGCTGGAATACCTCATGTCGCTGGGGATGCAGAATGTGGCGGCGCATGAACGGGCGCTGCGCGACTATGCCCGGCAGCGTCTGGCGGGGCTCAACTGGTTGCAGGTGCAGGGCAATTCGGCGGGCAAGGGGGCGATCTTCTCTTTCACGCTGGAAGGGCCGGCCCATGCCCATGACATTTCGACCGTGCTGGACAAGAAGGGCGTCGCCGTGCGCGCGGGCACCCATTGCGCCATGCCGCTGATGCAGCACATGGGCGTGGGGGCGACCTGCCGGGCCTCTTTCGCGATGTATAACACGCTGGAGGAGGTGGACAAATTGATCGAGGCGCTGGAGCTTTGCCACGATCTTTTTGCCTGATTTCCGGTTGCAGGTCCCGCGTTCCTGGTCTATGCAGTCACCAACGCACCCATAGCTCAGCTGGATAGAGCGTTGCCCTCCGAAGGCAAAGGTCGCACGTTCGAATCGTGCTGGGTGCGCCAAAATTTCCGTTATCCTGACAAAGACGCGCCGCTTGTCGGCGCGTTTGTCGTTTTCTGACCTGCGGGCAGGGCGGCCAATTGCGGCCGCCCGGGACGTGGTCACACCCGCAGCGGGTTTGCCTTGGCCAGACGGTCGAAGGCCATCAGGCTGTCGATCACCGCGGGCATCTGATCCAGCGGGATCATGTTCGGCCCGTCCGAAGGCGCGGTATCGGGGGCCTCATGTGTTTCGATGAACACGCCCGCGATCCCGATGGACACCGCACAGCGGGCCATGACGGGCGCGAATTCGCGCTGCCCGCCCGAGCTTCCGCCCTGACCGCCCGGCTGCTGCACCGAATGGGTCGCGTCCATGATCACCGGCCAGCCGGTGCGCGCCATGGTCGGCAGGCTGCGCATATCGGCCACCAGGGTGTTGTAGCCGAAACTGACGCCGCGTTCCGTCAGCAGGATCTTTTCGTTCCCTGTCGAGGCGACCTTGTCGGCGACATTGGCCATGTCCCAGGGCGCAAGGAACTGCCCTTTCTTGATATTGACCACGGCCCCGGTCTGGCCGGCTGCCAGCAGAAGATCGGTTTGCCGGCAGAGAAAGGCGGGGATCTGGATCACATCCACCACATGGGCGGCCTCGCGCGCCTGACCTTCGTCATGGATGTCGGTCAGAACGGGCATGCCCATGGCGCGGACGGCCTCAAGCACCTTGAGGCCTGCCTCCATCCCCAGCCCGCGCCGCCCCTTGAGAGAGGTCCGGTTCGCCTTGTCGTAGCTTGCCTTGAACACATACTGCGCCCCGGAAGCCGCGCAGGCCTCGGCCATGCGGCCCGCAATCATTTGGGCGTGGTCAAGGCTTTCCAACTGGCACGGCCCGGCGATCACCAGCAGCGGCTGGTCATTGCTGACGGTCAAGCCGCCGATCTGGACATCTTTCATCGGTCGTCTCTCCTTATGCCGAGACCTGTTCGCGCAGGATGGCGACGGTCATCGAGATCATCAGGTAGATACCGCCAAAGATCAGAAGCGCAACCAGACTATATTCAAATGCGCGCGGGTAGCTGGGTTGATCGGGGGCAACGGGCGCCACCGAAACCGAGAGATAGCGCACCTGACGGTTGGCCTCGATCCGCGATGCCTCCATCGCCTGAAGCGCCTGGGCCAGCAGCAGACGGCGCGTTTCGACATCCGCCTGTGCGATCAGCAGCGCACCTTGCACGACGGCAATGCTTTCCTGCCCGTTGCCTTCCTCGGTCAGTTTGCTGCGCAGGGCGGCGATCTCTGATTCCAGCGCCGCGATCCGACGTTTCAGCGGATCCATCCGGGCCTTGTTCGGGCTTGCGTTGCTTTCCATCTGTTGCAGCGACAGCCGATCCGCCGTGAGCTGGTTTTCCAGATTGCCGATCTGCGAGGAAATCAGCTGAACCTCGACCTCCGAGCTCAGGACCTTGTATTTCTCCTGCAGCTCGACCACGCGGCGCTGCGCGTCGATCAGCTCTTGCTCGGCGGTCTTGTAGCTTTCGCGGGCGCCTTTCATCTGGTCTTCGCGCACGCGCTGCGTCAGGTGATCGACCTTTTCTTCGGCATAGCCGACCAGCGCCTGCGCGAATTCGACCGCCTTATCGGGGTCTGCGGCGATCACCTCCATCTTGATGATCCCCTCGCTGGGGTCATAGGCGATGTGGATGTTGCGCAGATAGGTCTTGTAGCTGGATTCCAGCGTTGTCTCCGGGTCGAGCCGCTGGATCGGGTCGATGTGGTCGCTTTCAAAATGGCTGCGGAAGCCATGTTCCTGATCAAGGCGCGCCATTGCTTCGCGCGATTGCAGGTAGTCCTGAACGGCGATCGAATCCTGCGAGGTGGCAAAACCGGTGCCTTGCAGCAGGCCCGCAAGACCACCCGCCCCGCCGCCAGACGGCGCGCCGGATTGTTGGATCACGAAGGTCGACTTCACCGAATAAAGTGGGGTCGCCACGAAGAAGTAATAAAAGGCCGTCAGGATCGTCGGCAGGCCGACAAAGAAGAACAGCCGCAGCGACAGCAGCATCGACTTGCGCCGACGGCGTTTCGCCAGATCGCGCTGGATGCGCATCACCTCGGAAATATGGCCCTGTTCGGCCCGCAGTTCGGTGGACGGCACCTGGATCGGCTTGATTGTCTGGGGCAGCTTGACCCCGTCCCCCCCCGGCGTGGTCGCGATCATCGTCCCGACCTCGGCCGGTTCGTCGCCACCGCTGCCGCCTGCGCCGGGCACAAGCTCCAGCAGGGTGGTGCGCTGGAAGGGATCCAGCCCCGCCTGCCGCAACAGCCGCACGGCATCGAAATCCGATGTGGCGGGCAGGTTGTGCTTTTGCGCCAGTCGCCGGGCAAGACGCAGCTGCCGCCCCGTCAGACCTTCGCGCCGGATGGCATCAAGATCGGCGCCGGGCACGCCGGTCAGCGGCGCCGGGGCTGCGACGGCTGGCGGCGGCTCTGCGGCCTTGGGTGGCTCGGGCTCGGTCTGATCGGGCTCCGGGGGCAGGAAGCTCTGGTTGCCGAAACCGTCTTCCAGCGGGGTGAACAGCGCCCCCTCGGCGGCCGGTTCGGGCCGATTGGGGGGCAGGGGCTCCACCGGGTCGGGCCGCCGGATGCGGAACCGCTTAGCTGTGAGCTTCGTAGTCATAAAGACGTTTCGCTTCTTCGAGGGTTTCGAACATGTAAAGTTGGCCATTCTTCAGAACGGCAGCAGATCGACAAAATTTTTCCAGCGTCGCGGCCTGATGCGAAACCACGACGATCGTGGCCTTGCGCAGCCGTTCCTTCAGGATGGCCCCGGCTTTGCGGTTGAATTCGACATCCGTGGTGGCGGGCATGCCTTCATCGATCAGGTAGATGTCGAAATCGAGCGCAAGCATCAGCGCAAAGGTGAAGCGCGATTTCATACCCGCGCTATAGGTGCCCAGCGGCATGTCGAAATATTCGTCCAGCCCGCAGAGCCAGCGGCAGAAGCTTTCGACATAATCCGGGTCCAGCCCGTAAAGCCGCGCGATGTAGCGGGCGTTTTCCGTGGCGGTGTGCTTGCTGACCACCCCGCCCATGAAGCCCAGCGGGAACGAGATGCGCGAGGTGCGCAGGATCCGTCCCTCATCCGGTTTTTCCAGCCCCGCCATCATGTTGATGATCGTGGTCTTGCCGGTGCCGTTCCGGGCCAGAATACCCAGCGAATTGCCCAGTTCCACCCGAAAGGAGGCGCGATCAAGGATCACCTTGCGCTGCCGTCCGGTCCAGAAGGACTTGCTGACATTTTCGAACTCGATCATCGGCGCCTCTTCGCCCCCGGGGGGAGCGTGCTGCTCTTCCGGTTGTTTCCACCGGATAGAGCAACTTCCTTAACACAGGGTCACTGTTTCACCAACCTGCGGGATAGCGGGTCATTGGGGCATGATTATGTCAGCGTGCATGATGGCAGCAGGCACCATCAACGCGGGCGTCTCCGCAAGAGCAAGAGCGCGACCGGCCCCATGAGAAGACTGAGCGCGAGGCCCAGCCGCGCAGCCTCGGCCATGGCGCCGCCGGGCATGGCGCTGTCAAGCGCCACCACCGGCACCGTGAACCCCATCCCGATCAGAAACGCGATACGCAGCATGTCGACCCGTGTGACGCCTGCAGGCAGCGGCAGCCCAAGAAGGCGCTGCGCGAGCACCACCCCCAGCCAGAGCCCCAGCGGCTTGCCAATCCAAAGCGCGGCCAGCGTCACCAGTGTGGTGGGGGCAAAGGCGCCAAGGTCGATGCCCCCGCGCGTCAGACCAAACAGGAAGAGCACCAGGATCAGCGGCTTGACCGCCAGATGCGCCAGCCGGTTCAGCGGGTCATGCAGATATTCCTCGGCCTCGGCAAACAGGCCGAAGGCGCGGTGTGCATGCGGAATGGCCGGGATGATCGGCAAAAGCCCAAGCGCCCCCGGCAGGCCCGCAGCGGCCGTGCCGATCCAGCTGATGGCGCCTGCGACTAGATAGGGCCAAAGATGCAACGCCTCTTGCCGTTCCCGTTCGGTGGTGCCTGCCGCATGGCGGCCAAAGGCGAACCAGACGCCAAGGCTGGCCAGCAGGGGCAGCGCCAGCCACAGCAGGCGCAAGGGTGCGGCCTGTGGCGCAAGCATCAGTGCCAGAAGCCCGGTCAGATCGGCGCCGATGGCGATCAGCAGCAAAAGATGCAGGGCCGGGCTGCCACGGCCAAAGACATGGCGACCCACCACATAGCTGAGGACCACGTCGCAGCCGATGGGCACGGCCCAGCCGGTGCCAAAGCTCGCCTCTTCGGCCGTCTCGATCATCGCTGCGACCAGCACCCAGACCAGCACAGCCCCCGCGACCGCGCCCATGGTGGCCAAGAAGGGCAGTCCGCCGCGACGGCCATGCAGCGCGCCGCGTTCCAGCATGTTCGCCTCCCACAGCTCTTTGCCCAGCAGGAAGAAGAACAGCGCCATCAGGCATTCCGATGTCAGCGTCATCAGCGTGACACGCACGTGATCGGCCACCATCCAGTCGGGGAACGGCAGGGGGATCAGCCGCGTTTCCATCGCATCATAATAGCTTGCCGGGTCCAGATTGACCCAGATCGTCGCAAGCACGCTGCCCAGCAGCAGCGCGCGGGCAAAGTGGCGGATGAAGTTCGAGACGCGATACATCGGCGCACCTGTGTCAGACGGCTGGCCCCGCATAGCCTTGACCGCAGGCGGGGGCAATGGCACCCGCAGAAGCGACGCGGGAAATCGCGCAGCGCCACGAAAAGGGGAGTCCGATGGAGGATATGGCCCAGGCCATTCGCAGCTGCCGCCTGTGCGCGGAACGCTTTGCGCAAACGGCCACCGCCCATGCGCCTCGCCCGGTGCTGTGGGATGGGGCACGGGCGCGGCTTCTGATCGCGGGGCAGGCGCCGGGGATGCGGGTGCATCTGTCGGGGCAACCCTTCACCGATCCCTCCGGCGACCGGCTGCGCGATTGGCTGGGGATCCGGCCCGAGGTCTTTTATGACCGCAGCCGGATTGCGATCCTGCCCATGGCCTTTTGTTTTCCGGGGCTGGATGTGCGGGGGGCCGATCTGCCGCCGCCGCCCCTCTGTGCCCGTACCTGGCGCGCGCCGCTTCTGGCGCAGCACCGCAAGCTGCGGCTGGTCTTGGCCATCGGGGCGCCCGCGATCCGCTGGCATTTGCAGGACCGCCGCCCCGTGACCGAGGTGGTGGCCGATTGGCGCCGCCTGTCGCAGCAGGGGATATTCCCCTTGCCGCATCCGTCCTGGCGGAATACCGGATGGCTGAAGCGCAACCCATGGTTTGCGACCGATCTCTTGCCCGATTTGCGCGCCGCCGTGCGCGCGGCCCTGACACCCGATGTACTGACACCCGATCCGGAGAGCCCGCAATGACGCCGCTTGATCTTGCCTATGAAGCCATGGCCGCCGCCGCCGAGGGCGACGACGCCCCGCGCCTGCGGTTCTATGAGCGGCTGGCGGACGGCGAGATGGTGCTGCTGCTGGAAACAGAGGCTGAGGGCGAGAACCTGACCCCGCGCGTCTTTGACCTGGAGGACGGGCCGGTCGTTCTGATCTTTGACACCGAAGAGCGGCTGGGGGCCTTTACCGGCATTGCCGCGCCCTATGCGGCGCTGCCGGGGCGGGTGATCGCGCAACTGCTCGCCGGGCAGGGGATCGGCCTTGGGATCAACCTCGGGGTGGCGCCGTCCTCGATGCTGCTGCCGCCTTTCGCGGTTGATTGGCTGGCCGAGACGCTGGCCCATGGCCCGGAAGAGGCCGAGGCCCGGCCCGAGCGGTTCGATCCGCCCAGGGGCCTGCCCGAGCGTCTGGTCGAAGGGTTGGATGCAAAGCTTGCCCGCGCGGGCGGGCTTGCGGCCCATGCGCTGCTGGCTGCGGTGACTTATACCGGGGGGCGGCAGGGGCATATGCTGGCCTTCATCGACGCGGTCGAAGGGGCGCAGGCCGCGCTGGCCCGTGCTGCTGCCGAGGCGCTGACCTTTTCGGGCATCGAGGCGGGAGAGATGGATGTGACCTTCCTGTCAGGGGCCGAGCCTGCCGCTGCCGCCATGGCCCGGGTGGCGCTGCGCTTTGATCTGCCCCAGCCCGTCGCCGAGGAACCCGCCGCCCCGCAGGCGCCGGGCATGAACCCCGACAAGCCCCCCGTCCTGCGTTGATCCCGCTTGCCAAACGGAGCCGCCTGCGGCGGCACGCCTTCAAGGTCGCCGCTGGCGCGGCTCCGGGTGCCTCCGGCGGGGATATTTGGACCAAGGTGAATGGGGTATTTTAATACCTATTTTGTAACCACTTGTTTTGTATTGTTTTTAATGTGGTTTGCTGTGTTGACGCGCAGCGGGAAATGGGGGAAAAGCCCCCATCCGAGATTCAGGGGCGGTCATCGTCCCTCCAACTCCATGGGTTCCGATATGAAAACCTTTACCGCTACGCCGGCGGATATCGAGAAGAAGTGGATCCTGATCGACGCCGAAGGCGTCGTTCTGGGCCGCCTCGCCACGATCGTCGCCAATATCCTGCGCGGCAAGAACAAGCCGACGTTCACCCCCCACATGGACATGGGTGACAATGTCATCGTCATCAACGCCGACAAGGTGCAGATGACCGGCAACAAGCGCAATGACAAGCGCTACTACTGGCACACCGGCCACCCGGGCGGGATCAAGTTCCGCACCGCGCGTCAGGTGCTGGAAGGCAATCACCCCGAGCGCGTCGTGATGAAAGCGGTCGAGCGGATGATCACCCGCAACCGTCTGGGCAAGCAGCAGATGACCAATCTGCGCGTCTATGCCGGCGCCGAGCATCCGCATGAAGCCCAGCAGCCGACCGTCCTGGACGTCAAGGCTCTGAATCCCAAGAACACCCGGAGCGCCTGATCATGGCTGACATCAAATCCCTCGACGATCTGAAATCGGCCGTCTCGGGCGCTGCGGCTCCGGCTGCTGCCGAGGTTGCCGTGCGTGAGCCGAAGCGCGATTCGCTGGGCCGTTCCTATGCCACCGGCAAGCGTAAAGACGCTGTCGCCCGCGTTTGGGTGAAGCCGGGTTCGGGCAAGGTCATCGTCAACGGCAAGGAAATGGCGGTCTACTTCGCCCGTCCCGTGCTGCAGATGATCCTGAAGCAGCCGTTCCAGATCGCCAATGTCGAAGGCCAGTTCGACGTTTATGCGACCGTGGTCGGCGGTGGTCTTTCGGGCCAGGCCGGTGCGGTGAAGCACGGCATCTCGAAAGCGCTGCAGCTTTACGAACCCTCGCTGCGTGGCGCGCTGAAAGCCGCCGGCTTCCTGACCCGCGACAGCCGCGTGGTCGAGCGTAAGAAGTACGGCAAGGCCAAGGCCCGCCGCAGCTTCCAGTTCTCGAAGCGCTGATATCTTTGCCATCCGGCAGAAAAGGCCCGCGGTTTCCGCGGGCCTTTTTCGTTTGTGCGCTGCGGGGCCAGGGCGCAGGGATCGGGCAACAAAAAAGGCCGGGCAAAGGCCCGGCCAGTTGGGGTACGCGCATGTGGAGGATCAGTCCTGCCAGAAGGGTTTGCGGCATTCGACCTCGGCCGATTGGGCGGTGAGCCCGATGTCGCGCAGCAGATGCGGGTCCAGATCGCGCAGCGCCCGGCGGCCCTTGTATCGCAGATCCCAGGTGGCCCAGACCTGTGCAAGCGCGACCAGAAGGCGCGGCACGGGCGGCAGCTGAGAGAGCGGGAGGGTCGGGGCGGCCAGTTGCGACCGGGCCATGGCATCACCTTTTGTGTTGATACAATTTGGAAAATCTTGTAGGGTGATGGATACAAAATCCGGTTGATCTGCGCCAGAGGAACATTGTGACTGATACAACTTGGCAACCTGACTTGTCACAATATCCGGGGCCGAAATATCTGGCGCTGACCCGCGCCTTGCGGGAGGCCATTCGTGCGGGCGAACTGCCGCCCGGCACGCAATTGCCCACAGTACGGGATCTGGCCTGGGATCTGCATGTGACGCCGGGCACGGTAAGCCGGGCCTATCAGCTTGCGACACAGGAAGGGCTTCTGGCGGCCACCGTGGGGCGTGGCACCTTTGTGGCCGCACGCGCGCCGCGGCTGGGACCGACACAATCGCTGTTTCTGGAGCGGGATCTGAAGTCCGAGCCTTGGCTCGTGGACATGCGTTCCCCCCAATTGCCGGATGTGGGGCAGGGCGCGGCCTTTTCTGCGGCGCTGCACCGCATCGGCGACGGGCTGGATGTGGCCTGGGCGGACTACCCCTCGCAGCGGGGGGAGGCGCCCTTGCGGGCCGAGATCGTGAGCTGGCTGTCGGACCGGGTGCTGGGGCCCGTCACGGCCGAGGATGTCGCGCTGACGCATGGCGGGCAGAACGGGCTTTTGCTGGTCTTTCTCTGCTGTCTGCGGGGCGATCGCCCGGTGATCCTGACCGAGGATCTGGCCTATCCCGGCATCCGCCATGCCGCGCGGCTGGCGCGGGCCGAGGTCGTGGGGATCGAGATCGACGGCGAGGGCATGGTGCCCGATGCGCTGGAGGCGGCCTGCCGTCGGCACGGCGCGCAGATCCTTGTGCTGACGCCCGAGGCGCAGAACCCGACCGCCACGCGGATGGGTGTCGAACGGCGCGCCCGGATTGCCGAGATTGCACGGCGCTATGACCTGCAAATCATTGAAGATGATTGTTATTCCGTGGCGGAAAGCGATCTGCCCGCAATCCGTGCGATTGCGCCGGAGCGCACCTGGTATGTGGGGTCGCTGTCCAAATCGATCTCGGCCGCGCTGCGCTTTGGCTATGTCGTCTGTCCGACGGGCATGGGCGAGGCGGGGCGGCTGACGGCGCAGCACGGGTTCTTTGCATTGGCGCGGCCGGTGTCGGATCTGGTGCTGGATCTGATGCAAAGCGGGGCCGCGCAAGAGCTGCGTCGCGGCGTTGCGGCCGAATTTTCGGTGCGCCTGCAGCGGCTGGTCAACGGGCTGGGGCGGTTTGACGTGAACTGGCAGCCGGGTCTGCCCTTTATCTGGGTGCGGTTGCCCTCGGGGTGGCGGGCTTCGACCTTTGCCCGCACGGCCGAGGCTGAAGGGGTGTTGCTGCGGCAGGCGGATGAATACGCGCTGATCCACGGCAGGGCGCCCCATGCGCTGCGAATTGCGGTGGCGGGCGCGATCCCCATGCCGCGGTATGAGGCGGCGGTGGACAAAATCGCGAGTCTGCTGGCCCGGCCGCCTTCGGATATGGCGGTCTGATCTGCTGCTGCGTCCCCCGGCCGACCTCTGCGCCGGGTGGCGCTTTTCGGGGCAAGGCGCCCGATATCTGCGCTTTGCCGCCTCAGTAGCGAAAAAAATGATCAAATTTTTTGTCACATAAAATCAATAAACTGTCTGGCATCGTTCTTCATTTTCCCCCATGTTTTGCGGCCAGTTCGCCATTTCGCCCCTTTTCAGCCGCCAAGGGGTATGCCAGTAATTTTGGAAAAAGTTGTCTCAGCCCGCGGCCTGCGGGAAACAACAGGGGGCATGATGAAATCTGGGTCGTCGCCTGGTCGCTTCGGAAATCCCGAGGCTACCAACGGCTTGTTGATGGTCTCACCGACCGCGATTTACGCCACGCTGCTTCTGGCGGCGCCTTTGGTGGCTGTTGTGGTCTATTCGCTGATGGTGGACAGCAAGGTGGGGTTGTCTTCCGGCCTGACCTTCGCAAATTACATTGAGGTCTGGACCGGCCGCATCTATCAGGCGATCATGATGCGCTCGCTCACTGTCGCTTCGCTGGTGACGGCGATCACGGTGCTGCTGGCCTATCCGGTGGCTTATTTCGTGAGCTTCCACGTCCGGCCGGAACGCAAGTCGCTCTGGCTCTTCCTCATCACCATTCCGTTCTGGACCAGCTATCTGATCCGCGTGTTCCTGTGGAAGGTGATCCTGGGGTACAATGGTGTGATCAATTCGGGGCTTCTGAGCCTCGGGATCATTGATGAGCCGCTGACCGTCATCAACTACTCCGTCGGGTCGATGGTGGCGACGCTGGCCCATGCCTATGCGCCTTTCGCGATCCTGCCGATCTTCGTCAGCCTTGAAAAGATCGACCGGTCCTTCCTCGAGGCCGGGCAGGATCTGGGCGAAAGCAAGCTCATGACCTTTTGGCGCGTGACGCTGCCCCTGTCGATGCCGGGGGTGATTGCGGCGGTGCTGATCGTCTTCATCCCGACCATCGGCGACTATGTGACCCCCGACCTGATCGGCGGCGGCAAGATCCCGATGATTGCGAACATGATCGAAGGCAAGATGCTCAAGCAGAATGACAAGGCGGTGGGGGCGGCCATCGCGGTCACGGCCATGTTGATTGTATCGGTGGTGTCGATTGTCTTCCTGCTCTTGAACAAGCGGTTCCTGAGGGGGCAGAAATGAACAAGAGTCCCTCTCTGCGCGCCTATGCCATCGCCTATCTGATCTTCCTTTATGCGCCGATCGCGCTGCTGCCGCTGTTTGCCTTCAATGACAGCAAGGTCATCGCCTTCCCGCTGCAGGGCTTCACCACCAATTGGTTCGCCGAGATGTGGGCGGACCAGCAGCTGTTCAACGCTTTCGGCAATTCGCTGACGATTGCGGTTTCGGCCTCGATCCTGTCCACGACGCTGGGCATCTTCGCGGCCCGCGCCTCGACGCGCTACACCTTTCCGGGCAAGGCGGGCATTCTGGGCCTGATCATGCTGCCCATGGTGCTGCCCGAGATGATTGTGTCGATGGCGCTGCTGGTTGTGCTGATGGCGATTGGCGTGCCCTTGTCGCTTTTCACCATCATCTTGGGCCATGTGCTGATCTGCACCCCCTTCGCGGTGGCGATCCTGACTTCGGCCTTCCAGTCGCTCGACCGGTCGCTGGAAGAGGCGGCCTATGACCTGGGTGAAACCCCGGCCTCGACCTTCCGGCTGATCATCCTGCCGCTGGTCATGCCCGGCATCATCTCGTCCCTGCTGATCTGCTTCACCATCAGCCTGGATGAATTCATCATCTCTTACTTCCTTGGCGGCAATCAGACCGTGCTGTCGGTCTATATCTTCGGGCAGTTCCGCTTCCCGGCCAAGGTTCCGGCGGTCATGGCGCTTGGCTTCGTCCTCGTCTGTCTGTCGATCTGCCTGTTGACCATCGCTGAATATTTCCGTCGCCGTGGTATCGCGAGATCGGGCGGCAAGGACACCGGAGGCTTCCTGTGACGTTCTCTTCCGACAAACCGAACATGATCGAGTTCCGGGACGTTCATAAATACTACGGCGATTACCACGCGCTGCGGGGGATCAATGCCACCATCAAGGCGGGGGAGTTCTTTTCGCTGCTCGGGCCCTCGGGCTGCGGCAAGACCACGCTCTTGCGCACCATCGCGGGGTTTGAGGATATCTCCTCGGGCGCGGTGCTGATTGACAGCAAGGTCATGGACGGGGTTCCGGCCAACCAGCGCCCGACGAACATGGTGTTCCAGTCCTACGCGATCTTCCCGCATCTGAGCGTTGAGCAGAACGTGGGCTTTGGCCTGCGCCGCGATCCGCGGTCTGCCGCCGACAAGGCCAAGGCCGTGGCCGAGGCGCTGGAGATGGTCGGCCTCAAGGGCTACGGCAAGCGCGCGGCCCATGCGCTATCGGGCGGGCAACGGCAGCGCGTGGCGCTGGCACGGGCGCTGATCCTGAAACCCAAGGTGCTGCTGCTGGATGAACCGCTGTCCGCACTGGACAAGAAGATGCGCGAACAGATGCAGATGGAGCTGATCAAGCTGCAGCGTCAGGTGGGCATCACCTTCATTTTGGTCACCCATGACCAGGAAGAGGCGCTGGTCATGTCCGACCGCATCGCCGTGATGTTCGAGGGCCAGATCGCGCAGTTGGCCGATCCCGAAACGCTCTATCGCCGTCCGAACAGCCGGAAAGTGGCCGATTTCATCGGGACCATGAATTTCCTGCCCGCGCAGATCCTGTCGGAGGGCAGCAGCTGCGAGATTGAGGCCCAGGGCTTTGGCCGCATGACGATTGGCGCCGATCAGGTCATGGGCGCAACCTCGGGTGAAGGGATGAGCATCGGCTGCCGCCCCGAAACGCTGACCATCCTCTTTGACGGTCAGACTGCGACCGACCGTGAGTCGATGGCGACGGTGGAAGAGGTCGTCTATTACGGTGACATGACCTATTACGACGTGAAGCTGGATGGCGCCCAAACGGCCATGCGCCTGTCGATGCGCAACGTCCCAGGCCGCCCGGTGCTGGACATCGGCACCCGCGCCCGCGTGGGGTGGAGCCCCGGTGCCATGGTCCTCTTCCGCTGATGCGGGAGGCCCGCCCGGCGGATTGGCTGAGCCGGCCCCGGCTGGACAGCCTGCCGCCGACGCTGATCTTTCACGCCCGCGACAAGTTGGCCGCCACGCTGTGCCGTGGCGGCTTTCGTCTGCTCGACGCCTTGGCAGACCATGCCGAAGGCGTCGGCTGGGGGGTGGAGGTGGTGCCCTATAGCGCCGATGGTGCCACGCTTGCGGCGCTTCAAGGCGGGCATCTGCATGTGTTTCTGGAGGACCGCCCGCTTTACGCCCCAAATGCCTTTCACGCCGTTCCCGCCTATCTGCGCGGATTCTGGTATTTTGATGAGCTGGGCACGCGCAACAATTCCTCGCATCGCCTGCGGCGGTTTGAAGAACGGCTGGTGGCCGAGGGCTATGCCAACAAGGTGCATGGCAAACTGGCTGATCAGTTCATCGGGGCCAATGCGTCGAAATTCGCGCAGGCCGCGCGGGGCAGCCATCCCGTGCCGCAGGGCTGCCTTGCGCTTTTCGCGCAGGATTTCCTGCCACCCCGGCATCACCGCCATTACCTGACCGTGCCGCAGCTGATCGCTGCGGCGATCCGCGACAAGGGCGCGCGGGCGCTCTGCATCAAACCCCATCCCAACAACACCCCGGAAGAACGCGCGCAGCTTCAGGCCTTTCACAATCCCGACCGGGGGGTCTTTGTGACTGAGGCATCGATCCATGATCTGCTGGCGGCCTGCGATTGCGTGCTGACGCTAACCTCGGCCGTTGGGTTTGAAGCCTTCCTGCATCGCAAGCCCGTCGTGCTTGGGGGGCAGACCGATTTCGCGCAGAACGCCATCACCCTGACCGATCCGACCCGACTGGGCGCGGCCATTGCGGCGGCGCTGGCGCGGACCTGGCCGCATGAACGCTTTGTCACCTGGTTCCTGCGGCAGAACTGTGTCGAAGATCACCCCCGCGCCTTGCCCGAGGTGCTGCGCCGCATTCGCGCCAAGGGCATTCTTCTTGGCCCGGATGAGGGGTTCTTCTGACGCTTTCAGCGGTCGGGCGGCAGCAGGCCGAGGCCGCGCAGATAAATGCCGATCCCGGTTTCCAGCAGGTCTTCGGGCGGGAAGGCGCTGGTCGCGCCCCCCCGCATGTAAAGCTCCACCACGCCGTGGCTCATGGCCCAGACATGGGCCGAAACCATGCTGCCGGGCGGGCGCTTGTCTTCGGGCAGGTGCTGTGACAGGCCGCGCGCGGCGCGTTCCAGCACTGCCCGCGCCTGTGCTGCCACCGGTGCCAGATCGGGCCAGGCCTGCGGGCTGAGACCGCTTTCAAACATCGCCATATAATGACCGGGATATTTGCGCGCAAAGGCCAGATAGGCCCGCCCCGTCGCCTCAAAGGCCGCAAGGGCCGACGGCTTGCCGTCATTGAAGGCAAATTCCATCAGCGCGGCAAAGATTTCATAGCCCTGCCGGGCCACCTCGGCCAGCAGGTCGTCGCGCCCGGCGAAATGGCGGTAGACGGCGGCGGGTGTCACCTCGGCGCCCTTGGCGGCTTCGGACAGGGTAAAGCCCTGCGGCCCCTTTTCCGCAATCAGCGTCAGCGCCGCCTCGACCAATGCCTGCCGCAGATTGCCGTGATGGTAGCCGCGTTTAGTCATTCTCGCCGTCTGACCACATCTCGGGGCCGCCGCAGATCAGCGGGTCGGGCTGGCCGATCGCGGCGCGGTCCTTTCCCTTGAAATCCACACCCTGCAGGATGGTCCGGATCACCGCAAGACGCGCGCGCTTCTTGTCATCCGACCGGACCACCGTCCAGGGCGCAATGTCGGAATGGCTGCGGTCGAGCGTTTCGGCAATCGCCTCGCAATAGGGCTCCCATTTGGTCAACCCTTCGACATCGATGGGCGAGAGTTTCCACTGTTTCAGCGGATCGGATTCGCGCGCCAGCATCCGGCGCAGCTGTTCGGGGCGGCTGACATCCAGCCAGAACTTCATCAGGGTGATGCCCTCGGCCACGATCATGCGTTCAAAATCCGGCAGTTGGCGGAAGAACGCCTCTTTCTGGTTCTGGGTGCAAAAGCCGAAGACCGGCTCGACAATGCCGCGGTTATACCAGCTGCGGTCAAAGACCACGATTTCACCCGCCGCGGGGAACCAGTCGACATAGCGCTGGAAATACCATTGCGATACCTCGCGGTCCGAGGGTTTGGCCAGCGCCACCACCTGACAGCCACGGGGGTTGAGGTTCTGTGTCAGTGCCCCGATCGTGCCGCCTTTGCCCGCGGCATCGCGCCCTTCGAACACGATCATCACGCGCCGGCCGCTGGCCTTCACATCGGCCTGCATCCGCACCAGCTGAATTTGCAGCGCCTCCATCTGGGTCTCATAATCCTTTTTCGCCATCTCGTGACGATAGGGATAGCCCTTGGAGAGGATGTCGTCCTTGTCGGCCGTTTCAATGGCCTTGCGGATGGCCTTGGGCGCCTCTTCCCGGAAATAGCGGCTGATTGCGCCGTCGAAAGGCAGGTCCATCCCGTGATCCCCTTTTGCCATGACCGGCGTCAGTCTAGGCCCAGCCCGACACGGGCCGCAAGGCGCAAGACGGCGGCTTCGACTGCCTCGGGGTGGGTCTGATGCGGCATATGGCCGACACCGGGCAGCAGCGTCAGCCGCGCATCGGGCAGGGCGGTCGTGACCGGTTCGGCATGGACGTGATGGGGGACGATGCTGTCGCGGTCGCCGTGCAGCACCTCGATCGGCAGGGTCAGCTGCGGATAAAGGCGGATCATCGCGCGGATATGGCGCAGCAGGCCGTTGATCTGCCGGGAATTGATCGCCAGCACCCGCCGCCGCAGCGTCAGCGCAATGCCCGACATGCCGGTGTAATTGGGTTGGGCAGCCTGCGGGGCAAAGATGCCTGCGATGCTGCGATCAACCTGGCCCCGGGTGGCATAGGCCGAAACCAGCGGCACCAGAAGAGCGCGGAGGGCGGGGTTCGCCGTCAGTCGGTACCAGAGGCCCAGGCCCGCCTCCCACGGCATCGACACGCCCGAAAGCAGCACCAGGCCGCGCGTGCCGCCCTGCAACGCCCAGGCAAGCGCGATGGCCCCGCCATAGGAATGGCCCAGCAGCAGCGGATCGCGCAGCCCAAGCTGGGATGCCGCCCCGCGCAAGAGCCGCGCCTGCTCCGCCGGATCGTCAGTTTCGGGGGGATCGGACCACCCCATACCGGGCCGGTCCATCAGCGTCACGCGAAACCGCCGCGCCAGCCGGGGTGCAAGCCCATGGGCAAATTCGCGCATATTGGCGCTGGCACCATGGATCAGCACCAGATCCGGGCCTTCGCCCGTCTGCCAGACATGGATCATCCGCCCCTCGACCGGCAGAAGACGCCCCATGGCGGGATAGATCGCCTCGGCCCGCGCCTCGCGCTGCCGGGCACGATGAAGCGTCAGCCCCGCCGTGCCCGCCGTTGCCGCCAGCACAAGGGCGGTTTCAAGCACCGATCTCCTCCAGACGGTAGGGCGTGGTCTGGTAGATTTCGTTGATCCAGTTGCCATAGAGAAGATGGGCATGGCTGCGCCAGCGGTTCAGCGGCGGGCGCGATGGATCATCCTCGGGGTAGTAGTTCAGCGGCACATTGATCGGCGTGCCATTGGCCACGTCGCGGTCATATTCCTGCTTCAGCGTGTCACTGTCATATTCGAAGTGGTTGAAGATATAGAGCGCGCGATGCCCCGGATCTTCGATCAGACAGGGGCCGACCTCTTCGCTGCCCAGCAGGGTCCGCAGGGCGGGGGTGGCATCGACCTCGGGCTGGCGGATTTCGGTCCAGCGCGAAACGGGGATCACGAAATCATCCGAAAACCCGCGCAGATAGGGCGAGGTCGGGCAGAGGTTGCGGTGCCGGAAACAGCCAAAGGCCTTGTGATCCAGCATATGCTTCTTCACCCCGTGGAAGTGATAGATCATCGCCATGCCGCCCCAGCACACGCCGAAGGTGGAATGGACATGGGTCTGCGTCCAGTCAAAGACGCGGCGCAGTTCATCCCAATAGGTCACCTCCTCGAAGGGCAGGTGTTCGATCGGGGCGCCGGTGATGATCAGCCCGTCAAACTTCTCGCCGCTGGCCTCGACCTCCGAAAACGGGCGGTAGAAGGTTTCCATATGTTCGGCGGCGGTGTTGCGGGTCTGATGCTCGCTCATCCGGATCAGCGAGAGGTCGATCTGCAGCGGCGTCGCGCCGATCAGGCGGGCGAACTGGTTCTCCGTCTGGATCTTCTTGGGCATCAGGTTCAGCAGACCGATGCGGATCGGGCGGATGTCCTGACGCGCGGCGCGTTCCGGCGACATGACCATCACGCCTTCCCGGCTGAGGACGTCGAAGGCAGGCAGGGTTTCAGGCAGGGTAATCGGCATTTCGGATCTCCGTTCGGCGGAGGAATTAGGACTGCGCGCTGCGGGCTTCAATGGCGCGGGCGATCAGATCATCAAACCCGGCGGCGTCACGCACCTGCGCGACCTCTTCCGCCGTGACCGTCACACCCCATTCGGCCATCGCGGCATAGCGCGGCTGACGATGGGCAAGGGCCTGGGCATAGGTCCAGCGGACAAAGGCGTCCGGGTTGACCTGATCTGCATCCAGCCCCTGTTCGGCGCGGTATTGGCCCCACATTCGCTCCAGGAAATGGGGCTGATAATACATGGGCTTGGGCGCGCGGTCAAAACGGCGGATCAGTTCGGCCGTATGGGCATCCGACCCCTTGATCCAGACCAGCAGCAGATGTTGCGACAGCTCTTTCATCACCGGGTCTTCGGGGTTGGCGGGGTCCACCACTTCGCAGATTGACCCGCCGCTGTCGCAGACGAAATGGTCATAGCCATAAAGATCGCCCGCCCGGCCGATGAAGCGCGTGGTATCTAGCAGCGAGGCAATCTCCGCCTCGCGGTGCTGATCCTGCCGGCGGCGATATTCATCAAAGGTCAGCCCGCCACGCGCGGGATCGCCGGGCTTGCCAAGATAGGTGGACAGCGGCGCCAGATTGTCGAAGGTGATGTTCGAGGCGATATAGACGCTGTCGGTCATCAGCAACTCGCGCAGAAGCGGCACTTTCATCGCTTCACGCTTGAAGTTGTCAGCGATGAATTCGCCCATGTAGCGGGTGCCGATGCGGTAATCGACCGAATAGTGGAACCAGTCGCCCGTGCCGCGCAGCATGTTCGCCAGATGGGTTTTGCCCAGACCGGACATGCCGAACAGCAGCACCCGCTTGCGCGATGCATCCCGCCATGCCTGTGCCGATCCGTAGATCATCGATCGCTCCGTCTATCTTGTGCCGTGGTCCGCGCTTCCGGCGGTTCTATCAGCGTCCTAGCGCGCCTTTTCGGGGGATACACGCGAAAAATGCCGCCCGAAATGAAACGGCCCCGCAGATCGCGGGGCCGTGATCCGTGCCGGGGCGCGGGATCAGAAGGCGAAGCCCACCTTCAGACCCACCGCCACGGCGCTGTTGTCGGACATGGCCGCAACCGGGGTTCCGCCGGGGGCGGCATTGGCGTCGCCCAGTTCGATATAGCGCGCACCGAGCGAGACCTTCATGCTGTCGCGCGTATAGGCCACACCGATGCCGATGCCGCGATAGCCATTGGTCGGCGCCAGCGGCGATGCATTCTTGCTGGTGCCGGGTTCATACATGGCAAAGACCGAACCCGACCAGTTTTCGTTGAACTTGCGCCCCACGCCCAGCGTATAGGTCGTGGTATCGTTCAGATCGGTCAGCGACCGGTTCAGCGTCGGCGGGGTGATGTCGAACTCTGACCAGTCGACCCAGCGGATCGAGCCGAAGACCAGCGTGTCCTTGGCGACGCCGGTCTGGAAGTCGAGGTTCACTGCCTGCGGGGTATCGACGCTGGTCGTCTCATTCGGGAATTCGACGATCGGGAAGGCGGGGAAATCCTCGGCGGTGCCAAGCTTGTGGTTCACCTTCGAGAAATAGGTGAGCGCCACGCGAAGCCCGATTTCCGGCTTCTCGAAGGCCGCGCCAACGGCATAGCCGGTGCCCCAGGCATCATCGAATTTCACGTTATAGCCATCGACCCCTGCGGGCGCATAGGCGGGCCCCGCCAGCGTCACCTCGCCCCCGGCCTTCGAGGCCCGGATGCCCCCATGGACCGAGAAGCTTTCGTTCAGCTTGTACCGCAGCAGGCCGGTGACCCCTTCGGAGTCAAGCTGTGCGGCCGTGCCCCCCAAAAGCGCGAGGGGGCCGGTGGGATAATCGATGTCCGCGCCATAGGCGTTGTCATAGATCACCGCGACCGCCAGCTTTTCGTTCAGATCATATTTGAACGCGATGCCCGGAAGGCGGTGATCCCCCGCAACATTGCCCGACCCCGCCCCGCCGAGCAGATAGGTGCCCGACACGCTGGGCGAGATCTGCCCAAAGCTGAGTTCGGCATAATTGCCGCGTTCAAAGATGATGCCGATGGGCTGGCCGGAACGGTCCACGCCACCGGCCTGCGCCGCGCCCGCCACGGCCATCAAAACGCCGCACAAAGCGGTAAAATTCTTCATGTCTCCGTCCCCTGTCAGTTCCGGCCCTCTTGGTCCTCCGCCGGTTCGAAGAAGCCTAGGCCCGGTCTTTTCCACCGGTCAATCAATGACGCCGCGTCACGGAAATGTGACGCAACGGCGGTTGTCAAGCACCTTGCCGCCCGGACCGGATATTCATCCAGTTCGCCGCAAAAATCACACCACCCCCAAGGATAACGGCAGGATCGATGCTTTCGTTATAGAGGATCGCCGCCAAGACCGCGATCAGCGGCAGCCGCGCAAAGTCCACCGGCACCACGACCGAGGCCGGCGCCAATGTCAGCGCCTTGGTCAGGCAGAGATGGGCAAAGATCCCCGCCGCCCCGATCAACGCAAGCGAGGGCAGGGTGGCGGCAGTGGGCAGCACGATCTGCCGGTCCCAGCCCGCGGCGATCAGCCCCAATATGCCCTGAATGACGGTCAGCCAGAACAGGATCGAGACGATGCTTTCCCCCCGGGTCAGCCGCTTGGTCAGCAGGATTGATACCGCAAAGCAGATGGCCGAGGCGGCCGCGGCCAGAACCCCGGGGCTTACCCGGCCGAAATCGGGATGAGCCACGATCATGGTGCCGACAAACCCGAGCAGGGCATAGCCGATCCGCCGCGCCGTCAGCCTTTCGCCCAGCAGCAAGGGCGACAGCAGGATCACCCAGATGGGCGAGGTGAATTCCAGCGCGAAAACCTGCGCCAGAGGAATGGCGGTCAGCGACCAGAACCACAGGTTCTGTCCGGTGAAATGCACGATGTTTCGCAGGAGATGCTGGGGCAGGCGGTCGCGACGGAACGCGCCCCGCTGGCCAGTGGCGCTGGCCACCAGCAGGACAAGAAGAAACCCGACGATCGACCGCCAGAGCAGGATTTCAAAGGTGTCATGCACCCCGGACACGGACCGTCCCGCAATGGCCATGGCGGTGAAGGACAGCACCGATCCACCCATCCAGGCGGCCGCCAGCAGCGGGCGCTGGCCCTGTGTGACCGGGGGCGCCATCAATAGCCTGCCGTCAGGCCGAAATCCATCATCACTGCCGCGCCCGTGGTGGCGGCTGCGGCGGGCGACAGCAGGAAAGCCACCTGGGCTGCGACTTCGTCGACCGTGATGAACCGCGCCTCGGCGCCTTGCGGGTAATGGGCGAGCAGCCGGTCCAGATAGGCCTGCGGGTTGCCCCCGCCAAAGCGATCGGCCTGCCCCTGCAACATGGGCGACAGGATATCCGAGGGGCAGAGCGCATTGACCCGCACCCCCTTGGGCGCAAGCTCCAGCGCCAGCGCGCGGCTTGCCATGACCAGCCCGCCCTTGGCCGCGCAATAGATGGCCGCGCCCGCATTGCCCACCACCCCGGCATCCGAGGCGATATTGACAATGGCGCCGCGGCTTTCGATCAGCGCGGGAATGGCGCGGGCGGCCAGAAAGAAACAGCCCTTCAGCGTCACATCGAGACAGAGATCCCAATCCGCCTCGGTCGCGCTGGCGCTTTCGCCTTCAACCCAGATACCCGCGCAATTCACCAGCCCGTCCAGGCGGCCATAGGTTTCGACCGTCTCGGCCACCACGGCGGCGCAGTCATCCACCCGGCGCAGATCGGCAGGCAAGGGCAGGGCGTTGAGCGGCAGCGCCACAGCCCCGAGCCGCGCGGCATCCAGATCGGTCAGCGCCAGCGTGGCCCCCAGATCGGACAGAAGCCGCGCCACCGCCCCCCCGACACCACCCCCAGCGCCGGAGATTAGGATCACCTTCCCTGCAAACAGACCGGGGGCAAAGATCATGGCAACCTCCTGCAGCGGATCATCCCGCCCCCCATAAGGGCCGGATTTGCGGGCAAGTTCCAGCCCTGCCGGGCGCTTCAGTCGCCGATTTCTTCCAGACGCAGGTCGCGCAGGATGCCTCGGGTCGCGGCAAACCAGGCGCTGCCCCGGACGCGGGTCTGATGGGCGTCAAAGGTCGCGCGGTCGCGGAAGGCCTCGATCATCTCGAAGACCATCGGGTCGTCGGTGGGGGTGATGTCGCAAATCAGGCAACCGGGCGTGGCCCGCGACAGGTGCAGGTGATCGTCCAGATGGCCGATCAGGGCCGTTGCGTCTTCGGGCGCAAGGCAGATCAGATGGCCGCGCAGACGGATCATGCGCCCACCCCTGCCGGGCAGGCAAAAGCCCGGGGGAAATACCCCCCGGGCCAGGCCGCGCATGTGAAGGCGCGGGGGCCGGTCATTCCAGCTCGATCGTCCCTGGCGGCTTCGAGGTCAGGTCATAGAACACGCGGTTCACGCCCTTCACCTCATTGATGATGCGGGTCATCGTCTCGCCCAGGAATTCATTGGTGAAGGGGTAGGTATCCGCCGTCATCCCGTCGACCGAGGTCACGGCGCGGATGGCCACCGCATAATCATAGGTCCGCCCGTCGCCCATCACGCCCACCGTCTTCATCGGCAGGATGGCGGCGAAGGCTTGCCAGATTTCGTCGTAAAGACCGTGCTTGCGGATCTGGTCGATATAGACGGCATCGGCCTCGCGCAGGATCGCCAGCTTTTCGCGGGTGATTTCACCGGGGCAGCGGATCGCCAGACCCGGACCGGGGAAGGGGTGCCGCCCGATGAAGCTTTGCGGCAGGCCGAGTTCCCGGCCAAGGGCGCGGACCTCATCCTTGAACAGCTCGCGCAGCGGCTCGACCAGTTTGAGGCCCATCTTTTCCGGAAGGCCGCCCACATTGTGATGCGACTTGATGGTGACGGAGGGCCCGCCCGAGAAGCTGACGCTTTCGATCACATCGGGGTAGAGCGTGCCCTGGGCCAGGAATTCCGCCCCTTCGATCTGGTTGGCGTATTTCTGGAACACGTCAATGAACAGCCGACCGATGGTCTTGCGCTTCACCTCGGGGTCCGAGACGCCTTCCAGCGCGCCCAGGAACAGATCGCTTTCATCCGCGTGGATCAGCTTGATCTTATAATTGTCGCGGAACATCTTGACGACCTCGGCCGCCTCGTTCTTGCGAAGAAGACCGTGATCCACGAAGACGCAGGTCAGCTGATCGCCGATCGCCTCATGGATCAGGATCGCCGCGACCGAGCTGTCCACGCCGCCCGACAGGCCACAGATGACCTGTTTGTCACCCACCTGTTCGCGGATCTTGGCAATCGCATCCTCGCGGTACGAGGCCATCGTCCAGTCGCCGGTGAAGCCTGCCAGCCGAACGAAGTTTTCGTACAGCTTGGTCCCCTTGGGGGTGTGATGCACCTCGGGGTGGAACTGCACGGCATAGAAGTTGCGCGACACATCGGCGGTGATGGCAAAAGGCGCGTTGGGCGAGGTGCCATAGACCTCAAAGCCCGGGGCGATCTTCGACACATGGTCGCCGTGGCTCATCCAGACCTGCTCGTCGCCCTCGGTGAACCAACCGTCGAGGATCGAGAGTTTCTGGGCCGTCGGCGTCACGAAGGCGCGGCCGAATTCGGCGGTGCCATGACCCCCTTCAACCTTGCCGCCAAGGCAATGCATCATCACCTGCTGGCCATAGCAGATGCCCAGGATCGGCACGCCCATCTCGAACACGCCCGCAGGCGGCATCGGCGCGCCCTCGGCATAGACCGAGGCGGGGCCGCCCGAAAAGATCACGGCCTTGGGGGCGAAAGCTTTGAGGAAAGCCTCGTCCACGCGGTTGAAGGGATGGATCTCGCAATAGACGCTCAGCTCGCGCAGGCGGCGCGCAATCAGCTGCGTCACCTGAGAGCCAAAGTCGATGATGAGAAGGCGATCGTGGATGTGGGATGCGGCTTGGGTCATGGTCGCGGATTAGCTTTGCAAGGGCGGAATCGCAAGGGGAAAGCGGTGTCACAACCGCCCGGGGGATGCCCCGACCCGGCCCCGCGCGACGCCCTGCCGCGGCCTTGCGGGCTGTCGAAAGGCGGCTATGTCGTTTTCAGGACGGAAGTGACGCAAAACGCTTGGGGTGGCCTCGGCGGCAGTTGCATATAGGATCAAAGTCAGGCGCCCAGGGGCGCGAACCGGAGGATTCTTCATGAGCGATGTGGCAGCAGGTGGTCGTCGGGCACGCGGCGGCGGTGCGGCGCGGCGGGCCGAGCGCACGGGTATCAGCTTTGAAACCGCGCGCTTCATCGAGCGCAACATCCCGAACTTCGAGATTCTGAACGAAGAAGCCCTTCAGATCATTGAATGGAATGCTGAAACCGTTCTGGAAGAGGTCGGCGTCAACTTCCTTGAAAACCCCGAGGCGCTGGACCGCTGGCGCGCCGCCGGCGCCGATGTGCGCGGCGAACGCGTCCATATTCCGCGCGGTCTGGCCCGCAAGCTCTGCGCCACCGCGCCCCGCACCTTCACCCAGCACGCCCGCAACCCCGCCCGCAACGTCGAGGTGGGTGGCAAGAATCTGGTGCTGGCGCCGGTCTATGGCCCGCCCTTCGTGCGCGATCTGGAAGGCGGCCGCCGCTATGCGACCATCGAGGATTTCCGCAACTTCGTGAAACTGGGCTATATGTCCAAGTGGCTGCACCATTCGGGCGGCACGGTCTGTGAACCGACCGACGTTGCGGTGAACAAGCGCCACCTCGACATGCTTCATGCGCACATGACCCTGTCGGACAAGCCCTACATGGGCTCGGTCACCGAGCCGGTCCGCGCGGCAGATTCGGTCGAGATGTCGAAGATCCTGTTCGGGTCGGATTTCGTCGATCAGAACACGGTGATGACCTCGCTCATCAACATCAACTCGCCGCTGACCTTCGACAGCGTGATGATGGGGGCGCTGGAAGTTTACGCCAAGGCCAATCAGGCTGCGATCATCTCGCCCTTCATCGTAGGTGGCGCGATGGCCCCGGTGACGGTGGCGGGCACCCTGACGCAGGTTCTGGCCGAGGTTCTGGCCGGCGTGGCTTACAGCCAGCTGATCCGCCCTGGCGCCCCGGTGATCTTCGGCGCCTTCGTGACCTCGATCGACATGAACTCGGGCGCGCCGACCTTCGGCACCCCGGAAGCCGCCCATATCACCTATGGCGCCGGTCAGCTGGCCCGCCGTCTGGGTCTGCCCTACCGTTCGGGCGGGTCGTTCTGCGGCTCGAAACTGCCCGACGCGCAGGCGGCCTATGAAACCGCGAACAGCCTGAACATGGCGCTGCTGGCGGGCGTGAACTTCATGCTTCACGCCTGTGGCTGGCTGGAAGGCGGTCTGGTGTCGTCCTACGAGAAATTCGTGATGGACGCCGATCAGCTCGGCACGCTGCACCACCTGGCGCAGGGCATCAAGATGGATGAGAACGGTCAGGGCATGGATGCGATCCGCGAAGTCGGCCCCGGCGGTCACTATCTGGGCTGCGCGCATACCCAGGCCAACTTCAAATCGGCCTTCTGGCGGTCGGATCTGCTCGACTACAAGCCCTTCGAGACTTGGGACGAGGAAGGCGCGCGCGACACGCAGCAGCTCGCCTCGGAGCGCGTCAAGAAGCAGTTGGCCGACTATCAGGCCCCGGCGCTGGACGAAGGCATCCGTGAGGCGCTGGACGAATACGTCGCCAAGAAAAAGGCGGCCGAGCCCGACGCCTTCATCTGATCGTTTCGGATTTCGGATCACAACACAAAAGGGGCCGCGCGATGCGTGGCCCCTTTTCCATTTCGGCAGGTGGTGTCAGCAGGCGCTCTGGTTCTGGCGCGGCAACAGTCGCAGCTCGGCCATCAGGGCGATCAAGACCTCGACATGGCGGTTGAGCGAATAGCTCGCATCCCCGGCGCGGCGCACCTCTTCCAGCTGTTCCTCGGCCTGGATCAGCCGCGGCAGCGTCTTTTCCGGCCCCGAAACCGTCTCTTGCCGCAGCAGGCGGCGCAGGTCGCGGTCGCGCTGGAAATCCTCAAGCCCCAGACGGGCGGCCCGCAGCAGCAGGGCAGGGCGGCGCAGATCGGCAAGCAGGGTGCGGAAATCGGTCATGTCAGGTCTCCCGTTCTTGATGTGGAAACAATGACACGGCGCAACCTGCCGTTGCATCTCTCTGCGTTTCGCCGCACGCCCGCGCAGGTTTTGTTTAGGAATTAGAAACAATTATCCATTTTGCCCCGGTGTTGACGTGATTTGTTAACCACTGGGTAACCAAAGCCTCCCACGGTTGCATCTGGCCCCATCGGGTCGGCCAACGGGAGGCCACAGGAAAACGAGAAGATGGAACCCAACCTGCGCGCTGATTTCACCCTTCCTGCCTGGCTGCCCGATGCCGTGCGTCTCTACCTCGATCATACCGAGGAGGGGCTGTCACTGCGCGAGCTGGCGCGGCGGCAGGGGGTCGCGGCCTCGACGGTGATGCGGCAGGTCCGCCGCTATGAGGCCCGCCGCGACGACCCGCTGGTCGATGAGGCGCTGGTCGCACTTGGCCGCGCGCAGGGGCAGGGCTCCGCTTCTTCCGCCCTTGGCAGAAAGGATGCCCCCGAGATGACCGCCCCCCTCCGTGCTACCCCCATCACGCTGGATGAAGCCGGGATCGAACGTGAAGGCCGCCGTGTGCTGCGCCGCATGGCCGAACCCGGCGCCGTGATGGCGATTGCGCCCGACATGCCGAAGGCCGCGGTGCTGCGGGCGGCGGCGGATGGGCGCATGGTGCAGACCGCCGTGCTGGAACGGGCGGTGGCGCAAGCCTTCGCGCTGCAGGACTGGATCGCCGTCCAGAAGACGCAAGGCCGCCTGACCACCTATGAGATCACCGCCGCGGGCCGTGCCGCGCTGAAACGCATGGTCGAGGAAGAGGACCGCCGCCGCATGACGCAGCACGCGGCCTTTGGCCTTGCGGAAATGGCGGTGCCCTTCGAAGGCGCCGCTTGGGCCGAGGCGGGCATTGGGGCGGGGGCCGATGCCCCGCGCCGCACGCGCTATGTGCAGACCGAAAGCCCGGTGGCCGTGCTGGCCCGCCGCCGCGACCGCGACGGCCGCGCCTTTCTGGAGGCCGATCTGGTGCAGGCCGCCGAGCGTCTGCGCGAGGATTACGAGCTGGCCCAGATCGGGCTGCGCGGCACCTTGAACTGGGATGGCATCCTGACCGGCGCTGATCGTGGCCCGGATATGGCCGAGCGCGGGGGAAACCCCGCCGCCACCGCCGCGCGCGAGCGGGTGGCCGCCGCGTTGCGCGATCTGGGGCCGGGCCTTGGCGATGTGGCGCTGCGGGTGTGCTGCTACCTTGAGGGGTTGGAGGTCGCGGAGCGTCGCATGGGCTGGGCCGCGCGGTCAGGCAAGATCGTGCTGCGGATCGCGCTGCAACGCCTGCGCCGCCATTATCAAGACCGTTATGGCCGCTCCGGCCCTCTGATCGGCTAAGCCGCGGTCAGAAGATCGCGGCCTGCGCCGCACTGAAGATCAGGCCGAGCGAGAGCGCCCCCAGCCAGATTGCCGCCAGCCGCCGGATCAGCGGCGCCGAACTGCGGGCGGGGCAATCCGCCCGCGCCGACATGCAGGCGCCAAGCGCGGCCCAGATGGCGGCCACCGCCACGATCAGCGCGGCAAACATCACCACGCGCCCGGCCAGATCAGGGCCGGGCAGCAGCGCCAGCCCGATAAGCAGCGCCTTGGGGTTCAGAAGCGTGGTCAGGAACACGCGCCGGGCCGTCACCTCGGCCGGGGCGCCCGCGGTGGGCAGGCGCCACATGCGGATGGCGAGCGACATGACCCAGGCGCCCGCCACCACCGCCAGCACTGGCCGCAGGACGGGCAGAGCCTCGGTCACCGCCGCGCCCAGCGTGGCCAGCGGCACCACCACCAGCAGATAGGCCGCAACCTCGAACGGAATCAGCCGCAGCGCCGCGCGCCAGCCACGTTCCGCCCCGGCCAGCGCCAAAAGCGTATTCGTCGGCCCCGGCGTCAGCAAAAGGCCGAGAAGGGCAAGGGCAAGCTGCACTGTGGTCATGGAATCTCCTGTCCGCATTGCAATGTGTCGCGGGCCGCGCCGGGCGACCTTGATCCGGATCAAAGCGCTTTGCCAAGGGCATCTTTGCGGGGGTACGCTGCGTCGCGGCAATCTGTCGCGCGGACCCCGCGCAGCAAAAAGGGGCCAGCATGATGCCGGCCCCTTTGGGTGTCTTCAGCGGTGCCGGATCAGGCCGCGGCGCCCTTGGCGGCATCCATCAGCCAGGCCATGACGGTTTCCGGCGACGACACGCCATAGGGGTCTTCGCCGTGGTTGTCGGCCAGACCGGGCTCTTCGAACCAGGCTTCGACCACGCCATTGTTGACGATGGCGGCATAGCGCCAGGACCGCAGGCCGAAGCCCAGATTGTCCTTGCGGACCAGCATGCCCACGCGGCGGGTGAATTCACCCGAGCCATCGGGGATCACCTGAACATTTTCAAGGCCTTGTGCCTTGGCCCACTGGTTCATGACGAAGCTGTCATTGACCGAAAGGCAGTAGATCGCATCGATCCCCATGGCCTGGAAATCGGCAAAGCCCTTTTCGAACCCCGGCAGTTGGTAGGTCGAACAGGTGGGGGTGAAGGCGCCCGGCAGGGCAAACAGCACGACGCGCTTGCCGCCGAAATAGTCTTCGGTGGTCATCTCCTGCCAGCGGTAGGGGTTCGGGCCGCCGACCGCTTCGTCGCGCACGCGGGTTTGGAAAGTGACCGAGGGAAGCTTGGAGCCGGGAAGCATGGGAGGAGGTCCTTCTTTAGACAAGTTCCAGATTGGCCCCTGCGGTAGCCCGCGCGCCGGGGCGGGTCAAGATGCTGCGCCGCGGCAGAGGCGGTCCGCCGCCGGTCTGCCCAAACTTCGGGCAACTGCGCCCAAGGCTGCGACATCGGCATCGGGCGCGCGGCAAGCCCCGCGGTTGCCACCGGGGGGCAAACGTCCTATGTCAAGGGAACCTTTGGCCGAAAGGGGAAAGACCCGATGCGCGACCTCAAGCTTCCTGACCAACGCCACCCCGAAAAGGCGCATCGTCCCGATCAGGAACAGCCGAAGAAACCCGCATGGATTCGCGTCAAGGCGCCGACCTCGCAGGGGTACAAGGACACGCGCGACATTCTGAAGTCGAACAAGCTGGTGACCGTCTGCGAAGAGGCGGGCTGCCCGAATGTCGGCGAATGCTGGAGCCAGGGCCACGCGACCATGATGATCATGGGCGATATCTGCACGCGCGGCTGTTCCTTCTGCAATGTCGCCACCGGCAAGCCGGATGTGCTGGATGCCTTTGAACCCGGCCGCGTCGCCCATGCGGTGCAGACGCTTGGCCTGAAACATGTGGTCATCACCTCGGTCGATCGCGACGATCTGGCCGATGGCGGGGCCGAGCATTTCGCCCAGACCATCCGCGCGATTCGCCACCGCTCACCCGAGACGACGATTGAAATCCTGACCCCCGATTTCCTGAAATGTGACGCTTCGGCGCTGGAAAACGTGGTGGCGGCCAAGCCTGACGTCTTCAACCACAACCTTGAAACCGTACCGGGGCTTTACCCCACCGTGCGGCCCGGCGCGCGTTACTTCCATTCGCTGCGGCTGCTGCAACGGGTGAAAGAGCTTGACCCGACCATCTTCACCAAATCGGGGATCATGGTGGGTCTGGGCGAAGACGCGCAGGGCGTGCGGCAGGTCATGGATGACATGCGGTCGGCCGATATCGATTTCCTGACTATCGGGCAGTATCTGCAGCCCACGCCGAAGCACCACCGGGTTGACCGCTTCGTCACGCCCGAGGAATTCGCCGCCTATGAAAAAGCCGCCTACGGCAAAGGCTTCCTCATGGTGTCGGCCACGCCGCTCACGCGGTCGTCCTATCACGCGGGCGATGATTTCGCGCGTCTGCGCGCAGCGCGTCTGGCCAAGTTGGGCCGGGCCTGAGCGTTTCCCCCCGCGTTACGGCGTGGGGGGCACCCGTTTCAGATAGGCGGCTACGGCGGCAGCCTCTGATTCCGGCAGGCGGGCGAAGTTTTCCACCACATGCGCCATATGGCCGCCCACGCTGTCGAACTCTGGCGTGAAGCCGGTGGTCAGATAGGCCACGATCTCCTCTTCCGACCAGGTCAGCTTGGCGGGGGTGATGTTCGGGATGGTGCCTTGGCCCGATGGGTTCGGCCCGCCTGCAAGCCAACGACCGGTGTCAAGCCCGCCCAGCAGGTTGCGCGGGGTGTGGCATTCGCCGCAATGGGCCAGCGCCTCGGCCAGATAGCGGCCCCGCGTCTCTTGCGGCGTCAGATCGCCCGCAATCACCCAATCCTTCGGCAGGAACAGCAGCTTCCACAGCCCCAGACTGCGACGAATGTTGAAGGGAAAGCCCAGATCATGCGGCAGGCTGGGGGCATCGCTGGCGGGCAGGGTGTCGATGAAGGCCTTCAGATCGGCCAGATCCTGCAGCTCCATCCGGGCATAGGCGGCATAGGGAAAGGCGGGGTAATAGTGGCTCCCGTCGGGCGAAACGCCGCGCTGCACCGCATTGGCGAATTGCGCCAGCGTCCAGCCACCGATCCCGGCCTCCGACGGCGAGATATTGGGCGCAACGAAAGTCCCGAAGGCCGAGGGGAAGCTCTGCCCGCCCGCCAGCACCAGCTGCGCCGCCCCGGTTGACCCCGGGGCCATATGGCAGGACGCACAGCCCGCTGCATGGAACACCGCCTCGCCCCGCGTGGCCTCGCCCACAAGGCCCGCGGTTGCCCCATCGGGCAAGGGCCGCGGGGCTGACAGCACCCAGGCGCCAATGGCACCGACGACAGCAAGGCCCAGAACCCCGGTGAAAATGCGCATCTCAAATCTCCCTGAACGGGCAAAGCCTAACCGCGCGACCGGCCGCGCGTGATCACGGCTTCGTGTAGGGCGGAAGGGCGGTGGCCAGCGCATGCCAAGGGGCGGCGCGGAAATGGCTGCGCGCCCGGGCTGAAGGGGAAGGCAACGCCCAAAGCACCACGCCCGGCGCCCGCACATCCGGGGGCAAGGGGCCTGACGCCAGATCGGGCCGCCCCAGTGCCAGCCGCGCGGCCGTCAGGCTGGTGAAGGCCAGCGTTGCAGGCTGGCAGGCCGCGATCCGCGCCCAAAGCCCCGCCGCATCCCAGGCCGAGGCCGGAATCTCCGCATCGGCCCCAAAGGCGGTTTTCGCAAGATCGGTCAAGCCGATGCCAAGGGACAAAAGCTGATCATCCTCATCGGGGCGGAAAAGCCGCGGGGTCAGCCCGGTTTCGGCCAGCATGGGCCAGAACCGGTTGCCCGGCCCGGCATAGTAGTGCCCCTTGCGGGCCGACACCGTTCCGGCTGCGGTGCCGCAAAACACCACGCGCAGCCCCGGTGCCAGCCGATCCGGCAGGATCATTCGGTGAAACGCACCTTGCCGATATAGGGCAGGTTCCTGTTACGCTGTGCAAAGTCCAGCCCGTAACCCACGACAAATTCATCGGGAATCTCGAATCCCGTCCAGCTTGCCTTGATATCGACCTCGCGGCGCGAGGGTTTGTCGAGCAGGGCACAAACCTCAAGCCGCTTGGGGTTCCGGCTCAGCAGCAGGCGCTTCACATGGCTGAGCGTGAAGCCCGAATCGACGATATCTTCCACCACCAGCACATCCTGCCCGGCAATTTCGCCGCGCAAGTCCTTGAGAATACGCACCTCTTTCGATGAATGGGTCGCATTTCCATAGCTCGATGCTTCAAGGAAATCGACCTCGACCGGCAGGTCGATCTCGCGCACCAGATCGGCGATGAACATGAAAGACCCGCGCAGCAGCCCCACCACGATCAACCGTTCCGACCCGTGGAAATGGGTGGTGATCTCAGCGGCAAGGGCCTCGACCCTCGCGGCGATGGCCTTGGCGGAAATCATCTGATCGATGACATATGGACGCTGCGACATGGGGCACCCCTTGATTTCTTGGCCCCATTTACACATTACCCACAGCGAAGTCACGCCGGGAACCTGCGATGCCGACCCATCATGAAAAGCGCGTGCTGCCCTATAGCGCGCAGCAGATGTACGATCTTGTGGCCGATGTCGCGGCCTATCCCAAATTCCTGCCTTGGACGGCGGCGGCGCGCATCCGGTCGCGCACGCCCATCGCCGACGGGGGCGAGGTGATGGAGGCGGATCTGGTCATCAGCTTCAAGGTCTTCCGCGAACGCTTTGGCAGCCGCGTCACACTCTGGCCCCAGCAAATGAAGATCGACACCGAATATCTGGACGGCCCCTTCCGCTATCTGAAAAGCGGCTGGCAGTTCCGCGATGTGCCGGGCGGGTGCGAGGTCGAATTCTTCGTCGATTTCGAATTTCGGAATGCCATCCTTCAGGGCATCATCGGCGTCGTGTTCAACGAGGCCATGCAGCGGGTGGTGCGCGCCTTTGAACGGCGCGCAGCCGAGCTTTACGGCAGCTGAGGATCAGCTGTTCAAATCATAGGCGCGTTCGCCATGCACTGTCAGATCGAGGCCATTGGTCTCGGTCTCCAGATCCACGCGCAGCGGCGTGATCGCGGCGCAAAGCTTGATCAGCCCCCAGCTTGCCACCACGGTCCAGAGGCCTACAATCGCCAGCCCGCCCAGTTGCGCGGCCCAGTTGCCCAGCCCGAACACCGCCACCATGATCGTGCCGAAGATGCCGCCCACGCCATGCACGGCAAAGACATCCAGCGTATCGTCAATGCGGGTGCGGTTGCGGATCAGCACGACGATCTCTTGGCACAGGATGCCCGCGACCAGACCGATGATCAGCGCCTGCAGCGGCCCGACATATCCCGAGGCCGGGGTGATTGAGGCCAGCCCCGCGATGGTGCCGGTGACCAGACCCACCATCGAGGCGCGCCCATGCTTCACGCGTTCCCACGCCACCCAGGACAGCGACGCCGCAGCAGCCGAGATATGCGTGACGGTGATGGCCATGGCCGCCTGACCATTGGCCGCCAGCGCCGAGCCGCCGTTGAAGCCGAACCAGCCAACCCAGAGCATCGCCGCCCCGATCATCACCAGGCCGGGGTTGTGCGGCGGCGTGGTGCGGTGCTTGCGCGGGCCAAGGGCGCTGGCCACCAGCAGGGCCGCAAGACCCGCCGTTTCATGCACCACGATCCCGCCCGCAAAATCGCGCACGCCGGTTTCGCCAAAGATCCCGCCATCGGCCAGAAAACCGCCGCCCCAGATCCAGTTCACCACCGGCGCATAGACCACCAGCATCCAGAGCCCCGAGAACAGCAGCACAAAGCCAAAGCCCACCCGTTCCACATAGGCGCCGACGATCAGCGCGGGGGTGATGATCGCGAAGGTCATCTGATAGGCAAAGAACAGGATTTCGGGCAGGCTGCCGGTCAGGCTTTCAGGCGTGACCCCCATGAGGAACAGCTTGTCCGTGCCGCCCCAGACCCCGCCGCCGCCGCCAAAGGCAATGGAATAGCCCGCGCCAAGCCACAGAAGGCTCATCAGGCAGGCGATGGCAAAGCAATGCATGAAAACGCTCAGCACGTTCCGCCCGCGCACAAGACCGCCGTAAAAAAGGGCAAGTCCCGGCAGGGTCATGAACAGCACCAAGGCCGTCGCAGTCAGAATCCACGCAGTATCGGCGGCATTCATCGTCAGGTTCCCCATTCTTCCCGTTCCCGCGCGGTAAAGCGGGGTTTTTCTGACGATCAAAGCGGCGGATGCCTCCCGACCTGCCAAAGAAACGGGCAGAACGCGATATGCTGAAAATTTGCGCGAAATCTGGCGGTTTCTGCCGCAATCAGGGCGTTTTCTGCATTTCAGCTGTCGCCTGTGCCAGCAGATGCAGCGCATGATCCCGCGTCGCCGCGCGCACGGCCGCGCGCCCCAGCGGGCCGAATTCGACGGTTTCGGTAAAGGTGGGGTGCCCCTTGCGGGCAAGGCCGAAACAGACGCGGCCCTCGGGCTTGTGGTCCGACCCGCCGGGGCCTGCGATCCCGGTGACCGAGACGGCAATCGTCGCCCGCGACCGGGTCAGGGCGCCGTCTGCCATTTCACGCGCCACGGGTTCCGACACGGCGCCGAAGGCGTCGAGGCTGGTCGCTGTCACGCCCAGCATGTCCTGCTTGGCAGCGTTTGAATAGGTGACAAAGCCGCGGTCGAACACGTCGGAGGACCCGGCGATATCGGTCAGCGCAGCGGCAATCATGCCGCCGGTGCAGCTTTCCGCTGTTGCGACGATGGTTGAGGTTCGCCGTGCAAGGTTCAGAAAATCCTCAACTTTCATCGCGTCATCCTATCATGGGTTGCAAAATCGCATGGTAGATCCCGGCCAGGATCACGGACCCCAGACCGGCGAAAAGCCCGGCCCAGAGGTCATCGAGCATCACGCCCGCCGCATCGCCGCGCCGATCTGCCTGACCCACGAGCCAGGGTTTGCGGATGTCAAACAGGCGGAACAGCACAAACGGCACCACCCAACCGGGCCAAGCGCCAAACAGCAGGCTGTCCACATCGTGCCGCCAAAGCGGGATGATGGTGAAGGAGAGCGCGAGCCACTGGCCCGCCACCTCATCAATCACCACTTCTGAGGGATCACTGTCAGAATGCCCCGCAAGGTATTGGGGAATGGTCCAAAATCCGGCCAGCGTCGCCAATGCGGCACCGGCGGGCACCAGCAGCGCATAACCCGTTTCATAGGCCAGCACCGCCAGTGCAACGGCGGCCAAAGACCCCCAGGTGCCGGGTGCCGGGCGCAAAAGTCCCGCGCCGAAAAAGGTGCAGATCGCGGCAATCATGCCTGCACCAGCGTGGCGGTGGCAATGGCGGCGATGCCTTCCTCACGCCCGGTAAAGCCCAGACGTTCCGAGGTGGTGGCCTTGACGCTGACGCGGTGCAGATCAACCCCCATGATGGCGGCAAGGGCTGCGCGCATCGCCTCGGCATGGGGGCCGATCTTGGGGCGTTCGCACACCAGCGTCACGTCGCAGTTCATCAGCCGGAAACCCATTTTCGTAGCCAGTTCAATGGCATGGCGCAGGAAGATATGGCTTTCGGCGCCCTTCCACTGCGGGTCTGACGGGGGGAAATGGCGGCCGATGTCGCCCTGCGCCAGCGCGCCATAGATAGCATCGGTCAGGGCGTGCATCCCCACATCTGCATCGGAATGGCCCAGCAGCGCCTTGCTATGGGGCACTTTCACGCCGCAGAGCCAGCAGTGATCGCCCTCGGTAAAGGCGTGAACGTCATAGCCATTGCCAAGACGGATCTCCATGCGGCGTCCTTTCAGGATGGTCTCTGCCCGGGCGAAATCACCGGGGAAGGTCAGTTTCAGATTGTCCTCGCTGCCCTCGACAATGCGGACGGGCAGGCCCGCGGCGCGCGCGACTTCGACATCATCGGCGGCATCGCCGGGATGGGCGCGGTGGGCGGCAAGAATCGCGTCGAAGTGAAAAGCCTGCGGCGTCTGTGCGCGCCAGAGGCCGTCGCGGTTCTGCGTGCCCGCAACCTCACCGTCCGCACCCCGCCAGAGCGCATCGGTCACCGCCAGCGCCGGGGCTGCGGCGGGGCCGTCGTCCAGCGCGCGGTCGAGGCGCGCAATCAGATCGGGGGTGACGAGCGGGCGCGCGCCATCATGGATCAGAACGCGCGTGATGCCCTCGCCCTCTAGCGCCTCAAGGGCATTGCGCACCGATTGTGCGCGACTGTTGCCCCCTGCCACCAGCAGGGCATCGGTCCCCAGCGCCTCGGCCCGGGCGCTGTCATCGGGGTGGATCACCAGCACCCGGCGCATCCCTGCAAAGGCGGCAAGCGTATGGGCCAGCACCGGCTGCCCGGCAAGGCTTTGCCATTGCTTGGGGATCTCTCCTCCGGCCCTTGTGCCGCGCCCGGCGGCAACGATGATCGCGGCTGTGGTCATGCGGCTCTCCTTGTGCTTGTTCCTAGGCCAAGCCTGCGCGCATGACAATGCGGTGGCATTTCCCGGTAATTCCGCCCAATATTTAGGCAGCGTATGTTCTGCGCCCAAATTTGCAGCGTCTTGCCGTTGTCATACGCAACAGGCATGTCTAGCACCCTTCATGACAGACAAGGAATCCCGCCCGTGTCCCTGCAATTGGCTGAAATTTCCATCACGCCCCCGGTGCTTCTGGCGCCGCTGGCCGGGATCACGGATCTGCCGTTCCGCCGGCTGGTGGCCTCGTTCGGGGCGGGGCTGGTGGTGAGCGAGATGGTCGCAAGCCAGGAGGTCGTGCAGGCCCGTCCGTTGGCCCGCGCCCGCGCGGAGCTGGGGTTTCAGGAGGCTGCGACCTCGGTCCAGCTGGCGGGGCGCGAACCCTACTGGATGGCCGAGGCCGCGAAATACGTCGCCGGTCAGGGCGCGCGGGTGATCGACATCAACATGGGCTGTCCGGCCAAGAAGGTGACGAACGGCTATTCCGGGTCGGCGCTGATGAAGGATCTGGACCATGCGCTGCGCCTGATCGAGGCGGTGGTGGGCGCGGTCGAGGTGCCGGTCACGCTGAAAACCCGTCTGGGGTGGGATGATGCCCTGCTGAACGCGCCCATTCTGGCCCGCCGGGCAGAGGAGGCCGGGGTGACGATGGTCACCATCCACGGCCGGACACGCTGTCAGTTCTACAAAGGTGCAGCGGATTGGGCGGCCATCCGCGCGGTGAAAGAGGCCGTGACCATCCCGCTGATCGCCAACGGCGACATCACCGGCGCCGAGACCGCGGCCGAGGCGCTGCGCCTGTCGGGCGCCGACGGGGTGATGATCGGGCGGGGGGCGCAGGGGCGGCCCTGGCTGCTCGCCAAGGTGGCGGCCGCACTTTATGGCACGCCCGCGCCGCAGATCCCGCAGGGGGATGCGCTGGCCGACATGATTCTGGGGCATTACGAGGCGATGCTGGCTTTCTACGGCCTGGACCTGGGCATCAAGATCGCCCGCAAGCATCTGGGTTGGTATCTGGAAATGGCCGGGCTTGAAGCGGCCCGCGCCCCGATCATCACGGGCGAGGTGCCCGCACAGGTGGCGCGCGATCTGCGCGCGGCCTTTGCCCATCAGGAAAGGGAAGCCGCATGAAGGGGTTTCGTCAGCCCTATCCGGTGCCGGGGGTGATCTGGGCCTCGCTGCCGATCCCGGCGCTTCTGGTGGATCAGGGCGGGCTGATCGTTGAAACGAACCCCGCGGCCGAGCTTTTCCTCAATGCCTCGTCCCGCAGCCTCAAGGGGCAACCGGTCTTTGATCGTGTGCATATTGATGCCGAGATGGAAGAGGCCTGCGCCCGCGCCCGTGCCAACCAGTCGGCGCTGTTCATCAATGATGTTGATGTGACCAGCGGGGAAAAGCCGCCGGTGCAATGCACGGTGCAGGTGGCACCGCTGGCCGATGATCCCGAATATCTGATGCTGCTGATTTCCCCGCGTGAGATGGCCGACCGGCTGGGCCGGGCTGGCGCGGCCAAGACGGCGGCAAAATCCGCGATCGGCATGGCTGAGATGCTGGCGCATGAAATCAAGAACCCCCTGGCCGGGATCTCCGGTGCGGCGCAGCTGCTGTCGATGAACCTCACCCCTGAGGACCGGGAGCTGACCGACCTGATCGTCGAGGAAACCCGGCGCATCGTGAAGCTGCTGGAGCAGGTTGAACAGTTCGGCAATGTGCGCCCACCTGACCGCCGTGTCGTGAATATCCACGACGCATTGGACCGCGCGCGCAAATCGGCGCTGGTGGGCTTTGCCGCCAATATGCGGATCGTCGAGGAATATGACCCCTCGTTGCCGCCGACGCATGCGGACCCGGATCAGCTGATGCAGGTGTTCCTCAATCTCATCAAGAACGCGGCCGAGGCGGCAGGCGGGGCCAAAGGCACCATCACGCTGCGGACGCGCTATGACCTGTCGCTGCGGCTGCGGCGCAAGGACGGTACCGGCAAGGCGCTGCCCCTGCAGGTGGAAATCATCGATGACGGCCCGGGTCTTCCGCCCGGCATTGCCGACGACATTTTCGAACCCTTCGTTTCGGGCAAGGAAAACGGCACGGGGCTTGGCCTCGCGCTGGTGTCGAAAATCATCACCGAACATGACGGCTGGATCTCGGTTGACTCGGTGCCGGGGCGGACGGTGTTCCGCGTTTCGTTGCCGGTGGCCCCCCGCGAATTGCAGAAGAAGGAAGCAGGCTGATGGATGGCACGGTTCTGGTTGCCGATGACGACCGCACGATCCGCACGGTGCTGACGCAGGCATTGACCCGCGCGGGCTGCAAGGTGCATGCGACCTCCTCGCTCGTCACGCTCATGCGTTGGGTGGAAGAGGGGAAGGGTGATCTGGTCATCTCGGATGTGGTGATGCCTGATGGCAACGGGCTTGAGGCGCTGCCGCGCATCACCCGGCTGCGCCCCGGCCTGCCGGTCATCGTGATTTCGGCGCAGAACACCATCATGACCGCCATTCAGGCGGCCGAGGCCGAGGCTTTCGACTATCTCCCCAAACCTTTCGACCTTCCCGATCTGATGAAGCGGTCGGCCCGCGCGCTGGATGTGAAGCGCCGCGTGCCCAAACCCGCACCCGCCCCGCGCGAGGCGGGGGATGACCTGCCGCTGGTGGGGCGGACGGCGGCGATGCAGGCGCTCTATCGTCTGGTGGCGCGGGTGATGAATACTGAACTGCCGGTGCTGATTACCGGCGAAAGCGGCACCGGAAAATCGCTGATCGCACGGGCGATCCATGATTTCTCGGATCGGCGCACGATGCCCTTCGTCGTGGCTCAGGCGGCCGATCTGCAAAGCATGGACGGGCCGGCGGCGCTTTTGTCGCGGGCGCGCGGCGGCAGCCTTGTCTTTGATGAGGTCGCCGATCTTGAGGATGAGGCGCAGGGCCGCATCGTGCGGATGCTTGATATGCTGGGCGACAATGCCCCCCGTGTCATGGCGACAAGCCAGAGCGATCTGGCCAACCGGATGGAGGCCGGGCGCTTCCGGCAGGATCTGTTCTACCGTCTGGGCGGGGTGACGCTGCATGTGCCAAGCCTGCGGGAACGGGTGGATGACATTCCGCTGCTGGCAGAGCATTTCCTGGCGCGCGGGGAACGCGATTTCGGCACCGTCCGTCGTCTGTCGAATGACGCGCGCGAACTGGTGCGCGCCTACAGCTGGCCGGGAAATGTGCGCCAGCTGGAAAACACGCTGAAGCGGTTGATGGTCACCTCGACCGAGCCGGAGATCAGCCGCGCCGAAGTGGAGGCCGCCCTTGGCAGCCAGCCGCTGCCCGAACCGATGAAGGGGTTGGGCGAGGGGGACAAGCTTTCCGCCTCGGTCGCGCGGCATCTGAAGCGCTACTTCGATCTGCATGGCGGTCAGCTCCCCCCGGCCGGGGTCTATAACCGCATCCTGCGCGAGGTTGAGGCGCCGCTGATTGAAATCGCCCTGGATGCGACCGGCGGCAATCAGGCAAAATGTGCCGATCTGCTAGGGATCAACCGCAATACTTTGCGCAAGAAGATCACCGAGCTGGATATCCGCGTGACACGCCGCCGCAAACTGATGTAAAAGCGCAACATATCGCGTGACATTGCGGCCATGGCCTGATTCACGCCAACGGATATGTGGCGGGGGCTCAGATCGCCCTCAATCTTTGGGGGCAACCGACCTTGCGGCCGGCTTCATCAGGCAGTGCTTGGATCTTGCGTCTGGCGCGGTTGCAGCGCCAGCGCCGGATGCAGACATGGACGACGCTGGGTCTTGTCGTGCTGGGCCCGGTCTTGGTGGTGGCAACGCTGCTGGCGCTGCAACCGCTTGATGCCGGTGCCGCAGGGGTGCCGCTGCGGCTCGTGTTGCTGGCGGATTTCGTCTATGTGCTGCTGATCGCGTCACTCGTGCTCAGCCGGGTGCTGCGGATGGTGGCGGACCGCCGCCGTCGTTCTGCCGGATCGCGTCTGCACTTGCGACTGACCGGGGTTTTCGCGCTGGTTGCGCTGATGCCCACCGTGTTGGTCGCGGTCTTTGCGGTGTTGACGGTAAATGTCGGGCTTGAGGGATGGTTTTCGGACCGGGTCCAACGCGTGGTGGGCGCCTCGCTCGATGCTGCCGAGGCCTATGAGAAAGAACACCGCGAAGGCCTGATCGAGGATGCCGAAGGCCTTGCCGCCTATTTCAACGTGACCAAGCAGTCCACCTTCTTTCTGGAAGACGGCGAACTGCGGCCCTTGCTCACGCAGGTGCAGGAACGGGTTCAGCGCGGCTTGCGCGAGGCCTATCTGATCGACGGCGCCGGCGATCTGAAGACGCGCGGCGAGAAATCCTATCTGTTTGATTTCGAGAAACCCTCCGCCGATCAGCTGGCCCGCGCCGCGGCGGGCGAGGTCGTGGTGATCCAGGATTGGGGCAATAACGAATTCCGCGCGCTGGTGCGGCTTGAGGCCTTTGCCGACCGTTATCTCTACATCACGCGGGCGGTGGATGGCTCGCTTCTGGGGCTGCTGGATGAAACCAAGGATTCCGTGCGGCTTTATCAGCAGGTCGAAAAGGCGCGGGGGCGCATCCTCTTTGAATTCGGGCTGCTCTATCTGGGCTTTGCGCTGATCCTGATCATGGCGGCAATCTGGCTGGGTCTGTGGTTCGCCGAACGTCTGAGCCGCCCTGTGGGCCGTCTCGCCAGCGCGGCCGAGCGGGTGGGCGAAGGCGATCTGGACGTGCATGTCCCCGAGGAAGAGGGCGATGACGAAATCGCCACTCTGGGGCGGATGTTCAACAAGATGACCCGGCAGCTCAAGGGGCAGCGCGATGCGCTGGTTGACAGCCACCGTCAGTCGGAACGGCGGCGGCGTCTGTTCGATAGCGTGCTGTCTTCGGTTACGGCGGGGGTCATCGGCCTTGATGCCGAGGGGAATGTCGATTTCGTCAACCGCGCGGCGCAGCGCCTGCTGGATTATGACGAAGGTCAGAGCGATGTGGCGCTGGCCGCGGCAGTGCCGGAGTTCGCGGCCCTCTTTGATCGTGTGTGCGAAGGCGGCGGTGCCGCCGTGCAGGATGAGGTGCGCCTGACCCGCAAGGGCCGGATGGAAAGCCTGCTGGTCCGCATGTCGGCCCGGCGCAGCGACAGCGGCCGGCTTGAGGGCTATGTGGTCGCCTTCGATGATGTGACCGATCTGGTCAGCGCGCAGCGCATGGCCGCCTGGGGCGATGTGGCCCGCCGCATCGCGCATGAGATCAAGAACCCGCTGACGCCCATCCAGCTTTCTGCGGAACGCATCAAGCGCAAGTTCCGCCCGCTAGTCGGGGATCTGGCGGGCGATCTGGAACAATACGCTGATGTGATCGTGCGCCAGACCAATGACCTGCGCCGGATCGTGGATGAATTTTCGAAATTCGCGCGGATGCCCGAACCCGACCGCCGCGAAACCGACCTGTCCAAGATCCTGCGCGATGCCGTGACCTTGCAGGCCGCGGGCTTGCCCGAGGTCCGCATCACTGCCGATCTGCCTGACAGCCCGCTGCCGATGGAGCTGGACGCCACCATGATCGGCCAGGCGCTGACCAATCTGATCAAGAACGCGGGCGAGGCGATCGAGGGTCTGGTCGAGAAGGGCGCCCCCGAGCGCTATCAGCCGGAAATCCGGGTTCAAGTGCAGATCGCACCCGAGGATGTGACCATCCGCATCGCTGACAATGGCTGCGGTTTGCCGATGGACCGCTCGCGCCTGTTCGAACCCTATGTCACGACGCGCGAAAAGGGCACGGGCCTTGGCCTGCCCATCGTGAAGAAGATCATTGAGGAACATGGCGGGTCGCTGATCCTGACAGACGCGCCGGTTTTTGAAGGAAACGCCCATGCGGGTGCGCAGGCCGAGATCCGGCTGCCACGGGGGGCCGCGCGCCCGCCACGCAGGGGCAGATTGGCAACCGTAGGGGGCCAGGGGGACGCATGACCATTCTCATAGTCGATGATGAACGCGACATCCGCGAGCTGATTGGCGATATCCTCAAGGACGAGGGCTTTTCCGTCCGGCTGGCGGCCAATGCCGATGAATGCATGGCCGCGATCAATGCCGAGGCGCCGTCGTTGATGATCCTCGACATCTGGCTCAAGGATAGCCGGATGGACGGGATCGACATCCTGAAAACCGTGAAACGCGACAATCCCGATGTGCCGGTCGTCATCATCTCGGGACATGGGAATATCGAAATCGCAGTCGCGGCGATCAAGCAGGGCGCCTATGACTTCATCGAAAAGCCTTTCAACATCGACCAGCTGATGGTGGTGGTCAGCCGTGCGATGGAAACCGCCCGGCTGCGCCGTGAAAACAGCGAATTGCGCCGCCGCGATGGCACGACCTCGGACATGCTGGGCAATTCGGCGGCCTTCCGCACGCTGAAGGCGCAGTTGGACAAGGTGACCAAGTCGAACGGGCGTGTCATGCTCACCGGTCCGGCCGGATCGGGCAAGGAAATGGCCGCGCGCCACATCCACGCCCATTCCAACCGCGCCTCGGCACCCTTCGTCACCGTGACCTCGGCCACCATTGAGCCCGAGCGGATGGAAGAGGTGCTGTTCGGCCGCGAAACCCCCGAACGCGGGGTGGAACCGGGGCTGCTGGAGCAGGCGCATGGTGGCATCGTCTATTTTGACGAGGTGGCCGATATGCCGCTGGGCACGCAGTCCAAGATCCTGCGGGTGCTGGTGGAACAGCAGTTCACCCGGGCAGGCGGGTCCGACAAGGTGCGCGTCGATCTGCGGGTGATTTCCTCGACCACGCGTGACCTGCGCGCCGAAATCGCTGCCGGGCGCTTCCGGCAAGAGCTGTATGATCGCCTGAATGTCGTGCCGATCGCCGTGCCGAGCCTCGAGGAACGGCGCGAGGATATTCCCGAACTGACCCGCTATTTCATCGACAGCTTCCACCGCACCCAGGGGCTGCCGCAGCGGACACTTTCGTCGGATGCCGAGGCGATGCTGCAAACGATGCGCTGGCCGGGCAATGTGCGCCAGTTGCGGAACGTCATCGAACGGGTGCTGATCCTGGGCGAGGGCAATGGTCCTATCGAGGCGCGCGAGCTGCCGGGGCAGGAAAGCGGCGGCGGCGATGACGGGCGGCTGGTGATCGGCGGTGCGCTGGCAACCCTGCCGCTCCGCGAGGCGCGCGAGCTTTTCGAGAAGGAATATCTGCTGACGCAGATCAACCGCTTCGGCGGCAATATCAGCCGAACGGCAGCCTTCGTCGGCATGGAACGCAGCGCGCTGCACCGCAAGCTGAAATCGCTGGGCGTCGTCACCGGCGCCAAGGGCCGCGGGGATGACGACGAGGGCGAGGGCGAATAATCCCCCGCTCCGCCCGCGGCTTGACCCCCCGCCCGCCCCGTGCCATCCCTGACACCGGGTTAGCGGGGGCCTTCCGATGAAAGTGATCATCTGTGGCGCGGGACAGGTCGGCTGGCAGATCGCCCGCCATCTCTCGTCCGAGCGCAACGACGTGACGGTCGTCGACAGCAATGCCGAACTGGTGCGCCGCGCGTCGGAAACGCTGGATGTGCAGGGGGTTACGGGCTTTGCCTCATATCCCGATGTGCTGGAAAAGGCCGGTGCGCGCGATGCCGACATGATCATCGCGGCCACCCACTCCGACGAGGTGAACATGGTCACCTGCCAGGTGGCCCATTCGGTGTTCGGTGTCCCGCGCAAGATCGCGCGGCTGCGGGCGCAGAACTATTCCATGCCGCTTTATTCCGATCTTTATCGGCGCGACCATCTGCCGATTGACGTGGTGATCAGCCCCGAACGCGAGGTGGCCGAGGCTGCGATGCAGCGCCTTGCGGCGCCCGCGACCTTTGATACCGAAAGTTTCATGGGGGGCCGCGCGCAGCTTCTGGGCATTGATCTGGCCGAGGACTGCCCCGTGCTGAACACCCCGCTCCGGCAGTTGAACGAGCTTTTCGCAACCCTGCGGGCGATTGTGGTGGGGGTGCGGCGCGAGGGGCGGCTTTTCGCGCCCGAGGCCGGCGATCAGCTGTTCGCGGGCGATCAGATCTATGTCTTCTCGCATGTCGAAGACCTGGGGCGGACCCTGGAAATCTTTGGCAAATCCAACCGCAAGCAAGAGCGTGTGGTGATCGTGGGGGGGGGCAATGTCGGGTTGGCGGTGGCCCGGGCCCTTGAGGCGCAGGTGGACCGTGTTCGGGTGCGCGTCATCGAACATGACCGCGCGCGCGCGGAATACGCCGCCGACAACCTGTCGCGCACCATCGTGCTGAATGGCGACGGCATGGATATCGACCTGCTGATGGAGGCCAGCGTCGACCGTGCCGATGCCGTGCTGGCGGTGACGGATGACGACAAGACCAATATGCTGGTTGCGGTGCGGGCAAAATCGGTCGGCTGTCCTATGGCGATTGCGCTGGTGAACGATCCGACGCTCGTGCCGCTGCTGTCGGCGCTGGATGTGGATGCCTATATCAACCCGCGGGCGACCACGGTGTCCTCGATCCTGCGCCATGTGCGCCACGGGCGGGTGCGGGCGATCTATTCCATCGGTGATGCCGAGGCCGAGGTGATTGAGGCGCAGGTGCTGGGCACCTCGCCGCTGGCAGGGCATCAGGTGCGCGACATCGCTTTCCCCGAAGGCGTGCTGGTCGGCGCGGTGATGAAGGGCGAGAAGGTTCTGAAGCCGACCGGCGATCTGCGGATTGACGAGGGCGATGTCATCGCCATGTTCGTGATGGCCAAGGATGTCCGCGAGGTCGAGCGGTTGCTGCAAGTTTCCATCGATTTCTTCTGATGCGGCTCTGGGATCTTCCATTGCTGGTGATCCTGCTGGGGTTGACGGCGCTGGCCATGCTCGCGCCGGCGGTCCATGGCTATGCGGTGGGCAATGCGGCGGCCGGTCGGCCGTTCTTTTATGCCGCCTGCGGCCTCGGGATGCTGACCGTGATGATCGGCCTTGCCACGGTCGACCGGGCTGCGCGCGATGCGCGGCACAGCCATCTCGCGGCGATGATCGGGGCCTATCTGATCCTGCCGCCCATCATGGCTGTGCCCTTTGCCGAGGCGGTGGCCGATACCTCGTTCGTGAATGCCTGGTTCGAGATGCTGTCCTGTTTCACCACGACCGGAGCCACGCTTTACGAAGGGGCCGAGCGGATCCCGGAAACGCTGCATCTGTGGCGGGTTCTGGTCGGCTGGCTGGGCGGGTTCTTCATTCTGCTCATGGCGGTGGCGGTGCTGATGCCGATGAACCTTGGCGGGATGGAGGTTCTGACCGGGCGCAGCGGACGGGCGCGTGGCCCGCAGGATATGCGGATTGCGGATGCGACCGAACGCATTCAGCGTTTTGCGGTTCTGCTTTTTCCGCCTTATGCGGGGTTTACGCTGCTGTTGTGGTTCGCGCTGGTTCTGATGGGCGAGCCGGGCTTTCGCGCCTTCGCCGTGGCCCTTTCGACGCTGTCGACCAGCGGCATCCTGCCGGGCGGCGGCACAGCCGTCGGCGGCTTTGGCGTCGAATTGATCATCGCGGCCTTCCTCTTGCTAGGGATCACGCGGCGCGCCTATCCGGGGGCCTTGTTCGATGATCCGGATCTGCCGCCCTGGCGTGACCCCGAGGTGCAGATGGCCGGGGCCATCATTCTGTCCGTGACGCTGGTGCTGGCGCTGCGCCATTGGGTCGGCGCGATCGAGAACAGCGAAGGTGGCGACCTGCCGGCCTTTGTCTCGGTCTTATGGGGGGCGGCCTATACCACGCTGTCCTTTCTGACCACGACGGGCTTCACGTCGGAACACTGGGGATCGGCCCGGATCTGGTCGGGGCTTGAAACCCATGGGATGATCCTGATGGGGCTGGCCATCGTGGGGGGCGGGGTCGCCACCACGGCCGGCGGGGTCAAGCTGCTGCGCGTCTATGCGTTGTTCCGGCAGGGCCAGACCGAGCTTGCGCGGCTTGTCCATCCGCATGGGGTGGTGGGCGGCGGCGCTTCGGAGCGGCATCTGCGGGGGGAAGGCGCCCTTGTGGCCTGGGTCTTCTTCATGCTGTTTGCCATGTCCATCGGTGTGGTTGCCGGGGCGCTCACGCTTGCGGGGCTGGCATTCGACCCGGCGTTGATCCTGTCGATATCGGCCCTGACCACGACGGGGCAGCTTGCGACCGTCGCGGCAGAGGCGCCGGTGCGCTATAGCGAACTGGGAACTGCCGCCAAGGCAATCCTTGGTGGCGCCATGATTCTGGGCCGGGTCGAGGCGCTGGCCGTGCTGGCGCTTCTGGCGCCGGACCAATGGCGCCGCTGATTGCGCTGCGTCTGCGGTAACGGGCTGTTTTTGGGCTGGAATCTCCGCGCTTTGCCAGACATACTGATTCTGCTGCCATCCGGGAAAAACGGGGGAGGGCGGCGGACAGTACCGCGCGACAATAAAAGGCAAGAAAAATGGCTGCCGATAAACAGAATTTGCAGGACGCATTCCTCAATCATGTGCGGAAGGCTAAGGTTCCGGTGACGATCTTTTTGATCAACGGGGTCAAGCTGCAGGGCGTTATTACCTGGTTCGACAATTTCTGTGTGCTCCTGCGCCGTGACGGTCAATCGCAACTGGTGTATAAACATGCGATCTCGACGATCATGCCGGGTGCGCCCATCAACCTTTATGAAGGTGAAGACTGATTTCCGACCTTCCTGACGACGATGATGATTTCGACCCGCTGTCCCTGGACGGCGGGATTGACGCCTATGAAACGGCGGCACATCCGACACATACTTGGATCATCCACCCCGATCTCAAGGCCGAAAAGACCCGTCGCCTGCCTGAACACGGGCTGGCCGAGGCGGTCTCGCTGGCTGCGGCCCTGCCGGGGATGGAGATCCTCGGGGCCGAGGTCGTGCGCCTGTCGCGGGTCCATCCCGGCACGCTGTTCGGGTCGGGCAAGGTTGAAGAGCTGAAGGCCCGCTTCAAGGAAGCGCATGTCGAGCTGGTTCTGATCGACGGTCCCGTCAGCCCGATCCAGCAGCGCAATCTGGAAAAGGCCTGGGGCGTCAAGCTGCTGGACCGCACCAGCCTGATCCTTGAGATTTTCGCCGACCGCGCGCGCACGCGCGAGGGGGTGTTGCAGGTGGAACTGGCGGCGCTGTCCTATCAGCGCACGCGCCTTGTGCGCGCCTGGACCCACCTTGAACGCCAGCGCGGGGGCTTCGGCTTTGTCGGCGGCCCCGGCGAGACGCAGAAAGAAGCCGATCGCCGTGCGATTGACGATCAGGTCATCCGCATCCGCCGCCAGCTGGAAAAGGTGGTCAGGACGCGCGAATTGCACCGCAGTGCGCGGCGCAAGGTGCCGTTCCCGATCGTGGCGCTGGTGGGCTATACCAACGCGGGCAAATCCACGCTGTTCAACCGGGCGACCGGGGCCGATGTGCTGGCCAAGGACATGCTCTTTGCCACTCTGGACCCGACGATGCGGGGCGTCACGCTGCCTTCCGGGCGCAAGGTGATCCTGTCGGATACGGTGGGCTTCATCTCGGACCTGCCGACCCAGCTGGTCGCGGCCTTCCGCGCCACGCTGGAAGAGGTGCTTGAGGCCGATCTGATCCTGCATGTCCGCGACATCGCCCATCCCGAAAGCGCCGAACAGGCCGCGGATGTGGCCGATATTCTGGGCAGCCTGGGCGTGAAGGGGGAAACCCCGATGTTCGAGGTGTGGAACAAGCTCGATCTCGTCGATGCCACCACGCATGAGGGGCTGATTGCGCAGGCGCGGGCACGGGACAATGTCTTTGCCGTCTCGGCCCTGACGGGCGAGGGTCTGGACCGGCTGCTTGATGCGATCAGCCAGACCTTTGACGAGGAAAAGACGGAACGCCTGCTGGCCCTGGGTTTTGCCGAAGGCCGCCGCCGCGCCTGGCTGCATGCCGAAGGCGTCGTGCAGGAGGAAACCCAGACTGATGACGGCTGGGAGATCCGCGTCCTGTGGACTGCCCGGCAGGAAAAACGCTGGCGCGAGCTGTAAACCCGCCCGCACCGCCCCCGCCCGCACCGCCAAGGAAAAAGGCGCAACCCCGGCCGGGTGGCGCCTTTTCTATTGCGGGGGCCTTTGGGGCCCGCTCATTCGGCAGCGGGTGGGCCTTCGGGGGTCAACACCGTTTCCCCCACTGCCGCGGCGCGGGCAAGCGCGGGGTCGAGGCTCATGGGAATATACTCTCCGCGCCGCCAGCGTTCGCCCAGATTGTCGTAATGGCGGCTCAGAGGATGGCCCGACTGCCCGGTCGAGGTGATGAAGACCGAACTGTCGGGATCGGCAAAGTCATAGACCCCGCGGTAGCCTGCACCATGCACGTTCAGATAGGGGTTGCTGCCCTTGCCCGCCGTGCGGCCACGCATCAGCGTATGGTCGTCGCCGCTGGTGCTTTGGCGAATATTCACGAAATAGCGCAGCACCGGGATGTCGCCCAGAACCGGGTGATCCTGCGCCGCCTGGTGCAGATCGCCCCAGCGCCAGCTTTCCACATTGGGGCCATAGCTTTCCGACAGGCGCAGCAACGCCTCGTCCAGCGCGATGCGGGCGATATCGGTGCAGCTTTCCTTAACGGCCGATTGCACCACGTCGCACCAGGCCGAGGCACCTTCGACATCGCGGTAGACCCGTTCCAGGAACAGTGGTTCCACATGGATGAATTCATCCGCCATCGGCCCGATGTCGTCGCGGATCAGCTTGTCCTGCAGGGTCCGCATCCAGGCCTGATAGATCAGCGGTTCGGGCAGATGTTCGTTCATCTCGCCGTTCCATTTTGCCAGCAGATCCAGCGCCTTTTGCCGCATCCGTTCGGGCGTGCCTTCCGGCGCGGGCTCGCCCGTGAACCACAGATCGGCCCCGACCAGCGGCAGCACGTTGCGCGCGGCGGGGCTGACGGTATCAAGCTGCGCCTCGATAAAGCTTTCGCGGGTATGCACCTCACGGGTTTTCATCAGCGTCAGCCAACGTTGGATACGCTGCGTATCGCCCCAGTCAAAGCTGACATGCATCGGGAAGGGGCGGTCAACGGTCTTGTTGTTGGTATTGCCGAGGATGCCACTGACCGGATCGACGAAACTGGGGTTGTCCTCATAGGGCAGGATGCCCTGCCAGCGGTTTTCGGCTAGCCAGCCGGGGGCGGGGATGCGGCCCTGGCTTTGGTGCTTGGGATCGCGCAGCGGCAGGGCGCCGATGACCTGCATCGCCACGCCCTGACGATCGGCCAGCATCAGGTTCTGGGCAGGGGCGACGAACTGCCGCCCGGCCTCGATCGCCTCGGCGCGGGTCTGCGCGCGCATGAGCTGAAGCGCCGCGCTCATGGATTTGTCCTTGCCCGTCAGCGCCGTCCATCCCAGCGAGACGACATGCCCCGCAGGCGTGATGGAAGCGAGGTCGTAATGCGACCCCGGCATCACCGGGCCGTTGTCGGTCCAGCGCAGGGTGATGGTGACGGGTTCGGCATCCTTGACCTGGATGATCGTGCGGCGGGTGACGAAGTCCTTCCAGCCGTCAGGCGTGCGGTATTGCGTGGTGTTCTCGGGGTTTACCTCTTCGATGAAGAGATCCTGATCATCGACATAGGCCGAGGTGAGGCCCCAGCCCAGCTGATCGGACCGCCCCACCAGCACGGCGGGCATGCCGGGGATGGTGGCGCCGATCACGCCGCCCGATTGCAGCTCCAGCCGCGCGAGATACCAGAGCGACGGGGCGGTAAAGCCCAGATGCGGATCATTGGCAAGAAGCGATCCTCCCGCGGCCGAGCGCGAGGGCGCCGCGGCCCAGGCATTCGACGCCCCGGCAAAATCGCGCCGCGGGAAGGGCGAAAGCACATCGCCGGCAATCTGCAGCGGCATCTCGGAGGGCGCGACACCGGGCACGAGGCTGGCATAATCCGGCAGCGCCGCCACGCCCTGACCCGGATCATCGGGCAGGATATCGCGCAGGCGCGGGCCCGGCAGCAGCAGCGACATGCGGGCGCGGATCACCTCATTCTCGATCTGGCCCGACAGCTGCAGCGCCATCAGCTTGAGGATGGCAAGGCTGTCGGTCGGTTGCCAAGCGGCGATTTCTTTCGAGAAGAAGAAGAATTCGGGCGCGCCGCGCCCCCGCGCATCCTTGTTCACCTGCGCGATCCAGGCATTGACGCCTGCGGAATAGGCTTCAAGCGCGGCACGGGTGGGCGCGTCCTGTTCCGCCAGCGCCTCGCGGGCGAGGGTTTCCAGATCGTAGCGGCGCATGAGTTCGTCAATCCGCAGAGTGCGGGTCCCGAACAGCTCGGACAGGCGGCCCTCGGCGGTGCGGCGCAACATCGTCATCTGCCAGAGCCTGTCCTGCGCGTGGACAAATCCCAGCGCGTAAAAGACATCGGCATCGGTCTTGCCGAAGATATGCGGCACGTTGTCGTTGTTGCGGACGATATCCACCGGGGCCGAAATCCCTGCGACGGTGAAATCCTCATCATAGTCGATCAGGGATCGCGACAGGAACCAATAGGCGATCACGACCGCCAGCACCGCCATCACGATAAGGCCGGTCACGATGCGGATCAGCCAGCGGAAAAGCTCGAGCATGGGAAGGGTCCTTCTGTCGGGTTCCTTGACCTTGAAACCGAGTTGGGTTCCTAGTCCATCCTGCGGCAAGGAGCAATCGCAGGAGGGATCACCATGGCGAAAGTCGCATTTCTGGGTCTGGGGGTCATGGGCTATCCCATGGCCGGGCATCTGCAGGCCAAGGGTCATGAGGTGACGGTCTATAACCGCACCTTCGCCAAGGCCGAGGCCTGGGCCGCAGAGCATGGTGGGCGGGCGATGCCGACGCCGCGCGAGGCCGCCATGGGCGCCGATTTCGTGATGGCCTGCGTGGGCAATGATGATGATCTGCGGTCGGTCTGTCTGGGGCCGGAGGGCGCCTTTGCGGGCATGGCGGCGGGCACGGTGTTTGTGGACCACACCACCGTTTCGGCGCAGGTCACGCGCGAGTTGGCGGCGGTGGCCGCGGCCGAGGGCAAGGGCTTTGTCGATGCGCCGGTGTCGGGCGGGCAGGCCGGGGCGCAGAATGGCGTGCTGTCGGTGATGTGCGGCGGCGCGCAGGTGGATTACGACCGGGCCGAGCCGGTGATCGCCGCCTACGCGCGCATCTGCCGTCGCCTGGGGGATAGTGGCGCCGGGCAGCTGGCCAAGATGATGAACCAGATCTGCATCGCCGGGCTGGTGCAGGGTCTGGCCGAAGCGCTGGCCTTTGGTCAGAAGGCGGGTCTGGACGGCGCGGCCGTGGTCGAGGTGATCAGCCAGGGCGCCGCCGGCAGCTGGCAGATGGCCAATCGGCACAAGACCATGCTGGCCGATGAGTTCGACTTCGGCTTTGCCGTGGACTGGATGCGGAAGGATCTGGGGATCTGTCTGGCCACCGCCGACGAGATCGGGGCAAGCCTGCCGATCACCGCACTGATCGACCAGTTCTACAAGGAAGTGCAGCTGATGGGCGGCGGGCGCAACGACACCTCGTCGCTGATCCGGCGGCTGACACGCTGAGGCGGGCGTCGGCGCGGGGGGCTGTCTGCCCCCCGCGGGCCTGCGGCCCTTCCCCCCGAGGATATTTTTGCCAAGGTGAACAGGAAGGCCGGGTTTTGGCCCCCGGCGGTTTTGCCCGTGTTTGGCGATGCTTTACGGGATGATGCGGGTGTATTTGGTGCCCGATAGCGTGGCGCCGGCGATCAGGCCTGCCTGTCCGAAAACAAGGGCGATGACGGGGTCCATTTCGGTCGTGTCTTTCCCGATGCTCGCCCCCTGTTCCGGCGTGGCGTATTTCAGGTCGGCCCCCGCGGCCCAGCCCTGTGAGCGGCGGAAATCGGCAAGGGCCGATTCCGTCATGAAAAACAGCGCATGGGCATATTGCTGCGCGCCGATCTGGAAGCCGACCGAGGCCTTGGCGGCACTGTAGTAATCGACCGTCACGTCATTGATGCGCAGCGCGCCGCGCCCGAAGGCCCCGCCGATGCCGAAGCCCGCCTCGGTGACGAGCGGCATATACAGCACGCCAAAGGCCTTGCCCGCGAGATCGCGCGTGCCGGGGTATTGGCCGAACAGGTAGTTCCGGGTTTCATCGACCCGCGCGTCGATCATGGCGGCGCCATTGCTGCCGATGCCATTGCCGCAGGCGGAAAGTGCAAGCGCCGCACCGGCACTGCCGATCAGGGTCCGTCTGGAAATCATCTCTGCCTCACTGCCCAAGGGTCAATTGCCCGTCTTCGGGTCTGTTTCCCAGATATAGCGGTTTTATGGGCGGCTGTCACGATTTGCGCGGGGCCTTCGGCGGCGGCTTGCCGGGGCGGTCAGCCGCGCAGAAGCCGTGCCACCTCGGGCGCGAAATAGGTGAGGATGCCATCGCAGCCCGCGCGCTTGAAGCACAGAAGGCTTTCCATCATCGCGGCCTCGCCCTTGATCCAGCCGCGGTCGGCGGCGCCCCGGATCATCGCGTATTCGCCTGACACCTGGTAGGCATAGGTCGGCACGCCGAATGCGTCCTTCACGCGGCGGCAGATGTCGAGATAGGGCATCCCCGGTTTCACCATCACCATGTCGGCGCCTTCGCGCAGGTCGCGTTCGATCAGGCGCAGGGCCTCATCGCTGTTGCCGGGGTTCATCTGATAGGTCTTCTTGTCGCCCTTGAGCGCGCCGGACGCCCCCACGGCATCGCGGAAGGGCCCGTAGAAGGCCGAGGCATATTTGGCGGAATAGCTGAGGATCGTCACATCCTTGTGGCCCGCCCCCTCCAACGCGGTGCGGATCGCGCCGATGCGGCCATCCATCATGTCGGACGGCCCGAGGATATCGGCCCCGCAATCGGCCTGCACCAGCGCCATGCGGACCAGCGCCTCGATGGTTTCATCGTTCAGGATGATGCCATCGCGCACCAGCCCGTCATGCCCATTGGCGTTGTAGGGATCGAGCGCGATATCGGTCATAATCGCGATGTCGGGCACGGCGGCCTTGATCGCGCGGATGCAGCGGTTGGTCAGGTTGTCGGGGTTCCAGGCCTCTTCGCAGGTCTCGGTCTTGACCGAAGGGTCGGTGTAGGGAAAGAGACAGATCGCCGGAATGCCGAGGCCCGCCGCCTGTTCGGCCGCCTTCACCGCCATGTCGATCGAAAGGCGGAACACCCCCGGCATCGAGCTGATCGGTTCCTGCACGCCTTCGCCATCGCGGATGAAAATCGGCCAGATCAGATCATCGACCGTCAGCACCGTTTCCTGCGTCAGGCGCCGGAGGCTGTCGCTGCGCCGGATGCGGCGGAAGCGGGCGGCGGGGTAGGCGGCTTGGATCGGGCGCATGACGGCTCCTTCTGGCGGGCAAAGGCTGGCACAGCCGCAACGCCCCGAAGGACCTGTGCGGATTTTTTTCTGCCTGCCATGGAAAAAGCCGCATCGCAAGGTTAGGAATGCCGCAGACTGCCTGACGCCGCCGGCGATACCCCCTCCGGTGGCCCGTTGTTTCGGAGCCTGCGCGTGGAGCTTTACCAGACGATCGTCGAGCTGATCGACATGCGGTCCTTCTCGAATCTCTGGTTCTGGATCATGCTTTGCGTGCAGTGGTGGATGGTCAGCCACCGCATATTGGGTGTGCCCTTCGACATGGTGCTGCGGGCGCGGCGCAAGGGCGGGCAGGCGCAAGAGGATCTGGAGACGCTGGCCCGTGTCAATGTGAACCGGCTGCTTTACATCACCCATATGTCGGGCCTTTGGATCGTGGGCTTCGTGGCCTTTGTCCTGACAGTGCTGGGGGTGGCAGGTTTCGGCTATCGCATCGAATTCGCGCAGGCAGTCTTCTGCCTGATGTTCCCGCTGACGGCGGTCTGGGGGCTGTCGCTTTGGGCCGCGCATCGTATTGCGGATGGCGAACACCGGGGCGAGGCATTGCAGGCGCGGCTGATCAAGCTACGTCTGGCGGTGCAGGCGATCGGGATGGTGTCGATTCTGATCACCTCCATTTATGGCATGTATCAGAACATGACGATCAGCGTGCTGAACTGAGGCGGCACGCAAGACAGGACAGGTCAGGGCCAGATGGCGGAACAGGCAAGGATCATCCTCGGCGGGGCGCCCGAAGGATATGACGCGCGGCTTTTGGCGAAAGAGCTGTCCCGCGGACGGCCGGTCGTGCATGTCGCGCGCGATGACAAGCGGATGGAAGCGATGCGCGCCGCGCTGGCCTTTTTCGCGCCGGGGGCGGTGGTGCTGGATTTTCCGGCCTGGGATTGCCTGCCCTATGACCGCGTTTCGCCCAACCCCGAGATCTCGGCCCGCCGGATGGCGACGCTGGCGGCGCTGTCGCATGGTGTGCCGGGGCCTTTCGTGCTGTTGACGACGCTGAGTGCGGTGACCCAGCGCCTGCCTGCGCGCGATCAGGTGCGCGGGGCGTCCTTCAGCGCACAGGTGGGGGCGCGGGTCGATGAATTCGCGTTGAAAACCTTCCTTGTCCGCATGGGGTTTTCCCAGGTGGCGACGGTGACCGAACCGGGCGATTTTGCCGTGCGCGGCGGCATTGTCGATATCTTCCCGCCGGGCGACAGCGGGCCGGTGCGGCTGGATTTCTTTGGTGACGTGCTGGATGGGTTGCGCCGCTTTGACGCCGAAACCCAGCGCACCACCGAGAAGCTGACGACAATCGACCTTGCGCCCATGTCCGAGATCATGCTGGACGAGGCTTCGATCACCCGCTTTCGCCAGACCTATCGCATCGAATTTGGCGCAACGACCGATGACCCGCTGTATGAGGCGGTCAGTGCGGGGCGCAAGCATCAGGGGATGGAACACTGGCTGCCCTGGTTCCATGACCGGATGGAGACCTTGTTCGACTATCTGCCGGGCGCGTCGGTGATGCTGGACGATCAGGTCACGCCCGCGCGGATTGCCCGTTGGGAAGGCATCGTCGATCAGTATGAGGCGCGGCGCGACCAGATGGCCGTCAAGGGCCGCATGGATACCGTCTACAAACCCTGCCCGCCGCAGGCGCTCTATCTGGATGAAAACGCCTTTGATGCCGCCATCGGCGGGCATCGGGTGATCCAGCTTTCGCCGCTGGCGCAATCGCCGGGGCCGGGGGTTCTGGATGCGGGCGGGCGGATCGGGCGCAATTTCGCCCCCGAACGCCAGCAGGAATCGATCAGCCTGTTCGGCGCGCTTTCGTCCCATGTGAAGGCGCTGCGCGAAGAACGGCAGGTGATCATCGCCTCATGGTCGGAGGGCGCGCGCGAACGTTTGCGCGGGCTGCTTGAAGATCAGGGCCTGTCAGCCGCGCACGAGGTGCAGGACATCCGCGATATCCCCGAGGGCAAGGGCGGTCTTTTCGTGGCTGTCTGGGCGCTGGACGAAGGCTTTACCGCGCCCGGCCTTGCGGTGATCTCTGAACAGGATGTGCTGGGCGACCGGCTGGTGGGCAAAAGCCGCCGCAAGCGCAAGGCCGAGAACTTCCTGCAGGATCTGGGCACCCTGACGCCCGGCGATCTGGTGGTGCATGTCGAACATGGCGTGGGCCGCTTCATGGGGCTGGAAACGCTGCGCGTGCCGCTGCCGCCCGCGAACAAGGCCGGCCCGCCGCATGAATATGTCCACCTCGTCTATGCCGAGGAGGCGAAGCTTTACCTGCCGGTCGAAAACATCGAACTTCTCAGCCGCTATGGCCATGAGGAAGGGCTGCTCGACCGGCTGGGCGGGGGCGCCTGGCAGGCCAAGAAGGCCAAGCTCAAGGAACGCATCCGCGAGATTGCCGACCGTCTGATGCGGATCGCCGCCGAACGGCATCTGCGCCACGCGCCCATCCTAGATGCCCCCCATTCCGCATGGGAGGCCTTCTCTGCCCGTTTCCCCTATCAGGAAACCGACGATCAGCTGTCGGCGATTTCCGATGTGGTCAGCGATCTTGAGGCCGGAAGCCCGATGGACCGTCTGGTCGTGGGCGATGTGGGTTTCGGCAAGACCGAGGTCGCCATGCGTGCGGCCTTCATCGCCGCCATGGCCGGGATGCAGGTGGCGGTGATCTGCCCGACCACGCTTCTGGCCCGCCAGCATTACCGCAGTTTCGCCGAACGCTTCCGCGGCTTCCCGATGGAGGTGCGGCCGCTGTCGCGCTTTGTTTCCGCCAAGGATGCCGCCGCCACCCGCAAAGGGTTGGAGGAGGGCACCGTCGATATCTGCGTCGGCACCCATGCGCTTTTGGCCAAGGGGATCAAGTTCAAGAACCTTGGGTTGCTGATCATCGATGAGGAACAGCATTTCGGCGTGGCCCACAAGGAACGACTCAAGGAGATGCGGGCCGAGGTGCATGTGCTGACCCTGACGGCAACGCCCATTCCGCGGACGCTGCAACTGTCGCTGACGGGGGTGCGGGATCTGTCGATCATCGCGACGCCGCCGGTCGACCGTCTGGCGATCCGCACCTATGTGAGCGAATTCGACACCGTCACCCTGCGCGAGGCGCTGTTGCGCGAACGCTATCGCGGCGGGCAGAGCTTCTTTGTCGTCCCGCGCCTGTCAGACCTGCCCGAGATCGAGGAATTCTTGAAAACCCATGTCCCCGAGGTGTCCTATGTCGTGGCGCATGGTCAGCTTGCGGCGGGCGATCTGGATGAACGCATGAACGAATTCTACGACGGCAAATATGACGTGCTGCTGGCCACGACCATCGTGGAAAGCGGCCTTGATATTCCGACCGCCAATACGATGATCGTGCATCGCGCCGATATGTTCGGCCTGAGCCAGCTTTATCAGATCCGCGGGCGGGTGGGCCGGTCCAAGACCCGCGCCTATTGCTATCTCACGACGAAGCCCCGCGCGGTGCTGACGCCGCAGGCGCAAAAGCGGCTGAAGCTGCTGGCCAGCCTCGACAGCCTTGGTGCCGGGTTCAACCTGGCCAGCCATGACCTTGATCTGCGCGGCGCCGGGAACCTTCTGGGCGAGGAACAGTCAGGCCATATCAAGGAAGTGGGATACGAGCTTTACCAGCAGATGCTGGAAGAGACGATTGCCAAGATCAAATCCGGTGAAATCAACGGTCTGGCCCCGGTGGATGATGCCTGGGCGCCGCAGATCAACCTGGGCGTGCCGGTCCTGATCCCCGAGGATTATGTGCCGGATCTCGACATCCGTCTGGGGCTTTACCGCCGTCTCAGCCATCTGACCACCAAGGTCGAGTTGGAGGGCTTTGCCGCCGAGCTGATCGACCGCTTCGGCCCGCTGCCCAAAGAGGTGAATACCCTGCTTCTGGTCGTGCGGATCAAGGCCATGTGCAAGAAGGCCGGGATTTCGCGGCTGGATGCGGGGCCGAAGGGCGTGACGGTGCAGTTCCACAATGACAAATTCGCCAATCCCACCGGCCTCGTGGAATTCCTGCAGGCGCAGGCGGGGGCCGCGCGGGTGGCGGGCAACAAGATCGTCATCGGGGTGGACTGGCCGTCCGAAAGCGACCGCATCAAGGGCGCCTTTGCCGTGGCCCGCGATTTGGCGGAAAAGATCCTGCGCCCCGAAGGCAGCGCCGAAAAGGCCAAGGCGGTGCCGGGCAGCGTGACGCCCGCCGAAGCCGCGGCCAAGGCCAAGGCCGCCGCCCCGCCGCCCCAGCCCGCCGGGCTGCGCCCCGGTGCCCGGCCGGGTGCCAAGCCCGGCGCGCGGGGGGGCAAGGTGATCCCGCCTTTCCGCCGGTCGTGACGGCATGAAAAAGGGGGCCGCGCGGCCCCCTTTCCCGTTTCTGACCCGCAGGGATCAGATGATGCTGATGTCGTTGGCAAGCTGCGCCAGACGGATGTTCGTCAGCACGATCGAGTCATCGGCATCCAGCGTGATGACGACCGAGGTCCCGACCTGTTCCGCCGAAGCCAGCACCGCCGCCGCATCGGCAAAGCCAAAGCTCGAGTCGATCCGCAGCGTATCGAGGTTGTCAACAAAGCCCGTCACGGTGTCGGCGCCGCTGCCGGCGTTGAAGTCGAAGAAGTCCGCCCCGCCGCCGCCAGCCAGCGCATCGTCGCCCGTGCCGCCGTTGATGGTGTCGACGCCATCGCCGCCGCGCACGGTATCGGCGCCCGAACCGCCCGTCAGCGCATCCGCGCCGATCCCGCCTTCGATGACATCATCTTCGCTGCCGCCGAAGATGGTGTCATTGCCGTAACCGCCATAAAGGCTGTCATTGCCCTGATCGCCGGTGATCGAGTCGCCGCCCGCTTCGCCCCTGATCACGTCGGCATCCATGCCGCCGGTGATGGTGTCGTTGTCGTAACCGCCCAGCAGGCTGTCAGCCCCGGCCCCACCCGAGAGAAAGTCGTTGCCCGAAGCGCCGTTCACGGTGTCATTGCCGTTGCCGCCAACAAGGCTGTCTGCGCCCGAATTGCCGGTGATTCGGTCGGCATCATCGCCGCCAAAGATCGTGTCGTTGCCGAGGCCGCCATCAATGGTGTCCAACCCGGCGTCGCCATAAATCACGTCTGCGCCGTCGTCACCGTTCAGCACGTCATTGCCGTCGCCCCCGCCAAGCTGGTCATTGCCGGTACCGGCAAAGATGCTGTCGTTGCCGGCCCCGGCTTCGACGGTGTCATGGCCCGCCCCTGCATACACGATGTCCTTGATTGCAAGGCCGGTGATGGCGTCGTTGCCAATCCCGGTTTTCAGGGCATTCACGCTCCAGTCATTGCCCACACCGCCGATGACAACGTCATCCTGGCTGGTGGTGACGCCGGTCAGGGTCGAGGGATACATGGAATAGCCGGGGCGGGTGATGCCGGCGGCCATTTCCGAGCCGAGCGAGGTCACATCCGTCAGCCCGGCGATGAAGGTGTTATAGGCCGAGGCGCTGGCGAAGGCGGGCAGCGGGTCCCCATCCAGCACGAAATAGCTGAACTGGTTGGCGCCCGTGGCGACGCGCAGGATCAGGGCCGCATTGTCGGGCGCCCAGCTGTATTGGGCGATCGAGCCCTGGCTGTTCAGGTCCACCCGCGTCCCCCCGACCGAGATGCCCGCCAGACGCGCGGTGCCAGTGGTCGTCAGGCTGATCGGAGAAAAGCCGGTCCCCGAGGGGGTGGTGGCCGTGGCGCGGAACGTGAAGGTGCCGTCGCCGACGACGATATTCATATTGCTGCTGGTAATTGCGCTGGCGGTGCCGCTCGAGAACGTCACCTGGATGCCGGAAAGTGCGTAAGTCGTCATGCCGTTAATCCTCACAGACTTTGTTAGAATGGGGTCTGGACCTGTTCCATTGAACGCGAGGTAACGTGGCTTTGGGGCGAAATCTGGACGAAGGTTTGCTTTCTGTGTGATTTGGTATGGTTTTAAGAAAAAAGTATGGGTCAGCGCCGTGGCAGCGCTGACATGACCAATGCCGCAAGGGCGACAAGACCCGCGACCCCAAGGACCAGTGGCAGGGGGGTGCCGTCGAAGGCCAGACCCAGCGGCGCGGCGAGGCCCACGGCCAGCACCGTCGCCAGCGCCCCGGTGACCGAAGCTGCCATGCCCGCAATATGGCCCAGCGGCTCCAGCGCCAGGGCGTTCAGGTTCCCCAGCGTCAGGCCTGCCAGCATGAAGACACTGGTCGTCCAGACAACATAAAGGGCGAAGGTCAGATTGCCCTCTGTCGCGCCGGTCCACAGGATCAACCCGAAAGCCACAGACAGCACCAGCTGCCCCCGCAGCGTCCAGCTGATCAGCAGTCGCATCCCCAGCCGCACCACCAGCGCCGCGTTCAGAAGGCTCGCGCTGCCCGACATCATGGCGATCAGCGCAAACCACAGCGGGAAGCTCTCACCCCGGCCGAAATAGGTGCCGAAGATCTGCTGGGTTGAGGAGATGGTCCCGAACAGCACCGCAAAGCACAGCGTCTGCACCGCGATCGACATGACCACGACCCGGTTCGTCAGAACATCGCGCAGGGCCGAGGCCAGTGCCGCCGCCTCCAGCGGTCGCCGCGCGGCGCGGGGCAGGGTCTCCGGCTGGCGGACCGAAAGCCAAAGGCACGAGATCAGCGAGAAGAGGATGAAGGCCAGAAAGATGCTGCGCCAGCCGAAGCCCGCGATGATGAAGCTGCCCGCCAAGGGCGCCACGGCGGGCACCAGCGTGAAGATCATCATGGCAAAGCTCATCACCCGCGCCATCTCGCGCCCCTTGTAGAGGTCGCGCACCAGCGCGAGCGAGACGACCCGCGGCCCGGCCGCGCCAAGGCCTTGCAGCACCCGCGCCATCAGCAACCCCTCAAGGCTGGGGGCAAGGCTTGCCACGAAGGCCGCGGCACAATAGAGCAGCGCCCCCGCGATGATCACGGTCTTGCGCCCGAATGTGTCGGACAGCGGCCCGGCAAAGAGCGTGCCCACCCCCATGCCCAAGACGAAGCTTGTGACCACCAGCTGCGCGGTGTTGGGGGCATCGGGGCTCAGTTCCGCCGCGATCTGCGGCAGGGCGGGTAACATGGCATCGATGGAAAAGGCGATGGTGGCAAACAGCATCGCGATCAGTGCGATGAATTCGCCCATCGACAGGCGGGGCGGCGGCGCGGCAGTGCCGACGCGGGCGGCGGTGGTCACTGATTTTCCCCTTGGTCCTGCTGATGGCGGGCAAGTTCTTCGATCACCTCACCCCAAAGCTTGGGCGGCTGCGCGCCCGAAAGCACATAGGTATCGGCCACGATGAAGGTCGGCACCGCCGAGATGCCCTTTTCGCGGGCGTGCCGTTCGCGGGTGCGGATCACGTCAAGGTCTGCCTCGGACCCCAGAAGCCGCGCGATGACATCGGGGTCAAGCCCAGCCTCGCCAGCGATCTGCGTCAGCACCTGCTGGTCGCCAATGTCGCGCCCCTCGCGCCAATAGGCGCGGAACAGGGCCGAGACGACGGGCGTCTGCCGCCCCTCAAGCCCGGCCCAATGGATCAGGCGATGGGCGTCCAGCGTGTTGGGCGTGGTGCGGATGGCCTCAAAGTTGAAGGCGACCCCGGCCTCGCGGCCCAGCTCTTCCAGCCGCAGATGGGCCGCCACGGTGCGTTCCTGCGTGCCGAAGATCCGCAGCAGGTAATCGGCGCGGTCCACACCTTCGCGCGGCATTTGCGGCGCAAGCTGGAAGGGGTGCCATTCGATCAGGAAGGGGTGTTCGGGATGCGCTTCCAGCGCGCGATCCAGATTGGCCTTGCCCAGGTAGCACCAGGGGCAGATCGGATCGGAAAAGATATCAAGACGGATCATTTCGGGTTCCAAAGACTTGCAAGAAGACGACGGTTCAATTTGCCGTTGGCATTCCGGGGCAGGGACGGGACATGCTGCCAGAGCCGGGGCTGACGATAGCGGGCAAGACGACTGGCTGCGAAGGCAGAATGCACGTCCGGGTCCACGGGTTCCGGCCCGGTGTAAAAACAGGCAATGACACGGGTGCCTGGCTTGATTTCGACCTCGGCCACGGCCCAATCCTCAGCGCCCGGCAGGCCCGCAAGCGCGGCCTCGACCTCAAGCGGCGAGACGCGGAAGCCGCCGGGGTTCATCTGGTCATCCCGCCGCCCCAGATAGCGCAGGGCGCCATCCTCGGCCATGTCCACGGTATCGCCAGTCAGGAACCAGTCGCCGTGGAAGCGGGCCGCGGTGGCGGTCGGATCATCCAGATAGCCCAGCATCAGGCCGGGGTCGCGGCGGTCAATGGCCAGCTGCCCGGCCGTGCCGCGCGGCACCGGGGCGCCGATGTCATCCAGCACCGCAATGCACCGCCCGGGCTGCGGATAGCCGGTGGTCCCCTCGGGCGCTGGGCGCGCGGGGCTGCCGGAAACAAAGGTAGAACATTCCGACATCCCCAGCGCCTCATGCAGATCGGTGCCGGTGGCCGCGCGCCAGGCTGCGCGCAGATCCGGGGTCAGGCTTTCCCCGGCGCTGAGCCCATGGCGCAGCTTCGGCAGTGCGGGCAGGGGCGCCCGCAGCATCTGCCGGAACACCCCCGGCGCTGCGGCAAGGATCGTCGCATCGAAGCGCTTGAGGAGCAGCGGCAGTTGCGCGGGCGTGACCCCCGCGCCGGGGATGAGCGCGGTCGCCCCCAGCGTCCAAGGGTCCAGAAGCCCGGTGCCGAGCGTATAGGTCCAGTTGAAAGCCCCGGCATGGAGGATACGGTCGCTCTCGCCCAACCCCTCCCACCCGTCATGCATCAGCGCGCGGGACAGGATCGCCCGATGGGCATGGACCACCGCCTGCGGCTGCCCCGAGGTGCCGGAGGTGAAGATGACATAGGCCGGGCGTTCGGGGGCACCCATATGCCACTCACAAGGGGGCAGATCGCCCATGCGGGCCAGATCGACGGCGGGCAGCACGGGCGCGGGGCTTTCGGGCAGGGCCACGCCATCCCCTGCGATGATCAGCGCAGGCGCGATGCGCGCGGCCATCGCGGTGATTTCCGGCCCCGTCAGCTGGGCAGAGGTCGGCACCGGCACCAGACCCGCCGCAATCGCGCCCAGAAAGGCCACCGGGAATTCCGGCACATTGCCCAGACGCAGCAGCACCCGGTCGCCCGGCGCCAGGCCCAGCGCCAGAAGGCCGGTGCCTGCACCCCGGACGGCAGCAAGCAGGCGCGCATAGCTCCAGCGCTCGGCCCCGGTGGGGCGCACGATCTGCATGGCCATCTTGTCGGGCAGGGCCGCGCCACGCGCCAGCACATGCGCCGCCAGATTGAATGGTCCGGGCGCGGGGGGATGGGGTTCTGCGGAGGTGACGGAAAACATGCGAGGTTGCTAGACCTGCAAGCCTTTCGTTGCAAGATGGCCAAGCCTGCCGTAATGCACAATCACGATGCAGAAACACGAAACGCCTTCGCTGATCCGGATCGCCCGTGAAAACGGGGCAGATGCCGCTGTGGAACCGATCAACCTTGGCATCCGGGTGCGCGAACTTCGCAAGGCGCGCGGCTGGACGCTGGAACAGGCAGCCAATCAGGCGGGCTTGGCGCGATCGACCCTGTCCAAGATCGAAAACGGCCAGATGTCGCCCACCTATGAGGCGCTGAAGAAGCTGGCCGAGGGTTTGGCGATTTCCGTGCCGCAACTCTTTACCCCGCCGTCCAAGACGCAGGTGAACGGACGCCTGGCCCTGACCAAATCGGGCGAGGGGCAGGCCCATGCCACCGCCACCTATGAACATGAGCTTCTCGCCGCTTCGCTGCGGACCAAGCAGATGCTGCCCTACCGCGCCACCATCCGCGCCCGCCAGATTGAGGAATTCGACGGCTGGGTGCGCCACGACGGGGAAGAGTTCCTCTATGTGCTGACAGGGGTGATCCGGCTGTTCACCGAATTCTACGAACCCGTCGATCTGCGCCGGGGCGACAGCGCCTATTATGATGCCTCCATGGGGCATAACGTCATCAGCCTGAGCGAAGAGGATGCGACCATTCTCTGGGTGACCTCGCTCGCCTGAGGAAAAATCCCGTTAGCGCAAACGGTTAGGGGTGGCGATGCGTCGCAGCTGCGTATGATTGTCGCAGGGGCCTTGCCGCAATAGGCTATCCCCATACGGGGGGAGAGACGTATGCGTATTGCGATTCTGTCGGACATTCACGCCAACCGCGAGGCCTTTGCCGCGGTTCTGAAAGATGTGGAGCAACGACGGGTCGAACAGATCGTGATGCTGGGGGATATCGTGGGTTATGGCCCCGATCCCGAATGGTGCTGCGAGAAGGCGCGCGCTTTGGTCGAGGCCGGGGCCGTGGCGATCAAGGGCAACCATGATGCGGCAGTAGCGGTGCCCGATACCGCGATGAACATCACCGCCCGCCGCGCGATGGAATGGACGCGCCCCCGCCTTTCGCCAGAACAGCAGGCCTTCCTATCCGCCCTGCCGATGCAGCACCGCATCAACGATCTTCACTTCGTCCATGCCAGTGTCAATGACATGCAGGACTGGATCTATGTCAGCAATGAACAGCGGGCCATGCCCTCGTTCCGGGTGTCGGATGCGCGGGTGATTTTTTGTGGCCATGTCCATGTTCCACATTTGTTCAGCTGCGACATGGTGGGGCGCGTGCAGGAACAGCGCATCCCGGCCGGGGCCTCGACCCTGCCGCTGATCCGGTCGCGGCGCTGGCTCGCGGTGCTGGGGGCGGTGGGGCAGCCGCGCGACGGGCGGGCGCTTGCGGCCTGGTGCCTCTACGACAGCATCACCAATGAGCTGACCTTTCACCGTGTCCCCTATGACACCGGGGCGACGGTCGCCAAGCTGCGAGGGCACGGCCTGCCTGAAAGCCTTGCCATGCGTCTGCTGATGGGGGCCTGATCCATGCGTGTGCGCCCCCAGACCGGACTGGACATTGACGGCTTCACCCTGGGTGAAAAGCTGCATGAGGGCGGCTTTGCGACGATATGGGAGGTGACGCATCCGCTCTATCGTACGCCCCTTGTGATGAAGGTGCCGAAGATCCTGGATGGCTATGACGGCCCGACCATCGTGGGCTTCGAGGTCGAGCAGATGATCCTGCCCCGCCTGACCGGGCCGCATGTGCCCAAGGTCTATGGCGTCGGTGACTTCTCCGTCATGCCCTATGTGGTGACGGAACGTATCCCAGGGGAATCGCTCTTGGTGCGGTTCCGTGATGCACCCTTGCCAGTGTCGGATGCGATCGAGCTTGCCGCGCGCATGGCCGATGCGCTGCATGATCTGCACCGCCAGCATGTGATCCATCTGGACCTCAAGCCCGAAAACTTCCTCCAGCGTCCCTCGGGCGAGATGGTGCTGGTTGATTATGGCCTGTCGCGCCATGACCAGCTGCCCGACCTGCTGGCTGAGGAATTCACCATTCCGATGGGAACCTTCCCCTATATCGCGCCGGAACAGTTTCTGGGTGCGCGGAACGATCCGCGGTCTGACATCTTCGCGCTGGGCGCGATGATCTATCAGGCGGCCACGGGCAAGCTGCCATTCGGCAAGCCGGAAAAGCTGCGCGGGGTCAGGCCGCGGCTTTGGCGCGATCCGGTGCCGCCGCGGGCGCTGGTGCCCGACATGCCTGATTGGCTGCAAGAGATCATCCTGCGTGCGCTCGAGGTGGACCCGGCCAAACGCTATCAGACGGCGGCGCAGATCCAGTTTGACCTGACCCATCCGGCGCAGGTCAAGCTGACGGCGCGGGGGCTGAAACAGCGGCAAGATGGTGCGGGCGTGGTCTGGCGGCGCTGGTGGAAGATGCGGGGCGTCAAGGGCTTTGCCGCCCCCGTCAGCGTGCAGGAACAGATCGGCAAGGCCCCCATTCTGCTGGTTGCGGTGGACCTTTCGCCCGAGATGGAGGCGCTGGCGGATCTGCTGCGCCAGAATGTGCAGCGGATGCTGGTGACGCAGCCCGACATGCGGGTCGCCTGCGTCAATGTCATCAAGACAAGCCGCATCGCGATTGACGCCACCGTGGATGATGAGGGGCAGAATTTGCATGTCGCCCGGCTTGTGGGCCTGCGCCACTGGGCCGAAGGCATCGATCTGGGCGAGGAACGTCTGACCTTCACCGTGCTGGAAGGCACCGATCCCGCCGCCGCGATCATCGATTATGCGGGCCACAACAATGTGGATCACATCCTCATGGGCGCGCGGGGCCATTCCTCGACGCGGCGCTATCTCGGGTCGGTGTCAAGCCAGGTGGTGGCCGAGGCGCATTGCAGCGTCACCGTCATCCGCAGGCGCGGTGCCGATGAGGCGGCCGAGCCCGAGGCCGCCGCCGCTGAATAAGCCGGACCGGGCAGGCCGGGCCTTAGCCCAGCCAGCCCGAAACCCGCATGGCGCCGCCCGAAATGTCGCGCCCGATCCCGTCTACGGTATTGCACCCGGCCAGCGCCCCAAGCGCCAGGATCAGCATCAGTTTCTTCATTTTCTCTGCCTCGGTTCTTCTTGTTGGACCGGCCCGCAGCGGCGTGACGCTGCGGGCCGGAACGGTCATTTTTCCATCCACCACACGTCGGGCTGCCAGCCGGGCCAGTCGCCATAGGCGGGCAGGCGGTCGGGGTAGTGGAGGCCCTTGCGATAGGCGATGCGTGCCACCTTCGAATACCATACCGGAATGACATATCTACCCGTCGTCAGCACACGATCAAGCGCCTGTGTCGCATCGGCAAATTCCTGCGGGTCTTTGGCCGACAGCATGGTCTGGATCATCGCCTCGGCCGCGGGAGAGTTGATGCCCGGCCAGTTGCGGGTTCCCGGTTCGGTCACGCCCTTGGCACCCCAGTAGAGCATCTGCTCATTGCCCGGAGAAAGGGTCAGAGAGCGGATGTAATGCGTCATGTCGAACTTGTAGTCGGTCGTCCGCTCTTTGTACTGGGCATTGTCCACGGTCGTCAGACGGGCCTCGATGCCCAGCCGCTTCAGCGCCTCGATATAGATATTGGCGGCCGAAATCATTTCGTCCTGACCATTGGTCAGCAGGATTTCAAAGGCGAAGGGCTTGCCCTCGGCATTTTTCAGCGTGCCGTCCTGCACCGACCAGCCTGCCTCTTCCAGCAGCTTCGCCGCCGCCCGCATGTTCTTGCGGTTGGCTTCGGACCCGTCGGCCACGGGGGGCTGATAGCCGTCCAGCGCACCGGGCAGCAGATCGGCAGCAAAGGGGGTGAGCAGGTCTTTCACGCGGCCCTCGGCCGGGGTGCCGGGCGCGGCGCCCAGGAACGAGTTCCCGAAGTAGGAGGTGATGCGCGGCTGCACGCCCCCCGTCAGCGTCTGGTTTACCAGTTCAAAGTTGAAGGCCAGGGTCAGCGCCTCGCGCACGCGCCAATCGGCGAACAGCGGGTTGCGGGTGTTGAAGGCAAACCCTTCGATCCCCGAAGGGCGGCTGTGCGGGATTTCGGCTTTCAGCACCTCGCCCGATTGCACCGCCGGGAAGTCGAAATTCGCCGCCCATTTCGCTGGGTTGGTTTCGCGGTAGGTAGAGAGCGCCCCGCCCTTGAAGGCCTCGAACAGTGCGGTATCGACGCCGTAATATTCGATGCGGATTTCTTCAAGGTTATGCATGCCCTTGTAGAAGGGCAGATCCTTGCCCCACCAATCAGGGTTCTTGCGGAAGCTGATGAACCGGCCCGGTTCGATATCGGCCACGACATAAGGCCCCGACCCGATCGGCGGTTCGAGCGAGGATTCGTCAAAGGCCTTGCCCTCCCACTGCGCCTTTTTCAGGATCGGCCGCAGCCCGAGGATCAGCGGCAATTCGCGGTCCACGGTGTTGAAGGTAAAGCGCACCGACCGCGGGCCGGTCACTTCGGCCTTGGCGATCTTGGCCCAGGCCCCGGCATAGCGCGGCTGGCCCTTGGTCCCCAGCGTCTCGAAAGACCAGATCACATCTTCGGGCGTGACCGGGCTGCCATCGGAAAAGCGTGCATTTTCGCGCAGCGTGAATTCCGCGTAAGACCGCGCCTCATCAGTCTGGATGCTTTCGGCCAGCACACCATAGAGCGTGAAGGGTTCGTCCAGCGACCGGCCCATCAGCGTTTCCACCGTAAAAGCGGTGACTTGGCTGGGGGCGTTCCCTTTCAGGATGAAGGGATTGAGGCTGTCGAACCCGCCCATTTCCCCCAAGACGATTCGCCCGCCCTTGGGCGCATCCGGATTGGCATAGGGCAGCGCCGTAAAATCGGCCGGCAGCGCCGGCGCGCCATACATCGCGATGGATGGCTGGGGTGAGTCGCCCATCACCGGACCCGCCGCGAGCATCAGCCCCGCAAGCAGCCCGATTCTCTGCCGATGATTGAAAAAATTGAGTCCCATTGCGGCAACAATCCCTCGAAGCCCTGTTTTTCTTGGCTCAACCATAGGTCCGCTTCCGTGGTTTTTCAAACTTTTAACTTGGACTGAAGGCTCTGGCGGGGTATAAGAGACTTACTGCTCGATAGGTTTCTTGCCTGTATGAAACCTGCCTCAAAGACTTAACGCCGGCCTTGCGCCGGCGTTTTTTTTGTGATTCGGGCCGCATTTTTCCGTTGAGTGCGACTTTCCGCCATCACCTGCCGCTTGGGCCTTTCCTCGGCCTGCGAAGCGCCTATTCTCGCACCCTCAGCATGTAGCGGGAGAAGCAGGATGACCCTTCAGGGCAAGCGCGCGATTGTGACCGGGTCCAATTCCGGGATCGGGCTTGGGGTGGCGGTGGAACTGGCCAAGGCCGGGGCCGAGATCGTGCTGAACAGCTTTACCGACCGGGATGAGGATCACGCGCTGGCCGCGCGCCTTGCCGCCGAGACCGGTGTTCCCGTGCGCTATATCGCCGCCGACATGTCGAAAGGTGCCGATTGCCGCGCGCTGGTCGAAAAGGCCGGGGGCTGCGACATTCTGGTGAACAATGCGGGCATCCAGCATGTCGCCCCGGTCGAGGAGTTTCCGGTCGAGAAATGGGATGCCATCCTGGCCATCAACCTCAGCTCGGCCTTCCACACCACCGCGGCAGCGCTGCCGGGGATGAAGGCCAAGGGCTGGGGGCGGATCATCAACATCGCCTCGGCCCATGGCCTTACGGCCTCGCCGTTCAAATCGGCCTATGTGGCCGCCAAGCATGGCGTGGTGGGCCTGACCAAGACCGTGGCGCTGGAGGTTGCGGGGCAGGGGATCACCTGCAACGCGATCTGCCCCGGCTATGTGCTGACCCCGCTGGTCGAGGCGCAGATCCCCGATCAGATGAAGGTCCATGACATGGACCGCGAAACCGTGATCCGTGAGGTGATGTTGCAGCGCCAACCCTCGCGCCAGTTTGCCACCACCGAACAGCTGGGCGGTACGGTCGTGTTCCTGGCCAGCGCCGCCGCAGATCAGATCACGGGCACCACCCTCAGCGTCGATGGGGGGTGGACGGCGCTGTAAAGGGCGCGCGGCGGTGCTGCGCCTGAACCTCGCGCTGCAAGGGGGCGGTGCGCATGGCGCCTTCACCTGGGGCGTGCTGGACCGCCTGCTGGAAGAGCCTGACCTCGAAATCGCCGCCATCACCGGCACTTCGGCGGGCGCGCTGAATGCGGCGGCTTTGAAGGCCGGGTGGCTTGCGGGCGGGGCCGCGGGCGCGCGGGCCAGCCTCGATCAGCTTTGGGCCGAAATCGGGGATCTGGGCGATTTGCGCGTGACCCGATGGATCAGCCAGACCTTCCCCTTTGCCACCGCCCTGACCGAGGCCATGGCCGAGACTTTGCCGGTGTCGGCCGCGGGTCTGGCCGCGCAGGTCTATTCGCCCTACGCTTGGGGGCCGTTCTGGCAGAACCCGCTGGCCGAGGTTGCGGCGCGCTTTGACTTTGCCGCCATCTGCGCCGCGCAGGGGCCAGAGCTTTTCGTTTCGGCCACCAATGTCCGCACCGGCAAGATCCGCGTCTTTGCGGGGGCGGAGATTTCGCCTGCGGCCCTGCTGGCCTCGGCCTGTCTGCCGACGGTCTTTCAGGCGATCGAGATGGAAGACCCCGCCACCGGCCAGACCGAGATCTTCTGGGATGGCGGCTTCACCGGCAACCCGGCGCTGTTCCCGCTCTATCTGCCGCATCTGCCCGATGACATCCTTCTGGTGTCGATCAACCCGCTGCGGCGCGAGGCGCTGCCCATGACCCCGGTCGAGATCCAGAACCGCATCAATGAAATCAGCTTCAACGCCGCCCTTCTCGGCGAATTGCGGGCGGTGAATTTCGTGAAGCGGCTGATCGCGCAGGGGCGGATGCCTGCGGGCGCCATGAAGGACCTGCGGCTGCATGTGATCGCCGATGACGCGCTGATGAACGGGCTGGGCGCGGCCTCAAAGCTTGCGCCGTCGCCCGCGCTGCTGGCGCGGCTGAAGGCGGCTGGACGCGCGGCCTGTGCGCAATTCCTGACCGATCACCGCGACGCCATCGGCCGCAACAGTTCAGTCGATCTTCGCGGCCTCTTCGGCTAGGGTGCGCATCTCCTTGCCCGAAGGCGCCACCAGCCCGGCCGAAACGATGAGCTTCACCGCATCATCCGCCTTCATATCGAGAAGGATCACATCCTCTTCCGGCACGTAAAGCAGGATGCCCGAGGTCAGCGGCGTCAGCGCAAGGAAAACCGCGATCATCTTCTTGTCTGACGGCAGGCGGGCCGCGATTTCGCCTTTGGCGGTGGTCGCGACAAAGCCCACGGCCCAGCTGCCGGGGCGCGGAAATTCGACCAGACAGGTCCGGTCAAAGCTTTTTTCGGATTTGGCAAAGAAGGTTTCGGTGATCTGCTTGAACCCGCCATAGACCGACCGCACCACCGGCATGCGGTCGACCAGCGCCTCGGTCTGGGCAATGACCGAACGTCCGATCAGGCCCTTGGCGATCCAGCCGATGATGACGGTGAAGATCAGAAAGACGATGACGCCAAGGCCCCGCGTGGGGAAATTGGCATCCGGGCCGATGTAGAATTCCACCAGCTGCTCCGGCCGCCATCCCCAGGGGATCAGCGGCAGGATCCAGCTGTCGATCCAGCCGACGACCGTATAGACAAGATAGATCGTCAGTCCGATGGGCAGAACGACGACCAGCCCGGTCAGAAAGCTTGCGCGCAGCCCGGCCAGAAGGCCGCCGCGTTTCTTGGGGTGGTCCTGATCCTGCACTGCCGTCTCCTTGCCTTGGCCTTATGTAAGGGCTGCGGGGCGGCCCTTACAATTGCTGCAGCGTGAAAAAACCGTTCAGCCGCGCAGACGGGCGATTTCGACGGCAATTGCTGCGCCCAGACGTGCATTGTTCAGCACCAGCGCGATATTGGCGGTCAGCGAGCGGCCTTCGGTCATGGCGAACATGCGGTCGAGCAGGAAGGGCGTGACCTCCTTGGCGGCGATGCCCTGCGCCTCGGCCTCGGCCAGTGCGGCTTCGATCACCGGCTGGATTTCGGCGCGCGCGATCTCGGCCTCGGCCGGGATCGGATTGGCGACCAGCTGCCCACCCTTGAGCCCCAGCACCCCGCGCATCAGATGGGCGCTGGCGATCTGTGCCGGATCATCCATCCGCAGCGGAGATTTGAGCCCCGAGGAGCGCGACCAGAAGGCCGGCAGTTCGTCCTGCCCCACTGTGATGACCGGCACGCCCTGGGTTTCCAGCACTTCGAGCGTTTTCGGCAGATCGAGGATGGCCTTGGCCCCTGCCGCGACAACGGTGACGGGTGAAAGGCCAAGTTCGATCAGATCGGCCGACACGTCGAAGGTGGTTTCCGCCCCGCGATGCACACCGCCGATGCCCCCCGTGGCAAAGACATGGATGCCCGCCATGGCGGCGCAGATCATCGTGGCCGCCACCGTTGTGGCCCCCACGCGCCCCAGCGCCACGCAGACTGGCAGGTCGGCGCGCGACAGCTTCATCGCATCCGGCGTCTGGCCCAGCGTGTCGAGCTGCGCGTCTGACAGCCCGATCAGGATCTGCCCGCCCATGACGGCGATGGTCGCAGGCACGGCGCCATGGGCGCGGACCTCGGCCTCGACCGCGCGGGCGGCCTCGACGTTCTGGGGGAAGGGCATCCCGTGGGTGATGATCGTCGATTCCAGCGCCACCACCGGGTGACCGGCATCAAGCGCGGCGCGGACTTCGGGGGCATAGGTGATCGGCAGGATGCTCATGATCCGATTTCTCCTGAAACATAGGTTGCGGCGGCGCGCAATGCGGCGGCCAAGGCGGCCTCGCGCGGATCGCCCCGGCGTTCCGCCACGATATGGGCGGCCATGAAAGTATCGCCCGCGCCGGTGATGCGCGTCACCAAAACCTCGGGCGGACGGTCGGAAATCACACCCTTGCCGCGCGTGCCTTCGGCGCAGGGGTTGCCGCCATGCGTCACCAGAACGCGATGCGCGCCACGCTCCAGCAGGGCGGCGGCCGCTTCGGGTGCGGTGGGGTGATGGGCGGCGCAGAGGATATTAGCCTCTTCAAGGTTCACGTAAAGCGTGGCCCCCGGATGGTCCAGCAGCGGGCGCAGCCGTTCGGCCTTGCCGGGGCTTGCGGGGGCCACACGCAGGTCAGCCCGCGCAAACAGCGGCGACTCGGCGATTTGCGCCAGCAGCGGTTCCGTCAGATTGCCATCCAGGGCGATCAGCCCCGACCAGGGGGCCTCCTCGCTTCCCAGTCGCCCATCGGCCAGCGGGCGCAGGATCTTGTCGCCCGACGCTTCGAGCGAATGGGCATCGGCGATTGCCGCGATCAGGCCATTTGCGCCTTCGACCGCCATATAGCGGTCGGTCGGCAGGTCATCGCTGCGATAGATATGGTCGGTGACCATGCCCATCCGCGCACAGGCGGCGACCAGTTCGTCGCCTTCGGGGTCGCGGCCGATGGTGGTCAGCAGGCCGGGCGTCAGGCCAAAGCGGCGCAGTGTCATGGCGATGTTCATCGCCACGCCCCCCGGCAGGCGCGTGATGCGCCCCGGCACGTCCGAGCCAAGCCGCATCACCGTGGGCGAGCGGCCGATGATGTCCCACAGAACGGAACCAATGCAGAGGATATCCGGTGTCATGACGCCTTTTCGCCCAAGCCCGTGTCGCCCGCAAGCGCCGAGATGCCGCCCAAGTCCCGCAATCAGCCGGAAATGAGGCCCGTGCCCCGGATGCCGTCAATCACGAATTGCACCGATAGCGCGGCCAGCAACATGCCCAGAAGCCGGGTGATCACGATGGTCCCGGTGCGACCGAGCATCCGTTCCAGCGGCGGGGCGGCCAGAAGGAAGGTAAAGGTCGTCAGCATCACCACCAGCATCACCCCGATCACCAGTGCCGTGCCGGGAAGCCCGCCACCTGCCTGTCCGACCAGCAGGATCATGGTGGCAATCGCCCCCGATCCGGCAATCAGCGGCGTGGCCAGCGGAAAGACCGAAGGGTCGTGGTCGGGTTCGGCATGCTGCCCCTCGCGCCGCTGGGTGCGGCGTTCGAACAGCATATCGAGCGCGGTCAGGAACAGCAGGATCCCGCCCGCGATGCGGAAGGCGGGCATGGTGATCCCGATGAAGCCCAGAAGCGCCTCGCCCGCGATGGCGAAGGCCGCAAGGATCGCGACGGCGATGATGCAGGCCCGCAGCGCCAGCGACCGCCGCCGCGCGACCGACATGCCCCGCGTGAGCGCGATGAACAGCGGCACCAGACCCGGCGGGTCGATCACCACGAAAAGCGTGGCAAAGGCGGTGATCAGAAATCCGGTGTCCATCCTGCGCCCCGTTCCGCGGTTCCAGGCGCCATGGTGGCCGGGAAGGGCGCCTGACGCAAGGCCTTGTGCGCGCAAAGGAAAAGGGCACCCGCGCGGGGTGCCCTTCATCGGTTCGGGTCTGCCCGATCACTCGGCCGCGATGGCGGCGTTGTCGTAGGTCAGGAAGCGGCCTTCATCGGCGATGAAGCCCTTGTCGTTGAAACCGGCCTCATGCGACCCGAAGGGCATCTGCGCGCGCAGCTTCCAGCTTGCCGGGACGTTGAAGGCCTTGGCGGCGGGTTCGTCCGCGATGGGGCTGTAGTGCTGCAGCGAAGCACCAAGGCCCGCATCCGCCAGCGCATTCCAGACCGAAATCTGCGCCATGCCCGCCGAATGTTCCGAGAAGGTCGGGAAGGCATCGGCGTAGAGGGGGAAGTTTTCCTGCAGACCCTTCACGGTGTCCTGATCTTCATAGAACAGCACGGTGCCCACGCCCGCGGCAAAGGCCTTCATCTTGGCTTCGGTCGGGGCAAAGGCATCGGCCGGAACGATGGCGCGCAGGGCGTCTTCGGTCAGCTGCCAGAATTTCTCCGAAGCCTCACCGAACAGGATGACGGCGCGCGAGGATTGCGAGTTGAACGACGAAGGCGTCAGGCGGATCGCTTCCTTGATCAGCGCCTCAAGCTCGGCATTCGAGAGCGAGACATTGCGCCCCAGGGCGTATTGGGTGCGGCGCTTTTGCAGGGTGGCGATGGTCGGGTTGGTCATGGCAGGGTTTCCTTCAAATTCCTGCCGATGATGTGCGCCTGCAGAAAGCAAGGTTCAATCCCGGAAAGCTGTGCAATTCCGCAGGTTTGGCGTTCGCTCTGGCACAGGTCGTCTGCCTTCGTGCGTCGGTTGCGGCGGTTGCAACCCCGGCGGGCGGACCAAGGCGCCTCAGCGCGCCTCGGCCGCGTCCAGCTTTTCCTGCGCCTCAAGCCACATGGCCTCGGCCTTGGATTCGGCCTGTTCCAGCTCGGCGAACTTGGCGGTCCAGATGGCGAGATCGGCCTTCTTCGCCTCGTCATAGAGCGCAGGGTCGGCCAGCTTGTCCTGCAGCTTGGCGCGCATCTCGGCCAGCTTTGCCAGCCGATCCTCGCATTTGCGCACCTCGGACCGCAGGGCCAGCACCTCGTCGCGTCCCGCCTTGCGCGGCTTTTCCGGAGGCTTGGTCGCCTCTTTCACCGGCTCATCCCCGGCCAGCAGCTCGGCCCGGTAGGTCTCCAGATCCTTTTCATAAGGCGTGACAGCGCCACCCTTGACCAGCCAGAGCCGGTCCGCCACCAGCCCCAGCAGGTGCATGTCGTGGCTGACAAGGATCACCGCGCCGGAATATTCGGTCAGCGCCTCGACCAGCGCCTCGCGGCTTTCGATATCGAGGTGGTTGGTCGGCTCGTCAAGGATGAGGAGATGGGGCGCATCGATCGTGGCCAGCAGCAGAGAAAGCCGTGCCTTCTGCCCCCCCGACAGCCGCCCGACCACCGTCTCGGCCTGTTCCGCCATCAGGCCAAAGCCCGCCAGCCGCGCCCGCAGCCGCGCCTGATGTTCTTCGGGGCGCAACCGCTGCACATGTTGCAGGGGTGTTTCATCGACATGCAGCTCTTCGACCTGATGCTGCGCGAAAAAGCCGATCCGCAGCTTGCTGTGCCGGGCAAGCGTGCCCCCCATGGTGGCAAGCTTGCCCGCCAACAGCTTCGACAGGGTGGATTTCCCCTCGCCATTGCGACCCAGCAGGGCGATGCGGTCATCCTGATCAATCCGCAGGTTCAGCCGCCGCAGGATCGCCTTGTCGCCATAGCCGACCGTGGCATTGTCGAGGTTGACGATGGGCGGCGACAGCTCCTCGGGTTCGGGGAAGGTGAAGACCATCTTGCGCGCCTCTTCCGGGGCGGTGATGGGCTGCAGCTTTTCCAGCATCTTCACGCGGCTTTGTGCCTGCGCGGCCTTGGTGGCTTTCGCCTTGAACCGGTCTACGAAACTTTGCAGATGCGCGCGCCGCGCCTCGACCCGCTTGGCCTCGGCCTGAAGCACAGCGTTGCGCTCGGCCATCTGACGGGCGAACTGATCATAACCGCCCTGCCAATAGGTCAGCTTCCGGTTGTCGAGATGCAGGATCCCCTGCACCGCGCGGTTCAGAAGCCCGCGATCATGACTGATGATCAGCACGGTATGGGGGTATTTCTGAAGGTAGCTCTCAAGCCAGAGCGCCCCCTCGAGGTCGAGGTAGTTGGTCGGTTCGTCCAGAAGCAGATAGTCAGGCTGTGCGAACAAAACCCCCGCGAGCGCCACGCGCATCCGCCACCCGCCCGAGAAATCGGAACAGGGGCGCAGCTGCGCCTCGGCATCAAACCCAAGCCCCTTGAGGATCGCGCTCGCGCGGCCCTCGGCGCTCCAGGCGTCGATGTCGGCAAGGCGGGTCTGGATCTCGGCAATGCGATGCGGATCCGTCGCCGTCTCGGCCTCTGCCAGCAGCGCGGTGCGCTCGGTATCGGCCTGCAAGACCGTATCGATCAACGAGGTGGACGAGGACGGCACCTCCTGCGCCACGCCACCGATCCGGGCGCGGGCGGGAATGGTGATCTCGCCGCCCTCAAGCGACAGCTCGCCCCGGATCAGCCGGAAAAGCGTGGTCTTGCCCGCGCCGTTGCGCCCGACAAGACCCACCTTATGACCGGTGGGAATGGTCGCCGAAGCCCCTTCGAACAGGGGGCGGCCTTCGATTGAATAGGTGAGGTCAGAGATACGCAGCATGATGGTGCTGCCTTGCCCGCCTTTGCGCGAGGCGTCAACCGCGAAGCGGGGGCCAGCCCCCGCACCCCCGGGATATTTAGACCAAGATGAAAGGGGATCGGGGCGCTGATTTCATCTTGGCAAAAATATCCCGGGGGAGGCGCGCGGCACGCGCGGCGGGGGCAGAGCCCCCTTCTTCTGTCACGCCCTTTTCAACATGCGCCGCGCATGGTAGAGCGCGCCCACAATCCCGGCGCGGGGGGCCATCCCCGCGCCTTATCTACATGGAGAGCCAAATGGCCATCGAACGCACCCTTTCGATCATCAAGCCCGACGCCACCAAGCGCAACCTGACCGGCAAGATCGTCGCCAAATTCGAAGAGGCCGGCCTGCGCGTCGTCGCTTCGAAGCGCATCCACCTGTCGCCCGCTCAGGCTGGCCAGTTCTATGCCGAGCATGCCGAGCGTCCGTTCTACGGCGAGCTGTGCAGCTTCATGGCCTCCGAGCCGGTCGTGGTGCAGGTTCTGGAAGGCGAAGGCGCCATTGCCAAGAACCGTGAAGTGATGGGCGCGACCGATCCGGCCGCCGCTGCTGAAGGCACCATCCGCAAGGAATTCGCCCTGTCGAAAGGCGAGAACTCGGTCCACGGTTCGGACAGCCCGGAATCGGCTGCCCGCGAGATCGCGTTCTTCTTCTCGGGTCTGGAGCTGGTGGGCTGATCCCATCCGCATGCTGCGGTCCGTCAGGGCCGGGAACACAGGCAGGGGCCGTCCGTTCGGGCGGCCCTTTCCTTTTTCGGGGTCTAGCGCCGGGGCGCCGGGATGACGCCGAGGGCGGAAAGCGCCGTTTCGAGGTCGCGCGGCAGGCCCGAGGGGGCGGCGGTGGCCAGCGCCTCGGCCTTCAGCTGGTCGAACCGCTGGCGCAGGGCCTTTTTCTCTTCGCCCTTGCAATCATTCCAGGGGCGGCCCTGCAGGCCCATGACCAGCACGTAATATCCGATGAAATGCGGCGGGCTGCCGGATTTCATCAGCGCAAGATAGCCCGCATCGGCGCCCATCGCGCGCAACTCTTCTGCGCTGCGGATGCCAGCACGCGCGAAGGCGGCCTCGGTCGCCGGGCCAAGATTGGGAATGGTCGAGATCGCGGTGGGCATGGGCGGCTTCCAAATGACAAAGGCCAGCCTATCGGCTGGCCCGGTCGCGGCAAGGGGGAAGTGCTGTGGTGATGCCCGACGGACGCCCCCCTTACGGCAGGATCAGATCGAGGCCCAATCGCGGAAGATCGGCTGGCTGCCCTGCTGTTGCTGGGGCGCGGGTGTTTGCGCGCCGCCCTGCTGTTGCTGGGGCTGTTGGGCGCTTTGCTGTTGGGCCATGTCATTGCTCCGGGTCTATGGCACTTCGGTCAGGCGGTGGCACGCTTTTCTGCGAGTCGGTCGGGAACCGGTCGCGGGGGATAGGCGTTCGTGCCGCTTTCGTCTGGAAATATGTCGGCCCGGCGCAGGGGGCAAGGGCTTTCGCTGGGGCGAACCCGGAATTGTGATTAAAGTTTTGGCAGTTTGTGAACTTTGCCACAGGGGAGAGGGGACGGCAGCCTGCGGCCCCGCGCCATCCGGGTCGGATGCGCGGGACGGCGGGGCATCCGGTCAGGATGCGGGCTGGGCCGGAAAGCCGATCTCGGCCAGCGTGGCAAGCAGCGTTTCCAGCGGGGCAGAGCCCTCGATTTCAGCGGTGCGGGCGGCGGGGTCGAAACGGATGGCGGTCACGCCCGGCAGGGGGCCAAGGGCTGCTTCGATCGAGGCGCGGCAATGGCCGCAGCTCATGTCGGGGATGGAAAGTTTGGTCATGGGAGCCTCCTTCGATCTTGTCAGGATGCAGCTTCCTGCGGGGGGAAGGTCAAGCGCAAAGCGATGTGGCGGAAAGCCGCCGGAAAATGTACTGGCCGGCCCTTGACCTTCCCGTGACTGGAAACCTTATCTGGGACGGTGAAAGGAGATCCGCCATGGATATGCCGAAAACCGAAACCGCCCGTTTTCACCTAGAGGGGATGACCTGTGCCTCTTGTGTGGCGCGCGCCGAGCGGGTGCTGACGGCCCAGCCGGGGGTTGCTGCCGCGCGGGTCAATCTGGCCGACGAAAGCGCCGAGGTGCGCTTTGCCGCCCCCGCCACGCGCGAAGGTCTGGCCGGGGCGCTGGCCAAGGCCGGCTATCCCGCACGCCAGATCACACTGCAACTTTCGGTCGAGGGGATGACCTGTGCCTCTTGCACCGGGCGGGTGGAGCGGGTGCTGGCGGCCCAACCCGGTGTGATCGAGGCGCGCGCCAATCTGGCAGCGCGGCGAGCCACGGTCACGATGTGGGAAGGGGCGGCCACGGCCGAGGCGCTGGCCGGGCTGGTGACCAAGGCGGGGTTCGCCGCCGCACCGCTGGACGATGCCGATCCGGGCGCGCGGGCGAAGGAATTGCAGCGGCTGATCCGGGATGCCTGGATTGCCGGGGCGCTGACGCTGCCGGTCTTTGTGACCGAAATGGGCGGGCATCTGGTTCCGGCCTTTCACCACTGGCTGATGGGACTTGCGCCGCAATCGGTGCTTTGGGGGGTGCAGTTCGTGCTGGCGACGCTGGTCCTTCTGTTCCCGGGGCGGCGGTTCTTTCTGAAAGGGGTGCCGGCACTGCTGCGCGGGGCGCCCGACATGAACAGCCTTGTGGCCGTCGGCACGGCCGCGGCCTGGGCCTATTCGACGGTGGCGACCTTTGCCCCCGGCCTTTTGCCCGACACCGCGCGGGCGGTGTATTTTGAGGCTTCAGCCGTGATCGTGGTGCTGATCCTGATTGGCCGCGCGTTGGAAGCGCGGGCGCGGGGGCGGGCGGGCGCGGCGATTGCCGGGCTGATCGGCCTGCAGCCCAAGGTCGCGCAGGCAGAGGGGCCGGAGGGCTTCATCGAAACCCCGGTGGCCAGCATCCGGCCCGGCACGCGGCTTTTGGTCCGTCCGGGGGAACGTATTCCGCTGGATGGCACGGTGGAAGAGGGACAATCGGCGGTGGATGAGGCCATGCTGACCGGCGAGGCGATCCCGCAGGCCAAGGCGCCGGGCGACCGGGTCACGGGCGGCACGGTGAACGGCACCGGCGCGCTGGTGCTGCGTGTCACGCAGGTCGGCAGCGATACGGTGCTGTCGCGCATCATCGCCATGGTGGAAGAGGCGCAATCGGCCAAGCTGCCGGTGCAGGCGCTGGTCGATCGCATCACGCTCTGGTTCGTGCCGGTGGTCATGGCGGTGGCGCTGGTGACGGTGGCGGTGTGGCTGCTGCTGGGGCCGGGGCTGGCCGAGGCGCTGGTGGCGGGGGTTTCCGTCCTCATCATCGCCTGTCCCTGTGCGATGGGGTTGGCGACGCCTGTGTCGATCATGGTCGGCACCGGGCGCGCGGCCGAGCTGGGCGTTCTGTTCCGGCGGGGCGAGGCGTTGCAGACCCTGTCCGAGGTCACGCGGGTGGCCTTTGACAAGACCGGCACCCTGACCGAGGGCAAGCCCGTGCTGACCGATCTGAAACCGGCCTCGCCGCATCTGCTGCGTCTGGCGGCGGCGGTCGAGGCGCGGTCGGAACATCCGCTGGCGCGGGCCGTGGTGCAGGCGGCCGAGGCGCAGGGGCTTGATATCCCCCCGGCCGAGGATTTCAGCGCCACCCCCGGCCACGGTGCCGAGGCGATGGTAGAGGGCCACCGCATCACGCTGGGCGCTGCGCGCATGTTCCCCGACGGTCTTGGTCCTTGGCTGACCGAGGGTGAGGGCTTCGCCGTGCAGGGCCGCACGCCGATCTATCTGGCGGTGGACGGGCGCCCCTTGGGGGTTCTGGCCGTCGCCGACCGGGTAAAGCCGGGCGCGGCGCCTGCGGTGCGGGCGCTGGCGGGGATGGGCGTGGACAGCAGCATGATCACGGGCGACGCCAAGCGCGTGGCGCTGGCCATCGGCGCAGAGCTGGGCATCCGTGATGTCCATGCCGAGGTGCTGCCCGCGGGCAAGGTGTCCGAGGTTGCGGCCCTGAAACCGGGGGTGGCCTTTGTGGGCGACGGCATCAACGACGCCCCGGCGCTGGCGGCGGCGGATGTGGGCATTGCGATCGGCACCGGGACCGATGTCGCCATCGAGGCCGCCGAAGTGGTGCTGATGTCGGGCGAACCGATGGGCGTGGCCACGGCCATCCGGCTCAGCCGGGCGGTGATGCGGAACATCCGGCAGAACCTGCTCTGGGCCTTTGGCTACAACGTGGCGCTGATCCCGGTGGCGGCAGGGGTGTTGGTGCCCTTTGGCGGGCCGCAGCTTTCGCCCATGCTTGCGGCGGGAGCCATGGCGCTGTCTTCGGTCTTTGTGCTGACCAATGCGCTGCGTCTGAAGCGCATCAAGCCAGTGGAGGATGCGGGATGAACATCAAGGACGTGGCCGAAAAATCCGGTCTGCCTGCCAAGACCATCCGCTATTACGAAGAGATCGGGCTGATCCGCCCGCTGCGGCAGGCCAATGGCTATCGCGTCTTTCGGGACAGCGATCTGCACAAGCTGGCCTTTTTGGGGCGGGCGCGCAGTCTTGGCTTTTCGATCGAGGATTGCCGCGCGCTGATGGCACTTTACGAAGACAAATCCCGCGCCAGCGCCGATGTGAAGGGCGTGGCCCTGGCGCAGCTGGACCGGATCGAGGCCAAGATCGCGGAATTGCAGGCGATGAAGCGCACGCTGTCGGATCTGGTCACGGCTTGCGCGGGCGACGGGCGACCCGAATGTCCGATCCTTGTCGGGTTGGCGGAAGGGGCCTGCTGCTGACCTCTGGCCTTCCCCCGCGCGGCGTGGCAGGGTCACACCAAAGACGTGCGGGGGACGCAGACATGCAACCGGTTTTCGACGGCCACAACGACATTCTGCTGCGCCTGCAGCTGCAGCCGCGCAAGCGCGACCAGATCTGGCTGACGGGCGAGGGGCGCGGGCATCTGGATCTGCCGCGCATGCGTCAGGGCGGTTTTGCAGGCGGCATGTTCGCGATCTATATCCCGTCGCCCCCCGCGCCCGGCGCGCCCGATTATGACGCGCTGATGGACAACCCGCCCTATGAGGTGGAACTGCCCGCGATGATCCCGCTGGGGGTGGCCCAGCCGGTCGCCTTGGGCATGGCCGGGCATCTGATGTGGATGGAGCGCGCCTCGGACGGCGCCTTCCGCATCTGCCGCAGCGTAGCCGAGATCGAGGCCGCCCGCGCCGCAGGCGTGATCGCCGGTGTCATGCATATGGAGGGGGCCGAGGCCATCGACCCCGATCTAGACGCGCTTCATGCATTTCATGCGATGGGGCTGCGTTCCCTCGGGCCGGTATGGTCGCGGCCGACGATCTTTGGTCATGGCGTGCCCTTCCGCTTTCCCGGCACCCCCGATACCGGGCCGGGGCTGACCGATGCGGGCAAGCGCCTGATCCGCGCCTGCAACGATCTGAAGATCGTCGTGGATCTGAGCCATATGAACGAGGCCGGGTTCAACGACATTGCCGCCCTGTCGGATGCGCCGCTGATTGCCACCCATTCCAATGCCCATGCCGTCACGCCTTCGACCCGCAACCTGACGGACCGCCAGCTTGCGATGATCCGCGAAAGCGGCGGCATGGTCGGGCTGAACTTCGCCACGGTCTTCCTGCGCGAAGACGGCAAGCGGTCAGCCGATATGGGGTGGGAGCCGGTGCTGCGCCATCTGGATCATCTGATCACCCATCTGGGCGAGGATCACGTGGGCTTTGGCTCGGACTTCGACGGGGCGGAAATCCCGCAGGGCATCGGGGATGTCGCGGGGCTGCAAAACCTGATCGCGGCGCTGCAGGCCCATGGCTATGATGCGGCGCTGATCGAAAAGCTGGCCTGGTCGAACTGGATGGGCGCCCTGCGCCGCACCTGGGGCGCATGACCGGGTGAGGGGCGCCTCCGTGCGCCCCGAAAATCGGCGGTCAGGCGACCTTGAGCAGGCCCTCAAGCTCGCAATTGCCGACGACCATATCGGCCACGGAATGACCGTCGAGCGAGCGGTAGAAGGCCTCGACCGCCTCGGCCAGCGCGCATTTCAGGCGGCAGCAGGCGACCAGGGGGCAGGAATTTTCGCCGCCCGCGAAACATTCGGTGAAAGGCAGGCCGCTTTCGAAGGTACGGAACACATCGCCGACCCGGATCTCCTCGGCGGCGCGGCCCAGCATCAACCCGCCAGAACGGCCCCGCACCGTGCGCAGGAACCCCTTCTGTGCGAGCAGGTGGATCACCTGCGCCAGATGGTTTTCCGATGCATTGCAGGCGGCCGCAACCTCGGCCTTGCGGACGACACGCCCGGCATTCACGGCACAGAACATCAGCGTGCGCATGGCAAGATTGGTACGTGTGGTGAGTCTCATGGGGCCACTCGATGTTGAACGCGGCGCCTTTGTCGCAGCCCGACCCGGCCTTCACCATGATCTAGATCATGTTTTGCAGGTTCAGCTTTTGGCGCCGCCAGCGCACGGGACCGGCGCTTGCAACCATGGCGGCGCATGTCGCTTTCGGGCTGCGCCGAATCGTTGCATGCAAATCAAAGCGCTTTGAGTCTACATGTCTTTGTTTTTGATTGTAAAATTTATGGTGCGTTTTAAGCATGATTGCGCTAACACGGTAAGGGTTAAGGCAGGCCCGGTCCTGATTGCTGCAAAAACGACAAAAACTTCCGGCAAGGTCGGTGCGGGCTTGTGTTGATGCGGCGACAGCGCCTTACTGGGTCGGTGCCATCAAGATTGGAAAGTGACGTGACAGACCTGACCGCGCCGCAGCTCAAGGCAGACATCCTTCGCCACCTGACCTATACTCTGGGCAAGGATGCGCCCCATGCCAGCCGCTATGATTGGCGCATGGCGCTGTCTTTCGCGATTCGCGACCGGATCGTCGAGCCGTGGTTCGCCTCGACCCGCAAGACCTGGGAAACGGGTCACAAGCGCGTCTACTATCTGTCGATGGAATTCCTGATCGGGCGCCTGCTTGAGGATGCGACGATCAACCTGGGATTGCGCGATTTGGCCGAGGCCGCGATGGGCGATCTGGGGCAGGATTTCCGTGCGATTGTGGAGGATGAACCCGATGCCGCGCTGGGGAATGGCGGGCTGGGGCGGCTTGCGGCCTGTTTCATGGAAAGCATGGCGACGGTGGGCTGCCCCGCTTATGGCTATGGCATCCGCTATGAACACGGGCTGTTCCGTCAGCGGTTCGAACAGGGCCGTCAGGTCGAGGCGCCGGAAGACTGGCTCACCCAGCGCCACCCTTGGGAATTCGAACGCCCCGAGGCCGCCTATACCATCGGTTTCAAGGGCCATCTGGAAACCCGCGCCGGGCGCGAGGTCTGGGTACCCGGCGAAACCGTGCTGGCCGAGGCCTATGATACCCCGGTCATCGGCTGGCAGGGGAAATGGGCCAATACGCTGCGGCTCTGGTCGGCGAAATCGACCACGCTCTTTGACCTCGACCGTTTCAACCGCGGTGACTATGCCGCCGCGGCCGAACCTGAAGCGCTGGCCCGCACGCTCAGCCGCGTGCTTTACCCTGATGACACCACCTATCAGGGCAAAGAGCTGCGGTTGAAACAGGAATTCTTCCTGACCTCGGCCGCGCTGCAAGACATCCTGCGCCGCTTCACCGCGGGGGGCCATGCGCTGCGCGACCTGCCCAAACATGTCGCCATCCAGATGAACGACACGCACCCCGCCATTGCCGGGCCAGAGCTGATCCGCCTGCTGGTCGATGACCACGGGATGGAGTTTTCGGACGCGATGGAGACGGCGCGCGCCTGTCTGGGCTATACCAACCACACGCTTCTGCCCGAGGCGCTGGAACGCTGGGCGACCTATACCTTCGGCAATATCTTGCCGCGCCATATGCAGATCGTCGAACGGATCGACGGTTGGCACCGCGAAACCTATCCCTCGCGCCCGCATTGGGTGGGGATCGTCAAGCACCATGAAGTGCGGATGGGCGAGCTGGCCGTGATCATGTCGCACAAGGTGAACGGGGTTTCCGCGCTGCATTCCGATCTGGTGAAAAAGAACCTGTTTTCGGAACTTGAGGCGCTGCATCCGCGCATCGTGAATCAGACGAACGGCGTGACGCCGCGCCGCTGGCTGAAGATGTGCAACCGTCCGCTTGCCGGGCTGATCACCGAAACGCTGGGTGACGGCTGGGAATCCGACCTTGACCGCCTGCGCGGGCTTGAGCCGCATGTCGGCGACAAGGGGTTCCTCAAGGCCTTCGGGGCGGCCAAGCGGCAGAACAAGGTCGCTCTGGCGGGCTGGATCAAGGATCACTGTGGCGTCAGCGTTTCCGCCGATGCGCTGTTCGACGTGCAGGTCAAGCGGGTGCATGAATACAAGCGCCAGCTGCTGAACATCCTCGACACCATCGCCCGCTACCATGATATCCGCCAGAACCCCGGTGCAACATGGGTGCCGCGCGTCAAGATCTTTGGGGGCAAGGCCGCGCCCGGCTATGCGGTGGCGAAAGAGATCATCCATCTGATCAACGATGTCGCGCAGGTGGTGAACAATGACCCCGTCGTCGGCGACCGGCTGAAAGTGGTCTATCCGGAAAACTACAATGTCAGCCTTGCCGAACGTCTGATCCCGGCGGCCGATCTGTCGGAACAGATCTCGACCGCAGGGAAAGAGGCCTCGGGCACCGGCAACATGAAATTCATGATGAACGGCGCCCCCACCATCGGCACGCTGGACGGCGCCAATGTGGAAATCCTGCAAGAAGTCGGGGCCGAGAACTTCTTCCTCTTCGGTCTGACCGCCGAAGAGGTGGGGCCGCGCCGCGCCAACCCCGATCATGCCCGCGATGCGATCCTGGCCAGCCAGTCGCTGCAGGATGTGCTGCAGATGATCGCCGAGGGCCGCTTCAGCCCCGAGGACCCGGGACGCTATCACCAACTGGTCCACCGCGTCTGGCACCATGACTATTTCCTGGTCGCGTCGGATTTCGAGGCTTATCGCACCGCGCAGGCCGAGGTGGATCGCGCCTATGCCGATCAGGCTCGCTGGCTGAAGATGGCCGCGCTCAATACCGCGAGGTCGGGCTTCTTCTCGTCCGACCGGACCATCCGTGGCTACATGAAAGACATCTGGAACGTCACCTCGGCGCTGTAAAGGTGCCAGAGAGGCGGGGTTCCGAGGTCGCAAAGGGGGGGACTATGGCGAAATCGGACGAGGCGAAAAATGGGGCAGTGGCGCTGGTGGACCGCGCCGCCGCTGAAGCCTTGCTGCAGGGCCGCCATGGCGATCCCTTCGGCTTTCTGGGCCTGCATGATGGCCCGGCCGGGCCGGTCTTGCGGGTGTTCCAGCCGGGGGCCGAGCGGGTCTGGGCACTGTTGCCCGATCCGATTGAACTGACGGCGCAGGGGGACGGGATTTTTGCGGGTCTTCTGCCCGCGGCCGGGCCTTATCGGCTGCGCGCCACCGGCCATGGCGCGGAATGGGAATGGGATGATCCCTACCGCTTTGGCCCTGTTTTGGGCGAGATGGACGAATATCTGCTGGGCGAAGGCACGCACAAACGGCTCTGGCAGGTGCTGGGCGCGCATCTCCAGACGCGCGAGGGCGTGTCGGGCACGCATTTCGCCGTTTGGGCACCCAATGCCGAACGCGTCTCGGTGGTGGGTGATTTCAACATCTGGGACGGTCGCCGCCACCCGATGCGCCGCCGCGGCGCCACGGGGGTCTGGGAAATCTTCATTCCCGGCCTGGGCGAAGGCACGGTCTATAAATACGAAATCCGCGGGCCGGGCGGCGCGATCCAGCCGCTGAAGGCCGATCCGGTGGGCTTTGGCAGCGAACATGCGCCCAAGAATGCCTCGGTCGTCCGCTCGATCGAGGGGGCAAACTGGCAGGACGCCGACTGGATGGCCAGCCGCGCCGATCGGCACCGGATTGATGCGCCGATCTCGGTCTATGAAGTGCATCTGGGGTCCTGGCGGCGTGCGCCGGGCGACCGGATGCTGAGCTATGAGGAACTGGCCGACCAGCTTGTCACCTATGCCGCCGATATGGGCTTTACCCATCTCGAACTGCTGCCGGTGTCAGAATTTCCCTTTGACGGGTCGTGGGGCTATCAGCCAGTGGGCCTGTTCGCGCCGACCGTGCGCCACGGCACGCCAGCCGAATTTCGCGCCCTGGTCGATGCCGCGCACCGCCGGGGGCTGGGCCTGATCCTTGACTGGGTGCCGGGGCATTTCCCCACCGATCCGCATGGGCTTGGCCGGTTCGATGGCACGGCGCTTTATGAACATGCCGACCCGCGCGAGGGGTTCCATCAGGATTGGAACACGTTGATCTACAACTATGGCCGGACCGAGGTGCAGAATTTCCTTGTGTCCAACGCCTTGTATTGGCTTGAGGAATTCCACGTTGACGGGCTGCGCGTCGATGCCGTGGCATCGATGCTCTATCGTGATTATTCGCGCAAGGATGGCGAATGGGTGCCCAACCGCGATGGCGGGCGCGAGAATTACGAAGCCATCGCCATGATGCGGCGCATGAATGAAACCGTCTATGGCGAATGCCCCGGCATCCTGACCGTGGCCGAGGAAAGCACCGCTTTTCCCGGCGTGTCGCGGCCGGTGAACTGGGGTGGCCTCGGCTTTGGGTTCAAGTGGAACATGGGGTGGATGAACGACACGCTGTCCTACATGGAGCGCGATCCGATCTACCGCAAATACCACCATCACCAGATGACCTTCGGCCTGCATTACGCCTGGTCGGAAAACTACATCCTGCCGATCAGCCATGACGAGGTCGTGCATGGCAAGGGCAGCATGCTGACCAAGATGCCGGGGCAGGGCGAGGAGAAATTCGCCCATCTGCGCGCCTATTACGGATTCATGTGGGGGCATCCGGGCAAGAAGCTGCTGTTCATGGGCTGCGAATTCGCGCAGGGCCGGGAATGGAACTATCAGCAAAGCCTGGATTGGCACCTGCTTGACCATCCGCAACATGCCGGGATGCAGCGCCTGATCCGCGATCTGAACACGCTCTATCGTGGCACGCCCGCGCTGCATGTGAACGACACCCGCCCCGAGGGGTTCCAGTGGCTCGACAGCAATGATGCCGAAGGTTCGACCTATGCCTGGCTGCGGCGCGGCGGGGCCGCGGACCCCGAGGTGGCGATTGCCGTCAACATGACCCCGGTCGAGCGTCAGCTGCGGATCGGCCTGCCCCGCGCGGGCCAGTGGGATGAGGTACTCAATACCGACGCGGCCATTTATGGCGGCGGCAATCGCGGCAATCTGGGCGGGGTGGTGGCCATGCCGCAGCCGGCCCAGGGACAGGACTTTTCGGCCGTCATCACCGTGCCGCCCCTGGCGGCGGTGTTCCTGCGGCACAAGGCATAGACATAAGGCGCGACACGGCGCCGATGGGAGGACCGACATGAAAGCAAGACCCAATCAGAGGCTGTCATCACAGGCCATGGCCTTTGTGCTGGCGGGGGGGCGTGGATCGCGGCTGAAAGAGCTGACCGACCGCCGCGCGAAACCTGCCGTCTATTTCGGCGGCAAGACCCGCATCATTGATTTCGCGCTGTCCAATGCGCTCAATTCCGGCGTGCGGAAGATGGCGATTGCGACGCAATACAAGGCCCACAGCCTGATCCGCCACATGCAGCGCGGCTGGAACTTCTTTCGGGCCGAGCGGAACGAATATCTCGATATTCTGCCCGCCTCGCAGCGCGTGGATGAAAGCAAGTGGTATCTCGGCACCGCCGATGCGGTGACGCAGAACATCGACATCGTCGACAGCTATGGCATCAAATATGTGATCATCCTGGCGGGGGATCACATCTACAAGATGGATTACGAGGTCATGCTGATCCAGCATGTCGCCACCGGGGCAGATGTGACCATCGGCTGCCTGACCGTGCCCAAGGAAGAGGCCACGGCCTTTGGCGTGATGCATGTCGATGGCGCCGGGCGCATCACCGATTTTCTGGAAAAGCCGAAGAACCCGCCGACCATTCCGGGTGATCCGGCCCATTCGCTCGCCTCGATGGGGATCTATGTCTTCAACTGGGATTTCCTGCGCGATCTGCTGATCCGCGACAGCGAGGACCCGAATTCCAGCCATGATTTCGGCAATGACATCATCCCGCAGATCGTGAAGAACGGAAAGGCGATGGCGCATCGCTTTGCCGAAAGCTGCGTGACAAGCGGGCTGGAGGATGAGCCCTATTGGCGCGATGTGGGGACGATCGACGCCTTCTGGCAGGCCAATATCGACCTCACGGATTTCGTGCCGAAGCTTGATATCTATGACAACAGCTGGCCGATCTGGACCTATTCGGAAATCGTGCCGCCCGCCAAGTTCATCCATGATGAGGATGGGCGGCGCGGGTCGGCAGTGTCGTCGCTGATTTCGGGCGATTGCATCGTGTCGGGGTCGGAGGTGAGGAATTCGCTCCTTTTTACCGGCTGCCGGACGCATAGTTTTTCGAGCCTCGAGCATGTGGTGGCGCTGCCCCGCGTGATCGTGAACCGCAAGGTCGAGCTGCGGAACTGCGTGATCGACAGCGGTGTCATCGTGCCCGAAGGGCTTGTCGTGGGGCAGGACCCGGAGGAAGATGCCAAGTGGTTCCGCCGCACCGACAATGGCATCGTGCTGATCACGCAGGACATGATCGACGCCTGGTCGCGGGCGAAACTGTAAGCGAAGGCCGGGGGCTTTGCCCCCGGACCCCCAGGATATTTGGGCCAAGATGAAATGGAAAAGGGGCGGGACATGGGCATGAAGCGGGTGCTTTCGGTGGCATCGGAATGTGTGCCGCTGCTGAAGACCGGGGGGCTGGCGGATGTCGTGGGCGCGCTTCCGGGGGCCTTGGCCGGGCAGGGCTGGGAGATGCGGGTGCTGATGCCCGCCTATCGCGCGCTTCGCCCGCGGCTGGCGGAGTGGCCGGTGGTCTTTGTCGAGGAGGATCTGTTCGGCGGGCCGGGGCGGGTTTGCGCAGGTGAGGTGGAGGGGGTGTCGATGCTCTTGCTCGATGCGCCGCATCTGTTTGATCGCGAGGGCGGGCCCTACAATACCGCGGGCGGCGATTGGCCGGACAATCCGCAGCGCTTTGCGGCGCTGTCCTGGGTGGCGGCCAAGATCGCCCGGCATGGCTTGGGCGATGGCTGGCGGCCGCAGATCCTGCATGCCCATGATTGGCAGGCCGGTTTTGCCCCGGCCTATCTGGCCTTTGGCGGGCCGCGCGACGTGGGGACGGTGATCACCATCCACAATATCGCCTTTCAGGGTTGGGCCGAGGCCACGATGGTGGAGGCGCTGCGCCTGCCCGCGCATGAGTTTCACCCCGCCGCGCTGGAGTATTACGGCGGTTTGTCGAGCCTGAAGGCTGCGATGGTTACGGCTGACCGGATCACCACTGTTTCGCCCAGCTACGCGGCCGAGCTGATGCGGCCGGAATTCGGCATGGGGTTGCAGGGGCTGATCGCGGCGCGGGCTGCCGACGTGGTGGGGATTCTGAACGGGGTGGATGAGGGGGTCTGGGCACCCGAGGCCGAGCCCTTGCCCTTTGGGCCGCGCAAGATGAAGGGCAAGGCCGCCAATCGCGCCGCGCTTTGTGCCGAATTCGGCCTTGAGGTGCCGGGGCCGCTGGCCGTGGTGGTCAGCCGTCTGACGGATCAGAAGGGGATGGATCTGCTGCCGCAGGTGCTGCCCGATTTCATCGCTGCCGGGGGCGGGCTGGTGCTGCTTGGGTCCGGGGACAAGGCGCTGGAGGCCGAGATGCTGCGGCTGGTGGAGCGTTACCCTGGCCGGGTCGCCGTCCGCATCGGCTATGACGAGGCATTGAGCCACCGGATTTTCGCCGGGGGGGATGCGGTTCTGGTGCCCTCGCGCTTTGAACCTTGCGGGCTGACGCAGATGTATGGGTTGCGCTATGGCACCATTCCGGTGGTGGCGGCGGTCGGGGGGCTGGCCGATACGGTCATCACCGCCAATCCGGCGGCGCTGGCGGCGGGGGTTGCCACCGGCGTGACCTTCCATCCGACCGATGCCATCGCCTTTGCCGAGGCGCTGCGCCGTCTGGTGCAGCTGCATTCCGACCGCACCGTCTGGACCCAGCTGCAAAAGCGCGCCATGGCGCAGCCGGTGGGATGGGGGGCTTCGGCCGCGGCCTATGCGCGGCTTTACGACAGCCTGCTTCCGGCATGAACGCGCAGGGCGCCTTGCCCGGCCGACTGGCGGGCCATGCGGTTTCCGCGGGGCGGCCCTGGCCGATGGGGGCGAGCTTTGACGGCGAGGGGGTGAATTTCGCCGTCTTTTCCGCCCATGCCGAGCGGGTGGAGCTGTGCCTCTTTTCCGCCGATGGCCGCAAGGAGCTGTGTCGCATCCCGCTGCGCGAACGGGATGGCGATGTCTGGCATGTGCATGTGGGCGGCCTCACGCCCGGGTCGCTTTATGGCTACCGCGTGCATGGGCCCTATGCGCCGGAAGGCGGGCATCGCTTCAACCCCAACAAGCTGCTGATCGACCCCTATGCCCGGCAGCTTTCGGGGCGGCTGCGCTGGTCGGATGCGATGATGGGCTATCGCGTGGGATCGTCGCGGGCGGACCTGTCCTTTGATGCGCGCGACAGCGCCTTTGCCGTGCCGAAATCGGTGGTGGTGGACCCGTCCTTCAACTGGGGCGGTGACCGTCCGCCCCGCGTCCCCCTGCATGAGACGGTGATCTATGAGGCCCATGTGAAGGGCCTGACCGCGCTGCACCCGGGGGTGGACAAGGGGCTGCGGGGCAGTTTCCTGGGCCTTGCCTCGGATGCGGTGCTGGAGCATCTGGTGAAGCTTGGCATCACCACGATCGAGCTTTTGCCCGTGCATGCCTTTCTGGATGACCGCTTTCTGGTGGCCAAGGGGCTGCGCAATTACTGGGGCTATCAGACGCTGGGCTTCTTCGCGCCCGAGCCGCGCTATATGACCAAGGGCGAGGTCTGGGAATTTCAGACCATGGTGCGCCGCTTCCATGCCGCCGGGATCGAGGTGATCCTCGATGTCGTCTACAACCATTCGGGCGAGGGGGATGAGCTGGGCCCGACCCTGTCGTTCCGCGGGTTTGACAACCGCAGCTATTACCGCCTGCGCGATGGCGGGCGCTATTATGTGAATGACACCGGCACCGGCAATACGCTGAACCTGACCCATCCGATGGTGCTGCGGATGGTGATGGATTCGCTGCGCTATTGGGTTGAGGTCATGCATGTCGATGGTTTCCGCTTTGATCTGGCAAGCGTGCTGGGCCGCGAGGCGCATGGATTTGACCCCAACGGCGGCTTTTTCGATGCCGTGCGCCAAGACCCGGTGCTGGCCCGCGTCAAGCTGATTGCGGAACCCTGGGACATCGGCCCCGGCGGCTATCAGCTGGGTGGCTATCCCCATCCGTTCCTGGAATGGAATGACAAGTTCCGCGACGGGCTGCGCCGCTATTGGCGGGGCGATACGGGCATGGCACCCGATCTGGCCAAGCGCCTTCTGGGCAGCGCCGAGCGGTTTGACCATTCCGCCCGTGCCGCGACCTCTTCGGTCAATTTCATCACCGCGCATGACGGCTTTACGTTGGAGGATCTGGTCAGCTTCACCATGAAGCGCAACTTCGCCAATGGCGAGGAAAACCGCGACGGCCATGATGACAACCATTCCGACAATCTGGGGGTGGAGGGGCCAACCGGCGATCCGGCCGTGCGGGCGGCGCGCGATCTTCGCAAGCGCAACCTGCTGGCCACGCTGATGCTGGCGCAGGGGACGCCCATGCTGCTGGCGGGGGATGAGATCGGCAATAGCCAGCAGGGCAACAACAACGCCTATGCGCAGGACAATGACATCGGCTGGATCAATTGGACCGATGCCGATATGGGCCTTGCGGCCTTCGTTGCCCGGCTGACCGCGCTGCGGCGCGACCATCGGGTGCTGCGGCAGCGGCGGTTCCTGCACGGGCGCGCGCGCGGTGTGGACGGGTTGCCCGATGTGATCTGGCGGCGTGCCGACGGCAGCCCACCGCGCCCCGAGGATTGGCATGATCCGGGCTTCCGCTGCCTTTGCGTGGAACTGCGCCGCGCGGCGGAAGGCGATCTGGATGACCATGAGGTGATTTTTGCCGTCTTCAACGTGGGTTCGGCGCAAAAGCTCATGTTGCCCGATACCGCACCGGGCTGGACCCTGCTTCTGGATACCACGCGCCCCGAGGCGCCGCCCGAACCGGCTGCGCAGGGCCTTGAGGTGCCTGCCCATTCCGTGCTTGTCTTCGCTCCGATCTTTCCCTGAGGGCCCGATATGACCGCTCTGACCATTCAAACGCAGCCGATTGCCGGGCAAAAGCCGGGCACCTCCGGTCTGCGGAAAAAGACCCCCGTTTTCATGGGGCCGCATTATCTGCAGAATTTCGTGCAGGCGATTTTTGATGCCATCGGCGGGGCCGCGGGCAAGACCTTTGTTCTGGGCGGCGACGGGCGTTATTTCAATGACCGGGCGGCGCAGATCATCCTGAAGATGGCGGCGGCCAACGGGGCGGCGAAGGTGATCGTGGGGCAGAATGCGGTTCTCTCCACCCCGGCGGCCAGCCACTTGATTCGGCTGAACAAAACCGACGGCGGCATCATCATGTCGGCCAGCCACAACCCCGGCGGCCCGGAAGAGGATTTCGGCGTCAAGTTCAACATGGCCAACGGTGGCCCCGCGCCCGAATCCGTGACTGAGGCGATGTATCAGCGCACCACCGAAATCACAGAATACCGTATCTCGGATGCGCCGGATATCGATCTGGGCCGTGTGGGGCCGACAACGGTCGACGGCATGGCGGTCGAGGTGGTTGATAGTGTCACCGACTATGCCGCGCTGATGGAGACGCTGTTCGATTTCCCCGCGATCCGGGCGATGTTCGCGGGCGGCTTCCGCATGCGGTTTGATGCGATGTGTGCCGTAACCGGCCCCTATGCCACGGAAATTCTGGAAAACCGTCTGGGGGCGGCCCCCGGCACGGTGACGCATGGCACGCCCCTGCCAGATTTCGGCGGCATGCACCCCGACCCGAACCCCACCTGGGCGCATGAGCTGATGGAGGAGATGTTCGGCGCCGATGCCCCCGATTTCGGCGCAGCCTCGGATGGGGACGGCGACCGCAACATGGTAGTGGGGCGCGGGATCTATGTCTCGCCTTCTGACAGCCTGGCCGTTCTGGCCGCCAATGCCCATCTGGCGCCGGGTTATGCCGGGGGGCTGAAGGGGGTGGCGCGGTCGATGCCGACCTCGGCCGCCGCCGACCGCGTGGCCGCCGCCCTGGGCATTGGCCAGTATGAAACCCCGACGGGCTGGAAATTCTTTGGCAATCTGCTCGATGCCGGCCGCGCCACGATTTGCGGCGAGGAAAGCTTTGGCACCGGGTCGGACCATGTGCGCGAAAAGGACGGCCTTTGGGCTGTGCTGTTGTGGCTGAACATTCTGGCGGTGCGGAAACAGACCGTGGCGCAGATCATGGCGGACCATTTCGCCAAATTCGGCCGCAACTACTATAGCCGCCATGATTTTGAAGCGATTGCGACCGACAAGGCCGATGCGATGATGGCCGCGCTGCGGGCGTCCCTTGCGGGTCTTCCGGGTCAGACGGTCGAGGGGATGGAGATCGCGGGCGCCGATGACTTTGCCTATACGGATCCGGTTGATGGCTCGGTCAGCCAGAAGCAGGGCGTGCGGGTGATGTTCACCGATGGGTCGCGCATTGTCATGCGGCTGTCGGGCACGGGGACCGAGGGCGCCACGCTGCGCGTCTATCTGGAACGCTTCACGCCCGGGCCGGATGGCCTTGACCATGACCCGCAAGAGGCGCTGGCCCCGGTGATCCGTGCGGCCCATCACCTTGCCCGCATTGGCGAATTCACCGGGCGGACGGACCCCAACGTCATCACCTGATCGCCGCCCGCAGCCTTGGCAAGGCCCCGCGTGCCCGACCGGCGCGCGGGGCCTTCGACTTTCGGCTTGCTTGCTCTGGGGTGGACCTGCGTTACACTGGGTCCATTGCGAAAGGGATGCCCCATGTCCGACCGTGTTCTGGCTACCGCCTTGATCATTGATGACCACCCGCTGTTCTGTGATGCGCTGTCCATCACCTTGCGGGCCGTGGCGGGGGTGGAACGGGTGGAAACCGTCGACCGGCTGGAGGCGGCGCTGGCGCGGCTCGACCTGACGCCCTTGCCCGATGTCATCGTGCTGGACCTGAACCTGCCGGATGTCACGGGCCTTGACGGGCTGATCCGGCTGCGCGCGGCGGCGGGGGCGGCGCCGGTGGTGGTGGTCTCAAGCCTCAGCGACGACCGGGTCATCGCGGCGGTGTTTCAGGCGGGGGCGGCGGGCTTCATCCCGAAACATTCCGGGCGCGAGGTGTTCCGCGACGCCTTCGAGGCGATCCGTGCAGGCGCAACCTATAGCCCCGAGGGCTTTGTCCGCCCGGGCAGCGAGGGTGGCCCCGTCACCTCGCGCGAACAGGCGCTGTCGCGGCTGGCGCTGCTGACGCGCCAGCAGGCCAAGATCCTGCAGCTGATTTGTGAGGGGCGGCTGAACAAGCAGATTGCCTATGATCTTTCGATCGCAGAAACTACCGTGAAGGCGCATGTCACGGCGATCATGCGGAAGCTCGGCGTGCAAAGCCGCACGCAGGCGGTGCTGATCGCGAATGAGGCAAGCTTCAGCTCGATCATGCCAGAAAACGGCTGATCGGGCCGCCACATAGGGCCAACGGGGCGAAGGGAGGCGCACCGGATGACCGAGGGACGGGTAATCGTCAGCGCGCATGTTCCGGCGCGGTCTGCCAGTGCGGGCGCCGATCTGGCGCGGGCGCTGGGGCCGGGGCCTTTTGCCTGCGTGATGCTCTTTGTCTCGCCCGAGGCAGATCTGGCCGCGGTGCTCGAGGGCGCGTGCTTTGATGCGCCGGTGATCGGCTGCACCACGGCGGGGGAGATTTCGCCCGAAGGCTATACCGAGGGGGGCATCGTCGCCATGGGGCTGCCGCGCGAACATTTCGATGCTGAACTGATCTTCATCCCGCAGCTGACCGCGCTGAACCGGCAAGAGCTGATCGGTCGGCTGATCCGGGCGCGCACCGCACTCGGGGGGCGGAACCCGGATTGGGACCATGAATTTGCCTTCCTGATGGTCGACGGCCTGTCCACCCGGGAAGATGAGCTGACGGCGACGCTGGCTGCGGGCCTGGGTCCCGTGCCGCTGTTCGGCGGGTCGGCGGGCGATGGGACGCGGTTCCGCGAAACCTTTGTGCTGCATGGCGGGCAGGCGCTGCGCGATGCGGCGGTGCTGGCCATGGTGCGCTCGCGCTGCCGGGCGCGGGTCTTCAACCTTGACCATCTGGTGCCGACCAATACCCGCATGGTGGTGACCGAGGCCGACCCCGCCAATCGCATCGTGCGCAAGATCAATGCCGAACCCGCCGCGCGGGAATATGCGCGGCTTTTGGGCAAGGACCCGGGGCAGCTGGATACCTTTACCTTTGCCGCCCATCCCGTGGTGGTGCGGATCGGCGGGCGGCATCATGTGCGCGCGATCCAGCAGGTCGCCCCAAACGGGGATCTGGTGTTCTTTTCCGCCATTGACGAAGGGCTGGTGCTGACGCTGGCCGAACCGCAGGACATGGTCGCCCATCTGGAGCGCGAACTGGCGGGCCTGTCGGAAGGCAGTGCGCCCGAGGCGATCCTGGCCTGCGATTGCATTCTGCGCCGGATGGAGGCGCTGGAAAAGCAGATGTCCGGTGCGCTGTCGGCCATCCTGCGCGACCACCGGGTCATCGGCTTTTCCACCTATGGCGAACAGCTGAATTCCATGCATGTGAACCAGACCATGACCGGGGTCGCCATCTATCCGCCCGGGGTGTGACCCCCGCATGACCCGCCCCCGCGCCCAAAGCCTGCTGAACCCGGCCGACCCGCCTGAACGCCAGCGCGACAAGCTTCTGGCAATTGCCGAGGCGCTGATGCGGCGGGTCGAACAGGTGACCGATGACAGCGGCGCGGCCTATGCGCAATTCCAGCGTGCCGCCATGCTGGAAGATCAGGTCAGCGCCCGCACACGCGATCTGGAACGCACGCTCGATCTGCTGCACCAGTCGAACGCCCGTCTGGCCGAGGCCAACCGCGAAACCGAGGCCGCTCGGCGCAACCTTGCCGATGCGATCGAGACGGTGCAGGAGGGCTTTGCCCTCTTCGGCCCCGACGAGGTGCTGGTCATGTGCAACTCGCGCTTCGGGATGCATATGCTGGACCTGCGCGACCATCTGAAGCCGGGCCTGTCCTTCGATGCCTATGTCGAACGGGTCAGCACCTCGCGTTATCTGGCGCTGCCGGAGGGGGAAACCCCTGCGGATTGGGCGGTGCGGCGGCGCAAGCGCCATCAGGACCGGCATGTCATCTTCAACGTGCGGCTTGTCTGGGACCGCTGGCTGCAGGTGTCCGAACATCGCACGCAGAACGGCGGCACGGTCATCATCCAGACCGATGTGACCGACATTATCCGGCTGGAGCGGGAAGAACGCGGGCGGATGCTGGACGACCAGGCCCGGATCATCCGCGCGACGCTGGACCACATCAGCCAGGGGGTCTGCATCTTTGATGGGCGGCAGCGGCTGGTGGGGTGGAACAACCGGCTGGGCGATTTGCTGGCGATCCCGCTCACGCGGTTCCGCATGGGGCTGGGGTTTACCACGCTGCTGGAACGGCTCGACACCGAAACCACCTTTGGCGAGGGCATGGATGCCGCCACCCTGGCCGCCTGGGCCGAGGCGCCCCCCGGCCGCCCCAAACTGCATTTCGAGGTGCGGCGCGGGCCGCTGCTGATCCTGCAGGCCGATGCCGAGGAAATGCCCGATGGTGGCTTTGTGCTGTCCTTCACCGACATCACCCCGGAACGCGCGGCGCTGGAACAGCTCTCGGCGGTGAATGAAACGCTGGAGGCGCGGGTGATGGAGCGCACGCTCGAGCTGGCCGATGCGCTGGCCGATGCCGAACGCGCCAATGCCAGCCGCGCGCGGTTCGTGGCGGCGGCCAGCCACGATCTGCTGCAACCTTTGTCGGCGGCCAAGCTGTTCATCGGGTCCATCGGCGCGGCCGCCTTGGCCCCGGCGGCGGCCGAGGCGATCACCAAGGCGCAGAATGCGCTGGGGCAGGTCGAGGGCATCCTGTCGGCGCTGCTCGATATCTCCAAGCTGGAAACCGGGCGGATGGCGGTCAATCCGGTGCCGGTGCGGCTGAACCGTATCCTTGATCCGCTGCGCGAGGAATTTGCCGCCATTGCCGCGGCCAAGGGGCTGCGGCTGACGGTGATGCCCTGTTCGGCGGTGGTGATTTCCGACCCGGCCTATCTGCGGCGCATCCTGCAGAACCTGATCGGCAATGCGGTGCGCTATACCCGGCAGGGGCGCGTGCTGGTGGGCGCGCGCCGGCAGGGCGGCATGATCCGGCTTGAGGTGCGCGACACCGGCCCCGGCATCGCCGAGGCCGATCAGGACGCGATCTTCCGTGAATTTCACCGGCTGGATGCCCCGGCCTCGGCGTCCGAGGGGATGGGGCTGGGCCTCGCCATTGTCGAGCGCGCCTGTGCAGCCCTCGGGCATCCGCTGGGCCTGCAATCCGAGGTCGGGCTTGGCAGCTGTTTCATGCTGCAACTGACCCGCACCGACAGCGCGACTGATCTATATCCGCCCATGGCGCCCCCCGTGGCCGATCCGGTGTCCGAACCCGGCAGCCGTATCGTGTTTCTGGTGGAAAACGAACCCGACCTGCGGCACGCCATGTGCCTCTTGCTGGAACGCTGGGGGATTTCGGTGCTGGATGCGGGCAGCGCCGAAGAGGCCCTGTCCCTCATTGAGGAGATAGGCATCCTCCCGGATGTATTCCTCGTCGATCAGCAGCTGGGCGAAGGCATGACGGGGCTTGATTTCATAAGGCTAATCCGGGCACGCTATGGGAAATTGCCTGCCTGTCTGATCACCGCCGAACGAAGCCGCGACCTTGCGGCCGACTGCGACGCCGCCGGGATTCCCCGGTTTCTCAAGCCGATTGATGCCCGCGCGCTGGAAAGCTGGCTGGCATCCCTGCCTGCAACTACGACTTTGGTTTGATAGCGATATCACGGGGCTTCGCGCTAGCCTCGGGGAATGGAGGGAGAGACGCATGCAACTGAGTGATCAGCGCGAGATCCGGGCCGCACCCGCCACTGTCTGGGCCGCCATTCTGGACCCGGCCATGCTTCAGGCGGCAATTCCGGGATGTGAGACTGTGACCGGATCGCCCGCCGAGGGGTTTGAAGCGGTGGTGGTGCAGAAGGTGGGGCCGGTCAAGGCGCGCTTCACCGGGGTTGTCACCATCTCGGATGTGGTCGAAGGGCAAAGCCTCACGATTTCCGGCGAAGGCAAGGGGGGCCCCGCAGGCTTTGCCAAGGGCGGTGCGCGTGTCACGCTCAGCCCGTGTGACGCCGGAACCCTTCTGTCCTATGAGGTTGAGGCCAGCGTGGGCGGCAAGCTTGCGCAGCTGGGCAGCCGCATCATCGACGGCTTTGCCAAGAAGATGGCCGACGAATTCTTTGAACGTTTCCAGCAGGCGGTCGAAGGGCCGGCGGAAGAGGAGCCGCCCACCCCCGAAACCTCGGCTGACGCCCCCGGGAGCGGGGAGCCGGAAAAGAAGGGCTGGTTCAGAAAGCTCATCAGCTGAGGTCCGCGCCCACCAAGCATAAAGCCAGGGAGGAGAGAATGGCGAAAGTCACGATGACGGTGAACGGCAAGTCCGTGACCCGTGAGGTAGAGGGGCGGACCCTGCTGTCCGCCTTTCTGCGCGAAGGACTGAACCTCACCGGAACGCATGTCGGTTGCGACACCTCGCAATGCGGGGCCTGCACGGTGCATCTGGACGGCAAACAGGTGAAAAGCTGCACGGTCTTTGCGGTGGATGCCGCAGGCGGCGATGTGCGCACGATCGAGGGCATGGCAAACAAGGATGGCACGCTGTCGCGCCTGCAACAGGCCTTTCAGGACCATCACGGGTTGCAGTGCGGGTTCTGCACCCCCGGCATGGTGATGGCGGCGGCGGCCCTTCTGGAACAGAACCCTAAACCGACCGAGTCCGAGGTGCGTCATCACCTTGAGGGCAATATCTGCCGCTGCACGGGCTATCACAACATCGTCAAGGCGGTGCTGGCGGCATCCGGGCAGGATGTCGGTCAGATCGCAGCGGAATAAGCATTTAAAACAGGGTCTTGCGAGGCGACCCAGACGCTTCGCATCAAGGGAGGAATAAATGCCGAAAGACGGTGGCATCGGCGCCAGCACCAAGCGGCGCGAGGATGTGCGGTTCCTGACCGGAAAGGGCCGCTATACGGACGATATCAACATTCGCGGACAGGCCTATGCCTGGTTTGTCCGGTCGGAAGTGGCACATGGCACGCTGAACAAGGTCGATGTCAGCGCCGCCGAGGCGATGCCCGGTGTGCTGAAGGTCTTTACCGCCGCCGATTTCGCCGGCGTGGGCGGCATTCCTTGCGGCTGGCAGGTGACCGACCGCTTTGGCAAGCCGATGCAGGAACCGAAACACCCGGTTCTGGCCGATGGCAAGGTGCGCCATGTGGGCGATCCGATCGCCGTGGTGGTGGCCGAAACGCTGGACCAGGCGCGCGACGCCGCCGAGGCGGTCGAGATCGACATCACCGAACTGACGCCGGTTCTGGACATGAAGGCCGCATTGCAGCCCGACAGTCCGAAAGTTCATGAAGAGCTGACCTCAAACCTTTGCTATGATTGGGGTTTTGTCGAAGAGAACAAGGCCGCTGTCGATGAGGCCTTTGCCAAGGCCGCCCATGTCACCACGCTGGAGCTGATCAACAACCGTCTCGTCGCCAACCCGATGGAGCCGCGGGTGGCGGTGGGCGATTACGAAAGCCATTCGGGCAATTCGACGCTTTACACCACCTCGCAGAACCCGCATGTGATCCGCCTGCTGATGGGGGCCTTCGTGCTGGGCATCCCGGAAAGCAAGCTGCGCGTGGTGGCGCCCGATGTGGGCGGTGGTTTCGGATCGAAGATCTACCACTATGCCGAAGAGGCCTTCGTGACCTTCGCGGCGAAAACGCTGGGCGTGCCGGTCAAATGGACCTCGACCCGGTCCGAGGCCTTCATCTCGGACGCGCAGGGCCGCGACCATGTGACCAAGATCCAGCTTGCACTGGATGGTGACAACAACTTCACCGCGCTTCGCACTGAAACCTATGCGAATATGGGGGCTTACCTCTCGACCTTCGCGCCCTCGATCCCGACGTGGCTGCATGGCACGCTGATGGCGGGCAACTACCGCACGCCGCTGATCTATGTGAACGTGAAGGCCGTGTTCACCAACACCGTGCCGGTCGATGCCTATCGTGGCGCGGGTCGCCCCGAGGCGACCTTCCAGCTGGAACGTCTGGTGGACAAGGCCGCGCGCGAGCTGGGCGTTGATCCGGTGGCGTTGCGGCGCCAGAACTTCATCACCCCCGATCAGTTCCCCTATCAGACGCCGGTCGCCGTGGTCTATGACACCGGCAACTACCACGCCACGATGGACAAGCTGCTGGAGATTTCCGACCACGCGGGCTTTGAGGCGCGGGCGGCGGAATCCAAGGCGCGGGGAAAGCTGCGCGGCTTTGGCATCGCCCATTATATCGAGGCCTGCGGTATCGCGCCCTCGAACCTTGTGGGGCAGCTGGGCGCGCGGGCGGGGCTTTATGAAAGCGCCACGGTGCGGGTGAATGCCACGGGGTCGATTTCGGTCTTTACCGGCAGCCACAGCCATGGTCAGGGGCATGAGACCAGCTTTGCCCAGGTCGTGGCCGAGATGATCGGCGTGGATGCCAGTCAGATCGAGATCGTGCATGGCGATACCTCGAACACGCCGATGGGCATGGGCACCTATGGCTCGCGCTCGCTGGCCGTGGGGGGATCGGCCATCGTGAAGGCCACGAACAAGATCATCAACAAGGCCAAGAAGATCGCGGCCCATCTGCTTGAGGCCAGCGAGGCCGATATCGAGCTGAAGGACGGCAAGTTCAGCGTCGCCGGCACCGACAAATCGGTCGATTGGACGGGGGTGACGTTGGCGGCCTATGTGCCGCATAACTACCCGCTGGAAAGCATGGAGCCGGGGCTGGAAGAGACGGCTTTCTATGATCCGTCGAACTTTACCTATCCCTCGGGCGCCTATGGCTGCGAGGTTGAGGTTGATCCCGAAACCGGCAAGGTGCAGATCCTCGCCTTCAGCGCGGCGGATGACTTCGGCAATATCGTCAACCCGATGATCGTCGAAGGCCAGGTGCAGGGCGGTCTGGCGCAGGGCATTGGTCAGGCGTTGCTGGAAAACTGCGTCTATGATGAAAACGGCCAGCTTCTGTCGGGGTCCTTCATGGATTACGCCATGCCGCGGGCCGATGATCTGCCGATGTTCAAGGTCGATCATTCCTGCTGCACGCCTTGCACGCACAACCCGCTGGGGGTGAAGGGCTGTGGTGAGGCCGGGGCCATCGGATCGCCGCCTGCGGTGGTGAATGCGGTGATCGATGCCCTGCATCGCGCCGGGCGCACCGACATCACCCATATCGACATGCCCCTGACGCCGTCGCGCGTCTGGGCGGCGATGAACGCGTAAGGAGGCTGCGATGCGTGATTTCCAATTCGTCAAACCCTCCAGCATCGCGGATGCGGTGAAGGCATTATCAAGCGAGGGGGCCGTGGCCCTGTCGGGCGGGCAGACCCTGATCCCCACCATGAAGCAGCGTCTGAACACCCCGGATGTGCTGGTCAGCCTGACCGGCATCGCCGAGATGACGGGCGTTTGCCGCGGGGACAGCGGGCTGCATATCGGGGCGGCAACGCCCCATGCCACCGTCGCGGCCGAGGCGGGGGCGCATTATCCCGCGCTTGCCTGTCTTGCGGCAGGGATCGGGGATCCGGCGGTGCGCAGCCGTGGCACCATTGGCGGCAGCCTTGCCAACAATGACCCTTCGGCCTGTTACCCTTCGGCTGTGCTTGGGTCGGGGGCGGTGATTGTCACCAATGCCCGGCAGATCGCGGCGGATGACTATTTCCTTGGCATGTTCTCAACCGCGCTCGAGGAGGGTGAGATCATCACCGAGGTGCGCTTTCCGATCCCGGAAAAGGCGGCCTATGTGAAGTTCGACCAACCGGCCTCGCGCTTTGCGCTGACGGGGGTGTTCGTTGCCAAGTTCGCCTCGGGCGTGCGGGTGGCGATCACCGGGGCCTCGAACGACGGGGTCTTCCGCTGGGCCGAGGCCGAGGCCGCGCTTTCGGCCAGCTTCACGCCCGATGCGATCGAGGGGCTGAGCCTGTCGGGCGATGACATGATCTCGGACTTGCATGGCACGGGGGCCTATCGCGCCCATCTGTGCAAGGTGCTGACCAAGCGGGCAGTTCTGGCGGCCTGCTGATCTTCATCCAAGGTATGAATAAGGCCCGCCAAGTGGCGGGCCTTATTCATTTTTACGGGGTGGGGTGGTTAGCCGCGCCCGCCATTTTCCAGATAGACCGCGCAGCCCGTCAGGGCCGCGTAATCGTCGGCCACCACGGTGATGGCGAATTCCCCCTGCAGCAGCGGGATGCGCCGCGGCTTGCGGAACTGCGCCTCAAGCCCGAAGGTCGCGAAATGCGGCGCCATGGCGAGCGACATGCCCCCGATCAGGTAAATTCCGCCATAGGGCAGATGGATCAGCGCCTGATCGGCCAGCATCTCGGCCACGATCCGGGTATAAAGCCGCGCAGCATGGGCGGCGGTGGCATCCCCCGCAGCAAGGGCGGCCAGCACCTCGGCCGAGGCCGCCTCGCTTTGGCCGCCCGCTTCGGCGGCGGCAAAGCTGTGCAGATTGGCAAGCCCGCGGCCCGACAGAACCTCTTCCACCCCGGCATGGGCGGTTTCGCCGCGGGAATCCAGCAGATGCTCGATAAAGCGCACCAGGCGGAAATCCTCATCCGATTGGGCGGGCAGGTTCACATGCCCACATTCCGAGGGCGGCACGATCCGCCCCCAGGGCGTTTCATGCACCGGGGCCGCATTGACCCCCGTCCCCAGCCCGACAACCAACATCGTCCCGCCGGCCTCAACCGGGCCTGCCACCACGGGGCGCAGATTTTCGGGCGCGATATGGCCAAGCGCCTGACCCTGCGCCTGCAGATCGTTCAGGATGGCGACGTGATCGGCGCCCGTGGCCTGCGACACGCGGCCAGCGTCAATCACCCAGGGGCGGTCATCGCTATCGCGCAGATTGGTCATGACGATGGCCCCATGCCGCAGCGGACCCGCCGCTGCCACACAGGCTCCGGCCACGTCGGAAATGCCTTCCTCGGCCATATAGCGGGCCAGCACTTCATCGATGCCATTGTATTCGGCATTGCGGAAGCGACGGATGCTCTGTTCGCGGATCACCTTGCCATCGGCCAGGGCCACGCGCGTGTTCGTGCCGCCAATATCGGCAACCAGCGCGGGAAGGGTGTCACTCATGCTATCCTCCGGGGTATCATGGGCGGTGCCGGGCCAGAGCAACCGATTGGGGTCAGTTGTGCGCGAGCGCACGTCGAAGCGCGTGATAGGACGCTTTCGGGGTTCTTGCCAAGGTGCGGAAATCGACATGCACCAGGCCAAAGCGCTTGTCATAGCCTTCGGCCCATTCGTAATTGTCCAGAAGCGACCAGTAGAAGAAGCCGCGCAGATTGGCGCCCCCGGCCATGGCGCGCTGTGCAGCCTCAAGATGGCGGGCAACAAAGGCAATGCGGCCTTCGTCATCGACGCCTGCAAGATCGGCATTCGCCATGCCATTTTCGGTGACATAAAGCGGCAGGTCGCCCACATGATCGCGCGCAAGGCGGGTCAGGAAATGTTCCAGCCCCTCAGGATAGATTTCCCATCCCATCTGCGTCTTGGGCAGGGGGCCGGGCACGTCGCGCGTGGCGGGCCATGCGGTGCCGGGCGCATCGGCATGCAGGTGGCGGGTGTAGTAATTTACCCCCAGCCAGTCGAGCGGCTGGCCGATCACGGCCATATCCGCCTCCCAGCGGGCAGGCAGGTGGGGCAAAAGCCCTTCAAGTGCCTCGGCCGGGTAGGTCTGGCGGGTGATCGCCTCGATGAACCAACGGTTGAAGATCGCATCCTGCACGGCGGCGGCGCGCAGATCGCCGGGCGCATCGCTGGCGGGGGTGGCATGGTCAAAGTTCAGCACGATGCCGAGATTGCGCTGACCCGCGGCGCGTAGCTGCTCCATCGCAAGGCCATGGGCGAGCAGGATATGGTGCATCGCCCGCGCGGCGGCGCGGATATCGCGCAGCCCTGGCGCATGGGCGCCGAGAAAATGCGAGAGCCAAGCCACGCACCAGGGTTCGTTGATGGTGGCGGTTGTCGCCACCCGGTCCCCGATCCGGGCCTGCACACAGGCGGCATAATCGGCAAAGCGGTGGCAGGTGTCGCGGTTGGCCCAGCCCCCCTGATCGGCCAGCGCCGCAGGCAGATCCCAGTGATACAGCGTCAGGAACGGCCGCAGCCCGCGTTCGACCATGCCATCGACGAGCCGGTCGTAAAAATCCAGCCCCTCGGGGTTCGGTCTGCGCCCGTCGGGCATGACCCGCGCCCAGCTGGTGGAAAAGCGGTAGGCGTCAAACCCGCCCGCGCGGATCAGATCCAGATCCTCGGGCCAGCGGTGGTAATGGTCACAAGCGGTGGCGCCATCCTCGGCCCGCACGACATTGCCGGGGGTCGCGGCGAAGGTATCCCAATGCGACGGCCCGCAGCCGCCAAAGCGTGATCCTTCGATCTGATAGGCGGCAGTCGCCACCCCGAACAGGAACCCTTCCGGGAAAGAGGCGCGCGGCGGCAGCATGCGGGTCAGCCTTTGCAGGGGCCAGTGGATTGGCCGATGATCAATTCCGCCTCAAGCAGCTGTTCCTGCGGGGCCAGAACCTTGCCGGTGATGATCGAGATCAGCATATCGGCCGCGCGGCGCCCTGCCTCGCGCACTGAAGACCGCGTGGCGGTAAAGACCGGCACATCCTCGCCATTGCGCATATAGCTCAGGTCGTCATCATGCACGATGACCGAGACATCGCGCCCCATGGCAAGGCCCATATCCTCCAGCGCGCGCCGGATGCCGAAGCCTATGATGATGGAGGACGCAAGAAGCGCCGTCGGTGGATTGGGCAGTGCCATCATGGCGCGCGTGGCGCGATAGCCCGCGGCCTCGGTCATCTCTTCGCTGACCATGATTTCGGGGTCGGCCGGGATGCCGCGGCTGGCCAGAGCATCTTCATATCCGGTGCGACGGCGGATGGCGAAATCCATCTTTTCAAGACCGTTCAGCAGCCCGATGCGGCGATGCCCCAGATCCAGCAGGAATTCGGTCGCCCGCAGGAAGGCGCGGCGGTTGTTCACATCGACCCAAGAATAGGGCGGCGCGGTGCCGGTGGCGCGACCATGGACCACGAAAGGAATGCCCAGTTCCACCAGCAGCGGGATGCGCGGGTCTTCCGTATTGGGGGCATGGAGGATCACGCCATCGACGGTGCCGCGCGATTTCAGTTCGCGGTAGACGCGTTCCTCATTGTCGTCCGGCACGATCGACAGCAGCATGTCATAGCCGTTACGGGAATAGACCTCACCCGCGCCGGCGATGAAATCGGCGAAGACGGGGTTCACGATCTCATGCCGGGTGGCGACGGGGATCACATGGCCCACCGCCATGGCCCGGCCCGTGGCCAGCCGGATCGCGCGGGTGTTGGGTTTGTAATTGTAGCGTTTGGCCGCTGCCGCGACGCGTTCCCGCGTGGCCTCGTTCACCTCGGGATAACCGTTTAGCGCGCGGCTGACGGTCGTGGGCGAGAGATCGAGTTTGCGCGCAAGCTCCTTGAGGTTCATCGTTCCGGCCAAAGCGTTTCAAATTCTGGCTGATCTTAGCGGCAGCCTGTCGCAAGGTCAAAGCCCAATGCCGTCAAAAAACGCCGCAATTCGTTGTTTCTGGAATTGCAAAACAAGGATTTGTCGGGGTGGGCGTCCAGAGATTTGTTGACTTGAGGGGGGCTGCGCGCATAGTGGGGTCATTCAAAGCGGTTTGAACGCGATTCCCGCTTTGGTCAGGCCGGACCGGGAGCCCGGCCTGTTGGAGCGAATAAACGGGAGGAAGACATGACGCGGAAACTCTTCGCCGGGGCAGCAGTCCTGGCGCTGTCAGCGGGCGGTGCCTTTGCGCAGGACCTGAAATTCCCTGTCGGCGAAGGCGCCTTCAACTGGGACAGCTACAAGGCCTATGACGAGGCGACCAATCTGGACGGCCAAAGCCTGACCATCTTCGGCCCCTGGCGCGGCGAGGATCAGGCGCTGGTGGAATCGGTGCTGGCCTATTTCAGCGCCGCTTCGGGCGTGAAGGTGAATTATTCGTCCTCGGAAGGCTACGAGCAGCAGATCATGGTCGATACCCAGGCGGGCAGCCCACCCGATATCGCCATTCTGCCGCAGCCGGGCCTGATCGCGGAACTGGCGGCCAAGGGCTTTATCGCGCCGCTGGGCGACGAGACGAAGAAATGGCTGGAAGACAACTATGCCGCGGGCGCCGACTGGGCCAAGCTCGGCACCTACAAGGGCAAGGACGGGGAAGAAGCCCTTTATGCTTTCCCCTACAAGGCCGACGTGAAGTCGCTGGTCTGGTATTCGCCCGACAATTTTGCCGATGCGGGCTATGAAATCCCGAAAACCATGGCCGAGCTGAAGGCGCTGACCGACAAGATCGTGGCGGATGGCGGCACCCCCTGGTGCATCGGTCTGGGGTCGGGCGGTGCGACGGGCTGGCCCGCGACCGACTGGGTCGAAGACCTGATGCTGCGGACCCAATCACCCGAAACCTACGACAAATGGGTCAACCACGAGATTCCGTTCACCGATCCGGCCGTTGTGGGCGCAATTGAGGAATTCGGCTGGTTCGCCAAGAATGACAAATATGTCGCCGGTGGCGCCGCCGCCGTGGCCTCGACCGATTTCCGCGACAGCCCCAAGGGTCTCTTCGCCTCGCCGCCGCAGTGCTACATGCACCGTCAGGCCTCGTTCATCCCGTCCTTCTTCCCGGAAGGCACCGTGGTGGGTGAGGATGCCGACTTCTTCTACTTCCCGGCGGATGACACCAAGGACCTCGGCACCCCGGTGCTGGGCGCAGGCACCCTGGCCTTCATCACCAAGGACAGCGATGCCGCACGGGCCTTCATCGACTTCCTGAAAACCCCGATCGCCCACGAAGTCTGGATGGCGCAAAGCGGCTTCGTCACCCCGTTCAAGGGCGCGAATGCCGAACTCTATGGTTCGGGCGCGCTGAAGAAACAGGGCGAGATGCTGACCTCGGCCACCACCTTCCGGTTTGACGGTTCTGACCTGATGCCGGGCGCCGTGGGCGCGGGCAGCTTCTGGACCGGCATGGTCGATTACGTTGGCGGCAAGTCGGCGGCGGATGCGGCAGCCCAGATCGACGCGGCCTGGCCGAAGTGATCCGGCGCGCGGGTCCGGTGTTCCGGGCCCGCGCTTCGACCGCGTGTTCGATCAGAGGGAGGGGGGAACATGCATCCCGCATTTCAAGCCGTGCTGACCATCGTGGTCGGTGTCGGCGGTTGTATCGGTTATTTCTATTTTGCCAATCTCGTGCTGGACAAGGTTCTGTTCCCCGCACGCGGACCGCAGGCCGGGCGCAACATCAACCGCGCCAATATGATCCGGCCCTGGCTGTTTCTGCTGCCCGCCCTGATCGCACTTGGCCTTTATCTGGCCTATCCGGTCTTTGCGACGCTCTGGCTGTCGCTGCATGACAAGACGGGTGAGACCTTCGTCGGTGGTGCCAATTACGCCCAGATGATGACGGAAGCGAAATTCTGGGAATCGATGCGCTCCAACGCCCTGTGGCTGGTGGTGGTGCCTGCGGCCTCGACGGCTTTTGGCCTGCTGGCGGCCCAGCTGACGGACCGTATCTGGTGGGGCAGCATTGCCAAGTCTTTGATTTTCATGCCGATGGCGATTTCCTTTGTCGGCGCCTCGGTGATCTGGAAGCTGATCTATGACGTGCGCCCCGCAGGGACCGACCAGATCGGCATCCTGAATGCGGTCTATCTGGCGCTCGGGGGAGATGCGCCGCAGCAATGGCTGCAGATCCCGTTCTGGAACAACTTTTTCCTGATGGCGGTGCTGGTCTGGATCCAGTCGGGCTTTGCCATGGTGATCCTGTCTGCCGCGCTGCGTGGCGTGCCTGAGGACACGATCGAGGCAGCCATCCTGGACGGTGCCAATCCGTTCCAGATCTTCTTCAAGATCAAGGTGCCGCAGATCATGGGCACGATCATCGTGGTCTGGACGACCATCACCATCGTGGTGCTGAAGGTCTTCGACATCGTCCGCGCCATGACCAATGGCCAATGGGAAAGCCAGGTTCTGGCCAATTACATGTATGACAAGCTGTTCACGGCCTCGGATTGGGGTGTGGGTTCGGCTGCGGCCATGGTGATCATGGCGCTGGTGACACCCATTCTGGTCTGGAACGTCTACAACGCCCGCAAGGAGATGCGCTGAGATGGCCCGACCCGCAATCTGCGACCGTAAAGGAGCAATTCATGGATAACATCGCCGGTTCCAAGCCCGCGCTGGTCTGGGCGGTTCATCTATCGGCCGCACTTCTGGTGGCGCTCTGGGTCTTTCCGACGCTGGGGCTGTTCATTTCGTCTTTCCGCACCGCCGACCAGATTGCCTCGTCAGGGTGGTGGCGGTCGCTCTCGACGCAAGAGGCGCAGATGCCCGCGATCCGTCTCAAGGGCGAGGAGGTGCAGCGCGACGGCGTCTATGTGATCGACGGCACGCTCTTTGATGGGGCGGGCGCCACGATCAGCCGCTGGGGGTTTAATTCCAAGGACCCCGAGGCCTATGCGGCAGGCGAAACCGCGGCCCTGCCCACGGGTGAGGCGCTGACCGTGACCGAGACGGGGGCCTTCACGCTCTCTTCGACACAGACGATGGCCGATCTGCGGATGCCGCGCGTCTTTGCCACTGCCAGCACGCCGCCGCAGTTCACGCTGAACAATTATGACACGGTGCTGTTCAAACCCGCGCCGGGGCAAAGCGTCGGCAAGGCCTTTCTGAACACGCTGACGGTGTCGATCCCGGCCACGATCATCCCGATCCTGATTGCCGCCTTCGCTGCCTATGCGCTGGCCTGGATGGAGTTTCCGGGCCGGGCGCTGCTGGTGGCGGCGGTGGTGGGTCTGCTGGTGGTGCCGCTGCAACTTGCGCTGATCCCGCTTCTGCAGTTCCACAACATGATCGGCATCGGCAAAGGCTATCTGGGGGTCTGGCTCGCCCATACCGGGTTCGGCCTGCCGCTCGCGATCTACCTTTTGCGAAATTACATGGCCGGTCTGCCGCGCGACATCATCGAAAACGCCAAGGTCGACGGCGCGACAGATTTCCAGATCTTCACCAAGATCATCCTGCCGCTGTCCTTTCCGGCGCTGGCCTCTTTCGCGATCTTCCAGTTCCTCTGGACCTGGAACGACTTGCTGGTCGCCATGGTCTTCCTTGGCACGACCGAGGATCAGATGGTGCTGACCGGCACGCTTTTGAACCTCATGGGTTCGCGCGGGGGGGATTGGGAAATCCTGTCCGCCTCGGCCTTCATCTCGATCGCGGTGCCGCTGGCCGTGTTCTTCGCAATGCAAAAATACCTCGTGCGCGGTCTGCTGGCCGGCTCGGTGAAGTGAGACGACAATGACCCTTCCGAAAGACCCGAATTGGTGGCGTGGCGCGACGATCTATCAGATCTATCCGCGCAGCTATCAGGACAGCAACGGCGACGGCATCGGCGATCTGCCGGGCATCACCGCGCGGCTGGATCACATCGCGGCCCTGGGGGCTGATGCAATCTGGATCAGCCCGTTCTTCACCTCGCCCATGAAGGACTTCGGCTATGATGTCAGCGATTATTGCGACATCGACCCGATGTTCGGCACGTTGGCCGATTTTGACGCGCTGGTGGCGCGGGCCCATGATCTGGGCCTGCGGGTGATGATTGACCTTGTGCTGTCGCATACCTCGGACGCGCATCCCTGGTTCCGCGAAAGCCGGATGGACCGAACCAACCCTAAGGCCGACTGGTATGTCTGGGCCGAGCCGAAACCCGATGGCACCGCGCCGAACAACTGGTTGTCTGTCTTTGGCGGTTCAGCCTGGCACTGGGACGGGCGGCGGCGGCAGTATTACCTCCACAACTTCCTGACCTCGCAGCCCGACCTGAACCTGCACAACCCGGATGTGCAAGAGGCGCTGCTGCAGGTGGCGCAGTTCTGGCTGGAACGCGGGGTGGATGGATTCCGCTTGGATACCATAAATTTCTACTTTGCCGACAAATACTTGCGCGACAATCCTTCGCTGCCGCCCGAACTGCGGAACGACAGTATCGCGCCCTCGGTGAATCCCTATAACCACCAGCTGCACCTGTTTTCCAAGAACCAGCCGGAAAACCTTGAATTCCTGAGGAAATTCCGCGCCGTGCTGAACCCCTACGGCGCGGCGGCCGTGGGCGAGGTGGGCGATGCCCAACGCGGGCTGGAGATCATGGCCGAATATACCTCGGGCGGGGACAAGGTGCAGATGTGCTACCCGTTCGAGATGCTGCAACCCAGCCGCCTGACCGCGACGGGGGTTGAGGAAACCTTTGCCCGCATGGCGGCGGCCGCACCCGATGCCTGGCCCTGCTGGAGCTATTCGAACCACGACACGGTCCGTCATATCACACGCTGGAACCTGTCGGACGCAGCGGCCAAAACCTATACGGCGCTGCTGGTCTGCTTGCGCGGGTCGCTCTGCCTCTATCAGGGCGAAGAGCTGGGCCTGCCCGAGGCAGAGCTGGCCTTTGAAGACCTGCAAGATCCCTATGGCATTGAGTTCTGGCCCGAATTCAAGGGGCGCGATGGCGCGCGCACGCCGATGGTCTGGCAGACCGACAATGCGCTGGCGGGGTTCAGCACTGCTCCGCGCAGCTGGCTGCCGGTGACGGCGCCGCATCTGCCGCGGTCCGTGGCCGCGCAGACGGGCGACCCGTCCTCGATGCTGGAACATTACCGCCGCGCCCTGGCCTTCCGCCGCGCCCATCCCGTGCTGCGCGACGGCAGCATGGCGGGTATCGTGGCCGAGGGCGGCGTCATCCGCTTTACCCGTGGTGCAGGGGCAGGCGCGATCTTCTGCGCCTTCAACCTGTCCGAGGTGCCGCAAGAGATCGGGCTGCCCGTGGGCGCATGGGAACTGATCGGGGCAGAGCTGGGCAGCCAGCCTGCAGACAAGAACAGGGTGAACCTGGGGGCATGGCAGATCTGCCTTGCCCGCCAGGTGTGAAGGGGGGAAGTCATGGCCAAGCTGAATCTGTCCGGGGTTGAAAAGGCCTATGGCGAGGTGAAGGTCCTCAAGGACATCAATCTCGACATCAAATCCGGCGAGCTGATCGTTTTTGTCGGCCCCTCGGGCTGCGGGAAATCGACCTTGCTCCGCATGATCGCGGGGTTGGAGAAGATTACGGGGGGGGATTTCACCATTGATGGCGTCCGCATGAACGAGGTTCCGCCCTCGGAACGCGGGATCGCGATGGTGTTTCAGTCCTATGCGCTTTACCCGCATATGACGGTGCGGGAAAACATGTCCTTTGCGCTGAAGCTGGCGAAGAAGCCGCAGGCCGAAATCAACGCCGCGGTGGAAAAGGCCGCGCGCATCCTGCAGCTGACGCCCTATCTGGAACGTTTGCCCAAGGCGCTGTCGGGGGGGCAGCGGCAGCGGGTGGCGATCGGCCGGGCCATCGTGCGCGACCCGAAGGTCTATCTCTTCGATGAGCCGCTCTCGAACCTCGACGCCGCGCTGCGCGTGGCCACGCGGATCGAGATTGCCCAGCTGAAAGAGGCGATGCCCGACAGCACCATGATCTATGTGACCCACGATCAGGTCGAAGCGATGACACTGGCAAGCCGCATCGTCGTGCTGGCCGGGGGCGGCATCAGCCAGGTCGGCACGCCGCTGGAGCTGTATGAACGTCCCGAAAACGAATTCGTCGCGCAATTCATCGGCAGCCCGTCGATGAACCTCATGCCCGGTGAGATCGTGGAGACGGGCGCCCAGACCCGTATCCGGCTTGAAAACGGAGGCGAGGCTGTGGCCGCGATTCCGACCCAGGCCAGCGACAAGGGGCTGAAGGTCAATCTGGGCGTGCGCCCCGAGGATCTGGTCCCGACGGAAGGCACCGCGCTTTACACCGGGCAGGTCGAGATCACCGAGGCCCTGGGCGAGGTGACGCTGCTCTATTTCCGCAAGGAAGGTGACCGTCAGGTCGTGGCCAAGCTGCCCGGCATCCACCGCGATCTGCGGCACGGGACAGTGCGGCTGACCGCCGATCCGTCGAAGATCCATCTCTTCAGCAACGGCCGCTCGCTGCTCTATCGCTAAGGGTAAGGGGCGGCGGAAGGGCCGCCCCATACTTTGTTCAGCGTTGCGCGCGGGCGTGGAAGATGAAGCCGAGGAAGTTCAACAACACCTGCGCGGCCAGGATGCCGGTGGATTGCGTCGGGTCGTAATCCGGCGCGACCTCGACCAGATCGATGCCCACGACATCATGGTTGCGCGCGACCCCCTGCAGAATTTCCAGCACCTCGTAATAGAGGAACCCGCCATGCGAGGGCGTGCCGGTCCCTGGTGCGATCGAGGGGCAAAAGCCGTCAATATCGATGGTGACGTAGATCCGCGCGCCCTTGGGGATGCGCGCCAGCACCCCTTCGGTGCCCAGTTTCCGCACCTGCCGCACCGAGAGGATATCATCCCCCATTGCCCGCGCGGCAACATAACCTTCCTGCGTGGTCGAGCTGACGTTGCGGATCCCAAGGGCGGTGATCCCGGTCACATAGTCTTTCTCAGCCGCGCGGCGCATCGGGTTTCCATGGCCGTGGCGCACCCCGTGGCGCACATCGACGAAATCCAGATGCGCGTCGATTTGCAGGATGTGGATCGGCCCCTGATCGTCAAAGGCGCGGATGCAGGGGATATTCACCGAATGGTCCCCCCCGATCACCACCGGCAGGGCGCCTGCCTTCAGGATCGCGCGCACCCCGGCCTCGATATTGGCGTGGCTGGTTTCGGTGTCGGTATGCACGATATCGGCATCCCCGATATCGACGATGCGGACATCGCCGCCCAGATAGGTGCAATCATCCTCATGGTCATAGGCGCCCGCATGGCCGAAGCTGAAGAGGGTTGAAGCCTCGCGCACCGCGCGCGGGCCAAAGCGGGCACCCGCCCGGAACTGGGTGCCGAAGTCGAAGGGCGCCCCCATGACCGCGACCTCGGCGTCGATCTTGCTCCAGTCCGGTTGGTAAGGGCGTTTGCCGAAGGTCGAAATGCCGACGAAGGGCAGGTTGAGCCGTCCGGTGTCATAGCTGTTGGCAGACATGTTTTCTCTCTGTTGGGCCTATGCCCGGTACTCTTGGCCGAGGGGGCGGCCGGGGCTTGTTCCTTTGCGACAGCGCATGTCGTGGACGATCTGTCGCGCGCGGGGGGCTTTTTTGAGGCTGCAGGATGGGTTACGCCTTCTCCCATAGGTTTCATGAGGTACCCATGTCCGACCCGCGTCCCGACCCTGCCGGCTATCGCCCGCGGTCCTTCCCGCCGCCGGAGTTTCCGCCGCGCAAGCCCCGGCTCTTCGCGCGGATGCCGCCTGCCGTCTTTCCGGCGCTGATGGGGCTTTTGGGGCTGGGGCTGGCGCTGCGGCGGGGGTTGCAGGCCTTTGGCCTGCCGCCCGAACCGGCCGAGCTGTTGTTGGGGGTGGCGGTCGCGCTCTGGGCCTTTGCGGCGGTGGGCTATGCGGTCAAGATCGGCCGAAGGCCCGGCGTCGTGGCCGAGGACCTGCGGACCCTGCCGGGCCGGGCCGGGCTGGCGGCGGGCAGCCTTGGGGCGCTCTTGGTGGCGGCGGTGATGGTGCCTTATGACGCCGGGGTCGCGCAGGGGGTGCTTTGGGCGGGGCTGGGGCTGCATGGGGTGCTGGCCCTGCTGGTGATCCGCCATTTCCTGCAGGCGCCGAAAGAGGGGCGCGAGGTGACGCCGGTCTGGCATTTGCATTTCGCGGGCTTCATCATCGGGGGGCTTTCGGCCGTACCGCTGGGTCTGACCCAGCTTGCGACCGGTCTGGTCTGGCTGACGGGTCCGATAGCGGTGGCGATCTGGCTCTGGTCGCTCTGGCAGATCGTGACGCGGGTGCCGCCTGCGCCGCTGCGTCCGCTTCTGGCCATCCATCTTGCGCCGGCAAGCCTTCTGGCGACGGTGTCGGCGGGGTTGGGGCTGTGGCAGGTCGCCATCGGCTTTGGCGTTGTGGCGGCGCTGATCGCGCTGGCATTGCTGTTCGGGGCGCGTCACATGGTCATCAGCGGGTTTTCGGCGCTGTGGGGGGCCTTTACCTTTCCGCTGGCGGCGCTGGCGGGGGCGCTGTTCGCGTTGCAATTGGATGTGACGGGGGCGATGATCTTGGCCTTCGGGATGGGCTTCATCCCCTATGTCGTGGTGCGGGTACTGGTGGCCTGGATGAAGGGCGGCCTTGCCGCGCGCACCAACGCGGCCGAGGCCTGATCACCGCGGGATGGTCGCCACGAACCCGCGCGCGATCATCACCCCAGCGCATCGGCAACGGCGCCGCTGGGTGCCGCGTGGTTCGCATGCGCGGCTTCTTCGCCGCCCCAGGCCACCCGTGCTTCATGGTCGGCCGGATCGGGCAGGCCATCCCGTCAGAGGGGCGAAAGACGTCGATGCGGGCGCCCGCCTCATGGCGGGCCACGCCCATCTGGCCGTGGTGGGTATAGGTGGCGTTTTTGATAACTGCGGCGATCCGGCCCGGCGCGGGCAGGGCGGTTCAAGCCGCTCCGCGATCAGGTGACGGCGCAAACGGACCCTGCACCCCGCGGCGAAAGCGGTAGAAACAAGGCGATTTCGGCTTGCGCTTGGGCGCGGGGCATGAAACAGGGAACCGCCAAACGATCCCTTCCATCGACCCGTTCAGGAGGCTCCCATGGAGATTCGCGAGGCGCTCACCTTTGACGACGTGCTTCTGGTTCCGGCGGCGAGCAACGTGCTCCCCTCTGATGCCGACACTTCGACCTATGTGACCAAGCAGATCCGCATGAACATCCCGCTGATGTCTTCGGCCATGGACACCGTGACCGAGGCCCGCATGGCCATCGCCATGGCCCAGGCCGGGGGGATCGGGGTGATCCACCGCAATCTCGACATCGAGGCCCAGGCCCGCGAAGTGCGCCGCGTGAAGCGCTTCGAAAGCGGCATCGTCTATGCGCCGATCACGCTGACGCCGGATCAGACACTGGCTGATGCGAAAGCCCTGCAGGACCGCTATAACGTCACCGGTTTTCCGGTCGTGGATGCCGACGGGCGGGTCGTGGGGATCGTGACCAACCGCGACATGCGCTTTGCCAGCGATGACAAGACGCCGGTCCGCGTGATGATGACCTCGGACAATCTGGCGATCCTGCAGGAACCGGCCGACCGGGCGCAGGCGATCAGCCTGATGAAGGCCCGCCGGATCGAAAAGCTGCTGGTGACCGATGGCAAGGGCAAGCTGACGGGTCTTCTGACACTGAAAGATACCGAGAAATCGGTGCTGAACCCCCATGCCTGCAAGGATGACATGGGGCGCCTGCGCGTGGCCGCGGCCTCGACCGTGGGGGATGCGGGGTTTGAGCGCAGCCAGGCGCTGATCGAGGCCGGGGTGGACATGGTCGTGATCGACACCGCCCATGGCCATAGCGAGGGCGTGGCCCGCGCGGTGGAACGCATCAAGGCGCTGTCCGGGTCGGTGCAGGTGGTGGCGGGCAACGTGGCCACCGGGGCCGCGACGCGGGCGCTGATCGATGCCGGGGCCGATGCGGTCAAGGTGGGGATCGGTCCGGGGTCGATCTGCACCACGCGGATCGTCGCCGGTGTGGGCGTGCCGCAGCTGACCGCGATCATGGACAGCGCCACCGCGGCCGGGGATATTCCGGTCATCGCCGATGGGGGGATCAAGTTCTCGGGCGATTTCGCCAAGGCCATCGCGGGTGGTGCGTCCTGCGCCATGGTGGGCTCGGCCATTGCCGGCACCGATGAAAGCCCCGGCGAGGTCATCCTGTGGAATGGCCGCAGCTACAAATCCTATCGTGGCATGGGCAGCCTTGGCGCCATGGCGCGCGGCTCGGCCGACCGTTACTTCCAGAAGGACGCGGCCTCGGACAAGCTGGTGCCGGAAGGGATCGAGGGGCAGGTGCCCTACAAGGGGTCCGTCGCCACGGTGCTGCACCAAATGGTTGGCGGCCTGCGTGCCGCGATGGGCTATACCGGCAACCGCACGGTGGCCGAGATGCGGCAGAACTGCAATTTCGTGCGGATCACCGGCGCGGGTCTGAAGGAAAGCCACGTTCATGACGTGCAGATTACGCGCGAAAGCCCGAATTACCGTATCGGCTGATCGGATCGGTTGGGGGGCGGGGGCCTTGGCCTTTGTCCCATTGAAAAACGCCGGGGCCTTGCGGTCCCGGCGTTTTTCTTTGCAGTCTCGGCGCGATCAGGCGTCGGGGCGGCGCAGGTCTTCGGGCAAAAGCGCAGGCGGCGCCGCACCCCCGACCGGGTCCAGCAGCAGCTGATCGGCAAAAGCGATGCGATCCTCGCTTTCGCGCACCAGCGACCAGAGCGCGCGCATATCAGCCTCGAAGGGTTCCGGCCCGATCTCGCCCGCGTCGCGCAGCTTTTCCAGCTCGTGCATGACCTCGACCGTGTAATCCTCAAGACCCATGGCCTGAATCTCGCCATCGGTATCATGGCGCAGCGCATGGGCGACGGCAAAAAGCACGACCTGGCAGAGCGCCTCGCCCGCCGTGGCGCCCCTGGCCATCCGATGGGCGATCAGCGCCTCGCCTGCGATGGTCAACTCGAACCCAAGCACCTGCAGCGTCTCGCGCAGGCCATCCATCACATCGGGGTCAATGGCGGCGGGGGGCGCGGCCATGGCCATTGGTGCGCCGCCCAGATCCTCGGCAAAGCCGACCGGGGTCCGCACGGGCTTGGGTGGTGCCGGGCGCGGAGCCGAAGCGGGCAGGGGCGCGGCATCGACGATCAGGCCGGGGGCCAGCTCAATCGGTTTGGGCGCGGGGTCCGGTTCGGGAAGGGACTCTGGCTCGGTGACGGGCGGCTCGGGCAGGGGTTCGGGGATCGGCAGGGGTTCGGGCGCCGGGATCGGCGCCAGTTCGACCACGGGTTCGGATACCGGCGGCTCAGCGTCGATCACCGGTGCAGCGGTCTCGATCACCGGGGTTTCGGCGGCGACTTCAGCCACGGTCTCAGGTGCGGCGTCCGGCGCGGGTGTCTCGGCCACCGGCACCACCGGGCGCAGCAGCGTGACCGTCTTGGCCCCGAAAATGCGCCACAGCACAAAGGGCTTGCGGTCATATTCCTCGACCAGCCCAAGTGCCTTCAGCCGCGCCAGCGGGCGCGACACTTCCAACCCCTTGCCGCGCGCTTCCACCGAAAGCCGGTTGCGATCCACCGGGCCGCCTGCGGCGAACATCCGTTCAATGACAGCCAAAAGCTCCTGCTCGGTGCGGTCGAGCGGTTTGTCCTGCATGATGCCCTCATCTTCAAGCGGAGGGTCGCTTCGCAGATCGGGGGGGCCGCGTCAATGCAACTTGGGTCGAGGGGGCGGCCTCTTTCCGCTTGCCTGCCCCAAGGTGGCCTGCGACAGAGATCCATCAGAGCCGAGCATCCCATGCCCAAACCGACCTTCCAGCAGATTGCCCTGCGCGCCGGCGTCGGTACGGCCACGGTGGAACGCGTGCTGAACGGGCGCGGCGGCGTGCGCCCCGAAACCGCGAAACGCGTGATTGCCGCTGCCCGTGCGCTGGACTGGCCGGGTCGCCTGCCCGAAGCCCATCGCGGGCTTTTGCGGATCGAGGTCATCCTCGTGCGCCCTGAGGCCACATTTTTCAGCCGCCTGTCGCAGGCCTTTGAACGGATCGCGGCCACGCTGGACCCGTCGGTCTCCGTCCATCGCACCTTCATGGAGGAACATGCCCCCGAATCGATTGTCGCCCGCATCCTGCGCCCGCCTGCGCCGCGGTCCGGGTTGATCATCGTGGCGCCCGATCATCCGTCGATTCGGGCTGCGCTGGTTCAGGTGCAGGGGGGTGGCCTTCCGGTGGTGCAGATCGTGACCCGCGCCGACCCGCGCGCCGATTATGTGGGGATCGACAATTACGCGGCCGGGCGCATGGCAGGGCTTTTGATGGCGCGCATGGCCGAGGGGCGGGGGCCGGTCGTCGCCCTCTGCCATAGCCAGATCTACCAGGTTCATCGTGATCGCATCCGTGGGTTTTCCGACTATCTGCAGGCGCATGGCCCCGCGCATCTGCCCTTCGTGCAGGTGCTGTTCGCGCGGGATGAGGCGCAGCTTGCGGGCGATCTGGTGCTACAGGCGCTGCGGCGCTGGCCCGATCTGGCGGGGATCTACAATTCCGGCGGGGCCAACGGCGCGGTGGCGGCGGTGCTGCGCGCCCAAGCTGCACGTCCTTTCTACATCGGGCATGAGCTGACCGAGCGCAGTGCCTGCGCCCTGCGCCAAGGTATCATGTCGGTGGTGCTGGATCAGGTGCCCGAGGCGCAGGCGCGGCGGGCGATGGATCTGATGCTGGCCCGTCTGGGGCTTTTGCCCGGGCCGGTGGCGAACCCGCCCATCCGCTTTGTCACGATCACACCGGAAAACATCTGACGGACTTGATGTGATCTGATCAAGGAAAGCCGCGCATCCTGACCGAAGCGGCTTTATCCCTGCGTCAACGACGGAGGGACCAACATGGCGCGACGCATCACGGTTTACGATCTGCACAGCCGCAAGGGGCAGCAGAAATGGCTTCAACTTCATGTCGACAGCGCGGCCGAGGCCGCAGCGGCGGTCGAGGCGGGGATTGTCATCCTCTCTTGCGAGCCTGACCATAACTTTGAGGCGATCCGCGCGGCGGTGCCCCATGCCTTCCTCTCGGCGGGGATGCCGCATGGCGCGGTATCCACCCCGGATGAGGCTGTGCGGCTGGGGTTTGAGCTGCTGCGCCGTGGGGCAGACAGTGTCTATTGTTCCCATTCGCCCCGGTTCATCGAGGCCATGGCCGCCGAGGCGATTCCGGTGACGGGCCATGTCGGGCTGGTGCCGAACCGCGCCACCTGGACGAATTACCGCGCCATCGGCAAGACCGCCGATGAGGCGCTGCGCGTCCTGCGCGCGGTGAAGGATCTGGAAAACGCGGGCGCGGCCTGTGTCGAGGTTGAGGTCGTGCCGGTGCCGCTGGCGGATCTCATCACCCGGCGCACGCCGCTGATCACGATGGGGATGGGCTGCGGGTCGGCCTGCGATACGCAATATCTGTTCAGCTCGGACGTGCTGGGGACCCATGCGGGGCATTACCCGCGCCACGCCAAGAAATACGCCGATTTCCTGGCACTTGAGGCCGGGTTGCAGGCGCAGCGTGTGGCGGCCTTCCGCGCCTTCGCGGCGGATGTCGAGGGCGGCACCTACCCCGAACCGCACCATCAGGTCGGGATGGACCCGGCAGAGCTGGACCGGCTAGAAACCTTGGCACAATCGATCTGAGGGCATCATGGACGATCTGAAATTCGGCAAGCGCAACAAGCGCGGCGATTGGGCGCCTGATGCCCATCTGGAAATTGCCCCCTTCTGGGCGTTGCCGCCGAACCCGCTCAAGGTTCTGGCCTGGCTGCCGGGGTATTTCCTGCCGTGGAACCTGCTTTTCGCGGCCTCGGCCGTGGTCTGGTGGCACTGGATCATCCCCGACCGGATGGTGATGCAGACGCTGGCTTGGGGCTGGGTGCTATGGCTTTTCGCGGTCAATGCGGCGGCGGTTTTCGTGTTCTACGGCCTGTTCGAGCTGCGGCTTTACGTGCAGCGCGGTCAGGGGACGCGGTTCAAATACAACGCCAAATGGCCGTCCGAGCAGCCGTCAGATGCCTTCTGGTTCCGCAGCCAGAATCTCGACAATTTTCTGCGCTGCTTTGGCGTGGGCCTGCCCAGCTGGACGGCAGTGCAGGTGGGCTTTCTTTATGCCTATGCCAATGGCTATGTGCCTTGGCTCTCATTCGCGGAAAACCCGGTTTATCTCGCGCTGGTGGCGCTGCTGGTGCCGGTGATCCATGAGGCGCATTTCTTCGTCATCCACCGGCTGATCCATATCGAGCCGCTCTATAAATGGGTCCATTCGGTGCACCACAATTCGGTGAACCCGTCGCCCTGGTCGTCGCTGTCGATGCATCCGGTAGAGGCGTTGGCCTATTTCGCCGTGGCGCTCTGGCATCTGGTGCTGCCGTCGAACCCGCTGCTCGCGCTCTATCAGTTGCATTACGCGGGCTTCGGCGCGGTCGTCGGCCATATCGGTTTCGACAAGATGGAGCTTGGCCCCGAGACGGCGATCGACAGCCATGCCTATGCCCACTACCTGCATCACAAGCATTTTGATGTGAATTTCGGTGACGGGCTTGTGCCTTTGGACAAGCTTTTCGGGTCTTGGCACGACGGTTCCCCGGAAGGAGAGCGCCGCATGCAGGCGCGTTACGAAAAGAAGAAGGCCCGCGCCAATGCGGCCGCCATCCGGAAAGGAGCCTGATCATGCCCTGGATCCCCGCCTGCAGCCTTGACAGCATCGAAAGCGAGGGTGTTGCCCGCTTCGACCACGCCGGCCGCACCTATGCCGTCTACCGCTCGGCCAGCGATGAGGTGTTCTGCACCGATGGTCTGTGCACGCATGAAGCCATCCATCTGTCGGATGGCATGGTGATGGATTATGAAATCGAATGCCCGAAACATTCCGGCGTTTTCGACATCCGCACCGGTGAGGCCAAGCGTCTGCCCGCCTGCGTGAACCTGCGCACCTATCCCGCGCGGCTGGACGGTGGCATGGTCGTGATCGACATCGGCTGATCCTTGCCGAAATTCCGGAAGGCCCGGCCTAAGCGCCGGGCCTTTTGCATTTTCCCGGCCCAAGCTTGCGCAAGATCAATGACGCCGCGCCGCAGCAGTGTTACGCTGCGCTGCATCATGATGATGGAGGTGAGGACATGACTGCGACGGACAAGATGGCCGCATGGATGAATCTGCCCAGCCTGGACGCGACGCTGCTGATGCGGCCGCAGGCGCGCATGGCCGAGGCGCTGCTGCGCCAGAACATCGAAATCCTCGGTTTCGTGAAAGACCGGATGGAACGCGACCGCGCCCTTTTGGCCGAACTCTCGACACTGCGCGATCCTGCTGCGGCCCTCAATCTCTGGTCGGAATTCTGGCAGCACGCGCTGAGCGATTATACTGCCGAAACCACCAAACTTGCGAAATCGGTGGGCGAAATTGCCGAACAGGCGATGCGTAACGCGGGTGAGGAAACTGCAGCTCTCGCCAAGGTGGCCACCGGCAAGGTGGGGTGATCCCATGAAAACCGGCCGACGGGGCGTGGCAGAGGCACCGCTGTCGGCCGCCCCCCAGCACGACCCTGAGAAACAGGCGGCGGAAGAGGCTTTCCGCACAATTGACCGGTTGTTCCATGCCCGCATGGGCCGCGCGGCGCTGGGGCTTTCGCCGCTCGCGCTGGGGCTCGCTTGGGCGGATTGGGCCGCCCATCTGGCGATCAGCCCCGGGAAACAGGCCGAACTCGCCTGGAAATTCGCGCGGAAATGGCAGCGCCTGACTGCGGCCACGTCTGGCGGCGATGGGGCGGGCGCCATTGCGCCCTTGAAACAGGACCGCCGTTTCCTTGACCCTGCTTGGCAGGCACAGCCCTTTGCAGCTTGGTCGCAGGGCTTTCTTCTGGCGCAGCAATGGTGGCACAATGCCACCACCGATGTGCCCGGCGTGGAGCGGCGGCATGAGCGGTTGGTGGAATTCTATGCGCGCCAATGGCTCGACATGGTGGCGCCCTCGAACTTCCCGCTGACGAACCCGCAGGTGCTGGCGCGCACACAGGCCGAATCCGGGCAGAACCTGATCCGCGGCGCGGGGTTCTGGCTGGAGGATATGGCCAGTTCCCTGACCGGGCAGCACCCCGCGCCCCAGCGCAAGCTGGGCCGCGATCTGGCCGCAACGCCGGGGCAGGTGGTCTATCGCAACCGTCTGATCGAGCTGATCCAGTACAGCCCCACCACCGCGCAGGTGCATCCCCTGCCGCTGCTGATCGTGCCGGCCTGGATCATGAAATATTACATCCTTGATCTTTCGGAGCAGGAGTCGCTCATCCGCTGGCTGGTCGGGCAGGGGTTCACCGTCTTCTGCATCTCGTGGAAGAACCCCGGCCCCGAAGACCGCGATCTTGGGTTTGAGGACTATCGCAAACTGGGCGTCATGGCCGCGCTCGATGCGGTGTCGGCGATCACCGGGGCGGCGCAGGTGCATGGTCTGGGCTATTGTCTGGGGGGGACGCTGCTGACGGTGGCCGCCGCCGCCATGGCGCGAGAGGGGGACCGGCGGCTCGCCTCGCTCAGCCTTCTGGCCGCGCAGGTCGACTTTACCGAGGCCGGGGAGCTCACGCTTTTCACCAGCGAGGCGCAGCTTGCCCTGCTCGACGACATGATGTGGCTCGACGGCTATCTCGACAAGACGGCGATGGCGGGGACCTTCTCGTTGCTGAAATCGCAGGATCTGATCTGGTCGCGCATGGTGCGGGAATATCTGCTGGGCGAACGCGACGGCGAAACCGACCTGGGGGATTGGAGCCGCGATGCCACGCGGATGCCCTGGCGCATGCATTCCGAATATCTGCGCCGGATGTTTCTGGACAATGACCTGGCCGAAGGGCGGATGGAGGCAGGCGGCGCACCGGTCTTTTTGCAAGACATCGACCTGCCGGTCTTCGCCGTAGCAACCGAGGCCGATCACATCGCGCCCTGGCATTCGGTCTTCAAGCTGACCTGGGCCTTGCCGGGTGAAGTGAGCTTTGCGCTGGTGTCCGGCGGGCATAACACCGGGATCGTCGCCGCGCCGGGCAATCCGCGCGCCTCGTTCCGGCTGATGCAGCATCGCCCCGGCGACCATCACCCCGCAGCCGAGGATTGGGCCGCCGCGACGCCGCGCCAAACCGGAAGCTGGTGGGCCCCCTGGGCTGACTGGCTGGTCCGACAGGACGGCGGCGCCCCCATCGCACCGCCCCCCATGGGCCGCGCCGATCTGGGCTATGCCCCGCTCGACCCCGCGCCGGGGCGCTATGTGCGGCAGGAATAGGAAAAGGCCAAGATTATGTGAAACCTGTCTTGCGCTTGGTCGCCCGTCGCGCTAAACGCCTGTTACCTCGAAGGAACGGCGGGTTGGCGGAGAGGTTACGCAGCGGATTGCAAATCCGTGAAGACCGGTTCGATTCCGGTACCCGCCTCCAGACTTCTCCAGATCCTTGTTTCGATGCACTTTTCCCCGGGCTTGCTTGACCGGGGTCTTTGGCGTCAGGTATGGGTCCGGCTTCGGTTGATAGGGGCAATCATGGCGCAGCGGCGGGTATTGGTGACAGGCGCAGGGGCGCCGGGCGGTATCGGCATCGCCGTGGCCCGTGCGCTTGCTGCGGCCGGGGATGCGGTGGCGATCTGCGCCACCTCCGCCCGCATCCATGACCGCGCCGCCGAATTGCGGGCCGAGGGGCTGGATGTCACCGCCCATATCGCCGATCTGACCGACCCGGCACAGGTGCTGCAGTTGCGCGATGCCGTCGGCCCGGTGTCGGTGCTGGTGAACAATGCCGGCATGGGCAGCCTTTCGCAGCCCGCCGAACAGACTGCCTTTACCGATCTGACCGAAGACGGCTGGCTGCGCGCAGTGGATGTCAGCCTGCACACCGCCTTTCGCGTGACCCATGCCTTCCTGCCCGCCATGCTGGCTGCGGGGTTTGGGCGGGTGGTGATGATGGCCTCTGTCACCGGGCCGCGTGTGTCGAACCCCGGTGAGGCAGCCTATTCCGCCGCCAAGGCCGGGATGGTCGGGCTGACCCATGCGCTTGCGCTCGAGGTCGCGCGGCAGGGCGTTACGGTCAATGCCGTGGCGCCGGGCTGGATTGCGACCGAGGCCTCAACCCCCGAAGAACTGCGCGCCGCCGCCGCGACGCCGCCGGGCCGCGCCGGAACCCCGGCCGAGGTCGCGGCCTGCGTCCGCTTTCTGGCTTCGGCCGAGGCCGCTTATGTCAATGGAACCACCCTTGTCGTCGATGGCGGCAATACTTTGCAGGAGCGTAAGGCATGACACCCGCCGCCCGCCTTTCCGCCGCCATGGCCATTCTGGACCGCATTCTGGGCGGCACGCCCGCCGAACAGGCGCTGGTCAACTGGGCGCGGGCCAGCCGCTTTGCCGGTTCGGGTGACCGCAATGCCATCCGTGATCTGGTGTTTGATGCGCTGCGGTGCCGTCGCAGCCATGCGGTGCTGGGCGGGGGCGAAACCGGGCGCGGGCTGATCCTTGGCGGTTTGCGAACCGCGGGCGTGGACCCCGCGCCGCTCTTTACCGGTGAAGGCCACGCGCCGGCACCCATTGGACCAGAAGACGCTGGGGCTGCGCCGACGGGGGCTGCCGCGCTCGATTTGCCCGACTGGATTTTTCCTCAGTTGCAACAAGACCTTGGCGATGATTTGGCGCCGATTGCCGCGGCGATGCGCCACCGCGCGCCCGTGTTCCTGCGGGTGAATCGTGCGCGCAGCACGCGCGAGGCTGTGCAGGCCGAACTGGCAGCGGAAGGTGTGGAGACCCGCCCCCATCCGCTGGCCGAAACCGCGCTTGAGGTGATGACGAACCCCCGCAAGGTGCAGACGCTGGCCGCCTTTACCGAGGGTCGGGTCGAGCTGCAGGACGCCGCCTCTCAGGCCGTGGTCGAGGCGCTGCCGCTGACCGAGGGTATGAGGGTGCTGGATTATTGCGCCGGGGGTGGGGGCAAGACGCTCGCCATGGCGGGGCGCGCGAAATTGCGGCTGTTTGCCCATGATGCCGATCCGCGGCGGATGCGCGATCTGCCAGCCCGCGCGACACGCGCCGGGGTGCGTGTGACCCTGTCCCAAAGCGCCGATCTGGACCGGCAGGCACCGTTTGATCTGGTCTTGACCGATGTGCCCTGTTCCGGGTCGGGCAGTTGGCGCCGCGCGCCCGAGGGGAAATGGCTGATCACCCCCGAAAAGCTTGAAAATCTCCTGAAGATTCAATCTGATATTCTGGACCGCGCCGCAGGTCTGGTGCGGGCGGGGGGATGGCTTGGCTATGCGACCTGTTCGCTGCTGACGGCTGAAAACCGCGGTCAGATTGACGCCTTTCTGGCCCGGCAGCCGGGCTGGAGCCTGCACCAGGATCGGCGTCTGACGCCGCTGGACGGTGGCGATGGCTTTTATGTCGCGGTGCTGCAGAGAAACACCTAAAGGTTGAATGATCTGCGCGGATTTTTCAGGATGCCATTAACGGGCAATTAACCTTTTCAAGGCGCAATGGCCCCGGATGGTATCAGGAGGCCGAGGCATGGCGGGCACCCCCGCAGATTCGCGCGCGAACCCCCGGGGGGGCGGCTGGACCTCGGCCGTGGTGACGGCGGCCCAGGGGGTTTCCGGTCAGATCGGTCTGCTTCTGGGGGCGGTGATGATCGCGGTGGCGGCCATGCTGCTGACGGATGACGCTGCGCTGCGCCATGCCGCAGCACTGACCGGGCTGACGCTGTGCCTGCTCATTCTGGTCGTGCGCGGCATTGTCATGGCCGACCACTGGGCGCAATTGCGCCAGACACGGGTCATGGCTGCGCTCATGGGGCAGGACAACAGCCCCTGTTTCACCACCGACCGGTCGGGCCGGATCGGCTACCAGAACCCTGCGGCAGAGGCGCGGTTTGGTCGGCGTGACGGCCTGACCCTGATGGCGACGCTGCAGGATCATTTCGCCAGCCCCGCATCCACCCTTTACCGGCTGCAGAACCGGGCGCTGTTGCAAGGCGCCGCACGCGAAGATGTGGTGACACGTCAGGGGCACATGCGGCTCTGCGTGCATCGGATCGGGACGCGTCGGTTTCTGTGGCGGCTTGATGAGTTTCAGGATCGGACGGGGGCAGGGCGCGGTGCTGAAAATCTCAGCCTGCCCATGCTGGTGGCCAACAAGGCCGGTGTCATCCTGTTCAGCAATGAGGCGCTGCGCCGTCTGGTGGGGGGCAGGCCGCGCCACCTGGACCGAATCTTTGCAACCCTTCCGCTCCGATCGGGCGAAGAGGTGCAGGTTTCGGCCCTTGATGGTCCGGTGCGCGCCATTCTGGCCGAGGTCGAGGGTCCAGGCGAGCGGAGGGAGATCTATCTGCTGCCATTGCCCCCCAGCATGGCAAGCGACAGCGCCTTGACAGATTTCGAACATGTGCCGGTCGCCTTGATCAAGTTCGCGGGCGACGGTCGCCTGCGCATTGCCAACCGGGCCGCGCGCGAAGCGCTCGACCTTTCATCTGAAGCCACGCCAGACATCCGCGACCTGTTCGAAGGCCTCGGACGGTCTGTCAGCGACTGGCTGGGCGATGTCCTGGCCGAACGCATCCCGGCAGGAGCCGAAGTGCTGCGTCTGCGCCAGGCCGAGGCGGATGTTTTCTACCAGGTCCATTTGCGTCGCATTGTCGAGGCCGGACGCCCCAGTATCCTTGCCGTGCTGAATGATGCCACGGCCCTCAAGACGCTTGAGGCGCAGTTTGTCCAAAGCCAGAAAATGCAGGCCATCGGCCAGCTCGCAGGGGGCGTTGCACATGATTTCAACAACCTGCTGACCGCGATTTCGGGCCATTGTGACCTGCTTCTTCTGCGCCATGACCGCAATGATCCGGAATATGCCGATCTGGTGCAGATCCATCAGAACGCCAACCGTGCAGCAAGTCTGGTGGGGCAATTGCTGGCCTTTTCGCGCAAGCAGACGCTCAAACCCGAAAGGTTGGACCTTGAGGACGTGCTGGCCGACCTGACCCATCTTCTCAATCGACTGGTCGGCGAACGCATTACCTTGCGCCTCGCCCATGCGCCTGATCTGGGGGCGATCCGCGCCGATCGGCGGCAGCTGGAACAGGTGGTGATGAACCTCGTGGTCAATGCCCGTGACGCCATGCCCGAGGGCGGCACGATCCGGATCGAGACCGAGGCGCTGACCTTGAAAGAGGATTTGCGGCGGGACCGGGCGCTGGTTCCGGCCGGGGATTATGCCGTGATCCGGGTGCTGGATACCGGCTGCGGCATCCCGCCCGAGCGGCTTCAAAAGGTGTTTGAACCTTTCTTCACCACAAAACGCGTGGGCGAGGGCACGGGTCTCGGCCTTTCAACGGCTTATGGCATCGTCAAACAGTCCGGCGGCTTCATCTTCGTGGACAGTGAAATCGGGCTTGGCACGGTCTTTCACCTCTATTTTCCGATCCATTCCCTACCGGCCGAGGCCCCCGCACCTGTGGCAAGCCGAAGACCGCCCCCGCGCAAGGGCGATGGAGGCGTTGTGCTTCTGGTCGAGGATGAGGCGCCGGTTCGCGCCTTTGCCTCACGCGCGCTGCGGATGCGCGGCTATACCGTGCTTGAGGCGGACAGCGCCGAGGCGGCGCTTGCGACGCTTGAAGACGAGGCATTGGAGGTTGACGTGTTTGTCACGGACGTGGTGATGCCCGGTATGGACGGGCCAAGCTGGGTGCGACAGGCGCTGGAGCGGCGCCCGAACGTGCGGGTTATCTTTGTCTCCGGCTATGCCGAAGACTGTCTGAGCGACATGCAGGTCCGGGTGCCGAACGCAGTTTTCCTGCCCAAGCCGTTTTCGTTGACAGATCTTACCGAAACCGTGCAGGGGCAATTGCACTGAGGCAGTATCAGCCCCCCGCCTGACAGAGCCGGTCGTAGAGCTCAAAATCCTTTGCCGCGAACTTGCGCAGCTTGCGCTCGGTTTCGGGCGCAAGATCAAGCGAGGCCGCGGGCGAGACATTCAGCCGTGGCAGGATGATCTCGCAATTCAAACGGTCTTCGAGGAAATTGATCAGATCTTCGATTTTTTCATAACGGAACAGGTGGTCGAGTCCCTTCTCGATGCCCTTTTCCGTTTTTGGCGCCAGAAACTGCGCCTGCGCGCCCACGTTCACGGCCGGTGGCGGATCGTCCGAACAGTAAAGGCGGACGAATTCGTCAAAGCTCATCCCCACCGTGCTTTTGCGGTCGTCGCCCATATCCTCGCGCTGGCGGTAGCGATACCAGCTGCCCAGCCAGCCGACGGGTTCGCGCATGGTGGCGATTACGGTGAAGGGGCCCCCGGCGACGCTTTCCAGCCAGGGCGCGATGAAGCGGTGATACTTGCGCACCGAAGCATGCTTGAGCTGCGGCGGACGCTGGATTGCAACATGGGCCATCGATTCGAGCGCCGATTCGATGGCGGTGGTCCCGGTCTTCGGAGTGGCCAGCATGGTCAGTCGCTGATGCCAGAAAACGAGCATTTCCGCCTCTTTCCCATTTTTCGGGGTCTGCTGCCCCGCGCGTAAACTATCTATTAACCCAAAGATGAAAAAGCTGAATTTGTGCAGAAATGAGTTGATTTGTTCCCCTTTTGATCTCATATAATTGGAACAAGTGAAGAACATCACGCGGCGGATGCGAAGATTGCTCCTCGGCGGCGGCTATGGGATAAGGACCCCGGTATGGCGACGGCAACTCTCTTCGACCTGAACGGAAAGCGCGACATGGACAAGCAGAAGGCGCTGGAAAGCGCACTGGCACAGATCGAACGTCAGTTCGGCAAGGGCTCGATCATGAAACTCGGGGCGAATACCTCCGCGATGGAGATCGAGGCCACCTCGACCGGTTCGCTGGGGCTGGATATCGCGCTGGGGATTGGGGGGCTGCCCAAGGGCCGCATCGTCGAGATCTACGGGCCGGAAAGCTCGGGCAAGACCACGCTCACGCTGCATGTGGTGGCGGAAGAGCAGAAAAAGGGCGGCGTCTGCGCCTTTGTCGACGCCGAACACGCGCTCGATCCGCAATATGCGCGCAAGTTGGGCGTGAATCTCGATGAGCTGCTGATCAGCCAGCCCGATACGGGCGAACAGGCGCTGGAGATCGTTGATACGCTGGTGCGTTCGGGGGCGGTCAGCCTTGTTGTGGTCGACTCGGTCGCGGCGCTGACGCCCAAGGCCGAGATCGAGGGCGATATGGGCGATGCCACCGTCGGCGCCCAGGCCCGTCTGATGAGCCAGGCGATGCGGAAGCTCACCGCTTCGATCGGCCGGTCGAACTGCATGGTCATCTTCATCAACCAGATCCGCATGAAGATCGGCGTGATGTTCGGCAGCCCCGAAACCACCACCGGCGGCCATGCGCTGAAATTCTACGCCTCGGTGCGTCTGGACATCCGTCGCACCGGCTCGATCAAGGACCGGGATGAGGTCGTGGGCAATACGACCCGCGTCAAGGTCGTGAAGAACAAGGTCGCGCCGCCCTTCAAGCAGGTCGAATTCGACATCATGTATGGCGAGGGCATCTCGAAAACCGGCGAGCTGATCGATATCGGCGTCAAGGCCGGTGTGGTCGAGAAATCGGGCAGTTGGTATTCCTATGGTGATGAGCGCATCGGTCAGGGGCGCGAGAACGCAAAGAACTTCCTCAAAGCAAATCCGGCCACCGCGCTGGAGATCGAGGACAAGATCCGCGCCGCCAATGGGCTCGACTTCCATATGAGCGAGTCAGGGTCGGACGACGAAGTTCTCGACATGTGATCAAATTGATCCTAAGCCTTGGAAATCTAAGGGCGCCCATGGGCGCCCTTTTTCATGGAAATCCGCCGCGAAGGTGGACAGCGCCGGGTTGGGCCGTTAAACGGGACGGGATTGCAGAACGCCCGCGCGGCGCACTTCGGAGCCCGTCCCCATGCCGTCGTTGAACGACATCCGATCGACCTTCCTCGACTACTTCAAGCGCAACGGCCATACGGTCGTCGATTCCAGTCCGCTGGTGCCGCGCAATGACCCGACGCTGATGTTCACCAATTCGGGCATGGTGCAGTTCAAGAACTGCTTCACCGGGGTGGAAAAGCGCGACTACGTCCGCGCGACCACGGCGCAGAAATGTGTCCGCGCCGGGGGCAAGCACAATGACCTCGACAATGTGGGCTATACCGCGCGCCACCACACTTTCTTTGAAATGCTGGGGAACTTCTCTTTCGGCGATTACTTCAAGGAAGGCGCGATCAATTTCGCCTGGGAACTGCTGACCAAGGACTTCGGCCTGCCGAAGGACAAGCTGCTGGTCACCGTCTATCACACCGATGACGAGGCGGCCGAGATCTGGAAAAAGGTGACCGGCTTTGCCGATCACAGGATCATCCGCATCCCGACCAAGGACAATTTCTGGCAGATGGGCCCGACCGGCCCCTGCGGCCCCTGCACCGAGATCTTCTATGATCACGGCGACCATATCTGGGGCGGCCCGCCCGGCAGCGCCGATGAAGATGGCGACCGCTTCATCGAGATCTGGAACAACGTCTTCATGCAGAACGAGCAGTTCGAAGACGGCTCGATGCGTGAACTGGACATGCAGTCGATCGACACCGGCATGGGGCTGGAGCGGATCGGCGCCCTGCTGCAGGGCAAGCATGACAACTACGACACCGATCTGATGCGGAGCCTGATCGAGGCCTCGGCACATCTCACCTCGAACGACCCCGACGGGCCGGGCAAGGTGCATCACCGCGTCGTGGCCGATCACCTGCGCTCGACTTCGTTCCTGATTGCCGATGGGGTCATGCCCTCGAATGACGGGCGCGGCTATGTGCTGCGGCGGATCATGCGCCGCGCCATGCGCCACCTGAACATGCTGGGCGTGCAGGACGTGGCCATGTACAAGCTGGTGCCTGCGCTGGTGCGCCAGATGGGCACGGCCTACCCCGAGCTGCAGCAGGCCCAGGGCCTGATCGAAGAGACGCTGCGCCTGGAAGAGACCAAGTTCCGCACCACGCTGGACCGCGGCCTCAAGCTGTTGGACGAAGAGCTTTCGGGCCTTGAAGAAGGCGCCGACCTGCCGGGCGCCGCGGCCTTCAAGCTCTATGATACCTATGGCTTCCCGCTTGACCTGACGCAGGATGCGCTGCGCGAAAAGGGCCGGGCCGTGGATGTCGCGGGCTTTGACGCCGCGATGGAAGAGCAGCGCGCCAAGGCGCGGGCCTCCTGGGCCGGGACGGGTGAGGCGAAAGACGCCAAGATCTGGTTCGAGCTGGCCGATGCCCATGGCGCGACCGAATTCCTCGGCTATGACGGCGAAGTGGCCGAGGGCCAGATCCTCGCAATCGTCAAGGACGGCGCCGCCATCGGGTCTTCCGATGAGGCGAAAGGCGCGATCGTCAATGTCGTCGTGAACCAGACGCCGTTCTACGCCGAAAGCGGTGGTCAGGTCGGCGATCAGGGCTGGATCCGCACCGATACCGGCCTTGCCCGCATCACCGATACTCGCAAGGCCGCGGGCGTCTTCTATCATGTGGCCGAAGTCACCGAAGGCGCGATCATCAAGGGCCAGCCCGCCAAGCTGGAGCTGGACCACGGTCGTCGGCAATCGATCCGCGCGAACCACTCGGCCACGCACCTTCTGAACGAGGCGCTGCGCCGCATTCTGGGCGATCACGTCGCACAGCGCGGCTCGCTCAATGCGGCGGATCGTCTGCGCTTCGACTTTGCCCATTCCAAGGCGCTTTCGGCCGAAGAGCTGAAATCGGTCGAAGATGAGGTCAACGCCTTCATCCGCCAGAATGGCGCAGTGGAAACGCGGATCATGTCGCCCGATGATGCCCGTGCGCTTGGCGCCCAGGCCCTGTTTGGTGAGAAATATGGCGAGGAAGTCCGCGTCGTCTCGATGGGCCGCCTGTCGGGATCGGGCAAAGGCACCGATGGACACACCTATTCGATCGAGCTTTGCGGTGGCACCCATGTGCGCCAGCTGGGCGAGATCGGTGCCTTCGTGCTACTGTCGGACAGCGCCTCGTCCTCGGGCGTGCGCCGGATTGAAGCCCTGACCGGCGAGGCCGCGTTGGCACATGCCGCTGAACAGTCGCGGCTCTTGGCCGATGTCGCTGCGGTGCTGAAGGTGCCGCCGGCCGAGCTGGCCGACCGTGCCAAGGCGCTGCTTGACGAACGCAAGAAGCTGGAGAACGAAGTGGTGCAGCTGCGCCGCGAGCTGGCGATGGGCGGCAAATCGGGTGGTCCCGAAGCCAAGGAGATCAATGGTATCAAGTTCATCGCGCAGGTCCTGACGGGCGTCTCGGGCAAGGATCTGCCGGGCCTTATCGATGAAATGAAGGCGCGGATCGGCTCGGGCGCGGTGCTGCTCATTGCGGATACCGGGGCAAAGCCTGCGGTGGCGGCCGGGGTCACGGGCGATCTGACCGACCGTCTGTCCGCGGTGACGCTGGTCAAGGCCGCGGCCGAGGCGCTTGGCGGCAAGGGCGGCGGCGGCCGTCCCGACATGGCACAGGCAGGCGGCACGGATATCGCCGGTGCCGATGCGGCGATTGCGGCGGCCGAAGCCGCACTGGGGGCCTGAGATGGCCACCGCGCTCTGGATCGCGAATGTCCATGTGACCGACGCCGAAGCCTATGGCAAATATGCCGCGGGCGCGACGGCGGCCATCGCCGCGCATGGCGGGGTCTTCCTCGCCCGCGGCGGCCGCTATGTGCAGCTTGAAGGCAATGACCGTTCGCGCAATGTGGTGGCCCGCTTCCCCTCGGTCGAGACGGCGGTGGCCTGCTACAACAGCGCCGAATATCAGGCGGCTTTGTCCCACGCCAAAGGGGCCAGCATCCGCGACCTTGTGGTCGTCGAAGAGGTCGAGTGAAACCATCCCAAAGGCCGCGCTTCCCGCGCGGCCTTTGTCTTTACAGGGGCAGGGCCGTGGTGTCCTTGATCTCTTCCATCACGAAACTGGCCGAGACGTCATGCAGATCGATGCGCGAGATCAGATCGCGGTAAAGCCGGTCATAGGCGCCCACATCGGCAACGCGCGCGCGGATCATGTAATCCAGCTCGCCCGTCATGCGGTAGACGCCCAGGATTTCGGGCATGTCGCGGGTGACCTGGCTGAACCGTTCCAGCCAATCGGGGCTGTGCCGCCCGGCCTTGATCAGCATGAAGACCGTGAGGCCAAGGCCAAGCTTTTCCGGATCCAGCAGGCCGACACGCGCGCGGATGATCCCTGCTTCCTCCAAAGCGCGCACCCGCCGCCAGACCGCATTGCGCGACAGTCCCACATCCGCCCCGAGATCTTCCAGCGAGCGCGCACAATCGCGCTGCAGGATTTTCAGAAGGCGGCGATCCAGATGGTCAAGTTTCTCCATATCTTGCAGTCTTGTGGGAAAATCGCGTGCGGGCAAGCCGCTTTCCCGCTTAATCCGGTCTTCATTTCTCCGTTACATGATTTAGACTGCAGTGCAGAAACGCTGAAGGAAGGCGGGCAGGCATGACGGACGCAGGCAAACCGGCACGGGCCGGAAGGGGGCATTGATGTGCCGCTGGGCCGCCTATATCGGCGCACCGATCTTTCTGGAGGATATCGTCAGCCGCCCCGGCCATTCGCTGATCCGGCAGAGCCATTGCGCCACCGAATGCCGCACCAGCATCAATGCCGACGGCTTCGGCATTGCCTGGTATGGCGACAAGGCCGAACCCGGCCTCTACCGCGATGTCATGCCGGCCTGGAGCGATCCGAACCTCCGCAGCCTTGTGGCCACCGTGCGCTCGGGCCTGTTCCTCGCCCATGTCCGCGCCTCGACCGGGACAGCGACCAGCCGCAACAACTGCCACCCCTTCACCAAGGGCAATTGGAGCTTCATGCATAACGGTCAGGTCGGCGGCTATGACCAGTTCCGCCGCAATGCCGATATGCTGATCCCCGATGACCTTTACCCCCATCGCAAGGGCGCGACCGACAGCGAGGCGCTGTTTCTGGTGGCGCTGGCCGAGGGGCTGGATGCCGATCCGCGCGGCGCGATGGAGCGCGCGGCGGCCGCCTTCATCCGGTTGGCCCGGGAAAAGGGTGAGGCCCCGCATCTGCGTCTGACCGTGGCCATGTCGGATGGCGCGCGGCTTTATGCGATGCGCTATGCGACGGATGATCACGCACCCACGCTGTATCATCGCTGGTCGGACACGCGCATGGGCCGGGCTGTGGTTTCAGAGCCGCTGGAGACGGGCGAAGGCGACTGGCTGGAAATCCCGCCCTCAAGCTTTTGCACCTTCGAAGGCGACAGCGTCACCGTTGATCCCTTTCTGCCTTGCCGTCTCGCTGCGGCCGCCTAGGAAAAGGTGGGGGCTGTCTGCCCCCACGGCCTTCGGCCTTCCCCCGAGGATATTTTTGCCAAGATGAAATGGAAAACGCCGCGGCGGGATCATCCCACGCGGCGCATCCGTTTTCATCTTGGTCCAAATATCCCGGGGGGTGCGGGGGGCTGGCCCCCCGCGGGCGCGGGATCAGCCTTCGGCGCGCGACTGGCGCTTGCGCTCATGCGGGTCCAGCTCGCGTTTGCGCAGGCGGACGATCTTCGGCGTGACCTCGACCAGTTCGTCGTCATCGATATAGGCGATGGCTTCTTCCAGGCTCATACGGACCGGGGGCGTCAGGCGGACGGCTTCGTCCGTACCGCTGGCGCGGACGTTGGTCAGCTTCTTGCCCTTCAGCGGGTTCACTTCCAGGTCGTTGTCGCGCGAATGTTCGCCGATCAGCATGCCGACATAGACCGCTTCCTGCGCGCCGATGAAGAGCTTGCCGCGCTCTTCCAGGTTCCAGAGCGCATAGGCCACCGAGGTACCATTTTCCATCGAGATCAGCACGCCCTGACGACGGCCTTGGATCGGGCCCTTGTGCGGGACCCAGCCGTGGAAAATGCGGTTCAGCACGCCCGTGCCGCGGGTGTCGGTCAGGAATTGCCCGTGGTAGCCGATCAGGCCGCGCGACGGCACATGGGCCACGATGCGGGTCTTGCCGACGCCGGCGGGCTTCATCTCGGCCAGCTCGCCCTTGCGTTCGCCGGTCAGCTTGTCGATCACGGCGCCGGAATATTCATCATCCACATCGACGATGACTTCTTCGACCGGTTCCATGCGGACGCCGTTTTCTTCGCGGAAGATCACGCGCGGGCGCGAGATCGACAGTTCGAAGCCTTCGCGGCGCATGTTTTCGATCAGCACGCCCATCTGAAGTTCGCCGCGGCCCGAGACGATGAAGGCTTCGCCGCCGGGGGTGTCTTCGACCTTGATCGCGACGTTGACCTCGGATTCCTTCATCAGCCGTTCGCGGATGACGCGCGACTGCACCTTGTTGCCGTCACGGCCGGCGAGCGGGCTGTCGTTGATGCCGAAGGTGACCGAGATGGTCGGCGGGTCGATGGGCTGGGCGGGCAGCGGCACGTCGATCGAAAGATCGCAGAGCGTGTCGGCCACGGTCGCCTTGGTCATCCCGGCGAGCGTCACGATATCGCCTGCGGTGGCTTCCTCGATCGGGGTCTGGCTCAGACCACGGAAGGCGAGGATCTTGGTCACGCGGAACTGCTCGATCCGGTCGCCGGTGCGCGACAGCGCCTTGAGCGAGGCGCCCACCTTGATGGTGCCCGATTCCACGCGGCCCGTCAGGATGCGCCCGATGAACGGGTCGGCCGACAGCGTAGTCGCCAGCATCTGGAAGGGTTCCTCCGCGCGGGCAAGCTGCTTCGGCGCCGGCACATGGCGCACGATCAAGTCGAACAGCGCCGTCAGGTCCTTGCGCGGGCCATCAAGGCTTTCATCCGCCCAGCCCGAACGCCCCGAAGCGTAGAGATGCGGGAAATCCAGCTGTTCGTCATTGGCGCCGAGGTTGGCGAAAAGGTCAAAGACCTCATCCAGCGCGCGATCGGGTTCGGCGTCGGGTTTGTCGACCTTGTTCAGCACCACGATCGGACGCAGGCCAAGCGCCAGCGCTTTCGACGTCACGAATTTCGTTTGCGGCATCGGGCCTTCGGCGGCGTCCACCAGCAGCACCACGCCATCCACCATGTTCAGGATGCGCTCGACCTCACCGCCGAAATCGGCGTGGCCGGGGGTATCGACGATGTTGATGCGGGTATTGCCGTGTTCGACGCTGGTGCATTTCGCAAGGATCGTGATCCCGCGTTCGCGCTCGATGTCGTTGCTGTCCATCGCGCGTTCGCTGACGGCCTGATTTTCGCGGAAGGCGCCGGACTGTTTCAGCAGCTCGTCCACAAGGGTGGTCTTGCCGTGGTCAACGTGCGCGATGATCGCGATGTTGCGAAGCTCCATCGGAGGGGTCTCTTTCACTACCTAGATATGGCCCGCGCCTTACAGGAGCGGAGGGGGAAAGGCCAGTGAAACCTTCATTACAGGCGCGCAGAGGCGACATACCAGTCGCGCCGGTGGTTCATGGCCACGATGAAATTGAGGATGGCGGCCCCCAGAAGCGACCACATCACGCGGTCGGGGGGCAGGATGGTCAGGGCGACGGCAAAGACCGCGAGGTCAAAGCCCAGCTGCACCCAGCCCGCGCGGATGCCCATGCGGTCTTGCAGGATGACCGCGATGATCGACACGCCGCCGAGGCTGGAGGCATGGCGGAAAAGGCCCAGAAGCCCCACGCCCGCGACCACGCCGAACAGCACTGCCGCCACGCCGGGGTGAATGCCTTCGACCGGGACGAAGGGCGCCATCGCCTCGGCCAGAGCGGAAACCGCGGTGACGGCGGCGAAGCTTTTGAGGGTGAAGGCCAGCCCCTTGCGGGCATAGGCAAAGGCGTAAAACGGCAGATTGATGCAGAAGAACACAAGGCCAAAGCCCCAGCCCGTCGCATAGGCCAGCAGCAGGGCGACGCCCGCTGTGCCGCCCGTGACCAGCCCCGCCGCGCGCAGCAGATGGATGCCGAGCGCTGCCTCGATGGCGGCGACGGTCAGGCCCTGGGCGTCCTCGAACAGGGAGTAGGTCGGGGGTGATTTAAGGTCAGCATCCATGACCTTCTTTTGCCGCGACTCGGGGGCTGCATGCAAGCGGTATTCGCAGCTCAGGTGGCGATATAGCGGTCGCGGCGGTGGTTCATCGCGATCACCAGATTGACAACCAGCGCGCCGAGGAAGGACCAGGCGACCGTCGTCACATCGCGCAGTGTCAGCGCCAGCGCAAAAACCGCGACATCGAACAGAAGCTGTGTCCAGCCCGCCTTGAACCCGGTCTGATCCTGCAGCCAGAGCGCGACGATGCCCACGCCCCCAAGGCTTGCCCCATGGCGGAACAGCGCCAGCAGCGCCGACCCGGAACAGAAGCCGAAGATGACCGCGCCGATCCCGGGATGGAGGGCTGCGAAGCTGACATAATGGGGCAGGATCTGCGCCATGACCGACAGGATTGCCACGGCAACGAAGGTTTTGGCCACGAAGCGCGGCCCCATGCGGCGATAACCCAGCCAGTAGAAGGGCAGATTGATCACGAAGAACACCGGCCCGAAGCCCCAGCCGGTGGCATAGGAAATCAGCACCGCAAGGCCCGCCGTCTGGCCCGTGACAAGGCCAAGATGCGTGAGGATGATAATGCCGAAAGCGGCCATGGTGCCGCCATAGGCCAGACCCTGCAGGTCATCCAGCGCGGTGTGGCGGGCGGGGTTTTCCGAGATGATTTCCGTCATGGCGGCCTCTTGGCACAGGCCCCGGGGGCGGGCAAGACCGGGGTGACAAAGCGGCGCAGGCTGGAAATGAAAACGGGGGGCCGAAGCCCCCCGTTCCGCTCTGGTCCGATCAGCCGGCCAGCGCCTTGTTCAGATATTCGTCCACCTTTTCCAGGTAGCCCATGGTGGTCAGCCACTTCTGGTCGGGGCCGACCAGCAGGGCGAGATCCTTGGTCATCCAGCCGTCTTCCACGGTCTGCACGCAGACCTTTTCCAGCGTGGTGGCGAAACGTGCCAGCGCCTCGTTGCCGTCCAGCTTGGCGCGGTGCTTCAGGCCGCCGGTCCAGGCAAAGATCGATGCGATGGAGTTCGTCGAGGTTTCCTTGCCCTGCTGGTGCTGGCGGTAGTGACGTGTCACGGTGCCGTGGGCGGCTTCCGCCTCGACGATCTGCCCATCGGGGGTCATCAGAACCGAGGTCATCAGGCCGAGCGAGCCGAAGCCCTGCGCCACGGTATCCGACTGCACGTCGCCGTCATAGTTCTTGCAGGCCCAGACATAGCCGCCCGACCATTTCAGCGCCGAGGCCACCATGTCGTCGATCAGGCGGTGTTCGTAATGGATGCCCGCGGCCTTGAACTTGTCGGCGAACTCTTCCTCATAGACCTTGGCGAACAGATCCTTGAAGCGGCCGTCATAGGCCTTGAGGATGGTGTTCTTGGTCGAGAGATAGACCGGCCAGCCCTTCATGAGGCCGTAGTTCATCGACGAGCGCGCGAAATCGATGATCGACTGGTCGAGGTTGTACATCCCCATGGCCACACCGGCGGCGGGTGCATCGAACACGTCCTTTTCGATCACGGTGCCGTCTTCGCCGACGAATTTCATCGTAAGCTTGCCCTTGCCGGGGAAGCGGAAGTCGGTGGCGCGATACTGGTCGCCAAAGGCGTGACGGCCGACGACGATCGGCTGGGTCCAGCCCGGCACAAGGCGCGGCACGTTCTTGCAGATGATCGGCTCGCGGAAAATCACGCCGCCGAGGATGTTGCGGATGGTGCCGTTGGGCGATTTCCACATCTGCTTGAGGTTGAATTCCTCAACGCGCTGTTCATCGGGGGTGATGGTGGCGCATTTCACCGCAACGCCGACCTCTTTGGTCTTCATGGCGCTGTCGACGGTGATCTGGTCGTTGGTGCGATCACGCTCTTCGATGCCCAGATCATAGTAGAGCAGATCCACATCGAGATAGGGCAGGATCAGCTTCTTCTTGATGAAATCCCAGATGATCCGGGTCATTTCATCGCCGTCCATCTCGACGATGGGGTTCGCCACCTTGATCTTGGTCATGCGCCTAGCCTTTTCAGGTTGAGGATTCGGATGGATGCTGCATAGCGGAAAACTTGCCGCTTGGGAAGGGCGGTATGCAGATGTATACCGAAATCCGCCGCTGTGGGGAAAGGATGAAAACCATGCGCCTGTCGGGGCTTTGCGGGATGGTCATATTGGCGCTGGCCCTTGGGCTGGGCGGGATGGCACTGGGGCAGACGTTGCCGCGGCGCACGGGGATGGTGCAGGTGATCCCCGGGCTCTGGGTGGATCAGGCGGCAAGCGCCGCGCAGGTCGCGGCGGTGCAGGGGCGCATTGCCGCCGCGGCGCAGGTCATCGCGCAGCGGATCGGCCCGCCCGGGCAGCCCGAGTGGTGGGTCTGCGTGTCGCCCGACTGTGACCGGCGAAACGGGATGCAGGCCCGCGGCATGACCTATGGCGCCAGCCTGATTGCGCTGGGGTCATCAGGGGCGAAGGATGGCGGCGTCTACCTGCATGAACTGACCCATGCCACGCTGCATGGCGCCTTGCCGATGGGGGGCCTTTTCAGCAAACAACTGCCGCTCTGGTTTGATGAAGGGGTGGCGGTGATCCTGTCGAAGGAACCGCCCGCGGCCGCGCGGCCGAAGGCCTGCGCCAAAGTGGCGAAGGTGGCGCTGCCCCGGACGGCTGCAGAATTCGCCGCGCGGGTGGGCAACAGCCCGAAAAAGGCACTGCCGATCTATACGGCCTCTGCCTGTACGGTGCGGAAATGGCTGAAGCAGGGCAATCGGTTGCCGGATATTCCGGCCTTGCTGCGGGCCGGGCGGACCTTGCCCTAGCCCTTTGATCAGGCGAAGAAAGCGCGGGTCTGTTCGCGCACCCAGGGCCAGAGGTTCGGCGCGCCCCGCGCCACCTTTTGCCCCACGCGGGATTCCAGCTGCTCTGCGGTGACGTTGTAGGTGATCCAGGTGCCACCGCCCGACATCAGGTTGGCCATCACCGGCTGCACGCGATCCAGGCTTTTGGCAAAGACGGCATCGGGGCTTTCCGCGGCCTCGAATTCTTCCCAAAGCGCACGAAGTCTGGCGCCCAAGTCCTTGGGCAGCATGCCGAAAAGCCGGTCGGCGGCCTGCGCCTCGGCGGCCTGCACGGCGGTCGAGCCATGGGCCGTGCCATTGGCCGAATGGATCGGCACATCGCCCACGTCAATCTCGACCAGATCGTGCAGGATCAGCATCTGCACCACGCGGATCGGGTTAACCTCGGGCGCGGCCTGATCGGCCAGAACCAGCGCATAAAGCGCCAGATGCCAGCTGTGCTCGGCCGAGTTTTCGCGGCGCGACCCATCGACCAGCGTGGTGGCGCGCAAGACGCCCTTCAGGCGGTCGGCCTCGGCCAGAAAGGCCAGCCGCGCGCGCAGGTCGGCGGGTGCTGTGCCGGGGCGGCCGTCAAGCCGGTCGGTCGCAAAGGCATGCAGTTCGGGCCATTCACCGCGGAACCGCGCGGCGCGGCCCGTGGCCAGATTGTCGCGCACCACGTCCAGATGATCAGGGCGCGGGGTTTCGGCCATCAAGACCTGAAAGATCGGCTGGCTGTGGTCGAGCCGCTTGGCAAAGCGGGCCTCGTCGCTTTCGGCGGCTTCGAACTCTTGCCATATCTGCAGGAAACGGGGCGCCAGATCGGCGGGCAGCAGGCCAAAGAGGCGCTCTGCCGCCGCAAGCTCGGCTGCCGCGACGGCGGGCAGGTCATGGTCCAGATGGATGGGATGGTCGCCGCAGTCGATTTCAGGCAGGTCATGCAGCAGAAGCATGGTCAGCACCCGGCCCAGATCGATGCCCGGTGCAAGATCGCCCATGACCAGCGCCCAAAGCGCCAGATGCCAGCTGTGCTCGGCCACGTTCTCATCGCGGCTGCCATCCATCAGCACATTGGCGCGCAGGACGGATTTCAGCCGGTCGGCCTCATTCAGAAAGGCGAACTGGCGGGTCAGCCGGTCAGACACCGGCCGTCCCCTTGCGATGGGCGGCCATCTTGCGATCGAGGAATTCGCGCGCCCGGCGTTCCGCAAGACGCACGCGCACCGCCGTCATGAAGCCTTCCTCCATTGACGGCGAGACAGTCGCGAGCATCTTGGCAACTTCGAGGTAGAAGCGTTCCTGCCCCATCTCATCCTGCGCGGCCAGCACGTCGCGGGCCAGCGCATCTGCCAGATCCTCGGTCACGCCCATGTCAGCGCGTCCCTTCCGACAGGCGGCGTTTGACGTAGTTCGACACGGTGCCGATCATCGGCTTCATGTGGTCGTCGTCATTGGTGAAGAAGTGATCGGCGCCTTCCACCTGTTCATGGGTGATGGTGATGCCCTTCTGTTCGTGCAGCTTGTTCACGAGGTTCAGGGTATCTTTCGGCGGCGCGATCCGGTCCGACGTGCCATTGATGATCAGACCCGAGGACGGGCAGGGCGCAAGGAAGCTGAAATCATAGCGCGACGCATCGGGGGCGACCGAGACGAACCCGGTGATTTCGGGGCGGCGCATCAGAAGCTGCATGCCGATCCAGGCGCCAAAGCTGAAGCCCGCGACCCAGCAATGCTTGCTGTTCTGGTTCATCGACTGCAGGTAATCGAGCGCGGATGCGGCATCCGAAAGCTCGCCGATGCCCTGGTCATATTCGCCCTGGCTGCGCCCCACGCCGCGGAAGTTGAACCGCAGCACGGTGAAGCCCAGATTGTAGAAGGCATAGTGCAGGTTATACACCACCTTGTTGTTCATCGTCCCGCCGAATTGCGGATGGGGGTGCAGCACGATGGCGATGGGCGCGTCCCGGTCTTTTTGCGGATGATAACGGCCTTCCAGACGGCCTTCGGGGCCGGCAAAGATCACTTCGGGCATTTCGTCGCCTTTACTGTTCGCACCGCCCACGGTGATTGCGTAATCTGGGCGGTTGAATTAAGTCCCATCGGACCGAGCCATCGGGGTGGAAGCTGAGTTAAGCGCCCCACAGGCCCGCGTCAATGGTATTGGGGGGCAGGCGATGAAACTCTCGACAAAGGGGCGCTATGCGATGGTGGCGCTGGCCGATCTCGCGCTGGCGCGCGCGGATGAGCTGGTGTCGCTGGCCGAGATCTCGAAACGTCAGGATATTTCGCTGCCCTATCTGGAGCAGCTTTTCGTCAAGCTGCGCCGTGCGGGCCTGGTCGAGGCCGTGCGTGGCCCCGGCGGCGGCTACCGTTTGGCCAAGCCCCCGGCTGAAATCCGCGTCTCGGAAGTGATGGAAGCGGTTGAGGAAACCGTGAATGCCATGCATACCGGGGCAGGTGCCTCGGGCGGGGTGTCGGGCAGCCGGGCGCAATCGCTCACCAACCGGCTGTGGGAGGGGCTCTCGGCCCATGTCTATGTTTTCCTGCACCAGACCCGCCTGTCGGACGTGATCCGCAACGAAATGCGTCCTTGCCCTGCCGTGCCCGCGCTGTTCCGCGTCGTGGACGAAGACTGACCGATTTGCCGAAAGCCAGCATGATGCGCGAGCGCCTTTACCTTTTCGACACCACCCTGCGCGATGGCCAGCAGACGCAGGGGGTGCAATTCTCGCTGTCGGACAAGCAGCAGATCGCCCATGCGCTGGATGCGCTGGGGGTGGATTACATCGAGGGCGGCTGGCCGGGTGCAAACCCGACCGACAGTGATTTCTTCGCGGCCCGCCCGCAGACCCGTGCGACCTTCACCGCCTTCGGTATGACGAAACGCGCTGGCCGCAGCGCGGAAAATGATGATGTGCTGGCCGGTGTGCTGAACGCAGGGACGCCTGCGGTCTGCCTTGTGGGCAAAAGCCACGATTTCCACGTCACCACCGCCCTTGGCATCAGCCTGCCCGAGAATGTGGACAATATCCGCGCCTCGATCGCCCATGTCGTGGCCCGCGGGCGCGAGGCGATGCTGGATGCCGAACATTTCTTCGACGGGTTCAAGGCCAACCCGTCTTATGCGCTGGACTGTCTGAAGGCGGCGCTGGGGGCCGGGGCGCGGTGGATCGTACTGTGTGACACCAACGGCGGAACTCTGCCCGAAGAGGTGGGCGGCATCACCGCCGAGGTGATCGCCGCGGGCATTCCCGGCGACCGGCTGGGCATCCATTGCCATGATGACACCGGCAATGCCGTGGCGAATTCGCTGGCGGCGGTGCTGGCGGGCGCGCGGCAGGTGCAAGGCACGCTGAACGGCCTTGGCGAACGCTGCGGCAATGCGAACCTGACCACGATCATCCCGACGCTGCTGTTGAAAGAACCTTTCGCAAGCCGCTTTGAAACCGGGATCACCCCGCAGGCACTGGCAGGGTTGCTCAAGACCTCGCGCATGCTCGATGACATCCTGAACCGCGTGCCGCTGCGCAGCGCGCCCTATGTCGGCGCTTCGGCCTTTGCCCATAAGGCGGGGCTGCATGCGAGCGCGATCCTCAAGGACCCCACGACCTACGAACATATCGACCCGGCCGTGGTGGGTAATGAACGTCTGATCCCCATGAGCAATCAGGCCGGGCAATCGAACCTGCGGGCGCGGCTGTCCTCGGCCGGGATCGAGGTTGCATCTGCCGATCCGCGGCTGGCGCAGATCCTTGACCAGATCAAGCAGCGCGAGGATGAGGGCTATGCCTATGATGGCGCACAGGCGAGCTTTGAGCTGCTCGCCCGCCGCGCGCTGGACCAGTGCCCCGAATTCTTCGAGGTCAAGCGCTACCGCGTGACCGTGGAGCGCCGCAAGAACAAGCACAATGAGATGGTTACCCTGTCCGAGGCCGTCGTCGTGGTGAAGATCGGCGGCGAAAAGGTGATGTCGGTGTCCGACAGCATGGATGAGGGCGGGTCCGACCGTGGCCCGGTCAATGCGCTGGCCAAGGCGCTGGCCAAGGATCTCGGGCCCTATCAAGCCTGCATCGACGATATGAAACTGGTGGATTTCAAGGTCCGCATTACCCAGGGCGGGACCGAGGCCGTAACCCGCGTCATCATCGACAGCGAAGACGGGCAGGGCCGCCGCTGGTCCACCGTCGGCGTCAGCCCCAATATCGTGGACGCGAGCTTTGAGGCGCTGCTGGATGCGATCCAGTGGAAGTTGATCCGCGACCATGTGGTGCCCGCCGAATGACGGCCGAGGCCTGTGCAGCCCTGGTGCAACGCGCCGATCCCGACCGGTTCGCGGCCCTGATGGCTGCCCCTGCGGCAGATCGACCCGTGCTGGCGGTGCTTTATGCCTTCAACCTTGAGGTTGCGCGCGCGCCTTGGGCCAGCAAGGAACCGATGATCGCCGAGATGCGCCTGCAATGGTGGCGCGATGTGGTCGAGGCCGAGGCGCAGGCGCCGATGGCCCCGCATGAGGTGGCAAGCCCGTTGGGCGTGCTGATCCGCACCCGCGCTTTGCCGCTTGACGTGCTGGATGCCATGATCGCGGCCCGCCGCTGGGATATCTACCGCGACCCGCATGAAGATGCGGCGGCACTGTGGTCCTACCTTGAGGACACGGGCGGGGGGCTGATGGTGGCCGCTTCCTGCGCGCTTGGCGGGCAGGATGACCGGGCCGCGCGGGATCTGGGGGCAGCGCTGGCGCTAGCCAATTACTTGCGCGCCGTGCCGCAGCTGGAAGATCTGGGCCGCATCCCCTTGGTGGACGGGCGGCCCGCGGCGGTGGCCGATCTGGCGCGCCAAGGGCTGCAACGTCTGCGCGCCGGGCGCGGGGTGCCCAAGGGGGCGGCGCTGGCCGCCTGGCTTGCGCGGCCCGTGCTGGAGATGGTGGTGGCAGATCCGGGCCGGGTGGCCGCGGGCGCCCTGCAGGTGCCGGAATTCACCCGCCGCCGCCGCCTGCTGTGGCAGGCGCTGACCGGGCGTCTCTGACCGGCCAGCGTGCCGTCGGCTTATTTCGGCAGCTTGTCATGCAGGAAGGACAGCGCCACCTGCAGGCCGTCGGGTGCGATGCCGTGGCCGGTGCCTTTCATGACATGGCCGTAGACCTCAAACCCGGCCCCTGCCAGCGCATTGCCGGCCTGGCCCATGTCGGCAAAGGGCACGACCTCATCGGCATCGCCGTGGATCAGCAAGACCGGCGGTTTCACCCGGGCCTCATCGGCCAGAAGTTCGGGCTGCAAAAGCCGGCCCGAAAAAGCCACGACCCCCGCAATGGCCCGGTCACGCCGGGGGGCGACGGCCATGCTCATCATCGAGCCTTGCGAAAATCCCACAAGGGCCAGCGCCTCGGGTTCCAGCCCCTCGTCCGTCAGGCATTGGTCGATGAAGGCATTGAGATCGGCCATCGCGGCGCGGGCGCCCGCTTCGGCCGCCTCTTGCGTGGAGCCGTCCAGCCAGGGGATCGGAAACCACTGATAGCCGAAGGGGTTGTTGATGCAGCGTTCCGGCGCATTCGGGCTGTAGAACACCGTATCGGGCAGATGCGGTGCCAGCGGATCGGCCAGACCCAGCAGATCGGCCCCGTCGGCCCCATAGCCATGCACGAAGATCACCATCGAGCGCGCCTTGCCCGATTGCGGCCCCTTGCGTTGCGATTCCAATGCGCGCGTCATCTGATCCCCTCGCGTTGCTTTGCCACCCGGTAGTAGGCCCAGAGGAGCCGCGCCGCAACCGCCCGCCAGGGGGTCCATTCCGCGGCAAGCACCCGCATCGCCCGTTCATTGGGGCGGCTCTCCAACCCCAGCAGCGCCCGCGCGCCTTCCTGCAGCGCGAGATCGGCATGGGCAAAGACATCCGCCCGGCCAAGGCTGAACATCGCATAGATTTCAGCCGTCCAGGCGCCAATGCCCGGCACGGCGGTCAGGCGGGTGATGACCTCGGCATCGGGCAGGTGGCGGAGGGCGTCAAAGTCGATACCGGCTTCGGCCAAGGCACGGGCATAGCGCAGCTTCGGGCGCGACAGGCCACAGGCGCGCAGGTCGTCATCGCTGGCGGCGCGAATGGCGGTGGGGGTGATCAGCCCAGCACTTTCCACCCGGCCCCAGATCGCCCGCGCCGAGGCGACGGAAACCTGCTGACTGACAATCGCCCCCAGCAGTTCGGCAAAACCTTCGGGCTTGCGGCGCAGCGGCAGCGGGCCGGTCAGGTCATGCGCCACGCCAAAGCGGGGGTCGCGGGCGGCAAGCCAGGCCATGCCTTCGGCGATGTCCGCCTCCGTCTCGATGATGCGTCCGACCATGCCGCTGCCCCGAATTCCGATCTGTCGCAGGCTAGCCGCGGGCAAAGCCCTTGCACAAGGCCGCCCGGCAGGCTTACCTCGCGCCATGACCGACGCCGCATTTCCCCCCGCCGAACCCCAGTTCGATGACCGCATCGCCCGCCGCAACATGTGGGTGCTGATTGCCGCACAGGCCATTCTGGGCGCGCAGATGCCGGTGATCTTTACCATCGCGGGGCTGGCGGGCAGTTCGCTGGCCTCGAACCCCTGCTGGGCGACGCTGCCGATTTCGCTGGCGGTGATCGGCTCCATGCTCTGGGCGCAGCCCTTGTCGGCGATCATGCAGCGCTGGGGGCGGCGGGCCGGGTTTGTCACCGGCGCGCTGTCGGGGGCCTTGGGGGCGGTGCTGGCGGCCTGGGGTTTGCAGATCGGGTCTTTCCCGCTCTTTGCGATCAGCGGGCTCTTCACCGGGGGCTATATGTCGGCGCAGGGGTTCTATCGCTTTGCCGCGGCGGATATGGCGTCCGAGGCTTACCGCCCCAAGGTGATTTCCGGGGTCATGGCCGGGGGGCTGGCCTCTGCCGTTTTTGGCCCGCAGCTGGTGAAATACACCGCGCAGGCCTTCGTGATCCCGTTTCTGGGCAGCTATCTGACGGTGATCGCGCTGAATCTGCTGGGCATGTTCCTGTTTGCCGCCCTGCATGCGCCGCGTCCGATGGTGCGGGCGGCGGGCGCGCCGCAGGGCCGCAGCCGGATGGAGCTGCTGCGGACCCCGGCCATCGCCGTCGCGGTGATCTGCGCCACGGTCAGCTATGCGCTGATGAACCTTGTGATGACCTCATCGCCGCTGGCGGTGGTGGGCTGCGGGTTTGAAACGGCGGATGCGGCCAATATCGTCACGGCCCATGTGCTGGCCATGTATGCGCCAAGCTTTTTCACCGGCCATGTCATCGCCCGGATCGGGGTGGAAAAGGTCATCGCGCTTGGCCTGACGATCCTTGCAGCGGCAGGCGCCGTCGCCATGTCGGGCGTGGAGCTTGAGAATTTCTACATCGCGCTTGTCCTGTTGGGCCTTGGCTGGAACTTCGGCTTCATCGGCGCCACCACCATGCTGGCCGCGCATTACCGCCCCGAAGAGCGTGGCCGGATGCAGGGCCTGAACGATTTCGTCGTCTTCGCGGGCGTTTCGATGGCCTCTTTCGCCTCGGGCGGGCTCATGAACTGCGCCGGCGGATCGGTGCAGGCGGGGTGGTCGGCGGTGAATATGGCGATGCTGCCCTTCCTCGTGCTGGCAGGGGGCGCGCTGATCTGGTTCGCGCTGCGCCCGCGCGAAACGCGCTGACCGGTTGTCACACCCCCGTCATGCAGCTCTGCGACAAGCCGTCGCGAGAACATGAGGCTTGCCAGTCGTCCGACGCGATATATAGTTTAAATGACCGGGGGGCATCCGGCCCCTTGGTGCGGTGGATACGGCTGACGAAGAAAACGGGGCTTGCGCGGATGCAGGGCGATTTCGGAAAAGGCTGGGTTCAAGGCAGGGTCAGGCGGCCGCAAGGGCCGACCGGGGGCGGCAGGGCTATGCCGGGCCGCAGGGTCGGTGCGGGCGGTCAGGGGCCGCTTCTGCCGGACAGTCCGGCCGGTTTCCTCGGATATTTGAAGATTTCCGGGCAGCGCGTGGGTTCCACGCGCTTTTTTCATGTCCAGACCACGGGGGGCAGCCATGAACGCGCCCATCGGTGATCTCAGGACGCTTGTGCTCAATGCCGATATGCAGCCGCTCAGCTGGGCGCCGCTTTCGGTCTGGAGCTGGCAGGACGCCTTTGTTGCGGTGATGCAGCAGCGTGTGATCCAGGTGAAAACCTATGAGGATGTGAAGGTCTATTCCGCCAGCCAGTCTTTCGAGGTGCCGGCGGTGATCGCGCTCAAGCGCTATCGCAAGCGGAAATCGGCAGCCTTCACGCGCTATCACGTCTTTCTGCGCGATGAATTCACCTGCCAGTATTGCGGCCAGCGGTTCCCGGCGAAGGAGCTGACCTTCGACCATGTCGTGCCGCGCAGCCGTGGCGGGGTGTCGAGCTGGACCAATATCGTCGCCTGCTGCGGGGCGGACAATCTGCGGAAGGGCAACCTGACGCCGCAACAGGCGGGGATGCGGCTGTTGCGGCAACCTTTCATTCCCACCCCCTATGAGCTGGATGCCGCCGCCCGCCGCCTGCCGCGGATGAAGACCGAGCTGCACCAGACCTGGATGGACTTCCTGTACTGGGGCAGCGAGCTGGAGACCTGACCGCGGGAAAATTTCGCGCATTCCAGGGAAATTCCGTCTCGGCCCTTGACCTGAGGCGCCAGAGGACAATACTGGCCCCCGATGGTTCCCGAAGGAATGGGATTAATAGGGAACACGGTGAGGATTACCCATCAGGGGCCGAATCCGTGGCTGCCCCCGCAACTGTGAGCGGTTAGGAAACGGCTGTAGTGCCACTGATCCCCCCTGCTTCCACCAGGGGATACGGATCGGGAAGGTAGCCGGTTTTCAGCGACCCGCGAGTCAGGAGACCTGCCATCTGCCTAGTGTGCGTGAGCTTACCCGGGGCGGGGTGTTCCCGGTGTGCCGTATCGCGCCACGGTTCAAGTGGAAGGAATTTCCAGATGCATATCATGGAGGGCTATCTGCCCGCATCCCACTGCATCGCCTGGTATGCCGCCTCGACCCCCTTCGTGGTCGCGGGCGTCATCAAACTGAGAAAGACGCTGCAGGACAATCCGCAGGCGCGGATGACGCTGGCCGCTTCGGGCGCTTTTGCCTTTGTCCTATCGGCGCTGAAACTGCCCAGTGTGACGGGGTCATGTTCGCACCCGACTGGCACGGGACTGGGGGCGGTTTTGTTCGGCCCCGGCGTCATGGCGGTGATCGGGGTGATCGTTCTGCTGTTCCAGGCGCTGCTGATGGCGCATGGCGGCATCACCACGCTGGGGGCCAACGCCTTTTCGATGGCAATTGTGGGGCCCTGGGTCAGCTATGGTCTTTGGAAGCTCGGCCGGAACCTGGGTCTTGGCTTTGCGCTGACGCTGTTTCTTGCGGCGGCGATGGGGGATCTTGCGACCTATGTCAGCACGGCGGTGCAGCTTGCGCTGGCCTATCCCGATCCGGTCAGCGGCTTTGCCGGGGCGCTGGTCAAGTTCGGCGGCATTTTCGCGCTGACGCAGGTTCCGCTGGCCATTGCCGAGGGGCTGTTGACCGTGGTGGTCATGGATGCGCTGTCGGGCCGGTCGCTTCTGTCCGGCAAGGGCGGTCTTGTTGCGGGCGAGGTGCGCTGATGCGGATCCATCGTTCCGTCTGGTTGCTGTTGGGGGCGGTGGCGCTGGTCGTGGTGCCGCTGATCCTCGGGGGAGAGTTTGGCGGGGCCGATGGCCATGCCGCTGCGGTGATCGAAGCGACACCGGGGTTCGAGCCTTGGTTCGACCCGATCTGGACCCCACCCAGCAAGGAAATCGAAAGCCTGATGTTCGCGCTGCAAGCCGCGCTCGGGGCGCTGGTGATCGGCTATGTCGTCGGTCGCCTGCACGGTCAGGCGAAAGAGCGCAATGCCCGTCTGGCTGAAGACGCGCGGACCCGTCCGGCGGAATAAGATGTCGGGCTCCTTCATTGATCAGGCCGCGCACCTCAGCCCGTGGCGCAACCGGCCGCTGGCGGAAAAAAGCCTGTTCTGCCTTGGAATGCTGGGTCTGGCGGTGGCTTTGCCACCGCTGCCGGGGGCGCTGCTGGTGGGGGGCGTGGTGTTGCCCGCGACTTTTCTTTGGGCGCGGGTGCCGCTGCGGGTCTGGCTGCAGGCGGCGGCGCTGCCGATGGGATTTCTGCTGACCGGCGCCGCAGCGCTGCTGGTGGAGCTTGGGCCGGACGGGATTGCCTTTTCGGCCACGGGTGCCGCGCAGGCGGGGCTTCTGGTGCTGCGGGCGCTGGCGGCGCTGTCCTGCCTGCTGCTCCTGTCGCTCACCACGCCGGTGTCTGATCTGCTGGTCGGCCTGCGCCGGATCGGTCTGCCGCGCGAGATTGTCGAGATCGCGCTGCTGACCTACCGCTTCACCTTTCTGATTTCAGATGCCGCCATGGCAATGAACCATGCCCAGATCGCGCGGCAGCGGCGGTCGTCCTATCGGCGCTGGCTGCGGGGCCTCGGGATGCTGATCGCGAACCTTCTGCCCCGCGCGCTGGACCGCGCCCGGCGGCTTGAAGCCGGGCTTGCGGCCCGCGGGTGGGAGGGTGAGATGCGCGTCCTGCGTGATATGCCGCGCGCCTCAGCCACGGTTCTGGCGGCCATTCTGGGGCTAGAGGCTGCCATTGCCACGGCCGGGGTGCTGCTGTGACCGCCATCCTGCGGGCCGAGGGCCTGTGCTACAGCTTCCCCGGCGGCATCACCGCGCTGCGTGATCTGTCGCTGACCGTCCGGCGGGGACGCAAGCTCGCGATTCTGGGGCCGAACGGGGCCGGGAAGTCGACACTTTTCCTGCATCTGAACGGCACGCTGCGCCCCTCGGCCGGGCGGATCGAGGTGCAGGGCCAGCCCGGCAGCTATAGCCGCAAGGGTCTGGCCGACTGGCGCAAGGTGGTGGGGCTGGTGTTGCAGGATGCCGATGACCAGCTTTTCGCGGCGACGGTGTTTGAGGATGTGTCCTTCGGGCCGCTGAACCTCGGGCTGGATCGCGAGGCCGCGCGCGCGCGGGTCGAGGCGGCGCTTCAGGCGCTGAACCTGACCGACCTGCGTGACCGGGCCACGCATATGCTTTCGGGTGGGCAAAAGAAGCGCGCGGCGATTGCGGGGGCGGTGGCGATGCAGCCGCAGATATTGCTGCTGGATGAACCGACCGCGGGGCTTGACCATCGCGCGACCGAAGACCTGATCACACTGCTGGAGCGTCTGTCCGCAGATGGCATGACGCTGGTCTTTTCGACGCATGATGTGGACCTGGCCCATCGGCTTGCGGATGACGTTGCGCTTTTTCACGATGGGGCGGTCATCGCTCAGGGCGAGGCGACAGAGATCCTTTCAAATCCCGCGCTTCTGGCGCAGGTTCATCTGCGCCAACCCCTTTTGTTGCAGATCGCCCTTGCTGCACGGGCCCACGGCCTGCTGCCCCAGGGTGCGCCCTTGCCGGACACGACAGAGGGTTTGATCCAGTTGATGCAAAACTGGTCACGTTGTGTCTGACGCTGCGGCAAGCTAAACCCTTGGATATGTCTGAAAGGATATATTTGCCGCACAGCAGGTATGCAGGCCTATCCTCTGCCAAAAATTTACCATCTGGATAACTTGTGGCCGCAGGACATCTATAACATTTCTCCACGCACCTTCGATACAGAGGACGTGCGTCACAATGCCTTCGATCTGGACCGTAAAGCAGTCGCCCCGCGATCCGTCGCCCAAAGCAACTTCGATCCTGCTGATCGAGGAAAATCAACTGCTTGTCGATCTGTTGATGCTGCATTTCGCCGATCATGGCGAAATCCGCCTGTTGCAGCCCGATGGTCTGCCGCAAATTGAACGGGTCATCGCCGAGACGAAGCCGGATCTCGCCCTGATCGGTTATGAAAAGTTTACCCCGAAATGCGCTCAGGCGCTGTTGCGCTTGCCGATCTTCGCATCCTCGACCGGGGTCGCGATCCTGGCCAATGAGGTCGACAAGGCCGCGATGCTTTCGGTGATCGACGCAGGGGGGATGGGGGTCATCCTGAAATCCATGCCGCTGCGGTCTTTCGTCAGCGCCGTGCAGTTCATGGCGGCAGGCGAGGTCTTTGTGCCCCCGCGCATCTTCGCCTCTGCAGGGACCGCTCCGGTGGCGCGGCGGGCGCCAACCGAAAGTCTTGGCCAATATGAGGTCAAGATCCTGAACCTGATCCGCGCGGGGCTGATGAACCGCGAGATCGCGGCTGAAATCGATGCGCCGGAAACCACCGTCAAGATGCATATCCGGTCGATCTTTGCCAAACTGGGCGCCAAGAACCGCACCCAGGCCGTGTCGCTCTGCGAGGATCTGGGGCTGATCTGACGCAGCGTCAGGGGGTGGCGCAGTGCCTTTCCCCGACGCTTGTGTCGTAAATCTGTCGTAAAACTTTTACACGAAGGCGTCACCGAAGGGTAGGGTCGGCAGACCAACCAGAGGAGACGCCCCATGATCCCAAGCCTGACCGTTGCCGCCATCAACCTTGGTGTCGCGCTGGGATGCGGCGCCCTGATCGGGTCCGAGCGGCAGGTACGACAGCGCATGGCGGGGCTTCGGACGAATGCGCTTGTGGCGCTGGGGGCTGCCGCCTTTGTCATCTTCTCGACCCTGTTTCCGGCCGAGGTCAGCCCGACCCGGGTCGCGGCGCAGGTCGTAAGCGGCATCGGCTTTCTGGGCGCCGGCATCATCTTTCGCGACGGTTTCAACGTGCATGGCCTGAATACGGCGGCGACGTTGTGGTGTTCGGCGGCGGTGGGCCTGATGGCGGGGGCAGGCTTCTGGCCCCATGCGCTGTTGCTGACAGGGTTTGTGGTCTTCGTGAACCTTGGCCTGCGGCCCTTTGTGAAATGGCTGAAAAAGAAGACCCGCGCCGGCCTGCCGATCCTGCGCCACTATGCCGTGACCGTAACCGGGGCCGCCAGCACCGAGGGAGAACTGCGCGCCCTGATCCTGCGCACCTTGGGTATCGGCGGTCTGCATGTGACCCAGATCGAAATGAAGCTGGCAGAAAATGGCGAGACGGTCACCCTTGTGGCCCAAGTCAGCGCCGAGGGCATGGCGGATCTGCTGCTGGAACAGGCTGCTGCCCGCATTGCCGCTGAACCGGGGCTGCGTCATGTGGCCTGGCATCCGGCGGATGAAAACTGACAGCGGTTTTCCCCATCCAAAAGCGGTGCTAGACTTTGGCCGACTCTGCGGCTAAAACCGCGTCGTTAGCGCTAACATGCGCAGCGCAGGACAGCGAGGAGAGGCCATGGTTTCGCGCGTCATTCCGGTTGAGGTCTTTGATCTGGTAATTTTCGGGGCGACGGGGGATCTCGCGCGCCGCAAGATCTTGCCGGGTCTCTATCGCCGCTACCTTGCGGGGCAGATCACCGGCGAAAGCCGCATTATCGGCGCGGCCCGGACGGATCTGGATGCCGAAGGCTTCCGTCAGCTGGTGCGCGATGCGATTGCCGAATTCGTCGCTGCCGACAAGCGTGACACTGCCGTGATCGAGGATTTCCTGTCGCATCTGGACTATGTCTCGATCGACGCGGCCAAGGGGGATCAGGGATGGAAATCCCTGAAAGCCATGATACGCCAAGGGGTTGTGCAGGCTTTCTACTTCTCCGTCGCACCGTCGCTTTTCGGGGATCTGGCCGAGAAGCTGCATGATCATGGCATTGCCCATTCTGAATCGCGCATCGTGGTGGAAAAGCCCTTCGGGCGGGATCTCGCCTCGGCGCAGGCGCTGAACGCGATGTTGGCCAGCCATTTCGAAGAACGTCAGATCTATCGTATCGACCATTATCTGGGCAAGGAAACCGTCCAGAACCTGATGGCCGTGCGCTTTGCCAATATCCTGTTCGAACCGCTCTGGAATTCGCAGTTCATTGACCATGTGCAGATCACCGTGGGCGAAACTGTTGGGGTCGAAGGCCGCGGCGCCTATTACGACAAATCGGGCGCGATGCGGGACATGGTGCAAAACCACCTGATGCAGCTGCTCTGCCTGATCGCGATGGAGCCGCCCTACCACTTTGACCCGAATGCCGTTCGTGACGAAAAGCTCAAGGTTATCCGTGCCTTGCAGCCCGTTCCTGCCGAAGATATCGTCCGGGGGCAATACCTGCCCATGAACGGTGCGCCGGGGTATCTCGAAGATTGCGAAGACCCCGAGTCGAAGACCGAAAGCTATATCGCGCTGAAGGTCCATGTCGCGAACTGGCGCTGGAAGGGCACGCCCTTCTACCTGCGGACCGGCAAGAAGCTGCGGGCGCGGGCCTCGGAAATTGCGATCACCTTCAAGGAACCGCCCCATTCCATCTTCGACGATGCGGCGGGCTGGCGCGAAAACGTGCTGGTGATCCGGCTGCAACCGAATGAGGGCATGAACCTCAAGGTCATGATCAAGGAACCCGGTCCTGGCGGCATGCGCCTGACGCAGGTGCCCCTGGACATGAGCTTTGCCGATGCGCTTGGCGCAGAAGGTGCCGATATTCCAGACGCTTATGAGCGTTTGATCATGGATGTGATCCGCGGCAATCAGACGCTTTTCATGCGCGGGGATGAGGTCGAGGCCGCCTGGGCTTGGACAGATCCGATCATCAAGGGCTGGGAAGCGCGCGGCGATCGCCCGCATGGCTATGATCCCGGCTCCTCGGGGCCTGAGGACGCGCTGATGCTGATGCATCGGGATGGGCGCCGCTGGCGGGAGATCAAGGAATGAACTTCGTCGAATATCCCGACCGCGATTTCCTCATGCTGTCGCTGGCGGATCGGCTCGCCGGAGAGTTGGCCGATTTCCTGCGGCGCGAGGGGCGCGCTTCGTTTTGCGTGCCGGGTGGCACCACGCCCGGGCCGATTTTCGACACGCTGTCGGGCGTCGATCTGGATTGGGCGAATGTCTCGGTCTTTCTGAATGACGAACGCTGGGTCGATGAAACCAGCCCGCGGTCGAACACGCGGCTCTTGCGGGAAAGGTTGTTGCGGGGCAATGCCTTGCATGCCAAACTTGTGCCGCTTTATGCACAGGCCGACCAGCCCGAACCCATGCTCGAGGAACTTTCAGCTGGGCTGGAACCGCATCTGCCGATCTCGGTCCTGCTGCTCGGCATGGGCGCCGACATGCATACGGCGAGCCTTTTTCCCGGCGCCGACCGTCTGGCCGAGGCACTGGCCCCCGATGCCCCGATCCTGCTGCCCATGCGGGCCGAGGCCGCGGGCGAACCGCGCATCACGCTGACCGCACCGGTCCTCGCTGGCGCGATGAACATCCATATCCTGATCACGGGCGCAGAAAAGCGCGCGGCCCTCGAACGGGCTGCGTCCTTGCCGGTGCAGGAGGCACCGGTCGCTGCCGTTTTGAAGAACGCCACCGTCCATTGGGCGGAATGATTGAGCAAGGACCCACCCATGACCACCCGCTTTCAGGCGCTCCGCCAACACCGCGCGGCCACGGCAGCCACCACCATCCTTGACCTTTTTGCTGATCCCGGCCGCGCCAGCGCCTTTTCCTGCCGCCACGGCGAGATGCTCTTTGACTTCTCCAAGACGCAGATCGACGCGCAAGCCCTTGATCTTCTTCTTCAACTTGCAAATGGGGCAGGGGTCGCGGAAAAACGCGATGCCATGTTCGCCGGCGCAAAGATCAACGAAACCGAAGGTCGCGCGGTGCTGCATACGGCGCTCCGTAACCTCTCGGCCAGCGTGGTCGTCGATGGCCGCGATGTTATGCCCGAGGTGCGCGCGACCCATGCGCGCTGCGCAGCCTTTGCCCGTGACCTGCGTGAAGGTCGCCTGACCGGACAGGGTGGAGCGATCACCGATGTGGTCAATATCGGCATCGGCGGCTCGGATCTTGGGCCCGCCATGGCCTATCTGGCGCTGGCACCCTTCGCCGATGGCCCGCGCTGCCATTTTGTCTCAAACGTGGATGGCGCCCATATCGCCGATACGCTGCGGGGCCTGAACCCCGAAACCACGCTAATCATCGTCGCCTCGAAAACCTTCACCACCATCGAGACGATGACCAATGCCGATACCGCCCGGCGCTGGATGGCCGAAAAGGTCGCAAACCCCGCGGCGCAATTCGCCGCCGTGTCCACGGCCTCCGACAAGACCGCCGCCTATGGCATTGATCCCGCTCGCGTTTTCGGATTCGAAGACTGGGTCGGCGGGCGCTATTCCATGTGGGGCCCGATCGGCCTTGCCCTGATGATCGCGATCGGGCCGGACCGGTTTGATGACTTCCTCGCCGGCGGCGCTGATATCGACGGCCATTTCCGCACCGCGCCCTTTGCCCAGAACCTCCCGGTACTGCTCGCTTTGGTCGGCATCTGGCACAACCAGATCTGCGGCCATGCCACCCGCGCCGTGCTGCCCTATGACCAGCGCCTGAGCCGCCTTCCGGCCTATCTCCAGCAGCTGGAGATGGAATCGAACGGCAAGACCGTGGCGATGGATGGCACTGAATTGCCTTACGACTCGGGTCCGGTGGTCTGGGGTGAACCCGGCACCAACGGCCAGCACGCATTTTACCAGCTCATCCACCAGGGTAGCCGTGTCATCCCCTGCGAATTCCTCGTGGCGCGCCAGGGCCATGAACCCGATCTCGCCCACCAGCACCTGCTTCTCGTCGCCAATTGCCTCGCCCAGTCCGAGGCTCTGATGCGCGGCCGCAGCCTGGACGAAGCTCGTGCAATCATGGCCAGGAAAGGCCTCACCGGGGCCGAGCTGGAACGTCAGGCGCGCCACCGCGTCTTCCCGGGCAACCGTCCTTCGACGACACTGGCCTATCCGCAGCTCACGCCCTTCACCCTGGGCCAGATCATCGCGCTCTACGAACACCGCGTGTTTGTGGAAGGCGTGATCCTCGGCATCAACAGCTATGATCAATGGGGGGTCGAACTGGGCAAGGAACTCGCCCTCGCGCTGCAACCCATTCTGGAAGGCAAACAGCCGACCAAAGGCAAGGACGGCTCCACAGAACAGCTGGTCGCCTATCTGCGCGGCTGATCTGCATCTTCCCGTTGGACAAATATCCTCGGGGGGTCCGGGGGGCAGACAGCCCCCCGGCCTTTTTCATTTCAGCGCGGCGGTCACGATGACTTCCACCTTGTACTCCGGGGCGGCCAGCTTTGCCTCGCCGGTGGCGCGGGCAGGCGTGTGGCCTTGCGGCACCCAGGCGTCCCAGACGGCATTCATCTCGGCGAAATCGGCAATATCGGCCAGCCAGATCTGGGTCGAGAGGATGCGGGTCTTGTCGGTCCCGGCTTCGGCCAGAATGCGGTCGACCTCGGCAAGGCAGGTGCGGGTCTGATCGGCGACCGACTCGCCGGGGTTGCCCACCTGACCGGCCAGCCAGATGATGCCATTGTAGCAGACGCCTTCGCTCATGCGGGCGCCGGTGCCGATACGCTTGATGTCGCTGTTCATGCGATGCTCCTGAAATAGACTAGGTTCTGCTAGCTGCTGCGCCGCAAAAAGAAAAGCAATTTCAGGGGTATCTGGAGCGGGTGAAGGGAATCGAACCCTCGTCATCAGCTTGGGAAGCTGCGGCTCTACCATTGAGCTACACCCGCGTTGCCCTTCACCTAAGGCCTTGAAGCGGCGGCGTCAAGGGGGCTTTGCGAGGCGATGAAACGCCACCCGCCAAAAACAAAACACCCCGGCGGGGCCGGGGTGTTTCAGGTTTTATCCGCGGCGGCGGCGGCGTCCTTCGGACCCGGCCCCGGCGGTGTTGAAGCTGACCTCGGGCAGGGTTGCCACGCCCGCCAGATGCGGGAAGGGATCGACCGCATGGGGGATCGCATTCGCGTTTACAAAATGCTCCTGGAAGCGCGGCTCGATGGCAGTCTCGATCTTGAGGATGTCATGCACCGTCGCCTCGATCGCATCCCGCGCGGCCCGGTTGCAAAGCGCGATCCGCGCGCCGGTCCCTGCGGCGTTCCCGGCGCTCGTCACCTTCTCCAGCGGTGCATCGGGGATCATGCCCAGAATCATCGCATGTTTCGGGCTGATATGCGCGCCAAAGGCCCCGGCAAGGGTGACACGATCCACCGTCTCCACCCCGATCTCATCCATCAGCAGCCGCGCCCCGGCATAAAGCGCCGATTTCGCAAGCTGGATGGCGCGGATGTCGCCCTGGGTGACCATGATCACCGGGCCGCCCTCGGCGCTGCTGTCGTGCAGCAGATAGCTGTTGGTGCGGCCTTCGGGGCGGCAGCGCGGGGTGCCGACCTGTTCCGCCGAGCCGATCAGGCCCGAGGGATCGACAATCCCGGCGGTCCGCATCTCGGCCACGGCCTCGATGATACCCGACCCGCAGATACCGGTGATCCCGCTCGATTTCGTGGCCTCGGCAAAACCCGGATCATCCGACCACAGGTCGCTGCCGATCACGCGGAAGCGCGGCTCTTTCGTCACCGGATCAATCACCACGCGCTCGATCGCGCCCGGTGCCGCCCGCTGACCCGAGCTGATCTGCGCGCCCTCAAAGGCCGGACCGGTGGGGGAGGAGCAGGCCAGAACGCGGGTCTTGTTGCCCAGAAGGATCTCGGCATTGGTGCCGACATCGACGATCAGCACCATTTCGTCCGATTTGTTCGGCTCTTCCGACAGGGCCACGGCGGCCGCATCGGCGCCCACATGGCCCGCGATGCAGGGCAGCACATAGACCTGGGCCGCCGGCGCGATATTCGACAGATCCAGTTCGCGCGCGGGCAGCGACAGGCTGCCGCTGGTCGCCAGCGCGAAGGGCGCCTGACCCAGTTCGACCGGATCGATGCCCAGCAGCAGGTGATGCATGACCGGGTTGCAGACGAAGACGACCTCGAAAATCTCGGTCGGCTTCACATGCGCCTCGGCCGCGATGGACAGCGCCAGCGCATTGATCGCCTCGCGCACGGCGCGGGTCATTTCGACATCGCCGCCGGGGTTCATCATCGCATAGGACACGCGGCTCATCAGATCTTCGCCAAAGCGGATCTGCGGGTTCATCAGCCCGCTGGAGGCCAGCACCGACCCATCGCGCAGATCGCAGAGATGCGCGGCGACGGTGGTCGACCCAAGGTCGATGGCCAGACCGTAAATCCCGCCTTCATGATAGCCCGGCCAGAGGTCGAGGATACGGGCGGCATGGTCGTGGTTGCCTTTGTAGAGCGCCACGGTGATCTTCCATTCGCCCTTCCGCAGGACCGGCTGCAGACGGCGCAGGATGGCCAGATCCGCCTCGACTGCCTCGACCTGCCATTGCTCGGCCAGCGCGCGCTTCACGCGCTCGAAATCGCCGGTCGGCTCATGCATGTCGGGTTCGGTGACTTCGATGTAAAGAAGCCGGGTGGCCGGATCCATCACGATGTCACGCTGGGTCGCGGATTTGCGGATGACCTGCTTGTGGACCTGGCTTTCCGGCGGCACGTCGATGACGATATCGCCCATGACCTTGGCCTGGCAGCCCAGTCGGCGCCCGTCGATCATGCCGCGCTTCGATTTGTAACGCTCTTCCACAGCGTTCCATTCCGACAGCGCCTCATCATCGACATGGATGCCGAATTTCGGGAATTCCCCATAGCCCGGCGTGATCTGGCATTTCGAGCAGATGCCGCGCCCGCCACAGACGCTGTCAAGGTCGACGCCCAACTGGCGTGCCGCCTGCAGCACCGGGGTGCCAAGCGCAAAGCGCCCCCGCTTGCCCGAGGGGGTAAAGATCACAAGTGCGTCTTCGGTCATGCCTGCCTCCTGTTCGCAAGCTGTTGTAGGGCATTGCGCCGCCGCTGCAACGTCGGAACGCGTCGCTTTCGGGTCAGGGTTCGACACGCGGATGGGCGCGCCGGCGTCAATCATGCAAAAGCCCCGGTTTTCAACCGAAAACCGGGGCCCCAAGGGGCACGGCTGTGCCCGTCAGATCAGTCGGTCAGGCGCGGCCGCGACGACCACCGCGACGACCGCCCGCTGCTTGCGATGCGGCCGCCGAAGCTTCGGCGAAGGTCGCGCCGCCTTCGACGGCCTCGATCACCTTGGCGAAGCGGATCCATTCGCCGCCGTTCGCGTCGTGGTTCATCAGGAAGTTGGCAGCGCGGATCGCCTCCATTTCCACCTGACGGACCGGGTTCATGATGGCGCTGGTCATGCCCGCGCCAATGGCCATCGGCAGGAAGGCCGCGTTGATACCGTGACGGTGGGGCAGACCGAACGAGATGTTGGAGGCGCCGCAGGTGGTGTTCACGCCCAGCTCTTCGCGCAGGCGACGGACCAGCGCAAAGACCTGCTGCCCGGCCGAGGCCATGGCGCCCACCGGCATCACCAGCGGGTCCACGACGATGTCATGGGCGGGGATGCCGAAGTCAGCGGCACGTTCCACGATCTTTTTCGCCACGGCGAAGCGGACATCGGGATCGGGCGAAATGCCGGTGTCGTCGTTCGAGATGGCGACGACCGGCACATTGTATTTCTTCACCAGCGGCAGAACCAGCTCCAGACGCTCTTCTTCGCCGGTGACCGAGTTCAGCAGCGGGCGGCCTTCGCAGGCAGCGAGACCCGCTTCCAGCGCGGCCGGAACCGAGCTGTCGATGCAGAGCGGGACGTCCACGGTCTGCTGCACGATTTCGATCAGCGCCTTCATCAGCGGCGGCTCGACAAAGTTGTTGTCGGCATAGCGCGGGTCTTCGGCCATCTTGTTGGCGAAAACGGCGCCCGAGTTGATGTCGAGCACGGTCGCGCCGCAAGCCACCTGTTCCAGCGCATCCTTGATCACGGTGTCAAAGTTGCCGGCTTCCAGTTCCAGCGCGAGCTTCTTGCGGCCGGTCGGGTTGATACGCTCGCCGATCACGCAGAAGGGCTCGTCAAAGCCGATCACGACGGTCTTGGTCTTGGATTCGAGAACGGTCCGGGTCATGGGCCTGTTTCCTTATGCTTGATTGGCCGGGACGCCCGAGGCGCCGCCGTTGTCGGTTGCCCATTGGGCATTGGTCTTGATGCCGCCCAGCGGGAAGAAATGCACGGATTCGATGCCGAAATCGGGGTTGGCGGCCTTGTGGGCGGCCAGATCGGCGATGAATTCGTTGGGTTCATAGGGCAGCAGCAGCTTGGTCACATCCATCGCGCGCTTTTGCAGCACCTTGAGTGAGGGGCCGACGCCGCAGGCAATGGCGAATTTGATCAGCGTCTGCAGCTTGGCGGGGCCAGCCACACCGATATGCACCGGGATCTTCACGCCCTCGGCGTTGATCTTGTTCACCCAGTCGATCACGGGGCCTGCGTCAAAGCAGAACTGCGTGGCGATCGCCATCTTGGCATCGGTGCGGTTCGCGAAATCCTGCTTCCACTTCAGCGCCTGCATGACGATGCGGTCGCCGCCGTCCTTGTCGATGTCCTTGTTGCCTTCCGGGTGGCCTGCCACATGAAGGCGGTCGAACCCGTCGAAAAGCCCGGTCTCGATCAGCTGCATCGAGCTGTCGAAATCGCCGGCCGGGGTGGCGACACCGCCGCCCAGCAGCAGCGCCTGTTTCACATCCGCCTCGCCCTGATAGCGGGCGATCCAGTCAGCGAGGGTGGCCTTGTCCTTGATGATGCGCGCCGGGAAGTGCGGCATCACCGGGAAGCCCTCGGCATTGATGCGCTTGGCGGTGGCGACCATCTCCTCGATGGGCGTGCCCTCGATATGGGCGATGTAGACGCGGGTGCCCTTGGGCAGGAGCGCGCGGAAATCTTCCACCTTTTCGGCGGTGCGCGGCATCACCTCCATGGAGAAGCCCTGCAGGAAGGCCTCCATCTCGGCGCGGTTGCCAGAGGTGGCGGGGGTGGTGTCGCGGCGGAAATTGAACAGCGCCATGTGGCGGCTCCTCGTCAGGTGGGGCAGGCGGTCAGGCCCGGCCCTCGGCATCGATCAGCGCCTTCAGGCGCGCGGTGTCGAATTCGGCCTCCAGACGCGCGGCCTCGGCTTTCGCCACCTCCTCCGCCTCGCCTTCGACCTCATAGGGGGCAGCCTTGCGCCATTCCGCCAGATAGGCGTCGGCATCCTTTGCCCCCACCTTCATGGCGCAGCGGTCGATCGCCTGTTCAAAGCGTTCCGAAAGCTGCACCTTCGTGCCGCGCCGACCCTTGCCCACGATGACTTGGGCCGGGATGTCGCGCCAGTAAACGATGGTCACTTCCGGCATTGGCTGATTCCCCTCTTTTCGTGACATCCGTTCTATGCCCCGTTGCGACGCACACGGTGTCGGTTTTCGACATGCCGCAGGCGATCCGCGACAGGGCGCTTTTCGCCGCACTGATACCGCCAAGTGCCCGCCAGCGGGAGAGGGGTTGATCGGAAAAAGATGCATGAAAAGCATGAGTTTTCTTCATCCCCTTGCCGCAGGGGCTGTGACCCCGCGTCCGCCCCCCGCAGGCCCCGGCATCGGCGCTTGCACGAGAGCGGTAACATGTCTAGTTTGAAACCAACCACATATGGAGGGCGATCAATGGCGCCCGAGCGTCCCCGAGGGGAGGACGCGATCCCGCAGCGCACCGCCAAGCCGCAGCCGCGCGCGGTCGAACCGTCGTCTCCTCGAACCGCCCCGGCGGGCCCGCAGCTTTATGCGGCGCTCGATCTGGGCACGAACAGTTGCCGGATGCTGATTGCCCAACCGAAGGGCAGTCAGTTTCAGGTTGTGGACAGTTTTTCCAAGACTGTCCAGCTTGGCGTGGGGCTGGAAGCCTCGGGTCGGCTTTCGCGCGCCTCGATGGGGCGCACGATTCAGGCGCTGCGGATCTGCCAGAAGAAGATCGAAAAGCATGGCGTCAGCCGGATGCGCCTTGTCGCGACCGAAGCCTGCCGCCGCGCGCGCAATTCCCGCGATTTCATGCGCCAGATCCGCCGCGAGACGGGGCTGACGGTCGAAATCATCGCGCCGGAAGAAGAGGCGCGCCTTGCCGTCATTTCCTGCGCGCCGCTGGTGTCGCGCCGCACGGAACAGTTGCTGGTCGTGGATATCGGCGGCGGTTCGACTGAACTGGTGTGGATCGACCTTTCCGCCGTGCCGCCGGATGACCGGTCGCGCGCGATCATGCGGTTGCATGCGGGTTTCACGCCCAAGGGGGACCGGCCCTCGGCGCGGGTGGTAGACTGGATCTCGGTCCCGCTGGGGGTGGCCACGCTGAAGGACCAGTTCGCTGATGTCGAGGATGATGCCGCGCGCTTTGCTCTGATGAGCTGGTTCTTCGAGGAAAACCTGGCGAGTTTCTCGCCCTACAATGCCGAAAACCCCCGTGCGGGTTTTCAGATCATCGGCACCTCTGGTACGGTAACCACGGTGGCGGCCAGTTTCCTGGGCCTGCGCCGCTACGACCGGACGAAGGTGGATGGTCTTTCGATGACCTCGGATCAGATCGACAGTGTGATCCGGGATTACCTGCAGCTTGGCCCCGAAGGCCGTCGCACCGACCCGCGGATCGGGCGCGACCGTCATTCCCTGATCATGTCGGGGGCGGCCATTCTGCAGGCCTTGATGCGGATCTGGCCGACCGACCGTTTGTCGGTGGCCGACAGGGGCCTCCGCGAGGGCCTGCTTTATGCCCAGATGAGCGCGGATGGCGTGCTCGGAGATGGACCTTACAGATGAAGACACCCAGCAAATCCGGTGACGGCAAGAACAGCTCGGGGCGCGGTCAGCGCGACCTGCGGGTCAAGGTGAAGACTGCCAAGGGGCGGAAGCTGTCCTCGACGCTCTGGCTCGAACGGCAGTTGAATGACCCTTATGTCCAGCGCGCAAAGCGCGAGGGCTATCGCGGGCGCGCGGCCTTCAAGATCATGGAGTTGGATGATCGCTACGGCTTTCTCAAGCCCGGCGCGCGGGTCGTCGATCTGGGCTGCGCGCCCGGCGGCTGGTGCCAGGTGGCGGTGCCGCGCGTCAACGCGCTGGGGGAGAACGCGAAAAAGCCGCAGGGCCGCGTGCTGGGCGTCGACCTGCAAGAGGTGGAACCCATCGCCGGGGCAGAGATCCATCAGCTCGATTTCCTGTCGGACGGGGCGGATGATCAGGTGAAGGCCTGGCTCGGCGGTCGCGCCGACGTGGTGATGAGCGACATGGCCGCCGCCGCCTCGGGGCACAAGGGTACCGATCACCTGCGCATCATCGCGCTGATCGAGGCCGCGCTGGCCTTTGCCTTCGACGTGCTGGAAGATGAAGGCACTTTCGTCGCCAAGGTGCTGGCCGGCGGCGCCGAGAATGAGATGAACGCCATGCTCAAGCGGAATTTCCGCAAGGTGGCCAATGTGAAACCGCCGAGCAGCCGTTCCGACAGTTCCGAAAAATTCGTGGTCGCCATGGGCTATCGCGGCCGCCAGATCCAGGGTGGCGCAGCGCAGGACCCGGATGGGGACGACGAATAAGCCGAACGTGAAAAGGGCGCCCAAGGGCGCCCTTTTTCATGCAACGATGCCGGTCGGGGATCAGCCGCCCCAGTGCCGCACCGGGCCGCAGTCCATATGCACGAAGTTCGACCCGGAATACCGGCCAACCCCGCCCGAAGCGCAGGTTTCCGCCGCGCGGGCCATCTGGCTGACCGAACGCGACTTGAGCCGCAGGTCCGCCGCCTGACCCTTCATGTGGAGCGAGTTCTTCGCCACGCCGCCCGATTGCGACCGCAGCATCGCATTGGTCTTGGGGCTGCGATAGCCCGAGAGCAGCATATAGGGTTCGGACACATCCAGCAGCCGATGCGAGGCTGCCATGATATCCACCGTGCGCGGGTCCATCGTCACCTGATCATCGGTGCGCCAGTCGCGCATGAAGTGGTTCACCTCTTGCAGCACTTCCTTGATGTATTTGCCTTCGATCCAGTAGATCGTGTCGAGGCTTTCGCCCGTCCGGCCCGAATACATCCGGATGCGCCGGATATCGCCCGCGCCGCGCAGCAGCCCGAAAGCGTTGGAGTAGGTGGGGGCCGCCACAACCGCCGTTGCCGCGAAGGCGCCAAGGATCCCACGCCGCGTGAAGCCGGTTTTTGCCGTATTCGTCATCAGAGCCTGTCCCTCGGTCATTACCGCGTGTATCCGCGGTTCCTGCCACTTTGCCTCAAGTGCCCCGGATTTATGACACAGGACGATTCGTAACAGAAGTGGTGAATCTGGCGCACCCGCCCATCCAAGCGCGGATCGGCAAAGATTTGCTGAACGCCGCCGATTTCTGGGAACCGAAAGGCGATTTCCGGCCGTGTTGCCGGAATGTGACAATCTGCCCCCTGTGCAAGGGGGGATAGGGCCATCCCGCCACGGTTGTGAATGGACTTGCAGGTGGAAATCCCGGAAATTCGGAAAAATCCCGTGCTCGGCCCGAGGCAATCATGCGTTTTCGTTCCACCGTTTCGATGTTCCGCCCGCTGTCTGTCGCGCTGTGCGCACTGCTTGCCACGGGTCTTTGCTTCGAGGCGGGCGCGCAGGTCAGCCCTTACAGCCAGTCGGTCGCGATTGCGGCCGCCGATCAGGATGCAATCGCCACCTTCTACGCCGCGCGTGCCTACGCACCCGTCTGGACCGGCGCAGAAGATGCCGACCGCCGCGCCGCCCTGTTTGCGGCGCTCGCCCGCGCGGAAGATCATGGTCTGCCCGTACAGCGCTATGATGTGCAGGCCCTGGCCGCAGCCTTCCGCGCCGCCCGGACTGAGGGCGATCGCGGGCGGTTGGAGGTGCGGATGACCCGTGCCTATCTTGATTACGTCCATGACATTCATTCCGGCGTTCTGACCCCCGCGAAAATCGACCCCGGCATCGTGCGCGACGTGCCCAGAATCGACCCGGCCCTAGCCCTTTCGGTGCTGACCGGGGGGGATTTGGCCGCATATCTGGCAAGCATCGTGCCAACCGCCCCGGCCTATGCCCAATTGGTCAAGGCGCGGCTGCGGCTGATGGCGCAGATGGCGCGTGGCGGTTGGGGCCCCGAGGTACCGGGCGGGGAGATCTCGGCCCGGGCGACGGGCGCCGAGGTGGTGGCCCTGCGGGACCGGCTGGTCGCCATGGGCTATCTGCGGCAGACCGCGACGCGCGACTTTGACGATACGCTGCGCGCGGCCGTGCAGCGGTTTCAATCGGCCCACGGCCTTGAACCCGACGGGGTGGTGGATGAGGCGACGCTGGCCGAAATCAACGTGGCCCCGGAACAGCGGATGAAATCCATCCTTGTCGCGCTGGAGCGGGAACGCTGGATCAATATCGACCGTGGGCACCGCCATGTCTGGGTCAACCTCACCGATTTCACCGCCCGCATCATCGATGACGGCAAGGAAACCTTCGTGACCCGCTCGGTCATCGGGAAGAACGTTCCCGATCAGCGCAGCCCGGAATTTTCCGACGAGATGGAATATATGGTCGTGAACCCGAGCTGGTCTGTCCCGCGCTCGATCACCACCAAGGAATATCTGCCGCTGCTGAAAAAGAACCCAAATGCGGCCGGGCATCTGAAGATCGTGGACAGCAAAGGCCGCGTGATCGACCGCAGCGCCATCAATTTTGGCAAATACACCGCGGCGAATTTCCCGTTTTCGATGCGCCAGCCACCGTCGGATGGCAATGCACTGGGGTTGGTGAAGTTCATGTTCCCCAATCAGTGGAACATCTATCTGCATGATACGCCGTCGAAATCCCTGTTTGACCGTGAGGTGCGCGCCTTCAGCCATGGCTGTATCCGGCTCGCCCGTCCCATCGAATTCGGCCATGCGCTGCTGGCCGCACAAAGCGATGATCCCCAAGGCATGTTCCAGAAGGCGCTCGACAGCGGGCAGGAACAGGCGCTGAAGCTCGAGACGCATGTGCCGGTGCATCTGGTCTATTTCACTGCCTTTCCGGGCGCCAAGGGCGCCATGAATTATCGCCGTGACGTTTATGGCCGGGATGCGCTCATCTTTGACGCGTTGTTGGATGCCGGGGTAGTAACCGGCGGACATCAGGGCTAAATCGGGGGCAGGGTGTCCTGCCTGCCGGAGATTTGCCATGGCCCATACGATCCGCGACATTGCCACCGCCCTTGGGGCGCAGGCCGAAGGCGACCTTGATCTGCTGGTGTCGCGCGCGGCCGAGCCGCAGGCCGCGGGGCCGGGCGATCTGGCCCTGGCAATGGACCCGAAATATGCCGAAGGGCTGGCGCAGGGGCAGGCGCGTGTGGCGCTGCTTTGGCCGGGTGCCGATTGGCGCGCGTTGGGGCTTGAAGCCGCGATTTTCGCGCCACGATCGCGCCTTGCCATGGCGGGGCTCAGCCGGATGATGGACGCGGGCCCCGAGATCGCGCCCGGCATCCACCCCAGCGCCGTGATCGATCCCACCGCCCATATCGCCCCCGATGCAGCCATCGGCCCCTTCGTGGTGATCGGCGCGGGCGCCACGCTTGGCCCGCGTGCACGCATCGCCAGCCATGTCAGCATTGCCGAAGGCGCGACCCTCGGGTCGGATGCGATGATCCTGCAGGGCGCGCGGATCGGCGCGCGGGTGACCATCGGGGACCGCTTCATCTGTCAGCCCGGCGCTGTGATCGGGGCGGATGGATTCTCTTTCGTCACGCCTGAACGCAGCGGGGTTGAGGAAATCCGCGCAACCCTCGGACAGCGCGAGGAAATTCGTCAGCAAAGCTGGACGCGCATCCACAGCCTTGGCGCCGTGACCATCGGGGATGATGTCGAGGTGGGCGCCAATGCCTGCATCGATCGCGGCACCATTCGCGACACCGTGGTCGGATCTGGAACGAAGCTCGATAACCTCGTGCATCTGGGGCATAACGTGCAGGTCGGGCGCGATTGCCTGCTCTGCGGTCAGGTGGGCGTGGCCGGGTCGTCGCGCATTGGCGACCGGGTGGTGCTGGCGGGGCAATGCGGCGTCAGCGACAATATCTTCGTCGGCGATGACGTGATCGCAGGCGGGGCTACCAAGATTTTCACCAATGCGCCGGCAGGCCGGGTGCTACTGGGCTATCCTGCGGTGAAGATGGAGACGCAGGTCGAGATCAACAAGGCCCTGCGCCGCCTGCCGCGCCTTGCCGCGACGGTTGCGGAGCTTCAGAAAATTGTTTCAAAACTGTGAAATGACGCCAATATCTTCCCCGCAACAGGGGATCAGGAGGTGCCGATGACACAGACCGTGAAAGCCCGTGTGATTGAGATTCTGGCCGAACAGGCCGGAATGGATGTGACCGATATCCGCATGGAAGACACGCTTGAAGATCTGGGGCTCGACAGTCTCGGGCTGGTGGAAAGCATCTTTGCCATCGAAGAGGCCTTCGACATTTCCGTGCCGTTCAATGCCAATGAGCCGGGGAAATCCGAATTCGACATCTCCTCGGTCGCAGCCATCATCGCGGCGGTAGAGGGGCTGGTGTCGCGGAAAGCGGCATGAGGCGCGTCGTCATTACCGGGGCCGGCACGATCAGCGCGCTGGCCCATGATGTGAAGGGCACGCTTGCGGCCTTTCGGGAAGGGCGCTGCGGAATCGGGCCCTTGGACATCCGCGACCGCGACCGGCTGTCGATCCAGATCGGTGGGCAGGTGCAAGGGTGGAATCCCGACATTCACTTCAACCGGCAACAAATTGTTCTATATGATAAATTCACGCAGTTCACCCTGCTTGCCGCGCGCGAGGCGATCACCCAATCGGGGCTGAATTTCGATGGCCATCTGGGCTATGACAGTGGCGTCGTGCTGGGAACCGCCGCGGGCGGCGTGAATACCTGGGATGAAAACTACCGCACGGTCTATGAAGAGGGGAAGAACCGTGTTCACCCCTTCGTCGTGCCCAAGCTGATGAACAATGCTGCGGCCAGCCATGTCTCGATGGAGTTCAATCTGCGCGGCCCGGTCTTCACCGTCTCTACCGCCTGCGCGAGTTCCAACCACGCCATGGGGCAGGCCTTCCATATGGTGCGGTCGGGCATGTGCCGGGCGGTGGTGACGGGCGGGTCGGAATCGATGCTCTGCTTCGGTGGCATCAAGGCCTGGGAGGGGCTGCGCGTCATGTCGAAAGACGCCTGCCGTCCCTTCAGCCTGACCCGCAACGGCATGGTGCAGGGCGAGGGTGCGGCGATCTTCGTCTTTGAGGACTATGATCATGCCGCCCGCCGGGGCGCCGATATTCTGGCCGAGGTGGTGGGCTTTGCCATGACTTCGGACGCGGGCGATATTGTCATGCCATCGCAGCAGGGGGCGGCCCGGGCGATTGCCGGGGCGCTGCGTGATGGCGGGCTGAACCCCGAAGATGTGGGCTATATCAACGCCCATGGCACCGGCACGGCCGCAAATGACCGGACGGAATGTGCTGCGGTGGCGGATGTCTTCGGCCCCCATGCCGACCGGCTGATGATCTCTTCGACCAAGTCCATGCATGGGCATCTGATCGGCGGCACCGGCGCGGTCGAGCTTTTGGCCTGCATCATGGCGCTGCGCGATGGGGTGATCGCGCCCACCATCAGCTATGAAGAACCCGACCCGGAATGTGCGCTGGATGTGGTGCCCAACACCGCGCGCGAGGTTCGGGTGAAGGCGGTGCTGTCCAATGCCTTTGCCTTTGGCGGGCTGAATGCGGTGCTGGCCCTGCGGGCCGCGCCCTGAAACGAAAAACGCCGCATCCTGCGGGGATGCGGCGTTTACAGCGATTGTGGCAGGCGGATTACTGCGCCGGAACCGGCAGCGAGTCGTAACCCTTGGTAATCCCCTTGAGCGAGAGGTTCAGGATCACTTTCTGGTCCGGCGCGCGCGCCGGCACGAGCGAAAGCGTCGCCTTGGCGCCGGCCTTCAGCGCAGCCAGATCTTCGGCAGTGAAGCCCAGGCGGGCCACGCAGGCGATCTGATCGCACCAAGAATAGGGGTAGACGCGGGCCTTGTTGGCATCAACCTGCAGCACAAGGTTTTCGGTCAGCAGCGTTTCCAGCGGCACCGACACGGTCGCACCGGCCACGGCCTTTTGCCCGGCGGGCAGCGGGAACAGCGCCATCTCGGCCACCGAGGTGCCCTTTTCATCCTTCAGCAGCTGGTAGATCTGGCAGGGTTCTGCCTGACCTTCCTCGACACGGATGCAACGGGTTTCCCAAGCGTCATTCGTTTCCTTGACATAGACAGAGCCCGGGCCGTCCTTCGCAGGGGCCTCGGTGGCCGGAGCTTCAGCCGCAGGGGCGGCGGGTTGCGCGGTCTCCTGAGCAAAGGCAGCCCCCGCGAAACCAAGCGACAGGGTGAGAGCCAGAGCCTTGGTCGCGTTAATCATCGACATTGCGATCAGTCCTCAAATGATGATGGCGCCCTTTAGCATGGCCTTTTGGCGCTGTCAGGTCACAAAGCGCGGCGTCACGGACAGGGGGCTAAAACTTGCCAAGCCCAGATCGCAAAAGGAAAAAGGGCCGGAAAACCAGCCCTTTTTCTTGTCTTTTATTTGCTCCCTGTCGGACTGGCCGACTTCATTGAACGTGACGCTAAGACGACAGGGGCCACAGGTCAACAGATATTTCAAATCTGTTACCGCCAAAAAAACAGGCACTTTCGATGTTGCATTCGGACCGTGTGTGGGGCGGGCGGTCCGGCCCTCGCAAGCCGGGCGCGCCACAGGATCGACAGCCCGGCAAAAGGATGGTCATATTGTTTTGCGAAACTTCCGACCGGCTTCAGGGGGCAGGCGTGACCAGTAACCAGACAGGTATTTTTGTGGGCGGCGGCGGTGAAGGCTATGGGGTTCCCCAGCAGCTTTTGCTGAAATATGGCAATCGGCACGGGCTGATTGCAGGGGCCACGGGCACGGGAAAGACCGTGACGCTGCAGGTGATGGCCGAAGGCTTTTCGGCGGCGGGCGTGCCGGTTTTCCTGTCGGATGTGAAGGGCGATGTTGCGGGGATGGCGGCGGCGGGGTCGGCCAACGGCAAGCTGCACGACGCCTTTTCCAAACGCGCCGCGACCATCGGGCTTGATCTCGTCTATGACGCCTGCCCGGTCACCTTCTGGGATCTGTTCGGCGAACAAGGCCATCCGATCCGGGCAACCGTCTCGGAAATGGGGCCGCTGCTGCTGTCGCGGCTGCTGGAGCTGACCGAGGCGCAGGAAGGCGTGCTGAACGTGGCGTTCCGCCTTGCCGATGAAGAGGGGCTGCCGCTGCTGGATCTGAAAGATCTGCAAGCGATGCTTGTGTTTATCGGTGAAAATTCAGACGCGATCTCAACCCGCTACGGTCTGGTGGCGACCAGTTCCATCGGTGCGATCCAGCGTAGGCTTCTGGTGCTGGAAAATGAGGGCGGCGCGCGGCTGTTCGGGGAACCGGCGCTGCAGCTCTCGGATCTGATGCTGACGGATGATCGTGGGCGCGGGCGGGTCAATATCCTGGCGGCGGACCGTCTGATGCAATCCCCGCGGCTTTACGCAACCTTCCTGCTTTGGCTGCTGTCCGAGCTTTTCGAGGAACTGCCCGAGGTGGGCGACCCCGACAAGCCGCGGCTGGTCTTCTTCTTTGATGAGGCGCATCTTCTCTTCAATGATGCGCCCAAGGCCCTGGTGCAAAAGGTGGAACAGGTCGCGCGGCTGATCCGGTCGAAGGGCGTGGGGATCTATTTCATCACCCAAAATCCGCAAGACGTGCCCGAGACGATTCTGGGCCAGCTGGGCAACCGCGTGCAGCATGCGTTGCGCGCCTTCACTGCCAAGGATCAGCAGGCACTGAAACAGGCCGCGCAGACCTATCGGCCCAACCCGCGCTTTGCCACGGATGAGGCGATTCGGGATGTGGGGACGGGTGAGGCCGTGACGTCCTTCCTTGAGGCCAAAGGGGTGCCGGGCATCGTCGAACGCACGCTGATCCGGCCGCCGGCCTCGCAGGTGGGGCCACTGGACCCAGACGTGCGGGCGCAGATTATGGCGGGATCGCCGCTCCGGGGGAAATACGACCGGGTTGTTGACCGCGAATCGGCCTATGAGATTCTGCGCGCCCGCACCACTGCCGCCGAACACACGGACGGGCCTCAGACCCCATCCAGATCGCCGGAAATGCGGATCGAGGAAACCGAGCTGCGGGAATTCAACAAGGCGCGCCGTTACGATGGGGGCGCAGCCCGCACCACGCCGCGCGAGGGACCGAAGCCCGCCGCCCGCCGGAGTGACAGCGTGACCGATGCCTTCGCCAAAAGCTTTGCCCGACAGATCGGCAGCCGCACGGGGCAGGCGTTGGTCCGGGGCGTTCTGGGCACGCTCTTCGGCAAGAGGTAACGTCCCATCACAATTTAGGGCAGGGTCTGCCTAAAGGACGCCGCAATTCCTACGTGTATGGGGGCGGGGCTTGAGGGGCTTGCAGTCAGGCTGCACTCCCGTCTTGGGTTTTTATTGCACGAACGGCGGCACCATGACGATCACGGCACTGGAACAATATGCAATCGAACTGGTGAATCGGGCGCGGCTCGATCCGCTTGCCGAGGCACGGCGCTTCGGCTTTGATCTGAACGCGGGGCTCTCGCCCGGCACCATCGACGGCACGGCGCGTCAGGTGCTGGCACCGAATGAACTTCTGGCCGCGGCCGCCAACCGTCACGGTGAATGGATCGATTCGACCGACACCTTCAGCCATTACGAAGGCAGCGCGACCAACAGCTATTATGACCCGGGCGACCGCATGTCCATGGCGGGTTACAGCTTTGTCCGCAGCTGGTCGTGGGGGGAAAACATCGCCCTTGTTGATGTCGAAACCCGCAGCGCAGAGGACGCGATCACGGCGATGCACCGCAACTGGCTGTTCAGCGCCGCCCACCGGGCCGCGATGTTCCAGTCCGATTTCCGCGAACTTGGCTATGCCCAAGTGATGGGGCGCTACAGCGGCATGGATGTCTCGATCGGCGTGCAGAACTTTGCCCATAGCGGTACGGCGGCCTTTGTGACGGGCGTCGTCTATAACGACCGCAACGGCGATGCCTCCTATTCGGTGGGCGAGGGGCGGTCGGGCATTGGCCTGCGGATCCTCGACGGCGACAGCACCACCTCGGCCGAGGCGGGGGGCTATGCCCTCGGCGGCACGCTGGGCAGCACGGTTACGTTGCAGATCGGCTATGGCGCCGACCGGACGCTTCTGCGAACCTCGCTGGTCGATGGCAATGTGAAGGTCGATGTGGCCAATGGCAATCTGCTGCGGGTCGCGGGGGATGTGACGCTGCTCGATGGCTCGGCCATTTCGAATGTCACGGCGCTGGGGCGCAGCGAATCTGATCTCACGGGGAACGGCGCGGCGAATGTGCTGGTCGGCAGCGGCGCGCGCAATGTGCTGCGCGGCGAGGGCGGCAATGACGTGCTGCGCGGCGGTGCAGGCTGGGATCAGCTGCGCGGCGGCGCCGGGGCGGATGTGCTTGACGGCGGCGGCGGCAATGACCGGCTGAATGGTGGCGCCGGGAATGACCGTCTGATCGGTGGGGGCGGCGCGGATGGCTTCGTCCTGCAGACCGGAGGCGGCGCCGACCGGATCGTCGATTTCCGTCTGGCGCATGGCGACTGGCTTCAACTGGATGATGCGCTCTGGTCCGGCACGCTGACCGCCAGCCAAGTGGTGGGCCGCCATGCCGATATCGTATCGGGCGGGGTTCTCTTTGACTTTGGTGGTGGAGATCGGCTGTTCCTGCAGGATGTCACCACCCTGAACGGACTTGCCGCCGCCATCGACATCATCTGATCAGAGCGGGCGGATCTTCAGCTGGGTCAGCCGGTTTTCGCGGCGGGCTGCCACTTCGAACCGGAAGCCGTGGAAGCTGAAGACCTGCCCTTCATTCGGGATCATCTGGGCCTCGTGGATCACAAGGCCCGCGATGGTATTGGCCTCGTCATCGGGCAGTTGCCATTCCATCGCGCGGTTCAGGTCGCGGATCGTCATCGCGCCGTCGATGATGTAATCCCCGTTTGCGTCGGGGCGCAGGGTCGTATCCTTGCGGACAACATCGAATTCGTCGGTGATCTCGCCCACAATTTCCTCGAGGATATCTTCCAGCGTGATCAACCCCTGCAGCGCGCCATATTCATCGACGACCAGCGCGAAATGGGTGCGGCGCTTCAGAAACTCGCGCATCTGTTCATCCAGCGCGGTGGTTTCCGGCACAAAATAGGGCTTCATCGCCACTTTCATCAGGTCGAGGTCCGAAAGCTGCCCCTCGCCCCCGCGCAAGAGCCGTTCCACCTCGCGCAGCAGATCCTTGGCATGGATCACGCCGATGATGTTTTCCACATCGTCGCGATAAACCGGCAGGCGGGTGTGGGGCGATCCCAGCACCTGCGACAGGATCGCCTCGGCCGGGTGGTCTGCGTCGATCATCTCGATATGGCGGCGGTGTTTCATCACCTCTTCCACTGTGCGCTCGGCAAGGTCGAGCGCGCCGATCAGCCGGTCACGATCCTCTTTCTCCACCGCGCCTTCGCTATGGCCAAGCGCGATGGCGCCCAGAATTTCGTCCCGCATGGCCTGCATCCGCGCCTCGGGGTCGGTTTCCACCCCTGCGGCCCGCAAAAGCCGCGCGACCAGCCAGGGCAGGGTGCCCAGCACCAGAACGGGGCCGCGCATCACCGGGGCCAGACGCAGCGCAACACCCTCGGCCGCGGCGCTGGCCAGATAGCGCGGGAGCAGGTCGCCCAGAAAGGCGCAGGCGGCCATCACACCGAATGCCCATCCCATCTGTTCAGGCCAATCCGCGAGGATCATGGCCAAGGCCACCCCCAGCGCAAAGATCTGCCCCAGACGCAGGGCAGCGGCAGTGCGTTCGGGCGTGTCGGCCATTGCGAGCGCCCAGGTTGCCGCGCGGGCGCCGGGTCGTTCCGCCAGTGCCTTCAACCGAGCCCGCGCGGCTGTGCCGATTGCGGCATCGGTCGCAGCGCAGAGGGCTGCAAGCCCGATCAGTACCACCAGTGTGACAAGGGTGGTCAGGTCTGGTGCAGAGGGGGCAGGCAGCGGGGTCATGCGTCGTCGGTCTTTCGGGTGGCCAGCGGGTGATGGTCCAGCACAAGGGTTTTCAGGTGGTCATCCAGCACATGCGTATAGATTTCGGTCGTCGCCACATCGGCATGGCCCAGCAGCATCTGGATCACCCGCAGATCGGCGCCCCCTGCCAGAAGATGCGTGGCAAAGGCATGGCGCAGCGTGTGCGGTGTGACCTTGGCGGGGCTGACGCCTGCAAGCACGGCGATCTGCTTGATCAGCACATAGAAATGATGGCGCGTCAGATGCCCAGCGGCGCCGCGCGACGGAAACAGGAATTTTGACGCCGCGCGCCCGGCCTTGCGGTCCATCTCTTCCGCGCGGTCGCGGCGGGTCAGCCATTCGGCCACGGCCTCGCGCGCCGGGCCTGACAGGGGAACCATACGCTCTTTCCCACCCTTGCCGCGCACCATGATCATGCGCGGATCGCCCCGCACCGCCGCGACCGGTAGCTCGACCAGTTCCGAGACGCGCAGGCCCGTGGCATAAAGCAGCTCCACCAGCGCACGGTTGCGGCATTGATCATCAAGCGAGCGGCCCTTGTCCCGCGCGGCATCAAGCAGGCGGTCAACCTCTTCATGCGACAGCACCTTGGGCAGGCGCTGGTCCTGACCGGGGCCGCGCAGGCGCAGGGCGGGGTTGTCGTCGCGCCAGCCCTCTTCATGGGCAAAACGGTACATTTGCCGGATCGCCGACAGGCGCCGCGCGCGGGTGGCCTTTGACAGCCCCTCTCCCTCGCAGCTCACAAGATAATCCTCGACCGCCTGCCGGTCGGCGGTGGTGAAATCGACGCCGCGATGGGCGAGCCACCCCGCGAAATCCAGCAGGTCGCGGCCATAGGCCAGCCGCGTGTTGCGCGCGGCGTCCCGTTCGGCTGCCTGCGCATCCAGAAAGGCCGAAATCCAGCGTTGCATCTGCGTATCTGACATGGCGATCAGCCCCGCCGCTCCAGCAGCAGCAGTTCCAGCGCGGTCCGCCGGGCCACATCTTCAAGGCCCAGCTGCCGCAAAAGCGACAGCCCTTCGGCCACGCCGCGCGGATCGCCGGTGACGCCGCGCCCGACGGTATCAAGCGCCAGAAGCAGCGCCTCGCCCACGCGCCGTTCGGCCAGCAGCTGTTCCGCCTCTGGCGTAATCTTTGGCGCAAGGAAGGCGGGGGCAATGGCGCGCGACATGCTGTCGGGCGGCACGAGGCCATTGATCTTGCCGGTGGCAAGGCCGATCAGGAAGCTTTCGGTCACGTCAGGGGCAGGCTGGGCCAGGGCGCGGGCCTTGGCGGCCTTGTCATATTCGGGTGACAGAAGGGCGATGCGGAAGGCCAGCGTCGCAGCGTCACCCGTCAGCGCCAGGCGCTGCAAGGGGGCCGCATAGAGCGTTGCAAAGGGGATTTCGAGTTCGACCGAGGCCATCGCCGACCAGACTGGCGGCAGCGCCGCAGAGACGGCGGTGGCGTCCCCGGCGCTGAGCGCGCGGTCAAACGTCTGGAACAGGTCGACCCGGTCCCAGACCCCGCCCGAGGCGGCCGGGCTGCGTTCGGTATAAAGCCCCAGCAGCAGATTGGGGGTGATCGCCCCCACCCGCGCCAGCCGCTCTGCCGCCTCGATCTGCGCCTTCCACCCGGCTTGCGGACGCAGTTCGGCATGGGAAAAGGCAACGGGCAGGCCCAATGTCGGCAGGGGTTCGCCAATGGCTTCAAACATGCGCCAGACCAGCGGCGTCGGCACGCTGGGGGGAACCATCGGCTCGGCCCCATCTGCCAGATCGGGGTCGAGGAAGCGCGACAGAAGCTCATCCTCCTCTGGTGCGACCTGACCCAGTGCCTGCGCGCTGTGCAGCGTCAGCGCCGCCGCCTGCCAGTCGCCCGCACGGGCCAGACAGAAGATGCGCGCGGGCAGTGTGGGCGCCAGCTGGGGGGCCGCGGTCATCTCCTCGCAGGCGGCATCTTCGGTGCCGGTCAGCAGCGCGATGTCAAAGCGGCGGCGGAAGAGATCGGGCGTCGGCGGCCCGGCCAGCGCGGTCAAGGCCAGCGCCTGATCCAGCGCCCCCATCGCCAGAAGTTTGTCCACCCGTGCGAGCAGCAGCACCCCGCGACCGCCACTGTCAACGGGCGGCTCGGCCTCGGCCAGAAGCAGCGTCAACAGCAGACCCTGCAGGGCGGGCAGGGTGTCCGTGCGCTCCGCCGTCAGCATGCGCGCGATGTCTTCGGTCCGGGCAAGCCCCCAGAGCCGATGCGGCAATCCCGTCCGGGCCGCGGACAAGAGCCCCACACCATCGGGCGAAGGTTTGCCCAGCACCGATGTCGTCACCGCCCCAGGGGTGGCGCTGCGTGTCACCGGCGCCTCATTCGGCAGTTTCTGCGGCAAGGGCACCGATGAGGGCAAGACGCCCTGGTTCGGCGCGGTCGGTGCCGCCGGGGCGGGCACCTGCGTGCCTTTGGGCGTTGTCACCGATTCCGACAGCCAGTCGATGGCCGATAACGGACCTTCGGCCCGCAGCGGGCCGGGGCAGGTGGCCCCGATCACAGCCAGGGCAAACCACAGAGCCCGAGGCTCAGTTCGCATCCAGTGTCACCGGCTTGGTTACGGTGCCCTGGGGCGGGTCCATATCGCCCAGAAACGCATATCCCGTCAGCCCGGCAAACCCCAGCACCGCCAGCAACAGCAAAAGCCTGATGATCCGTCCCATGGGTGCCTGTCCTTCTGCGTCTGCCTGATTCTTGCCGCCCGCCCCGTGAATGCAGGGTCGAAGCGGAGCGGTGCGACGATTATATATGGCATTTGCCCCGACTTCACGCCATTCAGAGACAAAAGTTTGTGCCGGGCGCGGCAGGATTGCCGAAGCCCCGCCAAAGGGGGAAAGCGTGACGGAGCGGCTGAACAAGACGGTCGTGCTGGTGGGCATGATGGGGGCGGGCAAAACCGCCGTGGGAACGGCGCTGGCGCGCCTTCTGGGGGTGCCATTCCGGGATTCGGATGAAGAGATCGTGAAGGCGGCGCAACGCTCCATCGCGGAAATCTTTGAACGTGATGGCGAACCTTTCTTCCGCGCCCGCGAATCCGAGGTGCTGTCGCGGCTGGTGCGGGGGGAGCCTTGCGTGCTGTCCACCGGGGGCGGCGCCTTCCTGTCCGACAAGAACCGCGACATCATCCGCGGCACTGGCGTGTCGGTCTGGCTGCGCGCCGATCTAGATCTGCTGTGGCAGCGCGTCCGCCACAAGACGACCCGGCCGCTCTTGCGGACCGACAACCCGCGCGAAACCCTGCGGACGCTTTATGACGCGCGGGTGCCGCTTTATGCGCTGGCCGATCTGGCGGTGGATTCGGCCCCGGATCTGTCGATCGAGGATATGGCCCAACGCGTGATCGAGGCCCTGCGCGGCCGCGGCGATGTGCTGCTGAAGGATAGCTGACATGACGAAGATCGATGTGGTGCCCGTTTCGCTGGGTGAACGCTCCTACGAGGTGCGGATCGGCCGCGGGCTGATCGGCCGCGCGGGGTCCGAGATTGCCCCGCTGCTGCGGCGCAAGCGCGTGGCCATCGTCACGGATGAAACCGTTGCGCCGCTGCATCTGGCCGCGCTTGAGGCCGCGCTTGCCGCCGAGGGGATTGCGACCGTCAGCCTGGCCCTGCCTGCCGGGGAAAGCACCAAGGGTTGGCCGCAATTCGCCCGCTGCGTGGAATGGCTGCTGGAACAGAAGGTCGAACGCAAGGATGTGGTCGTGGCCTTCGGTGGCGGGGTCATCGGTGATCTGGTGGGCTTTGCTGCGGCCGTGCTGCGCCGGGGCGTGCGCTTCGTGCAGATCCCCACGACGCTTCTGGCTCAGGTGGACAGCTCCGTCGGCGGCAAGACCGGCATCAATACCGCCCAGGGCAAGAACCTTGTGGGCAGCTTCCATCAGCCTTCGCTTGTTCTGGCCGACATCGACGTTCTGGACAGCCTTCCCCCGCGCGATTTTCTGGCGGGCTATGGCGAGGTGGTGAAATACGGCCTTCTTGGCGATGCGGCCTTTTTCGACTGGCTCGAGGAGAACGGCCCCGATCTCGTCCGCGATCATGAGAAGCGGCAATATGCAGTGCGCCGCTCGGTCGAGATGAAAGCCGAGATCGTCGCACGGGATGAGACCGAAGAGGGCGACCGTGCGCTGTTGAACCTGGGCCATACCTTCTGTCATGCGCTGGAAAAGGCCACCGGCTATGGCGACCGTCTGCTGCATGGCGAGGGCGTTGCCATCGGCTGCGCGCTGGCCTTTGAGCTGAGCCAGCGGCTGGGTCTTTGTTCGCAAGAGGCGCCAAGTCGTGTGCGCGCCCATCTGCGCGCCATGGGCATGAAGGTGGATATCGCTGATATCGAAGGCGATCTGCCGGGGGCCGAGGCGCTGCTGGCGCTGATGGGGCAGGACAAGAAGGTGGTGGATGGGCGCTTGCGCTTTATCTTGGCGCGCGGAATCGGCGCCTCTTTTGTGACCGATCAGGTGCCGGGGGATGTGGTGCTGGCTCTCTTGCAAGAGGCGCTGGCCCAAAAGGCATAAGCGGGGAAAGGGTCGGGAAAGCGGCCCTTTTTTCTTGCCCTCGGCGTCTTTGACGGGGCTTAGAAATGCAAAAAGCGCCCCCATGGGGCGCTATGCGGATGTCATTGGCTGGGGCGCTAGGATTCGAACCTAGGTATGGCGGTACCAAAAACCGCTGCCTTACCACTTGGCGACGCCCCAACCGTGAGGCGGTATTTACCCAAGGCCGTTTCCCGGTGCAAGTAGAAAATTGCAAGAATTTGCATGGCCTTGCAGGGCGGCCTTAAAGCAAAAAGCCCGGGCGGGTGCCGGGCATCATCACGCGTATCGAAAGATTGGCTGGGGCGCTAGGATTCGAACCTAGGTATGGCGGTACCAAAAACCGCTGCCTTACCACTTGGCGACGCCCCAACCGTGCGGCGGTAATTAGCCAAGCCCGGCGATCAGCGCAAGAGGCAATTTCACGAAAATCGCAACTGGCCGTGCGGAGCCGGACCGGGTAGGGAAAGGCATGACACAGACAGATGTTGCGGTCCTTGGGGCAGGTGCGGCGGGCTTGATGGCCGCCATTGAGGCAGGGCGTCGCGGGCGCCGGGTGCTGGTGATCGACCACGCGAAAGCGGCGGGCGAAAAGATCCGCATTTCGGGTGGGGGGCGGTGCAATTTCACCAATCTCGACATCCGCGGCGAACGCTTCCTGTCGCAGAACCCGCGCTTCGCGCTGTCGGCCCTGAAGCGTTTTACGCAATGGGATTTTATCGCCCGCGTCGATGCGGCCGGCATCCGCTGGCATGAAAAGACGCTGGGGCAGTTGTTCTGCGACGGATCGGCCAAAGAAATCATCGCCATGCTGCTGTCCGATCTGGAAAAAGCCGGTGGAAACCTGTGGTTGCAGACCGAACTTGGTGCGGTGGAACGTCAGGGGCAGGGCTTCCGGATCGAAACCTCACGCGGTGTGGTCGAGGCGGAAAGCGTGATTATTGCGACCGGGGGCAAATCGATCCCCAAGATGGGCGCCACGGGGTACGGCTATCGTGTGGCGGAAAGCTTTGGCTTGCCGCTGGTCGAAACCCGTCCGGCGCTGGTGCCGCTGACGCTGGCCGAACAGGTGCTGGAGCCGATGAAGCCGCTGGCCGGCACCTCTGTGACCGGCCGGGCAAGTGTGGGCAAGACCGGGTTTGATGAGGCGATCCTCTTTACCCATCGCGGGCTTTCAGGCCCGGCGATCCTGCAGATTTCCAGCTATTGGCGCGAGGGCGAGACGCTGCGCCTGGATCTCGCAGGTGGGCAGGATGCCGCGCGGGTGCTGCGGGAGGCGCGGCAGGCCGCCGGGCGCGTGGCCTTGCGGACGGCGCTGGCGCAGATCCTGCCTGAAAAGCTCGCCCGGCATTTGGAGACGATCAGCGGATTGCAGGGCAATCTTGCCGATCAGTCGAATGCCGCGCTGGATCAGCTGGCCGGGCTGGTCCACGACCTGCCGATCACGCCGGTTGGCAGCGAAGGCTATCGCACCGCCGAGGTCACGCTTGGCGGCGTCAGTACCGAGGCGCTGGAGGCCCGGACCCTGCAGGCCAAGGCGGTACCCGGGCTTTTCTTCGTGGGTGAGGTCGTTGATGTGACCGGCTGGCTGGGGGGCTACAACTTTCAATGGGCCTGGTCCTCGGGTTGGGCGGCCGGTCAGGTGGCATGAATCTGATAATCATTATTATGTAATTAATGTGCCGTTCCTGATGGCCCCTCCGCAAGATTGCTTGCATTTCGCCCCGGGGTTCGGGCAAAGAACCCGCATCCCTGAACCAGAGGCCCCAGCATGACCTTCTCGCGCGCGATCAAGATTGCCCCGTCGATCCTTTCTGCGGATTTCGCCAATTTCGGCGCCGAATGTGAGGCGATCGAGGCCCAGGGCGCCGATTGGGTGCATGTCGATGTGATGGACGGGCATTTCGTGCCGAACCTGACATTCGGACCTGCGACCTGTGCCGCGATCCGCAAGCACATCAAGGGCGTGATGGATGTGCATCTGATGATTGCGCCGGTCGATCCCTATATCGATGCCTTCGCCCAGGCCGGTGCCGATGTTCTGACCGCCCATCTGGAGGCTGGACCCCATATTCACCGCACGCTGCAGGCCATTCGCGCCCATGGCATCAAGGCGGGTCTGGCGATCAACCCGGGCACGGGGATCGAGTCCGTGACCGAGCTTTTGGACATGGTCGATCTGATCTGTGTGATGACGGTGAACCCCGGCTTTGGCGGGCAGAAATTCATCACCTCGCAGGTGTCGAAGGTGCAGCGCCTGCGCCAGATGATCGGCGACCGTCCGATCCATATCGAGATTGATGGCGGCATCACGCCGGAAACCGCACCGCTGGTTGCGGCGGCCGGGGCCGATGTGCTGGTTGCGGGGTCTGGCGTGTTCAAGGGCGGTTCGGTCACGAACCCCGCCCCCTACGGCGAAAACATCCGGGCCATCCGCGCCGCCGCCGAGGCTGCACGCTGATCGGCCTCCCCTGCCCCAAACATATTCAATACTTGAAATGTGTAGGGGGCAGGGCTAAGTCTGGTTCAAGGGCCGCGGCTGTCGCGGTACGAAAGGACCAGCGATGCGCCGTCTGTTTCCGATTCTGGATTGGGGTCCGCAGTATGATCGGGCCGCTTTGGGGAATGATCTGCTGGCGGCGCTGATCGTCACGATCATGCTGATTCCGCAATCGCTCGCCTATGCCATGCTGGCGGGTCTGCCGCCCGAAGTCGGGCTTTATGCCTCGATCGCGCCCCTCGTGCTTTATGCGTTGTTTGGCACGTCACGCACGCTTGCCGTCGGGCCTGTTGCGGTGATCAGCCTGATGACCGCCGCTGCCATCGCGCCGCTGGTCGCCACGGGTATGGCCGATCAGCTAGGGGCCGCCGTGGCGCTGGCGGTGTTGTCGGGGCTGATCCTGCTCGCCATGGGCCTGTTGCGGCTGGGGTTCATCGCCAATTTCATCAGCCATCCGGTAATTTCAGGCTTCATCACGGCGTCTGGCTTGTTGATTGCGGCGGGGCAGTTTCCGGCGCTGGCGGGGCTGTCGGTGCGCGGGGAAACCCTGCCACACCTCATCGGGGCGATCTGGCAAAAGGCGCCGGAGGCGAGCCTCACCACCCTTGGCGTGGGCCTTCCTGTTCTGGCATTTCTCGTCTGGACGCGCAGCCATTTGCGCCCGCTGCTGCTGAAGGTGGGGGTGGCGCCGCGTCTTGCGGGCGTGCTGTCGCGGGCCGCGCCGGTGCTGGCGGTGGTGGCGACGACGCTGGCCAGCTGGGGCCTGCAGCTTGACCTGCCCGTGGTGGGCGACATCCCGCGCGGCCTGCCCCTGCCCACCCTGCCCCCCTTGGACCCCGCGCTTTGGCAAGCGATCCTGCTGCCGGCCGCGCTGATTTCGCTGGTGGGCTATGTCGAGACGATCTCGGTGGCCCAGACCCTTGCCGCCAAGCGCCGTCAGCGCATCGACCCGGATCAAGAACTGGTGGCCCTGGGCATTGCCAATCTCGGCGCCGGGTTTTCGGGTGGCTTTCCGGTGACGGGGGGCTTTGCGCGGTCGGTGGTGAATTTTGATGCGGGGGCGGAAACCCCGGCGGCCGGGGCCTTTACGGCGGCGGGTATGGCGCTGGCCACGCTGTTCCTGACGCCGCTGCTCTATCACCTGCCGAAGGCGACGCTGGCCGCCACCATCATCGTCGCGGTGCTGAGTCTTGTTGATCTGTCGGCCCTGCGTCGCGTGGCGCAGATCAGCCGCAGTGATTTTCTGGCCATGCTCGCCACGATCCTGCTGACGCTGATCGCGGGGGTCGAGGCCGGGATTTCCGCAGGCGTGATCCTGTCGATCCTCTTGCATCTCTGGCGCAGCTCGCGCCCGCATGTGGCGGTGGTGGGTCAGGTGCCGGGGACCGAACATTTCCGCAATGTCGCGCGGCATCATGTGATCACCGCGCCGGGCGTGCTGTCGCTGCGGATTGACGAGAGCCTTTATTTCCCCAACGCCCGGTTTCTTGAGGATCGGCTGCTTGCCGCCCTGGCCGAGGAACCCGGTCTGCGCCATGTGGTGCTGATCTGTGCGGCGGTCAATGCGATCGACACCTCGGCACTGGAAACGCTGGAGGCGCTGAATGCCCGGCTGCGTGATGGCGGTGTGACCCTGCATTTGTCCGAGGTGAAAGGCCCAGTCATGGATCGGCTGCTACGGTCGCACCTGCGGACAGAGCTTTCGGGGCAGGTCTTTCTGACCCATTACGACGCGATGATGGCACTGGCGCCCGAGGTCACGCGCGCCTGCCATGACGCCGCGCGTTGCGAAACCGCACGGGCGCGGGCCGCGCGCTGATCAGACGATGGCCCGTTCGCGGAAAGGCTTCCCTTCAAGCACGCGCTTGACCGAAAGGTCAGAAAGATCAAGGCTTTGCCAGCCGCCGGTCAGGATATGCTCGGCCAGACCGCGCCCGATGGCAGGTGCCTGCTGCAACCCGTGTCCGGAGAAGCCATTCATCAGGAACAGATTGGGCACAGCCGGGTGCGGCCCGAGAATGGCGTTCTGATCCAGCGTATTATAGGCATAATGCCCCACCCAGTGCCGCACGACCTTGACCGCATCAAAGCCCGGTGCGCGGTGGTAAAGCTGTTCCCAGATCACCTCCTCGAACAAATGAAGATCGGGCTCAAAGTCATCGGCAGCGCAAGGCCCATCGTCTTGCGGCACGGTCGCGGTGATCCATTGCCCCTGTTCCGGGCGCAGATAGAACCCGGCATCAATGAGCAGCGGGGCATCCGGGTGGCGGGCATTCGGCGCGTCGATGACAAAGACCGTGCGCTTGCGCGGCTCAACCGGCAGATCGATCCCGGCCCAGCGGCAAACTTCGGCCGCGCGGGTTCCGGCTGCATTGACCACGATATTGCAGGGCACATGGCCGCGCTGCTGCAACTGTACCCCCGTCACGCGCCCGCCTGCCATGACAAGCCCGGTGGCGGTGTCCTGCACGAAAACCGCCCCCTTTGCGCGGGCCGCGGTGCGAAAGCCGCCCAGCAACCCCATATTGTCGAACCAGCCCTCATCACGGGCGCCGAAAGACCCGGCAGCAAGGTCATCGACGTGCAGCCAGGGAAAGCGTGCCTGAAGGTCCGCCGGGGCCAGAACTTCGGTCGCGGCGCCATGGTCGCGCTGCATGGCGGCCACCTGTTCCAGCAAGGCCCGCCCCTCTGTCGTCTGTGTCAGGAACAGATAGCCATTTTCGCGCAGGCCAAGATCGGGAACGCCGCCCTGCCCGTCAAGACGCGCCGCAAAATTGCGGATGAAATCAATCCCGAAGCGCGAAATTTCAACATTCACCGCCGTGGTGAACTGTTGCCGGATGGAGGCAACCGAAAGCGCGGTCGAGGCGCGGGCGAAACTCGGATCGCGCTCGACGATCAGGACACGCAGCCGTGGCTCCATCTGCAACAGCCACCAGGCAACCGACGCCCCCATGACTGCGCCGCCCACCACGACAATATCATAACCGTCTGATTTAACCATTTTCTTCTTCCCGACACCGACTTCCGAAGGCTCGACGCCTGCATATAACAGGGCTATGACAAGTGTAGGGGGCGGTCCGTTCCACCAGCGACAGAAGTGACGGCTTTGCCGTGTCGTTGTGTAACGGACCCGAAGAAATGAGATCTTGCATGACGCTCGTCTTGCCATTGCTGAACCGCATCGCGAGTGCGCCGACCGTTGCAGCCGTCTGGGATCTTGCGGTGGGGTATTTCTCCGGTTGCGGCTTTGCCCGCGCGAACTATGGCCTCTCGCGGTTCCGGACCGAGAACTCGGTCGGAAACCCCGATGACGTGGTCTATCTGACCAGCTTTCCACCCGATTACAGCAATTTCTATTTCCGGGGCGGATTCTATGCGCGCACTGCGCTGTATCGCTGGGCATTGGAGCATCAGGGCAGTTGCACCTGGCGCTGGGTCGAGGACAAGCTGCTGGCCGGTGAGCTGAGCCCGGAAGAGGTGGATGCCGTGCGGCGCAATGCGCAATGGGGCATTCGCGCCGGGATCACCATCAGCTTCCCCGATGTGACGGCGCGGCAAAAGGGGGCGCTTGGCCTTGCTGCGGATCCGGGGCTGGACCACGATGCCGTCGATGAAATCTGGACGCGCGATGGCGCGGGGATCGAGACGGTCGCCCATATGATGCATCTGCGGATCTGTCAGCTGCCGCTGTCGATTCGTCGCCGCCAGCTGTCTGCCCGCCAGCGCGAGGCGCTGGAATGGGTGGCCGAGGGCAAGACGACCCAGGATGTTGCCACCTTGATGGGGGTATCGCCGGCCATGGTGGAAAAGCACCTGCGTCTGGCCCGCGAAGCCCTGGATGTGGAAACCACTGCCCAGGCGGTGGCAAAGGGCACGTTGCTGAACCAGATCTTTCTGGGGCCGGAACCCATCACAAGGTAAGGAATCCCTCACTTCCGTTACGTCACATTTGATGGCAGATTTAGTAGGCCTCTGCGTGGTGGCTTCGGCTGCGGGGGCAACGAAGGGTGTTCATTTCAACATCCTTGCTGCCAGTCGGCAGCATCCACCGGGACGCGCGGGTATTGTGCCGTTGCTTCCCGGTGTCACATTTTCCTCGTGGTTTCAGGCGCTTCTGCCCGAAATGCACATGAACGGTGCAGCTGTCCCCGCTGCACCGTTTTTGTTTTTGGGCAGGCTCCTGCAATGCCCCCTGCCCCCGGTCCGCCCCCGCGCAAACGAAAAGCGGCGCCCGACGGCGCCGCTATCCTGACCGAAGGTCTGGGCCCATCAGCCCTGCAGAGCTTTCGCCACTTCAGCAGCGAAATCCTCTTTTTCCTTCTCGATACCTTCGCCAACAGCCATGCGCACAAAGCCCACGACTTCGACGCCGGCGTCCTTGGCAGCCTGGGCCACAGTGACGTCGGGGTTGATGACGAATTTCTGGTTCAGCAGAGTCGATTCTTCGAAGAACTTCTTCATCCGGCCCGGGATGATGTTGTTCTGGATGACCTGCTCGGGCTTCGGCTTGGCGGAAGCAGCGTTTTCTTCCAGTGCCTTGGCGGTTTGCACGGCCAGTTCACGCTCGACAACGGTCGGGTCCATGTCGGCTTCCGACAGCGAAACCGGCGAGGTGGCGGCGATGTGCATGGCGATCTGCTTGCCGATGCCGGTGTCGGCACCTTTCAGCGCGACCAGCACACCGATACGGCCCAGACCGTCGGCAGCAGCAGTGTGGATATAGGCAGCAACCGAGTCACCCTCGACCGAAGCCATGCGGCGCAGGGTCATGTTTTCGCCGATGGTGGCGATGGCGTCGGTCAGCGAGGCCTCGACCGACTTGCCGTTCAGATCGGCAGCCTTGAGGGCGTCCACATCCGTAACGTTCAGGGCGGCGGTGGTGATCCCACGCACGAGGTTCTGGAAATCGGCGTTCTTGCCGACGAAGTCGGTTTCCGAGTTCACCTCGACGGCGACACCCTTGCCACCGGACACGGCCACACCGACCAGACCTTCGGCAGCCACGCGATCGGCCTTCTTGGCGGCTTTCGCCAGGCCCTTGGTGCGCAGCCAGTCAACAGCGGCTTCCATGTCGCCGTTCACTTCGGTCAGCGCCTTCTTGGCGTCCATCATGCCTGCGCCGGTGGCTTCGCGCAGTTCCTTCACCATCGCTGCGGTGATCGTCATGTTTCTTCTCCCAGAACGGATGATCCCGGCAGGCCTTAAGCCCACCGGGTAACGTCTTTGCAAAGGGGCGCTGCAAGCGCCCCTTGTTCAACCTCAGGCCTCGACGGCGGCTTCTTCAGCCGGCGCTTCTTCCAGCGCGCCCAGGTCGACACCGGCGGCACCCAGCTGGGCCGACATGCCGTCCAGGGCGGCGCGGGCCACGAGGTCGCAGTAGAGTGCGATCGCGCGGGCGGCGTCGTCGTTGCCCGGGATCACATAGTCAACGCCCTTGGGCGAGCAGTTGGTGTCGACAACGGCGACGACCGGGATGCCCAGCTTCTTGGCTTCGAGGATGGCGAGGTCTTCCTTGCCCACATCGATGATGAACAGCAGGTCCGGCAGGCCGCCCATTTCACGGATGCCGCCCAGCGAGGCCTGCAGTTTGGCCTGCTCGCGTTCCATGTTCAGGCGCTCTTTCTTGGTGAGGCCCTCGGCGCCGTTCGCCATCAGCTCGTCGATCTGCTTCAGACGCTGGATCGACTGCGAAACGGTTTTCCAGTTGGTGAGCGTGCCGCCCAGCCAACGGTGGTTCATGTAGTACTGCGCGCATTTTTCAGCGGCTTCGGCGACCGACTTCTGAGCCTGACGCTTGGTGCCGACGAAGAGGATGCGGCCGCCCTTGGCGACGGTGTCACGCACGACCTTCAGAGCCTGGTCCAGCATCGGGACGGTCTGGGTCAGGTCGATGATGTGGATCCCGTTGCGGTCGCCGTAGATGTATTCGCCCATCTTCGGGTTCCAGCGCTGGGTCTGGTGGCCGTAGTGAACGCCAGCTTCGAGCAGCTGACGCATCGAGAAATCAGGGAGCGCCATGTCCATGGTCCTTTCCGGTTTGCGCCTCGGCGAAGTCTTGAGGGATCTCTCCCAACCGGCGGACCTGCAGGGATTTCTCCCCTGCACGGCCCAAACTTCGCCTGTGAAGTGGCGCTGCCTTACAGGGGGGCGGACAGGATTGCAAGTCTCGGGCGCAGATTTTTGCCCGGCGGACGGTGCGAAATCTGCGGTCCGGGACGTTGCGCGGGCGCGGGTGGGCGCCTACCTCTTGTCGCATGGACAGCGATCTTCTGCCAAGGCTTCTTTATATCCTGCTGCTTCTGGCGGCTTTGGGGGGCTGGATGCTGACGGAATTCCGGGCCCGGTTGGGCCAGACCCTGCGGATGCTGATGGCCTGGGGGATGATCCTTCTGGGCTTGGTCGCGGGCTATGGTCTGTGGTCGGATGTGCGCCCGCAGCTTCTATCGGTGCAGCAGGTGCAGGGCGAGCGGATCGAGGTCACGCGCGACGGCGACGGGCATTTTCACCTGACGCTGAACATCTCCGGCACGCCTGTTCGCTTCATGGTGGATACCGGCGCGAGCAATGTGGTGCTGAGCAACCGGGACGCGGGGCGGCTGGGGGTTGATGCAAGCCGGCTCGCTTTTGTCGGCCGTGCGGCCACGGCAAATGGCATCATCCGCACCGCGCGGGTGATGCTGTCGGATGTGCAGCTGGGGGATTTCCGCGATGCCCGGCTGCCCGCCTATGTCACCGATGGTGATATGGATGTGTCTCTGCTGGGGATGGATTATCTGCGGCTTTACCGGATCGAGATTGACGGAAATCGCATGATCCTGACCCGCCGGGGTTAGGCGGGCACCTTCTCGGCCTTCTTTTCCCAGCGCCCGCCTTCGTCCGACCAGTATTGCGCGGGCAGCGATTGGGCCACCACCTCTTTCCAGAAGCTGCGCGCATCGGCCACGGCGCCGCCGTCCTGCCCGTCAAACAGCACCCAGATCCGTTCCAGCCCCGCCGCCTCGCCCGGCAGGGGGCGCGCGCCATCGACCAGCATCAAGGCCTGCGCCGCATTGGTCATGGGGCCAGTGCCCATCAGCACCGGCTGATCGGCATCATGGTCGCCCCCCGCAAGGCCGTGGGGCAGAAAATCATCTTCGGCCCCCAGCCAAAGCTTCTGGTCCAGCCAGTCGAGCCGTTCGGCATCCGTGCCGCGCAGCATGACGCGCCATCCCGCACCAAGCGCGCGGGTGGCAAGGGTGGCCACCGTCTCATCGACGGTGGACCGGGTCATGTGATAGAAGAGAACCTGAACCATCAGCGCTCGAAACGGTCCTGGATCAGGCGGTTGAGCGCCATGACGCCCCAGCCCGTCGCCCCCTTGGGCGCAAGGGTCGAGTCGGACTTGAGCAGCGCCGTCCCCGCGATGTCGAGGTGAATCCACGGCGTTTCCGGCTTCACGAAGCGTTGCAGGAACTGCGCCGCGGTGATCGCCCCGCCGTCGCGCCCGCCCACGTTCATCATGTCGGCAATGCGGGATTTCAGCTTGGCATCATAGGCATCGCCCATCGGCATCCGCCAGGCGCCCTCGCCCTCGGCCTTGGCGGCGCGCAGGAACTGTTCGCAGAAGGCATCATTGTTGGAAAACACGCCGGTGTTTTCATGCCCCAGCGCGATGATGATGGCCCCGGTCAGCGTGGCCAGATCGATCATGCCGCAGGGGTTGAAGCGGTCCTGCGCATACCACATCACATCGGCCAGCACCAAACGCCCCTCGGCATCGGTGTTGATGACCTCGATCGTGTCGCCCTTCATGGATTTCACCACATCGCCGGGGCGCTGTGCGCGGCCGTCGGGCATGTTTTCCACCAGACCCACCAGCCCCACGACATTGGCCTTGGCCTTGCGCAGCGCCAGCGTCCGCATCACGCCCGACACGACACCCGCCCCGCCCATGTCCATGGTCATGTCTTCCATGCCTGCGGCCGGCTTGATCGAGATGCCGCCAGTGTCAAAGACAACGCCCTTGCCGATCAGCGCAAGCGGGGCCTCGCCCTCTGCGCCGCCCTTCCATTGCATGACCACGACCTTCGAGGGGCTTTCCGACCCCTGCCCCACGCCCAGCAGCGCGCCCATGCCCAGCTTGGTCAGCTCTTCCTCTTCGAGGATTTCAACCTCAAGCCCCAGCTCCTGCATCGCGGCCAGACGGGCGGCGAAATCATAGGTGGTCAGCACATTGGCCGGTTCATTCACCAGATCGCGGGTGAAGAACACGCCCTCGGCCAACGCGGCCAACGGACCGGCCTGCGCGGCCACGGCTTCGGGTTCGGCCACCATCAGGGTGACAGTGCCGGGCTCTTTCTTCTCGCCGGTCTTGTGGGCGGTGAAGTCATAGGCCCGCAGCGCAAGACCGAAGGAAAGCTCTGCCGCGTGTTTGACGTTTTCCGCCAGAACCAGCGTGCCCGCCTTGGACAGCGCCTTGCCGATGGCCGCACCTGCCTTGCGGGCCTGCGCCACATCGGCCTTGCGCTCGAGTTTCACGACCTGCACCGCCTCGGCCGCCAGACCCGCGGGCCAGGCCAGATCGGCGCTTTCGCCCGACTTGAGCTTACCAAATGCGTCCGAGGCCAGGAACCGCTGCAGCGCGCCGCGCATCAGCTTGTCAAGCTTGCGACCGGCTGCCCCCAGCTTGCCGCCCTCATCCACGATCAGGGCAAGGCGCCCCGGCGCTTGCGCGAGGGCTTCGGCATCGAGGGGCTGGAACTGGATCGGAACGGGATGGGACATGCTGTTCTCCGGCAAGGTCTTGGCGCCGCGTCAGGCGGGCTTCCGCCGGAAGGCTAGCGCCCCGCCGGGCGCTTGACCAGATAGCAGTTTTCCCCGCCGGGGATTTCGGTTAGCGTCCCGCGCGACCCAAGGATGAGCAAGAGGTGAACGTGTCGAGATTCGACAGATACATGCTGTCGCATTTGCTGGCGCTGTTCGGCTTCTTCTCGTTGGTGCTGGTCGCGATCTATTGGGTCAACCGCGCCGTCGGGCTGTTTGACGAATTGATCAGCGACGGGCAGACCGCATTGGTCTTTCTTGAATTTTCGTTGCTGACGCTGCCCAATGTGATCCGCCTCGTGTTGCCGATCTCGGCCTTTGTGGGCACGGTCTATGGCGTGAACCGGCTGATTGGCGACAGCGAGCTGGTGGTAATGCAGGCCATGGGCTTTTCCGCCTTCCGGCTGGCGCGTCCCGTGCTGTACTTCGGGCTCTGCGTCACGCTGATGCTGGCGGTCCTGATGCATGTCCTGGTCCCGGCAAGCCATGCGATGCTCGCCGCCCGTTCGGCCGAGATTTCCGAGAATGTGACCTCGCGCTTTCTGACGCCGGGCGAATTCCAGCATCCGACCGACAAGGTCGCGCTCTATATCGGGCAGATTTCCGATCAGGGCGAATTGCGGAATGTCTTTCTGGCCGATGACCGCGACCCGGCCGAGCGGCGTCTTTACACCGCGCGCCGCGCGCTGCTGGTGCGGGCCGACACCGGGCCCAAGCTCATCATGTTTGACGGGATGGTGCAGCTGGTGGGCGAAAGCCGCCGCCTGTCGGTGACGCGCTTTGCCGATTTCACCTATGACCTTGGCCGGTTCTTCAGCGTGGTGGATACGGCCAAGCGCAAGATCGACGAGCTGTCCACCGCCGATCTCTTGCGCGCTGATCCCGCGCTTGTGGCCGAGACGGGAAAGACACGGGCGGACTTTCTGGCCGAGGCGCATCTGCGTTTTGCCATGCCCTTCCTGTCGGTCGCGGCGGCACTTCTGGGGTTTGCTGCACTTTTGCAGGGCAATTTTTCCCGCTTCGGGCTGTGGCGACAGACCGCGCTGGGGGTTGGGCTGCTGATTTTCGTGCAACTGATCCATACTTGGGCCTCGGGTGCGGCGATGCGGTCCGATCAGGGCTGGCCCCTGGTCTATCTGGCGCCGGTCGGGGGCTGTCTTATAGCCGTCGTCCTGTTGTGGATCACGCAGCGCCCCCGCCGCCTGCGCCACCCGCGGGAGGCGTCATGACCCTGAGCCTTTACGTCGCGCGCCGTTTTCTGGGCATGTTCCTGCGGGTGTTCGCGGTGTTCTTCGCGATCCTCATGCTGATCGACATGCTGGACCAGCTGCGCCGCCTCTCCTCGCGCGGGGTCGGGTTGGTCGAGGCGGCGCATCTGTCGGCGCTGAATGTTCCCGAAAGCCTTTACAACATCCTGCCGCTGATCATGATCCTGTCGGCCATCGCGCTGTTCATCGGACTGGCCCGCAGCTCTGAACTGGTGGTGGTGCGGGCGGCCGGACGGTCGGGTCTGCGCTTTCTGGTGGCGCCCGTGGTTGTTGCGCTGCTGATCGGCGCCTTTGCGGTGACGGTGCTGAACCCCTTGGTTGCGGCCACGTCGAAGGCCTATGAAACGCTCTATTCCGGCTATGCGCGGGGGGCGGAACGCGTGCTTTCCGTCTCCGATCAAGGGCTGTGGCTGCGTCAGGGGGATGAAACCTCGCAGACGGTGATTCATGCGGCGCGCGCCAATTCCGACGGGACGCAGCTTTATGCCGCGACCTTCCTGACCTTTGATGCCGAGGGCCTTCCGATGGAGCGCATCGAGGCCGAGGTCGCCCGTCTGACCCCCGGCGCATGGGAGCTGCAGGACGCCAAACGCTGGACGCTGAACGCCCTGAACCCCGAGGCCGCGGCCACCTTCCAGCCGCGTGGCACCCTGCCCTCGGATCTGACGGCCGATGCCATCCGCGACAGTTTCGGCAGCCCTGCGGCCATTCCGGTTTGGGATCTGCCCGCCTATATCGCCGGGCTGGAGCGCGCCGGATTTTCTGCCCGCAGCCACCAGGTCTGGCTGCAGATGCAGCTCGCGCTGCCGCTTCTGATGGGGGCCATGGTGCTGATCGCGGCGGGTTTCACCATGCGCCACGCCCGTTTCGGCAAGACCGGGATCTATGTCCTGATGGCGATCCTCGGTGGTTTTGCGATCTTCTTCCTGCGGAATTTCGGGCAGGTTCTGGGCGAAAACGGACAGGTGCCGGTCATGGCGGCCGCCTGGGCCCCGCCCCTTGCCGCGGCGCTGTTTGCGCTGGGGCTGCTGCTGCATCTGGAGGATGGCTGATGCGCCTGCGACGCCTGATTGCAACCCTTCTGCTGACCGTGGCGCCGCTGGCGGCGGTCGGGCAGGACATGGCCTCGCTTCAGGCCGATCAGGTGGCCATCGCCGGCGATAGCCTGCTGACCGCAACGGGCAATGTCGAGGTGCGCTACAAGGGCCAGATCCTGCGCGCGGCGGGCGTGCGCTATGACCGGACCAGGGATCATCTGACGATCGAAGGCCCGATCACCGTCACCGATCCGGCCGGGCATGTGATCACCGCCGCACGGGCCGAGCTTTCGGCCGACCTGTCCGAAGGTCTGCTGACCTCGGCCCGCTTCGTGCTGAACCGCCAGATGCAGATTGCCGCGCGGCAGATGTTTCGCACCCAGGGGCGCTATACGCAGCTGACCGATACGGTCGCCTCCTCCTGCCAGGTCTGCACCATTGATCCGGTGCCCTTATGGGAAATCCGGGCGGACAAGGTGGTGCATGATCAGGTCGCACGACAGCTATGGTTCAGCGGCGCACAGCTGCGGGTGGCGGGTCTGCCCGTGGCCTATGTTCCGCAACTGCGGATGCCCGACCCCACGCTGAACCGCGCAACCGGCGTTCTGGCGCCCACCTTCCGCACCACGACCGATCTGGGCACCGGGATCGAGCTTCCCTATTTCATCGCGCTTGGCCCCAGCCGCGACCTGACGGTTTCGCCCTTTCTGTCCACCAAGGACGGGCGCACCCTGAAGCTGCGCTACCGCGAGGCCTTCACCTCTGGCAGCATAGAAATCACGGCCGCTTCGTCGCGCGACAGCATTCTGCCGGGACAGGCCCGCGGCTATGTGGTGGCCGAGGGCGATTTCCGCCTGCCCGACGGATTTCAACTGCGCTTCAGTGGCACCGTGGTTCAGGATGAGGCCTATCTGCTGGATTATGGCATTTCGGATGAGGACCGCATCGAAAGCAGCGTCGAGGTCAGCCGCACCCGCCGCAACGAATATGTGCAGGGTCGGATCGTCAATTACCGTTCGATCCGGGATATCGGCGGCCAGCTTGAAAGCAATGCCACGCTTCCGACACTGATTGGGGATTTCACCCTTCACCGGCGCTTTTCCGGCGGCCCCCTTGGCGGCGAGGCGGGTTTGCGCGTGCAGGCCCACAGCCATTACCGCAGCTCGGACTCGGAATTCGACAGCGACATCGACCCCGATGACATCGCCGACGGGCGCGATGTCTCGCGCCTGTCGGTGCGGGCCGATTGGCGGCGCAACTGGATCTTCGGGCCGGGGCTGGTGGGGTCGGTCTTCGGGGAAGGCACGGCCGATATCTACAGCTTCCGGCAGGATGCCGAATATGCCGGGACCGTCACGCGCCTGCATGGCGCCGCCGCGGCCGAGCTGCGCTGGCCCTGGACCGGCAGCACCGCCGATGGCGCGGCCCATGTCATCGAACCGGTGGCGCAGGTGGTCGTGGCCCCTTCGGATACCAGCGACATTCCGAATGAGGACAGTGCGCTGGTGGAATTCGATGAGGGGAACCTCTTTTCGCTCGGGCGCTTCTCCGGCTCTGACGGGCGCGAGGAAGGCCGTCGCATGAACCTTGGTCTCAGCTGGACCCGCTTTGACCCCGCAGGTTGGAGCCTGGCGATGGCGGCAGGCCGGGTCTACCGCATGGCGGATGAGGCACAGTTTACGGCAGCCTCGGGCCTGGACGGGATCAATTCCGACTGGCTGCTGAGCGGACAGGTCAGCCTGCCGCAGGGCCTGTCGGCCACCGGGCGCGCGCTCCTTGACCCGGATTACGAATTGACCAAGGCCGAGCTGCGGCTTGATCTCGACATGCAGAAATACGGGCTTTCGACCTCCTATGTCTGGCTTCAGGCCGATACTTCGGAAAATCGCCCGGTCGATACGCAAGAGCTTTTCTTTGATGGCCGCTACGCGCTGACCCCGACCTGGACCGGCAAGCTGTCAGGGCGTTATGACCTTGAGGCAGATCGCGCCAATCGTGCTGCCATCGGGTTCGAGTTCCGCAACGAATGCCTGAAGGTCGATCTTTCCCTCTCGCGCCGCTTCACGACCTCGACTAGTGTGAAGCCGACGACGAATATCGGGGTTTCGGTCGATCTGCTTGGCTTTGGCGGCAAGGCAACGGCTGGCCCCGCGCGGGCCTGCCGCGGATGAGGAGACCGACCATGACCCCGACGCCCCGCATGGATTTTGGCCCCCGGCCGCAACGGAAAGACCGCCCCAAGATGTTCCGCTTCCTGCCCCTGCTGACTGCAAGCCTGATCGCGCTTTCTGCGCCCGTGCTGGCCCAGCAGAACCTGTTTGCGCCGCGCATCATCATCAATGACCGCGCCGTGACGGAATTCGAATACCAGCAACGCCTGCGCTTCCTTCAGCTTCTGCGCGCGCCCGGCGATGTGGAAAAGGCGGCGCTCGAAGGGCTGATCGATGACCGCCTGCGCCAGCAGGAAGCCAAGCGCTTTGACGTCAAGCTGAACGAGGATGACCTGAAGAAGGGCATGGAGGAATTCGCTGCCCGTGCCAATCTGAGCGCGGAGGAGTTCATCAAGGCGCTGGGGGAAGCCGGGGTCGAACCCGAAACCTTCCGCGATTTCGTCAGTGCTGGTCTGCTGTGGCGCGAGATCGTGCGCGGCAAGTATTCCGCCTATGCCAAGGTCAGCGAAGAGGAAATCGACCGCGCGCTTGAGGCCGAAACGCGCAAGGCGGCCCTGACCGTGGGTCTTGCAGAGCTGATCATCCCCGCCGAGCCGGGACGCGAGGCCGAAGCCCTGGCGCTGGCGCGTGACATTCAGGCCAATGTGCGCAGCGAGGCGGACTTCAGCGCCGCCGTGCAGAATTACTCGGCAGCCGCCACGCGTGATCGTGGTGGCCGATTGAACCCGATGCCAATGGCGAACCTGCCGCCCGTTGTCGCGGCGGCGGTCGGCCAATTGTCGCCGGGGCAGATTTCCCCGCCCGTGACCATTCCGGGGGCGGTGGCGCTGTTCCAGCTGCGCAGCCTTGTGGAAGGCAAGCCGGGCGATGGCAGCGCCGTGCAGGTGGAATATGCGCGCCTGCGCCTGCCGGCAGGACGCGAAACTTCCACCCTTTTCGCAGAACTCCGCGCCAAGGCGCAGATTTGCAAAGATTTTTACGGTATGGCATCTGGCGTACCCGCCGATCAGATCACGATTGAAAGCCAGCCGATGTCGGCTGTGCCCGCGGATCTGGGGCTGGTCTTGTCGCGGCTGGACCGCGGAGAGATCGCAGAGCGCACTCAGGCTGGTCAGCAAGAGCTGATCATGCTTTGCAGCCGCAGTGTCGTGCGGGAAGAGCCGGTGGATCGCAACGCGCTGCGTATCCAGCTGCTGAACCAGAAGATGGAAAAGCTGGCGGATCAGTACCTGGCGACGCTGAAGGCCGAAGCCATCATCCGAGAGCCGTGATCCATGGCCGAGATGCGTCCCGTTGCCCTGACCTGCGGCGAACCGGCGGGGGTTGGCCCCGAAATCGCCGTGAAGGCGCGCGCCATTCTTGGTGACAGCGTGCCGCTGTTCTGGCTGGGCGATCCGCGTCACCTGCCCGACGGGACGCGGTATCAGGTGATCGCCAGCCCGGCCGAGGCCACGGCGGTTCTGCCCGCGGCGCTGCCCGTGCTGCCCCATCCCTTTGCGGCCCCTGCTACGCCCGGCAAGGTCACCTATGCCAATGCCCGCGGCGTGGTCGAGGTGATCGCCCGCGCGGTGGATTACGTGATGAAGGGGCAGGCATCGGCCATTTGCACCGCGCCGATTGCCAAGAAAGTGCTGAAGGACGGTGCCGGGTTTTCGCACCCCGGCCATACCGAGTTTCTGGCCTATCTGGCGCGGGTCGAGACGGTGGTGATGATGCTTGCCTCGCCGCTGCTGCGGGTGGTGCCGGCGACGATCCATATCCCGCTCGCCGAGGTGCCGCGCGCCCTGACCGCCGCCGGGCTGGAAGAGATCATCCGCATCACCGCAGCCGGGCTGACCCGTGATTTCGGTATCGCCCATCCGCGCATCGCCGTGGCGGGGCTGAACCCCCATGCGGGCGAAGGCGGGGCCATGGGGCAGGAAGATGCCCGCATCATCGCCCCGGTGATCGAGAAACTGGCGGCCGAGGGCATGGCGATCCGTGGCCCTTTGCCCGCCGATACCATGTTCCATCCGCGCGCGCGGGCGGCCTATGACGTGGCGGTCTGCATGTACCACGATCAGGCGCTGATTCCGATCAAGACCATCGATTTCGATGGCGGGGTGAATGTGACGCTGGGCCTGCCCTTCGTGCGGACCTCGCCCGATCATGGCACGGCCTTTGACATCGCGGGCAAGGGCATCGCCGAACCGGGCAGCCTTGTGGCGGCGCTGCGTCTGGCGCATGAGATGGCGGCCGCGCGCGGGATGTGAGCCGCCGGGGGTTTCACACCCCCGGACCCCCGTGGGATATTTGGACCAAGATGAAGGAGCCGGATCTGATGGCGACGATTGACGGTTTGCCGCCGCTGCGAGAGGTGATCCGGGCGCATGAGCTGGTGGCGAAGAAACAGCTGGGGCAGAACTTCCTGCTGGATCTGAACCTCACGGCCAAGATCGCGCGGCAGGCGGGCGATCTGTCGGGCTGCGATGTGCTGGAGGTGGGGCCGGGCCCCGGTGGGTTGACGCGCGGGCTTTTGGCGGAAGGGGCGCGGCGGGTGCTGGCGGTCGAGAAGGACGCGCGCTGTCTGCCCGCGCTGGCCGAGGTGCAGGCGGCCTATCCCGGCAAGCTGGATGTCATCAACGGGGATGCGCTGGAGGTGGATGTGCTGTCGCATCTGACCCCGCCGATCCGGGTGGTGGCGAACCTGCCTTACAACGTCGGCACCGAGCTGCTGATCCGCTGGCTGACGCCGAAGTCCTGGCCGCCCTTCTGGGAAAGCCTGACGCTGATGTTCCAGAAAGAGGTGGCCGAGCGCATCGTCGCCAAGCCCCGCACCGATCACTACGGGCGGCTCGCGCTTTTGGCGCAGTGGCGCTGCGAGGCGAAGATCGTGCTGCATTTGCCGCCCGAGGCCTTTACGCCCGCGCCCAAGGTTCATTCGGCGGTGGTGCATCTGACGCGGCTGCCGGGGCCGCGCTATCCGGCGGATGAGGCGGTGCTGTCGCGTATCACGGCCATGGCCTTCAACCAGCGGCGCAAGATGTTGCGCTCCTCGCTCAAGGGCCTTGGTCCGCAGATCGAGGCGCAGCTTGAGGCCGCGGGGATTGCGCCCACGGCACGGGCCGAGGAGATCTCGCTTGAGGGGTTTTGCGCCCTGGCGCGCGAGGTGGCCCGGAAGCCAGAGCAGAAACCGGAATGAAAAACGGGGCCAGTTGGCCCCGTTTTCTTATTCTGCAGCTTCGGAATTGTCCTTGGGCGCGGCATCGGCCTTGGGCTTTTCCGCGCGCGGCTTGCGCGGGGCGGCGGGTTTGCGCGGCTTGGCGGCCGGCTGATCGCCCGCGACCGGCTGGGCCGAGCTTTCGGGGCTTGCGGCTTCTGCCGGGGCCGCTTTCGGCGCGCGGGGTTCGCGCTTCGGTGCGGCGGGGGCCGGTTCGCTGATGGGGGCGGGTTCCGGGGCGGCAACCTCGACCACGGGGGCAGGTTGTGCGGCGGTCTCGACCGGCTTGGGGCTTGTCTCTTCGGACTGCGGGCGACGATCCTGCTGCGGGCGGGGCGCGCGGAATTCGCGGCGTTCGCCACGGATTTCGTTGCGCTCCGGACGGTCGCCCCGATCCTTGCGTTCGTTCCGGTCCTGACGCTCGCCGCGTTCTTGACGGTCACCACGGTCCTGGCGCTCGCCGCGCTCCTGCCGATCACCACGGTCCTGACGCTCGGTCCGGTCTTGGCGGTCGCCGCGGTCTTGACGGTCATTGCGCGGGCGGTTGTCGTCGCGGCGCGGTTCGCGCGGCTTCATCTCGGGCGTGTCGATGAGGATGGTATCCTCTGCCCCGCCGCCAAAGCCGCTTTCCGGCAGGTCGGGCTGATCACCCAGACCCGGCTGGTCGTCGCCACGGTCGCGGTAATCGGCGCGATCGCCGCGGTCACGGAAGCCGTTGCCGGTTTGCTGATACTGCTGCTGGCGCGCTTCCTGTTCGGCGGCAAGCTCGCGCTGCGCCTCACCCAGCATGCGGGTATAGTGTTCGGCATGCTGCAGGAAGTTTTCGGCCGCGACGCGGTCATTCGAGAGTTGGGCATCCCGGGCAAGGATCAGGTATTTCTCGATGATCTGCTGCGGCGTGCCACGCACCTTGCCTTCGGGGCCGGAGCTGTCGAAGACGCGGTTGACGATATTGCCCACGGAACGCGGGCGGTTCGACTTGGAACGCGAACGGGACTTGGAGGATCTCATCTTGACCTTTGATCCGGGTATGGGGCCTTGACAACCATCCGCAGCGATCCGGCCCTGCCGGTCTGCGTGTCGTCGAGTTATCGGCTTGATCGCAGGCGCCGGTCGAAACCGCCTGTCTGCTGGGTTCCGAGTAACCATGCACGGCCCCGGCTGACAAGCGGATTCTTGGGGCGAGTGCCGAAATTAAGGCGTTTTTCCGCCCCTGTTGCGCGATTTCCGCGATCAGGCGGGGCGGATCGCCGCCACCACCCGATCCCGACCGTCGAAATCAGGCAGGACGCGAATTTCGGCAAGACCCGCGGCGGCGAACAGGGCCGCGACATCGGCGCCCTGCGCGGGGCCGATTTCCACCATCAGGCGCCCGCCGGGCCGCAGATGGGCCGGGGCGCCCGCGGCAATCGCGCGATAGGCGTCCAGCCCGTCGCCGCCGGGGGTCAGCGCGAGATGCGGCTCCCACTCCAGCACCTCGGGCGAGAGACCGGCCATTTCCGCGGCCGAGATATAGGGCGGGTTCGAGACGATCAGGTCAAAGCTTCCCACAACCGGGTCAAACCAGCTGCCCTGGGCAAAGCGCGCGCGGGCGCCAAGGCCCAGCGTCGCGGCATTGGCCTGCGCCACGGCAAGGGCGGCGGGTGAAAGATCGGTCGCAAGGCCCTGGGCCAAGGGGCGCTCTGCCAGAAGCGTCAGCAGGATCGCCCCGGAGCCGGTGCCAAGATCGAGAACCTCGGAAAAGGGCGCCCTCAGCGCCTCGGCGATCAGGCCCTCGGTTTCAGGGCGCGGGTCCAGCACATCGCGCGTCACGCGGAAGGACCGGCCCCAGAAGTGTCGCCGCCCGGTGATCTGGCTGACGGGTTGGCGCGCCGATCGGGCGGCAAGGGCGGCGTCAAACAGGGTGGCGGCGTCCTCGGACAGCGGGTCTTGCAGCGCCAGCATCACCCGGTCTGGCGTCACGCCGAGGGCATGGGCCAGCAAGAGGCGCGCATCCCGCGCGGGATCGGGCACCCCTGCCCCGGTCAGCCGCGCGACGGCGGCGCGAAAGGCCTCGGCCCCGGTTATGGCGCGGTCACTCATGCGTCCATCTCGGCCAGTTTGGCGGCCTGATCATGGGCGATCAGCGCCTCGATGATCTCGCCCAGATCGCCCTGTAGGATCTGCGGCAGTGCATAGAGCGTCAGGTTGATGCGGTGGTCGGTCATGCGCCCCTGCGGGAAATTGTAGGTGCGGATCCGCTCGCTCCGGTCGCCGGATCCGACCTGGGCCTTGCGGTCGGCGGCGCGGGCGGTGGCGGCCTTGTCGCGTTCCATCTCATAAAGACGTGCGCGCAGCACCTGCATGGCAATGGCGCGGTTCTGGTGCTGCGATTTTTCCGACGAGGTGACAATGATCCCGGTCGGGATATGGGTGATCCGCACGGCCGAGTCGGTGGTGTTCACATGCTGCCCGCCCGCACCGCTGGCGCGCATCGTATCAATGCGGATATCGGCGGCGGGGATGTCGATATCGACCTCTTCGGCCTCGGGCAAAACGGCAACGGTGGCGGCGCTGGTATGGATGCGCCCGCCCGCCTCGGTTTCCGGCACGCGCTGCACGCGATGCGTGCCGGCCTCATATTTCAGCCGCGCAAAGACACCGTCGCCCTGCACATGGGCGGTGAATTCCTTGATCCCGCCCAGATCAGATTGCTGCTGTTCCAGAATGTCGAACCGCCATCCCATGCGTTCCGCATAGCGTTGGTACATGCGCGCCAGATCGCCTGCGAAAAGCGCGGCTTCCTCGCCCCCCGTGCCGGGCCGGATTTCCAGGATCGCGGGCCGGGCATCGGCAGCATCCTTGGGCAGCAGCGCCAGCCGCAGCGCCTGTTCCATCTGCGGGATACGGGCGCGGAGTGCGGGGATCTCTTCCTCGGCCAGCGCCTTCATGTCGGGGTCCGACAGCATCGACTCGGCCTCGGCCAGATCGGCCAGCGCACGGCGATAGGCCTCGATCTCGGACGCGACGGGCTTGAGGTCGGAATATTCGCGCGACAGGGCGGCAATTTCGGACGGGCCTGCGCCTTCGGCAAGCTTCGCCTCGAGAAACTCGAAACGCCGGGTGATCTGGTCAAGTTTGTCGAAGGGCACCATGCGGGCGGGTTTCGCGCGAAAGGCGGGCCGGGGTCAAGGGTGGAACGATCAGGGATGGGTCAGCGCCGCCAGCCAGCGTTCGGCCCGCGCCCGGTTCACCCCGAAATCGGAATAGCCGAACCGCGCCCGCGACCAGAGCCGCAGCGTCGCGCCCCCCGGCACGGCAAAGGTTTCCACGGTGATGACATCGGGGAACCCCCAGATCCGGCTGCGCTGCACGAAGGTCAGCCGCCCCTGGGCCACCGATCCGGCCATCAGTTGCGTGCGGGGTTCAGCCAGCGCAATCTGTTGGATGCGTTCGGCCAGGGCCTGCGGTGTCAGGGGCAGCACGGGCGCCGACAGGTCGGCCCCCGTGGGTGCCACGGTCACGTCATTGGGCTTGATGCTGCGGGGCGCGCTGGCAAGCGAGACATGCCAGCGCGCGGGGTCCAGGGGTGTCAGCCGGACAAAGGCCATGGCGACCAGCACCGCCAGCAGCGGCAATCCGAAGGTGACACCCAGCAACCATTTCATGTGCGGAACTTCTTCCAGTGATGCAGACAGAGGATTTCATAGGCCACATGCGCCCCGGCAATCGCCGTGGCCCCGGTGGTGTCGTAGGGCGGGGATACCTCGACCACATCGCCGCCGACAAGGTTGATCCCGGCCAGATCGCGCAGAATGGCCGCCGCCTGCCAGCTGGCAAGCCCGCCCCAGACCGGCGTGCCGGTGCCGGGGGCAAAGGCGGGGTCCAGCGCGTCGATGTCGAAGGTCAGATAGACCGGATGGTCGCCCACCAGCGCCTTCACCCGCTCGACAATCCGTGCCACGCCGATTTCGTGGCATTCGCGCGCCTCGATCACATTCATGCCCAGATAATCGTCGCAGAAGGTGCGGATGCCGATCTGCACCGACCGCGCGGGATCAACCAGCCCGGTCTTGACCGCCTTGTACATCATCGTGCCGTGGTCGATGCGCGTCAGATCATCATCGGCCCAGAGATCGGAATGGGCGTCGAAGTGGATCACGCTCATCGGGCCATATTTCTCGGCATAGGCCTTGAGGATGGGATAGGTGATGTAGTGATCGCCCCCCAGCGTCACACTGCCCGCCCCGGCAGCAAGGATGGTGCGGATATGGGCGGTCAGCCGATCGGGGAAATCGGCGGTCTTGGCATAGTCGAAGGCCAGATCGCCGTAATCGACCACATTCAGATCGACCAGCGGGTCGGTGCCCCAGCCGGTCGGCGGATCATAGGCCTGAAGGGTGCTGGCCTCGCGGATAGCGCGGGGGCCAAAGCGGGTGCCGGTGCGATGCGTCACCGCTTGGTCGAAGGGCACCCCCGTCACCGCAAGGTCGACCCCGGTCAGATCCTTGGTATAGCGGCGGCGCAGAAAGCTGGTGGCCCCGGCAAAGGCGTTTTCAAAGGCATAGCCCCGCGACCCGGGACGGGTAAAAGCGGTGTCAACTTCGTTCTTGGCATCTTCAAGGGCCATGGAACGCTCCTGTTCATGAAGCGGTCGTCGTTCTGGTCCTCGGAGACGCGCCGGATCCGGTTGCGGCGACTGTGCCGGGCGGCGCGGCGATGGTCAAGTTTGATCATATCACCGCGCGGTGATCATTCGCAGACGCCCGGCACCTCAATGCTATAGGTGGTCATGCCGGGGCCGTCGGGCAGATGCGGCACGACCCAGACCTCAAGGTCGCAGTCCTGCACGCGGACCTGCCAGATATCCTTGCCGTCCTTGGTGGTGCCGATATTGCTGATGGCGCCGATGGGCGCCTGCCGCAGGGCATCGCCCACCGCCTCACTGGCCAGAATGGCAGTAATCTTGGCGCCGCTGTCGTAAAATCCGGACAGTGCCGCCAAGGCGGGGCTGGCCGGGATCAGAAGGCCCAGGGCCAGGGCACGGAACATGGCGCGTCCTTTCCTTACTTGGCGGCCAGCGGCAGGGCGCGTTCGACCAGCCGGGCAAAGAAGCTTGCACCGATGGGCGCGGCCTCATCGTTGAAATCATAGGCCGGGTGATGCAGCCCCGCCCCCGGCCCGGTGCCGAGGAAGAGATAGGCCCCCGGACGCGCCTCAAGCATATAGCTGAAATCCTCGGACCCCATTTCGCGCGGGGCATCGGTCAGCACCGCCCCCTCGCCCGAAACCTCGGCCGCGACCAGACCTGCGAAATGCGCCTGATCGGGGTGATTCACCGTGGCGGGATAGCCCCAGTCGTAATCGATGCGCGCCGTGCAGTTGAAGGCCATCGCATGGCCTTCGACAATCTCGTAAATCCGCTTTTTCAAAAGCTTGCGAACCTCGGGGTTGAAGCAGCGGATGGTGGCGCAGAACATCGCCTCTTCGGGGATGATGTTCGAGGCGGTGCCGGTGTGGATCTGGGTCACGGAAATCACCGCCTCATCCAGCGCATAGACATTGCGCGGGATGATGGTCTGCACCGCCTGCACCATGGCCACCACCGCCACCACCGGGTCCACGCATTCATGCGGCGTGGCGCCGTGGCCCCCGCGCCCGGTGATATAGACAAAGGCCGTATCGACCGAGGCCATGAGCGGACCGGGGTTGGTGTGGAAATGCCCGAAGGGCAGCCCCGGCGCATTGTGGATGCCGTAAACCTCGGTCACGTTGAAGCGATCCATCACCCCTTCCTGCACCATGACCTGACCGCCGCCGCCATCTTCCTCGGCCGGTTGGAACAGCAGCGCCACCCGCCCGGCAAAGCGCCGCGTCTCGCACAGGTATTTCGCAGCGCCCAGCAGCATGGTCACATGGCCGTCATGCCCGCAGGCATGCATCTTGCCCGGCACGGTCGAGGCATAGTCCGCCCCCGTCGCCTCGACGATCGGCAGCGCATCCATATCGGCGCGCAACCCGATGGTCGGGCCGTCGCCCTGCCCGTTGATGATGGCCACGATCCCCGTCTTCGCGATGCCCGGATGGATCTCATCCACCCCCATCTCGCGCAGGCGATCCTGGATGAAGGCCGCCGTCTGGTGACATTCGAATTCCAGTTCCGGGTGTTGGTGCAGATGGTGACGCCAGCCCTTCATCTCCTCGGCGAAATCGGCGATGCGGTTCAGAACGGGCATGGTGGACTCCTCGTGGCGTTCAGGTCTAAGCCGGAAGGGAAGCCGAAAACCGAAGGAGCCGCAATGCCTCAACGCCCACTCCCCCGTCCTGAAAGCGACGCGCTGGTGCATGACGCTGCGGCAGGCATGGCGCGGCTTCTGGAAATCATGGCCCGGCTGCGCGCGCCCGATGGTTGCCCCTGGGACATCGAACAGACCTTCGCCACCATCGCGCCCTATACGCTGGAAGAGGCGCATGAGGTGGCAGATGCCATCGAGCGCGAGGCCTGGGATGAGCTGAAGGGCGAGCTGGGCGACCTGCTCTTCCAGTCGGTCTTTCACGCGCAGATGGCCGAGGATCGCGGCCTGTTCCGCTTTGAGGATGTGGTGACGGCGATTGCCGACAAGATGGTCGCGCGCCATCCCCATGTCTTCGGCGATGAAAACCGCGACAAGAGCGCCGATCAGCAGACCGCCGACTGGGAAAAGATCAAGGCGGCCGAACGGGGCGCTGCGCGCACGCTTGACGGCGTGGCCATGGCGCTGCCTGCGCTGACGCGGGCGGTGAAGCTGCAGAAACGCGCGGCGCGCGTGGGGTTTGACTGGCCCTCCACCGCCGAGGTGATCGACAAGATTGCCGAGGAGGCGCGCGAGCTGGTTGAGGCCCGCGACATTTTGACCGAAACCGAGGTGGCCGAAGAATTTGGCGACCTGCTTTTCGTCATGGCCAATCTGGCGCGTCACCTGAAGGTGGACCCCGAGGCTGCGCTGCGGGCCGCCAATACGAAATTCACGCGGCGCTTCAACCGTATAGAGGACTTTCTTGCCGCGGATGGCCGCCGCCCCGAAGACAGCGATCTGGCCGAAATGGACGCCCTGTGGAACCGCGCCAAGGCCGAGGAAAAAGCCGCTTCACAAATTTCTGACCAGATCAGTCAGACATTGACCTGAGTGAAAAACTAAGGTTTAAGTCCGGCCATAATCTGACGAAAGAGGTCAAGAATGAAACGCGCCCTTCTCGCCATTGCCCTGTCCAGCGCCGCGCTGCCCGTCCTTGCGGATGAGGTGAATATCTATTCCCACCGCCAGCCCGAGCTGATCCAGCCGCTGCTGGACGCTTTCACGGCGGAAACCGGCATCACCACCAACGTGGCCTTTGTCGACAAGGGCATGGCAGAGCGTCTGCAGGCCGAAGGCGACCGGTCGCCCGCCGACGTGGTGCTAACCGTGGATATCGCGCGGCTGAAGCAGATCGTCGATGCGGGCGTGGTGCAGCCGGTGCAATCGGATGTGCTTGAGGCCAATATCCCCGCCGCCTTCCGCGATGCCGATGACCAGTGGTTCGGCCTGACCGCGCGGGCGCGGATCGTCTATGCCTCAAAAGACCGCGTAGCCGATGGTGAGGTCACCAGCTACGAAGACCTCGCCAACCCGAAATGGAAGGGCAAGATCTGTTCGCGGTCGGGCACCAATGATTACAACGTGGCGCTGCTTTCGGCCTATATCGCCCATCACGGCGCCGAGGCCGCCAAGACCTGGGCCGAAGGTGTGAAGGCCAATCTCGCCAAGAAGCCCGAGGGTGGCGACCGCGATCAGGTGAAATCGATCTGGGCTGGCGAATGTGACATTGCCATCGGCAATACCTATTACATGGGCCAGATGCTGAAAGACCCGGAGCAGAAGGCCTGGGCGGATTCGGTCCGCATCGTCTTCCCGGTGTTTGACGGCGGCGGGTCGCATATGAACATCTCGGGCGTGGCGATGACGAAATCGGCCCCGAACAAGGAGGCGGCGCTCAAGCTCATCGAATGGCTGTCCTCGGATGCGGCGCAGAAGATCTATGCCGAAACCAACAATGAATTCCCGGTGAAGCCCGGCGTTCCGGCCTCGGAACTGGTGCAGAGCTGGGGCAGCTTCACCCCCGACGCAATCCCGCTGACCGAAGTCTCGGGTCACCGCGCCGAGGCGCTGAAGATCATGGAAGAAATCAACTTCGACGGCTGATCTGCGTCCCAGACCGTCCGAGTGCAAGCGCCGTCCCTGCGGGGGCGGCGCCTTGCATTTCGGGGGAAAGGTATTGTCATTGATACAATGTTTCGTGATTTGCGACGCGATCTGGTCGCAACCTGTGGTTATATCGGGCAAAAATTGCCCCACAGTTGCCCCGTGCAAGATGGCCTAGGACCCTGACATGACCCATACCCCCCGCAAGATCATCATCGACACCGATCCCGGACAGGATGATGCCGTGGCGATCCTGCTGGCGCTTGGCAGCCCGGAAGAACTTGAAATTCTGGGCATTACCGCCGTTGCGGGCAATGTGCCGCTGCCACTGACGCAAAAAAACGCGCGCATCGTCTGTGAACTGGCGGGCAAGCCCGACACTCGCGTCTATGCCGGCTGCGACCGGCCGCTGAAGCGCAAGCTGGTCACTGCGGAACATGTGCATGGCAAGACCGGCCTGGATGGCCCGCAGATGGCCGATCCGGTGATGCCGCTGCAAGATCAGCATGGCGTCGATTTCATCATCGAAACCCTGCGCCGGGAACCGGCCCATACCGTCACGCTCTGCCCGCTGGGGCCGCTGACGAATATTGCCACCGCTTTCCAACAAGCGCCCGATATCATCGCCCGCGTGCAGCAGATCGTGCTGATGGGCGGCGCCTATTTCGAGGTCGGCAATATCACCCCGGCCGCCGAATTCAACATTTACGTCGATCCGGAAGCTGCTGAAATCGTGTTCAAATCCGGCGTTCCGCTGGTCGTGATGCCGCTGGATGTCACGCATAAGGCGCTGACCACCCGCGCCCGGATCGAAGCCTTCCGCAATCTTGGGACAGAGCCGGGCCGCATGGTCGCCGAATGGACCGATTTCTTCGAACGGTTCGACATGCAGAAATACGGCAGCGAAGGCGCCCCCCTGCATGACCCCTGCGTCATCGCCTATCTGATCCGCCCCGATCTGTTCAAAGGCCGCCATATCAATGTGGAAATCGAAACCGGATCGGAACTGACCCTGGGCATGACCGTCGCCGATTGGTGGGGCGTGACCGACCGGCCTGCCAATGCCCTGTTCATCGGCGATCTCGACGCGGCCGGGTTCTACGACCTGCTGATCGAACGGATCGGGCGGCTCTGATCACTCGGCGGGCAGGATCACCGCAAAGATGCTGCCCTTGCCCTTTTCGCTTTCGATCTTCAGCCGCCCGCGATGGCGGCTGACGATATGCTTCACGATGGCCAGCCCCAGCCCGGTGCCGCCCTTTTCGCGCGACCGATGGCTATCGACCCGGTAGAAGCGTTCGGTCAGGCGCGGCAGGTGGATTTCGTCGATCCCCTCGCCATGGTCGCGCACCGCCACCAGCGCCGCCCGCCCCGGCATGCCTGACGCCCCGGAGAGGACCGAAAGCCCCACCTCGACCCGCTTTCCGCTGCCGCCATATTTCACCGCATTTTCAATGAGGTTATGGAACACCTGCGTCAGCTGGTCACCATCGCCGCGGATCAGGCAAGGCACCTCGGCCCCGGTCACGGTCAGCGTGACGCCTGCATCGCCGGCCAGCGGCTTCAACGTCGCCGCCACTTGCAGCAGCAGCCCTCCCAGATCGACCTGACCGGCCGGGCGCTGACGCTCCTCTGCCTCGACCCGGCTCAGCGACAGCAGATCCCGCACAAGCCGCGTCATCCGCCCGGCCTCGCGGGCCATGATGCCCAGAAACCGGTCCCGCGCCGCCGGATCATCCCGCGCCGGGCCTTGCAGCGTCTCGATGAACCCCAGAAGCGAGGTCAGCGGCGTCCGCAGCTCATGGCTGACATTGGCGACGAAATCGCGGCGCAGCTGGCTGATCTGTTCCTGTTCGCTGATATCGACAAAGGTGCAGACCGCCCCGCCCCCGGGCACCGGGCCGACCGTCACCTCGTAATTGGCCTCATGCCCCGCGATGGTCAGCGTGACGCGCAAAACCCGCCGCGCATCGCCCCGGCTGACGGCCTCGATCGCGGCCACAAGTTGCGGCTGGCGGATGGTGAAGTTGTAATGCCGCTCCAGCCCCGCTGCGCCCAGCACGCGCGCGGCAGCCTCGTTCATCGCCATGAGGCGCTGGTCCCGCCCGACAAAGAGCATGGGAAAGGGCACGGCATCGAGGATCGGCTCAATCTCGTCGCGCTGCATTTCTGTCCCCCGTGCTGCCCCGCAGGTCTTGTGCCGCCTGCAGGCCCAGCTTGCAACGCCCGGACGACAGAAATGCAACAAGGGCCAGACGTTTCCGCCCGGCCCCCGCAAGATTCATCCCTGCAGATCGCGCTGATAGATCCAGTCATGATCCGGATCATTGTTGAACCGCCACTTGCGGATCGGCCCAGCCATGACGTTCAGGTAATACATCTCATAGCCATAGGGCGTGCCGCAGGGGTGATGGCCCTTGGGCACCAGCGTGACATCGTGGTTCTTCACCGCCATGGTCACATCAAGACTGCCATCCTCGGTATAGACCCGCTGGATGCCAAAGCCCTGCTCCGGGTTGAGACGCATGTAATAGGTCTCTTCCAGATAGGTCATATTGGGATAGTCGTCCTCGTCATGGCGATGGCTCGGATAGCTCGACCAGTTGCCTTGCGGGGTGAAAACCTCGGTCACCAAGAGGCTGTCGGCCACATCGCGGGCTTCCATGGCGATATTGTTCACATAGCGGGTATTGCTGCCCTTGCCACGCGGGGTCAGCTCGATCCCCTCGGGGCCAAGCTGCTGGGCCGCGTAATTCCCCTTGCCCGGCGCCGAGCAGACGGCCAGCGTGCAGGCCGTGGTCGCCTCGGCGGCCCAGTCACTGCCATTGGGCACGTAAAGGCAATGCGGCGGCGTCTTTTCAAAGACATTCATCCGATCGCCCATCTCGCCGAAATCCTGTCCTGCGGTGGTGATGCGCGCCTTGCCCTCGACCAGCACCAGAATGACCTCGCGCTCGCCCGTCACCTCAGCGACCTTGTCGCCCGCCTCAAGCCGATAAAGCCCGAAGCCCACATAGCCCCAACCGGCGCTTTCGGGCGTCACATCATGCACCTTGCCGCGCGTCCCCGCGGGCTTCACCAAAAGCTCGGTCATCCGCATCCCTTTCATCTTGGCAAAAATATCCTCGGGGGGTCCGGGGGGCAGACAGCCCCCCGGCCTTTCCACCGGGATCAGATCAGACCGGCCTCTTTCGACAGCCGCTTCAGCGTCGCCAGACCCAGCGTCTGATAGAGCAAGGGGTTACGGACATTCGGGTCCTGTTCGGCCTCGATGACGATCCAGCCGTCATAGCCCGCGCAGGCAAGGATCTTGAGCAGCGGCCCGAAATCGACGCCCCCCTCCTGATCGCCCGGCACGGTGAAGGCACCGCCGACGACGCCCTGCAGGAAGGACCAGCCCTCGGCCCGGACCTTCTCGACAATCGCGGGGCGGATGTTCTTGGCGTGGAAGTGGCGCACGCGGGCAACGTGCTTCTTCAGCACCTCTTCCGGGTTGCCGCCGCCAAAGGTGCAATGCCCGGCATCGAACAGCAGATGGGTATGGGGGCCGGTGGCCGCCATCAGCGCGTCGATCTCTTCGGGGCTTTCGACGATGGTGCCCATGTGGTGGTGGTACACCAGCGTCACCCCTTCCGAGGCGAGATAGGCGGCAAAGGCCTCAAGCTTCTGGCCGAAGGCCACCATCTCTTCCGCGCTCAGCACGGGGCGGTCGTTCACCGGCTTTTTCGCATCGCCATGAATCGCGTTCGAGGTTTCGCAGACGATGCAAACCTTGCAGCCATTGTGTTTGAGCTTGGCCAGATGGTCCTGCACGGCCTTGATCTCATCCTCGACCGAACGGACCAGAAGCTCGGTCGAATACCAGCCCGAGATGAACTTGAGCCCATAGTCGGCCAGCAGCGCGCGCAGCGCCTCGGGGTCGTTCGGCCAGCGGTGGCCGTTCTCGATCCCGTCAAAGCCGATCTGACGGCCCGCTTCGTCCAGAATGCGGGTGGTGGGGATATCGGCGCCGATGGTCTGGTCGTCGTCATTCGCCCAGGCGATGGGGTTGGTTCCGAAAAGGATCATGGTCTTGACCTCAGTTGCCCAGCCACTGGCGGGCGGTGTTCTGTTCATATTTCTCGCGCGCGGCATTGACCTGCGGGCGCTCGGACACTTCGGGGACGGCGACATCCCACCAGGTGCCACCCGCGCCGGTGCCGGGGCCGGCATCGGTTTCAATCAGGATGACGGTCGGCAGGGCAGCAGTCTTCGCCTCGGCCATGGCGGCCTCAAGCTCGGCCACCGACCCAACTTTGCGCGCAATCGCCCCCATCGACCCGGCATGGGCGACAAAGTCGATATGGGCGGGGTTCACGTGATAGCTGTCATCCAGCATATTGTTGAACGGCGCCCCGCCACAGCCCTGCTGCAGACGGTTGATGCAGCCATAACCGCGGTTGTCCGTCAGGACCACCGTGAAGGGCACGGCCATCATCACGGCGGTGGCAAGCTCGCTATTGGCCATCATGTAGCTGCCATCGCCCACCATGCAGACGACATGTTTCTCGGGTGCGGCCATCTTGATGCCCATGGCGCCCGCCACCTCATAGCCCATGCAGCTGAAGCCGTATTCCATGTGATAGCCGCCCGCGGCCGCCCGCCACAGCACATGCAGCGCGCCGGGCATGGTGCCTGCGGCCGACATGATGATGCTGTCCTTGCCGGTGGCCCGCGTCACCGCGCCGATGATCTGGGCATCGGTCGGCAGGCTGTTGCCCTCGGGTGCCGCAAGCAGGGCATCGGTGGTGGCAAACCAGGCATCGCGCGCGGCGAAATCCGGGTCGGCAAAGCGGTGATCGCCCAGGGCCGCACTGATCTTGGCCAGGGCCACCTTGGCATCCGACACCAGCGCCTGCGCGCCGCGCTTGCCCGCGTCATAGCCGTGGATGTTGATCGACAGGATCTTGCGCCCCGGGGCGCTGAACACGGTCCAGCTGCCGGTGGTGAAATCCTGAAAGCGGGTGCCGACACCGATCACCAGATCCGCCTCGGCGGCAAGCTTGTTGCCGCAGCCCGTGCCCGTCACACCGGGGGATCCGAAGTGCAGCCGCTCTTCCCAGTCGATCGCGCCCTTGCCGGCCTGCGTTTCCACGAAGGGGATATTATGCCGCTTGGCAAAGGCCAGCAGATCGGCCTCGGCGTCGGAATAGATCACCCCGCCCCCGGCCACGATCAGCGGTTTCTGCGCGGCCTTGATCGCGGCGACAGCGGCCTCAAGCTCCCGTGCATCGGGTTCGGGGCGGCGGATGGACCAGACCCTCGGCTCGAAGAAGCTGACCGGATAGTCATAGGCTTCGGCCTGGGTGTCCTGACAGAAGGCCAGCGTCACCGGCCCGCAATTCGCCGGATCGGTCATCACCCGCAGCGCGCGCGGCAGCGCGGTCAGCAGATGTTCCGGGCGCGAGATACGGTCGTAGTAGCGGCTGACCGGGCGGAAGCAATCATTGGCCGAGACGGTGCCGTCGTCGAAATCCTCGATCTGCTGCAGCACCGGGTCGGGCGCGCGGTTGGCAAAGACATCGCCCGGCACGAACAGCACCGGCAGACGGTTCACATGCGCCAGCGCCGCGGCCGTCACCATATTGGTGGCGCCCGGCCCGATCGAAGAGGTCACCGCCATGGCGCGACGGCGTTTGTGGGTCTTGGCATAGGCGATGGCGGCATGGGCCATCGTCTGTTCATTGTGGCCCCGCCAGGTCGGGAAGCTGTCCTTGGCGTGATAAAGCGCCTCGCCCAGCCCGGCCACGTTCCCATGGCCGAAGATCCCCCAGATCCCTTCGATGAACCGCTCGCCCTCTTCGGTCATCTGCACCGAAAGCCATTTGACCATGGCCTGGGCGGCCGTGAGGCGGATCGTGTTGCTCATGCTGCCACATCCTTCTTGGCGCGCGCCGCGTCCCAGACACGGCACAGATTTTCGTATTTTGCAACCATGTCGGCCACGGCGGCCGCATCACTCATGGTTCCGGCCAGCCACTGACGCGCGGCCTCGGCAAAGATCGTGCGGCCGACGGCGAAACCTTTGACCAGATCATGCCCCGCCGCCAGTGCAAGGCTGTCTGCCAGTTGGTCCATCGGCGCATCAAGGCCCAGCACCACGATGCCGCGCACATGCGGATCGTTGCGGGTGATTGCATCGCAGGCCTTGGTCCAGGCGGCATTGCTGGTAAAGGGTTCCAGCTTCCACCAATCGGGGTAGACGCCCAGATCATAGAACCGTTGGATGATGGTGGCCGAGGTCTCATCATTGACCGGGGCAACCTTGGAGGGGATGATTTCCAGCAGCATTTCCAGCCGGTTGCGGCGGCAGGCGTGGAACAGGCGCAGAACCGTCGCCTCTTGCTCGGCCTTCATCTCGGCGGTGTCGTCAGGGTGGTAGAAGCACAGCACCTTGACCACATGTTCCAGCGGCCATTCCGAAAGGCCGCCGAAATCCGGCCCGATTTCAGGTTCCAGCGTCAGCGGGCGCGAGCCCGGCCATTCCACCGGCCGCCCGATCCAGAGCCCCGTCCCCGCCGCCTTGTACAGCGCGCTGCGCCCCAGACGACCGTCACACAGGATACCGTGGCCCGGTTTGCCCCCCGCCACCTGCAACGCGGCTTGCAGGCAAAGCTGCTTGAAGGCGCCGATCTTTTCGACCGTGGCCCCTTCCATCGCCTCCAGCTGCATGCGGTGATCGAAGGCAAAGACGCGCATGGTGGACCAGTCGTTGTGGCGGTTGGTCGCCCAGTGGATCTGTTCCAGACGCTGATCCTTGCGGAGCGCCTTTTCCACCACGCCACGGTCCAGGAAGAACTGCAGCTCGGCCCAGCTCGGATAGGCCGGGGTGCAGCCGTGGCGCGACACTGCGAAGGCGCCGCAGGCATTCGCGTATTTCAGCGCGGTCGGCCAGTTTTCCCCATCGAGCCAGCCCTTGAGCAGCCCCGACATGAACCCGTCACCGGCGCCCAACACATTGAAGACCTCGATCGGGAAGCCGGGGCCGGTTTCGCCGTCATCAAGGCTGTCCGGGATCGCGCCGGTAAAGGCCACGGCCCCCTTGGCGCCGCGCTTGCAGACCAGCGCCGCCCCGCTGACGGCCCGCACTGCCCGCAGCGCAGCCACGGTATCGGTGGTGCCGCCGGCGATGTGGAACTCTTCCTCGGTGCCGACGATCAGGTCGAACAGATGCAGCGTCGATTGCAGCTTGGCCGTCACCTGCGCCGATTCGATGAAGCGGCTTTCACCATCCCCATGCCCCGCCAGACCCCAGAGATTCGGGCGGTAATCGATATCGAGCGCAGTCTGCGCCCCGGTTTCGCGCGCCAGACGCAGCGCCTTCAGCGTCGCCGCTTCGGTCCGCGGATTCGACAGATGCGTGCCCGTCGCCACAACGGCCCGGCTGTCCGCGATCAGTGCGGGGTCGATGTCATCCTCGCACAGCGCCATATCGGCACAGTTTTCGCGGTAGAAGATCAGCGGGAATTGCTCCTCGTCGCGGATGCCCAGCAGCACCAGCGCCGTCAGCCGTTCCTTGTCGGTAATGACACCGCGCACATCCACACCTTCGCGCGCCAGTTCCTCGCGGATGAAGCGGCCCATGTGCTCGTCACCCACACGGGTGATCAGCGCCGATTTCAGCCCCAGCCGGGCCGTGCCCGCGGCCATGTTGCAGGGGGAACCGCCGATGTATTTCTGGAAAGACCCCATGTCCTCCAGACGCCCGCCGACCTGCGCGCCGTAAAGATCGACCGACGCACGGCCAATGGTGATGACGTCCAGCGTCTTCATGCAGAGCCTCCCCCCTTTGCCCGCCTCGCCAGAGATTCGGGCTGCATCCTCGTTTTGGAATTTTTATTCCATTTTGTTCAGAGGAGGAAGCAGAAAATTCAGCCCTCGCCGCGCGCAGTCCCCACCGCAACCGCCAGCGACAGCGCCAGCGCAATGGTGGCCGAGAGTGAACGGAAGGCGCCAAAGTCAACTTCCGGCACCGTCAGGATGGCATTGGCATGGCGTGCAAGCGGGCTGGTCAAATGGTCGGTCACGGCAACCACCGGCAGGCCACGCGCCCGCGCATCGGCTGCAAGCGCCAGTGTTTCCTCGGAATAGGGCGCAAAGGTGATCGCGACCAGCGCATCCCCCGTCCGCAGAGCAAAGCGGTGGTCCAGCTTGCCGACCCCGTCATGCTGCATCGACGGGACCGACATCTTTTCGAACACATAGGTCAGATAGCTCGCGACCGGATAGGCGCGGCGAAAGCCCACCACATGCACCGTCTCGGCTGCGGCCAGCACCGCAACCGCCTGCGCCAATGACCCTTCATCGGCGGTTTTCGCCAGCGCCTCGAGACTGAGCCGCCCGGCCTCGACAAATTCCGCCAGCAGCGCCGCGGGGCTGCCCGCGCCGGTTTCCTTGAGGTTCTTCAATCGCGTCGAATAATCCGGCCAGCCCGGGCTATAGGCCTCACGGAAAAGCTTCTGCATCTCTGAAAAGCCGGAGAAACCCATCATCTGGCAAAAGCGCATCAAGGCCGAAGGCGGCACATCCGCCCCGGCGGCGAGTTCCGCAACGGTGCTTACAGCAATCCGGTCGGTATTGGCCGCGATATAATCGGCACATTGCCGCAACCGCTTGGGCAGGCTGTCTGACAGCTCTGCCAGGCGTTCGCGGAACTCCTCCACCGTGGCCGGCGTGGTCATGGGTGCAGCGCTGTCCATCATCCTGTCCTTGACATTCCCCCCTTGTTTGAGGCTAGCACGCATGGAACAAATATTCCAAGCGGAAAGCAGGAGGAGGCTTTGCTATGGCTTTGGGTGTGGGCGTAATCGGCACGGGCTTCATGGGCAAGACCCATGCCCTGGCCTGGCGTAACGTGAAGGCGGTTCTGGGCGGGATCCTCGAGGGCGCACCGACGCCCGAACTGCGGATGCTCTGCGAGACGCCGTTGGGCAAGGCGCAGGCGATGGCCGATCAATTCGGCTTTGCCGCCGCCACAGATGACTGGCAGGCGCTTGTCAACGATCCCGCGATCGACGTGGTTTCCATCACCACGCCGAACGGGCTGCATCACCCGATGGCCATGGCCGCCATCGCCGCGGGCAAACATGTCTGGTGCGAAAAGCCCATGGCGCTGACCCTCGCCCAGGCCGAGGAGATGGCCGATGCCGCCCGCGCCCGCGGCGTCGTCACCATGGTGGGCTACAATTACATCAAGAACCCCGCCTTCACCCATGCCCAAAGGCTGATCGAAACCGGCGCCATCGGCCGCGTGGTGCAGTTCCGCGGCTGGGTCGATGAAGATTATCAGGCCGACCCCGACCTGCCCTGGAGCTGGCGCGCCAAACTCGCCGATGCGGGCCTCGGCGCGCTTGGCGATATCGGCACCCACCTCGTCTCCATGGCACATGGGGTGATGGGTCCGATCGCAAGCCTCATCGCCGATATGCAAACCATCCACGAAACCCGGCCGCTGCCCGATGGCACGGGCCGCGGCCTCGTCGAAAACGAAGACGCGGCCTCGGTCGTCCTGCGCTTCGCCAATGGCGCCCAGGGCTCCATGGTGATCTCCCGCTCCGCCTGGGGCCGCAAATCGCGCCTCGGCTTCGAGGTGCATGGCACCAAAGGCATGATCGTCTTCGATCAGGAACGCATGAACGAATTGCAGCTTTACCAGAACGACGGCCCCAAGGCGGAACAGGGCTTCAAGACCATCCTCACCGGGCCAGCACATGCCCCCTATGGCGAATTCTGCCCCGCGCCCGGCCACCAACTCGGCTTCAATGACCTGAAGGTCATCGAATGCGCGGCCCTCCTGCAGGGAATCGCCGGGAAAGACACCTCGCACCCCAACTTCGATGATGCCCTGCGGATCGAACGGGTGATCCACGCCATCGCAGATTCGGCCCGCAACGGTGGCACGCGCGTGCATCTCTGACCGGGACTGCAGCTTCCCGTTGTCCAAATATCCTCAGGGGGTGAATGGCCGCAGGCCAGAGGGGGCGCGAGCGCCCCCTTCCTCCCCCGCCCAAGAAAAAAGGCGCGAAGGTTTCCCCCTCGCGCCTTCTCGAATTTTCCCGAAACCCGGATCTTACATCGCGATGCGGCGCTGTTCGTCGCGGCGCGCGGTCAGCTCTTCCGCCACAAGGAAAGCCAGTTCCAGCGATTGCGAGGCGTTCAGACGCGGGTCGCAGGCGGTGTGATAGCGGTCCGACAGATCCTCATCCGTCACCGCGCGCAGGCCGCCGGTGCATTCGGTCACGTCCTTGCCGGTCATCTCGAAATGAACGCCGCCCGGGACGGTGCCCTCGGCCTTGTGGATCGCAAAGAACTCGCGCACTTCGCGCAGCACGCTGTCGAAGGGGCGCGTCTTGTAGCCGGTCGAGGATTTGATCGTGTTCCCGTGCATCGGGTCGCACGACCAGACGACATTGGCGCCTTCTTCCTGCACGGCCTTGATCAGACGCGGCAGATGCTCGCCCACCTTGCCCGCGCCAAAGCGCGCGATCAGCGTCAGACGGCCCGCCTCATTCTGCGGGTTGAGCTTGGCCATCAGCACCTTCAGGTCATCGGCAGTGGTGGTCGGTCCGCATTTCAGACCGATCGGGTTCAGTACGCCCCGGCAGAACTCCACATGGGCGCCATCGGGCTGGCGGGTGCGGTCGCCGATCCAGATCATATGGCCCGACCCGGCGACGTTCTGCCCGGTGATCGAATCGACGCGGCACAGCGCCTCTTCATATTCCAGCAGCAGCGCCTCGTGGCTCGTGTAGAAATCGACCCGCGCCAGTTCATTGGCGGTTTCCGAATTCACCCCGGCCGCATTCATGAAGTCGAGCGCATCGGAAATGCGGTTCGACAGCTCTCGGTAACGCTCGGCCTTGTCATGTTCGGCAAAGCCCAGCGTCCAGCTGTGGACGCGGTGGATATCGGCGAAACCGCCGGTCGAGAAGGCGCGCAGCAGGTTGAGCGAGGCCGCAGCCTGCGTATAGGCCTGCAGCATGCGTTGCGGATCGGGCTGGCGGGCCTCGATGGTGGCATCGAACCCGTTGATGATGTCGCCGCGGTAGCTCGGGTATTCCACGCCGCCGATCACTTCGGTCGGGGCCGAGCGCGGCTTGGCGAACTGGCCGGCCATGCGGCCCACCTTGATCACCGGCACCTTGGCGCCATAGGTCAGCACCACCGCCATCTGCAGCATCACGCGGAAGGTGTCGCGGATATTGTCCGCGCTGAATTCGGCGAAGCTTTCGGCGCAATCGCCGCCCTGCAGCAGGAAGGCCTTGCCCTCGGCCGCGGCGGCAAGCTGCTTCTTCAGGCGGCGCGCCTCGCCTGCAAACACCAGCGGGGGATAGTTTGCCAGCTGGGCCTCGACAGCGTTCAGCGCAGATTGATCCGGATAATCCGGCATCTGGATCCGCGGCTTGGCGCGCCAGTCCGATTTCGACCAGGCTTTGGTCATGGCATTCCTCCGTCCGTTAGCGGTAGCGCAAGGGCTATAGTGAAGTGACAAGGAAAAGCAATGGGGCAAGCAGTGCAAGCCCCCCTTGAACGGACGGTAAAATCCTGCCTACATGCACCGAAACCGACGCATTCAGGTCGCATCATGTCCATGTCTCCGCGCAAAGCCACCTCGAACACGAAAGACACCGCGCCGCGGCGCTTTGTCTTTCTGTTGCTTGATCGTTTCACGATGATCTCTTTCGCGGGTGCGATCGAACCTCTGCGGATTGCGAACCGCGTCGCGGGGCGCGAGATCTACAGCTGGAAACTGGCCGGGGAAGGTGGCGAAAGTGCCATTTGTTCCAATGGCGTGTCCTTCAAACTTGACATGGGTCTGGATGAGATCGACCGCGACGACACGCTGTTCGTCTGTGGCGGCATCGATGTGACTCGGGCCACGACGCGGGCGATCACGGCCTGGCTGCGGCGGGAATCGCGCCGGGGCGTCGCCATTGGGGGCCTTTGCACCGGGGCCTATGCCCTGGCCAAGGCGGGGTTGCTCGATGGCAAGAAGGCCACGATTCACTGGGAAAATCAGGACGGCTTCCTCGAGGAATTCGAGGATGTGCGTCTGACGAAGTCGGTTTTCGTCATCGACGGCAACCGGCTGACGACGGCGGGTGGGACCGCCTCGATCGACCTCATGCTCAAGCTGATTGCCGCGGATCATGGTGAGGATCTGGCCAATACCGTGGCCGATCAGCTGATCTACAATTCGATCCGCACCGATCAGGACACGCAGCGCCTGTCGATTCCCACCCGGATCGGCGTGCGCCACCCCAAGCTGAGCCAAGTCATCCAGATGATGGAGGCCGCGATCGAAGACCCGATCTCGCCCGCCGATCTGGCCGAGGATGTGGGCATGTCGACGCGGCAGCTTGAACGGCTGTTCCGCCGCTATCTGAACCGCAGCCCCAAGCGTTACTACATGGAACTGCGGCTTCAGAAGGCGCGCAATCTGCTGATGCAGACGGATATGAGCGTGATCAACGTGGCGCTCGCCTGCGGTTTTGCAAGCCCGTCACATTTCTCGAAATGCTACCGCAGCCACTATAACACCACGCCTTACCGCGAACGCGGCACGCAGGGGGCCGTGCCCGGCGTGGGGGCACGGCTCGCGATCTGACATGTCAGCTATAGGCCGGCCCGGCCGAGGTCAGAGGATCGGGGCCGAAGCGGTTCGGCCCTTCCGTGCCGCGGGTGACATACCAGTAGATCAGGATGATCCAGCCGACGAGCGGGATCAGCCCGATCAACAGCCACCAGCCCGAGCGGTCCTTGTCATGCAGGCGCCGCACCGCAAGGGCGAGGCCCGGCAACAGGTTCCCCAGCGACCAGAGCGTGCCGATGATCCCGGCGTTGTAGCTGTACATCATGCCGCCGCCGCCCATATGGCCGCTGCCGCCGCCTTCGACCAGACCGATCACTGTGGCGACCACGACATTGAACAGCGCGAACCACCAATATTCAGACCGCGCCGCGCGGCCTGAGAAAGTGATGTAATTCCGGTAGGCGGATTTGATTGCGTCAACTGGCGTCATGGCTTGTCCCTCCCGTGTTATTGTCACTGAAGAGATGCTACCGCGCGCCCGGCACCTTGTCGCGCAGAGATTGCAAAGCCGGGCAGTGCAGGCTCAGGGGACCGGGCGCAGACGATAGAGCGCCCCGTCGATGACCGACAGGAACCAGATCTCGCCGGCCAGGCTTTCGACGACGTCGCGCACGCGGCCGGTTTCATCGGCCACGATCTGTTCCTCGGCATAGCCCGCTTCGACGGCGCTGTCGGGGTCAAGACGGCTGATGAAACCACTGTTGAGGCTGCCGGTGAAGATGTCGCCCGCCCATTCGGGGATCAGCTTGCCGGAGTAGATCATCAGGCCCGAGGGCGCGATGGACGGGTCCCAATAATGCAGCGGCTGTTCCATGCCGGGTTTCGCGCTTCCCTCGCCAATGGGCAGAAAGCTGTAATCGACGCCATAGGTGATGACGGGCCAGCCGTAATTCGCGCCGGGCTTGATGCTGTTCAGTTCATCCCCGCCGCGGGCGCCGTGTTCAACGGTCAGAAGGCGCCCATCGGGCGCAATGGCCGCCCCCTGCAGGTTGCGATGGCCCAGCGAATAGACCCCGGGCAACCACCCCGCGCGATGGGTGGCGGGGCTGCCATCCCGCCGCAGATGGATGATCTTGCCCGCCGCCAGTGCCGGGTTTTGCGCCTGCATCCCCTGCGGCCCGGTGCCGCGCTCTCCCGTGGTCAGAAAGATGGTGCCATCCGCCGCCTCAACCAGACGCGAGCCGAAGTGCCGCTCCCCGGAATAGCCTTCGCCGACAAACAGGGTGCGGAAATCCTCAAGGCGTGACGCATCCGCGGAAAGCCGCCCCTTGCCCACGGCAGTGGCCAGGCCGCCTTTTGCCTTCGAGGCATAGCTGAGCCAAATTTCGCGCGATGTTTCAAAGTCTTGCGGGACCATCACGTCCAAGAGGCCACCCTGCCCCTTGACCGCAACCTCGGGCAGGCCAGAGATCGGGGTGGTCTTGCCGTCGGTCAGGCGCAACAGGCGGCCCCCCCGTTCGGTGATCAACACCGATCCATCCGGTAGAAAGGCGATGGCCCAGGGCTCCTCAAGGCCGGTCGCAACCGCCGTGATCCGCATCGGCCCGGCCGAGGTCTCGATGTCGCTGGCCAGGACGCCCGTCCCCAGAACCGCCGCCGCCAGCAGCCCACCCCAAAATTCCAGATAATTCCGCATGCTGCCCCGATGGCGCACCCCTTGCGCCCCTGTTTTCAACCTGAACGTCATATGATTTAGGCCAGTTCCGCGCGGCTTCATCCTGACGTAACGGCAGGCATGAAAAAAGGTCCGAAAAGGACACTTTTCTTTTGATCACATGCAGTCTAGCTTTCCTGCTGGATACGCATCCGACACGGGAGTCAAAAATGAAAAAACTGCTGCTCGCCACTGCGGCCACCGCGCTGATGGCTGGTGCTGCCTCGGCCGAAGAGGTCAAGGTCGGCGTTCTTCTGGGCTTCACCGGCCCGCTGGAAACCACCGTTCCGGGCATGGCTGCCGGTGCCGAACTGGCCATCAAGGAAGTCTCGGATTCGGGCAAATTCATGGGCGGTTCGACCGTGGCCCCGGTGCGCGGCGACACCACCTGCGTCGATGCGGCTGCGGCCCAGTCGGCAGCCGAGCGTCTTGTGACCTCGGAAAAAGTGGCCGGCATCGTTGGCGGTGACTGCTCGGGCGTGACCGGCGCGGTTCTGCAAAACGTGGCCCGCCCGAATGGCGTTGGCATGATCTCGCCCTCGGCGACCTCGCCCGCGCTCTCGACCGCCGAAGATGATGGCCTGTTCTTCCGCACCGCCCCGTCGGATGCCCGTCAGGGCGAAATCATGGCTGACATCCTGTCGGAACGTGGCGTGAAGGAAGTCGCTGTCACCTACACCAACAACGACTACGGCAAGGGCATGGCGGATGCTTTCGCCGCGGCCTATGCGGCCAAGGGCGGCAAGGTGACCCTCGCGGCCCCGCATGAGGACGGCAAGGCCGACTATTCGGCCGAAGTCGGCGCGCTGGCCTCGGCCGGTGGTGAGGCACTGGTCGTCGCGGGCTATGTGGATCAGGGCGGCAAGGGCATGATCCAGGCCTCGGTCGACTCGGGCGCTTTCTCGACCTTCTTCCTGCCCGACGGCATGTTCGGTGAAAGCCTGGTCCAGGCCATCGGCGAACCGCTGAACGGCTCGTACGGTTCGGTCCCCGGCACCGACAGCCCCGGCAACGCCAAGTTCCTCGAAATCGCCAAGGCCGCGGGCTTTGACGGTTCGACCGCCTATTCGGGCGAAAGCTATGACGCTGCCGCTCTGATGCTGCTGTCGATGGAAGCCGCCAAGTCCACTGCGGGCAAGGACTGGACCGCCAAGGTCATGGACATCGCCAACGCCCCGGGCGAGCCGGTCTATCCGGGCGAGCTGGGCAAGGCGCTTGAGCTGATTGCCGCAGGCACCGACATCGACTATGTGGGCGCGACGGCCGTGGAAATGATCGGTGCAGGCGAAAGCGCAGGCAACTTCCGCGAATACGAAGTCAAGGACGGCAAGCTGGAAACGGTGAAATACCGCTGATCGGCCTCGCCTGACAGGAAACGGCTTTGGCCCGGGCGGCTGCCCGGGCCTTTGCCTTAGATAGACTTCAGGCGATGGCCGCGACCGGGATCAACCTGGCCGGAACGTCTGGAATTTGGGGGACATGGATGATCCGTGTTGAAAATCTGCACCGCCATTTCGGCGGGTTTCGCGCCGTGGACGGGGCGACACTGGAGATCGCGAAAGGTTCGATCACCGGCCTGATCGGCCCCAACGGGGCGGGCAAGTCGACGTTGTTCAACGTGATCGCGGGCCGGTTGCCGCCGACCTCGGGGCGTGTGGTGATGGATGGCGAGGATGTGACGGGGCTGCCGCCGCACAAGCTCTTTGACAAGGGCCTGCTGCGGACCTTCCAGATCGCGCATGAATTCGGCTCGATGACAGTGCGCGAGAACCTGATGATGGTTCCGGCGCTGCAATCGGGGGAAACGCTGTGGAACGCCTGGTTCAACCGCGGCCGCGTGGCGCGGGAAGAGGCGCGCATCCGCGAAAAGGCCGATGAGGTGCTGGAGTTCCTGACGATCTCGCATATCGCGGATCTGAAGGCGGGGCAGATTTCGGGCGGTCAGAAGAAGCTGGTCGAGCTTGGCCGCACCATGATGGTGGACGCCAAGATCGTCTTCCTGGACGAAGTCGGCGCAGGGGTGAACCGGACGCTGCTGAACACGATCGGCGATGCCATCGTGCGTCTGAACAAGGAACGCGGCTACACCTTCTGCGTCATCGAACACGACATGGATTTCATCGCCCGCATCTGCGACCCGGTCATCTGCATGGCCGAGGGCAAGGTGCTGGCGCAGGGCACGGTTGATCAGGTGAAGAACGACGAACGGGTGATCGAGGCCTATCTCGGCACCGGGCTGAAGAACAAGGTGAAGGAGGAAGCCAATGGCTGATCCTTTCCTGATCGGGGACAAGATGACCGGCGGCTACGGCGGCGCGGACATCCTGCACGGCTGTACCATCGCGGTGGAACGCGGCGAGATTGCCGTGATCGTCGGCCCCAATGGCGCGGGCAAATCCACGGCCATGAAGGCGGTCTTCGGGATGCTGAAGCTGCGGGAAGGCCGCGTGCGTCTGGATGGTGAGGATATCACCACCCTCTCACCGCAGGCGCGCGTTGCCAAGGGCATGGGCTTTGTGCCGCAGACCCACAACATCTTCGGCTCGATGACGGTGGAAGAGAACCTCGAGATGGGGGCCTTCATCCGTACGGATGATTTTCAGGACACCATCACGCAGGTCTACGATCTGTTTCCGATCCTGAAGCAGAAACGCCACCAACCCGCGGGCGAGCTTTCGGGCGGGCAACGCCAGCAGGTGGCTGTGGGCCGCGCGCTGATGACGCAGCCCAAGGTGCTGATGCTGGATGAACCGACGGCGGGCGTCAGCCCCATCGTCATGGACGAGCTGTTCGACCGCATCATCGAAATCGCGCGCACCGGGATTTCCATCCTGATGGTCGAACAGAACGCCCGCCAGGCGCTGGAGATTGCCGACAAGGGCTATGTCCTTGTGCAGGGCGCGAACCGCTTCACCGACACCGGCAAGGCCCTGATGGCCGACCCGGAGGTCCGCCGTTCCTTCCTCGGGGGCTGAGACATGGATATCCTCAACGCCTTCGTGGCCTTTCTGAACTTCGTTTTCGTGCCGGGCCTTGCCTATGGCGCGCAGCTGGCGCTTGGCGCGCTGGGTGTGACGCTGATCTATGGCATCCTGCGGTTTTCCAACTTCGCCCATGGCGACACGATGGCCTTCGGGACCATGGTGACGATCCTGTTTACCTGGTGGTTCCAGTCCATCGGGCTGACGGCGGGCGTGATCCCCACTGCCATGCTGGCCCTGCCGATCGGCATCGCCGTGACTTCGGCGCTGGTGCTGACGACTGACCGCATGGTCTATCGCTTCTACCGCCGCCAGAAGGCGACGCCGACCATCCTTGTCATCGTCTCGATGGGGGTGATGTTCGTGATGAACGGCATCGTGCGCCTGATCATCGGGGTCGATGACCAGAACTTTGCCGATGGCGGCAAATTCCTCGTCTCGGCCGGTGATTTCAAGGCCGCAACCGGCCTGAAAGAGGGGCTGGCAATCAAGGGCAGCCAGGCCGTGACCGTGATCACCGCCTTCATCGTGGTGGCCGCGCTGTTCTGGTTCCTGCAAAAAACCCGCACCGGCAAATCGATGCGCGCATTCTCTGACAATGAGGATCTGGCGCTGCTGTCGGGCATCAACCCCGACCGCGTGGTGCAGGTGACCTGGATCATCGCTGCTGCGCTGGCAACGATTGCGGGCGTTCTTTACGGGCTCGACAAGAGCTTCCGCCCCTTCACCTATTTCCAGCTGCTGCTGCCGATCTTTGCGGCCGCCATCGTGGGGGGCCTCGGCTCGCCGCTGGGCGCGATTGCCGGGGGTTTTGTCATCGCCTTCTCCGAGGTGATGGTGACCTATGCCTGGAAAAAGGTTGTCACCTATCTTGTGCCGGAAAGCCTGGCGCCTGACGGGCTGCTGCAACTGATGGCGACGGATTACAAATTTGCCGTCAGCTTCGCGATCCTCATCCTTGTGCTGATCTTCATGCCGACCGGCCTCTTCAAGGGGAAATCCTACTGATGTCGAAGAACCTCAAACTCTTCCTCGGCGTCGCGGTTCTGTTTCTGCTGACGGGGCTGTTCATCAGCTGGAACCAGGCGCTGTTCATCCTGAACTTCGCGCTGGTGTCGGCGATCATGGCACTGGGGGTCAATATCCAGTGGGGCTATGCGGGCCTGTTCAACACCGGGATCATGGGCTTTGCCGCACTTGGCGGCCTGTCGGTCGCGCTGGTCGCCACCCCGCCCGTGCGCGAGGCCTGGTCGGCCGGTGGCGCGGGCATCCTGGGTGGCCTTGCCATCGGCGTGGCCGTGCTGGCCGCAGCGGTTGCCCTGTGGAAACGCATGCCCAAGGGGCGGACCCGTGGTCTGGCCATGATTGCGCTGCTAACGGTGGGGTTCATCTTGTTCCGGGCCGTGTTCGACCCGGCGGTTGAGGCTGTCGAGGCGATCAATCCCTCGGTTTCGGGCAACCTCGGCGGGCTGGGCCTGCCGGTGTTGGTGGCCTGGCCGGTCGGGGGGCTTCTGGCGGCGGCAGCGGCCTGGGCCATCGGCAAGACGGCACTTGGCCTGCGGTCTGACTACCTTGCCATCGCCACGCTGGGCATCGCCGAAATCATCATCGCGGTGATGAAGAACGAAGACTGGCTGGCGCGCGGCGTGAAGATGATGAACCTTCAGCAGCGCCCCTGGCCCGTCCCGTTTGAAGTTGAGCTTCAGGCGAATGAGACCTTCCTCAACTTCGCGGCTTCGCTGGGCTTCGATCCAGTCACGGGGTCGTCGATTCTGGTCAAGCTGGTCTATATGGTGATGATCCTTGCCGTTCTGGCGCTGGTGATCTGGCTTTCGGAACGGGCGCTCAACAGCCCCTGGGGCCGCATGATGCGGGCGATCCGCGACAACGAAGACGCCGCCCGCGCCATGGGCAAGGACGTGACCGCGCGTCACCTGCAGATCTTCATCCTCGGCTCGGCCGTGGTGGGGGTGGCGGGGGCGATCCTCACCTCGATGGACGGCATCCTCAACCCCGGCACTTATCAGCCGCTGCGCTTCACCTTCCTGATCTGGGTGATGGTGATCGTCGGCGGATCGGGCAACAATTGGGGTGCGGTGCTGGGCGCGATGCTGATCGGCTGGCTTTGGCTGATCGTGGAATCGCTTGGTCCGGTCGCCATGTCGGCCATTACATCGGGCATGTCCGAAGGGCCGCTGAAGGCGCATCTCGTGGACAGCGCGCAGCACATGCGGCTGCTGACCTTGGGGGTGATCCTGCTGCTGGTGCTGAGGTTCAGCCCCAAGGGCCTGATCCCCGAGAAGTGAAGCCGAGGGGCGCCGGAGACGGCGCCCTTTTTGCATGGCGTTGCGGATGACCCACCTTCCCCTGATCCTGATCCTTGCTGCCGGGGCAGCCTCGCGGATGCGGGGCGGCGACAAGATGCTGGAACAGGTCGCGGGCGTGCCGCAGCTGCGCCGCATCGTGAATGCCGCCTGTGCGACCGGCGCCCCGGTGCGCGTGGCCCTGCCCCCGGACCGGCCCCTGCGGGCGGCGGCTTTGACGGGGCTGGCCTGTGAACAGGTGCTGGTTGCGAACGCAAGCGCAGGGATGTCAGCCTCGATCTGTGCAGGAATCGCGGGCTGGACCGGCGCGGTTATGATCCTGCCGGCGGACATGCCTGACCTTGATACCCCAATGTTGCAACGGATGTTGGCCTGCCACCGGCAAGATCCACGGGCGCTTTTGCGCGGGTCAAGCGGGGCAGAGCCGGGGCATCCGGTGCTGTTTCCGGCAGATCTGGTGCCCGCGCTGAGGGATCTTCAGGGCGATGCCGGGGCGCGCCCAGTGGTTCAGGCCGCACACAACCGCCTGCGCCTCGTTCCCCTGCCTGATCGTGCCGCGCTGACCGATCTGGATACGCCGGAAGACTGGGCCGCCTGGAGAGCGGCCCGGCCCGAAGCTTAGGCCATCAGCAAAACCCGCGCCTCATGTGATTTGAGACAGCGACGTGCTGCCGGGAAGCTTGTTCCGTCCATCAGCTCGGGGAACAGCGCCAAAAGCTCATTACGCTGATCATCATCCATCCCTGCAAGCGTCATGTCCCCGGGCTGGAAGCTCTCTGTCCAGGCACCGTCAGCGCGGATGACCTCATGCTGATCAAAGAGGATGTGGATATAGCTGATCCCGTCCGGGCGCATACGATCGATCCCGGGCTGTCCCACCAGATGCGTGGCCGCGACCAGAACCTCATGTTCCCCAAAGAACATTTCGGCCCGCGCGCCCGTCATCAACATGCGATGCTGCGGGCTGACCATCATGTCCCGCTCGGGCAGGTTCTGCCCGAGGGCATGCTGCGCGATGCGGATGGGGGCAAAGTTCGGATGCGCCGCCAACTGGTCAGCCGAAAGATCGCGGCGCCCCACCCAGCGGATCTGCTGGAAGCCATTGTCCCGGGTCAGGACGAAATCCCCGACCTGCAGGTCCTCGACCGGGATTTCCCCTTCCGAGGTCAGGATCAGGCTGCCCGGCGTGAAACAGGGAATGATCGTTTCGATGTCGGTGAAGGTCATCGTCCCGACGACATTCCCGTTGGCATCAAGGAATTCGACCGTGCCGTTTTCACTGTTGTTCGGATCGACGAAGATATTCGTCAGATCCTTGCCCCAGCTCCGCAGGTCAAGCGTGTCGTTGTCATCCCCGCCGCTGCCGCCATCGACAGCATCACCTGCCCCCAGATCGGTGAACAGATCGCGGTCGTCGCCCCCTTGCAGCGTGTCGACCCCGTCCCCACCCGCAAGCACGTCGTTCCCGGCGCCCCCTTGCAGAAGGTCATTTCCGGCACCGCCCTGCAGACTGTCGTCGCCCTGATCCCCGATCAGAACATCGGCATCATCGCCGCCCGAGAGAAGATCATTGCCGGATCCGCCGCTCAGCGTGTCCCGACCGGCGTCGCCGGAAAGGGCATCATTGCCTGCATCGCCTGCCAGCTGGTCATTGCCGACCCCACCAAACAGCTGGTCGTCATTGTCGCCGCCCGACAAGGTATCACTGTCAGCCCCGCCGTAGAGCGTGTCGTTGCCCATATCCCCAAACAGGGAATCGGCATCGCCGCCGCCGGTCAGATGGTCATCTCCGGCCCCGCCATAAAGCGTATCGACCCCGGCGTCGCCCGAGAGCGTGTCGTTGCCATCGTCGCCATAAAGCGTGTCAGCGCCGTCGCCGCCATCGAGCACGTCATCCCCGGCGCCCGCGACCAGCAGGTCGTTGCCGATGCCCCCGTCAAGGACATCGACCATATCGCTGCCATCAAGCGTATCGTTGCCCGCCTCCCCGAACAGAGAGTCGCTGCCGTCATTGCCGATCAGGCTGTCGTCGCCGTCGCCGCCGTAGACCATGTCCGGCCCGGCGCCCGCGTCGATGGTGTCATTGCCGCCGTAGCCATAGACCGCATCAAAGACGCCGTCCGTCCCGTCGATCATGTCGCCTTGCGGGTCGACATAGCCGGGCCCCATCAGGTCATTGCCGGAGGTGCCATCCACCACGAGGTCGGGCGAAATCGGAATGCCGATGGCGACCAACTGTTCGGGCGATGAGACGGAGGATACGGGCACACCATAAAGCGTGATGGTTTCCCCGTTGGGGAAAGACAGCAGCGCATTGCCCTGCCCGTCATCACTGACGATCACGTCGGCGGTGTTGACCGGTTTTCCATCGGCGTCGGTCAGGTTGCTGACATCCAGGCGGTCGCGGCCCGCATAAGTGCCGTCCGGGTTCAGGATCGGCCCTTCAAAGCCGCGGATCGTGTCGTTGCCATCGCCGTCGGCCAGGCGGATGAGGTCATTCTGGCCATCAGCAGCGCCGATGTCGAAATCATCATTTCCCGCACCGCCGCGGATTGTATCGGCCCCCGCGCCGGTCGACACGTGATCGGCCCCCGACGAGCCGATCACACTGTCATTGCCCGAGCCCAGGCTGATGTTTTCGATCTGCGAGAAGGTCACGCGATCCGACCCGATGGTCAGCGTCCCGTCCTCGGCATCGCCGGGCAGACCCGCCGACAGGTCAAGGACCATGCCGGAGCTCAGATCGGAGGCATCGAGATGATCGCCCGCAGTTTCTGCGCTTTCCCCGCCGACCACGGTGTCCTGGCCGAACCCGGTGCCCACGGCGAAATGGTCATCGCCACCATCGCCGACAAGGCTGTCATTCCCCGCACCAAGGCCAAGGGCATCGTTCCCGTCGCCACCGAACAGCGTGTCCTGCCCGTCACCGCCAACAAGGCTGTCGACCCCGGTGCCCCCATAGAGCAGGTCATCGTCGCTGCCGCCCTGCAGGGTATCGGCGCCATCGCCGCCAAAGAGCGTGTCCTTGCCGATCCCGCCGTCGAGCTGGTCATCGCCCGTTCCGCCGTCGAGCATGTCATTGCCCTGACCACCGACGAGCGTGTCATTCCCCGCCTCACCGGAAAGCTGGTCGTTGCCGTCATTGCCCGTGACGCTGTCATCATCCGCACCGGCAAAGACAGTATCATTGCCGGTCCCCGCCACGATCACATCGGCATTGGTGCCGGTGCGGCTGTCGCCGGCATCGACGCGGTCACGTTCCGGATCGCCGGTATAATTGGCGTCGATCAGATCATCGCCGGATGTGCCATCAACCACGAAATCCGGTGGCAGATACTGTTCGCCATCCACGAACAGGTTTTCGATATTGTAGAAGTTCAGCGTGCTGCCATCGAGGAAGGTGACAACGCCGTTTTCCTGGTTCGTCACATCGAAAGAGACAGAGCGCACCCCGCTGACGTGCAGCGTATCATTGTCGGTTCCGGTGGTGACGCTTTCACCCCCATCGACATAATCCCCGATGCCGCCATAAAGGACATCGGCATCCTCCTCGCCAAGCAGGATGTCATTGCCTGCGCCGCCATAGAGCGTGTCGTTCCCGTCCGAACCCTGAACCCGGTCGTCGCCGTCATCGCCATAGACGATGTCGTTCCCGCCCGAACCTGTAACGCTGTCGTTTCCAATCCCGCCATAGACGGTATCGGTCCCGAAGCCGCCATAGACCTCATCATTGCCGTCGCCGCCATAGACAAGGTCGTTGTCCGCACCGCCATAGACGCTGTCATTGCCAGTCCCGCCCGAGACGGTGTCATTGCCCGCATCGCCGCGCAGGAAATCGTCGCCACTATCCCCGGTCAGGCTGTCATTGCCGGCGTCGCCCTGAATGTAGTCATTTTCATTGCCGCCGCTGATCGTGTCCTGACCATCGCCGCCGTAAAGCGCATCGTTGCCCGCGTCACCGAGGATGCTGTCATTCCCGGCATTGGCATAAACTTCGTCCGCGCCCGTACCACCCAGAACGGTGTCGGCCCCGCTGCCGGTGACCAGGAAATCATTACCGCCACCGGCCGAGATGTTCAGCCCTGCGGTCGCCGCGCTGCCGGTGAGCGTATCGGCCTGATCCGTCAGGACGAACTGCTCCATCTCAGAGAAGGTGGTGGTGCCGGTCGCGGTGCTTGCCGTCCCGGCCTCGGACCCGGTCAGGTTGATGCTAACCGCCGCCGTACCATTGAAGGACAGCACATCTGCATCAGTGCCGGTTTCGCCGCCGATCAGCGTGTCATTGCCGCCTTGCGCGGTGGTGATGAAGGTATCGGCATCCGCGCCACCGTTGACGAGGTCATTGCCCGCGCCATCGACCAGCGTGTCGTTCCCGGCCCCGCCCAAGAGCGTATCCGAACCGGCGCCCCCGATCAGGGAATCGGCCCCGTCTTCACCCAGAAGGCTGTCGTTGCCATCGCCGCCATCAACGGTATCGGCCCCGACCCCGCCATAAACGGTATCATTGCCCGCACCTGCAATGATGCTGTCGTTTCCGGCATATCCCCAGATGGTGTCATTCACCCCATCCGCACCGTCGATGATGTCACCCTGCGCATCGGTGAATCCGACGCCCATCGTGTCATTGCCCGACGTGCCATCCACGGCACCGGTGATGCGGATATTCTCGATCTCCGAGAAGGTCAGCGTGCCGCCGCCGGTGAACGTGACAGTGCCCGCCTCATTGTTGCCGCCGCCATAGACGATCGACTGCACATCCGACAGCACGAGGATGTCATTGTCGACACCGCCTTCGCCGCCAACGATCACGTCGCCCGCATCGCCGGTGATGGTATCGGCCCCGTCGCCGCCCGTCAGCAGATCGCTGCCCAGACCGCCGGTCAGGACGTCATTGCCCGCCCCGCCTTCGAGACTGTCATTGCCGATCCCGCCATCGACCGTGTCATTGCCATCGCCGCCCTGCAGAAGGTCGTTGCCATCCCCGGCGGACAGCGCGTCATCACCGACACCACCATAGAGCGAGTCATTGCCGGCCCCCGCAGTCAGGGTGTCATTGCCGTCGTCGGCGGTCAGCCGGTCATCGCCATCACCACCGTCGAGCGAGTCATTCCCCGCGCCGCCCGTGAGGACATCTGCCCCGATCCCGCCGAACAGGCGGTCCTCACCGTCGTCACCGGCAAGGGTGTCATTCCCGGCCCCGCCGACCAGCGTGTCATTGCCATAGGCCCCGACGATGGAATCGGCCCCCGCGCCGCCATCGATGCTGTCATTCCCGGTCCAGCCATCCAGACTGTCATTCCCCGCCCCGCCCAGAAGGGTATCATCCCCGGCGTTGCCCCAGAGCGTGACCGGCCCGGTGCTGGCCTGTGCATTCAGGACGTCATTGTAGCTGGTGCCGGAAACCGCCTCGATCTCGCTGAAGCGCCCCGCGGTATTGGCATTGCCCGCAAAGCTGTAACCGCCGGCCTCGGTCCCCGTAAAGGTGACGTTCACCCCCTGGGTGGTGGCGTAATTGCCAAAGGCGATCGCGTCGGAATCCGTGCCGCCTTCACCACCGAAGATCGTGTCGCCTTCATGATCGTCGGTGATCATGAACCAGTCGGAATCATTCCCGCCGTAAAGCGTGTCATTCCCGACGCCGCCCGACAGCGTATCAGCCCCGGCATCCCCATAGAGCAGATCACTGTCGCCGCCCCCGATGATCGAGTCATTGCCACTGCCGCCATAGACGGTGTCATTGCCCGCGCTATCGGCGCCGAAGGTGCCAAACACATCGTTCCCGGCGCCGAGATCGGCGTAGTCATTGCCCGACCCGCCATAGACGGTATCCTGATCGGCCCCACCGTAGAGCGAGTCATTCCCCCCGTTCCCATACAGCAGGTCGTTGCCGCCATTGCCGTAGAAGACGTTGGTATAAGTGTCGTTGGCGACCGTGGATTCCCCGTCAAAGCCGGTCAGCGTATCGCCGTATTCCGACCCGAAGATGCCATCGACGCCCGAATAGGTGTCACCCGCCGCGTCCCCGCCGCTGCCAACCCCGGCCCCCAGATCGACCGAGACGCCCGCGCCCGAGGTTGAATAATCGACATAATCCATGCCCGATCCGGCATTGATCGTGTCAAGGCCCGCGCCCGGCGCCACGGTATCGTTGCCCGCACCCCCGAGGAGCGAGTCATTGCCCGCGCCACCGTCGATCAGGTCATTGCCGTCATCGCCGCTCAGCGTGTCATTGCCGAGGCCGCCATAGAGGGAATCATTGCCCAGACCGCCCACGGCCGAGTCATTGCCCGCACCCGAGACCAGGCTGTCATTGCCATCTTCGCCGTAGAGCGTGTCGTTGCCATCGGCCCCGTCGACGACATCATTGCCTGTCCCGCCGTAAACGACGTCATTGCCAAAGCCAGCCGCGACCGTGTCGTCACCTGCACCGGCGCGGATAAAGTCATCGTTGCCGCTGCTGCCTGCAAGGCCCGCATCGTTGTTGTCGACCCGGTCCGACCCGTTGTTGACGGGTTCGACATAGTTTCCGTCGATCAGGTCATTCCCGGTCGTGCCGTCGATATACCCGTCGTCAAAGGCCGTGACCCAGCGGTCGGCGGCGAAGTTGACGTTTTCGTAGGTCTCGACGCTGTTGAACGTGACCGAACGGATCGGCTTGGCCTCATAGGCCACCGTATCCGTGTTGTTGGTCATCTCCGGCGCAAGAAACAGGTTCCCGCTGGTATCCTGCACAAGCACAGCAGTGATCTGTGCCGTGGTCCCATCGGCATAGGTCAGCGTCGCATTGTAGGTGGCAATGCCGTCATAGGTGAAGGTCTGGGTGCCGTTCCCGATATTCGTCGTGAACTGGTCATTGTTCAGCAACGTGTTCGCGGTGTTCAGATTGCCGTCGCCGTTCCGGTCGATGGTGGTCGCGGTCGTGATGCGCGTGAACAGCGGGTTCGAGGTCGAACCATAGGTTTGGCCGACGAAATTGGCATAGCCTTCGCTCGTGGCGTCATTGCTTGACCACTCGTAGGGGTCCAGCTGCTGGGAGGAGTTCCCAAGAAAAAACCATCTGAACGTTGTCGCCATGTCTCATTCCCCTGCGGCGGGTACGATGACGATTGCGAAGACGTGCCGCAAAGTCGCAATACCCCGAAGGGTAGAACGGCATCCGCATTGCCACATTTTAGCTGTCATCCTGGGTGTCACACGCCGACTCATTACTCAGACCCGCACCAAAGTTAGGCAGGTAAATCCTTACGGACGGTTTCTGATCCAAATGTGTCGAATTCATGGGGCGGGGATGGTGCGATCCGGGCAGCGTGGCCGGATCCGGGCCTGAATGCGGCATAAATATGGCGCCTTAAACCGGAACGGGGCCCCGAAGGGCCCCGTCCTCAACCGATGAGTGAAATCAACCGGTTGGCTGCATAACTTGCAGGATCACTTTACCAGAAGCTTGGCTTCATGCTTCTTCAGGGTGCGGCGGGCCGCACCATAGGCCTCGCGGCCGGTTTCGGTCTTGAGATCGGGGAACAGCTCATAGATTTCGTTCCGCTGGGCATTGCCCATACCCTTGAGCGTGTAGTCCCCGGGCTGGAAGCTTTCGGTCCAGGCACCGTTCGACAACACCACCTCATGGCGGTCGAACATGAAGTGGATATAGGTGGTGCCCATGCTGTCCACCTCATGCACACCACGACCGGCGACCAGATGCTTGGCCGCGACCAGCACCTCATGTTCATCGAAGTAGAGCGCGGTACGGTCGTTGGCGACCAGAACCCGGTGGTTCGGCGACACCATCATATCCTGTTCCGGCAGACCGTTGCCGAGGCTGCCCTTGCGGATCAGGATCGGCTTCAGATGCGGGTTGAGCGACAGATCGGCCCAGCTCAGCTGTTTTTGACCCACCCAGCGAACCTGCTGGATACCGTTGTCCCGCGTGATGACACGGTCGCCCGCCTGCAGCTGTTCCACCGGGATTTCGCCGCGCGGCGTCGCGATCAGCGTTCCGGGCGTGAAGCAGGGAATGATGTTCTCGATATTGCTGAAGGTCAGCGTACCTGTGACATTGCCCTCGCGATCCATGAAATCGACCGTGCCATTTTCGGCATTGGTCGGGTCATAGTTGATGACGAAGGGACCGCTGCCGGTCAGATTGAGCGTATCGTAATCGTCGCCCAGTTCGTTGCCATCAATCACATCGCCAATGCCGTCGCCCGGAGCGGAAACGACAAAGACGTCGCGATCGGCACCGCCGCTCATGGTGTCGGCACCCTGCCCGCCGATCAGCGTATCATTGCCCTGCGACCCGAGCATCGAATCTTCGTCGATGCCGCCATCCAGCACATCATCGCCATAGCCACCGACCAGGGTGTCATCATCGTCCTGACCGTAGATCGTGTCATTCCCCAGACCGCCGAACAGCTGGTCCCGGTTGTTGTCGGGATCGGGATCGACATCGTCCGTCAAATGCGTGGGATCAGCCGACAGATCGGCCGTGCCGCCATAGATCAGGTCATCGCCCAGATCGCCGGTGACGAGGTCAGCCCCCTCGCCAGCCTCAACCGTGTCGTTGTCGGCATTGGCGGTGACGATGTCATCATCATCGCCGGACTGGATCAGGTCGGTCCCGCCACCACCATAGATCGTGTCGGCATCATCCCCCGTGCGGATCGTATCATTTCCCGCACCGGCAAAGACATAATCGCGATCATCCTCGGGGTCGGCATCCGCAGCATAGAGATCGGGGTAGTCCCGGTCCGGCGAGGACACACCCCCCGCAGTATCAATGAGGTCAGACCCGCTGTTGCCGATGACACTGTCGCGGCCGTCGCCGCCATAAATCTGGTCGTCCTCGGCACCGCTGACCAGCGTGTCGTTGCCCTGACCGCCGATCAGCGTATCCATCCCGCGCTGGCCGGCGATGTAGTCGTCACCATCTTCGCCCATCAGGCTGTCGGCGCCCGCGCCGCCGCTGATGGAATCCGCCCCTGTGCCGCCCCAGACGGTGTCATCGCCATTCCCGGCAAGCACGGTGTCGTTGCCTGCCCCCGCGCGCACGCGATCCTCATCGCCGGTATCACCGGGAAGGATGGCATCGTTCGCATCAATGCGGTCGCCGTCGGGATCGCCGGTATAGGCCAGATCGATCAGGTCATCCCCCGCGGTGCCATCGACATAGCCATCGCGGTCCGGCAGATTGTCCACGCTGTCCGACAGCTGGAACATGTCCACGGACCCGGCGAAATGCTGGTCGATGTCATTGAGCAGGCCGGGGTTCGATGCCGTCTGGCCCGCGCCCACGATCCAGGGCTGGTTCAGCGACTCGCCCTGATCCATGGTCAGGCCAGCGGGAACTTCCGACCCGAAGGTGGTGCCCGCCGTTGCATTCGCAATGCTCAGCTGCCCGCCACTGGCCACATCCCAGGAATAGCTCAGCTGGATTTCATCGCCCGGTGCCGAAAAGCCCGGCTCGGTCGTGTAAACGACATCCCCTGCAGCGGATTCGTGGGTGATCTGGATCGCCCCATCTGCCAGCAACTGGATCCGGAAACCGCCATCCGTCTGGCCGATGCTGTCGCGCGACAAGATGGTTTGGGTTGCCTCCTGCGGCGTGGTGGACGAGGTGAACCGGATATCCAGCGTGCCCCGATCCATCTGGAAGCTCGCGTCCGGATAGATCTTGACCAGATCATCGGCGCCATCCAGCACGGCCTGCGACCCGTTGGAAGCTGCACCGTTGAGATAGATGCCGTCTTGCGCGCCGTTTGTGCTGGCCGAATCCAGCGCCGCCGACGTTGCATCATCAAAGTTGTAAAGGGCAAAAACCGGCATCGTTCCTAATCCTCACTCAAGCAGAGCCCCCGGCCCGCGCGACCTGCATCCAAACCGCCGAACCCGGCGGCACCTGATCGGCGGAGCCTGCGAAGACCCTGCGCCACGCGGCCTGAGGTCAGCTGTGAAGAAAGCGGCAAAAGCCATCTGCTGCCCGAAAATGCGGGCACAGTTCAGACGATGATCCGAAAATGCCGACCGGGCAGACCGGACGGTATGGCAGCCTTTGCAACTCCCGCGTCTTGCGACGCACAACACCACTGACGACCGCCCCCACGGCCACACGTCCTACCCAGACGGACAGTTGATACATACCTTTTGCTGGCACGTCCGAAAAGTGCAAAAACTTTGACGAAAGCATGGATCAACCGGGGCAGGCCGCATTCAGAGGGCCACAGCGCCGCGTCCCGGGCGTGTTTTGCGCCACCACTGTTTCCCCACAAGAAATTCAAAAGCCTGCAAAAACCTGCAGCATGCAGCGCCAACCCTTAGTTTCCTGCAAATTCTTGCGATGTCGGGAGTGGCGGCGGACGTCACCGTTTCGGGATGTGGAACAGGCGCAGCAGCCGATCCCGCGCCCCAGGTGGGCCATATTTCAGCCGCATTTTGTTCTGCTCTCCGGCCGAAAAACGGGAACATCGGCCCGATTTGCGACCGGGAGCATCGGAAAACACCATATCTCGGACGAATCATCCCGGTCCGCACGGGGCACGCCAGCAAATGGTCTTCGCGCTGTTTTGGATGTGAGGGGTGGTGCCCGAGGTGAGATTCGAACTCACACACCTTGCGGCGGAGGATTTTGAATCCCCTGCGTCTACCGTTCCGCCACTCGGGCCCCGTGGGGTTGGGTGTAGCCCGCCCGCAGAGCCCCGTCAACCGCTGCTAAAGCCTTCTGACCGCGAAGGTGTCGCATTGGCCCATGTCGCCACTGTCATATCCGCGCAGAAACCAGCGGGCCCGCTGCGCCGAGGTGCCATGGGTGAAGGTATGGGGCATGGGCACGCGACCGGCATTGCGTTGCAGCGTATCATCACCGATCCGATGGGCCGCGTTCACGGCCTCTTCCACATCTCCCGCCTCAAGCGTTCCGAACATCGCTTCGGCCCCCCGCGCCCAGATTCCCGACAGACAGTCGGCCTGCAGTTCGACCCGAACCGAAATGGCATTTACCTCTGTCGCACCCGCGCGGCTGCGCGCGGCATGTGCCTGTCCAAGGATGCCGATCTGGTTCTGGACATGATGGGCAACCTCATGGGCCACCACATAGGCTGCCGCAAAATCCCCACCTGCCCCAAGATCCTGTGCCATGGTCGCGAAGAACGCGGTGTCCAGATAGATTTTCTGGTCAGACGGGCAGTAGAACGGGCCAGTTGCCCCGCTTGCCCCACCGCAGGGCGATCGGGTGACATCGCGATAAAGCACCAGAACCGGGGGGCGATACCGATCTCCGACCTGATCGAGAAAAACCGTGGTCCAAACCTCTTCCGTATCGGCCAACACGACCGAGACGAAATTTCCGGCCTCCTGATCGGCCGGTGACAGCGCTGCCGGGGTGGACGTGCTGGCGCGGCCGGGCGCCTCCGCTTCGATCAGGCCCGAGACATCGACCCCGAAATAGGCCCCGACCAGCAAAAGGACCAGCGCACCGATCCCCCCCACCGCTGGGCCACCTGCCGCGCGGCCCTGTCCGCGCCGATCCTCGATATTGCTGCTGCCACGACGGCCACGCCACTCCATGTCACGCTCCTTGCACCAAATTGAGGCAGACTACCCCGAAGCGCCCCAGACGAATACCCATGTCCATGTGCAATCTGGGGATGCAGGATTCCGGGCGGCACGCACCTTGACCTTGTCGCGGGGGCGTGTTGCAAGGGCGATATTGCGGCATAACGGTCCCAGCCAATCGGAGGTTCCATGTTCCGGGCGCTTTATGACTGGACGATCAGGTGGGCAGGCTCGCGCCATGCTGAAAAGGCGCTCGGTGGCGTGTCTTTCGTGGAAAGCTCGGTCTTTCCGATTCCGGCGGATGTGCTTTTCGTTCCCATGTGCCTTGCACGGCCGGAACAGGCCATGCGCTACGCGCTGATCGCGACCGTCACCTCGGTGCTGGGAGGGATCCTTGGCTGGGCGATCGGGCTTTATGCCTTTGACCTGATCGCGCGGCCGATCCTTGAGTTTTACGGAAAATACGCGGCCTTCGAGGCGCTGAAGGCGCAGACCGGCGAGGGGGCGATCCTGCTGATGCTCGTGACGTCGGGCCTGTCGCATCTGCCGCCGATGAAGGTGGTCACGATCCTGTCAGGTGTGGTTGCCTTTGACCTGAAGTTGTTCATCCTGTCGGCCATCGTGGCGCGCGGGGGGCGGTTCTATCTGCTGGCCTGGTTGCTGCGGCGCTATGGTGTGGCGATCACCGGATTTATCGAACGGCGTCTGCCGCTTATTGCCCTCGGGGTCTGCCTTGCACTGGCAGGGGCCTGGGTCGCGCTGAAGGCGATGTGAAAGGACCGAAGGGATGACAATGACGCGGCAAAAGGCGGCCATCGCGGCGGCGGCGGGCGGTTCGGCGGCGCTGCTGCTGGGGGCGCTGGCCTTTCAATATCTGGGGGGGCTTGCGCCCTGTCAGCTCTGCATCTGGCAGCGCTGGCCGCATCTGGCGGCAGTGATCATCGGGCTTCTGGCGCTGACGCTGGGCCTGCGGGCGCTGGCTTGGCTGGGGGCGCTGGCGGCGCTGACCTCGGCCGGGATCGGGGTTTTCCACGTCGGGGTGGAGCAGAAATGGTGGGAAGGGCTGGCCTCTTGCACCGCGGGCTCGATCCAGGGGATCAGCACGGCCGACCTGCTGAACCCGTCGGTGGATGTGGCGGCGGTGGTGCGCTGCGATGCGATTGCCTGGCAGATGTTCGGCCTGTCGATGGCGGGCTGGAATGTGGTGATCTCCGTCGCACTTGCCCTGATCTGGATCTGGGCCGCGCGTCGGGCCTGACCCATCAGCCAGACCCATCAGACGGACAAAGGGGGCCTTGCGGCCCCCTATTTCATGGGGCGGGGTCTGATCCGAACAACCGCCCATGTTCCTGAATGGCGAAACGGTCCGTCATGCCGGCGACGTAATCGGCCACGATCCGCGCCAGCGCTGTATCCGAACTCGCCGCTTCAATATCCGCGCGCCATTCCTGCGGCAGCAGATCCGGCTGACGCAGGAAGAGCGGAAAGAGATCATCCAGCATCGCCGTCACCCGCGCGCGTTCCGTCATCACCGAAGGGGCGCGATACATGCGATGGAACAGGAAGCTGCGGACGGCCTTGAGTTCCTGATAGAGCGGCTTGGAAAAGCGGATGATCGTCGTGCCCATGGCGCGGATTTCATCCACCGATTTCGGCCGGGCCGCATCAAGACGGTTCTGCGCGACATGGATCACATCCTCGACCATGACGCCAAAGACCCGGCGCAGCGCCTCATGCCGGCGGCGCATCTTCTCCAGCCCCGGATAGAGGCGATCTACCAACTCGAATGCGGGGCCTGTCACCGGAAGCTCCATCAGGTCCGCCTCGGTAAACAGCCCCGAGCGCAGGCCATCATGCAGGTCGTGGTGCGAATAGGCGACATCATCGGCAATCGCCGCCACCTGCGCCTCGGCGCTGGCGTGGGTGTCCAGCTCGAGGTCCCAATCGGCATTGGCTTCGACCAGCGCATAGGGCAGCGGATCGGGCGCATGTTTCGGGTCTGCATTGGGGCCGGTCAGCGGGCCATTGTGCTTGGCGATGCCCTCAAGGCTTTCCCAGGTCAGGTTCAGCCCGTCAAAGCCCGCGTAATGGCGTTCCAGCTTGGTCACGATCCGCAGGGCCTGCGCGTTGTGATCGAAGCCGCCATAGGGTTCCATCAGGCGTGCCAGTGCATCCTCACCCGTATGGCCGAAGGGCGTATGTCCAAGGTCATGGGCCAGCGCGATACATTCCGCCAGATCTGTATTCAGCCCCAGCACCCCCGAGATCGTGCGCGCGACCTGCGCCACTTCGATCGAATGGGTCAGGCGGGTGCGGTAATAATCGCCCTCATGTTCGACAAAGACCTGGGTCTTGTGTTTCAGACGCCGAAAGGCCGAGGAATGGATGATCCGGTCACGGTCGCGCTGAAAGGGCGAGCGGAAGGTGGACATGCTTTCGGGGTGGCGGCGCCCGCGCGAGTGTTCGGGCAGGCAGGCGAAGGGAGCGAGCGTCTGGGTCATCAAACCTAGGTCATGCAGAACTTGTGTGTCATCACTCTGGCACCTATATGTGGAAAAGCCCATGAAGGATATGGAAATTCCACCGATGGACCTTCAGCTTCCTGCCGATGCCACCCTGCCGCGCGTGACCGACCGCGCCTTTGCCCGCCTTGCCGAAATCGCCGAGATGACCGGCGAGACCAAGGCCCTGCGCGTTGCGGTCGATGGCGGCGGCTGTTCCGGCTTTCAATATGACATCAAGCTTGACGATCCCGCGGCCGAGGATCTGGTGCTGGAAAAGGACGGACAGAAGGTTCTGGTCGATCCGGTTTCCCTGCCCTTCCTGCAAAATGCGGTGATCGATTTCACCGAAGAGCTGATCGGGGCGCGGTTCGTGATCCAGAACCCCAATGCGACCTCTAGCTGCGGCTGCGGCACTTCGTTTTCGATGTAAGGGGCGGCTCAGCCCGCCCGCCGCTGCGCCTGCACCAGCCAGATCCCCGATCCGATGACCAATGCAGCCCCGGCCCAAAGCTCGGGGCGCACCGTCTCACCAAAGAGGATCTGCCCGATGATCACCATCCAGAGGAACTGGATGTTGGTGATCTGCATGACCACATAGGCTGGCAGCAGCTTGACCACGATCACGATCAGCCAGCGCGTGATCACCAGAAACCCGGTATAGACCCCCAGCATCATCAGATCGCCCGCCCCCATCGGCTGCCAGACCTGCGGCAGGAAGGCGAAGCCCACCAGCGCGCAGGCAAGCTGGGCGTAAAAGACCTGCGTGAAGGAATGGGTATGGCTGCGGCAAATGCGGCGCGACAGCACGATTGAAGCCGCGCCCAGAAGGCTTGCCCCAAGTCCGGCAAGATAGCCGGGGCCGATGCTTCCGGTGCAATCAGGCTCCATCATCAGAAGTCCGATCAGGCCGAAGCCAAGTGCCCCCCAGGTCGCCAGCCGGATGCGTTCGCGCAACAGCAGCCCCGACAGCACCGCCCCGAAGATGGGCATCATCGCCACAAAGACAAAGACCTCGGCAAAGGCAAGGTCGCGGAAAGCGAGGAAGAAGCAGACCGTGCTTGCCGCGCCGAAGATCGAACGCAGCGCCACCAGACCCGGCGATCCGGTCCGAAGGATGAAGCGCCCCGGCCCTGCCGCTGCCGCCCCCAGCCCCGCCAGTACAACCAGCCCCCCCGACAGGGCCATGAGCTGCGGGGCCGCATAGCTGACGATCAGATCCTTGGCAATGGCATCCGCGCTGACCGACACCAGCGTATTCAGTAGCGCAAGCCCGGCCCCGACCCAGGCCGCGCGCGACACCATGCTGCTGCCTGCCAGCGTCGCCGTCATGCCGGACGCGCCTCGGGCCAGATCGGGACGGGGCGCGAAGCGCGGGCAAAGCGGGCGAAGAAGCGGTCGAACATCGGGCTTTCGGCGGCCCCCAGATCGGCCCGGGCAAAGGCATTTTCCGACACCTGATCCCGGCAGAGGCTGCGCATCCTGGACCAGTCGGCGCTGCGGCGGTTGCCCTGTGCCCGCAGTGCCTGTGACCATTCCCGCAAGGGGGAAATCGCGGGGCGGTTCAGTTGGATCGACATCGGTCCCCCAGAATAGGCATCACCAAAAGCACGATCTTCGATTGTGCCGAACAGCCACTGATTGACAAGAAAAATATGATAGCAATCAGAGGAATCCGGGCAGGTACCCGGGCTGATCCGGAACGCGGTGTTTTCAGCCCGCAGATGCCGCAACCAGAGCGGCGGCAGCACCTCGCCCGCGTAATGCAGCGCGAGGCAGACCTCGCCCAGCAGATCGCCATTCCCCTCCAGATGCGACAGACTGCCCAGCATGAGCATGCTTTCCACCACCGCAGGCTGCAATTTCAACGGCTTGCGCCCGTAGTCCGCCAAGTAAAAGACCGCATGAAGAAGATCATAGGCCGCGCGCGGATTGGGGATGGCAAAGGTCTCGGGGCGCGACATGAAGCGCGTCAGACGCTCATCCAGCCCCTCGAAGGCCACTGTCCGACCATGACGCGCCATCAGAAACCGCAGCTCTGCGCGCTGAAGATCATTGACCTCGGCGTCCACCAGACCCTGATCCAGCATCCAATCCGCAAGGCGCGCGCCAAGCCCGCCGGGATAGCCCAGATCCTCAAGCGAGGTGATCAGATTCAGAATCAGCCGTGCATATTGCGGATGGAAGGCCACCATATCGGCCGCACCCTCGACAAAGGGCTGATAGACCGACAGGGCCAGCTCCGGCAGCCGCCGGTTTAGCGCGCTCAGCACGCCCAGAAGCTCGCCGTTCTCCTTCAGCCAATAGGCATCGCCCGGCTGGCGGCGGTGATGGGCGAAGCTGGCCAGCAAAGGAGCGATCCCGCCGGACGCAGCCGCGGGGTGCGCGGCGCGGGCGCGCTGCGCGAAACGGACGATGTTGGACATGGAACCCTCAGGGCCCGGCTGGGAAAACCCCCGTCCTGCGCCGGGCCAAGGCCATGGACGGGGGTCTTGTCAGCTCAGTTCGAGCAGAGCATCAGCTGGGCATTTCCACCCGAGATCATGTCGCCTGCTTCGATGTTCGAGCAGAGCATCAGATCGGTCGACACGCCGGTTTCGATGTTGGAGCAGAGCATCAGGCCGGTCTCGGCGCCGGCGATCATGTCGCCTGCTTCGATGTTCGAGCAGAGCATCATGTCCGCGCCCTGACCCAGGGTCATGTCGGCGGCGGCGAAGGACAGGGTTTGGGCTTCGGTCTTACGCAGTGCGCTCATGGTGGATCTCCCGTGGTTGAGCAGGTTTTGCCCCTTCACGGTTGATCCAAATGATTGTTTTTTCAAACGTTTTTACATCCACAGGTTGCACATGCGCTTGTCCACATCCCTGCTATCCGCTAAGCCCACGCACCGATTAACCTAAACGTGATTTTGATCCGTTATCCACAACTTCAGGGTAGGAAACTTGTCCACACCCTGCCCCACAATCCATGATTCGAAAGAATTAACAAAGTGTTAACGTCGGGAGTTTCCGTGCAGGTTTAACTGCGCCGAAAGCCCGCCTCGGCCACCGGCCCTTGCCAGCCGCCCGCAGGCGCGCGATAGAGACCCAAGGGCCGAAAAGCGCGCGGAGCGGACATGAAAATCGCCACCTTCAATATCAACGGCATCAAGGCCCGGATCGAGGCCCTGCCGCGCTGGCTTGAGGCCGCGAAACCCGATGTCGTGGCGCTGCAGGAAATCAAGTCGGTCGATGACGCCTTTCCCCGCGAGATGTTCGAGGATCTGGGCTGGCGGGTCGAAACCCATGGGCAGAAAAGCTTCAACGGCGTGGCGATCCTGTCGCGCTTGCCGCTGGAGGATGTGACGCGCGGTCTGCCGGGCGATGACAGTGACGAACAGGCGCGCTGGATCGAGGCCACGGTGATGGGCGACACGCGCCGAGTGCGCCTCTGCGGGCTTTACCTGCCGAACGGAAACCCGGTCAGCTTCGGCGCAGATGGCCGCCCGCTGATCGAAGGGAAATACGGCTACAAGCTGGGCTGGATGGAGCGTATGCGGGCCCGCGCGGCCGAACTGCTGCTGGGGGAAGAGCCGGTCGTCTTGGCCGGGGATTACAACATCATCCCGCAGGCCGAAGATGCAGCCCGCCCCGAGGCCTGGGGGCAGGATGCGCTGTTCCTGCCCGAAAGCCGCGCCGCCTTCCGCCGCATCCTGAACCTTGGCTATACCGAGGCGTTCCGGTCGCGCGTCAGCGGGCCGGGGCATTATTCCTTCTGGGATTATCAGGCCGGCGCTTGGGACCGGAACAACGGCATCCGGATCGACCACCTGCTGCTCAGCCCGCAGGCGGCCGACCTGCTCCGCGATGTGCAGATCGACCGGGCGGTGCGGGGCGAGGACAAGCCTTCCGACCACGTGCCGGTCTGGATCGACCTCGACGCCTGAGGGCCCCTCAGGGGAAGTCGCGCGTCACATCCATGCCGTGGATCCAGTCGAAGCGCGCAAGCCCCGCGCCGGGCGCAATGCGGCCTGCCACCCGCAGGCCCAGATGCGCGACACCCCGCGCGACCCCCGACAGGTGATAGGCGCGCGCATTGCCATTGGCGGCGCTGACAATGCGGTCGCAGCGTCGGACGCGCGCGTCCTGATAGGCCGCAAGCGTCGCCGCGCCGGGGCCGTGGCGATCCAGCAGCGCGGCCAGCGCCCAGGCATCCTCCAGCGCCATATTCGCGCCCTGTGCCAGAAAGGGCAGCGTCGGATGGGCGGCATCGCCGAGGATCACCGCCATGCCCTCGGGCAGCACCCGTCCCCAGACCTCGGCAACAGGGTGCCGGAACAGACCCCAGAGCCAAAGCTCGCGCACCTGATCCAGCCAGCCCCGCACCCGCGGCCCGAAGCTTTCAAAAGCCAGTTGCAGCGCCAAGGGATCATCCGGCTGGTTCCAGCCTTCTTCGACCCAGCGGCTGCGCTCTTCAACCGCGACGATGTTCCGCAGCGTGCCGCCGCGCAGCGGGTAGCTGACCAGATGGCGCCCCGCGCCCATATGCACCTCGGCCACCGGGGCGGCGCCAGGTTCAGCGGGGATCGTCGCGCGCCAGGCGACCTGGCCGGTAAAGAACGGTGGCACCACCCCGTTCAGCGCCCCGCGCACCCGCGAATGCAGCCCATCCGCCCCGATCAGCAGCGGCGCGAGGCTTTCGGCCCCCTGCGCCGTCAAAAGGCGCGGGCATGGGCCGGAAAGATCGACCGAGTCGATCTGCTGCAGCAGCCGGATCTGCACCCCGGCGGCGCGCGCGCCATCGGCCAGAAGGTCGATCAGATCGGCGCGATGCGTCAGATGCCAGCCTAGGCCTGGGCGAAGCTTGGCTAGATCCATCCGCAGGACTAGGCTGTCATCGCGGCCATCGCGCAGTTCGACCGCGGCCGCACGCTGGGTGGCCGCCTCAAGCGCGGGACCAAGGCCCAGCCCGCGCAACACCGCCGCCCCGTTCGGCGTGATCTGCAGCCCGGCGCCCACCTCGCGGATCGCCTCGGCGCGTTCCAGAACCGTAACCTGCGCGCCGCGCAAGGCCAGTGCCCGCGCTACCGCCAGCCCCGCCACCCCGGCGCCCAGCACCGTGATCTCGCGTCCCCGAACCCCAGACATACCCATCCCCGATCATGAAAAAGCCGGACCCGAAGGCCCGGCACATCCTTGGCGATCAGCCGCATCCCCGCAAGGTTGCGGCCTGTGACCTGCCGTCGCAGCACTCAGTCCTCGCGGTGGACCTTCTCGCGGCGCTCATGCTTTTCTTGCGCTTCCAGCGTCATGGTCGCGATGGGGCGTGCATCGAGACGCTTGAGGCTGATCGGCTCGCCGGTCATCTCGCAATAGCCGTATTCGCCATCCTCGATCCGGCGCAGGGCGGCGTCGATCTTGTTGATCAGCTTGCGCTGCCGGTCACGGGTCCGCAGTTCCAAGGCGCGATCCGTCTCTTCGCTGGCGCGGTCGGCCAGATCGGGGACGTTGCGGGCGCTTTCATGCAGGTTGTCGATCGTTTCGGCGCTCTGTTCCAGCAGTTCCTGCTTCCATGTCAGCAGTTTGCGCCGGAAATACTCAAGCTGCCGATCATTCATGAACGGCTCATCCTCCGCGGGGCGGTAGTCGTCGGGGAGAAAGATCTCTGCCTTCATCGCAGTAACTCCACTTGGGCAGACGACGCGATCCGGGCCTGACGGCGGGCCGGGCGGCGTGTCGTCTTGTGCGGTCCCTCTAACGGAAGCCGACGCGATTGTCACTAGCAGTTGCGAGGATTTTGGTGGCGCACTAGGGTCCCTCCACAAACTGTTGCACAACCGACGGACGCCCCATGCAATTTTCCTCGACCCGCAGCTACATCGCCTCGGAGGATCTGGCCATTGCGGTCAATGCCGCCGTCACGCTGCAGCGCCCCCTTCTGGTGAAGGGCGAACCCGGCACCGGCAAGACGGAACTGGCCCGGCAGGTCGCCGAAAGCCTGGGAATGGAGCTGCTGGAATGGAACGTGAAAAGCACGACCAAGGCGCAGCAGGGGCTTTATGAATATGACGCCGTCAGCCGGTTGCGCGACAGCCAGCTGGGCGAAGAGCGGGTCCATGATGTCCGCAACTACATCCGCAAGGGCAAACTCTGGCAGGCCTTCGAGGCCGACCGCCGCGTCGTCCTACTGATCGATGAAATCGACAAGGCCGATATCGAATTCCCCAACGACCTGTTGCAAGAGCTCGACCGGATGGAGTTCCACGTCTACGAGACGGGCGAGACGATACGCGCCCGTCATCGGCCCGTGGTGATCATCACCTCGAACAATGAAAAGGAACTGCCCGACGCGTTCCTGCGTCGCTGTTTCTTTCATTACATCCGCTTCCCGGACCTGGAGACGCTGCGCGCCATCGTCTCGGTGCATTACCCCGATATCCGCGAACAGTTGCTGACCACCGCGCTGACGCAATTCTACGAAATCCGCGAGACGCCGGGGCTGAAGAAAAAGCCCTCGACCTCGGAGGTGCTGGATTGGCTGAAGCTCTTGCTGGCAGAAGATCTCGGCCCCGAGGATCTGAAACGCGAGGGGCGCAACCTTCTGCCGCGGCTGCATGGGGCGCTGCTGAAGAATGAACAGGATGTGCATCTTTTTGAGCGGCTGGCCTTCATGGCACGGGGGCAGCGCTGAGGGGCGTGTGAACAACGTCCGCCAAGCCCTTGGTCTGCGCGAAGAATCAGGCACGGGCGGCCGCAGGGTCGCCCCGATATTGGCCACAATTCAGACACAATAACATCACGACACCAGTTGAATCTGAAACAATTGAAACAATCTGGGAGCAAACAGCCGCAAATCTGGCAAAAATGTGGCGAAACACCACGAAAGCTTGGGGTGCCGCTCTGGCACCGAAATCCAGAGATTGACACATTCACGTCCTGCTTCTGACATGGGTCTGGCGTTCAGTCCAAAAGACGAAACGTGCATTCACCTACGGACGGGTCTTTGTCGGATATGATGTTCAGTCCCAAACCAGCGTCGGCGCGCGATCAGCGTGCATCTGGCGCAGCGGGGGCCGCTGCCGCGGTGGCTCTTGGCATGGGGATTGAAGGGGTCATCGCGACAGATGCACCGCCTTGCAGGTGTCCGCAGCGCCCCCTGCCGGGGCAGTTTGCGGGAATGACGAACCCGGCGACCTTCGGGCCGCTGCGACCGGTGGGGGCCGGTTGCAGTGGCATCGGGGGCGCCACCTCCCTGTCCGGTCGGGTGGGCGATGCGGGGGCATCGCACGCAAGACAGCACCGGGAACTGCGTGAACCGGGCCGAAGGGCGCGCCTTCTGCGGGCGTGGCCGCGGCCATTTGATGAAGATTATAGTCACGGGGCTGCCAACCCATGCGTTTTGCTGCAATTCTTGCCGTCGCCACCCTGACGGCCTGTGCGCCGACCTCGAACCCGTCAGGCAATGCCGAGGTGTCGATGAACCGCATTCCCGAAACAACCGGGTCTGCCACGACGGCGCGCAGCGCGGCGCCCGCCTTTGCGGCGGTGGCACCGACACGGGTGCAGCGGTCAAACACGGAAATCGCGCAAGACTTCATGGACCTTGAGTTCCGCATGGAAAGCGGGCGCCCGCTTGCGATGCTGACCCGGTTCGAAGGCCCGATCACGGTGGCGTTGCGCGGGCAGGTTCCTGCCTCGGCGCAGGGCGATCTGACCCGGCTTCTGGGGCGGTTCCGGGCCGAGGCCGGGCTGAACATCTCGCAGACGCAGGGCGCGGCCTCGATCACCGTGGAATTCATCCCCCGTCGCACCATTCGCAACACCTATGCCAATGTGGCCTGTTTCGTGGCGCCGCGCGTGTCTTCCTGGGCGGAATACAAACAGGCCCGCGGCACCGGTCAGCTGGATTGGGCCAGCGTGACCCGGCGTGACCGGGTCGCGATCTTCGCCCCCTCGGATGCCAGCCCGCAAGAGATCCGCGATTGCCTGCATGAGGAAATGGCGCAGGCGATGGGGCCGCTGAATGACCTGTATCAGCTGCCCGACAGCGTCTTCAACGACGACAACTTCCACACCGTGCTGACCGGTTTCGACATGCTGGTGCTGCGCCTGCATTACGCGCCGGAACTGCGGTCGGGGATGACCAGGGAACAGGTCGCGGCCATCGTGCCGGGCCTGCTGGCGCGGATGAACCCCTCGGGCGTGGCGGGGCGCAGCCATAACGGCGGGCGCACACCGCAACCCTGGGTCAAGGCGATGGAGGCAGCCCTTGGCGCCGGCGGCACTGCGAGGACCAAGCAGGAGGCCGCGGCGCGCGCGCTCCATATCGCGCAGGCGCAGGGCTGGGGCGATGCACGGCTTGCGTTTTCCTGGTTCGCCGTGGGCCGCCTGCAGGTCGGGCATGACCCGGTCGCCGCCGCCAATGCCTTTGCCGAGGCCGCGCGCATCTACCGCGCCCTGCCCGGCGCGCAGATCCATGCCGCCCATGTGGACATGCAGCTCGCCGCCCTCGCGCTGAGCCAAGGCCGCCCGGATCAGACGCTGGCCTTCGCCGAACGCGCCCTGCCCGTGGTGCGTGAGGCGCAGAATGCCTCTTTGCTTGCGACGCTGATGATGCTCAAGGCCGAGGCGCTCGACCTCTCTGGCGACAGTGCGGGTGCGCGGGCGGTGCGCCTCGACAGTCAGCCTTGGGCGCGCTATGGCTTCGGCTCGGACGCGGTCACGCGGGCCCGGCAGCGCGACATCACGGCGCTGGCGCCCTCGCGGCTGGCCATGGCACTGAAGGGATAAGGGCGGCCCTGCCGCCCGGCAGGAGAGGCACATGATCGTCATTACCGCCATTGTTTTCGGGGCTTTGCTGGGGGCGCTGCGGGCCCGCAAGCATGGCGGAAGCAAGCTCGACATGCTGCAATGGGGCGCAGGCTTTGCGATCCTCTTCGGGATCCTGGGCCTGTTCCTCACGATCTACATCGAACGCATGATCTGATCGCGATGTTCCTGCCCTTCTTTGAGACGCTGCGACGGGTGGGGGTGCCGGTCTCGCTCCGGGAATATCTCGCGTTTCTGGAAGGGTTGGCCGCGGGTCTGGTTACCTATGACCCCGAGGGGTTCTATTACCTGGCCCGCACCGCCATGGTGAAGGACGAACGGTTTCTGGATCGGTTCGACCGCGCCTTTGCGGAAAGCTTCAAGGGGCTCGAATCGATCCCGGCCGAGGCGGTGCTGGAGGCGATCGACCTGCCGCGCGACTGGCTGGAAAAGCTGGCCGAGAAATACCTGACGCCGGAAGAAAAGGCCCAGATCGCCGCGCTTGGCGGGTTCGACGCGCTGATGGCAACCTTGCGGAAGCGCCTTGAGGAACAGAAGGGCCGCCATCAGGGCGGCAACACATGGATCGGCACGGCCGGAACCTCGCCCTTCGGGGCCTATGGTTACAACCCGGAAGGCATCCGCATCGGGCAAGAGACCAGTCGCCACCAGCGCGCGGTCAAAGTCTGGGACAAGCGCGAATTCAAGAACCTTGACGATCAGGTCGAGCTTGGCACCCGCAACATCAAGGTAGCGCTGCGCCGTCTGCGCCGCTGGGCCCGCGATGGCGCCGCGGAAGAACTGGACCTTGACGGCACGATCCGCGCCACCGCCGATCACGGCTATCTGGATGTGCAGACCCGCCCCGAACGCCGCAATGCCGTGAAGGTGCTGCTGTTTTTGGATGTCGGCGGGTCGATGGACCCTTACATCCGCGTGCTGGAAGAACTGTTCAGCGCCGCGAAATCCGAATTCAAGCATCTGCGGCACTATTACTTCCACAATTGCCTCTATGAAGGCGTCTGGACGGACAATGCCCGCCGCTGGAACGAACAGACCCCCACATGGGAGGTGCTGCGGACCTATGGCCCCGATTACAAGGCGATCTTCGTGGGCGACGCCGCCATGTCGCCCTATGAGATCCTGCATCCAGGTGGCGCAAATGAACATTGGAACCCCGAGGCAGGTCAGGTCTGGCTGGAACGGGCCTGCACGCAATGGCCGAACCATCTCTGGATCAACCCCGCGCCCGAGGCCTATTGGCCCCATACCCAGTCCACCCGTCTGATCCGCGACATTTTCGGTGGGCAGATGGTGCCCATGACGCTGGAAGGCATCACCCGCGGCATCAAGGCATTGCGCTAGGGACCACCCTGCCCCCATATATCGGGCATGAGCAGCCTCTTCCCCATCCTCCTTGCCGTGGCCTATGCGCTGGTGATGTATCGCTTCTCCGCCTGGCAGACCGCCCGGACGCTGGACCAGAAGTCGCACCCTATGCGCGACCCCGATCTCTTGCGCGCCGTGGACCGGATTGCCGTGGCGCTCGATCTGCCGAAGATCGAGGTCCATGTATTCGAGGTCGATCCGGTGAACGGGCTTGCCGCCCCCGATGGCCGCATCTTCCTGACCGAAGGTTTCCTGCGCCAATATCGGCGGGGCGAGGTCACGGCGGATGAAATGGCGGCCGTCATCGCGCATGAGCTGGGCCATGTGGCGCTTGGCCACACACGACGGCGGATGATCGATTTCACCGGGGCCAATGCGGTTTTCGTGATGCTGACGGCGCTGCTGTCGCGCTTTTTGCCCTTCATCGGCATCTGGATCGCCAATCTGATTTCCTCGGCGGTCATGGCGGGCATTTCGCGCAAGGATGAATTTGAGGCCGACGCCTATGCCTCGGCCCTATTGATCAAGGCCGGGATCGGGACGGCCGCGCAGAAATCGCTTTTCCGCAAACTGGACCGGCTGACCGGCAATCGCGGCACGACGCCCGCCTGGTTGCTCTCGCATCCGTCCTGCGCCGACCGCATCGCCGCGATCGAGGCGAATGAGGCCCGCTGGCAGGCAGCCGTCAGCGCCTGAGGGGCGTTGACGCGGCGCCCGCACGCGGCGAATGTCGGGCCATGACATATGCGCCTTTCGCCTCCCGCCTCACCCGATCCCCCATCGCCTTTGACAAGGCGGCCGGACAGGATGCCGCCCAGCGGTTTGCCGATCTTGCCCCCGAACTGGTGGGCGTCATCTCAGGCACGGCGGGCTGTTCGCCCTATCTGAAAGGGTTGATGGAGCGGGAAGAGGCCTGGCTTCGCGCGGCCCTGGCCCTCGCCCCCGAAGCGGCGATGGCTGAGGTGCTGGACGATCTGGCGGCCGTGCCGCTGGACGGGCTGGGGGCTGCGCTGCGGCAGGCCAAGCGGCGCGTCGCGTTGCTGACGGGGCTTGCCGATGTATCGGGCGTCTGGACGCTGGAATCGGTCACGGGGGCGCTGTCGGATCTGGCGGACCGGGCGGTCGATCTGGCGCTGAAACGGCTGGTCGCCGACGAAATCCGCCGCGGCAAGCTGCCCGGCGCCACGCCGGACGATGCCGAAACCGCGGGCGGCATGTTCGCCCTGTCGATGGGCAAGGGCGGCGCGCGCGAGCTGAACTATTCCTCGGATATCGACCTGATCTGTCTTTTTGATCAGGACCGCTATGTCGATGACTGGCAAGAGGCCCGCGCGGCCTTCATCCGCGTCACCCGCAAGATGGCGGCGCTGCTGTCGGACATCACCGGCGAGGGCTATGTCTTCCGCACCGACCTGCGCCTGCGCCCCGATGCCAGCGTGACACCGGTCTGCATCTCGATGGCGGCGGCCGAAGCCTATTACGAGGCGCAGGGCCGCACCTGGGAACGCGCGGCCTATATCAAGGCGCGCACAGCGGCGGGCGATCTGGCGGCGGGCGCGCGGTTCCTGCAGGCGCTGACGCCTTTCGTCTGGCGCAAGCATCTGGACTTCGCCGCCATTCAGGACGCGCATGACATGCGCCTTCGCATCCGTGACCACCGCGGCCTGCATGGTCCGATCACGCTGGAAGGCCACAATATGAAGCTGGGGGTCGGCGGCATCCGCGAAATCGAATTCTTCACCCAGACCCGCCAACTGATTGCCGGGGGGCGCGATCCGGGTCTGCGCGACCGCACCACCGTGGGGGGCCTTGCGGCGCTGGCCGAAAAGGGCTGGGTGCCACCCGATGTCGCGGCCGAACTGACCGATCTCTACCGTCACCACCGCGAAATCGAACATCGCCTCCAGATGGTCGCCGATGCCCAGACCCACGACCTGCCCGGCAGCGCCGAGGGCATCGCCCGTATCGCGCATTTCTGCGGTGAAGGCGATGTGGACCGCTTCCGCGCCGATCTGCTCGACCGGCTGAAGCACACCGATGCGCTGACCGAGGGATTCTTTGCCCCCGGCGCCGCCGAGGACGGGCCGGAACTTTCCGAAAGCGCCCGCGCGATTGTCGAGGGCTGGCGTGCCTATCCGGCGCTGCGGTCGGAACGCGCAATGCAGATCTTCAAGCGGCTACGGCCTACGCTGCTGAAGGCGCTGCAAAAGGCCGCCAACCCCGATGAGGCGCTGCTGGCGCTGGACGGGTTCCTGTCGGGGCTTCCGGCGGGGGTGCAGCTTTTTTCGCTGTTCGAGGCGAACCCGGTGCTGATCGATCTGATCATTGACATCGCGGGCACGACCCCTGCCCTTGCCCGCTACCTCAGCCGCAATGCAAGCGTGCTGGATGCGGTGATCGGCGGCAGCTTCTGGGCCGCCTGGCCCGGAACGGCGCAGCTGCGCGCCGACCTGACGGCGGTCATGGTCGAAATCCCCGATTATGAGCGCAAGCTGGATATGGCGCGGCGCTGGATGAAGGAATGGCACTTCCGCGTCGGTGTGCATCACCTGCGCGGCCTGATCGATGCCTTCGAGGCCGGGAAAAGCTATGCCGATCTGGCCGAGGCGGTGATCTCGGCGCTTTGGCCCGTGGTCAGTGCAGAGTTTGAACGCAAGCACGGCCCCGCGCCGGGGCGTGGCGCGGTGGTGCTGGGGATGGGCAGCCTCGGGGCCGGGCGGCTCAATGCCGGGTCGGATCTGGATCTGATCGTGATCTATGATGCCGCGGGGGTGGAGCAGAGCGAAGGCGCCAAACCCTTGGCCACGCGCCCCTATTTCGCGCGGCTGACGCAGGCCATGGTGACGGCTGTCACCGCGCAGATGCCCGAAGGGCGGCTTTACGAGGTGGACATGCGGCTGCGCCCGTCCGGGCGGCAGGGGCCGGTTGCGACCTCGATCGACAGTTTCCGCGCCTATCAGATGGATGAGGCCTGGACCTGGGAACATCTGGCGCTGACGCGGGCGCGCGTTCTGGCGGGCGGCGCCGATCTGGCAGCGGATGTCGAGGCGGTGCGGCGTGCGGTGCTGGCCACTAAGGGGCCGGGCGCCAAGGTGATTTCCGACGTGGCCGAGATGCGGACAAGGCTGCAGGCGGCCAAGCCCCCGGCTGGGTCCTGGGAGGCCAAGAATGGCGCGGGCCGTCTGATGGATATCGAGCTTCTGGCCCAGACCGCCTGTCTACGCCAGGCCGATCCCGCGCGGCGCGTGGAACAGCAATTGCGGGCGGGCGTGAAAGGCGGGTTTCTGTCGGTTTCCGACGAGCAGACCCTGCTGGAAGCCTACAGGTTGCTCTGGCGTTTGCAGGCGGGAAGCCGCCTTCTGACCGACCGGACGCTGGATCTGGCGACGGTGGGCGAAGGCGGGCGGGCTTTTCTGGTGCGGGAAACCGGCGCCGAGGATGGTGAGGCCCTGTCGGCGCGGCTCGAGGCGGCGGTGGCCGCGGCGGCATCGGTTATCGATGCCCATCTGGGAGGGGTTGCGGATGCGGCTTGAAGAGGCGGACCCCAAGGGTCTGGTGCGCGAAAGCTATAACATCGAGGGGATCACCGATGGTGAATGCCGCTCGATCTTCATCGACTGGGCGCTGAGCCTGCCGGTCGGGGCCGAGAGCGGCCCGGCGCTGGCGGCGTTGATCGGCCATTACGCGCCGGGGCGGGAGGATCATCCGATGACGGCCGTGCTGCGCGCGGCCCTAGACGCCCCCCCGGTTGCCAAACGGCGCGGCGGGCGCATGGGGCGCGTCGGCGCCTGAACCTGTGCGGGATGGCGGATGTGGACGGGGGCTGTCTGCCCCCGCGCGCCTGCGGCGCCCCCCGAGGATATTTTCAGACAGAAAATAGGGGCGGTCTGGGACCCATTGCGGCGGCTTCGAGAGCGGGGCCGCGGAGTTAGATCACGCTCTCCTTTCGGGGGAGCCTGCTAGGGCTGGGGTCGTTCGGGCCAGGGTCAGCGCGGAAGCGCCGCGGCCTCGGCGGCGAGGCGTTCGATCCCGGCCCAGTCGCCCGCCTGCATCAGCCCTTTGGGGGCGACCCAGGAGCCGCCGCAGCAGGCGACATTGGCGAGTTTCAGGTAGTCAGGAGCCTTGGCAAGTGTGATGCCGCCGGTCGGGCAGAAGGTGACCTGCGGCAGCGGCGCACCGATGGCGGCAAGGGCGGCAGCGCCACCATTCGCCTCGGCCGGGAAGAATTTCTGCACGGTATAGCCGCGTTCCAGCAGGGCCATGATTTCCGAGCAGGTGGCGGCGCCGGCCAGCAGCGGCAGGTCATGGTCTTCGCAGGCGTCGAGCAGCCGGTCGGTAGCGCCGGGCGAGACGCCGAAGGTGGCGCCTGCGGCCTTGGCGGCCTTCACATCGGCCGGGGTCAGCAGCGTACCGGCGCCCACGACGCCGCCCTCGACCTCGGCCATGGCGCGGATCACGTCGAGCGCGACCGGGGTGCGGAGCGTGACCTCGAGGACTGGCAGGCCCCCTTTCACCAAAGCGCGGGCAAGCGGCGCGGCGAAGGCGAGGTCGTCGAGCACGAGGACCGGGATCACCGGGGCAAGACGGCAGATTTCAAGCGATTTGGCAGAGGCTTCGGCGGGGGTCATGGGGGCTCCTATAGGCGGGGGCGGCCGGTGCCGCGCCCCGAAGCGGGATCAGAGGATGACGGCGGCGCCTTCGGTGGCATTGCCGACGTTCTGGCGGAAGGCCTCGAACATTTCGCGCCCGATGCCGTGACGGTTCGCCGACAGATCGGCGACGACGGGGGTGCGGGTTTCAAAATCCACGGCCAGCACGGTCAGCGTGCCAGCCACCGCATCAAGGCGCACCATATCGCCATCCTGCAGGCGGGCCAGCGGGCCGCCCATCGCCGCTTCGGGCGAGACATGGATGGCGGCTGGTACCTTGCCTGAGGCCCCGGACATGCGGCCGTCGGTCACCAGCGCCACTTTCAGCCCGCGTTCCTGCAAGACCGAGAGCGTCGGCGTCAGCGAGTGAAGTTCGGGCATGCCATTGGCGCGCGGGCCCTGGAAGCGCACGACCACCACCACATCCGAGGTGAAGTCCCCCGCCTTGAACGCGGCCTTGACCGAGTCCTGATCATGGAAAATGCGCGCCGGAGCTTCGATCACATGGCGTTCGGGCGCCACGGCCGAAACCTTGATCACCCCGCGGCCAAGATTGCCCGTAAGTTGTTTCAAGCCACCCGTGCGGGCAAAAGGATCGCTTGCCGGGCGCAGGATACGGTCATTCAGCGTGGTTTCGGCGCCAGGCGTCCAGCCCAGCTTGCCGTCGATCAGCTTGGGTTCCTGCCGGTAAAGCGCGAGACCGTCGCCCGCCACGGTCTTGGCATCAGGGTGCAGAAGACCCGCGTCCAGCAGTTGGCCGATCATATAGCCCAGCCCGCCCGCGGCATGGAAATGATTCACATCGGCCAAGCCATTCGGATAGACCTTGGCCATCAGCGGCACGACATCGGAAATTTCCGAAAAATCCTGCAGATCGAGGATCACCCCTGCCGCGCGTGCCATGGCGGGCAGGTGCAGCACAAGGTTCGTGGACCCGCCGGTCGCCATCAGCCCCACAAGGCCGTTCACGAAGGCCCGTTCATCCAGCACCTCGCCCGCGGGGCGGAAGTCATTGCCGAGGGCAGTGATCGCCGCAGCACGTTCGACGGCCGCCAGCGTCAGCGCCTCGCGCAGGGGGGTATTGGGGTTGACGAAGCTTGCGCCCGGCAGGTGCAGGCCCATGAACTCCATCAGCATCTGGTTGGTATTGGCGGTGCCATAGAAGGTGCAGGTGCCGGGGCCGTGGTAGCTGGCCATTTCGGCTTCCATCAGCTTGTCGCGCCCGATTTCCCCGGTCGCATATTGCTGACGCACCTTGGCCTTTTCATCATTGGGCAGGCCGCTGGTCATGGGGCCCGCAGGCACGAAAACTGCCGGGATATGGCCAAAGGTGGCCGCCGCCATGATCAGGCCCGGCACGATCTTGTCGCAAACGCCCAGATAGAGTGCCGCATCAAAGGTATTGTGGCTGAGTGCAACGCCCGCCGCCAGCGCGATCACATCGCGCGAGAACAGCGACAGTTCCATCCCCGGCTGGCCCTGCGTCACGCCATCACACATGGCGGGCACGCCGCCTGCAACTTGTGCGGTGGCCCCGGCACGGCGCGCAGCCTCACGGATCAGGCGGGGGTAATCCTCATAGGGCTGGTGCGCCGACAGCATGTCGTTATAGGCGGTGACGATGCCGATGTTCGGGGCGCGCCCCTCCGCAAGTGCGGCCTTGTCGGCGCCCATGGCGGCATAGGCATGGGCCTGATTTCCGCAGGCCAGATGGCCCCGTGCCGGACCTGCCAGCGCTGCGGCGCGGATCCGGGCGAGGTATTCGCCCCGCGGCCCTTCGGACCGGGCACGAATGCGGTCTGTCACGCGGGCGATGGTGGCGTTGAGCGTCATGGCGGGCTCCGTTTACTGCGGCTTGTCGCTAAGAATAGCAGGAACCGTTAGCGCTAACAACCCTTCCTGCCCCGATGGGCGAAACATGGCACCACCACAGGGGGGAACGGGGCGCCAAGGGCGATGCCAAGGCGGGTCCGCCATACTTATATCATGAAATGCCCAGACCTTTGACGCATATCATCCAATTTGCGTCAAGATTGACGGGCATCCAAGGGGCAGACAACCGGATCCCCCGGAGGATGACATGAAACAGACGATTCGTGCTTTTGCCCTTCTGACGGCAACCCTTGCTGTGGCAGGCTGTGTCAGCCCCACCAGCCGGAACCTGCCGCTTGAAGGCACCTTGTCGGTTGCAACGAAAGGTGCCCCTGGCGTGATTCAGCCGAATTACGATGTGACGGCGGTGAAGGTCAGCGTGCCGGAAACGCTCCGCGTCTCCGAGGCGAACATGTTCTACCCGCTGGCCGATATCGTCTGGCGCGGCGATGCCCCCGGCAATCGCCATGAACAGGTCAAGTCGATCATGGAAGAGGGGCTGAACCGTGGTGTGGCCAGCCTGCACAGCGGGCGCCCCGTGACAGTCGAGGTCGAAATGACGCGCTTCCATTCGCTGACCGAAAAGACCCGCTACACCATTGGCGGCACGCATTCGGTGCATTTCATCCTGACAGTGCGCGACACGGCCACCGGCGCCGTGGTGGATGGACCGCGGCCCGTGGTGGCCGATGTGAAGGGCGCGGGCGGGTCTCGCGCCGTGGCCGAGGAACAGGCCGGCCGCACCATGCGGGTGGTTATCACCGAACATGTGGCGCAGGTCATCCGCCAGGAACTGGCACAACCCGTTCGCATGAAGATGCCCGAAGCCCCGGCCGTGTCGCAGAATGCGGCGCCTGCGACCACCACGGTGGCCCGCGTCAACTGACTGGGGTTTCCGGCGCGACCGGAACAGGCTAGAGGGGGGCATCGCGCGCCCCTTTTCAATAAGTGATCCGATGACCGAAGACCGCCGCACCGTTCGCCTGAAACCCAAGGCCGAAGCCCGCGCCATCCGCCATGGCTTTCCCTGGGTCTATGCAGATGAGCTGGTCACCGATCGGCGCACCCAGGGCCTCGCCCCCGGCGCGCTCGCCGTGCTGGAAGATGGGGAGCGCCGCCCGCTGGGCCTTGTCACCGTCAATGTGAAATCGAAGATCATCGCGCGGATGCTGGACCGCGACCCCGAGGCGGTGATCGATCAGGCCTGGTTCGCTGCCCGCCTGCAGCGCGCGCTGGACCTGCGCGCCCGCCTCTTCGACACCCCCTTCTACCGTCTGGTCCATGCCGAGGCCGATGGCCTGCCGGGCGTGGTGATCGACCGCTTCGGCGATGCGGCGGTGGTGCAACCCAATGCCGCCTGGGCCGAAGATCACATCGACGCCCTTGCCGCTGCCCTGCGTCAGGTGACGGGTGTCAGCACGGTGATCAAGAACGGCACCGGCCGGTCGCGCAGCCTGGAAGGCCTGGCCGAGGAAACCGTGGTCCTCTCGGGCGGTGTGTCCGCCCCGATCCCGGTGCCGATGAATGGCGCGACCTATATGGCCGATCTGATGGGCGGGCAGAAAACTGGCCTCTTCTATGACCAGCGCCCGAACCATGCCTTTGCCGCACGCCTTGCGCGCGGCGCCCGGGTGCTTGACGTCTTTACCCATGTCGGCGGCTTTGCTCTTGCCGCGCTGGCAGGCGGAGCCGATCAGGCGCTGGCCGTCGATGCCTCGGCCGCAGCCCTGACGCTCGCCACCGAAGGCGCACGCGCCTCGGGGATGGGGGATCGCTTCAGCACCCGTCAGGGCGATGCCTTCGATGTGCTGGAAACGCTAGGCCAGGAGGGCGCGCAGTTTGATCTTGTGATCTGCGATCCGCCCGCCTTCGCCCCCGCCAAACCCGCGCTTGAGGCCGGCCTGCGTGCCTATGAACGCATTGCTCGGCTGGCTGCCCCCCTTGTCGCGCCCGGCGGCTATCTCGTGCTCTGCTCCTGCTCGCATGCGGCCGATCTGTCCAGCTTCCGCAATGCCAGCGCGCGCGGCATCGGGCGCGGCGGGCGGCGGGGTCAGCTGATCCACACTGGCTTTGCCGGGCCGGACCACCCGCTGCTGCCGCAGCTTGCCGAAAGCGGCTATCTGAAATCGCTGTTCTTCCGGCTGGATTGATGCGCGTCACCCTCGACGCCTGTGTCCTCTTTCCCAGCGTGCTGCGGGCGATCCTCCTCCGGCTCGCCCGGACGGGGCTTTATGAACCCGTCTGGTCTGATCGCATCTTGGGCGAATGGCAGCGCGCGGTCGTCCGCCTCGGCCCCGAAGCGGTGGATGAGGCCGCCGCGGACGCCGCCCGCATGGCCGAGGTCTTTCCCCGCGCCCGCACCCCGGCCCGCCCTGATATCGAAGCGCGCCATATCCTGCCCGATCCGAACGACCTGCATGTCCTGGCCACCGCCATCGCCTCGGGCTCCGACGCGATCCTGACTTACAATGCCGCAGACTTCCCCGGCCATATCCTGCGCGCCGAAGGCATCGACCGGCGCGAACCCGACGGCTTCCTGTGGGAACTCTGGTCCCGCGCCCCCGAAACCGTCGAAACCGCCCTTCGCGCCACCCATGCCGATGCCGAACGCCTGGCGGGCCATCCGGTCTCGATGAATGCGCTCTTGAAGCGCAACCGGCTGAACCGGCTTGCCAAGGTTATCGACGCCCCGGGCCTTGCCCCCTGATCCCGATCCGGGTTTCATCTTGGCACAAATATCCTCGGGGGGTCCGGGGGGCAGACAGCCCCCCCGGCCGTTCCCGCCCCAAGCCAAGGCCCGATCATGTCCAAATCTCTTGCCCGCGTGATATCCGCCCTCGCCGATGCGGGCTTGCAGATCACACCCTTTGAAATGGGCGATTGCCGCACCGCCGAGGCCGCCGCCACCGCCGCAGGCTGCGCGCTGGACCAGATCGTGAAGTCGATCCTCTTTGCCGGGCAGGACAGCGGGCGGCTTTACCTCTTCCTCACGGCAGGCGGCAATCAGGTGGATACCGCCAAAGCCTCGGCTCTGGCGGGCGAACCCCTTGGCCGTGCCGAGGCGCGGCTGGTGCGCGAGGAGACAGGCTTTGCCATTGGTGGCGTCAGCCCGGTGGGCCATCTCACCCCAAGTCCCGAATTCTTCGACCCGCGCCTGCTGGAGTTTCCGGTGATCTGGGGGGCCGCGGGCACGCCGCGCCATATCTTCCCCATCGCTCCGCAAGATCTGCTGCGGATCACCGGGGCACAGCTTGCGGATTTCACCGCCTGAACATACCCTGCGGTATTTTTCTTGACAGATGCCCCGACAGGGCTTAGCGAAAAAACATACCGCAAGGAATGTTCCCATGTCCGAGGCCCATCGCCGCCCCAAAACCCCCGACCAAACCCGCCTCGCCCTGCTGGATGCGGCGGCCCGTCTGGCTATGGATCATGGCTTTTCAGCCCTGTCGCTGCCCGCCGTCTGTGACAGCGCGGGCGTCACCAAAGGCGCCCTTTTCCATCATTTCGGATCGAAACAGGGGCTGATCGAGGCGCTCTGCGCCGATCTGATCGACCGGATCGACGAGGGCATCGACCACGCCCTTGCCGAAGATGACGGTGGCTTTGGCACCTTCACCCGCGCCTATGTGCGCTGCACCTTCACCCCGGAAGGTGGACTTTCGCCTTGGACCTCACTTTCGATTTCGGCCGTGACCGATCCGGGCATGGCCCGCATCTGGGCGCAATGGATGGCCGGACGGCTGGAACGTCATTGCGAGACCGATGTTCACCCGATGCTGGAAATCGTGCGTCTGGCCACCGACGGGCATTGGCTTGCCACCCTGCAGGGGCAGGTCCGCCCCGAACCCCCGGCGGCGCTCTGCACCCGCCTGATCGCCCTGACCCGGAGCGCTGCGTGATGTTTACCCCCACCACCTCGACCGCCACCTATTCCATCCTCGCCATCGCCATCGCCTTTGAGGTCGCGGGCACCACCCTGCTGGCCCAGACCGCGCAATTCACCCGGTTGCTGCCCACGCTGGGCATGGCCGCCTGCTATGGCGTGGCCTTCTATTGCCTTGCGATCATCACCTCGGTCCTGCCGGTGGGCATCGTCTATGCGCTCTGGAGCGGGCTGGGCATCGTCTTCATCGCCGCGCTGAATTTCGCGGTCTTCCGCCAGACGCTCGACTTCTGGGCCATTGCGGGGCTTGCGCTGATCATCGCGGGGGTCGTGGTCATCAACACGCTGTCGAAAAGCGTGCCGCACTAGGTGCGGCGCTGAATGTAAAAATGTTTTACATCGACCCTTGAAGGCCCCTGCGGGCCATCCCATCTTGCATCATGTGAAAGACATTCACATACGCAACCCCAACGGGAGACCCGCAATGCAGACCGCTTTCCCCGCAGCCGCGACAGGCGGCCCCCTGAACCTCTTGCGCCGGGCCGAGGCTTGGCTGGACGATCGCGGCCGCATGGCCTGGATCGCCACGATGGTCCTGAGCTTTGTGGTGTTCTGGCCCGTCGGGCTGGCGCTTCTGGGCTTCATGATCGTGACCCGCCGGTTCAAGGGGTCAACCTTCCGCAAAGATGGAGATTTCCGCATGTTTTGCCGTCACCGCAACGCCGGCCACCCGTCCTTCAACCGGGCTGCCTTCCGCTCTTCGGGCAACAGCGCCTTTGACGCCTACAAGGCCGAAACGCTGAAACGTCTGGAAGATGAACAGCAGGCCTTTGAGGGCTTCCTGCAGCGTCTGCGCGATGCAAAGGACAAGCAGGAATTCGACAGCTTCATGGATGACCGCGCCCGCCGCGCCGCGCAAGCCCCCGAGGGCGAGCCGCAGGCCTGAGCCGTGCCTTCCGGCGGGGGCCGATCCGGCCCCTGCCCCGCCCAATTCCGCGTCCCCCACCCCAGCATGAGTGCGCCCCGATGTTCGCCCAGACCGACCTGCCCCGCCTGCCCGACCCCTACAGCCAGCCCGAATTCTATGCCGGCGTGACCTTCAAGCGCGGCATGGCCTGGATCTTCGACACCATCCTGATTGCGCTGATCACGGCCGTGATCGTCGTGCTGACCTTGGGGGTGAGCCTTTTTATCCTGCCGGTGGTCTATCTGGGGGTAAGCTTTCTCTACCGTGTCTTCACGCTTGCAGGGCGGTCGGCCACGCCCGGGATGCGGCTGATGAACATCCAGTTCCTGACCCGCTACGGCGAGACTTTTGATCTGGGCCATGCCCTGCTGCATACGCTGGGCTATACGCTCTCGGTGGGAACGCTTCTGGTACAGCTCGGATCGGTCTTTCTGATGATGCTTTCGCCCCGTGGGCAGGGCCTGACCGACCATGTTCTGGGCACTGTGGCCATCAACCGCCCGCGCGCCGGGGCGTTCTAACCGCACCCTCGCCGCGAAAAGGCAGGAAATTGTACCAATTCCCGCCCATCCCCCCCGAATTTCCCCTTCAGGGCGCTTGGCGACAGGCGCCCTGCTTGCTAACCTTCCGGCCAAACAGGCCTGCTGCTCGGACATGAGACACACCCTTCCCATTGCGCCGCAATTCTATGTGACGGCCCCGCAGCCTTGCCCGTATCTGGACGGGCGGATGGAGCGGAAGCTGTTCACGGCCTTGCAGGGCGACCATGCACAGCGGTTGAATGACGCGCTGTCCAAGCAGGGATTCCGGCGCAGCCAGAATGTGCTTTACCGCCCCTCTTGCGCGGAATGTTCGGCCTGTCTTTCGGCACGCATCCGGGTTGCGGATTTTGAACCGAACCGGACCCAGCGCCGCGTCCTGCGCCGCAATGCCGACCTGCGCCGCAACGCCACCAGCCCCTGGGCCACGGAAGATCAATATGCGCTCTTCCGGCGTTACTTGGACCATCGCCATGCCGATGGCGGCATGGCCGATATGGATATCTTCGAATTCGCGGCCATGATCGAGGAAACGCCGATCCGGTCGCGGGTGATCGAATATTCGCGCCCCGCACAAGGCGATGAACAGGGCCGCCCGCTGGCCGCGGTCAGCCTGACCGATGTCTTTGATGACGGGCTGTCGATGGTCTACAGCTTTTATGACCCGGCCCTGCTGGAGCACAGCCTTGGCACCTTCCTGATCCTCGATCATGTGCAGATCGCGCGCGAGGCCGGTCTGCCTTATGTGTATCTCGGCTATTGGGTGCCGGGTAGCCGCAAGATGGGCTACAAGGCCCGGTTCAACGCTTTGGAGATCTACAAGGGCGGCCAGTGGCAGGATCTCGGCAGCCCCGAGGATCACACGGCCGAGCTGCATCCCCTCTCGGTCGATCCGATCGCCGAACAGGTGGCGCGGATCGCCCTTCCCGAAGCGCGCCCCATGACGGACTGATCCCTGTTTTTCCCTGCCGACCCGCCGCGCGAAACCCGCGCGGCGTTTTGCTGTCTGGGGTCATCGCCTGCGGCCCTGATGGGGCAAATAGGGCCGAATCGGCCATTGCATCGCAGAGAAGCGGAGCAGATTTTCCGCTTGTTGCGGGAACGACCCCGCCAGAAGAAATAAAAGTTCAAGTTTTCGGCCAGCTGCGACACTTTTGGCGCCGATTTGCCATTGACCACCCCGACGCGCGCCCATAATGTCCGGCGCACTGGATAAAGCCCAAGGAGACGCGAAATGCCTTCGCTTCTTGTCATCGTAGGGAACAGGCGCATGGGCCGGTAACGGCAGACCATCCGGTTCAACCATGCGCCCCCCGAGTGAAAGCTCCGGGGGCTTTTTCATGACCCGAACGGGCCGCGGCGAGGCGGCGAAAAGGAAGAAATGATGACCAAGGCGAATGCGAGCGCCATGACCGGCGCAAAGATGATCGTGAAGGCGCTGAAGGATCAGGGGGTTGAGGTGGTCTTCGGCTACCCCGGCGGAGCCGTCCTTCCGATCTATGACGAGATCTTCCTTCAGAACGACATCCGCCACGTCCTTGTCCGCCACGAACAGGGCGCCATCCACATGGCCGAGGGCTATGCCCGCTCGACCGGGAAACCCGGGGTGGCGCTGGTGACCTCTGGCCCCGGTGCCACCAATGCGGTGACCGGGCTGACGGATGCGCTGCTCGATTCGATCCCGCTGGTGGTGCTGTCGGGCCAGGTGCCGACCTTCATGATCGGGACCGACGGTTTCCAGGAAGCTGACACCGTGGGCATCACCCGCCCCTGCACCAAGATGAACTGGCTGGTGCGCGATACGGCGCAGCTGGCCGAAACCATCCATACCGCCTTCCATGTGGCGACCTCGGGCCGTCCGGGGCCGGTGCTGATCGACATTCCGAAAGATGTGCAATTCGCCACCTCGGAATATGTGACGAAGGAAAAGATCAAGGTTCCGCATTACCAGCCCAAGGTGAAGGGCGATGTGGAGGCGATCACCCGTCTGGTCGAGCTGTTGGAAACCGCAGAACGTCCGGTGTTCTATACCGGCGGCGGCGTCATCAACTCGGGCCCTGCGGCAAGCCAGCTTCTGCGCGAGCTGGTCGAGGCCACGGGCTTCCCGATCACCTCGACCCTGATGGGGCTGGGTGCCTATCCGGCCAGCGGCAAGAGCTGGCTCGGCATGCTGGGGATGCACGGCCTTTATGAGGCCAACCTCGCCATGCATGGCTGCGACCTGATGATCAACATCGGCGCGCGGTTCGATGACCGCATCACAGGCCGCGTGGCGGATTTCAGCCCCCATTCGGTGAAGGCGCATATCGACATCGACCCGTCCTCGATCAACAAGGTCATTCGCGTCGACGTGCCGATCGTGGGCGATGTGGGCCATGTGCTGGAAGACCTGCTGCGGATCTGGAAATCGCGCGGGCGGAAGGTCAACAAAGAGGGCCTTGCCAAGTGGTGGAAGCAGATCGCCGAATGGAAGGCGGTCAATTGCCTCGACTACAAGCCGAGCGAGAAGACCATCAAGCCGCAATATGCGCTGCAGCGCCTGGAAGCCCTGACCAAGGGCATGGACCGTTACATCACCACCGAGGTGGGCCAGCACCAGATGTGGGCCGCACAATTCCTGGGCTTCGAGGCGCCGAACCGCTGGATGACGAGCGGCGGTCTGGGCACGATGGGCTATGGCCTGCCCGCCTCGATCGGTGTGCAGATCGCCCATCCGGAAGCGCTGGTCATCAATGTTGCCGGGGAAGCCAGCTGGCTGATGAACATGCAGGAAATGGGCACCGCCATGCAGTTCCGCGCGCCCGTGAAGCAGTTCATCCTGAACAACGAACGTCTGGGCATGGTGCGCCAGTGGCAGGAGTTGCTGCATGGCGAGCGCTACAGCCACAGCTGGAGCGAGAGCCTGCCCGATTTCGTGAAGCTTGCCGAGGCCTTTGGCTGCAAGGGCATCAAATGCGAGGATCCGAAGGATCTGGATGACGCGATCATGGAGATGATCCGCTACGACGGCCCGGTGATCTTTGATTGCCTTGTCGAGAAGCATGAGAACTGCTTCCCAATGATCCCCTCGGGCAAGCCGCATAACGAGATGCTGCTGGGCGAGGCGGAGACGCAGGGCGTGATCAAGGCCGGTGGTGCCGTTCTGGTGTAAGTCGTCGCACCGGGGGTTTCACACCCCCGGACCCCCGTGGGATATTTTCAGACAGAAAATGGAAGGGAGGGCCGGATGTCGGCGCTCAACATCAAAAAAGGCTCGACGAGCCATTCTGCCTATGACCTCCGCGATCCTTATGCCGAGGTGATCGAAAGCCATACGCTAGCGGTGATCGTGGCCAATGAAAGCGGCGTTCTGGCGCGGGTGATCGGGCTGTTTTCGGGCCGCGGTTACAACATCGACAGCCTGACCGTGGCGGAGGTGGATCATGCGGGGCATCGGTCGCGCATCACCATCGTGACGCGCGGCACGCCGCAGGTGATCGAGCAGATCAAGGCGCAGCTGGGCCGTCTGGTGCCGGTGCATGAGGTGCATGACCTGACGGTGGAGGGGCCGGCGGTGCAGCGGGAGCTGGCGCTGATCAAGGTCGCGGGCAAGGGCGAGTCGCGCATCGAGGCGCTGCGTCTGGCCGAGATCTTCCGCGCCAATGTGGTGGATTCGACGCTGGAAAGCTTTGTCTTTGAGATGACCGGGACGCCGGACAAGATCGACGCCTTTGCCGATCTGATGCGGCCCCTGGGGCTGCGCGAGGTGGCGCGGACCGGGGTTGCAGCGCTGGCGCGCGGCCTGTGAGACGCGAAAGGCCCCCGGTGCGTCCGGGGGCCTTTTTGATTCAGCGCCCCGTGAATTTGGCAGGCCGCTTTTCGAGGAACGCCGCGACGCCTTCGCGGAAGTCCTGCCTGCGGCCGACCTGGCCCTGAAGCTGGGCTTCGAGGGCGAGTTGGGTGGGCAGATCGTTCGAGAGCGATTGCCGAAGCGCCTGTTTCACCGCGCGATAGGCCGCAGTCGGGCCTTGCGCCAGATGGGCGGCGCGAGCGGCGATATGGGATGCGAATGCGGCATCCGGGACCGTTTCATAGATCATGCCCCAGCTTTCGGCCTGCCGGGCGGTGATCCGGTCGGCGAAGAGGCAGGCGCCCATGGCGCGGGCGGCGCCAATCTGGCGGGGCAGCCACCAGCTGCCCCCGGCATCGGGGATCAGGCCGATGCGGGTGAATGCCTGAACAAAGCTGGCGCTTTCGGCGGCGATCACCACATCGGCGGCGAGCGCGAGATTGGCCCCCGCCCCGGCCGCCGCGCCATTGACGGCGGCGATGGTGGGCAGCGGGCAATCATAGATCGCATTCAGAAGCGGGACATATTCCTCATTCAGCAGCTGCTCGAAGGGCACTTCGGCACCGAAGCCCTGGGCGTCGGCCAGATCCTGACCGGAACAGAAGGCACGTCCGGCACCGGTCAGGACGATCACCCGCGCCTCGGATTCCGCGCGGCGGATCGCCTCCAGAAGCGCGCGCCGCAGAGCGCCCGAGAGGGCGTTCATCACCTCGGGGCGGTTGAGGGTGATCGTCGCCACCCCGGCGGTCAGATCATAGAGGATCGGGTTCATCGCTGTCTCCCATGTGCTGCTGCGACCTTAGCTTTGCCTTCGGTCGCAGCAAGCGGGACGGCACGTCATTCCTTGAGGATTTCGCGCAGGCGGGCCTCTTCCTCGGGCGTCAGGGCAGCAGGGGCGCCGGCGTTGCGGCGGCTGCGAACCCAGAGGAAGGCGATACCGCCGCCGAGGATCAGCATCCCCGGCCCGGCCAGCCAGAGGAGCAGGTTCGCCCCGGTTGCGCGGGGTTCAAAGAGCACGAATTCGCCGTAGCGATCCACGACATAATCCACCACCGCGTCGTTGGAATCGCCTGCAAGCAGCCGTTCGCGCACCATCAGCCGCAGGTCACGGCTGATGTCGGCGTTGGAATCGTCGATGTTTTCGCCCTGGCAGACCGGGCAGCGCAGCAGCTTGGAAATCTCGCGCGCCCTCGCCTCGAGCGCGGGGTCGGGCAAGATTTCATCGGGCTGCACCGCCAGAACCGGCGTGGTCAGAAGCGATAGGCAAAGGGCAATGGTCAAACGGTTCATCGCGTCACTCCGCCGGGGCCATGGACGGGACGCGCCGCGCGCCTGCCGCCACGCGATAGCGGCGGTCAGACAGCGACAGAAGACCGCCCAGTGCCATCAGCCCGGCCCCGAACCAGATCCAGTTGGCAAACGGCTTCCAGTAGCCGCGGATGGCATATCCGCCCGCGGCCTGGGCATCGCCGATGACCAGATAGATGTCACGCAGCAGGCCATAATCCAGCGCGGCCTCGGTCGTCGGCATGGCCTGCACCGGATAGACCCGCTTTTCCGGATAAAGCACCGAGACAAGATCCCCGTTCCGGCGGACCTCCATTGTGGCGGTGGTCGAGAGGTAGTTCGGCCCCTCGACCTCTTCGACCTTGGCAAGGGTCACCTGGTAGCCGTGAAGGTCAAAACTCTCGCCAATCTGGACAACCTTGATGACCTCGGTCGCCCAAGCGGTCATCGCGGCCACGGCAAAGATCGTGACCCCCAGCCCCGCATGGGCCGTGGCCTTGCCCCAATCGGCCCGCGGCAGGCGCCAGAGGCGGGCGAAACGGGTGCCGAAGCCATCACGCCCGGTGCGCCCCCAGAGATCGACCAATGCCCCCAGTACAACCCAGACTGACAGCGCCGCACCCACCGGCCCCAGCGCCGAGCGCCCGGTCTGAACCGACCAGACCAGCGCCGCCACGGCAAAGGCCAGCACAGCCACCGGCATCAGCCGACGCAGGATGCGGCCCGTCTGCGCGCGTTTCCAGGGCAGCATCGCCCCGATCGGCAACAGAAGGGCAAGTGCAATCATGAAGGGCGAAAAGGCCGCGTCAAAGAAGGGGGCCCCGACGCTGAGCTTGCGATCCCAGAGCATTTCGGCCACCAGCGGCCAGATCGTGCCGACAAACACCACGAAAGAGGCCACCGCCAGCAGCAGGTTGTTCGCCACCAACGCGCTTTCACGGCTGACCATGGCGAAGATGCCCTTCGCCTCCATCGTGCCGGCCCGCAGCGCGAAAAGCATGAGCGCCCCGCCCATGAACAGCGCAAGCAGGATCAGGATGAAGACGCCCCGCTCGGGGTCATTGGCAAAGGCATGGACCGAGGTGATCACGCCCGACCGCACAATGAACGTGCCGATCAGCGAAAAGCCGAAGCCGAGGATGGCGAGCAGGATGGTCCAGGCCTTCAGGCTTTCGCGTTTTTCCACCACGATGGCCGAATGCAGCAGCGCCGCCGAGAAAAGCCAGGGCATGAACGAGGCATTTTCGACCGGGTCCCAGAACCAGAAGCCGCCCCAGCCAAGCTCGTAATAGGCCCACCAGGACCCGAGCGCGATGCCGATGGTAAGAAAGACCCAGGCTGCCAGCGTCCAGGGCCGCACCCAGCGCCCCCAGGCCGCATCCACCCGCCCCTCGATCAGCGCGGCAATGGCAAAGCTGAAGGCCATGCTCAGGCCGACATAGCCGAGATAGAGGAACGGCGGATGGAAGGCGAGGCCCGGGTCCTGCAGCAGCGGGTTCAGGTCATCACCGTTGAAGGGCGGCTCGGCCAGACGCAGGAAGGGGTTCGAGGTAAAAAGAAGGAAGGCCAGAAAGGCAAAGCCCACCAACCCCTGTACCCCCAGCACCCGCGCCCGCAGCGTAGCGGGCAACCGCCCCCCGAAGATTGCGGCGCAGGCACCATACAGAGCGAGGATCCAGACCCAGAGCAGAAGCGACCCCTCATGGTTCCCCCAGACCCCCGAAATCTTGTAGAGCATGGGCTTGTCGGTATGGCTGTTCAGCACCACCAGACGCAACGAAAAGTCCGATGTGACAAAGGCATAAGTCAAGGCCCCGAAGGCCACCGTGATCAGCATCAGCTGCACGATCGCCGCCGGTTCCCCGACCGCCATCCAGCCCCCCCAGCGCTTCCAGGCCCCCACCATCGGCAGGCTGGATTGCACAAAGGCCACCGCCAGTGCCAGCACCAGCGCAAAATGCCCCAGTTCCACGATCATGCGCGCATCTCCTGTTTCCGGGCGTGATCATAGGGCAGTTTCGCCCCCGCCGCCATGACCCAAAGGCACCGCCCGCCCCCCTGCGACAATCAGACAGACGACGGACAGCCGGGCGCGCCGGCCTCCCTTTCATCTTGGCAAAAATATCCTGCGGGGGTGAACCGGCCGCAGGCCGGGAGGGGGCGCAAAGCCCCCTTCTTTGCCCCTATCGCCGCCCCGCCTTGCGCGTGGAGAGCAGAAGGTTCGTCTCCGAGGTCATCACCCCCTCGATGTTGCGGATGCGGTGAATCACCTCGTCCAGCTCCAGCAAGGTCTGCGTCGCCAGTTCCACGATCAGATCCCATTTCCCGTTGGTGGAATGCACCGCCATCACCGCAGGCAGGCCCGTCAGCCGGGCCATGATCTTCTCGCCGCCCCGCCCCTCGATCCCGATCATCATCAGCCCCCGCACCGGGGCCGAGGTCACATCCGCCCGCGTGACCACGGTAAATCCCGCGATCTCGCCCTTGGCGGTCAGCCGCTCCAGCCGGGCGCGCACGGTTGCGCGGCTCAGGTCCAGCCGCTCGGCCAATTCCGAAAGCGAGGCCCGCCCATCGCGCCGCAATTCGGCGATCATCCGCTGGTCGATATCATCCATTCCGACAACTCTCTCCGCCGTTTCGGAAAAACCCTGTTACATTCCGATCATAATGCCGCTGGAACCTGCCGCAACCCGGCAAGATGCTTTTCCGGAACAGGAGAGACGAATGACCCAGACCATCCTCATTGGCGCCCCGATCGATTCCGGCCAACGGCGGCCCGGCTGTCTCATGGGGCCTGCGGCCTATCGCGTGGCGGGGCTGGCACAGGCGATTGGCGATCTCGGCCATGGCGTGACCGACTGGGGGGATCTGTCGCTGGGTGATCTGCCCGCGGCGGCCTGCCCGAACCCGGCGGTGGACCAACTGCCCGCCACGCTCGGCTGGACAGAACGGCTGCGCGAAACGGTAGAGGACGCGCTGGCCCAGGGCGGCATGCCGATCATTCTGGGCGGTGACCATTCGCTGGCGCTGGGGTCGGTTGCGGGGGCTGCGGCCCATGCCCGACGCCTTGGTCGGCCGCTGTTCCTGCTCTGGCTTGACGCGCATTCCGATTTCCACACGCCGCTCACCACCACCAGCGGCAATCTTCACGGGACGCCGGTTGCCTATATCGCCGGCCGTGAGGGGTTTGACGCCTTCCCACCCTTCCCGGCGCCGCTGCCCGCAAGCCACATCTGCCTTTACGGCATCCGCTCGGTCGATCCGGCGGAACATGAGGCGCTGCTGCGCCACGACATCGCCATCAATGACATGCGCGTGCTGGATGAACAGGGGATCGTCGCGCCGCTGCGCGCCTTCCTTGCCAAGGTGCGCGAAGCCGGGGGGCTGCTGCATGTCAGCCTCGATGTCGATTTCCTCGACCCCTCCATCGCCCCGGCTGTCGGCACCACCGTTCCCGGCGGCACCACCTTCCGCGAGGCGCATCTGGTGATGGAGCTGCTGCATGAAAGCGGCCTCGTCACCTCGCTCGACCTGGTGGAGCTGAACCCCTTTCTCGACGAACGCGGCCGCACCGCCCGCCTGATGGTCGATCTGGTCGGATCGCTCATGGGCAAGAAGGTGTTCGACCGCCCGACCCGCAGCTTTACCTGAGGATTTGAAATGACCGCCCCCTCCCGCAACGCGCTTGTCCCTTTTGTCAGCGTTGACAATATGATGCGCCTCGTTCTTCACATCGGGGTCGAACGCATGATGGTGGAGCTTGCCGCCGAGATCGAGGCCGATTTCCGCCGCTGGCCGCTGTTCGACAAGACCCCGCGCGTGGCGAGCCACTCCGATATCGGCGTGATCGAGCTTATGCCCACCTCGGATGGGGAAACCTACGGGTTCAAATATGTGAACGGCCATCCGTCGAACATGAAAAAGGGGCTTCAGACCGTTACCGCATTCGGGCTTTTGGCTGACGTGGCAACGGGTTATCCGCTGATGTTGTCAGAGATGACGATCCTGACCGCCCTTCGGACGGCCGCGACCAGCGCGCTGGCGGCAAAATGGCTGGCGCCCAAGGGCGCCACCACCATGGCGATGATCGGCAATGGCGCACAGGCCGAATTCCAGGCGCTGGCCTTCAAGGCCGTCTGCGGCGTCACAGAAGTGCGGCTTTACGACATTGACCCCGCCGCCACCGCGAAATGCGCGCGCAATCTGGCAGGCCGCGGGCTGACCGTGGTGTCCTGCCGCAGCGCCGAAGAGGCCATCCTTGGCGCCCAGATCATCACCACCTGCACCGCTGACAAGCAGTTGGCCACCATCCTGACCGACAACATGGTTGGCAGTGGCGTGCATATCAACGCGGTCGGGGGCGATTGCCCGGGCAAGACCGAACTGCACCGCGACATCCTGCTGCGGTCGGAAATCTTTGTCGAATACCCGCCGCAAACCCGCATCGAGGGCGAGATCCAGCAGCTGACCGCCGATCACCCGGTAACCGAACTTTGGCAGGTGATGACCGGCGCCGCACCGGGCCGCAGCACTGCCAAGGCCATCACGCTGTTTGACAGCGTGGGCTTCGCCATCGAGGACTTCAGCGCCCTGCGCTATGTCCATTCGCGGCTGCGGGCCTCGGGGTTGTTCCAGGACCTCGACATGATCGCCGATCCGGATGATCCGCGCGACCTGTTCGGGATGATCCTGCGCGCCCAGGCGGAACTCGCGGCGTGACGCAACCGGGCGGGGCACCCCCCGCCTGTCCCTGGCAAAGGCCGCGTCAGTGCAGATGGAATTCCCCCTGCACATTGCGCCATTCACCAGGGCTGATCAGCTTGCGATGGGTAAAGCGCACCGAATGCAGCGGGCCTTCGATCTGGGCCTGCCAGAATTCGATGAAGCCGAACAGCCGCGGATAATCGGGCGCCAGATCGTAGTCCTGCCAGATGAAGCTGTTCAGAACATTGCGGAAATCCGGCATACGGTAATAGAACTCGGCCGTGGTGAGACCGTAGCCCTTCAGCATCATCTCCGTCTCGTTGCGCTCCATGGGATACCTCCTGCGTTTCTTCTGTCAGGCTGCCTGTTCCAAAATCGTGCCAAATTCTGATTTTCTGTCAATAAAAACAGTGTGTTGTCAGCCACGTTGCCCGGCTGACAATCCCGCGGACAGAGGCCGGTTGCACCCCCTCTCCGCGATGGTCTATACTGCCGCCAACTAAATCTTGGGGCCACCACGGCCCTGCAAACAAGAAGGCGGCCTTGCGTGTCCGACCAGCCGGAAGATACTGAAAACATGGAAGAAACCCCGCGTTCGTCCTATACGGGCCCGCAGGTCTCCATCGAAAAGGAAATGAAGACGGCCTATCTCGATTACGCCATGAGCGTAATCGTGAGCCGCGCAATCCCCGATCTGCGCGACGGGCTGAAACCGGTGCATCGGCGCATTCTTTATGCGATGTCGGAAACCGGCAACACGCATGACAAATCCTATCGCAAATCGGCGCGCCCGGTGGGCGATGTCATGGGGAAATACCACCCCCACGGCGATGCCGCGATCTATGACGCGCTGGTCCGCATGGCCCAGCCCTTTTCCATGAGCCTGAAGCTGTTGGATGGTCAGGGCAACTTCGGGTCGATGGATGGCGATGGCGCTGCGGCGATGCGCTATACCGAGGTGCGGCTCGACAAGCCCTCGGCCTTCCTGCTGGCGGATATCGACAAGGACACCGTCGATTTCCAGGACAACTATGACGGCAAAGACAAGGAGCCGACGGTCCTTCCGGCGCGCTTCCCGAATATGCTGGTCAATGGCGCGGGCGGGATTGCCGTCGGCATGGCGACCAATATTCCGCCCCACAACCTTTCTGAGGTGATCGACGGCTGTCTGGCCATGATCGAGAACCCCGATGTCTCGACCGAGCGGCTGATGGAGATCATCCCCGCCCCGGATTTCCCGACCGGCGGGCAGATCATGGGGCGCAGCGGCGCGCGCAAGGCCTATCTCGAAGGGCGCGGCTCGGTCATCATCCGCGCCAAGACCCGGGTCGAGGAGATCCGCAAGGATCGCTGGGCCATTGTCGTGGACGAGATCCCCTATCAGGTGAACAAGGCGGCGATGATCGAAAAGATCGCCGATCTGGTGCGCGAGAAGAAGCTGGAAGGCATCGCAAATATCGCTGACGAATCCGACCGCGTCGGCGTGCGCGTGGTGATCGAGCTGAAGCGGGACGCGACGCCGGATGTGGTGCTGAACCAGCTTTACCGGTTCTCGCCCATGCAAACGACCTTCGGCTGCAACATGCTGGCGCTGAACGGCGGGCGGCCCGAACAGCTGACGCTGCGCGATTTCATCAGCCATTTCATCACCTTCCGCGAGGAAGTTGTGGCACGTCGTACCGCCTACGAACTGCGTAAGGCACGCGAGCGCAGCCATATCCTGTGCGGTCTGGCGGTGGCCGTGTCGAATGTGGATGAAGTCGTGGCGACGATCCGGTCTTCGGCCGACCCGGCCGAGGCGCGCGAACGTCTGATGACCCGCCGCTGGCCCGCGCATGACATTGCGGCCTATATCCGGCTGATCGACGATCCGACCCACAAGATGAACGACGACGGCACCTATAACCTGTCGGAAACGCAGGCGCGCGCCATTCTCGACCTGCGTCTGCAGCGTCTGACGGCGATGGGTGTCAAAGAGATCACGGACGAGCTGGAAGAACTGGCCGCCAAGATCAAGGATTACCTCGACATCCTGTCCTCGCGTGAACGGATCATGGCAATCATCTCCTCGGAACTGTCCGAGGTGAAGCAGCAATTCGGCATCCCGCGCCGGACCGAGATTGTCGATTGGGCGGGCGATCTGGATGACGAAGACCTGATCGAACGCGAAGACATGGTCGTGACCATCACCAGCGGCGGCTACATCAAGCGCACGCCGCTGATGGAATTCCGCGCCCAGAACCGTGGTGGCAAGGGGCTCGCCTCGATGGCGACCAAGGAAGATGACGTGGTGACGACGCTCTTTGTCGCCAATACCCATACGCATCTTCTGTTCTTCACCACCGACGGGATGGTCTACAAGCTCAAGTGCTGGCGCCTGCCGCTGGCGGGACGCACCTCGAAGGGCAAGGCCATCGTCAATATCCTGCCAATCGAAACCGGCGTGTCCATCGCGGCGCTGATGCCCGTCGATGTGCCCGAAGAAGAATGGGATAATCTGCAGATCGTCTTTGCCACTTCGGACGGGGACGTGCGCCAAAATGATCTGTCGGATTTCACCAATGTGAAGCGCAACGGCAAGATCGCGATGAACCTGCCCGAAGGCGTGACGCTGGTGAATGCCGCGATTGCCGATGAGAATGACGATGTGATGCTTGTCACCTCGGGCGGCCGCGCGATCCGCTTTGCCACCACGGAAATCCGCGTCTTCAAATCGCGCGGATCGACCGGCGTGCGCGGCATCCGTCTGGCCGAGGGCGACAAGGTCGTGTCGATGTCGATCATCCGCCATTTCGAGGCTGACCCGGCCGAGCGGGCCGCCTATCTCAAGCAGCGCCGTCTGATGGCGGGCAACCTTGAGGATGAAGGGGAGAGCGACGAGGAAGAGGCCGTGGCCGAAGGTCAGCTGAGCCCCGAACGCTATGCCGAAATGTCGGCGGCCGAAGATCTAATCCTGACCGTCACGGCCAAGGGTCTGGGCAAGCTGTCCTCCAGCCATGATTACCCGGTGCGCGGGCGTGGCGGCATGGGCGTGACCGCGTTCGAGAAAACCATGCGCGGCGGGCAGCTTGTCGCCTCGTTCCCGGTGGAGCTGTCGGATCAGATCATGCTGGCCACCTCGACCGGGCAATCGATCCGCGTGCCGGTCGATCAGATCAGCTTCCGCTCGCGCAGCGCAGGCGGGGTCAAGGTCTTCAACACCGGCGGCGATGAAGAGGTCGTCTCGGTCGCCCGCGTGGCCGAACAGACGGATGAGGCCGAGGGCAGCGAAGGCTGACCCCACGGACCGCAGTCGAAACCGAAGGCCGGGGGTCACGCCCCGGCCTTTGCCATTGCGGGTGCCTTGATCTGCCCGGCACATGGGGCTATCTGCGAGGGCATGCGCGATACACTCCACATCCTCGGCGGCGGAATGGCCGGATCGGAAGCAGCCTGGCAGGCGGCCCAGATGGGCGTTCCTGTGGTGCTGCATGAAATGCGGCCCAAGGTCGGCACCTTTGCCCATCGCACCGGCAGTTTTGCCGAGATGGTCTGTTCCAATTCCTTCCGGTCGGATGATGACGAACGCAATGCCGTGGGGCTTTTGCATTGGGAAATGGGCGCGGCCAATGGCCTGATCATGGAAATGGCGCGCAGCCATCGCCTGCCCGCAGGCGGCGCGCTGGCCGTGGACCGTGATCCCTTTGCCGAGGCGGTGACGGCGCGGCTGATGAACCATCCGCTGATTTCGGTGGAATATGGCGAGATCACCGAACTGCCGCAGGACGGCCACTGGATCATCGCGACCGGCCCGCTGACCAGCCCTGCGCTGGCCAATAGCATCCGCGCGGAAACTGGGGCCGAGAGCCTTGCGTTTTTCGACGCCATCGCCCCCATCGTCTATGCCGAAAGCATCGACATGTCGGTCGCCTGGCTGCAAAGCCGCTATGACAAGGGCGAGACCGAGGAAGAGCGCACCGCCTATATCAACTGCCCGATGGACAAGGCCCAGTATGAGGCCTTCATCGATGCGCTGCTTGCGGCCGACAAGACCGAATTCCACGAAGGCGAAACCGCGGGCTATTTCGACGGCTGCCTGCCGATCGAGGTCATGGCCGAACGCGGGCGCGAAACGCTGCGGCACGGGCCGATGAAACCCGTGGGCCTGACCAACGCGCACAAGCCGCAGGAAAAGGCCTATGCCGTGGTGCAGCTCCGCCGCGACAACAAGCTGGGGACGCTCTATAATATCGTGGGCTTCCAGACCAAGATGAAGTACGGCGCACAAACCGCTGTTTTCAAAATGATTCCGGGGCTGGAAAATGCCTCGTTCGCGCGTCTTGGCGGCATTCATCGCAACACCTTCATCAACTCGCCCACGCTGCTGGATGATCAGATGCGCCTGAAAACGCGGCCGAACATCCGCTTTGCCGGTCAGGTGACCGGGGTTGAGGGCTATGTCGAAAGCGCCGCCATGGGCCTTTTGGCGGGCCGCATGGCCGCGGCGGAAATCAAGGGGCAGACCCTGCCGCCGCCGCCGCCCGACACCGCCATGGGGGCGCTGATCACCCATATCACCGGCGGGGCCGAGGCCAGGACCTTCCAGCCGATGAACGTGAACTTCGGGCTTTTCCCGCCGATTGATGCGAAGGGCGGCCGTCGCGGGCGCAAAGACCGCTACAAGGCCTATACCGACCGCGCCAAGGACCGCTTCACGCAATGGCTGGCGGCGCAGTAACGCGCTTTGCGCCATCCCCCACCGGGCCGCTGCATCTGGGCCATGCCTTTTCGGCGCTGACGGCCTGGACCCGGGCAAAGGGCGGCACGTTCCTGCTGCGGATCGAAGATATTGATACCGCCCGCTGCCGCCCCGCCTATGAGGCCGCGATTTATGAGGATCTGCGCTGGCTTGGGCTTTCCTGGCCGCAGCCGGTGATGCGCCAGTCTGACCGCCTGCCCGCCTATGCGGCGGCGCTGGATCGGCTGGCAGCCCTCGGCGTGACCTATGCATGCACCTGCACGCGCGGCGACATCCGCGCCGCCCTGTCGGCCCCGCAGGAAGGCGCCCCGGTGATCGGGCCGGATGGGCCGGTCTATCCCGGCACCTGTCGCGGCAAGGGACATGGCGCGGAAAATGCGGCGATCCGGCTGGATATGCGGACGGCCATGGCGAAGGTCGGCGCGATTGCATTTCACGAGACAGGGCCGGACCGCGCGGGCCACCACAGCCGCAGCGCATCCGAGATGATCGAAACCGTGGGCGATGTGGTGCTGGCCCGGCGCGATATCGGCACCTCATACCACCTTTCGGTTGTGGTCGACGATGCGGCCCAAGGCGTGACCGAGGTCGTGCGCGGCCTTGATCTGTTCGACGCCACGGCCATCCATATCGTGTTGCAGCGCCTGCTGGATCTGCCGACCCCCACCTATCACCACCACCGACTGATCCGCGATGATCAGGGCAAACGGCTGGCCAAGCGGGATGATGCCCGTGCGCTCTCGCTCTTTCGCGCTGAAGGCGCCACCCCCGAGGATATTCGCAAAATCATCGGCTTGTGACGACGGAATTGCCCCGGCCCGGCGTATGACCCCGGCGCAACCGCGGTTGCCGAGGGCCGTTGCCCGCCCTAGCTTGGCGGAGACGGCTGCTTTGGCCCGCAGGAACAGGACGAACCCATGATCGCATCCCTCGCCCCGGCCCGGATGGCCCTTGCCCTGCCGCTGCTTCTTTGCCTTGCCCTGCCGGTGGCGGGTCAGGCCCCGCCGGGGGCCGGGGCGCCGCAGGGCCCCGTCAAGGTGGGGGTCATTGCCCTGCAACCGCAAGAGGTGAAGCGCCGGTCGATCCTGCCGGGGCGTGCGGTGGCCTATCAGGATGCGGCGATCCGGCCACGGGTCACAGGGCTTGTGACGGAAATCCTCTATACCCCCGGCCAGCAGATCGAGGCGGGCAGCCCCATGTTCCGCATCGACAGCGCCACCTATGAGGCCGCGGTGGTGACGGCCCGCGCGACACTGGCGCAGGCGCAGGCGGCGTTGCCGGTGGCCGAATCCGCCGCCGCCCGCGCCAAGACGCTGGAGGGATCGGGTTCCACCCGCGCCACGGTCGAAAGCACCGAGGCCGAGGCCGCCTCGGCCCGCGCGCAGGTGCAAAGCGCCGAGGCCGCGCTGAAGCTTGCGGAACAGGATCTAGCATGGACCACGATCACCAGCCCCATCAGCGGCATCGCGGGCTTTCCGACGGTTTCGGTGGGGGATCTGGTGACGCAAAGCCAGGCTGATGCGCTGGCCACGGTCACCCGGCTCGACCCGATTTATGTCGATCTCTACGAACCCGCGGCGCGGCTTTTGTCGATTCAGGATCAGATCGAAAAGGGCCAGCTCAGACCCGATGAAAAACTGGATGTGACGCTGACGCTGGAAAACGGCACCACGCACAACGGCGGCGGCACGCTGGTCGCGCCTTCGGTCACGGTGTCCACCACCACGGGGACGCAGGACATCCGCTTCCGCTTTGACAACCCCGACCGCCGCCTGCTGCCCGGCATGTTCCTGCGCGGCGAGGTGGTGGTGGGCCGTATCACCGCCTACCGCCTGCCCCAGCGCGCCGCCACCATCGGCCGCAACGGCGAGCTGACCGTCTGGGTGGTCACCCCCGAAGGCAAGGCCGCGAAAAAGACCCTGACCGCCATCGGCAGCGAGGAAAACGACTGGCTGATTGCCGAAGGCCTGACCCCCGGTGAGGCGGTCATCATCGACGGTCTGACCGGCCTGCGCGAAGGGGCCGAACTTACCCCCGTGCCTGTCACCATCGACGCGGCAGGCGTGGTGCGCGATACGGCCCCGGCGGCGGGGAACTGACCCATGGCCGAGTTTTTCATTCACCGCCCGGTCTTTGCCTGGGTGCTGGCGATCATCACCATGCTGGCGGGGGCCTGGGGGCTGACCACCCTGCCCATTTCACAATATCCCGACATCGCGCCGACGACGATCCGCATCTCGGCCACCTACCCCGGCGCCTCTGCGGAAACGGCGGAAAACTCGGTGACGTCGGTCATCGAAGATGGGCTGACCGGGCTTGATGGGCTGCTTTACATGACCTCGTCATCCTCGGCGACGGGGCGGGCCTCGGTCACGCTGGTCTTTGATGACAGCGTCGACGCCGACATGGCGCAGATCCAGGTGCAGAACAAGATCCAGCTGATCCAGAGCGGCCTGCCCCAGACCGTGCAGGACCGAGGCATCAGCGTGACGCGCTCCAGTTCCTCCATCCTCATGGTGGCGGCGCTGGTGTCACAGGATGGCAGTTACACCTCGCTGCAGCTGGGCGACCTGATGGGGCAAATCGTCGAAGGGCCGATCCTGCGCACCCCGGGCGTGGGGTCGATCAACAGCTTCGGGTCGGGCTATGCCATGCGCATCTGGCTCGATCCGCTGAAGATGGCGCAGTATCAAGTGACGACGGCCGATGTCACCTCGGCGGTGGCGGAACAGAACAGCACCGTCACCGTGGGCAGCCTGGGCAGCCAGCCGGTGATCGCGGGCCAGCAGCTGACCGTCGCGCTTTCGGCGCAGGCGCAGCTGGCCTCGGTCGAAGAATTTGAACGCATCATCCTGCGCACCACGGGCGACGGCTCCACCGTTTTTCTGGGCGATGTGGCACGGATCGAGATCGGGCAGGAAAGCTATGGCTCGGCCTCGCGCTTCAATGGCAAACCTGCGGCGGGGTTCGGCATCAACCTTGCGACCGGCGCCAATGCCGTGGAAACCGCCGAGGGCGTGCGCGAGACGCTGACCCGCGTCAGCGCAGCCCTGCCCGCAGGCGTTGAGATCGCCTATCCCTATGACACCTCGCCCTTCGTCGAATCCTCGATCGAGCGGGTCTATCACACGCTGGCCGAGGCGGTGGTGCTGGTCTTTCTGGTGATCCTTGTCTTCCTGCAAAGCTGGCGGGCCACCATCATCCCCACCATCGCGGTGCCGGTGGTGCTGCTGGGCACTTTCGGCGTGCTGGCGGCGGCGGGGCTGACGATCAACACGCTGACCATGTTCGCGCTGGTGCTGGCCATTGGCCTTCTGGTCGATGATGCCATTGTGGTGGTGGAAAACGTCGAACGGGTGATGGAGGAAGAAGGTCTGGATGCCCCCGCCGCCACCTCGAAATCCATGCGTCAGATCACGCCCGCGCTGGTCGGGATCGCGCTGGTCCTGTCTGCGGTGTTTCTGCCGATGGCCTTCATGTCCGGCTCAACCGGAGTGATCTACCGGCAGTTCAGCGTGACGATCATCTCGGCCATGATGCTGTCCTTGGCGGTCGCGCTGATCCTGACGCCCGCGATGTGTGCCAGCCTTCTGCGCCCGCGCTCGCATGAGGGCGGCATGGCGCCTGCGCGCTGGTTCAACCGCGGGCTGGACGCCACGACCCGCGGCTATGCCCGCAGCGCCGGCTGGACCGCGCGGCGGCCGCTGCGCATGGCCCTGCTGCTGCTGGCGATCGGCGGGGCGACGGGCTGGTTCTATCAGCACCTGCCCTCCTCTTTCCTGCCGCAGGAAGATCAGGGCGTGCTGATGGCGCAGGTGCGCCTTTCGGAAGGATCAACCACCGCCCAGACCGAGGCCGTGGTGCAAGAGGTGGAACAATGGCTGCTGCAGGAGCGCGGCGATACGGTCGCCTCGGTCTATGGCGCGCTCGGCTTTTCTTTCGGGTCCAGCGGTCAGAACACCGCCATGCTCTTCGTCAAGCTGCGCGATTTCGCTGACCGCCCCGACACGGCCGCCGCCACCTTCGCGCAAGAGGCCAACCGCCGGTTCGGCGGCCATCGCGCGGGCCGCATCGTCTTTACCCAGCCGCCTGCGATTCAGGGGCTGGGCAATGCCTCGGGCTTCACCATGTATCTGCTCGATCAGGCCGGGAATGGGGCCGAGGCGCTGCAGCAGGCCGCCGTCGATCTGGTCGCCAAGGCCGAGGCCGATGGTCGGACCGGGTCTTTCCGCGGGCATGAGACCACCTTCCGCCCCTCGCTCCGGCTCGACATCGACCAGCAGAAGGCCCGCGCCATGGGCCTCAGCCTTTCCGAGGTGAACGGGATGCTCTCGGTCATCTTCTCGGGGCGCGAGGTCAATGACTTCCCCCTGGGCGCCGAGCTGAAACCCGTGATCGTGCAGGGCGAGGCCGAATGGCGCATGCAGCCCGAAGACATCGACGGCTGGTTCGCCCGCAATTCCAACGGAGAGATGGTGCCCTTCGCCGCCTTCATCACCCAGGTCTGGGATGAAGCCTCGCCCTCGCTCGACCGGTTCGGGGGGGCGCGTGCGCTCGAACTTTCCGGCGCACCGGTCGAGGGGGTCTCGACCGGCGACGCCATGACCGCGATGGAGGAACTGGTGGCCGAACTGCCGGGGGGCTATGGCCTGTCCTGGACGGGGATTTCCTATCAGGAACGCCTTTCGGGCAATCAGGCACCGCTGCTTTATGCACTCTCGGCGCTGGTGGTGTTTCTCTGTCTTGCGGCGCTTTACGAAAGCTGGACCGTGCCCTTCGCCGTCATGCTCTCGGTCCCCGTGGGGGTGCTGGGCGCGCTGCTGGCCGCGCTGGTTTTCGGGCAGTCGAATGACGTCTATTTCAAGGTGGGCCTGCTGACGACCATCGGCCTTGCGGCACGGAACGCAATCCTGATCGTGGAATTCGCGCAAAGCCTGAATGCCGCCGGAACCCCGCTGGTCGAGGCAGCCGTCGAAGCCGCCCGCCAGCGTCTGCGCCCGATCCTGATGACGAGCTTCGCCTTCCTGCTTGGGGTCTTGCCGCTGGCCACCGCAACCGGCGCCGGGGCACTGGCACAGCGCGCCATCGGCACGGGCGTCAGCGGCGGCATGCTCGCGTCAGTCGCCTTCGGCATCTTCCTGGTGCCGGCCTTCTTCGTGGGGGTCCGCAAACTCTTCGCCCGCCAAGCCTGAACCAAGGATGCGGCACCCCGGAGGTGCCGCACCCCAACCCGAGCGTTACCAAATCGGCGTGCATCTTCTTCAGTGTCTGCCGCTCTTTGCGTGGCTTGCTGGCGTTGGTCTTCAACCAGACCGCCAACTTCTCGGCAAAGGGGTCAAGCTTGCTCTGCCGCTCTGGCGTCGCAAACTTCGGCTCCACAGTGTTAGCAGCAAGATGCTTGGTCAAGGTATTGCGCGACAAACCAGTGCGCCTAGCAATCTCGCGGATCTACAGCTTCTGTCGCAAGTGCATACGTGGAATGATGTTCAAAAGTCCCATGTGGATCAATCCGTTACCCCCGCCGCTCGCCGCTCCGGGGGGAAGGTTCACATGGCTCAATTCTCAGTGGAAATTATGCGCCTACCCGGCTCAGGTCCGGGTGGAAATCAACAGACACCAGCCTCTGGGACGCTAACCGAGAACGCCAAACACCAAGACCAACGGCACAATACTCATGGCGCATCGGTCGCGGCCAGCCAGCCAAGAGCTTTTCGTCGGGAAAGGCGGCCGTCAGCTGCGTCAAATCCGTCTCAATCACCTGTTCAGTCAGCTTGCACGCTCGGGCGCGGATTACCTCGTGCAAGCGCATTCGGGGGCAAATCCCGATGGGCCAGGCAGTCGGGTGACGGGCTCGTCAGGCAGGTGGCATATCCCTTACTCGGAGAAGAATTGATGGCGTCTCGACAACACCATAACGTTACCTGCTTCCGAGCATCATAAACTTTTGCGCGCATCTGTCTTTCGCAGCCCAAATCACAGCAATGGCTGATCTGCGCAGCGGTGCAGAGGCATGAAGCCGATTACCCATTGCTCTGTCGGCGCAACCGCGGCAAGCTCTATAAAGAATCCCGGGTTCAACCGGATGAGCATCGGAGATCACGGCAATTTTGGTGCGTTTTGGAAGCTGAACGACTGCTCGCCACACAAGCCCATTTGATGAGCAAGTGGGCTGGGGATCCTTTGGACGAACGTGGTCTTGTCCGCATTCTGAACCCGAACGGACAGCGGCCCCCTTTGATTTGGTGCTTCAACGCAGAACATGAATTTCCCCGCCTCGCCAGCCTCTTGGGAGATGACCAGCCGCTCATAGGAATTCGCTCCTTGCACCTTATCGCAAGACTGGAGCCAGGAAGAAGCGCGCTGGATGTCCGAATGGGTGACCATTACGCTGACATTTTATTGGACTGCCTCGACGGCGGCTTATCCTTCATCGGAGGCAACTGTCAGGGCGTTGGCGTCGCAGCGCAGCTCACGGCGCGCTGGTCGCTGGCAGGACGGACCTGCAAAAGTTTCATCGCACTGGAAGTGGAGCCCTCCTTCCCCCTTCCTTGCCCAGTGGCATTGTTGTTCGGAGCAGAGAGCGAGCTTTTCAATCCGTATCTGCGGGGCGAGGAACACAGCGCCAAACTGCGTTGGGAGCGAATGTTTCCGCGTCCCGCCGCGCACATCGTTCCCGGGGGGCATGGAACCTATTTTACACCCGGCCGTCTGGAAACACTGGTCAGCACTATCAAAAGCATTCGTGCTGCAGCTGAGAACGGCGCACCGCTTGACGCGCCCCGCATCCGCTTGACTGCAAGACCTTCTGAAGCGACCGTCCTCCCGGGTGAGGAGGTCAGCGTCGACCTTCAGATTGACGTACTCTCGGGTCATATGCCAGAGGTATTGCAGGTTGCCTATTTCTGGCGCAGTTCCGAAACGCGAGACCCGTTCCAAGTGTCGGGCCAACCGGTAATGAGGGGCGCGAGCGGTATAATGGTACGAGCCCCTTCCTTTCCCGGGGATTGGGACTTAATCCTCTACCCCGTGGTCTTTCCCTTCGGGCCGCTGTGCTGGAGCGATCACCTTGCGCCTGTCGGCCGCGTGCGTGTATCGGACGCAACGATGCTGACGCCTGAACTTGCTTGAAGAGACCGCAATGCTGCCCGGACCAGAAGCCGAAAATCACTTGCGCGCCTCTGTCGTGCGTCACGTTGCGCAGTTCATTGGGCTTCCAGAGACAGAAATACGGCTGGATCATAGCTTCATCGATCTCGGTGTAACCTCGGCCGAGGCCGTCTACCTTTGCGGCGCGATGGAAGAACAATTCGGTATGCCTGTCGATCCGGTGCTTATCTTCGAGGCAGAGTCCCTCGAAGCCTTCGCCAAACTCCTGCTCGCCTCCTTCACCCTTGGCCCGGACCAAAGATCGTGACTGTAACCGGCATCCACGACCTGCGTGAGGCGCTTGGCTACTGGGCACGTAACACCCCCGACAAGATCGCGTTCGGCTTCATGCCGAGAGGCGAGGATGTGACGGAAAGCTTGACGTTTTCCGAACTCCATGCCCAGGCTGTCGGCCTTGCGTCGGTTATTGCCCAGCGTATTGGCCCGAGGGAGCCAGCGCTGCTGATCTATCCTACGGGTCTGCCGTTCATCGTGACGATATTCGCCTGCTTCCTGGCGGGTGTGATCGCGGTCCCAGCACCGCAACCGCAAACAGATCGAGCGCGCGAGCGGACCGCGAACATCAGGGCAGCCGCCGGGGCTCAGGTCATCCTAACAACCGAGGCCATCGCCCAAGACAAGGCGCTGAGAGAGCGTCTTGGTTCGGATTGCGACTGGATCACGACCGACCTTGCAGTTCCCACGGCGGACTTTCCCGCGCGAGAATGGCGGCCGGAGGATACTGCCCTGATCCAGTTCACTTCTGGGTCCACGGCAATCCCCCGGGGCGTCACCATTTCGTTCGGAAACCTGATGGCAAATCATGCAATGATCGCCCAGATCTTCGGTGCCGATCCGTCCGAGCCGTCGGTGACATGGCTACCGGTATTTCATGACATGGGGCTGATCGGAACAATCCTCTATCCGCTGCAGGCCGGGCGAAGCACATACATCATGCCAACTTTCGCTTTTTTACAAAAGCCGGTTCGGTGGGTGCGGGCCATCAGCAGATTCAGAGCAACAGGCAGCGGCGCACCCAGTTTTGCCTATGACCTTTGCGCCAGAATGGTCAGCGACAAAGACCGTGAGGGTTTGGATCTTTCTTCATGGACCACAGCATTCTGCGGGGCAGAGCCTGTGCGTGTCGCCGCACTGCGGCGCTTTGCCGATGCTTTCGCGGGTGCAGGCTTTTGCGAAGATGCCTTCCTGCCCTGCTATGGGCTAGCCGAAGCAACATTGTTCGTCTCCGGCGGACCTCCTCGATCAGGGCTTAGGACTGTTGCTTTTAACGGAAAGCGAGTTGTTTCTTGTGGAAAGGTTCTCAGCCCGCAAATTGTGCGCATCATTGGACCTGAGGGCGACGTGCTGCCAGACGGAGAGCAAGGGGAAATCTGCGTCTCTGGTCCACATGTGAGCGAGGGATATTGGCGGGACGAAGTTGCGACAGCGGCAACCTTCCATGCGCGGCTTGCCGACGGGACAGACGGTGAGTTCCTGAAAACAGGCGATCTGGGATTTCTCCAATCCGGCGAATTGTTCGTGACAGGCCGCACGAAGGACATCTTTATCATCCGAGGGGTCAAACATCATGGCAATGACCTTGACGACACGATCAGCTCCGTTTCTTCCGACCTCGTCCATGGGGCAGGTGCCGTCTTTGTTGAGGAGGCAGAGACAGATGGTGGTGACCGGATAGTTGCGGTTCACGAAGTCTCGCGCCGCAGCTTTGCAAACTTTGACCCGGATGCCTTGGCGCGCTCAGTCCGGGAGGCCGTGACCCGCGTGCATGGCTTTACCCTGGACCAAGTCTTTTTCGTGCGGGAGGGAAGGTTGCCGCGAACCACAAGCGGGAAAATACAACGTCACTTGTGCCGCGCCTTTGCGCGTTCGGATGCCGCGGCAGATGAACAAACATATCCCTGAACTTCGCGACTTTTCCACACTGAGGCAGAAGGGCCCGGAATTATGCGACCAGCCATGGCCGATGCTGCTGGATGCACCACCTGTTTTTTGGGCCATGCAGGACCGATGCTGGATCGTTCATCGTCATGCCGAGGTGACGTCTGTACTGACTGACCGCAGTTTTCTGGTGGCAGATCTCTCGTCGATCGTCCAGGATCTTTGCACGCGCAGCGGGAAACCCACACCGACCCTGACGGGTCTGCTGTCGGCTTTCTTGCCCTTCATCAATCCGCCTCAACACGAGGATGCAAGGCGCTTTCTCAGGGCGGTCTTGCCCCAAGGCTGCTTGGCCGATCATGCCGCCGTCTTGAACAGGCTTTCCGAAGATCTTCTGGCGGATGTGGCAAAAGATCGCACCTTTGATGCAGCCCTTCGTTACGCAGATGTCCTGCCCTCGCTGTTCATCGCGCATGTCCTAGGCCTGCCGGGTCCGTTGGTTGTGGATTTCGTGCGTGAGACCGCCGAAATCGGCCGGACCTTTGACCGTGGATGCTCGCCACGGTATTATGCGCGGATGGAGACGTTGATCATAGACCAACGCCTTCCGTTTCTGTCGATCGTCTCAGAGCGGCGCAAAAAGCCGGACGACAGTGCTATAAGCCGCATGATCCTGCTGGCCGATGCATCATACCCGTTGTCTGATGTTGATATTGCAAACCATGTGATGTTCCTGATCATGGCTGCATCGGAAAATACGGCCGCCCTGATCGGCAATACCATCGCCGCAGTTGTTGAGGCCGGGCTTGTCGACGCCCTGGTCGATGCCGAGCCGCCCATCCTACGCGCTGCTGTTGAGGAAACGCTCAGATATGCGCCCCCGGTGCGGCAAATGTGGCGTATCGCTCAGACCGATCTGACTCTCGGCGGGGCAAGAATTTCCCGTGGGGAAAGGCTTCTGCTGCTTACAGATGCTGCCTCCCGCGATCCTGCGGTCTATCCGGATCCTGATCGGTTCGACCCATGGCGCAGCAACCGCCGCGGATTTGGCTTTGGCCTTGGGCGGCATTATTGCCTTGGCGCCGAGCTTGCGTTGCTGGAAGCTGAAACAGCCCTGCGCGTGATCCTCCAACGCCTGCCGCGCCGCGTTTCTGATCTGCCGTTCGAATGGCATGACCGTCAGACACTGCGCAGGGCTCTCCACCTTCCCCTCATTCTCTCTCCGCAGAAAGGCCTTGCCCCATGACCAAACTGGATGCCGATCAGGTGATCGCCTGGACAACAAAGTATCTGACAGACTTTCTTGATCTGCCGCCAGAGGCGTTCGATCTCGACGCCGAGTTCGCGGCTCTCGGCCTCGACTCGGTGGACAGTGTGATCATCGGTGGCGCCTTTGAAGAGACGTTCAACTGCGAGATTGATGCCACGCTTTTCCTCCGAAATGCAAATCTCCGTAGCCTGATCGATGATCTGCGGCAGTCCGGGCTCGTCGCATGACCGGAACAGCGGATATCGCTCCCCACCTCAGCGTCGTCGTCGCGTGCTATGAAATGGCGCGTGAATTGCCCCGAACATTGCTGGCACTCTCCCCCAGTTACCAACGGGGCATGGAGGCAATCCCCTATGAAGTCATTGTGGTCGACAACGGCTCTGCATTCCCGCCGCAGGTGGAAGATTTTGCCGGCCTCGGGCTGGACCTGAAAATCCTCTATTGCAACTCCGGCCTGCCGTCTCCGGTTCAGGCGATGAACATGGGACTTGCCGCTGCCCGCGGGAAGCTGATCTGCACAATCATCGATGGCGCCCGGATGCCGTCGCCCGGGCTTCTCGCGGCAAGCGTCGCAGCTACCCGCTGCCATGATCGGGCGATCATATATACCTCGACGCTAGTCCTAGGCTTCTACCCACAATCCGCGGCTGAATTCACCGGCTATTCAGCCGAGGTTGAAGACAGGTTGCTTCAGTCGATCGATTGGCCGAAGGATGGTTATCGACTGTTCGAAATCTCCAGCGGGCTGATCGAACAGCCGAGCATTCTGCAATGGTATGCGCCCGGGTTTGAAAGCAATGCCCTGACCATGTCACGTGACCTTTGGAACGAGGTCGGCGGCTATGACGAGGCGTTCCAGACCGACGGCGGCGGCTACGCAAGCTCCGATGTCTTCTATCGGGCGGCGGAGTTGCCTGGAACGCAGATCATTGCACTTGGAGGCGAAGCGACGTTCCATCAGACGCACACCAAGAGCGCAGCGGCCTCTCACAAAGATTTCCCCGAACAAGCGCGCATCATGACGCGAGAGTTCCAGCGGCTTCGGACGCGCCCGCCGAAAGGCGTGCGCAAGCCCTATTGGGTGTTCCAGACCAACACGCCGCCGCTGCAGGGCAAAATGTTCAAGGCTTCGACGTCAAAGGAGCCGTCCCCGGAAAACCTCTATCTTGATCTTCTGGAGCAGCGGCTTCTCAACACCGGCGCGCGCGAGGCCGAGGCACGGCTTCGCGCCCTGCTTGTCACGCTCAAGTCGGCAGGACGCGAGGATCTGATCGAGGCTTCGAAATCTGCCTATCCGCGCCAGTTGCGGCGCGTCATCGGGGCAGAGACCGAAGGCCTGCTCGTTGGCAACGAGGTTCTGCCAACGGCCCTGACGATGACGGGGAAGAAGCGTCTGAGCTATCTGCGTCGGGCGGTCGAAACCGTGCTGGAGCAAGCCATTCCTGGCGATTTGATCGAATGTGGCGTGTGGCGCGGCGGATCAGCCATGATGATGGCGGGTATTCTAGCGGCAAGGCGCATCAATGACCGCTCGGTCTGGCTCGCGGATTCGTTCGAAGGGCTTCCCGTGATGGATGGTGACCTTGACTGTTCCGGGTTCGTTGAACCTCTCAACAACGCCGGGCTTGCCGTTTCGGAAAACACCGTGCGGGCCAGTTTTGAGGAAATTGGCCTGATGTCGGACCGGATCAGGTTCCTTCCGGGGTGGTTCTGCGACACGCTGCCCCATGCGCCGATCGACCGCATCGCCCTGCTGCGGCTTGACGGGGATCACTACAGTTCCACCATGGACGCTTTGACCGCGCTTTATGACAAGGTTTCGCCCGGTGGGGTCATCATCATCGACGACTACGCGCTGCCCCGGTGTGCCGAGGCTGTCGATGAGTTCCGCGCGACCCGAGGTATCTTTGAACCCGTAGAGCGCATTGATCACACAGGCATCGCCTGGCGCAAACAGGCCTGACAGAGAGGCAGTCAAAAGATGAACATCTTCTGGATACCGATATTGCGCCCGTTGCTGAAGGCGGCAAACGCCAAACGCGTGGCAGAGATCGGGGCCGAGGCTGGCCGAAACAGCACGCGCCTCGCGCAGTGGTGCAAAGCGAACGCTGCCTTTGCCGATATCATCGACCCCGCACCCAAGTTCGATACGGTTGCCTTCGAACAGACCTTTGCTGGCGCTGCGAAGGTGCACATTACGCCAAGCCTCGAGGTCCTGGCCGATTTGCCGCCCGCCGATGTCGTGCTTATTGATGGTGACCACAATTGGTACACCGTCTTCCATGAGATCAATCTGCTTTTGGGGCCTCCGGAGGCTCCTCAACAAAATCCGCCGATCCTTGTGCTTGACGATACGGGCTGGCCTTGGGGGCGGCGGGATTCCTATTACGACCCTGACCGTATCCCCGAGGCGTTCAGGCAAACTTACGCGAAAGGGCAGATCGCGCCAGGCTCATCGGGTTGGGATCCGCGTGGAATAATCTTCGACATACCCTGCGCCACAACCCAAGGAGGCGCGCGCAATGGCGTACTGACGGCCCTGGAAGATGCCCTCGTAGGTCGCGAAGATGATTTCGAGATCGTTTCAGTCGGCGTCTACTCGGGCCTGACGATCGTCGTTCCGAAAACGAAGCTGGGGTCGTCACCAGAGTTGCAGGCTTTTCTGGCTGAGTTTCGCCCGTCCGCAGCCTTGCGGCCCTTGCTTGATCTGCTGGAAAATGCACGAATTGGCGGTGCACTCGCCATCGAGCAGTTCCGCTCCGTCTTTCAGTTTGGCACAAAGGCCTCCCCCCAAGCGCAAGAGGGTGCACGTCCACTCCAGACAGAGCTGCCGACACAAGTCTGGCAAAGTGTACAACGCGGCATGAACGGGCAAAAATACAAGGGGCGGACCATGCTGCTCAGCCCGTTTGACCAGTTCAACTATATGTCGCTGATCGAAACGCTTCGCCCCGGCACCATCTTCGAAATCGGCACCTATGAAGGCGGGCGCGCCCTTTGGATGGCGGATCAGTTGCGCGCGTTTGATATCGAGGGCCGCATTGTTTCGGTGGATATCGCGCCTCCGAAGGGGATCGCGGATCCCAAGGTTGACGTGATCTATGGCAATGCGCTGGATCTCGGAGAAGTTCTGACTGCGGATTTTCTTTCTGCCCTGCCTCGGCCGTGGCTGGTGATTGAAGATGCGGCGCATACGGAACCAATGTGTCTTGCGGTGCTTGAATTCTTTGATGCGCATCTGCAACCGGGCGACCGGATCGTGGTCGAGGATGGTAATACCGGCAGTCTGATCGGTCAGCCCGAAACTTCCGCCCCCCACATGGCCATTCAAACCTTCCTGTCGCGCCGAGGGTCCGATTATCGATTGGATACCGACACATGCGACCGATATGGCCATAATCTTACCGCCTGTCCCAATGGCTGGCTTATTCGGGCGTGATCCTCCCCAATGTCTGGCGGCGTTTCAGCGAGGCGCCAGACGCAAGGGCAGTTTCTTGAACCCAAGAGAGGCAATGTCGGGGAAGGAAACAGGATTCCGTTCATCGAATATGAGCGTGTAACGCTCGACCAGCGCTGAAATGAGGGCAGCCATCTGCAACCGTGCCAACAGTCGCCCGACACACAGATGGCTGCCGCCACCAAAAGACAGGATCGGCGCTGGTCTTGTGGTGTCCAGATACCGTTCCGGCGCAAACCGATTCGGATCAGGATAAACGTCCGGGTCGCGGCCGGCGCTTTCAAAATACAGCCTGATCCGTTCTCCTGGTAGAATGGCATAATCTTCAAGACCGTCTGGCCCCGCGATGCGATCCCGAAACCGCACGGCCCCATACATACGCAACACCTCTTCGACGAACGCGGAGATCCGTGAAGGGTCGCGGCGCAGGCGGTCCTGTTCCGGTTGATCTGCCGCAAGGGTGTAAAGCATGTTTGTGATCGTATGCTTCACCGTCGCGTTCGCAAGACCAAGGATGAACAGCATCACCGGGGCATCGATGTCTAAAAAACCCTCAGTCGACCAAGGACAAGGCTGGAGACGAATCTTGGCCAGAACGCGGTCCATGAGCGCGGCTGTTTTGGCATTGCGCTCCTGATACTTGTTCAGGGCGACAATTTGGCTCCATTCGGTCAGACAGCCTTCAGAACCGTCGATGATATGCCGTGCGTCTTCCAACGACAGCAAAAGGAGGTCACTCCACGGCCCGTCGATATAGTCAGCGGCAAGCCGGGTGCCGTCGATCTTGCCTGCCGCGCCCTGATCATCAAGCAAACGCTCGGCGCGCGCCTTCAGTTTGGCAGCGCTCAAGCTATCCCATGCGTGGCGCACCATGCCTTTGGCACGATCCCGCCCGGCGACGTGTTTGGGGCCATCAAGATGGATCAGGATGCCTTCTGCCCATTTTGACAATGCAGAAAAGCGATCTGGAAAACGTGCATTCAACCGAACCGCAACATCAAGTTCGATGCGTGGCACGGTTACCTTGGGCGAAGCCACGATCGCGGCCACATCCGTGTAACGCGTGATGATGTGCGCCTTCAGACCGGCATCGAAAAATGGGGCGCGGGGCGCGAATGCGATGTCAAGGAACATGCCGGATGGATACGCTCTGGATTTTTTATCTGCTCCGGATCATAGCCCAATCTAGAGAATGGGAAACTGCAATGTCCAAGAGCCTTTTGACTTTCGAGGAACATTTCGCTCTGGCCTTTGACACCGGCGCGGAACCAACTGCGCGGATAGACTCGGCCGTCTTTCTGGCAGGCGAAGGTTTATTTCATGAGGTCAAGCCGGTGGCAGAGGCGCTAAAGGACCACGCAGATACCGCATTGACCGCTGGCAGACTTTTGCTGACCATTCGCCAGTTTGAACGCTGGGGATTGCACGACAGATTGACGCCGTGGGTCGACGAAGGCGTTGATCAGCCTGACCCTGCGATGCTGACCAGAAGCGCGATGTTCTTGCGCAGGTCGGATGCGCAAGATGCCATCATCGTATTTATCGGTACCGCAGATCTTTACTGGGTGACCCTATATCTGCTTGAACGCTTTCTGCCCAAGGATCGTCATATCCTATTCCTGAAAGATCCCTCGAAGCTGCGCTATGCCTTTGGCACGCCGGCTTTCGGCCCCAACCATGGGGACATCACCTCCGGACTCCGCCGTTTTCTTGAAAAACAAAAGGTTCGACGCTTCCACGTGTTGGGCACGTCTTCGGGCGGCTTTGCGGCTTTGCATTTTGCAATCACGGCAAGGGCGCAAGGTGCGCTTGCCCTCTCTCCGGAAACTACGCTTGTTCCATTTGCTGAGCGTAGCCTCACGCAGTTCACAGAAGAGGTGAAGGCTTTGCTGAAGCCACGGATGCCGCTTCCTCTCGATTTGCAGGAACTATTCAAGACGTACCCAGTCCCGGAAGGGGTTCCAATCCTTCTCATGTACGCCGAACTGCATGCTGAAGATGCGGCTATGTGTAAACGAATGGCCGGTTTGGTGGGAGTGCAACTAGAGGCGGTGCCCGACTGTGACCTGCATGATCTCTTGTCCGTTCTTATTGCACAGCGAAGGATTGCCCCTCTTTTTTCAAGAGTTTTCGGAGCGGCTGATCAGATCCCCGGTGCTTTCCCTCCTGAACCGCATTCTTTTTGAGTTTATCGGCAAGACTACACGTAAACCCGGGCGTGTGTGGGTGTCCCATGGTCGTTCCATAAGGCTGCACGATCTATCCGCATCCGGCCGGGCCGGTGCGCTGGGTCGATCGGTGAGGTTCTGGGGTTTGTTGATCCGCGCCTTGCGGATCGGGTCAGGCAGCCAACAGGCGGTCGCGCTGTTCGTGCCAAAGCTGCACATCATCGGGGGTGCAGCCATGGATGGAGCCGACACGGCGGTAGAGGCCCGCCATATCTTAGTTGTTCAGAACGCCGCCCTGGGTGCGGAGTTTCTCGGTCTGGATCATCGAATCCAGCGTTCGAGGATGGGTCCGAGAATGCGTGCCGTCATGCTGCGCCTCGACAAATTTCCCGGCGCTTGGCCGGGCCAGTTTCAGGGAGGAGCCTTGACTATTGTTCCGCCAATGCGATGCACACGACGCAACACATTTAAGCGCACATCAACAAGATTTTTGCCAATGAACAGACGGATAATGTGGGATTTTGGCGGACAGAGAGGGATTCGAACCCTCGAGACGGTTCCCCGCCTACACACTTTCCAGGCGTGCGCCTTCGACCACTCGGCCACCTGTCCGTGGGCCGGGGTTTAACCCGAACCCCGGGGCGATTGCAAGGGGTTAGGCGGAGGATTTGCGCCAAATGGCACGGGCCCCACCCATCCTTTGCAGCGTCAGGCCGCAGCGATGGCCCGGGGGCGTGTGCGGAGGTGATCGGCGATTTCGGGCATATACCCGGCCTCGACCAGCTCCAGCCGGGCGCATCGACGCACGGCACTGCTGCGCATCAGCGTCACATCGACAAGATCGCCCGCCGACACCATGACGGCGCCGGTCATGCTGCCTGCGCCATCGAAATGCGCAAGATCACCATGATCGGCGCACCAGATGATGGCCTTTCCTGTGGTCTGACAGCTCCAGATCACTACGCCCAGCATGATCAACCCCTGCCTGTGTCACGGCTACCGGCCGGAAGCGCCGCTTGTGCAGCAGTTCCGACGCATCCCGTCACTATGATGATTTAAACACAAGCCCAAGTGACGCTGCATATGGTTTTCCGCACCAAGACCGTAGACAAGCCATGAATTTTGTACCAAGTCTGACGCTGATCAGCGTCACCCTGTGCAAGAGGCCCTGGCCATGTCCCGGCCCCCCATGTCCCCGACAGAAATCCGCTCAATCTTTGGGCGAAATCTGCGCGCGCTGTGCGAGGGCGGGCCGCCGATCACCACGCTCTGCCAGGCCATCGGGATCAACCGGACGCAGTTCAACCGCTACCTATCGGGCGATGCCTTCCCGCGGCCCGACGTGCTGGCCCGCATCTGCGCGCATTTCGACGTCGATGCCCGCATCCTGCTGGAACCGCTGGAGGATTTGCGCCGCAAGGTGCCAGACCGCTATATGGAGGAACTGCGCGACAAGATGCTGATCGGCGCCTCGCGGCCCGTCGATCCGCAGGCGGTGCCCGATGCCATGTACCGCTTCTGGCGCAATTCCTTCATGTATCCTGGCAAGATCGTGACCAATCTTGCGATGATCCGCACCAAGGATGAGCTGACGCTGCTCAAGGGTTTTGAGGAAAACCTGCTGGCGCGACAGGAAAATGCCCATGCCCGGCGATTTCCGCGGCTCGCCTATTACGGGCTGGTGCGGCAACATGTCGACGGGATCTCGATCTATTGCCAAGATCGGCAGAACCAGTCGAACATCAACTTCTTCGAATTCGGGCTGGAGGGGAACATGCGCTTCTACCCCGGCTTTTCCCTGCTGATCCGGCGGCGGATCGACGGCATGAACCGCATGTCGGCGGCGGTGCTGGAACGTATCCCGAATACCCCCGCGCTCTGGCGGCAGATCGTGCGGCAAGAGGCGCTGCACGACCTGTCCTATGCGCCGCCGATCGTGCAGCGCGCGCTGGGACGTATCCCAGACGGGCTCTGACCCTAGTCCACGAGGGTGAGGATCACCCGGCGGTTCTGGCGGCCCTTCTTTTCGATCTTGGTGATCTCGACCCGCCCGATTTCCCCGGTGCGGGCGACATGGGTGCCACCGCAGGGTTGCAGATCGATCTGTGCGGCGCCCTGCCCGATCCGCACCAGCCGCACCCGGCCCTGCCCGCTGGGCGGTTTGACAGACATGGTCTTGACCAGACCGGGGTTGGCGGCCAGTTCGGCATCGCTGATCCAGTCATCGGTCACCGGCAGATCGCGGTCGATCAGCGCATTGAGCGCGGTGGTCAGGCCTTCAATATCGGTGGGCGGTTCGGGCATGTCGAAATCAAGCCGCCCGCGTTCCGCCCCGATCTGACCGCCCGTCACCGGCAGCGGAATCACGACCGAGAGCAGATGCAGCGCCGTATGCACGCGCATGTGCCGATGCCGCCGTTCCCAATCGAGGATCTGTGTCACCTCGGCGCCAACCGGCGGCAAGGGCAGCGGTTCGGCGGCAACCAGCGCAACCTGCCCATGATCGGCCTTGACCGCGGTGGCAATGGCAAGCTCTCCGCCCGGCCAGACCAGACGACCACTGTCACCCGGCTGCCCGCCCCCTGTCGGGTAAAAGATCGTCGCATCCAGCAGGATGCCACCTTCGGGCGTGTGGCCGGTCACGCGGGCCGGTGCATCCCGCAGATAGGCGTCGTCACGAAAGGTCAGGCGGGTTGCAGGGGTCATCGTTCAGTCTCATCCTCAGGGCCATCGAAAAGGCCTGGCCTCGGTTCTGACGCGGGCGCGACCGGATCGGCGGCGGGCTCGGCCGTGGCCTCAACAAGCGGAAAGGGCTTGGCGTCGGCCCCGGCATGGGCGAGGAAAATCCCCTCGGCCCGGAAGCGGCGCAGAATTTCAAGATTGACCGCGGTCTTGACCGAAAGCTGGAAGTTCACATCCCGCAGGATCATGCGCAGTTCATATTGCTGGCCATCCATGGTGAAGCCAGTCAGGGCCACGACCGGCGGCGGGTTCAGCACCACCAGCGGCTGCGCCTCGGCAATCTCTTGCAGGATCTGCATGACACGATCCGGGTCCGACCCGTGGACCACCATCAGCGGCACGATCAGACGGCCGTTCAGGTTGAAGCGCGTCCAGTTCGTCACGCGCTGCGTCACCAGATCGGCATTGGGGACGATCACGTCCGAACGGTCAAAGGTCTGGATGCGGGTTGAGCGGACCGAGATATTGCGGACCGTCCCCGAGACCGTGCCCACCTCGATCCAGTCGCCCTCGCTTACCGGACGTTCGATCAGCAGGATCACGCCAGAGACAAAGTTCGACACGATGTTCTGCAGACCAAAACCGATCCCGAGCGAGAGCGCCGAAGCGACGATGGCTAGACCCGACAGATCAATCCCCGCCGAGGAAAAGGCGATCACGCCCGCGATGAAAATGCCGATATAGCCGGTGCCCGACACGATGGCATTGCGCCCGCCCTGATCGAGCTTGGTCTTGGGCAGGATCGAGCTGCGCAGCACCCCCTGGAACATCCGCGTGACAGTAAAGCCGATGCCGAAAAGGATCAGGAAATAGAGGAAGTTCGACGGCGAAATCCGCGTCTCGCCAATCAGGAAGCCCTCGGTAAAGCGGTTCCACAGCTCGCCCAGATCCTCGACCCGCGCACCCCAGATCAGCGCGAAAAGCGGCAATGAGGCCAGCGTCAGCAGAAAGCCCGCCAGCACCGGCAGCAGGCCCTGCCCCTGTTCCTCGGTCTCGGCGCGGATGATGGCGCGATAGATGTCGGAAATAAGCTGCACCAGCACCAAGAGCAGCCCCGCCAGACCCAGGCTGGACGCCGCCGGGAAGATCAGCGCCTGGGCCGCCGTGGTATAGCCGATCACCGCCAGGGAGGGTCCGACCACCGCAAGCGCGATCAGCACCTTGCCGATGATCTGGATCACCCGGTCACGGAAGCTCGGTCCTTCTTCTTCGTCGCCGGCCGCGACATGACGATTGAGCAGATGCCCAACGCGCCACAGCAGCAGGCTCATCACCAGAAGGAAGGGCAGGCCCAGCACGGACACCGCAGCCTCGGGCACATTCGCGGCGGGCAAAAGCGCCATCCGGATCAGTTCAAGCCCCTGCACCAGACCGATCATCGTGGTGTGGAAACGCCCTTCGGCACAATGCTCGGGCTGCAGGCCCAGCGGGCCTGCGGCGCAGTCGGACCTGGGGAAGATGCGCCCGGCCAGCCAATAGGAAAAGAACAGCGTCAGACCCGCGGCCGGAAGGGCAGCCAGAACCGCCTGCCCCACAAAACCCGGCATCTGCGTAAGCGTCAGCGCCACCGAAACCAAAAGAGTGCCCGCGGTAGGCACGATGACCTGCCCCAGCGAGGCCACGAAAGACAGCACGCGGCTCCAGCGCAACGCGCTGGCCGACTGGTTCACCCAATTCGCAAAACGTTCGATCCAGTGCCGCCCCCGAAAGATCAGCACCAGCGAGACAATGAGCAGCAGCGCCGAAACCGGCAGCGTATCGACCATCTCGGCGCGGCGGGTTTCGCGCGCCCAGTTGTTGCGGACTTCGTTCCAGAGCCCGACGAGGCTGTCACGCACCGCCAGCGCCGCATCGGGCCAGTTCGCCGGATTGGCCGGTGAAGGCCAAAGCTTGAGCAGCTGTTCCGTTTGCCGTTCGCGAATTTCCCGGTCGATTTCCGCGATCAGGCCATTGGCGCGGCGATAGGCCTCTTCTGCGGCGCGGCGCGGCGCCTCGACCTTGGTCAGCTGCTCGGTCAGCGTCTTGCGGCGCTCGGCAATCTCGGGCGCCTCAGTTGCACCATCGGCGGGTGCAGCGCCAAGCGCGGCGATCTGTTCGCGCAAACTGGTGATGCGGCTGGCATTGGTATTTTGCGCCGCCTGCAGCTTGCCGCGCCAATCGACCAGCTGGCCGCGCAACAGTTCAAGCCCGTTGGTCGAGGTCTGCGTTTCCGCCGTGGCGCGTTCGGCGCGGGTGGCGATGGCCTCCCATGCGGCATAATCGACGGTCTGCTGATCCGACGGCGTCAGCGAGATGGATTTGGTGCCGCTGCGGGTTCCGGCCGTCTGGGTCTTGGTCAGGCCCGGCGCCGTCGTAACGGCGGAAGACGGGGCTGGCACAACGCCGGTGATCGTTCCGGTCTGGGGCGCGACAGGTGCCGCCCCGTCCGGCGCAGGGGTGGTTGCGGCAGGGGCAGGATCGGCCCCCGCATCCTGGGCGGTCAGGGGGGCGGGCAGCCCTGCCAGCAGCGCCAGCAGGACCAGCGACCGCCATAGGGCTGCGCGGGCCATCATGCGTCTTCGTAGACCTCGGGGATGACACCCGGCGCGCGGTCAAGCCATTCCGGAACCGGAAGGCCTTTTTCCTTCAGGAACATCGGGTTGAACAACTTTGATTGATAGCGCGTGCCATAGTCGCACAGGATGGTCACGATGGTATGGCCCGGCCCCATCTCGCGCGCCATGCGGATCGCGCCCGCAATATTCACGCCCGACGACCCGCCAAGGCACAAGCCTTCCTCCGAGAGCAGGTCAAAGACGATCGGCAGCGCCTCGGCATCGGGGATGCGATAGCTGAAATCGGGGCGGAAGCCTTCGAGGTTCGCGGTGATGCGGCCCTGCCCGATGCCTTCGGTGATCGAGCTGCCCGGCGCATCCAGCGTGCCCTGCGTGTAGTAGGAATGGAGCGAGGCCCCTTCCGGATCGGCCAGACCGATCTTCACGCCCTTGGATTGCAGCGCCATGCCAACCCCCGCCAGCGTGCCACCCGACCCGACGGCGCAGATGAACCCATCCACCTTGCCGCCGGTCTGATCCCAGATCTCCGGCCCTGTGGTTTCGATATGGGCCTGACGGTTGGCGACATTGTCGAACTGGTTGGCCCAGATCGCGCCATTGGGTTCGGTCTTGGCCAGCGCCTCGGCCAGACGGCCGGAATAGCGGACATAGTTGTTGGGGTTCTTGTAGGGCGCGGCCGGAACCTGCACCAGCTCGGCCCCGGCAAGGCGCAGCATGTCCTTCTTTTCTTGGCTCTGCGTCTCGGGGATGACGATGACGGTCTTGAAGCCCATCGAGGCCCCCACCAGCGCAAGCCCGATGCCGGTATTCCCGGCGGTGCCTTCGACAATGGTGCCGCCGGGCTTGAGCAGCCCCTTCGCCACCGCATCCTTGATGATGTACAGCGCCGCGCGGTCCTTGACCGACTGGCCGGGGTTCATGAACTCGGCCTTGCCGAGGATCTCGCAGCCCGTCATCTCGCTGGCTTTTTTCAGGCGGATGAGAGGGGTGTTGCCGATCGAGCTGGCAAGATCGCTATAAACGGGCATGGACGTGATCCTGTTGTTGTCCCGACTAGGTTTAGGGTCAGCGCGGGCGGAACTCAAGAACCCCGTCCGCGTGAAGCGCTATGTTGGCGGAAACAAGTCTGCTTTCCCCAAGGTTCCCGCGGCTTTCGGGGAAAAAATCTTGGAAACCCCGCCGCGATGGGACGAAATCCGATCCAGACCCCGGATTTTCCGACCAATTCCCGATCAGCCCGCCGGGCGGCTGACCAGAAGCTTGTCGATGCGCCGCCCGTCAAGGTCGATCACTTCGATACGCCAGCCGCTGGCGCGGACGACCTCGCCCACCTCGGGCAGCGCCCCCATCAGGTCGATCACGAAGCCCGCCACGGTTTCGAAATCGCGGTCCGGGCGCAGCTCAAGGCCCAGACGGTCAGCGAATTCGTCAACCGGCATCCAGCCCGCCACCAGAAGTGAGCCATCCTCACGTTCCACGATCTTGGGTTCATCCTCGGTCGTGTCGGCGAAACTGCCGGTGATGGCCTCCAGCACATCCATCGGCGTGATCACGCCTTCGAAATGGCCGTATTCATCATAGACCAGCACCATGTGCGAGGGAGAGACGCGCAGCGCCTCGATCACATCCAGCGCCCCCATCCCGTCGCGCACCACTGGCGCCTCGATCACCAGCGCACGCACGTCGACCCCGCGCTGCGCGGTCGAGCCCAGAAAATCGCGCGCATGAAGCACACCGATCACCGTATCGGGTTCGCCCTCGGTCACGGCCAGGCGGGAATGGCGGCCTTCGCGGAAGCGGCGGATGATGGTCTGGGGCGAGTCGGTCACATCGACGGCCTCAACTTCATGCCGCGGGGTCATCAGGCCACGGGCCGACCGGTCGGCGATCCGCATGACCCCGGCAATCATCTCGGTTTCGGCCTTGTCGATCACGCCGGCACTTTCCGCTTCGGAAATCACCATCTTGATTTCCTCATCGCTCATGGTGCTGTCGGAGCTGCCCGATTGCCCCAGAAGCCGCAGGATGAGCTTGCCGGACACATCCAGCAGCCAGACCAGCGGCGCGCCGATCCGCGCAATCCAGAGCATGACAGGCGCCACCCTGACGGCCACCGTTTCCGGCGCGCGCAGAGCGATCTGTTTCGGCACCAGCTCGCCCACGATCAGCGACAGATAGGTGATGGCCACAACGACCGAACCAACACCCAGCGGCTGCGCCAACGCGGGGGCAAGGCCGTAATCCAGCAGCGCCGCCGAAAGCCGCGTGCCCAGCGTCGCGCCCGAAAAGGCGCCCGACAGCACACCAACCAGCGTGATCCCGATCTGCACCGAAGACAGGAACCGCCCCGGATCATCGGCAAGCCGCATGGCGACCGTGGCCCCGCGCGATCCGCGATCCGCCAGCACCTTGAGCCGCGCCGTCCGGGCCGAGACAATGGCGAGCTCGGACATCGCCAGACCTCCGTTCACGAGCGTGAGCAGGAAGACGATCGCGATTTCAAGATACATCGGGCCAACTGGGGGAGACACCGGGCCAAGCCGGCAGGTCGGGCCAAGATAGGCCCAACCCGCGCCCGATACCAGTGCCCTGCGAAAAGAAACGCTGCCCCGCGCGGATCAGCGCGCAACCGGCGTCCAGATCACATCATCGATGCGGGGCGCATGGGTTGCCAGCATCACCAGCCGGTCAAATCCGAGCGCGATTCCGCTGGCGGCGGGCATGTGATGAAGGGCTTCAAGGAAATCCTCATCAATCGGATAGCGTTCGCCGTAGACGCGTTCCTTTTCGTCCATCTCGGCCTGGAACCGGCGGCGTTGTTCTTCGGGATTGGTGAGTTCTCCAAACCCATTGGCCAGCTCTACGCCGCAGGCGTAGACCTCGAACCGCTCGGCCACGCGGGGGTCATCGGGGGTGCGGCGGGCCAGCGCCGCCTCGGCCGCGGGGTAACGGTCCAGGATGGTGATGCGCCCCAACCCCAGATGCGGTTCGACCTTTTCCACCAGAACCCGGCTCAGCATATCGGACCAGGTGTCATCCGCCGCACGCCGCAGGCCCAGCGAATCCATCGCCGCCCCCAGAACAGGGGCGCGGGGCGTGCCATCGGGGTCAAGCGTCGCCAGCAGATCAATCCCCGCATAGCGCTGAAAGGCCTCGGCCACCGACAGCCGTTCCGGCGGGGCGAAGGGGTCGCAGAACCGGTCGCGGAAGCGCAGCTCGGCGCTGCCTGCAGTTTCGGCGGCAAGGCGCAGGAACTCGACGGTATCCTGCATCAGTACGCTGTATTCTTCGCCCGCGCGATACCATTCCAGCATGGTGAATTCGGGGCTGTGCAGCGGCCCTCTTTCGCGGTTGCGCCAGACATGCGCGAAGGAGGCGATGCGCCGCTCCCCCGCCGCCAGCAGCTTTTTCATCGCAAATTCCGGCGAGGTATGCAGATACATCCGCCGGCCCTGCCCCTCATTCCCGATGGCCTCGGTGGCAAAGCCGTGCAGATGCGCCTCATTGCCGGGGCTAACCTGCAGCGCCACGGGATCAACCTCAAGGAAATCGCGCGCAGCGAACCAGCCACGCAAGCCCGCCTGAATGCGGTTGCGCGCCAGAAGCGCCGCCCGGCGCCCTTCATGCACCTCGGGTTTCCACCAGGGCGTATCGGTCGTGGCATGGGGCATCGGGGACATTTTCGGCCTCTTTAGGCTGGAAATCGGGCGCGCAAGGCGATAAGAGCGGCGCGATTGCGCCCGCCATCCCTTTGTGGTCCGGCGGACACACACATAGACAAGGATAGACCCGTGGTCAAAGTCATCGCCTCCAGCCTCCGCAAGGGGAATGTCGTCGAACTCGACGGCCGTCTCTATGCCGTTCTCAAAGCGGAAAACTTCCACCCCGGCAAGGGCACGCCCACGACCTCGGTCGACATGCGCCGCATCTCGGACGGGGTGAAGGTGTCGGAGCGCTGGCGCACCACCGAGATGGTGGAAAAGGCCACCGTCGATGAACGCGAATACGACTTCCTTTATGAGGATGGCGAAGGCTTCCACTTCATGGAGCCGAACACCTATGAACAGCTCGTCGCAAGCAGCGACGTGGTGGGTGAAGACAGCGTCTTCCTGACCGACGGCATCAAGGTGTATCTGCGCACCTTCGAAGGCGTGCCGATCGCCATCGAACTGCCGCAAAAGGTTGTGGTCGAGATCACCGAGACCGAGCCGGTCGTGAAGGGGCAGACCGCCTCCTCCTCGTACAAGCCCGCGATCTGCTCGAACGGGATCCGCGTCATGGTGCCGCCGCATATCGGCGCTGGCACCCGGATCGTGATCAACACCGAAGACCGTTCCTACGTGGAACGTTCCAAAGAGTGATCAGACCCTAAGGTATGACCCGCAAAGGCCCGGCCCTGTGCCGGGCCTTTTGCTTTGCGCGCAGGGGTTGGTTCGTTTGCGGCAATCAATGTCGCGCAGGTGCAAGAATGGCGGCAGGCCGGGCCTAGGCTGCGACAAACGCCCTGATTGTGCCGGAATCCCCTCATGTCCACCACCCGCCCCGCCACCCTGACCGGGATCGTCTGTCTGAGCGGGGGGCTTGCGCTCTTCGGGGTGCAGGATCTGATCCTCAAGCTCTTGTCCGGGGACTATCCGCTGCATCAGGCCATGGTGCTGCGCGGGCTGACGGCGCTGCCGCTGCTCTATCTGATGGTGCGGATGAACTGCGATGGCGCAAGGCTTTTCGCTCCCGGCTGGACGGCGGCGGCGGCGCGCGGGGTGGTCAGCTTCGTGGCCTATACCTCTTACTACCTCGCGCTGGTGGCACTGCCGCTGGCCGATACCATCGCGCTTTATTTCTCGGCCCCGCTGATGATCGTGGCACTTTCCGTCGTGATGCTGGGCGAGCGGGTCAGCCTGCCGCGCTGGATTGCGGTGCTGGTGGGCTTTGGCGGCGTGGTGATCATGGTGCGCCCCGGATCGTCGATGTTCGACGGGGCGGCGCTGCTCGCTGTCGGTTCGGGGCTTGCCTATGCGCTGTCGATGATCCTGGCGCGCATCCAGGGCGGCAGCCGGTCGGCAGCGGTGCTGGCCTTTCACGGCAATGCCGTGTTCCTGATCGGGGCCCTGCTGCTGGCGGCGGTCTTCGGCGGCGGGCAATTCGCGGGCGACGGCCACCCGAGCCTGCAATTCATGACCCGGGCCTGGGTGATGCCCAGCCCGACGGATGCCTTGCTGATGGCCAGCTGCGGTGTCATTGCGGCGCTGGGGCTGACGCTGATCACACAGGCCTATCGCATCGCCCCCTCTGCGGCCGTGGCGCCCTTCGAATATACGCTCATGATCTGGGGCGTAGCCTATGGCTGGATCTTCCTCGGCGACTGGCCCGATCGCACCGGCTGGACCGGGATTGCCGTGATCACCGGCGCGGGGCTTTTTGTGCTGCTGCGCGAGGGGCAGGAACGCCGCAGCGCACAGATTCCCGCTGAATAACAAAGGGTTATCGGCCGGCCTTCACCCAAAACGCGAAGGGCCGCACCTTTCGGTGCGGCCCCATCCTCATCCCCGAAGGGCCAAGGATCAGATCTCGTCCAGAGCTTCGATGGCCTTCTGCAGGTCGTCCTTCGAGACTTCCTTGTCGGTCACTTTGGCACCGGCCACGATGAAATCGACAACCTTGTCTTCGAAGATCGGCGCGCGCAGCTGCTGTTGCATCTGGGCGTTTTTCTGCACGAATTCAAAGAAGGCGCGCTCTTGACCAGGGTATTGACGGGCGGCGTTCAGCACGGCCTGGGTCATCTCGGCGTCGGTGACCTGCACGTCAGCCTTGCGGCCGACCTCGGCCAGCAGCAGACCCAGACGCACGCGGCGCTCGGCCAGCTTCTTGTGCTCATCGGTCGGCTCGACATGGCCGTGGTTGTGGTCGTGGACTTCCGGGTTTTCCTCGTGCCACAGCTGGTGGGCAATCTGGGCGGCCTCGGCGTCAACCAGCTTCGAGGGCAGGTCGAATTTCACCAGGGCATCCAGCTGGTCCAGCAGGGCGCGCTTCAGAACGGCGCGCGAGGCACCTTTGTATTCGGCTTCCAGACGCTCGGCGATCTGGCCCTTCAGCGCAGCGAGATCCTCGGCGCCGAACTTCTTGGCCAGCTCGTCATCCAGCTCGGCCGCTTTCGGGGCCTTCACCGCATGGACCTTGCACTTGAAGGTGGCTTCCTTGCCGGCCAGATGCTCGGCACCATAGGCTTCCGGGAAGGTCACTTTGACTTCAACTTCGTCATCGGCCTTGGCGCCGACCAGCTGGTCTTCAAAGCCCGGGATGAAGGAGTTCGAGCCGAGCACGAGCGGGTATTCCTCGCCCTTGCCGCCTTCGAACGCTTCGTCACCGATGAAGCCTTCAAAGTCGATCACGACCTGATCGCCTTCCTTGGCTTTCGAACCCTTGCGGCGGTCTTCGAACGACTTGGCGGTTTCGGCCAGGTTGTTCAGCGCCTCTTCAATGGCCGAATCCTCGGCCTTGACGATCAGACGTTCCAGCGTGACGACGGAAGCATCGACATCCGGGATCGGCGGCAGGGCTTCGTAGGTCATTTCGACCACAACGTCCTGACCTTCTTTCCAGTCTTCGCCGCCGACCATCTTCACTTCGGGCTGCAGAGCCGGACGGTCACCCGATTTTTCGAAGTGGTCCTTCATGGCGCCATCGATGGCGTCCTGCATGGCTTCGCCCAGAATGCGCGGGCCGAACTGCTTTTTCAGCATCGCCAGCGGCACCTTGCCCTTGCGGAAGCCCTTCATCTCGATCTCGGGCTGCGCCTCGACCAGCTTTTCCTGGACTTTCGCGTCCAGCTCGGCCGCGGTCACCGTGATGGTGTAGCCGCGCTTCAGACCTTCGTTCAGGGTCTCGGTGACCTGCATATGAGTTCCGTCCTTCTCATCATCTCTGGTGCGGGTGGAGGGACTTGAACCCCCACGCCTTGCGGCGCCAGAACCTAAATCTGGTGCGTCTACCAATTTCGCCACACCCGCATTTTTTCAAACCGAAACCCGCCCGGCCCTATCAGGCCAGGGCAGACCGCGCCCTGAAAATCCGCGCCCTTCTAACAAAGCCCCGCGCAGGATGCGAGGGAAAAATCAACGCCCCCGGGCTGCGGCAATTCGGGCACGGCGGGCGCAATCCGCGAGCGACCTTCGTGGAATGGCCTCGCCTTGGGCACATTCCTGCCATAATCTCGGAAAAAAAGAGCAGAAGCAGACAATCACAGGTATAGCCATGTCCCTTGCGACCTTGGCGTCAACCGCGGACCTCTCCGCGGCGGCGCATGACGTGCGCTCCGGCCTTGCGGCCGGAACTCCGGTTCTGACCCTGGCAGGCCCCGTCGTGGTGGAGCGGCTGGCCGCGGGCGACCGCATCGTGACCCGTGATGGCGTGCGGCGGCTGGCTGGTGTGCAGCGCGTGGATGCGGCGGTGCGGTTGGTGCGGGTTTCGGAATCGGCCATTGGCGTCGATCAGCCCGAGGCTGACATGCTGATGACGGCCGATATGCAGATCCTGATCCGCGACTGGCGCGCCAAGGCGCTGCGCGGCTGCGATCAGGCGGTGATTGCCGCCGACCGCCTGATTGACGGCGAATATATCCGCCGTGAACCCGAGGCCCGCGCCGTATTGTTCCAGTTGGAATTTGATGCCCCGGTGGTGATTTACGCGGGCGGGTTGGAGCTTGCGCTGACCCCCGCCCCGGCTTCGGCCTGAAACAGTCCCCGCAGCACGGCGGGCAAGGCTTCGGTCAGATCCTCGGCGATCAGGCCGGGGCCAAAGTTTCGTGCCGCAGATACATGCAGCCAGGCGCCCATGGCCGCTGCCCGGTCGGGCCTAAAGCCCCGCGCCAGAAGCCCCGCGATGATCCCGGCCAGCACATCACCTGCCCCGGCGGTCGCAAGCCAGGGCGCGGCCCGATCCCCCAGCGCGGCATGAACCTGCACCTGCCCCCCCGGCGTTGCGATCACCGTGTCCGGCCCCTTGAGCAGCACCACTACCCCAAGCCGGGCTGCCGCCGCGCGCACGGCATCCACCTTGGAAAACGCAGGCCCGCGGCCCGGCGGATTGGCCATCTGCGCCGCCAGATCCGGCACCAGCCGCGCAAACTCGCCGCCATGGGGCGTCAGCACCAGCTGGTCATGCAACAGTGCCCGCACCTCCGGATCGCGGGACAGGAGTGTCAGCGCATCGGCATCCAGCACCGCAGGTTTGCGCGCGCGCAGCGTCGCCGCCAGCTTGGCGGCCTGCCCCGCGCCCAGTCCGAACCCCGGCCCAAGGCACAGGGCCGTCAGGCGTGCATCCGCCAGCAGCGACACCATATCCCCGGCATGGGCCAGCGGCGTCAGCATCACCGCATCCATCCGCGTGGCATTTTCCGCCATCGCCGCAGGCGGACACCCCAGCGTCACCAGCCCTGCCCCGATCCGCAAGCCCGCCCGCGCCGCAAGCCGCGCCGCGCCGCCCTTGCCCGGCCCGCCCGACAGGACCAGCAGGTGCCCATGGCTGAACTTGTGGCCCTGCGCCTTGTCCAGCTCCGCGCCCGGTGCAGTTACCAGCCGAACCACCCCGTCAGGATGCGGCTCCTCGCTCAGGCCGATGGGCACCACGCGGAAGGCCCCCCGGCGCTGTCCGCCTTCGGCCAGAACATGACCCAGCTTGGCCCATTCGAAGCTGACCGTCAGATCGGCCGGACCGTCCAGATATCCGCCCAGGCTACGCACCTGCCCACTGTCGGCGCAAAGACCAGAGAGGATGTCCACCGCAACAATCCGCGCCCCGGCCCGACGGGCAAGCGCCAGCGGTTGCCAGACCTCGGGGCCGATGGGGCGCTGCAATCCGGTGCCAAAAAGCGCATCGATGCATAATGCTGCGCCCTGCAGATCGGCCGCCGCCAGATCGGCCAGCGGGCGCGACGGCCCCTCCCATGCGGCAGCCATGGCAATGGCATCGGGGGTTGCGGGCGGGGCCAGCGCGAAAATCGCTACCTGCCACCCCTGCGCCTGCAACAGCCGCGCAATGACATAGCCGTCGCCGCCATTGTTGCCCGGCCCGCAAAAGACGACCGCGCGCCCGCACAGCCCCGGCCAGGTCGTCTGGATCGCGTCAACCACGCCTTGTCCTGCACGCTCCATCAGCGCCAGACCCGTCACCCTGCCCGCCGAAATCGCTGCGGTTTCGATGGCGCGCATTTGGGCAGAAGTCAGCAGTTCGGTCATGTTTTCGGCCTTTTGCGATTCAAAAACCGCACAGGATAAGTGCAATTTGCACAATTTTTGTGCATAAACCCGATTTTCCTAGGGTCAATCGTGATGCGGAAAGCCTAGCCGATTGTTCGCGCCGCGGGGAAGTGGTGATTGACCTTCGACAGTCAATCCAGCGGGGGAGTCGGCAGGTGAAGAAGATCGAAGCGATCATCAAACCCTTCAAACTCGATGAAGTGAAAGAGGCCCTGCAAGAAGCAGGAATACAGGGCCTTTCCGTCACCGAGGTCAAGGGCTTCGGGCGTCAGAAGGGCCATACGGAGCTCTATCGCGGCGCCGAATATGTCGTCGATTTCCTGCCCAAGGTGAAGATCGAGGTCGTCCTTGCCGATGACATGGTCGACGCCGCCGTCGAGGCGATCATCTCGGCCGCGCGCACCGACAAGATCGGCGATGGCAAGATCTTCATTTCGCCCGTTGAACAGGCGATCCGCATCCGCACCGGTGAAACCGGCGACGACGCCGTCTGATCCGCACAAGGAACACCGGGCCGCTTCGCCAGAAACGGCCTGTCCCGAAACACCCTAACGAAAGGCAGCATGATGAGCGCGATTGCGAAAGCTCTGAAACTGATCAAGGACGAGGAGATCGAATACGTCGATGTCCGGTTCACCGACCCCAAGGGCAAGCTCCAGCACGTCACGCTGGTGTCGGACCTTGTGGATGAAGACTTCTTCGAAGAAGGCTTCATGTTCGACGGATCTTCGATTGCCGGCTGGAAGTCGATCGACCAGTCCGACATGAAGCTGATCCCGGACGCGACCTCGGTCTATATCGACCCCTTCTACGCCGAGAAAACCCTCTGCGTGCATTGCGACGTGGTCGAGCCCGACACCGGCGAAGCCTATGATCGCTGCCCGCGTCAGATCGCCAAAAAGGCCGAGGCTTACATGAAGTCCTCGGGCATCGGCGATGCCGCCTACTTCGGCCCCGAAGCCGAATTCTTCATCTTCGACGACGTGCGCTACTCGATCGCGCCGAACAAGGTGTCGTTCCAGCTGGACGCGGAAGCCGCGGCTTGGAACACCGATGCCACCATCGAAGGCGGCAACCTGGCGCACCGCGCTGGCTACAAGGGCGGCTACTTCCCGGTCAACCCGATCGACGAAGCGCAAGACCTGCGTGGCGAGATGCTGTCCACCATGAAGCGCATGGGCATCAAGGTCGACAAGCACCACCACGAAGTGGCGACCTGCCAGCACGAGCTGGGCATGATCTTCGGCGGTCTGGTCGAACAGGCCGACAACATGCAGAAGTACAAATACGTCATCCACAACGTTGCGGCCGCCTATGGCAAGACCGTGACCTTCATGCCGAAGCCCATGAAGGGCGACAACGGCTCGGGGATGCACGTGAACATGTCGATCTGGAAGGACGGCAAGCCGCTCTTCGCAGGTGACAAATATGCGGACCTGTCGCAGGAAGCCCTGTGGTTCATCGGCGGCATCCTGAAGCATGCCAAGGCCCTGAACGCGCTGACCAACCCCTCGACCAACAGCTACAAGCGCCTGATCCCGGGCTTTGAAGCGCCGGTTCTGCGCGCCTATTCGGCCCGCAACCGCTCGGGTTGCGTCCGTATTCCGTGGACCGAATCGCCGAAAGCCAAGCGCGTGGAAGCCCGCTTCCCCGATCCGGCCGCGAACCCCTACATGGCGTTTGCCGCCCTGCTGATGGCCGGTCTCGACGGCATCCGCAACAAGATCGATCCGGGCCCGGCTTCGGACAAGGACCTCTACGATCTGCCGCCGGAAGAACTGGCCGAAATCCCGACCGTCTGCGGCTCGCTGCGCGAAGCGCTCGAAGAGCTGGAGAAGGACATGGACTTCCTGCTGGCCGGTGACGTGTTCACCAAGTCGCAGCTGGAAGCCTATATCGCCCTGAAATGGGAAGAGGTGTACGCCTACGAGCATACCCCCCACCCGATCGAATACGCGATGTACTACTCCTGCTGATCCGGTTCCGGATCAGATGCAAAGGCCGCCCTTCGGGGCGGCCTTTCGCATTTCGGCGCAACCCTGAGGTGTTGCCCCAGACCCGCCGCAATTCCCGCGCTTGTGACCAGATTGGCCACAATCCACCGCCAATTAACCTTGATTGATGCAAAGTCGCGGCACAATTCACGGTCAGCTTGCCCCCATCACTGACTGCTGGAGGCTTCGCCATGCGCACTTCGACGGACAGTACGATTGCCCTGCTTGTGTATCCGACCGAACCCGACCTGAACTTTGCCCGCCTCGTCCGCGAGATTGATCGCCATATCGCGCGGCATTGCCCCGGCGGGCATCGGCTCAGCTGGGATTGCAATGATGTCGCAAGCTTTGACGTGGGCAGCCATCGCCTGCTGCTGGGCCGCAGCGATACGCCGCCGGGGGGGCATGCCTCCTGCATTGCCCTGGCAGCCGGGCCGCATCCGGATTCGTTGGCGCTCGGTCTGGAGGGCACCTGCGACGAACCGGATTCGCGCCGGATTTGTGCGCGGCTGGTCGAAGGGGTGCTGAAACTCTGTCCCACGCAGACGGTGCTTTGGCAGCAAAGCAACGCTCCGCTGGATGCGACCTTGATCGATGATCTGATCGAGGCCCTGCCCAGCCGCAGTGTGCTGGAAGATGCCACCGCAAAGGTCGCCGCTGCGGCCGAAGAGCAAGCCGCCCGGGCCGAGCGCGAAGCCCGGATCCGGGCCGCCGTGGCCGCGAAAATGGCCGAGGCAGACAGTCAGCGCCCGGCGGCACAGCCCGATCCGGCATCCGGCATGGCTGCTGATGCCGCCGCCGCCGTGAACGACCGTCCGGACCTGCCTGCCCCGGATCTGGTGGCACTGCGCCGGGTGCGTGCGGCCCTGTATGAAACGCCGGACGCGCCGCGCCCCACAGTTCAGGCGCGCCTGACGGCCCATGCGTTCAACTGCACCTTGATGGCCGTGTCCCTGCCCATCGGGGCGGCATTGTTCACCTACAGCCTGCTGCGGGGCGAGGATCTAAAGCTTTCGTCCCGCGCGATGGCGGTGACGGGCATTGCCGTCGCGGCCCTCAAGGCAAAAGGGATGGCCGCAGGGCTACTGAGCTGATCAGAGCCCGGCGGCGGCCATCCCTGCCCGCGCCGCCGGGTCAAGGTCTTCCAGCCGCACCAGATAGGTGTGGATCGTGAAGACCACCGCCCCTGTCCGGGGCAGCCGCAGCAGGCATTGGCGTTCGCAGCGCATGTAGCGGCGTTCGACCGGCGGCGGGCGCTGCGCCCCTTCCGGGCGCGGCTGGAACAGCGCCGGGTCGTCATAGACCAGCGCATTCATCCGCCAGAGCGCCTGTTCCGGCCGGATCGCATCGAACAGCCGCTGGACCCGGCGTGCGATATCCTCGGTATAGTGATGCACCGGGCGATGGATCACCGTCATCGGCCGCCCGATCTTTTCCGCCAGCGTCCAGCTGGCCGGAAAGCAGAGAACCGCCCCGGTCAGCCGATGCTCGCCCCCGTCGGGCTGCAGAAGGCACAGATCCTCTTGCACCAGCCGCCCGGCGGTTTTCAGCGGATTGTCCACCCCCAGCGCCACCTGCACCCCGTCGGGGCGCAGCACGGCATCCGCCCCCACGGCAAACCCCGGCGTCCGGGTAAGCTTTTGCAGGATCAGGTCGAGGAGCTCTGCCGCAGGTTCCGCCGCCTCGGGCAGCAGGGCGTGGACCGCGTCCTCTTGCGCGGCAAGGCGGGCATCGCGTTCGGCCATCTGCCCGGCATAGGCATCATCCTGAAGGATCCAGTCATCGCCCTCAACCGGCAGGATGCCGGGCAGGCGCGCGGTGCGCGGGTCCATCCAGGGAGCAAATGGCAGGCGGGCTTGCAAAACAGGCTGTTTCATGGCGGGCAGCCTAGACGAAGGGCGGTTGCCGGAAAAGCCCGCGCACAGCCCATCGACATGCTTGCAACCGCGCCCGCGATGGCGGAAAAGTCGCGCCATGTTCTTGCACTGCCAGTGGACCCGGCCATGCACCAAGCTCTCTATACCCTGCTGCTGCTTTGCATCCTGACCACCCTTTCGGCCTGCGGCGGGGGCACGCGCGCCGCCGCACCCGAGATGGGCAGCCGTTGGCAACAGTCCGGCAGCGCCGCCGCGCGCTATTGCGCCGAGGCGGGCGGGCGGCTGGAAATCCGGCAGGAACCGGCGGGGGATGCGGGCTATTGCCATCTGCCCGACGGATCGGTGCTTGAGGAATGGCAACTTCACCGCGGGCGCAACGCGCTCTGACCCGACAGGGGCCGGTTTTCGGCCCCGTTTCCCGATCTGCGGGTTGAAAGCCGGGGGCGTTGCGTCTAAGGGGGCCATGCCTGTTTCCTGCCGCAACGAAAGGCCGCATTGCATGATCCCGCGCTATTCCCGTCCTGAAATGGTTGCCATCTGGTCGCCTGAGGCCCGCTTCAAGATCTGGTATGAGATCGAGGCCCATGCCTGCGACGCGCAAGCCGCGCTGGGGGTGATCCCGAAGGAAAACGCCGCCGCCGTGTGGCGCGCCAAGGATGTGCAGTTCGATGTCGCGCGGATCGATGAAATCGAGGCCGTGACCAAGCATGACGTGATCGCCTTCCTGACCCATCTGGCCGAACATATCGGGTCGGAAGATGCGCGCTTCGTGCATCAGGGCATGACCTCGTCCGACGTGCTGGACACCACGCTGAACGTGCAGCTGACCCGCGCCGCCGATCTGCTGCTGGTGGCGATGGACCGCGTGCTGGCCGCGCTGAAAACCCGCGCCTATGAACACAAGGACACCGTCCGCATCGGCCGCAGCCACGGCATCCATGCCGAACCGACCACGATGGGCCTGACCTTCGCCCGTTTCTACGCCGAGATGCACCGCAACCGCGCCCGTCTGGTCGCCGCGCGTGAGGAAGTGGCCACGGGCGCGATTTCGGGCGCGGTCGGCACCTTCGCCAATATCGACCCGGCCGTCGAAGAGCATGTCTGCAAGATGATGGGCCTCCAGCCCGAGCCGATCAGCACGCAGGTCATTCCGCGCGACCGTCACGCCATGTTCTTTGCCACGCTGGGTGTCATCGCCTCGTCGATCGAGAACATCGCCATCGAAATCCGCCACATGCAGCGCACCGAGGTGCTCGAGGCCGAAGAATTCTTCAGCCCCGGCCAGAAGGGCTCGTCGGCCATGCCGCACAAGCGGAACCCGGTTCTGACCGAAAACCTCACTGGCCTTGCGCGTCTGGTGCGGATGTCGGTGATCCCGGCGCTGGAAAACGTGGCGCTCTGGCATGAGCGGGACATCAGCCATTCCTCGGTGGAGCGCGCGATTGGCCCCGATACCACCATCACGCTCGATTTCGCGCTGCACCGTCTGGCGGGCGTGGTCGAAAAGCTGGTGATCTATCCGGAGAACATGCTGAAGAACATGAACAAGTTCAAAGGGCTTGTCATGTCGCAGCGCGTGCTTCTGGCCCTGACGCAGGCGGGTGTGTCGCGCGAAGACAGCTATCGTCTGGTGCAGCGCAACGCCATGAAGGTCTGGGAACAGGGCGCTGATTTCAAGACCGAGCTTCTGGCCGACCCGGAAGTGACCGCCGCCCTTTCGCCCGCCGAGATCGAGGAGAAGTTCGATCTGGGCTATCACACCAAACATGTGGACACGATCTTCGCCCGCGTTTTCGGCGCCTGATCGCAGCTCACGCATCCGTGATCGGCCCCCTGCCTCGCAGGGGGCCTTTTTCATGGCACCATCGGGCTTTCATGACAGGAGAGTCCGCATGCCACAGCGTCTTGTTCTTGCCCTGTTTCTGGGGCTGCTGCCGCCCTCGGCCGTGCCTTCCGCCGTGATGGCCCAGACGCAATCCTGCGAAGATCGACACGGTTGCCCGGAAGGCACCGTCTGGGACGACCAGGCGGGAAAATGTCTGGCGGTGTCCAGCTAAGCCGCTGTTAACCCGCAGGATGCCAACCTGACCCCGGGACGGGAATCAGGAGAATGGCATGGCACAATCGCAATCAGTGGCCCTGGCACGGATCACGCCCCGGCGCATGCCGGTGGCTGCGGGGGAAGCGCCGCGGATGCCGCTTTCGCGTCGGCAAAAGGCGGCGGTGATCGTGCGGCTGCTGCTGGCGGAAGGGGCGCCTCTGCCGCTCTCGGCGCTGCCAGAGGCCCTTCAGGCCGAACTTGCCGAACAGATGGGGGAAATGCGGCTGGTCGACCGGTCCACCGTGGAACAGGTCGCAAGCGAATTCCTTTCAGAGCTGGAAGAGGTTGGTCTCACCTTCCCGGCGGGGCTCGACGGGGCGCTTTCACTCATGGATGGACATATCTCGCAGGCGACGGCATCCCGCCTGCGGCGACAGGTAGGCATTCGCCCCGATGCTGATCCCTGGGACCGGATCGCCGCGCTCGCGCCGGAACAGGTGGCCCCCTTGCTTGACGCCGAAAGTCCCGAGGTCGCGGCCATTCTGCTGTCGAAACTGCCGGTGGCAAAATCTGCACGCCTGCTGTCGCAGCTGCCGGGCGAACGGGCGCGACGCGTGGCCTTTGCCATGTCGCGGACCGGGAATGTCGATCCAAGGACGGTGCGCCGCATCGGCCTGTCGCTCCTGATGCAGCTTGACAGCCAGCCCCCCCGCGCCTTCGACACCCCGCCACAGGCCCGCGTCGGCGCCATTCTGAACGTGGCGCCCGAAATCACGCGCGAGGATGTGTTGCGCGGGCTTGCGGAAGAGGATGCAGGTTTCGCCGAAGAGGTGCGCAAGGCGATCTTCACCTATGCCCATCTGCCGCAGCGCCTGTCTGCCCGCGATGTGCCGAAACTGCTGCGCGTGGTGGATCAGCCGACACTGATCACCGCGCTCTCCGCCGCGCAGGGCAACCCCGAGCGTGAGGCCGCCACCGCCTTCATCCTTGAAAACATCTCACCGCGCATGGCCCAGCAGCTTCGTGAGGAAATGGCCAAACGTGGCAAGATCCCCGCCAAGGAAGGCGAGGCCGCCAGGACCCTGCTGATCGAGGAATTGCGTGGTCTTGAGGCCGCGGGGGAGCTGCGCCTGCGACAGCCCGAGGAGGAGGAATGACGCCCCGCGCCTCGCTTGGTCCAATGGCAGCAAGATCGCGGCGCTTGCCCTTCGGGCCTGCGCCCCCTAGGGTCCGCCGCAGCTGCCCCGGAGAGATGATGACCCAGACCGACACCCGCCGTGGGATCCTGCTGATGCTTGCGGCCATCGCCACCTTCACCAGCATGGATGCCATGGCAAAGCATCTGGTGCAAAGCTACCCTGCACTGCAGGTGATCTGGGCGCGCTACGCTGGCCAGACGGTCATTGTGACGTTGATCTTCCTGCCGCGCCTGACCGAGGTGCTGCGCACCAGCCGACCCGGTCTTCAGGGGTTGCGGTCGCTCTTTCAATTCGGGGCAACGGCTTTCTTCTTTCTCAGCCTCGGTCATGTCGGTCTGGCCGAGGCGACGGCCATTGCCGATATCAACCCGGTGCTCATCACACTGGGCGCGGCGCTGTTTCTGAACGAGAAGCTGGGGCCGCGGCGTCTCTTCGGTGTGGGGGCAGCCATGATCGGGGCGCTGATCATCATCCGGCCCGGTGCGGGTGTGTTTCAGCCGGCGGCGCTGCTGCCGCTGGCCTGCGCGCTCTGCTATGCAGGCTTTGCCATCGCAACCCGCTGGGCGGGGGCCACGGAACGGCCCTCGACCTCGCTCATGTATTCGGCCTTGTTCGGAACGGTTCTCACCTCGCTGGCGCTGCCGACCTTCTTTGTCCAGATCGCGCCGGGTGATCTGTGGAAATTTGCCCTGATCGGCGCGCAAGGGGCCTTGGCGCAGATGTTCCTGATCCGGGCTTTCACCGTGGCAGAGGCCGCGGCCATCGCCCCCTTCGGCTATGTCGGCATCATTTTTGCGACCGGCTGGGGCATCCTGCTGTTTGACGAATGGCCCGATGTCTGGACGCTGGTCGGCGCCCTTGTGATCGCGGGGGCGGGTCTTTATGTCTGGCACCGCGAAACCCGCGTTGCACGCTGAGGCCATGGCAAGACCCGACCCGACCTTCCTGCAAAAGGCCAGTCTCTGGCTGCAGAACCTTGTGCTGCAGGGCCTGATCCGGTCCCTGCTGCTGCTGCCCTACGCTTGGCGCGTGCCGCTCTGCGGGTGGATCTTCGCGCGCGTCATCGCCCCGCTGGCAGGATATCAGCGCCGCATCCGCGACAACCTGGCCTTGATCTTCCCCGAGATGCCTGAAGCCGAGCGCAGGCGCCTTTTGCGGGCGGTGCCCGACAATGTGGGCCGCACGGTGATCGAGCTTTATTCGGGCGCAGAGTTTGTGGCCCGCGTGGCGAAGGCCCCGATCGAGGGCCCAGGCCTTGCCGTGCTGGAGGAGGCGCGCGCCAGCGGTCGTCCCGTGGTGCTGGTGACCGGGCATTTCGGCAATTATGATGCAAGCCGCGCCGCGCTGATTGCTCGGGGATTTCCGGTGGGCGGGCTTTACCGCCCCATGACGAACCCTTGGTTCAATGCCCATTACGTCGCCGCGATCTCGCGTATCGGCACGCCACTTTTCGCGCGCGGCCGGCAGGGCATGGCCGAGATGATCCGCTTTCTGCGCAAGGGCGGTATGCTGGGCATCGTGCAGGACCAGCACATGAAACACGCCCCCGTGCTGGAATTTTTCGGCAAGCCCGCAAAGACGGCGCTTTCGGCGGCGGAACTGGCGCTGAAATATGACGCGCTGCTGGTTCCGACCTATGCCACCCGCCGCCCCGACGGGCTGAGTTTCGAAATCCTTGTCGATGCGCCGATCCCGCGCGGCACGGCCGAGGAAATGACCCAAGCGCTGAATGATCATCTTGAGGCGCATGTGCGCCAGCATGTGGCGCAGTGGTTCTGGATTCACAAACGCTGGAAATAGCGTCCGGTCAGGGCAGGCTTGCCGCCGCAACGATGACGCCCGGCCCTTCGCGCTGTAACAAGACGGCCGCCGGATCGTCGCCTTCGAGCGGAGCCAGAAGGTCCAGCGCCGGTTCCCCGGTCCAGTCGGCCAGAGCCTGCCATTCGGTGACAATATTATGGTAGGTCACCGTCCGACCCGCATTTTCGCCATGTTCGATGGTCACGGTTTCCGATGGGTTGTAACGGACAAGCTGCACCCGGACCGGGGCCATACCCTCCGGGCCGGTTGCCCGGATCCGCAGCCCGCCCGGTTCGCGTGTCAGCGTCAGCGCCACGTCAGACCCCTGCCCGCGCTGCACCGTCATGGCGCCCGCCACGGCCTCGGGGTCGTTGCCCTCAACGCGGACCATGCCATTCACGATCATCTGCGGGGTGTAGATGGTGCGGCTCCCGGCGGCGCGGGCGTAGGCCTTTTGCCGCTCGGTATTGCGCGGGCTGCCGAAACTGTCGGTCCAGCCGATGTAATCCCAATAGTCGACATGCAGTGCAAGGGCGAGCACATCCGGCTGTTTCGCCAGATCCGCAAAGATCACATCCGCACCGGGACAGGACGAACACCCCTGCGAGGTGAACAGTTCCACCACCACAGGATGCTCTTCTGCCGCCAGGGTCGTGGCAAAACAGAGCCAGAGGCCGCAGGCGGCACCAAATGCGCGTTGCATCATGCTGGAATTTCCCCTCGTCTATGCCTGCTTTCTAGCCAAGCGCCCGTGCTGGCGCCAATCAAGGTTTTGCGAGAGATCGGCCTCCGTGGCATGTCGGCCACGGCGCGCGTTGCTTGCCGTTCGGCCAATCACCGCCGCCAGCCGAAATCTGGGCTGGATTTTCGGCATACAATTGCATACAACACCAGCAGATTCCCTTGCGCCACGCGCCGCGATGCGGCATGACGATGGGGAACGCAGACCCCGAGCCCGAATTTCCGAGCCACAGCCAGGAGGCGACAGATGACCGTCACCGTCGGACACGACAGCAGCAAAACGAGAAAGACCCTGAGCGCCGGCGGCGCAAAGGTTGCCTATTACTCGATCCCCGCCGCCGAAGCCGCCGGTCTGGGGGAATTCTCGAAACTTCCCGCCGCGCTGAAGGTGGTGCTGGAAAACATGCTGCGCTTCGAGGACGGCAAGACCGTCACCGTTGACGACATCAAGGCCTTCTCGGACTGGGGCAAGATGGGCGGCAAGAACCCGCGCGAAATCGCCTACCGTCCGGCCCGCGTGCTGATGCAGGATTTCACCGGCGTTCCTGCCGTGGTGGACCTCGCCGCGATGCGCGACGGCATTCTGGGTCTGGGCGGCAATGCCCAGAAGATCAACCCGCTGAACCCCGTCGATCTGGTGATCGACCATTCGGTGATGATCGACGAATTCGGCCATCCCCGCGCCTTCCAGATGAACGTCGACCGCGAATATGAGCGGAACATGGAACGCTACACCTTCCTGAAATGGGGTCAGAAGGCGTTCAACAACTTCCGCGTGGTGCCGCCCGGCACTGGCATCTGCCACCAGGTGAACCTCGAATACCTCGCGCAGACCGTCTGGACCGACACCGACCAGAACGGTGAGGAAGTGGCCTACCCGGATACGCTGGTCGGCACCGACAGCCACACCACCATGGTCAACGGTTTGGCCGTGCTGGGCTGGGGCGTGGGCGGGATCGAGGCCGAGGCCGCGATGCTGGGCCAACCCGTCTCGATGCTGATCCCCGAGGTTGTCGGCTTCAAGCTGACCGGCCAGATGATGGAAGGCACCACGGCGACCGACCTCGTGCTGAAGGTCGTGCAGATGCTGCGCAAGCATGGCGTGGTCAACAAGTTCGTGGAATTCTACGGCGAAGGCCTGGATCACCTGCCGCTCGCCGACCGCGCGACCATCGCCAACATGGCGCCGGAATATGGCGCGACCTGTGGCTTCTTCCCGATCGATGACGAAACGCTGCGCTACCTGCGCCAGACCGGCCGCGACGAGGCCCGAATTGCGCTGGTCGAAGCCTATGCCAAGGAAAACGGCATGTGGCGCGGCAAGGATTACGATCCGGTCTATACCTCGACGCTGCATCTCGACATGGGGACCATCGTTCCGGCAATCTCGGGTCCGAAGCGCCCGCAGGACTATCTGCCGCTGACCGATGCCAAGGCCTCGTTCGCGAAAGAAATGGAAGCCTCGTTCAAGCGCCCGATGGGCACCGAAGTGGCGGTCGACGGTCAGGACTACACCCTGTCGTCGGGCAAGGTCGTGATCGCCTCGATCACCTCCTGCACCAATACCTCGAACCCCTATGTGCTGATCGGCGCAGGTCTGGTGGCCCGCAAGGCGCGCGCGCTCGGCCTGACGCGCAAGCCCTGGGTGAAGACCTCGCTCGCGCCCGGGTCGCAGGTGGTGTCGGAATATCTGAACGCCGCTGGCCTGCAGGAAGATCTGGACGCCGTGGGCTTCAACCTGGTGGGCTATGGCTGCACCACCTGCATCGGCAACTCGGGTCCGCTGCAGCCGGAAATCTCGAAGGCGATTGCCGAGGGTGATCTGGTCGCAACCGCCGTGCTGTCGGGCAACCGCAACTTCGAAGGCCGGATCTCGCCGGACGTGCGGGCGAACTATCTCGCCTCGCCACCGCTCGTCGTGGCCTATGCGCTGGCCGGCGACATGAACATCGACCTGACGACCGAGCCGCTGGGCACCGGGTCGAACGGGCAGCCGGTTTACCTGAAAGACATCTGGCCGACCAACAAGGAAATCGCCGATCTGGTGCATGAAGTTGTCACCCGTGAGGCCTTCCTCAAGAAATACGCCGATGTCTTCAAGGGCGACGAAAAGTGGCAGGCGGTGGAAACCACCGACAGCGAAACCTACGACTGGCCGGCAAGCTCGACCTACATCCAGAACCCGCCCTACTTCAAAGGCATGTCCAAGACGCCGGGCGTGATCAGCAATATCACCGGCGCGCGCGTTCTGGCGCTGCTGGGCGACATGATCACCACCGACCACATCAGCCCGGCAGGGTCGTTCAAGGCGACCACCCCGGCGGGCAAATACCTGACCGACCGTCAGGTGCCGGTGTCGGAGTTCAACTCCTACGGCGCGCGTCGCGGCAACCACGAAGTGATGATGCGCGGCACCTTCGCCAATATCCGCATCAAGAACGAGATGCTGGACGGCGTCGAGGGCGGCTATACCAAAGGCCCCGATGGCGTGCAGACCTCGATCTTTGACGCCTCGATGGCCTATCAGGCCGCTGGCACCCCGCTGGTGATCTTCGGCGGCATCGAATACGGTGCCGGTTCGTCGCGGGACTGGGCGGCCAAGGGCACGGCGCTTCTGGGCGTCAAGGCCGTGATCGCCGAGTCGTTCGAGCGTATCCACCGTTCGAACCTGGTCGGCATGGGCGTGATCCCGTTCGAGTTCACCGGCGGCGACACCCGCAAGACCCTGGGTCTGAAGGGCGATGAGGTCGTGTCGATCGAAGGTCTTGATGGCGATCTGAAGCCGCTCTCGCTGGTGCCGTGCCACATCACCTATGCGGATGGGTCCACCAAGACGATCCAGATCAAGTGCCGCATCGATACGGAAATCGAGATCGAATACGTCGAACATGGCGGCGTGCTGCATTACGTGCTGCGTGATCTCGCCTCGGCCTGATCCGGGATCGCAAAAACGACAAAGGGCACCCTCCGGGGTGCCCTTTTTGTTGTGCGCGGCAGTGGAATGCGCTTGTTTTCAAGGCAGGGTTGCGGCAGGAATTTGCCGCTCAAAAGTCAAATCTTACCTATCCTTTCGGTCATTATATTGACATTCGTGCATCTGTGGCGCATTTCTTCTGACAGTAATGAGGGAAGTATTTGCCATGGGAGTCCCAGAAGTGGCGCATCTCAGTCTGTCTCGCGACTTTGGTCGTGTCTTTGACAGCATCTGGATGCTGCCGTTCGGATTTGCCCCGCGCGTGACGGCAACGGACAACGGCGACGGGCGCACGGCAACCATCAGCATCCGCCTGCTGCAGGAATCGTCCTCTTTCTCGATGAATACAACCTGCGACTTGGTGGGGACCGGGCTGCGGATGACTGAGGCAGGTCGCCTTGAAGGACGCCTCACTGAAATTACCCTGCGCGATCAAGAGGGTCGCGCCTTTCACCTGACCGGACTGGACGTCTCGGCGCAAAGCTTCCTGCGCGTCGCACAGGCGCTGTCGCGGGGCGACGGGATTTCGAACACCACCTTCGTGGAATGGTTCTGGCATCAGGTAGAGGTGCTTGAGGGGGGGAATGATGACGATGTCACCACGCTCAACCTCTTCCGGATGCACGAGCTCAAGTCCGTCAACATGGGCGGCGGCGCTGACTTTCTGCACGTCGATTCGTCCACCGTGGCCCTGACGGTTGACGGTGGCGTCGGCAATGACACGCTGCAGATGCATGATGAAGGCTCATACACGCTTGACTGGTCGGGCGTCACCGGCACCGGGCCGCGGCAGGTAGGCGGCATGACGGTGCGCGGTTTTGAAACCGTCAGCGTGATTTCGGACGAGTTTCATTTCATCGGCAGTCGCGGCGCAGACGTGATCAACACCGGTGCCTATCAGGCAACGCTGGAAGGCGGTCTTGGGAATGATACCCTTTCGGTGACCTCGGGCGATGCCACGCTTTATGGCGGTGACGGCAATGATGTGCTGATCATCGAGAATGACTGTGGCGCCTGCTACGGTGGTGCCGGCAATGATCTGGTCGACCTCAGCCTCTATATGTCGGGTCGCGTTGTTGATCTGGCCGCGCAGCGCATGTGGGCGATCGGGCACGAAGCTCAGACTGATCACCCGATCATGGGGATTGAGAATGTTCTGGGCAGCCATCGGGCCGACAGCATCACGGGCGACGGGGTGGCGAACCGCCTTTATGGCAACGCCGGGGATGATCGCATCGAAGGCGGGCTGGGGAATGACAATCTGGGCGGCGGTATCGGCAACGATGCCCTGTTCGGGGGTGGCGGGAATGACTCGATCACCGGTGGCGTCGGCAATGATCGCCTCTCCGGTGGCTTTGGCAGCGACCTTCTGCAGGGCAATGCCGGGAATGATGCGCTGAATGCACGGCATGGCCACGACACGCTTCAGGGCGGCGCGGGCGATGACCGTCTGGTGGCGACATCCGGTCGTGCGTCCCTGACGGGTGGTACCGGCGCCGACACGTTCGAAATTCATCCCGTCACCGCAGATGATGATTGGGGCCGCGCCGATATTAACGATTTCTCGGTGGCTGAAGGGGATCGTCTTGTGTTCGCCGGGATTGACGGGCTCTCGTCGCGTGCGGATGTGCTGGCGCATAGCCTGTTCATCGGCAATGGCATGCTGACCGTTATGACGGATTCTGGGGCAACGCTGACGCTTCAGGGGCTGACAGCGGCCGAGTTCGACCGGGCCGAGATCGCGTTCATCTGATCCTTCGGACGGACAAACTGTTTCGTCCACGAGCCAGCCGCTTCAGAAGTTCTTCATCTGTTCCACGCAATCTGTCCACCAATCCCCCTTGGCGGAGCGTTGCATGACACCGATCACCACCTTCATTCGTGCCGGGCTGGCCAGCTTGCCGCTGCCCGAGCTGCCTTGGTTGTTTTTGTCGGCCCTGCTGCTGACAGGCTGATCAGTCGCCTTGGGCCAGCGCCTGCGCGATGGCAGGGCGGATCACACGCTCCAGCTCTTGCTTGGTGATCGGGCCTGCGAAACGGGTGACAACCTGGCCCTTCCCGTCGATGACATAGGTTTCGGGCACGCCGTAGACGCCCCAATCCAGGGCGTTGCGCCCGGCATCGGTGCCCAGCGTCGCGTAGGGATTGCCAAGCTCGGTCAGGAAGGCCTCGGCGTTCTCGGGCTTGTCCTTGTAATTGATGCCGTGGATCACGATGCCCTCGCTTTGCAGCTGCTTCAGCATCGGATGTTCGGCCCGGCACGGAGCGCACCAGCTTGCCCAGAAATTCACCAGCTTCACCCCCGGCGCGCGCAGCGCGGCATCGGTCAGCGCAGGGTGGCTGCCCAGCGGCTCTACCTGCAAGACCGGCGCAGGACGCCCGACCAGCGTCGAGGGCAGCGCCTCGGCCGAGGCCGGATCTTCGGCGTTCTGCACCAGTTTCGGCAGGGCAATGGCGCCCAGAAAGCCCAGCACCACCACCAGCGGCAGGAACATCAGAATGCGGTTCATCTTACCCCTCCCGCCCGGTGCGGGCTTCGGCCTGTTGCAACGCGCGGCGCACGCGCTGATGGCGCGCCCAAGACAGGGCCACCAGCCCTGCCAGCAGAACCAGCGTCACCCCGTAGGACGACAACACCGTAACGGCATATTTCCCCAGATCGGGCATCATGATCCCAGTCTCTCTCGTGCTTCGATGACCGCAAGGCGGCGCAGGCGGATTTCCGTGATCGTCCGCAGCAGCACCAGCGCCACGAACAACAGGATGAACCCTGCAATGCAGACCGCCAGCGGCCAATAATAGGCGGGGTCGAGCGGATCTTTTTCCCCCACTTTCAGAATGGTCGAATCTTGATGAAGGCCCTGGTTCCAGAACTTCACTGCGTAGCGCGACAGCACCGCAAAGACAGACCCGACCATGCAAAGGACGGCGGTCAGATCAGCGGCGGTATCGGGATTTTCGACCGCCTCCCACAAGGCGACATAGCCCAGATAGAACAGGAACAGGATCAGGAACGAGGTCAGCCGCGGGTCCCATTCCCACCAGGTGCCCCACATCGGCTGGCCCCAGAAGGCGCCGGTCGCCAGCGCGATCAGCGTGAAGGTCATGCCCACGGGGGCTGCGGCACGGGCGGCCAGCGCGCTGACATGGTGGCGGCGTACCAGCCAGACCAGACTGGTCACCAGCATCATCACCCAGGCATTGATCGCCATCATCGCGGCGGGCACATGCAGGAAGATGATCTTGACGGTCGATCCCTGCTTGTAGTCATCCGGGGTGAAGAAAAAGCCCCAGATCAGCCCCATGATCAGCGCGACAGCCGCACCGGTGGCGACCCAGGGCAGCACCCTCTGCGCCGTGGCGATGAACTTTTTCGGATTGGCATATTCCCAGATCGACATGGGCTCTCGCTAGATCGTTGAGGGGAGTGCGACAAGGGGCATCCGCGCCCCTCACCTGAGATTGATACGCAGCGCCAGCGCCGAAGCAAAGGGCAAGGCCGCCGCCGCCCCCAGCGTGATACCGGCAAGCAGCAGGAGCGGCACCTCGACCGCCATGCCTGCCGCCCCGCGCTTGATGATTTCGGCGCCAAAGATCAGCGTCGGCACATAGAGAGGCAGCACCAGCAGGCTGAGAAGCAGCCCGCCGCGCTTGAGCCCCACGGTCAGCGCCGCGCCAAAGGCCCCGATGGAGGAGAGCGCGGGCGTCCCGACGGCGAGCGAGGCCACCAGCCAGACCTGCCCGCTGTCCGGCAGGTGCAGCAGCACCCCCAAAAGCGGCGCGGCCAGCGTCAGCGGCAGGCCCGTCACCAGCCAATGTGCCAGCGCCTTGATGGCCACCACGCCCTCCAGCGGGATGGGCGCGGTGGCCAGCAAGTCAAGCGACCCATCCTCATGATCCAGCGCAAAGAGCCGGTCGAGGCTGAGGAGGCAGGCCAGCAGCGCCCCGACCCACAGGATGCCCGGCGCGATCCGGGCCAGAACCCCGCCCTCGGGTCCAACCCCCAGCGGCACCAGCACCGCCACCAGCAGGAAGAAGGCGAGGCCCAGGCCGAAGCCCCCCCCGGCCCGCATGGCCAACCGCAGATCGCGCAGCAAAAGGGCGATCATGCGAAAGCCTCATCAAACCCATGGGCCGCCTGCACCCGGCCCTGCGCGCGGAAGGCCGCAAGGTCCAGCACCGCGGCCTCGGACAGGCCCAGGTCGATATGGGTGGCCATAAGGGCGGAGCCGCCCTGCCCCAGATGGTCACGCACCACCCCGGCAAAGAGCGCGACCGAGGCGACATCGAGGCTCACGGTCGGTTCATCCAGCATCCAGATCGGGCGGCCGCTGACCAGAAGCCGCGCCAGCCCCAGACGGCGCTTTTGCCCGGCCGAAAGGTTCGCCGCGCGGCGGTCGCGCAAGTCGCGCAGGTTCATACGGTCAAGCGCGTGATCAATGCCCCGCGTGCCATGCACCGCCGCCCAGAATTCGAGGTTTTCGGTCACGCTGAGCGTGCCCTTCAGGCCATCGGCATGGGCGGCATAGGCAATCGCCTCGGGCGGGGCAGAGATCTGCCCTTCCAGCGGTGGCTGCAGGCCCGCAAGGGTCCGCAGAAGCGTGGTCTTGCCCACCCCGTTCGGCCCGCGCAAGACCAGCGCAGCACCGGGGCGCAGGGTGAAGTTCACCCCTTCGAGGACGCAGATCCCTCCACGCGCAACCGCAAGATCAGACACGACAAAATCCATGCCCCCATGCCTAGCCGATTGTGCGCCCGCAGGCAAAGCGAAAGGCCCCGCCTGCGACAAACCGGCAGACGGGGCCTTGCAAGGCGTCAACAGGAAGGCGGGTCAGACCGGCAGCAGCGCCAGCGCGACGCGCCGCCCCTCTGACAGCAGCACGTTATAGGTGCGGCAGGCCGCGGGAGAGGACATGACCTCAAGCCCCAGACCCAGCGCCTCGACCCTGGTCCGCAGATCGGCGGGGGCATGGGCGATATCCGCACCCATGCCAAGGAACAAGACGTCGATCCGGTCGGCCAGCGCCAGCAGCGGATCCAGATCTGCAAGCCCGCCCCAGGACCCGGCATCCCAGGGCGTGATGATGACCGGGCCTTGCAGCACCTTGCCACCGATGCGGAAGAAACCGGGGCCATAGCCCTCGACCGGCTGCGCCTCGCTATAGGTGATTTCGGTCAGTCGCATGGCCCTGCCCCCTTTGCCTCAGGCGTCGATATTGGCGAATTCATGATCGCCCTTTGCCCGTTCCTTCTTTTGCTTCTCGCTGCGGTCCACGCCCAGCATCAGCACGATGTTCTTGGCCACATAGAGCGTCGAATAGGTGCCGATCACCACGCCGAACAGCATGGCAAAGACGAAGCCGCGGATCACGTCGCCGCCAAAGATGAACAGCGCGAGCAACGCGAGGAAGGTCGTCGTCGCCGTCATGATCGTGCGCGAGAGCGTCTCGTTCGTGGTGAGGTTCATCATGTCGCGCAGCGGCATGGTCTTGTATTTGGCAAGGTTTTCGCGAAGCCGGTCAAAGATCACGACGGTATCGTTGACCGAATAGCCAAGGATGGTAAGCAGCGCCGCCACGATGGTCAGGTCGAACTTCAACTGGAAGATCGAGAAGACCCCCACCGTGACGATCACGTCATGGATCAGGGCCGCCACGCAGCCCACGGCGAATTGCCATTCGAACCGCAGCCAGACGTAGATCCAGATCCCCGCCGACCCGGCCGCGACCGAAAGAAGCGCCTTCCAGATCAGTTCGCTCGATACCTTGGGGCCCACGGATTCGACCGAGGGGAAGGTGATCGCCGGATCGACGGCCTTCAGCGCCTCTTCGACCTCGGTGATGACCTCGGGGGTGACGGCCTCATAGCCATCTTGCGGGGCGACGCGCAGCATCTTGACGAATTGGTCGGCCCGGAACGAGGGGTCGAAAACCTCGGTGATCGAGACTTCCCCGAGGCCCAGCTTGTCCAGCGCCTCGCGGTAGACGGCGATTTCGACATTCTGGTTGCTTTCGGTGCGGATGGTGGTGCCGCCCTTGAAGTCGACACCGAAGTTCAGCCCGATCACTGCAACCGAGATCAGCGAAACGACCACCGCCAACACCGAAATGCCGAAGGTGATCCACTGCCAGCGGAAGAAATCGATGTTGGTTGTCGTGGGAACCAGTTTCAGACGGAAAGCCATGGGTTCCGCTCCTTAAACGATGATCGTTTTCGGGCGACGCCACCCGAGATAGATGGCGATGATCGCCCGCGTCACATAGACGGCGGTGAACATGGCGGTGAAGATGCCGATGACCGAGGTCACGGCAAAGCCCCGCACCGGACCCGAGCCGATGAAGAACATGATCAACGCGGTGATCAGGCCCGTTACGTTCGAATCCATGATCGCCGACAGTGCCTTGCTAAAGCCGATGTCCATGGCGGCGGCGGGGGATTTGCCTTCGCGCAGTTCCTCGCGCACGCGTTCATAGATCAGCACGTTGGCATCGACCGACATGCCCATGGTCAGCACGATCCCCGCGATGCCCGGCAGGGTCAGCGTGGCCCCGATCAGGGAGAGAACCGCGAAGATGATGGCGATGTTGATCGCCAGCGCCATGATGGTCATGGTGCCGAAGATGCCGTAGGAGGCAATCATATAGGCCGCCACAAGCGAGGCGCCGACCAGCGCGGCCGTCTGACCGGCTGCGATGCTGTCCGCGCCGAGTTCCGGGCCGATGGTCCGTTCTTCAAGGAAGGTCATCTCGGCCGGCAGGGCGCCGGCGCGCAGCAGCACTGCAAGTTCGGTGCTTTCCTCCACGGTGAAGCTGCCCGTGATGATGCCGCGCCCGCCGGGGATATGGCTCTGGATCACCGGGGCCGAAATCACCTCATCGTCGAGGACGATGGCGAAAGGCTTGCCGATATTGTTGGCGGTATAGTCGCCAAATTTGCGCGCGCCGGTCGGGTCGAACTGGAATTCGACGGCGGGCTTGCCGTTCTGGTCAAAGGCGGGCTGGGCATTGGTCAGCTCTTCGCCGGTGACGACGGGGGTCTTTTCCACCACGTAATAGGTGCCGGGCTGGTCCATCGCGGGCAGCAGCGCCTCGCGCGGGCCGGGGTTGGTGGCGGCGTCCTGGGTGATGCGCACGACCGGCTGGAAGGTCAGCTTGGCGGTGGTGCCGATCAGCGATTTCAGCTCGGCCGCCGATCCGATGCCAGGCACCTGGATCAGGATGCGGTCTTCACCCTGACGCTGGATCGTGGGTTCGCGGGTGCCAACCTCATCGACGCGGCGACGGATGATTTCAAGGCTTTGCTGGATGGTGCGCTGATCCGTGGCGATACGCTCGGCCTCGGAAAGCTGCACGATGATCTCGGTGCCCTCGGCGCTGACCTCGATGTCGTTCTGGCCGATGCCGGTGAGGCTGACGACCGGCGTGGCAAGCGCCTTCACCTTCTCCAGCGCGACGGCCATGCCCTCGGGGTTCGAGATGGCGACCCGCAGCACGCCTTCGACCGAAGGCTGCCTGCGCACATTGCCGACCTGATCACGCACGTCGCGCAGCGCATCGCGCACGTCGGGCCACATGGCATCAATGCGGGCGGCATAGACATCCGCGACCTGCACCTCGGCCAGCAGATGCGCCCCGCCCCGCAGATCAAGCCCAAGCGGCACGATGGCCGAAGGCGCCCAATCCGGCCACAGCGCGCGCGCGGCCTCTTGGTCAGGGGTTGCGATCCCGTTGGCAGCCTCGATGGCGGCGACGGCGTCATTATGCTTTTCAACCCGGTCATAGAACAGGTTGGGGGCTGCAAAGGCGAGGCCAAGGAGCACGAGCCCCCAGACCAATGCACTTTTCCAGAAGGGGGTCTCGCTCATCTCGGACTTCCGTTAGGCGGATATGCGGCGGCGCGGGGACACCCGCGCCACGGAGGGTTCAGGGCCGGGGCTTACTTGGCCACGGCCGGTTCGGTCTTGTTCATCACCTGGGCGATGGTCTGGCGCGGGGTGCGCACGATCACGCCCTGGGCGATCTCGACTTCCAGAATGCCGTCGTCATGCACCTTCACGACCTTGGCGATCAGGCCGCCCTGGGTCAGCACCTGATCCCCGCGGCGCAGCGCATCGACCATGGTCTTGTGGTCTTTCATCTTCTTCTGCTGCGGACGGATCAGCAGGAAATACATGATCCCGAAGATCAGGATCAGCGGCACGAAGCTGGTGAAAGCGGCGGCACCGCCAGAGGCACCGGCGGCCTGGGCGAAAGCGGGGGTCACGAACATGAAGCGTCCTCGTCTTGTCTTTGTGTCACGCCGGGGCCCCCGGCATTTTGGTGGCGCACCCTAGCCCTGCCCTTGTTACTTGGCAAGGCAGGGGGCCCGTCGATCAAATGGGGGTGATCGGCACCGGGGCCAAGCCCCCCAGCCCCGCCTGTCGATACCTTCGGCCGGATGGGCGGGCCCGGCCAAAGGTCCAGAAGGTGCCAAGCATCCGCGCCCCCACCGCGCGGGCCGGGGTCGTGACGGGGTCCGGTTTCCCCTTCACCCGGCCGCGCCGATGTTGCATATGAAGATCACCTGCAAGGAAAGGTGACAGATATGCATGACATCCGCGCGATCCGCGAAAACCCCGCTGCCTTTGACGCCGCCCTGGCGCGCCGGGGGCTGTCGCCGATGTCATCCGAGGTGCTGGCCATCGACGAGGCCCGCCGCAGTAAGATCCTGGCCGCCGAGACCGCGCAGGCCGCGCAGAACGCCGCCTCGAAAGAGGTGGGGGCCGCCAAAGGCCGCGGCGATGATGCGGAATTCGAACGTCTGCGCGCATTGGTGGCCGAGAAGAAGGCCGAGGTTGCCCGCATGAGCGCCGAGGCCGAGGCCGAGGACCAGCGCCTGCGCGACCTGCTGCTGCGCATCCCAAACAGCCCGCTTGCGGAAGTGCCCGAGGGCGCGGATGAAACCGGGAATGTGGAAATCCGTCGCTGGGGCACCCCCCGCGCCTTCGATTTCGCACCGAAAGAGCATTTCGACATTGAAGGCGTGAAGCCGGGCATGGACTTCGCCACGGCGGCCAAGCTTTCCGGTTCGCGCTTCGTGGTGCTGCGCGGCGCCGTGATCCGTGTGCATCGCGCGCTCGCGCAGTTCATGCTGGATACCCATGTGTCGGACCATGGCCTGACCGAAACCTGGACCCCGGTCCTGGTGAAGGAAGAGGCGATGTATGGCACCAACCAGCTGCCGAAATTCGCCGAGGACAGCTATCAGACCACCAATGGCTGGTGGCTCGTCCCGACCTCGGAAGTCACGCTGACCAATACGGTCGCGGGTGACATTCTGGAGGAAGGCAGCCTGCCGATCCGCATGACCGCCCATACCCAATGCTTCCGGTCGGAAGCGGGTTCGGCGGGCAAGGACACCACCGGGATGCTGCGCCAGCACCAGTTCGAGAAGGTCGAGATGGTGTCGATCACCACGCCCGAGACGAGCCTTGCGGAACATGACCGCATGACGCGCTGCGCCGAAAACATTCTGGAAAAGTTGGGCCTGCCCTATCGCACCATCGTGCTCTGCACCGGGGACATGGGCTTTGGCGCGCAGAAGACCCATGACCTCGAGGTCTGGCTGCCGGGGCAGAACACCTATCGCGAGATCAGCTCGGTCTCGGTCTGCGGTGATTTCCAGGCGCGTCGGATGAATGCCCGCTTCCGCCCGGCGGCGGGGGGCAAGCCCGAATTCGTGCATACGCTCAATGGCTCGGGTCTGGCGGTCGGGCGCTGCCTAATTGCGGTGCTGGAGAACGGTCAGCAGGCGGATGGTTCGGTTGAGCTGCCCGCGGCGCTGCATCCCTATCTGGGGGGCAAGACCCGGATTTCGGCTGCCGGCGCGCTGGAGTGAAGCGGAAAGGGGGCGCTCGCGCCCCCTCTTGCCTGCGGCAATTCACCCCCTGAGGATATTTTGGGACAGAAAATGGGGGTCAGCTGCCGAGGATGACCTTCACGTAGTTTTGCGTTTCGGCATAGGGCGGGATGCCGCCGTGCTGTTCAACGGCCTTGGGACCTGCGTTATAGGCAGCAAGGGCGAGGCGCCAGCTGCCGAATTTGGAATACATCATCGACAGATAGCGCGCGCCGCCTTCGAGGTTTTCATGCGGGTCGTTGATGTCGACGCGCAGGAGGCGGGCGGTATCGGGCATGAGTTGGGCCAAGCCTGTCGCGCCCTTGGGGGAGACAGCACCGGCGTTCCAGCCGCTTTCCTGCTGCACGAGACGGAGGAAGATATCTTCCGGCACGCCATGGCGGCGGGCCATGTTCTTGGCAACTTCGAGATATTCCCCCTTGTAGCGGCCCGAGAAGCGGGGAACCGAAACGGCGCTGGCCTGTTCCAGAAGCGGGGGTTTCGGGGTGAGACGGACGGAGCCTTCGTATTGTTTGGCGAGGCGACCATCCAGCAGCGCGGTCTGCGACTGAAAGAGGGTTGCGCGAGATTTGGTCGATCCGGAGAGGCGGAGACCTTCGGCACTTGCGGGAACGGCCGCAAGGGCGGCCACGACCACGATCAACGCGGAAACACGACGCATCCAACACCTTCTCAAAAGCTCTGCGCGGCAAACTATAGCGATTCCCTGCCGTGCTGCCAGATGGAATGGCGGGGTGTCGGCGGGAAGGTGCCTGCGGGTGCTGCGGCGTTGCCCTTGGGCCCGCCCCCTGCTAGACGATCTGCAACCGTCGAAAGACATTGGTAACCAGAAGCAGGCCAGACTTGGCAGGCGCAGCGATTCGAGGAAGCGGACATGGCAGGTTCGGTCAACAAGGTCATCATCGTGGGCAATCTCGGGCGCGATCCCGAGGTGCGGAGCTTCCAGAACGGCGGCAAGGTGGTGAACCTGCGGATCGCGACCTCGGAGACCTGGCGCGACCGCAACAGCGGTGAGCGCAAGGAGCGCACCGAATGGCATTCGGTCGCGATTTTCAGTGAACCGCTGGCCAAGATTGCCGAGCAGTATCTGCGCAAGGGCAGCAAGGTCTACATCGAAGGCGCGCTGGAAACCCGCAAATGGCAGGACCAGTCGGGCCAGGACCGCTACACCACCGAGATCGTGCTGCGCCCCTATCGCGGGGAGCTGACGCTGCTGGATGGCCGGGATGGGGGCGGCAGCGGCGGTGGCGCAGCTTCGGGCGGCTATGACGACCAGGGCGGCGGCTATGGTGGCGGCGATTACGAAGGCGGCTCGGGCGGCGGCTATGGTGGCGGGCGGTCCGGCGGAAGCAGCTTTGGCGGCGGATCGCGCGGCGGCGCGGGCGGCCAGAGCGGCGGTGGCTTCGGCGGCGGCCGCAGCGACATGGACGACGAAATTCCGTTCTGAGCCCGGATGACGGCAGGGCCGGATGAGCATGGTTGCGCGCAGCCGCGCCCTTGACCTGTTGAAGATCGCGATGGCGGTCATGGTGGTGGGGATCCATTCCAATCCCTTCCACCCCTTTGGTCGCACGGCCATTCTGTTGACCGGGGAGGGCATCTATCGCCTGGCCGTGCCGGTTTTCTTTGTCATCAATGGCTATTTCTTCTATTCGACGGCCCAGTCAGGTCGTGTCATCGGCTATCTGCGGCGCACGGCCACGCTGTTTGCGCTGTGGATGGTGATCTACCTGCCGATTTCCTGGGTGTATTATGCCGCGCAAACGCCCCTTGGATTCTGGCGCGAGCTGCTCCTCGGCTATTGGCACCTGTGGTATCTGTCCGGGCTGACGCTTGCTGCGGCTTTGGCGGGGCTGACGCGATATTGGTCAACCGCGGCTCTGCTGACCTTGGGCGGCATCTGCTATCTGATCGGGGCGGCGATTACCTGGGGCGTCGCCTGGGACCAGATCGACCCTTGGGTCAGCCCGCATTTCCACCGCAATGGTCTGACGCTGGGCCTGCCGTTCCTGTTGCTGGGCTATATGATCCGGCGCCATGACCTTGTCGGCCGGTGTGACCTGCGGGCATTGGCGATTGCGGCAACGGGTGCCGTGGCGCTGGTTCTGGCCGAGTCGCTGGGGCTTGCCCGGATCGCGCCGCTGGGGGTGGGGCATGACAATCTTCTGTCGCTTCTGCTGGCCGCGCCGTTGCTGGTCATGCTGGCGCTGAAGCTGCCGGGCAGTTCGGGGCCGTCGCTGGGCCTCTGGTCCTCGGGGCTCTATTTCACCCATATCATCCCCTGCGCCCTGCTGTTCCGGCTGACAGATCTGTCTCATCCGGTGATCTTCGGTCTGACCCTTGTCACGGCGCTGGCCATGACCGGGCTGCTAATCCGCACAGGGCTTGCGCGACGGTTGTTCTGACGGGCACTGGACCTTCGCCGGGGGAAATCCTATATATTCCCTCAAGAAATCCATGAGACTGATATGACCGATCAAACGCCCCCCCTCGAAGGCGCCCCGCTGATCAAGCCTTCGACCACGGATCACCCGCTCTACGAGAGCGTGGTTGATGCCTGCCGCACCGTTTTTGACCCTGAAATTCCGGTCAATATCTATGACCTGGGATTGGTCTATACCGTTGAAATCAACGGCGAAGGTGATGTGAACATCGTGATGACGCTGACCGCCCCCGGCTGCCCCGTCGCAGGCGAAATGCCGGGCTGGGTCACCGATGCAGTCGAGGCGCTGCCCGGTGTGAAATCGGTGCAGGTGCAGATGACCTTTGATCCGCCCTGGGGGATGAACATGATGTCGGACGAGGCGCGGCTCGAACTCGGTTTCATGTAAGATCAAAGCCCCCTCGGGGGCTTTTTTCGCAGCCGCCGTCCGCGGTCTTGAGAACGGCCGCGAGAAAACCTATGTTCAGGACATAGCGAAAGGATCTTCCGATGTTCGGCATTCCCGGCAAACAGGCCGTGACCTTGACCCCGATGGCTGCAAAGCAGATTGCGCGTCTGATGGAAAAGCAGGCGGCGCAGGGGCTTCGCATCGGTGTGAAGAAGGGCGGCTGCGCGGGGATGGAATATACCATGGACTATGTGTCCGAGGTGAACCCCCATGATGAAATCGTCGAACAGGATGGGGCGCGCGTCTTCATCGCGCCCATGGCGCAGATGTTCCTGATCGGGACCGAGATCGACTATCAGATCTCGGCGCTTGAGGCCGGGTTCCGCTTCAACAATCCCAATGTGGCCGAGGCCTGCGGTTGCGGTGAATCCATCAAATTCAAGGATCAACCGGCAGCCTGATCCTTTGGCTGTTACCGCAAACTCTTTCCCCCCGTGTCAGAGAGTGGCATAAGGCCGCTGGTGATTTGACGGGAGGATCTCATGCAGAAACTTGCAGCCGGTAACTGGAAGATGAATGGCACTGCCGCCGCCTTGGCCGAGGTCAAGGCGCTTATCGCAGCCCACCCTGCCCCCGGATGCGAGATGCTGCTTTGCCCGCCGGCAACGCTCTTGGGCCAGATGGCCGATCTGGCTGCAGGCACTGCGCTGCGGGTGGGTGGCCAGGATTGCCACACCAAGACCGCGGGCGCGCATACCGGCGACATTTCGGCCGCCATGCTGGCCGATGCCGGGGCAAGCCATGTGATCCTCGGCCATTCCGAACGCCGCGCCGATCATGGTGAAACTGATGCGCTGGTGCGTGCCAAGACCGAGGCCGCCTGGGCCGCCGGTCTTATTGCCGTAGTCTGCGTGGGCGAAACCGAGGCCGAACGGGATGCCGGTCGTACGCTCGACGTGGTCGGCACCCAACTCGCCGGGTCCGTTCCCGAAGGCGCGTCCGCCGAAAACACCGTCATCGCCTATGAACCGGTCTGGGCCATCGGCACGGGCCGCACGCCCACGCTGGACGAGATCGCCGACGTGCATGCCTTCATGCGCCGCGAACTGACCGCGCGCTTTGGCGAAACCGCCCGCGGGATGCGCCTTCTCTATGGCGGCTCGGTCAAACCTTCGAATGCGACCGAGATTTTCGCTGTCGGCGATGTCGACGGGGCTCTGGTCGGAGGGGCGAGCCTGAAGGCCGCCGATTTCGGCGCAATCGTAACGGCGCTTTCCGCAGCGTGAATTCACCGTTTGCGGCGGGAAACGTCGCTTTGAGGACAGCCGCAAGCCAAGGACCGGGGCAATCTGCCCCGGTCTTTTCATGACCGAGGCCATTGTGACCCCTTTACAAGCCAATGCGCTCTGCCTGCTGTCGATGCTTGTCTGGGCCATGGGCCTGCCTGCCGCCGATATGCTGATCGGGTCAGTGCCGCCCTTGCTGCTGACGGCGGCACGCATGGCGGTGGCGGCTACGGTCATGTTGCCGGTTTGGTTCCTCTTGGACGGGCGGGCCGCCGTTCGCGGGGCGGCCTGGGGCCGCGGGATCCTGATCGGCGGTGGCACTTTGGGCTTGGGCGCCTTTCTGCTGGTGCTGGCGCAGCGCGAAACCGACGCCGTGACCGTGGCGGTCGTTTCAGCGGCCATGCCCCTGGTCGGCATCGGCATCGAATGCGTTGCGGATGGCCGTCGGCTCAGCCTTGCGATGGTTCTGGGGCTCGCGCTCTCGATCGTCGGCGGGCTGATGGCCTATGGCGCAGCAGTCGGCAGCCTCGATATGGGCCTTGGGGCCTTTTGCGCCCTGGCCTCGATCATCGCTTATACCCTGGGCTCTCGCATGACCGTGACGTCTTTCCCGGCGCTGACCCCTCTCGGGCGGACAGCGCTGACCCTTGCCGGGGCGGCCATCGCGACCGCGATCGCGGCGGCGGTCTCGTTGGTCCTGGGGGCGCCGGGGCCTGACTGGGCCGCCCTTGGTCTGCCCGAACTTGGCGCACTGCTGGTTTACGGCCTGCTGGCAATGGCCTTTTCGCAAATTCTCTGGATCGCCTCGATCGGCCATATCGGCATTGGCCTTGGATCGATGCACATCAACGCCGCCCCCTTCTATGTGATGTTCTTCCTGTTCCTGCTTGGCGATCCCTGGAACTGGACCCAGGCGCTTGGCGCCGCCGTTGTTGGCGCCGGTGTGCTGCTGGCGCAATCCGGCCCCGCCCGGCAAGTGACCACAGGATAATGATGCAAAGCCTCTCGCAATCCCCGCTCGACCCCGCTTTCGTGCAAAACCCCTACCCGTTTTACGAACGCGCGCGCGCGGCGGGCCCGTTCTTCCTGTGGGAGGACTATGGCTGCATCTCGACCGGCAATTACGCAGTGGTGAATGCGCTTTTCCGCGACCGCCGTCTGGGGCGCGAAGTGCCACCGGAAAAGCGCATGTCCATCCCCGAACACCTCGCCCCCTTCTATGCGGTCGAGGCACATTCGATGCTTGAGCTGGAGCCGCCCCGCCATACCCGGCTCAGAAGCCTCGTGCTGCGCGCCTTCACCTCACGCCGGATCACGGCGCTCGCGCCAGAGATCGAGACCCTGACCCATCAACTGATCGACGCTCTCCCAGAGGGCGAGTTCGACCTGCTCACACATTTCGGCCAGCGCCTGCCCGTAATCATCATCGCCCGCCTGCTGGGTGTCCCCGAAGAGATGGGGGACGACCTGCTCCGCTGGTCCAACGCAATGGTCGGCATGTATCAAGCCGGACGCGACCGCGCGCGTGAAGACGCCGCTGTCGCCGCGACAGAGGCCTTTGTGGGCTTCATGCGCGCCTATGTGGACGTGCGCCGCAAATCCCCCGGCGACGACCTGATCACTGCCCTGATCGCGGCGGAACAGGCGGGCGAAAAGCTCAACACGGAGGAGCTGATCACCACCTGCATCTTGCTCTTGAACGCTGGCCATGAAGCCACGGTCCACAGCTTCGGCAATGGCGTGAAAACCCTGCTCGAAACCCGCACCCCGCCCACGGCCCTCACCCCCGAGAGCATCGAAGGTACGGTGGAAGAGATCCTGCGCTACGACCCACCCCTCCATATCTTCACACGGCAAGTCTATGAAGAGGTGGAGGTCATGGGCACAACACTGCCGAAAGGCAGTGAAATCCAACTCTTGCTCGCTGCCGCGAACCGCGACCCGGCCGCCTTCGACACCCCGTCAAAGTTCCAGCCGAACCGCCCGCAAAAACCCAATACCAGCTTCGGCGCCGGCATCCATTTCTGCGTCGGTGCCCCTCTGGCCCGGCTTGAACTGCAGATCGCCCTGCCCTTGCTGTTCCAGCGCCTGCCCGGCTTGCGCCTCGCAGCCCCGCCGCGCTACGGAAATGTCTACCACTTCCATGGTCTTGAACAGCTGATGGTCCGCCGCGACTGAACAGAAAGGGGGCGCTCGCGCCCCCTCTGGCCTAACGGCCATTCACCCCCTGAGGATATTTTGAGACAGAAAATGAAGGCAGAGCCCGCGCCCTCATTTTCTGTCTGAAAATATCCTGGGGGTCCGGGGGCAAAGCCCCCGGCCTTGGTCAGAGTGGCAAGGCTGTGGTAGCCTTGATCTCTTCCATGCTCAGAAGTGCTGTCACGTTATGGATCTTCACCTGGCTGATCAGCGCCTGATAGAAGGTGTCATAGGCGCGGGCGTTTTTCACGCGGACTTTCAGGATATAGTCGATGTCGCCCGCAAGGCGGTGGGCTTCCAGAACCTCAGGGCGTTCGCGCAAGGTTTGCAGGAATTTCCTCTGCCAGTCGGCTTCATGTTCGCTGGTGCGGATGAGGACGAAGAAGCAGGCCTCGAGCCCCAAGGCCTCGGGGTCGAGAAGTGCAGTCTGGCGGGTGATGACGCCGGTCTCGCGCATGCGCTTGATCCGATTCCAGACCGGGGTCTTGCTGGAGCCGACCTTGCGGGCAATTTCGTCCAGCGACTGGCTGGAATCCTCCTGCAGGAGGCCAAGGATTTTCCGATCCATCTCGTCCAGCCGGGCCGACATTCTGCAAATCTCCCCTTGGGCGGAACCACGTTCCAGTTGCCCCGCATTTTGATGCAGATTTCCTTATCTGCAAGGGCATCTGGCGCAAAAGCAGGAAAATCTTCTATATACAGAACAGAATTTTCGCCCTTCCTGCCCGCCCATGTTGCCCGGAGTCTTACCATGGCCCGCTTCACCCCCAAAGTCGTGACCGCCAATGCACTGCTGGAGGGCGATGTGGTCTATCTGACCGCAGACAACCGCTGGTCGCGGGTGCATGAGGAGGCCGAGCTGATCACCGAGGCTGAATACGGCGATCAGCGCCTGGCTTTTGCTGCCGCGCAGAAGAATGTCATCGTCGGCGCCTATCTCGCCGATGCCAAGGCCGGGCAGAACGGCCCTGAGCCCACCCATTTCCGCGAGGTGTTCCGCACCCGTGGCCCGTCCAACTACTTCCACGGCAAACAGGCCGAGCTGAACTGACCGCAGGCAGGACCATACGCATGTACAGCTACAACGAATTCGACGAAGCCTTCGTCCGCGCCCGCGTCGCGCAGTTCACCCATCAGGTCGAGCGTCGTATCGACGGCAGCCTGACCGAGGAGGAATTCCGTCCGCTCCGTCTGATGAACGGTCTCTACCTTCAGCTGCATGCCTATATGCTGCGCGTGGCCATCCCCTATGGCACGCTGAACCCGCATCAGATGCGCCAGCTGGCCTTCATCGCCGACAGCTGGGACAAGGGCTATGGCCACTTCACCACGCGGCAGAACATCCAGTTCAACTGGCCCAAGCTTCCTGATGTGCCGAAGATGCTGTCGGCGCTGGCGGATGTGGGGATGCATGCGATCCAGACCTCGGGCAATTGCGTCCGCAACGTGACCTCGGATCACTTTGCCGGGGCCGCGGTGGACGAGATCGAGGATCCGCGCCCCTATGCCGAGCTGCTGCGCCAGTGGTCGACCGATCATCCGGAGTTTCAGTTCCTGCCGCGCAAGTTCAAGATCGCCATCACCGGCGCGCCGAATGACCGCGCCGTGACCAAGGCCCATGACATCGGGCTGCGCATGGTGAAGAACGCGGCCGGCGAAACCGGCTTCGAGGTCATCGTGGGCGGCGGTCTGGGCCGCACGCCGATGGTGGGCATGGTCGTGCGGGAGTTCCTGCCGATCGAAGATCTGCTGCCCTATGTCGAGGCGGTGCTGAGCGTCTACAACACGCTGGGTCGGCGCGACAACAAATACAAGGCGCGCATCAAGATCACCTTGCACGAGACCGGCAAGGAAGAAATCAGCCGCATGGTGGAAGAGCGCTTTGCCGAGCTGCGCCCGCTCTTTGGCGGCAATGACCAGAAGCTGCTGGCCGATATTCGCGAAGCCTTTGCAACGCCGGCCTTCCGCAATGCGCCGACCGATGCCTATGACGCCTTTTACAAGGCCGATCCGGTGTTCCGCGCCTGGGCCGATACCAACCTTACCCAGCATCGCAATGATCAATACGCGATCGTCACCATCAGCCTGAAGGCCCATGGCCAGACGCCGGGTGATGCAACCTCGGATCAGATGCGCGTCATGGCGGATCTGGCAGAGACCTATGGCCATAACGAGCTGCGCATCAGCCATGAGCAGAACGTGATCCTGCCCCATGTCCACAAGGGCGATCTGCCCGCGGTGCATGCGGCGCTGGTGAAGGCGGGTCTGGGGACGGCCAATGTGGGGCTGATCTCGGATATCATCGCCTGCCCCGGCATGGATTACTGTGCGCTGGCGACAGCCCGGTCGATCCCGGTGGCGCAAGAGATTGCGACCCGCTTTGACGCGCTGAAGCTGGAACATGACATCGGTCCGCTGAAGATCAAGATTTCGGGCTGCATCAACGCCTGCGGTCACCACCATGTCGGCCATATCGGCATTCTGGGTCTGGACCGTGCCGGGGTGGAAAACTACCAGATCACGCTGGGCGGTGACGGCACCGAAACGGCTGTCATCGGCGAACGTGCCGGTCCGGGTTTTGCCTATGACGAGATCGTTCCCGCGATCGAGCGTCTGGTGCAGGCCTATCTGGAACATCGCGAAGGCCCCGAGGAAACCTTCCTCGAAGCCTATCGCCGCCTCGGCCTGCAGCCGTTCAAGGCGGCGCTCTATCCGGCGGAAGGAAACAAGGATGCCGCGTGACACCAGCACCGGCCCGGTTGGCACCGTTGCCGAACGGGTCGTCGCGCTGAATGCCCGCTATCGCCACCACGGGGCGACGGCGGTGCTGGAGCGTGCCCTGACGGACCCGGATCTGGGCAAGGTGGCGCTGGTTTCGTCCTTCGGGGCGGAATCGGTGGTGCTGTTGCATCTGGTGTCGGTCATCGCGCCCGAGACCCCGGTCCTGTTCGTCGATACGCGGATGCTGTTCCAGGAAACGCTCGATTATCAGCGCGAACTGGCCGAGAAACTCGCGCTCTGCGACATCCGCACCATTCGCGCGCACCCCAAGCGCGTGGAATTCGAGGATCCGGACGGGACCCTGAACGAATTCAACACCGATGCCTGCTGCAACATCCGCAAGGTGGAGCCGCTGGAACGGGCGCTGAAGGAGTTCGACGGCTGGATCACCGGGCGCAAACGCTATCAGGGCTCGACCCGGCAGGATGTCGATTTCTTCGAGGCCGAGGGCGAGACGCGCATCAAGGTGAACCCGCTGGCCCATTGGGGCCGCGAGGATCTGGAAGACTATATCGTCAACAACCGCCTGCCCCGGCATCCGCTGGTGGCCAAGGGCTATCCCTCCATCGGCTGCGCCCCCTGCACCAGCCCGGTGAAGCCGGGCGAAGACCCGCGGGCGGGCCGCTGGCGCGGTCAGTCCAAGACCGAATGCGGTATCCATTTCATCAATGGCAAGGCCGTGCGCGGCCCTGTGGGCGATGCATCGAACAACGAGGAGAACGCGGCATGAGCGTGATCGTCACCGATACCGGCTTTACCCCGGTTGCCGATACCACCAACCCGGCGCTGGCCGATCTGGGCGCCGGCGCGCAAGTGGATCTGGCGCATACCGATGATCCGGCGGCGCTGAAGGATGTGCTCGGGCAGCTCACGCTGATCCGCGTGGCCTTCCCGGCCTTCAGCGACGGCCGCGCCTTCACCATCGCCCGCCGCCTGCGGATGATGGGCTACACGGGCGAGCTGCGCGCCTTTGGCCATGTCATCGCCGATCAGTACGGCATGGCCCGTCGCGTCGGCTTTGACGCGGTCGAGATCAGCGATGATCTGGCCGCCCGCCAGCCCGAAGACCAGTGGAAATTCCGCGCGGACTGGAAGGCCCATGACTATCAGTCGCGGCTGCGCGCCTGACTTCGGGCTTTTCCTGACCTTCCGCCTGACCTATTCAGGACCAGATATCCCATGACCGAGCAAAAACCCGTGTCCGAAACCGCTGCATCCAAAGTCACCCTGCCCGATGCCCAGACCGTGATCTCGGTCAAGCACTGGACGGACCGTCTGTTCTCGTTCCGGGTGGCGCGGCCCAAGTCGCTGCGCTTCCGGTCGGGCGAATTCGTGATGATCGGCCTGCTGGGCGACAACGGCAAACCGCTGCTGCGCGCCTATTCCATCGCCTCGCCCGCCTGGGACGAAGAGCTGGAGTTCTATTCGATCAAGGTGCCGGACGGGCCGCTGACGTCGAAGCTGCAGCACATCCAGCCGGGCGACGACATCATCCTGCGTCCCAAACCCGTGGGGACGCTGGTGCATGATGCACTGCTGCCGGGCAAGACGTTGTGGTTCCTGGCCACCGGCACCGGCATCGCGCCCTTCGCCAGCCTGATGCGCGAGCCCGAAACCTATGAGAAATACGACCGCGTCGTGATGATGCACACCTGCCGCGAACAGGCAGAGCTGGAATACGGGCGTCAGCTGGTCGAAGGCCTCAAGGATGATCCGCTGATCGGCGAGCTGGTCGAGGGCAAGCTCCTTTACTATCCGACCACCACGCGCGAACCGTCCGAGCGGATGGGCCGCATCACCGACAACCTCGCCTCGGGCAAGGTGTTCGAGGATCTGGGCCTGCCGAAGATGAACCAGGAAACCGACCGGGCCATGGTCTGTGGCAGCTTGGCCTTCAACAAGGATGTGATGGCCGTTCTGGAAAGCTACGGCCTGCGGGAAGGTGCCAATTCCGAGCCACGTGAATATGTGGTGGAAAAGGCCTTTGTCGGCGATGGCATCTGAGATTCGCCACACAAGACCCTCATTATAAATAAAAACGCCGCAAGTTCGCTTGCGGCGTTTTTCATGGGCGCGATGGGGGCGGTCCTGCCGCCCCCCATATGCTCACATCCCAAGCGCAGTCTTGACCTGCTGAACGGTGGCCTCCACCAGAGCCGGGTTCTTGGCGGCGCCATCCACGGCGGCCTTCAGCGTGCCCTTGGTCGCATCATCCAGCGTCGAGGCATCGATCAGACCGCTGATCTTGGCGGCGTCGAAATTCGCCGGGTCCAGAACGGCGGCCACATCGGCCACAGCCCCCGCAGCGGCGGTGGTGGCGGCGGTCGCAGCCTCGGTCGCGGCGGTGGCCGCATCGGTGGCGGTGTCGGTCGCGGCGGTGGCAGCGGCACCGGCGGCGGTGGTCGCAGCCTGGGCAGCCTCGGTTGCAGCGGTTGCAGCGGCGCCGGCGGCCTGGGTCGCGGCGGCGGCAGCATCATTGGCGGCGTCGGCAGCAACGGCGGCCCCCGTGCTCGCGGCGCCTGCGGCCTCGGTCACGGCTTCGGTGGCCGCTTCGGTTGCGGCGGCAGCAGCCTCGCCCGCAGCTTCGGTCGCGCTGGCGGCAGCATTGGCAGCATCCGTCGCCGCCTGGGTCGCATCGGTCGCAGCCCCAGCGGCGGCATCCGCAGCGGCCTCGGTCGCGGCAGAGGCCTGATTGGCGGCCTCAGTCGCGGCAGTGGAGGCAGTGCTGGCGGCCTCGGTCGCGGTCTGCGCGGCATCGGTTGCCACCTCTTCGGCGGGCTGACCGAAGTAGTAGTAACCTGCGGCGGCAGCGGCGATGACGACCCCGCCGATAATGACCTTGCTGTTCATGATTTTGCTCCTTCCAGCCGTGATCTGGTCACGGTCGGCAGACAGATGGCATCGCCCCGGCACGATTGAAAGGGGCGTGTTCCGCAATCTTGGGGGGAAAAATTTTCCCCGGGCCGCATGGGCGAAGGATTGCCGATGGCGGCATTTGCGCCCACGGCCAAAGGCCCCAGCGAATCTGGTTGAACTGGCGCCCAAGGACCAGTATTTTGCGCTCGGTTCCAAGGACAGAAGGATCAAGGCCATAGCCCGCAGACCCCACAATGCCCCTCCGCAGCGCGAGACGGGCCCCCGTGTCAACGAACGCATCCGCGCCCCGGAAATCCGCCTGATCGGCGCCGACGGCGAAAACGTGGGGATCGTGACCCCCTCTCGTGCCATGGCGATGGCGGAAGAGGCCGGTCTTGATCTGGTCGAGATCTCGCCCAACGCCGAGCCGCCGGTCTGCAAGATCATGGACTTCGGCAAGTTCAAATATGAACAGCAGAAGCGTGAGGCCGAGGCCCGCAAGAAGCAGAAGATCATCGAGATCAAGGAAATTAAGTTCCGGCCCGGCACCGATGATCACGACTATGACGTGAAGATGCGCGCCGTGCATAAATTCCTGGGCGAAGGCGACAAGGTGAAGGTCACCCTGCGCTTCCGCGGCCGTGAAATGGCCCACCAGGAGCTTGGCCTTGAGCTTCTGAACCGTGTGGCGGCCGATGTGGCCGAAGCCGGCAAGATTGAATCGATGCCCAAGCTCGAAGGGCGTCAGATGGTGATGATGATCGCGCCGAAATAAGCGATCGCGTCTTGTGCGGGGGCCGGTTGGCCCCCGTTTTCATTCAGGCCTCGCGCAGACGGCCGCGCTGGGGGATCTCTTTCAACAGGCCGCCCACGCCCATGGCCGCAATCTCGGCCGCACCGATGGGCAGGCCGCAGATCACCCGCTCCAGCACCCAATCGGCCCCGTTCAGCGCAGGCGAGCGGGCGCAGCCCGGCAGGCCAATGACCGGCCTGCCCTGCAGATCCCCCAGAAACAGCAGATTGCCCGGATCGACCGGCATTCCAAAGCGGATCAGCCGCCCCCCCGCCTGTTCCAGCGCAGCCGGGCCGACATCCGCCGCATCCGAGGTGGCCGAGGCGGTCAGGATGAAGATCACCTCACCCGGCGCGTCGCGCAGGGCCGCGGCCAGCGCCGCGGTGCGATGGGGCACAAGGCGGCGCGTGGGATCGAGCGCGGCCTCCAGCCGGTCCAGCCGGGCAGCCAGCGCCTCGCGCCCCTTGATCGACGGCGCTTCGCCAGACAGGCCGGTTTCGATCAGCGTGGCATGCCGCAGCTTTGGCGCAGCAAGGGCCACAGCCCCTGTCGCCGCTGCACAGGCACGGGCCAGCGCCGCCTCTGCCACGCCATAAGCGATGATCTTCACCGTCCCCACCATGGCCCCCGCCGCAACACGGGAAAAGCTGGGAAGCGTGGCCAGTGTGATCATCGGGTCCACGGCGTTCAACGCGGCAATCCGCGCGGGATCGGGCAGAAAGACCCCCGGCCCGGTGGCGTAAAGATTGACCCGCCCGGTCGCGGCCGTCGAAAGCCGCAGGCCCGGTGTGCCCTCCGGCACCAGCGCCGCGCCAAGGTGTGATGCCGCCGTATCCTCGGCCACATCGCCGGGATCAAGACGCGCGACTGTCACGTCGCGCAGACCCGCCGCCTGAAGTCGGACAATGTCGGCGGGCGTCAGCCAATGCCCCTTGGCAAGGCTGCCCTCCGGCAGATCGAGCCGATGGGCGAGGATCGCCCCCTCGGCATCGCCTAGCGGAACCGCGCCGAACCTCATGCGCCCTGCCTCAGAACCTGGGTGATCTGCGCCAGCACCGAGACCGCAATCTCGGCCGGGGTTTTCGCACCGATATCGAGCCCGACGGGCGCATGGATGCGCGCAAGCTGTGCGTCCGGCACCCCGGCCGCGCGCAGCCGATCCAATCGCTTGGCATGGGTGCGCGTGGACCCGAGGCATCCCAGGTAAAAGACATCCGACGCCAGCGCCGCGCGGATCGCCGGATCATCGAGCTTGGTGTCATGGGTCAGCGTGACGACCGCGGTCCGCGCATCGGGGCCCAGGGATGCCAATGCGGCATCGGGCCATTCGTCCAAGATCCGTTCCCCCGGAAAGCGCGCCGCGGCCCCAAAGGTTTCGCGCGGGTCGATCAGCGTCACCTCATAGCCGCAGGCCCGCGCCATGGGCGCCAGCGCCTGCGCGATATGCACGGCGCCCACGATGACCATCCGCAAGCCGGGGTTATGAACGGCGAGAAACCAGTCGCCCTCCTCCAATCCCGATCGGTCAGACCGCAGCCGCACTGCAGCCGCCTCGGTCAGCGGATCATATGCAAGGCCAACAAGGCGCCGTTCCCACCGGCCCAGATGCACGGCATAGACCCGGGGCTGTCGCGCAGCACGGGCGGCGACAAGTTCGGCCAAGAGGTCTTCGGTCAGGCCAATGCCCACCGGCTCCACCAACACCCGGATCGTGCCGCCGCAGGCCAGCCCCACGGCAAAAGCCGTTTCATCGCTGACCCCGAAGGTCAGAACGCGCGAGCGCCCGTCTTCCAACGCCTCCAGCGCCTCGGTAATGACCGCCCCTTCGACACAGCCACCCGAAACCGACCCCATGATGGCGCCCGAGGCATCAATCACAAGTTGGCTGCCCGGTTGGCGCGGGGCCGACCCCCAGGTTTCGACGACGGTGGCCAGCACCGCCCCGCGCCCGGCGCGATGCCAGGCCAGCGCAATTTCGGGGATCTGGTCATGGCGCAAGGCGCCGCTGTCGGTTCCGTCCTGCATCTGCTGCCTCCCGCGCTTCAGCATGGCAAGGCACCGCCCGGTGCGCCACGCGACCAAAGTGGCATGTCGGCGGAAAAACTCAAGAATTCCCGCGAGGAGATGGAAAAAGATGACGCCGCCGGAGGGAGGTCCGGCGGCGCGGAGGGAGCCGTCGCGCATGCGACGGGATGACACGGAACAGGGAGAACGTGTCACCCCCAAAGAATGCCCGCCCCGGCGCCCCTCGGCCTTGATTTGCGTCAAGTCCGAGCGGCATCTGCCGCGGCAGGCCGCCGCATCAGCGCCCCGCCAGCTGCTGCATCAGGGGCGAGATCATGCGGACCACCGCGCGGCGGTTGCGCGGCTCATCGCCCGCGGTCGGCACGCGCAGCTCGGTTTCGCCATAGCCTTGCACCACCATGTTTTCCGGCGGCACGTCGAAATATTCCGTCAGCGCCAGCGCCACGCTTTCGGCCCTGCGGTCCGACAGCGCAAGGTTATAGGCCCCGCTGCCCACGGCATCGGTATGGCCTTCGATCAGGAACATCTCATCGGGGTTGCGGCGGATCATCTGCGCCATGAAGCGGCCAAGCTCGGACAGTTTCGCCGCCTCGGTCGAACGGATCGCGGCCGAGCCTGTGGCGAAGGTGATGCTGTCTACATCCACCGTGGGTGCCAATGCGCGCACCTGCGGATAGTCGCGGATCTGCGACAGGCTGAAGGCGCGACCCGCTTCTTCGGCCTGGGCGCGCAACAGCCCGGCGCGCAGTTCGGCATCCTCGGCGCGCGGCGAGATGGTCAGGTTTTCTCGCGGCGGCGGCAGGGTGGTCACATCGACCTCCTGAATCTGGTCCGACAGGTCGTCGATCAGAACCGTCTGCCGACCATCGGGGCCCACGCGCAGGCGTTGCAAGACACGGCCGGCCGCATCGCGGATGGTGACGATCTGGCTGCCGTCCGGGCGGCTCACGATTGTGCGGACCGAACCATCAGCAAAGGTTTCTGTCCGGACGGTATTACCGGGCTGGCGCAGCAGCGTGTCATCATCCTTGAGCACGACATATTGGCCATTGTCCTGCTGCACGACCACGCGGTCCCCGGTGTTGGATACGACACGGTCGCCGTTCTTGAGCAGCGAGCCGACAACAAGCGCCCCAAGCACCACAAGACCCGCCTTTTCGAGATCCGACAGACCGTCCTTCTTCTTGGCTTCGGTGGCAGACTTGGCATCTGCCGTCGCAGCGGATTTGGCGGCCGGGGTCAGGGCTTCGGTCTTGAATTCCTCAGATGAGGCGCGGGTATCTGCCTCGGTCACCGTGGTTTCGGTAACGCGCGTGCCCGGTGCCGGGTCCTCATGCGGTGCAGCAGCAGCGGCGGGTTTGGTGCGCGGTTTGCGCGGCTTCGGGGCGGGCTCTTCGGCCTGCGCGGCGGTTTCAGGGGCAGCCTCGGTGCCCGGGACGGGTTTGCCTTCAGGGCGCGTGCCCAAGGTGGCCTTTTTCTTGGGCGAGGCTTCCTCGGTCAGGATATTGGTCAGCGCATCCACCGCCTCGGCCGCGGGCATGTCCTCACCCTCAGCCGGGGCCAGCACCACCTCGCCCAGCTCCGGAACAACGAGCGGGTCCCCCACGTCGGGCGCCTGTTCGGTTGCAGCCGGGTCTTTAGCGGCCTGTTCGGCAGCGGCAGCTTCAGCGGCGCGGGCGGCTTCCCTCGCAGCCTTTGCTTCTGCCTTTGCCGCATCGCGGGCGGCTTTCTCTTCGGCTTTGGCGGCCTTTTCGGCGGCTTTGGCCTCGGCTTTGGCGGCCTCTTCTGCGGCTTGCGCCGCTGCGGCATCTGCGGCCGCCTTGGCTTTGGCCGCCTCTTCGGCCGCTTGGGCATCGGCCGCAGCTTTCGCCTCGGCTTCAGCCTGCTCCGCCTCTTCGGCAGCCTTCGCCGCAGCCTCAGCCTTGGCTGCGTCTTCCGCAGCTTTCGCCTCTGCCTCAGCCTTGGCCTTCGCCTCAGCCTCCTCAGCGGCTTTCAGCTCGGCCTCGGCCTGTGCAGGGTCGTCTGCCGGCACAGCCACCCCGTCTTCCACAGGTGCGGCCTCTTCCACGGGGGCAGCCGCGCCCAGATCGCGTCGGGCATTGCGTTCGCAGTTCTTGGGGTTCACGGCAACGGTGCAGACAGAGCCCTCGGGGCAAGTTGCCTTCCGATCCTGCAGACAGATCACCGTCTGCCCGTCCACATCGATCACCGTCTCGGCGCGCAGCATCGCCGCATTCATCGGCGAGAGCGCGACCGCCAGCGCAGTGGTTGAGGTGAGAAGTCGCTTCATTCCGCATCCTTTCGCGAATCGTGCAGGCCCAACGCCGAGGGCCCGGTCCGGGTTCCAGCCAAGCCCCCAGCGCCGCCGATATGCGATAACAGCTGCCCGTCATCGGCTGACATCGGCTGGAAACCGGCCCCGGTCTGTGCCATCTTGCGCCCAAGCCGGATCAAAGCGCCGGGTCGCCGTTCTGCGCGCTTGCCACAGCGGCCGCTTCCGTGTATGCGACCCCATCCTTCCGCAAGACCCATGAACCGGCGCAGCCTCTCGTGGACGGGCCGCGGAAGGTGTTCAGGCCCGACCTATGAAATGCGCCCAGTGATACGGAGCTTACATGCCGCTTTACGAGCATGTCATGATTGCGCGTCAGGACCTGTCCAACGCGCAAGCCGAAGGTCTCATCGAACATTTCTCCACGGTTCTCGCGGACAACGGCGGCAAAGTCGTTGAACACGAATACTGGGGCGTCAAAACGATGGCCTATAAGATCAACAAGAACCGCAAGGGCCACTATGCCTTCCTGAAATCGGACGCGCCTGCCGCTGCCGTTCAGGAGATGGAACGCCTGATGCGCCTGCATGACGACGTGATGCGCGTTCTGACCATCAAGGTCGAAAAGCACGCGGAAGGCCCGTCGGTCCAGATGCAGAAGCGTGACGAGCGCGGCGAGCGTGGCGAACGCCCCGAAGGTGGCGAACGTCGTGAGCGCAGCTTCGGCGGCGACCGTCGTCGTTGATCTGATCAGGAAAGGACCAGAACATGGCGAACAAACCCTTCTTCCGCCGCCGCAAGGTTTGCCCCTTCTCGGGCGACAATGCTCCTGCGATCGATTACAAAGACGTGCGTCTGCTGCAGCGCTACATCAGCGAGCGCGGCAAGATCGTCCCGTCGCGCATCACCGCCGTCTCGGCCAAAAAGCAGCGTGAACTGGCGCAAGCCATCAAGCGCGCCCGCTTCCTGGCCCTGCTGCCCTACGCCGTGAAATAAGGAGAGACCTCAATGCAAGTCATCCTTCTTGAGCGCGTGGCCAAACTTGGCCAGATGGGCGATGTGGTGAAGGTGAAGGACGGCTACGGCCGGAACTTCCTGCTGCCGCAAGGCAAGGCGCTGCGCGCCACCGAAGCCAATATCAAAGGCTTCGAAGCCCGCAAGGCCCAGCTGGAAGCCCAGAACCTGGAAACCAAGAAAGAAGCCGAAGCCGTGGGCGCCAAGCTCGACGGTCAGGCCTTCGTGGTCATCCGTTCCGCTTCGGATTCGGGCGCTCTCTACGGTTCGGTCACCACCCGTGACGTGGCTGATGCCGCGACCGCCGGCGGTTTCACCGTGTCGCGCGCACAGGTCGTTCTCGACCGTCCGATCAAGGACCTGGGCCTGCACCCGGTGACCGTGGTCCTGCACCCGGAAGTCGCGGTGAAGGTCTCGATCAACGTGGCACGTTCGGTCGAAGAAGCCGCTCTGCAGGCTTCGGGCAAGTCGATCCAGGAACTCGCAGCCGAGGCAGAAGCCGCGGCCGAGTTCGAGATCGCCGAGCTGTTCGACGAAATGGGTTCGGCTGCTTCGGACGAGTGATCGTTTCGACAGACGTCTCGAAAACCGCGCAGGGGCAACCCTGCGCGGTTTTTTCATGCTCAGAGCATCGGATCGGCGATCACGACCTCATCCCCGGCGCGGACGGCCGTGTAAAAGCAGGACCGGCGGTTCGTGTGGCAGGCCGGGCCTTCCTGCGTCACCAAAAGCAGCAGGCAGTCGCGGTCACAATCGACACGCAGCTCGACCAGCCGCTGCACATGGCCCGAGGTTTCACCCTTGGCCCAAAAGCTCGCACGCGAGCGCGACCAATAGGTGACATTGCCGGTCTGCAAGGTGCGGGCGATGCTTTCGGCATTCATCCAGGCCATCATCAGCACCTCGCCCGAAGCATGATCCTGGGCGATGGCGGGGATCAGGCCATTGGCATCAAATTTCAGGCTTGCCGGATCGAAGGGCACTCTGGCCTCCTTTGCAAAGGGTGCGGGACGGGTCTATCTATGCGGGACAGGACGCGGAGGAAAGCGATGAGCGACACGGATCTGGTCAAACTCTATTCGGGCCGCATTCTGGCGCTGGCGGCCGATATCCCGCATCTGGGCCGCCTGCCCCATCCGCAGGGCAGCGCGCGGCGGCGCTCGCCGCTGTGTGGGTCCACGGTGACGGCGGATGTGGTGCTGCAGGATGGGCGCGTGGCCGAATTCGCGCAGGATGTGAAGGCCTGTGCGCTGGGTCAGGCGGCGGCGGCCATTGTGGGGGCAGCCGCACCCGGGCGTGACCTGGCCGAAATTCAGACCGCACGCGATGCACTGAAGGCCATGCTGCGTGAAGGTGCCGCCCCGCCCGCGGGTCCGTTTGCCGGGTTCGAGGTGCTGATTCCCGCGCGGGAGTACAAGAACCGCCATGCCTCGATCCTCTTGTCGATCGAGGCGCTGGCCGAGGCCATGGAACAGGCGCAAAGCATCTGAGGCGCATAAAAAAAACCGCCGCGGCACGCCGCGGCGGAAGTCGCGTGTCTGGCAGGCAAGCGTCGGGACAGTGACGCGGCATCGCTTGGGGACGATGCGCCCTGAGGCAGACCGCAGGCAGAAACTCAGACGAAATTGGGCAGCACGTGTAGCCCGACGAAAAGCAGGGCGAAGATGGCGACTGTGCCGATCGCATCCTCCAGCATGGTGGCGGACGAATGGGCGAAGACGGCTTTCACTTCCTTCAGCATCGAGACCTCCTCTGCTTTGTTGCCTAATTGTTCTCACAGGATTCACCACCTGTAAAGAACTTTTAGAGAACATTTGAGAACATAGAGGGGGAACGCCTATGCCGCGCCGCCGGTTCCGAAACGGATTCAACGGCTTGTCAGCCGACCGAGATCAGCTTGATCGCGCGGTCCTGATCCAGCAGCCACAGAAGATTGCGGGTCGCACGGCCGCGCGGGCTCTCCAACCGGGGGTCATCGGCCAGCAAACGGCGGGCATCGGACTGGGCGATTTCCATCAGGGCCGACTGTCGTTCCAGATCGGCGATTCGGAACCGCGGCAGTCCCGATTGCGCCGTGCCGATCAGATCACCCGCCCCGCGCATGGCGAGATCCTCTTCCGCGATGCGGAACCCGTCTTCGGTATCGCGCAGCGTCTGCAACCGGCGCTGCCCGCCTTCGGTCAGCGGCGCCTGATACATCAGAAGACAGGTCGATTGCGCGGCCCCGCGGCCAACCCGCCCCCGCAGCTGGTGCAGCTGCGCCAGACCAAAGACCTCGGCCCGCTCGATCACCATGATCGAGGCATTGGGCACGTTCACCCCGACCTCAATCACCGTGGTCGCAACCAGAACACTGGTTTCCCCGGCCACGAACCGCGCCATGGCGGCGTCCTTTTCGGCGGGCGGCATCTGCCCATGGACCAGCCCGACGCAGCCCTCGCCCAGATGGGCGCGCAGATCCTGAAACCGTTCCTCGGCACTGGCGTAATCGACGACTTCGCTTTCCTCGACCAGCGGGCAGACCCAATAGGCCTGCCGCCCCTCGGCCACGGCGCGGCGCAGATGTTCGACCACCTCGCCAATCCGGCTGTCGGAGACCATCACCGTCTTCACCGGCTTGCGCCCCGGCGGCTTTTCATCCAGCACCGAGACATCCATATCGCCATAGCTCGCCAGAGCGAGGCTGCGGGGAATGGGGGTCGCAGTCATCACCAGCACATCAACCGCGGCGCCCTTGGCCCCCAGCTCCATCCGCTGGGCCACACCAAACCGATGCTGTTCATCAATCACAGCAAGGCGCAGATCGTGAAAGGCCACGTCCTTCTGGAACACGGCATGGGTGCCCACAAGGATGCCGATCTCGCCCGCCGCAAGGGCCGCGAGCTTCGCGGCCCGGTCCGCGCCCTTGTCGCGGCCCGTCAACAGTTCCAGCCGGACCCCGGCGGCAGCGGCCAGCGGCGCGAGCCCCTCGTGATGCTGGCGGGCAAGGATCTCCGTCGGCGCCATCATCACGCCCTGACCGCCCGCCTCAACCGCGACCAGCAAAGCCATCAGCGCGACCAGCGTCTTGCCCGCGCCCACATCCCCCTGCAACAACCTGTTCATCCGCAGGGGCGAGGCCATGTCGGCGGCAATTTCGGCCACCGCGCGGGCCTGCGCCCCCGTTGGAACATAAGGCAATGAATCCAAAACCTTGCGCTGCAAAGTTCCAGTCGATCGCGAAGGGATTCCCTTGCCCTTCCGCGCCTGAGCCCGCGCCAGGGCCAACGTGACCTGATGGGCGAAAAGCTCATCATAGGCCAGCCGCTGGCGGTTTGGTGCAGAAGGCCCGATATCCCCGGACGACCGCGGCGCATGCACGGCGCGCAGCGCCTCATGCCAGTCAGGCCACCCCTCGCGCAGCTTCAAGGGTCCGTCGATCCATTCCGGCAGTGCAGGCGCCCGGGCCAGCGCCGCAAGCGCAGCCTTAGCGACCCCCTTTTGCGTGACCCCGGCAACCAGCGGATAGACCGGCTCATACTCCGGCAGCTCCCCGGCGTCTTCTGGGCGCAAGATGTGGTCGGGATGGACCATCTGCGGGATGCCGTCAAACGCTTCCACCCGGCCCGAAACCAGGCGCACCTCCCCCTCGGGGAGCAGTTTTTTTAGATAGTCGCCCCGTGCGTGGAAGAACACGAGCTGAAACTCGACGCCCGAATCCCGCACCATGATGCGATAGGGCCGCCCCTTGCTGCGCGGGGGGAGATGCGCGCCAACGGTGACCTCGACCGTCACGGTCGCAGGCACCTGCACATCGCGGACCGACGCGCGACGGCTGCGATCCACCCCCGAATAGGGCAGGAGGAACAGCAGGTCCTTGGGGCGCTGGATGCCCAGCCCCTCCATCGCCTTGGCCGTTTTCGGCCCGACACCGTCGAGCGTTTCCAACCCGGCAAAGAGCGGAAACAGGACCTCAGGGCGGCTCATCAGGCCTGCCCTGCCAGCGCGATCCAGGCGTCCTCATCAATGATCTGGATGCCAAGCGCCTCGGCCTGTTTGGCCTTGGACCCGGCGCCGGGACCGGCGATCACCAGATCGGTCTTGGCACTGACCGAGCCAGCGACCTTGGCCCCCAGGGCCTCGGCCCTCGCCTTGGCCTCAGCCCGTGACATCTTTTCCAGCGTCCCGGTAAAGACCAGCGTCTTGCCCGCAACGGCACTGTCCACCGGCGCGCGCGCCTGCACATCCTGCACCGTCAGCTGCGCGACCAGCCGGTCGATCTCGGCCCGCTCAGCCTCTTGTTGGAAGGCTGTGACGAGCGAGGTTGCCAGCACCGCGCCCACCCCGTCAATCGCCGTCAGCTCGGCCCATGCCTGCCCCTCACCGATGCGGGCGGCGGTCATTGCCGCCTCGAACGCCTGCCAGCTGCCATAATGCGTGGCAAGCAGGCTGGCCGAGGTTTCGCCCACATGGCGGATTCCGAGCGCGAAGATCAGTCGGTTGAGCGGGATGGACCGCTTCGCCTCAATCGCGGCAAACAGCTTGCGGACCGAGGTGTCGCCAAAGCCGTCGCGGTTCTTCAGCTTGGCGAGGTTGGCCGCATCGCGCGCGGCCAGCGTGAAAATATCGGCCGGGCTACGGACGGGAAGCAAGCTGTCGGCAAAGAACATCTCGATCTGTTTGGCCCCCAGACCTTCGATGTCAAAGGCGTTGCGGCTGACGAAATGCTTCAGCCGCTCCACCGCCTGGGCCGGGCAGATCATCCCCCCGGTGCAGCGACGCACGGCATCACCCGCCTCGCGGATGGCTTCGGACCCGCATTCGGGGCAATGCTGCGGAAATTCGAAGGGCACCGCCGTGTCGGGGCGTTGCGACAGGTCGACATCCGCAATCTTGGGGATCACATCGCCCGCGCGGTAGACCTGCACCCAGTCGCCGAGGCGGATATCCTTGCCCTCACGGATCACGGCGCCACGCGAATCGCGGCCCTGAATATAGTCCTCATTGTGCAGCGTCGCATTGGAGACGACCACGCCCCCCACCGTCACGGGCCGTAGCCGCGCGACAGGGCTGAGCGCGCCGGTGCGGCCGACCTGAATGTCGATGGCCTCAAGCCGGGTCCAGGCGAGTTCAGCCGGGAATTTATGTGCAATCGCCCAGCGGGGGGTCGCGGCGCGGAAGCCCAGCCGGCGCTGCAGCGCTAGGTCATTCACCTTGTAGACGACGCCGTCGATGTCATAGCCCAGCGTGGCGCGCTGCGCTTCGATACTGCGGTAATGCGCGAGGAGTTCCGACGTGGTCAGGCACAGCCGGGTCAGGGGGTTGGTCTGAAAGCCAAGTGCGGCTAGCCGTTCGATGGCCGCAAATTGCGTTTCGGCCAGGGGTTCCGACAGCGCCCCCCAAGAATAGGCAAAGAAGCGGAGCGGCCGGGCGGCGGTAATCCGTGCATCCAGCTGGCGGAGCGACCCGGCCGCCGCATTGCGCGGGTTGGCAAAGGTCTTGTCACCGCTCTCCTGCTGTCGGGCGTTCAGCGCGGCGAAATCAGCATGGGACATGTAGACCTCGCCCCGCACTTCAAGCACGGCGGGCGCCCCGACGAGGCGCTGGGGAATATCCGCGATGGTACGGGCATTTTCGGTGACATTTTCCCCCGTTTCGCCATCGCCGCGGGTGGCGGCCTGCACAAGCACCCCGTTTTCATAGCGCAACGACAGCGAAAGACCGTCAATCTTGGGTTCAGCCGTCAGGGCCAGCGGCCCCTCATGCCCCAGATAGCTGCGAACCCGGCCTTCGAAATCGGTCACGTCCGAATCCTCGAAAGCGTTTTCGAGGCTCAGCATCCGGATTTCGTGCCGCACCTTGCCAAAGCCTTCGGCCAGACCCGCGCCGACCTGCTCCAGCGGACTTTCCCCTGTCTTCAGGGCCGGGAAGCGGGCCTCAATCGCGCTATAGCGCCGTTTCAGCGCATCGAAGGCCGCATCGCTGATCTCGGGCGCATCGAGCCGGTGGTAGGCATCATTCGCCGCCGCGATCCGGGCGCCAAGATCGGCAAGTTCCGACCGGGCCTCGGCCTCGGACAGCTGATCGACGGGCTTTTCTTCGGCCATGCTTTCCTCCACGCTTGCGCCAGATGTAGGAGAGGCCAAGCCCAAGGTAAAGCCGATCAGGCGCCCATCGCAAACCGCCGGTCGAGATCGGCCGGCGTCGGATCGCGCAGCACATAGCCCCGGCCCCAGACGGTCTCGATATAGTTCTGCCCGCCCGTCGCCTCGGCCAGTTTCTTGCGCAGCTTACAGATGAAGACGTCGATGATCTTCAGCTCCGGCTCATCCATCCCGCCATACAGGTGGTTGAGGAACATCTCCTTCGTCAGCGTGGTTCCCTTGCGCAGGCTGAGAAGTTCGAGCATCTGGTATTCCTTGCCCGTCAGATGCACCGTGCGACCGTCGACATCCACGGTCTTTGCATCGAGATTGACGCAGACCTTGCCGGTGCGGATCACCGATTGCGAATGGCCCTTGGAGCGGCGGATGATCGCGTGGATGCGGGCGACCAGCTCTTCCCGGTGGAAGGGTTTGGTCATGTAGTCATCGGCGCCAAAGCCGAATCCCCGCAGCTTGCTTTCGGTGTCATCCTCACCCGACAGGATCAGGATCGGCGTTTCGATCCGCGCCAGACGCAATTGTCGCAAAACCTCATGCCCGCTCATGTCCGGCAGGTTCAGGTCGAGCAGGATCAGATCATAGTCATAAAGCTTGGCCAGATCGATCCCGTCTTCACCCAGATCGGTGCAGAATACATTAAGATTGGCATGGGTCAGCATCAGTTCGATGCTGCGTGAGGTCGTGGGGTCATCCTCCACCAGCAAGATACGCATCTGTTACTCTCCGCTCCAGCGCCTGTGACAGATCCGATACTGCGGCGCATTGGTTAACCACAGGTTACTGTGGCATGACCAATCCGGAAAACAATCTAAAGTTGTCTATATTTCTGCAAAGCTGTGATTTTCAGGGCCTTTACGCCATGCGCCTCAACCATGGCGCGCCATTGGGCAAACTCTTCCTCTGACAGGTCATAGCGCGCCAGCGCATCAGCCTCGGACAAAAGGCCATATCGCACCGCCTGCACCACCACGGCCTTGCGCGAGGCCACCCAGCGGCGTGTATCGGCGGGCGGCAGATCGGCGCGGGTCAAAATCGAACCATCGGGCAGCGTCACCTGACGCGGACCATCGACACGTTTGAGATACATCACATCCCCTCCTGACTGCGGCAAGTCTGGAGGGGCGTGTTTAATCCTTGGTGAAGCCGCACCTTGAGACTGCACCGCATTTTCCTATATTGCGAGGCAATTGCCGCCTCCGCGGCCTCCCGTTTCCGGACATCTGCCATGCTTGACCATCCGCTCAATTCGCTGGGCCTGCCGAAGCCCCCCTCGGAAACGCGGGTCGTGGTGGCCATGTCGGGGGGCGTCGACAGTTCCGTGGTGGCCGCGGTGCTGAAGGACGAAGGCTATGACGTGGTTGGCGTCACGCTGCAGCTTTATGATCATGGGGCCGCGCTCGCCAAGAAGGGCGCCTGCTGCGCCGGGCGCGACATCCACGATGCCCGCCGCGTGGCCGAGGCGATGGGGTTCCCGCATTACGTGCTGGATTACGAAAACACCTTCCGCGAGGCGGTGATCGAAGAGTTCGCCGATGCTTATCTGGCGGGGGCGACGCCGGTGCCTTGCATCCGCTGCAATGAACGCGTCAAGTTCAAGGATCTGCTGGCCACGGCCCGCGATCTGGATGCCGATTGCATGGCGACGGGCCATTACATCCAGCGCAAGATGGGCGCCGCCGGGGCCGAGCTGCATTGCGCGGCCGATGCGAACCGCGACCAAAGCTATTTCCTGTTTTCCACCACGCCCGAGCAGCTGGATTACCTGCGCTTCCCGCTGGGCCATCTGCAAAGCAAGGCGGAAACGCGGGCGCTGGCCGCGCGCTATGGGCTGCCGGTGGCCGACAAGCCCGACAGTCAGGACATCTGCTTTGTCCCGAACGGGAATTACGCGGCGGTGATCGAAAAGCTGCGCCCCGGCGCCGCCGAACCGGGCGAGATCGTCGATCTTGACGGCCGTGTCGTGGGGCAGCATCGTGGCGTGATCCATTACACCATCGGCCAGCGCAAAGGTCTGGGCATCGGCGGGCTGGGTGAGCCGGTCTATGTCGTGCGTCTCGACCCCGATCTGCGCCGCGTGGTGGTGGGGCCGAAGGCCGCGCTCTCAACCCGCGTGATCCCGGTGCGTGAAATCAACTGGCTGGGCGATGCGCCCTTTGACAGCCAGGCCAAGTGGCATGTGAACGTCAAGGTCCGCTCGACCCGGCCGCCGCGCCCGGCGGTGATCCGGCCAGTGTCGGCGACCGAGGCAGAAGTCGAACTGCTGGACCCGGAAGATGGCGTCTCCGCAGGTCAGGCTTGCGTCTTTTATGCGACAGAAGGGTCCCGCATCCTTGGCGGCGGCTGGATCTGGCGCGGGCGTTAAGCCAGCGCCGCCAGCACCGACCGCGCCGCGCGCAGCCCCGGCGCCTCGCCCCCGCGGCCCAGCCGATCCATCGTCACCGCCATCGCCTCGATCTGCGCCGCGCGCCGGGGGCCGGGCGTCAACAGGTCCAGCAGCGCCGGGGCGATCGTTCCCGCCTCGCAGGCGGGGCCGAGGAATTCGGGCACGGCGCGCGTGTCAGAGACCAGATTGACCAGCGTCACCGTATCGATCCGCGCGGCCCGCTTCATCAGCCAGAAGCTGACCGGATGCAGGCGGTAGGCGATGACCATGGGGCAGCCATTGGCGGCCAGTTCAAGACTGACCGTGCCAGAGGCCGCAATCGCCACATCCGCAGCGGCGAAAGCGCCGCGTTTGCGGGCCGGATCGGTGATGATCTCGGGCCGGATCGGCCAATCGGCAGAGAGCGCCTCAACCAGATCGCGCACGCCGCGCACCGTGGGCAGCACCACGCGCGCTTCCGGGTGGACGGCCTTTACCTGTTCCAGCACCGCGCCGATCACCGGGGCCAGACGGCTCACCTCGCCCCGGCGCGATCCGGGCAGCGCGAGGATGAGCGGCCCGGGCCCCATCAGTGCCGCGCGCTCGGCCTCGGTCGCCAGCGGTTCGGCCACCACCGGATGCCCCACGAAATCGCAGGTCATGCCCGCGGCGGTCATATAGGGCGGCTCAAAGGGCAGCAGGGCAAGGACATGGTCGATCACCTCGGCCATCTTCACGGCCCGGCCCGGACGCCAGGCCCAGACCGAGGGCGCGACGTAGTGGATGGTCCGCATCCCAGGCGCCGCCGCCTTGACCAGCCGCGCCGCGCGCAGGCAGAAATCGGGGCTGTCGATGGTCAGAAAGGCCACGGCGCCAGAGGCCACCGCCGCCGCCGCCGTTTCACGGATGCGCCGTTTGAGATGCAGGTATTTCGGCAGCACCTCGGCGATGCCCATGACGGACAGCTCTTCCATCGGGAAGCGGCTTTCCATCCCCTCGGCCTGCATGAGCGGGCCGCCCACGCCTTCGAATTCGACCTCGGGGCGCAGGGCGCGCAGCCCCGCCATCAGTGCCGCGCCCAGACGATCGCCCGAGGGCTCGCCCGCGACGAGGAAGATCTTCATGCCTGCCCCGCGGCGTCACGCGCCCAGAGGAAAAGGCCCAGCCGCTCCGCCTCGGCCAGCATCGCGGCGCGGTCAAGCAGAATAACGCCACCTGCCTCAAACGCGATACCCGCCAGCCCCGCCGCATGGGCGCGGCGCAGTGTTTCCACCCCCAGCGTGGGCAGATCGATCCGCCGGTCCTGCCCGGGCTTCGGTGCCTTGTAGAATACGCCGCGCGCGCCCTTCGGATCGGGGCGGCGTGCGGTTTGGGCCACCCAGTCCAGCATGGCATCCGTGCCGGGCAGCGCCTCGACCGCAAGGCAAAGACCCTGCGCCACCACGGCACCCTGCCCCACATCGACCGCCCCCAGCGCCGCCACAATGGCCGCGGCCCGGTCGGCATCGCGCGCGTCCCCCTCGGTCGGCGCACCGGCCAGAACACCGGCGCCCGGCACCAGACCGGGGGCCACATCGGCCACACCTGCAATTTCGAACCCCGCCTCGGCAAAGATCGCCAGCACCTCGCGCAGGGTGGCGTCATCGCCCGCCTGCATCGCCGCCAGCAGGCGCGGCACCATCTGCGCCGTCGCCGGGTCAAACAGCGCGGGGTCCAGCCGCGGCCGCTGTACGGCGCCGGCAAAGATCACCCGCTCCACCCCGGCATCCGCCAGACCGCGCAGGAAGGGCACCAGACGTTCGACCCGGAAAACCTGATCCACCGCCAGCCCGGCAGGCTGAAATCCGTCCAGCGCACAGACCAGCGGCTGATCCAGCTCCGCCGCGACGGCCGCAGGCAAAGCCCCCGCCCCGGCGATGATTGCGGTTCTGGTCATATCGGCGGGCCTTACTTGGGGGTCAGGAAGCTGCGATCCGAGGCGCCGAGGATGAAATCCGTCATCTCGCGCACATAATCGCTGTCATTTTCTTCGGCGAGCTTGCGCGCGCGGTCCAGGAACGACCCCTCGCCCTGCGCAAGCATCTGATAGGCGGCACGCAGGGCAGTAATCTCGCGCCGGTCAACACCGCGCCGCTTGAGGCCGACAAGGTTCAACCCGTCCAGCACCCCGCGCGGCCCCTGCACCAGACCGTAGGGCACCACGTCATTGGTGACCATGGTCACGGCGCCGATGATGGCACCCTTGCCCACGCGGACCCATTGATGCACGCCCGAAAGCCCGCCGATGATCACGTCATCCCCGATCTGGCAATGCCCGGCGATGGCGGCCTGATTGGCCAGGATCACCCGATCGCCCAGAATCGCGTCATGGCCGACATGGGCGCCGGTCATCATCAGTACATCATCGCCGATGCGGGTCACCCCGCCACCCCCTTCGGTGCCAGTGTTCAGCGTGGCACCTTCGCGGATCTTGCAGCGCTTGCCCACCACAAGCCGGGTGCGTTCGCCGCGGAACTTCAGATCCTGTGGCACCTCGCCCACGACGGCGCCGGGGAAGATCACGGTTTCATCGCCGATCTCGGTCCAGCCCGTGACAACACCATGCGGTTTGACCACAACCCCCGCACCCAGCGTGACCTCGGGACCGATGACGGCGAAGGGGCCGATTTCGCAGCCGGGGCCGATCTGGGCGCCCGGCTCGACTACGGCCATCGGGTGGATGCGGGTTCCGGTCATGGGTCAGGCCTTCGGCAGATCGAACATGGCGGTGAAGGTCGCCTCGCAGGCCAGTTCGCCATCAACCATGGCGCGACCCTCGAATTTCCAGACCTTGCCACCGCCGCGCAGCGCCTTGACATGCAATTCCAGCACATCGCCCGGCACCACTTTGCGACGGAATTTTACCCCGTCAACACCCATGAAGAAAACCTTGGCGTTCTTGTCCACCAGATCCATCGACAGGCCGACCAGAATGCCCGAGGTCTGGGCCATCGCCTCGATGATCATCACACCGGGGAAAACCGGCATGCCGGGGAAATGCCCGGTGAACTGCGGTTCGTTCATGGTGACGCATTTGATGCCGACGCAGCTTTCGTTCACCACGATGTCGCGGACCTTATCCACCAACAGGAAGGGGTAGCGATGCGGGATGATGCGCTGGATCAGGTCCAGATCGGCAGAAAGCGGGGCTGCGGGGGTTTCGGTCATCGGGGTCTCCTTGCGGCTGCCATCCATGGGGCAGCCTTCGTCATGGCTTGGGGGTGGGGGCTGCGGGCGTGGCACCATCGCCCAGCACGGCATCAATCTTGGCTATCGCACGATCCGTGATGTCAATGGCATCCAGCGACAGAACGACGGTCGATTTGTCGATAAGGACCACCGCACCCAGTTCGCGCAGAAGTTCGGCAAGCACGGGACCGGCCACTTCACGGAACCGGCCGCGATCTTCCTCCATCTGGGTCGTCAGCGAGCGGGCCTTGGTATCCTGCGCCGCGCGGATGCCTTTGACCTTTTCGTTGAAGTCCTCGGAAAGGGGACGAAACTCCTCGGGTGTCATGGCGGCACGGCGATTGGTGAGATCGCGTTCTTCCGCCTCAAGCGCAGCCTCGAGCTTCTGATTCTCTGCCTGCAGGGCCCTGCGCGCGGCGTCAGAACGGGCCTGCATCGCCTGGCCATAACGTGTGCGCATATAAAGCTGATCCTGCTCGATCACGGCAATCTGGCTATGTACACCGGCAAGCGCTGCCCCCGGCGCAGCCGCTGCGGCAGCGGGTTCCTGCGCCAAGGCGGGCAGTGTCGACAGGATCGACACCACCGCCCCCAAGGCAAATGCACGCCCTCGCGCCATCTCAGAACTGGGTCGAGATCGTCAGGTCGAAGACCTGCTCTTTGTCGTAGTCCTGCTTGTTCAGCGCCTTGGCAAAGTTGAAGCGCAGCGGGCCGATGGGCGTGGTCCAGAACACCGAAACCCCGATCGAAGAACGGAGGTGGAACCCGTCATCCACCGGGTTCTGATAGCCCGAGACGTCATCCAGGCTCCAGACCGAACCGATATCGGCAAACAGGCCCCCCGACATGCCATATTCCTCGGGCAGACCCAGCGGGAAATCGGCTTCAAAACGCGCGACGGCAAACATATTGCCCCCCAGCGCATCGCCATCGGTATTGGCGGGATCGCGCGGGCCGATGCCTGCAGGTTCAAACCCGCGGATCTTGCCATTCGCGAAGAAGCGGTCAGTCACGCGGCTGGGTTCATTGCCCAGCATATGCAGAGCCCCGGCCTCGAAAATCGCGCGGACGGTGACATCTTCGTTCCAGATTTTCTGTTCGGCCATGGCCAGCGTCGTCATGGCGACGCTTTCCACATCCCCGCCCAGGCCCGAATAATCCAGACCAAAGCGCAGAAGCACCCCACCGCGCGGGTTCAGGCCCGTCACGCGGTTGTCGAAGGTATAAGTCGCACCCAGCCCGGTCGACAGAAGCGAGCCCCGCGCCGCATCATCCCCGATGATCGACGAGGTGGGCAGCGTGTCGCCATCATCGGTGAAATCGCCATCCTCGTTGGCATCTTCGCCCGCATAGACATCGAAAATCGACGACTGTTTCGCGAAGGCGCGCAGTTCCAACCGCCCCGCCTCGCTCAGCGGGAATTCGATCGCCGGGATGATGCCGATGAGACGGCTGTCATAGGTGGCGTTTTCATTGTCCGTCTCACGGTAATAGGCGTTGAACTTGAACTTCAGATCGCGGCCCAGGAAGGCAGGTTCGATGAAGGTGATCGAACTGTCGGTCGAATCCGACGCGGTCGAGATGTTCAGACCGACCGTCTGCCCCCGCCCGAGGAAGTTGGTTTCCTGCAGCCCGATGTTGAAACCCGGCCCCGACGATACGCCATAGCTTGCCCCCAGCGACAGAGAGCCGGTCGGCTGTTCTTCGACATCGACGTTGACCACGACCTGATCCGCGCTCGAACCCGGTTCGGCATCCACCTTGGCATCGGCAAAATACCCAAGCGCGCGGATGCGTTCGGCCGATTGCCGAATCTCGCGCGGATTGAAGGGGTCGCCTTCCACAGTACGGAACTGACGGCGGACCACCTCGTCCAGCGTGGTGGTATTGCCTTCAATATCAATACGTTCCACGAAGGTCTTCTGACCGCGCTTCAGCGTGAAGGCCACATCCAGCGTGCGCGCAGCCTCATTCCGGGTTACGACCGGCTCAATCGCCACGAAGGTCAGCCCTTTTTTGAGCGCGAGCGTCTCAAGCCGGGCGATGTTCGTCTCAATATCGGCAGGCGAATAGATGGTGCCGGACCGCAGACGCAACGCCTGCTCGAATTCGGCCGCATCCAGACCCTCGATCTCGCTGACCGCGGTGATCTGACCGAATTTGAATTGCTGGCCTTCCTTCAGGGTGAAGGTCACGAAAACGCCGTCACGTTCGCGCGCGACTTCTGCCGCAGCATCCAGAACCTGCACATCGATATAGCCGCGCGACAGGTAGAAATCGCTCAAAAGCTGCTTGTCGATCTGCAGCTGTTCGGGGCGCAGCGTATCGCGCTTGATCAGGTTACGCAGGATGCCGGCCTGCTTGGTCTGCAGCACCTGACGCAGGCGGCGGTCGCTGAAGGCGCGGTTGCCGACGAAGGACAGGCGCTCAACCTCGACCGTCTTGCCTTCGGTGATCTCGAACACCAGATCGACGCGGTTGCCGTCGCGACGGATGACCTTAGGGGTCACGGTGGCGGCAAGCCGCCCCTGCTCGCGATAGCCTTCGGCGATCGATGCGGCATCAGCTTCGGCCTGAGCGGGCGAATAGACGCGGCGGGCCTTCGATTGCACGATCTCGGCCAATGCCTCGTCCTTGAGGCGCGAATTGCCTTCAAAGTTGATGGCATTGACGATCGGGTATTCCTTGACGCGGATCACCAGCCGGTTGCCCTGCGGCGCGACCGAGACCTCTTCGAAAAGGCCCGAATTCTGCAAGCCCTGATAGGCGTCATTCAGCGCCCCGGCCGACAGCGGCTTGCCCTTGGCGATTCCCGCCAGTTTCAGGATCGAGGCGACATCGACATTCTGATTGCCTTCAACCGTCACCTGCGCCGGATCAAAGGCTTGCGCCTGTGCAGGCAGCACAACCGGCATGGACAGGCTTGAAGCACCCATGAAAAGGCCGATCGCCACGCCGCGCATCAGTTGCGCCTTGCGGTTACCTTGCCGCGAAATCGCGCGATCTGCCTGAACCATGGCCTGCCCTATCTGAAGATCATTCCTGCCTCTGACTAGCGGCAAAGCCACCTGTTGTCAAAAGGCGCGGGGCAAGTTTTGCGGCTGTGGGCGGGGTTCGACACAACCGCTGCACCCCTGCATCGCTGCCAGGGGGCGACGCCGGCCTTTCAGGGGGTCGCGGTCAGCAGGGCGCCGACGAAGGCCCCTGAAAGCAGCCCGCCCAGAATCGCGGCCAGCATGACAAGCCAATCCCAATTCAGCCCCACAAGGAACGACAGACCACGGTAGCCATTCATGACGGTTTGCATCGTCTTCACCCACTTCTCATCACTCGGCAAGCTTAGCAGGTGAATATGGCATCATTAGGGCTATGTTGATCCATCCATAGGGATGGATGCCATCACGGGCAGAACAGATCGTTCGTCAGCGCAAAAAGCATCATGCTGAGCAAGAGCGTCAGCCCCACCGTCATCAGCCCGCGCAGCGCCCGGTCCGACGGCGGGCGGCCCGTCACCGCCTCATAGGCGTGAAACACCAGATGGCCGCCATCCAGCACCGGCACCGGGAAAAGGTTCATCATCCCGACTGCGGTCGAAAGCGTGGCGATGAACAGGATGAAGCTGCCCGCCCCCATCGAGGCTGCGGCCCCCGAGGTTTCGGCAATGCCCAGCGGCCCTTGCAGGTTGCAGGTGGAAATCGCGCCCGTGATCATGTGCCACAGGCCGGAAAGGCTGGTGCTCACGACATTGATCAGCTGCTGCACGGCCAGACCCAAGCCCTCGATCACGCCGGGGCTGCGCAATTCCGGGGTGAAGACCAGCCCGCCGCCCAGCCCCACCAGCCAGCGGGTTTCAAACCCGCCCTCGGGCTTGGGCATGTCCACGCGGCGGGGAGTCATGGTCAGCTCCAGACCCGCGCCATCCCGGATCAGCTGCAGCGTCACCGGCGCGCCACCCGAATTGCCGACGATGTCGCGCATGTCGTCAAAGCTCTGGACCGGCTGGCCGTTGATCGCCTGCACGAAATCGCCCTCCAGCACCCCGGCCTCGGCGGCGGCCGACAGGGGCTGCACGCTGTCCACATAGGGCGGATAGGGATAGGGGCCGGTCAGGTCGACCTCGGCGCCCGCCCGTTCGACGGTATAGGTGGCCGTCGCAGAGACGGGCAAGTCGCGCGCGGCCTTGAGGAAGCTTTCCAGATCCGGGGTGGGCGTGTCCCCCAGCGCGGTGATACGGTCGCCAGCCTGCAACACCTCGGCCCCCGGCGCGGGCTTGACCACGCCGACGACCGGCTGGTTGGTCGCAATACCCGCGACCCAGAAATACCCGGCAAAGATCAGGATCGCGAGAATGAAGTTGAACACCGGCCCAGCCGCCACCGTGGCCGCACGCGCCCAAAGGGGGGCGCCATGCATGGTGCGGCGCAGCTCATCCTCGGGCAGCGCCGCCATCGCCGCGCCATCCTTGCCAGAGGCGGCGTTGCTGTCGCCCAGGAATTTCACATAGCCGCCGAAGGGCAAGGCCGCGATCTGCCAGCGCGTCCCGCGGCGGTCCACCCGGCTGAACAGCGTGGGGCCGAAACCCAGGCTGAAAACCTCGGCGTGGATGCCCGACCAGCGGCCGACGATGTAATGGCCGTATTCATGCACCGCAACGATCACCGAAAGCGCCGCCACAAAGGCGACCAGCGTGAGGGCGAGGTTCCCGAAATCCGGGAGAAATCCGACCAGTTCCAACTGCCTGTCCTTTTGTCAGCCCGTCGCGGCCGTTACCCCGCCCGTCGCGCAGCCAGCGCGAGGGCACAGGTTTCGGCTTCCGCACGGGCGATCCGATCCATCGACAAAACGTCTTCCAGCCCCATCGGGGCATTTCCAAGGCCGTTCCGGCGCGAAAGCGCGGCGAGCGTGTCTTCCACCACTCCCGCCATATCGGCAAATCCGATCCGCGCGCCAATGAAATGATCGAGAGCGATTTCCTTCGCCGCATTGAAGGCCGCGCCCGCCAGACCGCGCGTCGCCATGACCTCGCGCGCAAGGCGCAGGGCGGGGTAGCGGGCATCCTCGGGCGCGCGGAAGGTCAGCTGCGCCAGCGCTGCGAAATCCAGCCGCGCCACCGGCAGATCGGCCCGCTCGGGCCAGTTCAGCGCATAGCCGATGGCATGGCGCATATCCGCCGCCCCCAGATGTGCCATCATTGCCCCGTCGCGATAGCCAACCATCGAATGGATGATGCTTTCGGGATGGATGATGACTTCGATCTGTTCAGGCGCCACGCCGAAATATTCGCGCGTCTCGATAACTTCGAGCGCCTTGTTGAACATCGAGGCGCTGTCGATGGTGATGCGCTGCCCCATCGACCAGTTGGGGTGGGCCAGCGCCTCGGCCACGGTGGCGCGGGCCAGCCGCTCCAGCGGCCAGTCGCGCAGCGCCCCGCCCGAAGCAGTCAGCACGATGCGTTCGACGGCGGCCAGATCCTCGCCCACCAGCGCCTGAAAGATGGCGCTGTGTTCGCTGTCGACCGGCAGGATGCGGGCGCCGTGGCGCGCGGCCTCGGCCATCAGAAGTGGGCCTGCGGTGACAAGGCTTTCCTTGTTCGCAAGGGCCAGCGTCGTGCCGTGGCGCAGCGCGTGGAAGCCGGGCGCAAGCCCCGCCGCCCCGACGATCGCGGACATGATCCAATCGGCCGGGCGATCAGCGGCCTCAAGAAGCGCCACCTCGCCTGCCGCGGCCTCGATCCCGCTGCCGGCCAAAGCCGCGCGCAGGGCGGGCAGGCAATCGTCAAAGGCGGTCACGGCCACTTCGGCACGCAGGGCGCGCGCCATTTCGGCCAGACGCGCCACATTACGCCCGCCGGTCAGCGCCACGGTGCGAAAGGTTTCAGCCCCGCCGTGGTGAAGCATCAGGTCAACGGTCTGTTCACCAATCGACCCGGTCGCCCCGAAAATGGAAATGCGGCGCATGGTTCAGCCCCCGGAGACAGGCAAATCGACGACATGGGCAAGGATCGAGACCAGCACCACCGCAAAGGCCAGCGCATCAAAACGATCCAGAACCCCACCATGACCGGGGATCAGGGACGAGCTGTCCTTGACGCCCGCGCGCCGCTTGATCGCGCTTTCGGCGATATCGCCCAGCTGACCGGCAAAGGCGATCAGCGGCGAAATCCAGATCAGCGCCGCGCCGCCAAGCCCCGCCGCATGAAAGGCCCAGCCCACGCAGGCCGCGCCGATCCAGCCTGCGACCGTGCCGCTCCAGGTCTTTTTCGGGCTGACGCGCGGCCAGAACTTCGGCCCGCCCAGCAGACGCCCGGCGAAATAGCCCATAACATCCGAAGCCACGACCAGCGCCACGATCCAGAGAATCGTCGTGGCCCCGCCCATTTCGCGCAAGAGGATCAGGCCAAAGCCCGTGACCATCACCACCACCGCATAGGCGGCAAAGACCACGCGGTCCGCGCGCGGCCGCAACTGGCCAAGGATTGACGGCACCAGCAGCAGAAGCGTGGGCAAGGCCCCCGGCAGCAGCAGGATCATCACCAGCACCGCCGCCGCCACCGCCGCCAGCGCCTCGGCCGGGGCCGATCCGGGCCGCGCGGTCATGCGCGCCAGTTCCCAGATCATCAGCGCCGTGACGAGGATCACCAGCGCCCGGAAGCCCAGTCCCCCGGCCCAAATCGCCAAGGTGCCCAGGCCCAGCATCACCACCCCGGACAAAAGCCGGGGGATCAGATCATTCCAGGTGCGGCTCATGCGCCAACCACCCCGCCAAAGCGACGCTCGCGGTTGCCAAAGCGCGCCACGATCCGGCCCAGTTCGGCAGGCGTGAAATCGGGCCAGAGCGTTTCGGTGAATTCATATTCGGCATAGGCCGCCTGCCACGGCAGGAAGTTCGAGGTCCGCGTCTCGCCCGAAGTGCGGATCACCAGATCCGGGTCGGGCAGATCGGCGGTATCCAGGTGCTGCGCGATCAGCTGATCGGTGACCTGTTCGGGCTTCACCAGCCCCTGCGCCACGGCGCGGGCAATGTCGCGCGTGGCGCGCACGATTTCATCCCGGCCACCATAGTTGATGGCAATCGTAAAGTTCAGCCGGTTATAGGCGGCAGTACGCGCCTCGATCCCGGCCATGAGCTTTTGCAGCTTGGGGTCCAGCCGCGACCGATCGCCGATAAAGCGCATCCGCACGGATTCGGCTGCAAGACGATCAGCCTCGCGTTCGATGTAGCGCGCGAAGATGGCCATCAGGCCCAGCACCTCTTCGGTAGACCGTTTCCAGTTTTCCGTGGAAAAGGCATAGACGGTCAGCCAGCGAATACCGAGATCGGGCGCCGCGCGCACGATCTCTTTCACCCGTTCGGCGCCCTTGCGGTGGCCCACAAGCCGCGGCCAGCCGCGATTTGTGGCCCAGCGGCCGTTGCCATCCATGATGATGGCCACATGCTCCACCTTTTTGCCGGAACCGGCGGGGGCAGAGGTTGATCGCGTGTCGCTGGCGGCCAAGTGCTGCCCCTTCGCGGCTGATGGGATCGGATGCAGGCCGTCAGACCTGCATGATTTCCTGCTGTTTGGTTTCCAGGGCCTTGTCGACCATGGCGATATGCTTGTCGGTCAGGTCCTGCACCTCTTCCGACCACATCTTCTGATCGTCTTCCGACATGCCGGCGGCCTTGGCCTTCTTGATCTGGTCCATGCCGTCACGGCGCACGTTGCGGATGGCCACCTTGCAGCTTTCGGCATAGCCCGCGGCGACCTTGGCCAGTTCCTTGCGGCGCTGTTCGTTCAGTTCCGGGATCGGCAGGCGGATCAGCGGGCCGTCGGTCACCGGGTTGATGCCCAGACCGCTTTCACGAATGGCCTTTTCGACCTTGTTGATCATGCCCTTGTCCCAGACGTTGATCACGACCATGCGCGGCTCGGGCACGTTGACGGTGCCAAGCTGGTTGATCGGCGTCATCTGGCCATAGGCTTCCACCTGGATCGGGTCCAGGATCTGGGCCGAGGCGCGGCCCGTCCGCAGCGAGGCGAATTCCATCTTCAGCGCGTTCATGGCGCCGTCCATACGGCGCTGGATGGCATCGAGGTCGATCTCGAGATCGTCAGGCATGGCTAGTCCTCATGGGTTCGGCGCGGCGCTCTGTCCCGCTTCTATAGCAGGGGCCGCCGCGCATGGGTATAGGGGGATGCAAGGCCGGGGCCCGCCGTGCGCGAGCCCTTGCCACAGCGGCCGAAGGTCAGCCCTGAACAGTGGTATAGGTGCCCTCACCGGCGAGGATGGTGCGGAAACCGCCGGGTTCATCCAGCGAGAAGACGATGATCGGCAGATCATTGTCGCGCGCCAGCGCAATGGCCGAAGCATCCATCACGCCCAGATGCTTGGCCAGACATTCGTCATAGCTCACATGCTCATACCGTTTGGCATCGGCGAATTTCTTCGGGTCCTTGTCATAGACGCCGTCCACCTTGGTGCCCTTGAAGATCGCCTCGCAGGCCATTTCATTTGCGCGCAGCGTGGCTGCGGTGTCGGTGGTGAAATAGGGGTTGCCGGTGCCCGCGGCAAAGATGCAGACGCGCTTCTTTTCAAGGTGGCGGACGGCGCGACGGCGGATATAGGGTTCGCAGACCTGATCCATCGGGATGGCGCTGATCACGCGGGTAAAGACGCCGAGGCTTTCCAGCGCCGACTGCATGGCCAGCGCGTTCATCACGGTCGCAAGCATCCCCATGTAATCGGCGGTGGTGCGTTCCATGCCCTGTGCTGATCCGGCCAGACCGCGGAAGATATTGCCCCCGCCGATCACCATGCAGATCTCGACGCCAAGGTCGCGCACCGATTTCACCTCTTGCGCGATGCGCTGCACTGTCGGCGGATGCAGGCCGTAGCCCTGATCCCCCATCAGGGCCTCCCCCGAGATTTTCAGCATCACACGGCTGTATTTCACGGGTTTCGGCGCGGTGTCGGAGGTCATGGGGGCGGTCCCTATAGTCGTTTGCGGAAATTCGGATGTGACTTGGCTTTCGTCGCGCTGCAAAATGTCGGAAAACGCGCCGAGGTTCAACGGGGAAGCGCGAAAGCGCACGCAGCTTTCCGCGACAGACTCGGGCGATGGACGGATCAGGATGAAGATGACGGCCTTTGACAGCGTGATGACCGGGCTTGCCCCCGAAACGCCGGTGCTGATCGCGGGGCCGACAGCTTCGGGTAAATCGGCGCTGGCGCTGCAGACCGCCGAGGCGCAGGGCGGCGTGATCGTGAATGCCGATGCGCTGCAGGTTTACGGCTGCTGGCGCCTGCTGACCGCCCGGCCGGATGCAAGCGAAGAGGCACGGGCGCCCCATCGGCTTTATGGCCATGTCGGGCGGGATCAGCCCTATTCCGTCGGCCATTGGCTGCGCGAAGTGGCGGCGATCCTCGCCGAAGGCGCCCGCCCGATCATCGTCGGCGGCACCGGCCTTTACTTCATGGCCCTGACGGAAGGTCTGGCCGAAATCCCCGCCATCCCGCCGGACGTGCGCGCCGAGGGCGATGCGCTGCGCCTGTCCGACCCCGCGCGGATGGTGGCAATGCTGGATCCGGCCACTGCCGCCAAGACCGATCTGGCCAATCTCGCCCGCGTCCAGCGCGCGTGGGAGGTGCTGCGCGCAACCGGCCGCGGCCTTGCGGCCTGGCAGGCACAGACGCCGCCGCCGCTCTTGCCGCCTGCCCGCTGCCGCAAGGTGGTGCTGCGCCCCGATGTCGATTGGCTGAACGCGCGAATCGACCGGCGCTTCGATCTGATGATGGCGGCGGGTGCGCTGGAGGAAGCGCGGGCCGAGCTTCCGACCTGGGATCCTGCCCGCCCCTCGGCCCGCGCCATCGGCGCGCCCGAGCTGATCGCCCATCTGCAGGGCCAGATGTCGTTGTCCGAGGCCGTGGCAGCCGCTAAACTTGCCTCGCGCCAATATGCGAAACGGCAGCGGACGTGGTTCCGGTCACGCATGGGCGACTGGCTGGCGCCGCCCCTGCCCTAAGGTGTGAAGACCGTCCTCTATCTGTCTGACTTGCAACAATTTCCGGAAATCGCGGCTTTGCTGCGTCAAGGCGATCTTTTCGCTTGGGACTTGGGGCCGCGCGGGTTTATCTGAGGCTCGCGTGCGAGTGACCTGTTGCCTGTACCCCCATGTCAGCGCGTCGGACCAATGATAATGCAAGAACTGAGCAGCCCATCCCCCCTTCGTCTGGTGGCGATCCCCCGTCTGGCCGCCGGTGGCCGCTGGCGGGTTGAGGCCATGCGCGCCTATTCCGAACCCTGCCTGCTATGGTTCACCAAGGGTCAGGGGCGCATCACGGTGGCCGGGCTGACGCGGGGCTATACTGCCCATAACGCGATCTTCATCCCCGCGGGCGTCATGCACGGGTTTGAGGTCGGGCCGCAGGTCTTTGGCACCGCCGTCTTCTTCGGGCGCGATTGCAATGTGATCCTGCCGAAAGACCCCCATCACCTGCGGATCCGCGAAACCTTTGTCGCGCAGGAACTGAATGTGACGCTTGATGCCATCCTTCGCGAGCTGAACTCCGACAGCCCCGCCAGCGACCGGGCGGCGCAAGCGCATCTGGGGCTGCTGGGTGTCTGGCTGGAACGCCAGATCGCCAAGGCCGCCCCGGACCAACCGAAACCCGATGCCGCCAAACGCCTTGTGGCGCGCTATACCACGCTGCTGGAACAGGAATTCCGGTCCGGCATGGGGGTTGCGGACTTCGCGGCCAAGCTGGATGTCACCCCCACCCATCTGACGCGCTGCTGCAAACAGGCCTGCGGGCGCCCTGCCTCGGCCCTGCTGCATGACCGCCTGATCTTTGAGGCCCGCCGCCTGCTGAGCGAGACGGACCTGCCGGTCAATATGATCGCCGATAGTCTGGGCTTCACCTCGCCCGCCTATTTCACGCGGGCCTTCAACCATCTGGTTGGCAAGTCACCCACCGCCTTCCGGCGTGGGGCCTAGGCCGACACCTCAACCCGAATATGGGGATAGCGCGCGGCAAGGCGCTGTGCCCATGCCTCAGGCGGCGGTGGCACCACCTCTGCGTCAAACCAGGGCAGCACCTGCCGCCGTTCATCAAAAAGACGCAAGGCATCCGGGCCTTCGCGGTCATTGCGGATGTCGATCCGACGGATCCGGACGGGGGCAATGCGCCCACCCAATCCGCTGCGCACGGCACTGCGGTTCTGCCACCAGATCAGATCACCGGTTTCAGCGTCGATCCGGCACCCCCGGCGCGGATTGTCGATCAGCTGCCACAGCCCGCCCAGCAGTGCCAGCGCCCCTAGACCGCGCGCGAGCCACACCAACCAAGGTGCGCAGTCGCCCGACGGGCTGCAATTCGTGGCCGGGGCAATGCTGAAGCCCGCCACAACAAAGCCCGCGCCGACCAAGACCAAAAGCCAGACACGCGGGTCGCGACGTGCGGTGCATTCGTGGTCAAGATCGTTCATGCCCCGATCCTTGCCGCACAAGATGACAAAAAGATGACGCGCGCCCGATAGCTCTGGACGCGCGACAGGATCAATCCTTGCGGCCGTCGATATGCTTGCGGAGGCGCGACGGGGTGCGGAACTTGTTCGCGTTCTTGTAAGGGTTCTTGTCCCCCTGCCCGCGGAAAGTCACGCGGATCGGCGTGCCGGGCATGTCAAAGTGATCGCGCAGCCCGTTCACCAGATAGCGGCGATAGCTTTCGGGCATCAGATCGGGGTGGCTGCACATGGCGACAAAGCCCGGCGGACGGGTTTTCACCTGCGTCATGTAACGCAGCTTGATGCGCTTGCCGCTGGGGGCCGGCGGCGGGTGCGCCTCAGTCATGGCGCCCAGCCAGCTGTTCAGGCGCGCGGTGGTGATGCGGCGGTTCCACACATCATGGGCGCGCAGGATGGCCCCGTGCAGACGGTCAAGCCCGCGGCCGGTCTTGGCCGAGACAGTCACCAGCGGCGCGCCGCGCAGCTGCGGCAGAAGCCGCTCGAACATCTCTTTCAGCTCGGCCAGCTTTTCCTGCTTGTCGCCTTCCAGATCCCATTTGTTCACCGCCACCACAACGGCGCGGCCCTCGGTTTCCGCAAAGTCGGCGATCCGCAGATCCTGCTGTTCGAAGGGGATGTCCACGTCCAGCAGCACGACCACCACCTCGGCAAAGCGCACGGCGCGCAGGCCATCGGCCACCGAAAGCTTTTCTAGCTTGTCGTTGATCCGCGCCTTTTTCCGCATCCCGGCGGTGTCGAAAATCCGCGTGGGCGTGCCGAACCAGTTGGTGCGGACCGAAATCGCGTCGCGGGTGATCCCGGCTTCGGGGCCGGTGAGCAGACGGTCCTCGCCGATGATCTTGTTGATCAGCGTCGATTTCCCGGCATTCGGACGGCCGATCACCGCAATCTGCAGCGGGCGGCGTTCGGTGGGCTTGTGCGCGTCCTCATCGGCCTCGGTCTCGGCCTCTTCTTCAGACACATCGACGTCGACAATGGGCGCGTCCAGCGCCGCGCGTTCCTCGAACTCGGCCCCGATGGGGCGCAGGATGTGATAGAGGTCATCCATCCCCTCGCCGTGTTCGGCGGACATACGGACGGGTTCCCCGAGCCCGAGGCTCCAGGCCTCGATCGCGCCACCGTCACCGGCCTTGCCCTCGGCCTTGTTCACGCCGAGGATCACGCGGGCATTCTTGCGGCGCAGGATATCGGCGAAAACCTCATCGGACGGGGTCACGCCCACACGGCCATCTATCAGGAACAGGCAGACATCGGCCATTTCCACCGCGCGCTCTGTCAGGCGGCGCATCCGGCCCTGAAGGCTGTCATCGGTCACCTCTTCCAGACCGGCGGTGTCGATCACCGTGAAGCGCAGGTCATAGAGCTTTGCATCGCCCTCGCGCAGGTCGCGCGTCACGCCCGGTTGGTCATCGACCAGCGCAAGCTTTTTGCCGACGAGGCGGTTGAAGAGCGTCGATTTGCCGACATTCGGGCGGCCGACAATGGCGAGTGTAAAGGTCATCGATGCTCTCCAGGGGCCGTCACATCAGGTCAAGCTGTTGCCGATACACCGGATCACGCCTAACGGAAAGCGTGAAGTTGCCCATTGGCACCGACAACGAAAAGCATTCCCCCCGCAAGCGCGGGTTGGGTGGCCGCGCCGCCGGGGATCGGGGCGGTGGCGACCATCGCGCCGTCAAGGGGCGAAAAGAAGCGCAGCAGCCCATCGCCCGAGGCAACCGCAATGCGCCCGCCTGCCAGCACCGGCCCGTAATGCGCGGTGATCGACTTTTGCTTCTTGGCTTTGGCGGTGTCGAAATAGGGCATGTCGGCGCGCCAAATCACGGCCCCGCTGGCGGCATCGAGCCGCACCAGCTGCGCCTGATCATTCACCAGAAAGACCGAGTCCCCCACCGGAAGCACCGGGCCAAGTGCGCCCTCTTCGGCCATCCACAGCGTCTCGCCGGTATCCGAGATCGCATAGGTGCGGCCCGCGGCATTGCCCGCATAGATCGTGCTGCCCGCCACCACCGGGTCGCCGGTAATGTCGGAAATCAGGCCATAGGCCCGCCCCAGACGCTTGCCCACGATATCGGCCTGCCAGCTTTCCGTGCCACCCGCCTTCATCACCGCGCGCAGGTCGCCCGAAACGGTCGGCAGCAGCACCAGACGGTCGGTCACGGCCGGGGCCGAGGACCCGACCATGCCCGTGGTCCCCACGGTTCCGGTGATCTGCCAGCGCACCTTGCCATCGGCCACGTCCACGGCCCAGGCCCCGCTGTCACGCCCGACGACATAGACCGTATCGCCATCCACCGCAGGCGCACCCGAGACGGAGGAGCCGAGATCCTGCCGCCAAAGCACGCCCCCGGTCTTGGGGTCGACGGCGATCAGCTCACCATAGCCGGTCGAAACAAACAGCCGCCCGGCCCCGACGGCCAGCCCGCCCCCCGAAACCTCGGACGGGCGGTCGCCCACGGGGGTCAAATCGGTCCCCCAGAGCGCGGCACCATTCAGGCCCGTCGCATGCAGACCCATGCCCGCATCCAGCGTGAAGATCCGGCCATCCGCCACCACAGGCGCGGCCGAAATCCGGTTGCGCCGGGTGGACGCCGCGCCGATATCGGCGCTCCAGACACGTTGGGGGGCGGCGCTCAGCGTGCCATGGGGCGGCAGGTGGCGCACATTGCCCCCGCGCTGCGGCCAGTCGGCATTGGCCACCGCAGCCGGAAGGCTGATGGGACGCGCCTCATTCTTCTGGACAGCCAGCGGGTCGGTCGGACTTGGCCGTTCGGTCGTGGCAAGGCTGGCATCCAGCGGGGTGCGCGTCCCGAAGCGTTCACCGGGCAGGATCACCTCTTTTTCACAGGCGGCCAGCAGCGCCAGCAGCGCCATGAAAGAGATAGCGGATTTCATCTGCGGCACGACAGCTCTCCGTTTGCTGCGGGATCGGACGGGCGGCGCGGGGTCAACCCTGCGCGGCCTCGCCCCCCAGCGCCACAATCATCTGCTGGGCACGGTTACGCAACCCCCCGGTGGCTTCCTGATCCTGCGTCAGGGCCTGCAAGGCGGAAATCGCCTCTGGGGTCTTGCCCTCTTCGATCAGCAGATAGGCCAGCTGTTCGGCGGCCAGCACGCGGAAGCTGCGGCCCGGCTGGGCCAGCGGCTCCAGCGCGGCGCGGCGGTCGGCCAGCGGCAGATCGCGGCCCTGCACACCGATGCGGCGCAGAACGGCCAGATCGCGCCAGACCTGCGGCAGCGTGGCGTCGGCTTCGATCCGGTTCAGCGCCTCGAGCGTGGCCGTCGCGTCCTCGGCCGGGTCAGAGGCGATCAACAGATTGAGGACGGCAGCTTTTTCGCCCGTCGCCTGGACCTGCGCCAGTGCGGCGCGCCGATCCTCGGGGGTTGAGGCATCGGTTGCCATCATCAGCGCGTCGCCAAAGGCGCGCGCCTCGGCCTCGGCCTGCGATTTCTGCCATTCGGTCCAGGCCGTGCCCCCCACGATGCCCAGCACGGCAAGGATGCCGATCCAGCCATATTTGCGGAACGTGGCGAACAGCTTGTCGCGGCGCACCTCTTCGGTGACCTCGTCAATGAAGCTTTCGGGGTTGCTCAAAGCGTCTCTCCCATTCTTTCCCCCGTCTTACACGCAAGGCAAAGCCCTTGCCAAGCCCGCACCGCCCCCTGCAACCGGCGCGAAAGTGGCGCGGTTTTGCCCATCATTCTTCACAATTCTGAAGGATTGATACCGAAACGCAGACAAAGGCCACCCCCCGATGGACTATTACACCCTGCTCTATATGTCGCTTTTCGTTCTGCTGTTCGGCAATGAGCTGGATTGGTTCACAAGTTCGGGTTCCAATTCCGACGATGGCGCTGATGACCCGCTTTATGATCGGAACGCCTACAGCGACCGGATCGACGGAACGACAGGCGCTGATGACCTGTCCGCAGACGCGGCCGAAAATCTGGCATGGTTCCTCGATGCGGGGAATGACACCCTCTCAGGCTCGATCGGCAATGATTTCGCGGATGGCGGGGCGGGTGATGACAATCTCCACATGCTCAGCGGCAGTGACATCGTGCGCGCCGGAGACGGGAACGACACCGTCGATGCCGGCGTGGGCTTTGATACCGTGCTGGGCGGCACGGGGGATGACAGCCTTGTCGGCAATGGCGGGATGGATGTTCTGTCGGGTGAAAACGGCAATGATACCGTCGCGGGCGGCAGCGGGGCCGATATGATCAGCGGGGGGGACGGTGACGACCTTCTGGCGGGCATGTCGCCCGAGCAAAGTTTCGTGGATGACGGCGCCCTGGACGGGTTTGACACGCTGGACGGCGGCGCGGGAAATGACACATTGATGCTGGGCCACGGAGATCGCGGCACCGGCGGGGCGGGCGATGACGATTTCGTGCTGGACCAGCGCGATGACAGCAGCGCCGTCACAAGTGTCGTCGATTTTGGCGTGGGTGACAGCGTGGCCCTGTTCTATACCCCCACCTTCGGCAGCGACGGGGCCGAGATCGCGCCGGAAATCTCGGTTTCCCCCAGCGAGGATGGGCTTGCCGGGCAGATCAGCTTCAACGGTCAGGTCGTGGCCCATGTCACCGGCGGCCAGAACCTGACCGCTGATGACATCAGCCTGATCGCTGATCCGGGTCGCTGACGCCGGGGGCAAAGCTCAGGCGGCTTCGCTTTCGTCCTCGGCCTCCGAGGCCTGCAGCGCCCACATCGCAGCATATTTGCCGCCACGGGCCAGCAGCTCGTCATGGGTGCCTTCCTCGATGATGCGACCGGCCTCCAGCACGACGATGCGGTCGGCATGGGCGATGGTCGACAGGCGGTGCGCGATGGTGATGACCGTTCGCCCCTGCCCCATTTCCCGCAGGCTTTGCTGGATGTCGCTTTCCGTCTGCGTATCCAGCGCCGAGGTCGCCTCATCCAGGAGCAGGATCGGCGGGTTCTTCAGCAGCGTGCGCGCAATGCCCACGCGCTGCTTTTCACCGCCCGAGAGTTTCAGCCCGCGCTCGCCCACCGTGGTGCGATAGCCGTCGGGCAGCGACAGGATGAAATCGTGGATCTTGGCCGCCCGCGCCGCGGCCTCGACCTCGGCCTGCGAGGCTTCGGGGCGGCCATAGGCGATGTTGTAATAGATCGTGTCGTTGAACAGCACGGTATCCTGCGGCACCACCCCGATCTGGGCATGGAGGCTGTCCTGCGTGATGGTGCGGATATCCTGACCGTCGATCTGCACCGCCCCGCCCGTCACATCATAGAAGCGGAACAAGAGCCGCCCCACCGTCGATTTCCCCGACCCCGACGGCCCGACCAGCGCCACCGTCTGCCCCGCCGGCACATCAAGCGTAATGCCCTTGAGGATCGGCCGTTCCGCATCATACGCAAACCGCACGTCGTCAAACCGCACATGGCCACCGGTCACGCGCAGAGCGGGCGCGCCAGGGGCATCGGTGATTTCGGCAGGTTGCGACAGCAGGCCGAACATCTGCCCCATATCGACCAGCGCCTGCCGGATTTCCCGATAGACCGTGCCAAGGAAGTTCAGCGGCATGGTGATCTGGATCATATAGGCGTTGACCATGACGAAATCGCCCACCGTCAGCCGCCCCGCCTGCACGCCCATCGCCGCCATGACCATGACGATGACAAGCCCGGTGGTGATGATGCAGGCCTGCCCCGCGTTCAGAAAACTCAGCGACTGGCCGGTCTTGACGGCGGCGGCTTCATAGCCCTCCATCGCGCGGTCATAGCGCGCGGCCTCGCGCCGGGCGGCGCCAAAGTAGCGGACGGTTTCAAAGTTCAGCAGGCTGTCGATCGCCTTCTGGTTGGCATCGGTATCCTGATCGTTCATCTTGCGGCGGATCGCCACGCGCCATTCCGTGACCTTGAAGGTGAAGGCCACATAGATGGTGATGGTGACGACCACGACCGCCATATACTCCCACCCGAACATCACGGCGAAAATGGCCGAAACCATGGCCAGTTCCAGGATCAGCGGCCCGATGGAAAACAGCATGAAGCGCAGAAGGAAATCGACGCCCTTCACCCCGCGCTCGATGATCCGGCTCAGCCCCCCGGTCTTGCGCGTGATGTGATAGCGCAGCGACAGGCGGTGGATATGGGTGAAGGTTTCCAGCGCCAGCTTCCGCAGCGCCCGCTGCCCGACCTTGACGAAGATCGCATCACGCAATTCGCCAAAGGCCACCGCGCCGAGCCGTGCCAGACCATAGGCCAGCGTCAATGCCACGGCCGTCAGCCCCATGAGCATCGCCCCCGAGGGCGCATCCCCCGCCAGCTTGTCCACCGCCGCCTTGTAAAAGAACGGCGTCGCCACCGAGACGACCTTTGCCAGACCCAGCATGACCAGCGCCAGAACGACGCGGCGTTTCACCCAGGCTTCGTCCTTGGGCCAGAGATAGGGCAAGACCCGGCGGATCGTCTCGATCCCCGGGGTGGAGGGCGTGTCGGCATCGGCCGAAGTCAGATTGTCGGAGGGGCGGCGCATCGAGAGGCTTCCTTGGCCTACCCCGTTGATCCGGGGGCGGCACTGGGTTACAGAGGATCAATTCAACGTTTCACGAGTAGTTGAAAGATGGAGCGAAGTAAAGTCCTCATGGCCCTTGCGGCGCTGGCGCATGAATCCCGGCTGGATCTGGTGCGCCTGCTGGTGCCGCTGGGCGAAGATGGGCTGAATGCGGGCGATATTGCCCGGGCGCTGGGGCTTTCGGCCTCGCGGCTGTCATTTCATCTGTCGGCGCTGGAACAGGCCGGGCTGATCCGGTCGCGGCGGGTATCGCGCCATGTGATCTATAGCGCCGATCTGGCCGGGATCGGCGGCACCCTGTCCTACCTGCTGGCGGACTGCTGCATGGACCACCCCGAGGTGCTGGCCTGCTGCGGCAGTGCGGCCCGCGCCGCCCTGCATAGCGTGGCAACCGGCACAGCAGGGACCGGGCAGCCCCACCCGGACGGGCAGGGCTGACAACGCTTATTCGGGAATGGTGAAGACCTGCCCCGGATAGATCAGATCGGGGTCGCGGATCTGATCCTTGTTGGCCTCAAAGACCTTCACGTAAAGGATGCCGTCCCCGAAGCTCTCGCGCGCGATGCGCCAGAGGGTAAAGCCCGGCTGCACGGTCACGGTCAGTGCGGGATCGGCTGCAGGCGCCGCTGCCGCTACAGGCGCCGCTTCGGGTGCGGTCGGCGTGGGCGCGGCAGGCTTGCGCGCCACGGGCACGCCCTCCGCCGCGCGCGGTTTCATCGCAGCGGCCAGCGCCTCGGGCGTTTCGCGCTGGAACGGGGTTTCAAACCGCGCCGTGACCTTGCCTTCGGCATTCGTCTGGTCCGCACGCAGGGTATAGATCCCCGGCACGATCCCGCGCAGGACGGCGGTCCAGCCGCCGCTGCCCGCCACGGTCGCATCCGCCACGGGCGTATTGTCGAGATAGAGCCGCACCGTCGACGCCGGATCCCCGCGCCCCGAAAGCTGCACCGCGCCATCCGGCGTATAGGTGATCGCGGCGATCGAGACATTGCCCGGCGCCACTGCCGCGCCTTGCAGCACTTGCGCCCCGTCTTCCGTTACCAGAAGGGCCGTGGGCGGCACGGTCGCAACGGTGGTTTCCGGTTCGGGCGCAGCCGCAGGCTTTTCCGGCTCGGTCAGGGTGGCCCCGGTGGGCGCCAGCGCGACCGAGGCCGCCGCAGGCACCTCGGGATCACCGAGCATCACCAGCGACAGCATCCGCGGCTTGTCCGACGGCGGCAGCGTGAACATCGACACGAAGGCGCCATTTGCATCGGCGGTACTGCGCGCCACCTCATCCCCATCGACGCGCAAGGCCAGTTCGGCCCCCGCCATGGCGCGCCCCGCGACCACCGCTTCGCCGACGGGCGTCACGCGCACGGTATCAAAGCTGGGCGCCACACTTGCCGGGCTTTCGGCGGCCGCGGGCGCCGCGGCCCCGGGCATTGCCGCCGGCGCAGGGGCGGCCGCTGTGGTCGCGGCATCCGCCCCCGTCGCCTCTGTCCCCGCCGCCGCGGTCTCGGCGGCGGGTGCCACCAGCTCAGGGCGCTGTGCATACCACAAAATTCCAACCACTGCCGCAACGGCGACGGCAGCCCCGGCAGCGACAGCTGCCCCTCCGAACGGTTTCCCCTCGGCCATTCTATCCCCTTCCGCGCGCTCTTGTCCGGCGCTGCTTTCCATCCCAGAGGAACCCCGATACATCTGGAAACGCAACACCTTTTGCGAGGACTCGATGTCGAAGCTGCGCTCTGTCTGTGTCTTTTGCGGCGCACGCCCCGGTGCGCGCCCCTCCTATACCGAAGCGGCGCGTGCCACGGGCCGGCTTTTGGCCGCCGAAGGCTGGCGTCTGGTCTTTGGCGCGGGCGATGTGGGGCTGATGGGCGAGGTCGCGCGCAGCGCGCAGGCCGCAGGCGCCGCGACCATGGGGGTGATCCCCACGCATCTCATGGCGATGGAGGTCGGCAAACGCGATCTGACGCAGCTGGTGATCACCGAGGACATGCATGAACGCAAGAAGGTGATGTTCATGAATTCCGACGCCATCGTCGTGCTGCCCGGTGGGGCCGGGTCGCTGGACGAGTTTTTCGAGGTGCTGACCTGGGCGCAGATCGGCCTGCACAAGAAGCCGATTTTCCTTCTGGATACCGAAGGGTATTGGCAGCCGTTGATCGGGCTTTTGCAGCATGTGGTGGCCGAGGGCTTTGCCTCGGCCAGCCTGCTGGATCAGTTCACCACGATTTCCGATGTCGAAGGGCTGCGCGCGGCTTTGCGTGCCGCCCTGTCCTGACGCAGCGCCTCAAGGCTGTAGATCACGAGCCCCGCCCAGATCAGGCCAAAGGCCACGGCGTGCCAATGGGTGAAGGGTTCGGCGAAAATCAGTGTCGCAACAATGAATTGCAGTGTGGGGTTGAGGTATTGGATCAATCCCACCGTCGCCAGCCGCACCCGCGCGGTGGCATAGGTAAAGATGATCAGCGGCCCCGCGGTCAGCACACCCGAAAAGACCAGCAGCGCCGCCGTCAGGGGGGAATCGAAGAAATGCCCGCCGGGGCGGCCGAATTCGACGACCCGGCCTGTGGCTGTCAGCCAGATCCACAAAAGCGCAAGCGGCGTCAGCACCAGCACCTCGGCCGTAACAGAGGGCACCGGCGCCGCCCCCAGCCGCTTTTTCACCAACCCATAGGTGCCGAAGCTGCCCGCAATGGCCAGCGCTACCCAGGGCGCCACGCCAAGCCCGATCGTCAGCACCAGCACCGCCCCTGCCGCCAGCAGCACCGCCACCCCCTGCCCGCGCGTCAGCCGCTCGCCCAAGGAAAAGACGCCCAGCAACACGGCCACCAGCGGGAAGATGTAATAGCCCATGGCCGCCTCGACCGCATGGCCCGCCTGAACCGAGAAGATGAACAGAAACCAGTTGGCCGAGATCATCACCGCCGCCAGCGCCACCAGCAAAAGCCGCCGCCCCGTCAGCAGACCGCGCAGGGTACCCAGCCTGCCCTGCGCCGCAAGCAGCCCCGAGAACAGCACCGCCGACCACAGCGTGCGGTGGCTCAGGACCTCGATCGGGGGAACATGGGCCAGAAGCTTGTAGTAAAGCCCCGAGGCGCCCCAGATCACGCAGACCCCCACCATGGCCAGCACGCCCTTGCCTGTCTCGGTCATCTTGTCCCCCTTGTGCCGCGTCTTTCTGGCGCAGCCCGCGGGCGGCGAAAAGCCCCCGCAGGCAGAAAGACGAAGGGCCTGACGGATTTCTCCGTCAGGCCCCCGCAGATCCGGTCGAAGTGCCGGATTACAGTTTCGCGGCAACCGCTTCCCAGTTGACCAGCTTGTCGAGGAAATTGGTCAGATAGGCCGGGCGCTTGTTGCGGAAATCGATGTAGTAGGAGTGTTCCCACACGTCGCAGCCCAGCAGCGCGGTCTGGTTGAAGCAGAGCGGGTTCACGCCGTTTTCGGTCTTGGTGATCTTCAGCGCGCCATCGGCGTCCTTGACCAGCCAGGCCCAGCCCGAACCGAACTGACCGGCACCGGCAGCGGCGAAATCTTCCTTGAACTTGGCGACCGAACCGAAAGCCTCGACCAGCGCCTTTTCCAGGTCGCCCGGCATCTTCTTGTCTTCGCCCGGACCCATCACTTCCCAGAACAGGTTGTGGTTCCAGTGCTGCGAGGCATTGTTGAAAATGCCATTCTGCGCCACGGCGCCCGCCTGATAGGTGCCTTTGACGATCTCTTCGAGCGATTTCGATTCCCACTCGGTCCCGGCGATCAGCTTGTTGCCGTTGTCGACATAGGCCTTGTGGTGCAGGTCATGGTGATATTCGAGCGTCTCTTTCGACATGCCGAGCGACGCCAGCGCGTCATGGGCATAGGGCAGATCGGGAAGGGTAAAGGCCATGGGGACTCTCCTGTTCGAAATGTTGCGTTGGGCCCAATAAGAGGCCGCGGGGCGCCAAGGTCAAGGGGCGGCAGGGAAATCTTGCCGTTTCCCGCCGTCGGGAAAGACAGGGGTCAGAAGCTCTGGCAGCTGCCCCGCGCCTCAAAGTTGTTGCTATAGCCATAGGGGGTGGCGCGCACCGTCACCTTGCCGGTTTCCTTGAAGAAGGACAGCCGATAGCCCATGTGCGCCAGCCAGCCCGCATTGGCGCCGCGCTTCTCGACCTTGCAGACGTATTTCTGCCCCAGCATCTTCACCATCCGGTGCAGGGCGGCTTTGGGGGTTTCGGCAACCGCACCGAACGGCAGGGCGGTCAGGGCAGCTGCCGTCAAAATCACACGCAGCATGGAAAATCATTGGTTGAAATTTATATAAAAACATCAACCAAAAGAGTATTCAAGGGCCCGTGAACGCAAAAAGGGGGAAGCATGGCTCCCCCCTTTTAGTCTTTGATCCGGACGGGATCAGAACAGTTCGCTGCCCGACTGGGCCGAATGGGTCAGAAGCCCCATCACATAGGCCGCGACCGAACGGAAACAGACCAGGGTATAGCCCTTATCATCCGCCCAGAACGCCCCGGCCACCTGCGCGATGCGCGTGCGGCGCAGCTCACCGGGTTCCAGCGTGGCGTGATCGACCGGCGCGAGCTTTTGCAGCACCTCGACCGCCTTGTCGCCTTCAATGCGGAAGACCGCGCGGGCATCCGACACGTCCACCGCAAGGTGATGCTGACCGGCCAGCTTTTCCGCCAGCACCGCCAGCGCCCCGGCCACTTCGGCATAGGGCACGACGATCAGGTATTCATCCGGGCTCATCCAGCCGGCCGCCTTGTCACCCGCAATCTCGATGCGGCGCAGGGCGGGCAGCGGCGTGCCGGTGACGGCGGTCACCGCCTCGGCCAGCCCGACAACGTCGGGCTTGGCGCGGAGCGTAATCATGCCGACCGGGCCGATTTCCCGGATCGAGGCGAAGCCGTCGAACTTCGCGCCATTCAGTGCGCTGACGATCTTAGACATTCTGCTTCTCACCTTCTTTGTCGTAGAACACCGGATCGCAGATGCGAACCTGCTGGGTGCTGCCGTCAAGTTTGGTCATCTCGATGACTTCACCGATGCGCGACAGACCGCCCTTCACCAGACCCATGGCAATCCCGCGCTTGAGCGTGGGCGAGTAATAGGTCGAGGTGACGCGCCCCTGCGTGTTGCGCTGGCCATTGGCGTTGAAGCCGGGGGCCGGTGCGTAAGCGCCATCCTGGATGACCGACCCGTCGAGCGTTTCCAGACCCACCAGCTTCCAGCGGTCGGGGCTTGCCAGATAGGGCCGTTCCTGACCACGCTTGCCGAGGTAGTCGGCCTTCTTCTTCGAGATCGCCCAGCCGAGGTTCAGGTCCTGCGGGATCACCGTGCCATCGGTTTCATCACCGATCATGATGAAGCCTTTTTCGGCACGCATGATGTGCAGACCTTCGGTGCCATAGGGCATCAGCCCGAATTCCGCACCCGCCGCAACCAGCGCATCCCAGAACGCACGCCCTTCCGAGGCCGGAACCGCGATCTCATAGGACAATTCGCCCGAGAACGAGATCCGGTAAGCCCGGACGCGGAACCCGCCCAGCACACCATCCGCCCATTGCATGAAGGGCAGCGTCTCTTTCGAGACATCCATCCCGCCCAGCTTTTCAAGCAGCTTGCGTGCCTTCGGACCGACGACGGCGAACTGTGCATATTGCTCGGTGACGTTGGCGGTATAGACCTGCCAATCCCACCATTCGCATTGCAGCCAGTCTTCCATCCAGGCGTGGATACGGTCTGCACCGCCCGAGGTGGTGTGGCAAAGCCAGGTGTCCTCGTCGATGCGGGCAACCACACCGTCATCGGACAGGAAGCCCTGTTCGTTGCACATCAGGCCGTAGCGGCACTTGCCGATCCCGAGGTTCGACATGACGTTCGTATAGAGCATGTCGAGGAACTTGCCCGCATCGGGGCCCTTGACGATGATCTTGCCGAGCGTCGAGGCATCGAGCAGGCCCACGTTGGTGCGGGTGTTCAAGACCTCGCGGTGGACCGCCTGTTCGTGAGTTTCGCCCGCACGCGGGTAGCAGTAGGGGCGACGCCACAGACCAACGGGTTCCATATAGGCGTTCTGGGCCATGTGCCAGTCATAGACCGGGGTGCGGCGCAGCGGCTGGAAGATCTCGCCGCGGGCCTCACCCGCCAGCGCGCCGATAGTCACGGGCGTGTAGGGCGGACGGAAGGTGGTGGTGCCCACCTGCGGGATCGCGGTCGAAAGGCTGTCGGCGAGGATGGCGAGGCCGTTGATGTTCGAGAGTTTCCCCTGGTCGGTGGCCATGCCGAGCGTGGTGTAGCGCTTGGTATGTTCGACCGAGGTATAGCCTTCGCGGGCCGCCAGCTGCACGTCGCTGACCTTCACGTCGTTCTGGTAGTCGAGCCACATCTTGGCGCGCAGCTCGACCGGGGCGCCTTGCGGCATGACCCAGACGGCCTCGATCGGCGCTTCATGCGGCACCTTGGCCGAAGGCGCACCTTCGCCGCCGACGGCGCGAGTCGCATCTGCCAGAACCTCATCGGCCAGCAGATGGCCCGAGGCGGACCCGGCGGTCACAACCAGCGCCGAACCATCGTGGTTCAGCGGCGGGCGGGCCGGATCGGGGGCGAAATGGGCCTTGGCGGTATCCCAGTTCAGCTTGCCGCCGCAATGCGACCAGAGGTGCACGACCGGCGACCAGCCGCCCGACATGGCGACCGCGTCACAGGAGATTTCCTCCAGCACGGCGCCCTGCCCGGCCTGGGCGCAGATCGCCACGCTGGTGACGCGCTTGCCGCCCTTGACCTTGGCGATGCCCTTGCCGGCCTCGACCCGGATGCCCATGGCGCGGGCCTTGGCGGGCAGTTCGCCCGTCAGATTGGCGCGGGCGTCGAGGATCACCGGAACCTCAAGCCCCGCCTCTTTCAGCGCGATCGCGGTGCGGTAAGCATCGTCGTTGTTGGTGACGACAACGGTGCGGTCGCCCGGCGCCACGCCGAAGTTGATGACATAGTCACGCACGGCGCCCGCCAGCATCACGCCGGGGATGTCGTTGCCTGCGAAGGACAGCGGACGTTCGATGGCCCCGGTCGCGGTCACGATCTGACCGGCACGGATGCGCCACAGGCGGTGCCGCGGACGACCGTCGCCAGGGGTATGGTCGGCCACCTTCTCATCCGCCAGCACATAGCCGTGGTCGTAGGACCCGGCCGCCATGCAGCGGTTGCGGATGGTGACATTTTCCATCTTCGACAGCGCGGCGAGGGTCGCATTGACCCAGACCTCGGCCGGTTGGCCTTCGATCTCGACCCCGTCGACGACGGCACGGCCGCCCCAATGTGCGGTCTGTTCGACCAGCCAGATGCGCTTGCCCGCTTTGGCCGCCGTCAGCGCCGCTTGCAGACCGGCGATGCCGCCGCCCACGATCAGCAGATCGCAGAAGGCATAAGCCTGCTCATACCGGTCGGCGTCCCGCTCTTTCGGCACCTGACCCAGACCGGCCGACTGGCGGACGATCGGTTCAAAGACGTGCTTCCAGGCAAAGCGCGGGTGGATGAAGGTCTTGTAGTAGAAGCCCGCAGGCAGGAAGCGCGCGGCATAGTTGTTCACGACGCCAATGTCGAACTCGAGGCTTGGCCAATGGTTTTGCGAGGTCGAGGTCAGACCATCGAAAAGCTCGGTCGTGGTGGTGCGCTGGTTCGGCTCGAACCGGCCGCCGGTGCCCATGTTCACCAGCGCGTTCGGCTCTTCGGCGCCCGAACCCACGATGCCGCGGGGACGGTGATATTTGAACGAACGCCCGACCAGCATCTGGTCGTTGGCCAGCAGGGCTGCGGCCAGCGTATCGCCCTTGTAACCCTTCAGGCGCTTGCCGTTGAAGGAGAATTCACAGGCGGTGGTCCGATCGATCAGACGGCCACCCTTTGCAAGACGGCTGCTCATTTGTAACCCTTCCAGTCCGGCCGCTTGGCCTTGATCTTGGCGACGATTTCGGCGGGCGGTTCCGAGGTTTGGGCAGGATAGGTGCCGAAGACCTCAAGCGTCGCGGTGCAACGCGCCGCCAGGAACCATTTGCCGCAGCCATAGGCATGGCGCCAGCGTTCAAAGTGCACGCCCTTGGGGTTCTTGCGGGCGAACATGTAGTTTTCGAAATCCTCGTCCGACGAACCGGGACCGAAGCGTTTCAGGTGCGCCTCGTAGCCCGGGGTCAGTTCGGTTTCTTCGGCTTTGACGCCGCAATAGGGGCATTCAAGGATCAGCATGTCCGGGCCTCGTGCTTGCGGGTGTCATGGGGGCGTTGCCCCCATACCCCCAGGATATTTTTGCCAAGATGAAGGGGATGCATCAGTGCGCCACCCCTGCCGCAACGGATTCGTCGATGAACTGGCCTTCGCGGAAGCGCCACATGTTGAATTCTGCCGCGAGGGGGCCGGGTTCGCCCTTGGCCATCAGCTCGGCCATGGCCCAGCCCGAACCGGGGATCGCCTTGAAGCCGCCGGTGCCCCAGCCGCAGTTGATGAAGCAATTGCCCAGCGGCGTCTTCGAGATGATGGGCGAACGGTCGCCGGTCATGTCCACGATGCCGCCCCACTGCCGCAGCATCTTGAGCCGCGAGATCATGGGGAAGGTTTCGACCAGCGCGCGGAGCGTTTCCTCGATATGGTGGAAGCTGCCGCGCTGGGTGAAGTTGTTGAACCCGTCGGTGCCGCCGCCGATGACCATCTCGCCCTTGTCGGATTGCGACATGTAGCCGTGGACGGTATTGGCCATGACGACCACATCCATGCAGGGCTTGATCGGTTCAGAGACAAGCGCCTGCAGCGCCACGGCTTCGACCGGAAGGCGGAAGCCCGCCATATCGGCGACCTGGCCCGAATGGCCGGCGACGACGATCCCGAGCTTCTTGGTGCCGATGTAGCCCTTGGTGGTGTCAACGCCGACGACCTTGCCACCCTCGGAGCGCACGCCGGTCACTTCGCATTGCTGGATGATGTCCATCCCCATGGCCGAGCAGGCACGGGCATAGCCCCAGGCGACCGCATCGTGACGGGCGGTGCCGCCGCGGGCCTGGTAGAGCGCACCCAGAACCGGATAGCGAGGGCCATCGATATTGATGATCGGAACCAGTTCCTTGACCTTTTCGGGGCCGATCCATTCCGTCTTGACGCCCTGCAGGTTGTTGGCATGGACCGTCCGCAGGTAGCCGCGCACCTCGTGATGGGTCTGCGCCAGCATCAGCAGGCCGCGCGGGCTGAACATCACGTTGTAGTTGATGTCCTGGCTCAGGTCCTCATAGAGCGAGCGGGCCTTTTCATAGATCGCCGCCGAAGGGTCCTGCAGGTAGTTCGACCGGATGATGGTCGTGTTCCGGCCGGTGTTGCCGCCGCCGAGCCAGCCCTTTTCGATCACCGCAACATTGGTGATGCCAAAGTTCTTGCCCAGATAATAGGCGGTGGCAAGGCCGTGGCCGCCCGCACCCACGATGATGACATCGTAGGATGATTTCGGCGCGGGTGAGGCCCAGGCCTTGTCCCACCCTTGGTGATAGCGCAGTGCCTCGCGTGCGATGGCAAAGACCGAGTAACGTTTCATGGGTTGTCCAACTCCCTGTTCGGGTATGAAAGAACGATGCATCGGTCCGCGGGATTTTCCGCAGCGCCCAGCGGCACAATGGGGAAAATTGCGACCTCTGTGCAAAGGATATTTTACGCCCTGTGCGCGCCCCTGCGCGTGCCATGAATCGGCCCCGCCCGGCCTGCGACGCCAAGACCCTTTTGCCCGGCCCGCAGAGCCGCTACATGGAGGGGCGAAGGCAGGAAACGGAGACGGCCCATGATGATGTTCTGGCTGACGGCGGGGGCGCTGTTGCTTGCCTCGGTGGTGGCGCTGCTTCTGGGCATGCGGCGCGGAATTCCAGCACAACCGGCAGCGGCACAAGACCTTCAGGTCTATCGCGATCAGCTGGCCGAGGTGGAACGCGATGCCGCCCGCGGGACCATTGCCCCTGAGGAAGCCGCGCGGCTGCGCCTTGAAGTGTCCCGTCGCATTCTGGATGCCGATCGCGCCGCGGGCACCACGGCGACCGGTTCAGTTGCGACACGCGGGGCCACCATCGCCGCAGGGACCGTGCTGATTGCGACATCGGCGGCGGTCTGGCTTTATGAGCGGATCGGGGCGCCCGGCTATCCCGACATGCCGCTGGCTGCCCGTATCGCCGCCGCAGATGAGGCGCGCGCGAGCCGCCCTTCCCAAGCCGTGGCCGAGGCCGATGTGCCCCCCCACCCCGCGCCGGACGTCGAACCTGAATATCAGGCCCTGATGGAAAAGCTTCGCGCTGCCGTGGCCGAACGCCCCGACGATCTGCGCGGGCAACAGCTTTTGGCCCAGAACGAGGCGCGTCTTGGCCGTTTCACCGCGGCACTGGCCGCGCAGGATACGGTGATCCGCCTCAAGGGGGCAAATGCGACCGCCGAAGACCATGCCTCGCGGGCAGAGCTGCTGATCTATGCCGCCGGGGGCTATGTGTCGCCCGAGGCGGAAGCCGCGCTGACCGAAGCCCTGAAACGAGATCCCAAGAATGGAACTGCGCGCTATTATGGCGGCCTGATGCTGTTGCAGACGGGGCGGCCGGATCTGGCCTTCCCGATGTGGCGTGACCTGCTGGAAACCTCGCCCGCCGATGCGCCATGGGTTGCGCCGATCCAGCGCGACATCGCGGGTCTCGCGGCCATGGCAGGGGTGCGCTATGCCCCGCCGGGCGCCGCCGGGGCGCCGGGGCCGGATGCCGCCGCCATGGCCGCCGCCTCAGAAATGTCAGCCGAGGATCGCACCGCGATGATCGAGGGCATGGTCGCGCAGCTGAATGACCGTCTGGCATCCGAAGGGGGCAGCGCCGAGGAATGGGCGCGTCTCATTTCGTCGCTGGGGGTGCTGGGGCAGGCCGACCGCGCCCGCGCGATCTATGCCGAAGCCCAGACGAAGTTCACCGGCAAAGAGGCGGAGCTGGATATCCTGCGTGCTGCTGCCGAACAGGCGGGGGTGGCGCAATGATCTATGACGATGCCGTCGAATTTGCCGCCGCCCTGCCCCGGATGCAGCCGCTTGCGGGCCTTGACTTCGGAACCAAGACCATCGGGGTTGCGCTGTCGGATGTGATGATCAGCGTGGCCTCGCCGCTTTTGACCATCAAGCGGGTGAAGTTCACCGACGATGCGGTGGCCCTGCAGAAGATCATTGCCGATCGCCGCGTGGGCGGGCTGGTGCTGGGTCTGCCGCGCAACATGGACGGGACCGAGGGGCCGCGCGCGCAATCGACCCGCGCCTTTGCGCGGAATTTTGACCGGCTGCAGCCGATCCCGATTCTCTTGTGGGACGAACGTTTGTCCACTGTGGCTGCCGAACGGGCGCTGCTTGAGGCGGATATGTCCCGGATGCGTCGCTCTGAGGTGATCGACCATGTCGCCGCAGGGTTTATCCTGCAGGGGGCGCTGGACCGGCTGGCGCATCTGCGGCGGGAACAACGGGATGAGTGACGACGTCTGGAGACGGGCCGAGATCGAAAGCCCCTGCAAGAAGCTCTGCTCGGTGCATCCGGTAGAGCGGATCTGCGTGGGCTGCTATCGCACCATCGAGGAAATCGGCAGCTGGTCGCGGCTGACGCCAGATGCGCGCCGCGCGATCATGGCCGATCTGCCGGGCCGTGCCCCCCGTCTGCACAAGCGCCGCGGTGGGCGCATGGGGCGGATAGAGGGCTGATCAGCCCCCCGCCTCAGTCCCCGATCCAGGACGCCACATCGGGCAATTCCGGGCGGAAATAGGCGATGATGCGCCCGGCTGCGGGCGCCTCTGCGCCCTCGGCCCAGGGGCTGACCCCGTGCAGCAGATGGCGGTGGATCAGGATCGCCTCACCGGGGCGCGAGGGCAGATCGCGCCGGGGACAACGTTCAAAACACTGTTTGCGCGCGGCGGTATAGGCCGCCGTGATATCCACCCGGCCCCAGTCTTCGGTCGGATGGGGGCGCAGAGCCTCGGCCAGTGCGGCCCGCATGATGTGATGGCTGCCTTCCCAGACTGTCAGCGGTGCCGCGTCGGCAGAACAGGCATTCAGCGACAGGCCCAGCACCCAGGCATGGGGCTCTGCCACATAGCGGCGCTTATCGGCATCGGCGATCAGCCCATCCAGATGCGCGGCCCCCCGCCGAAGGCGGAAACCGTAGGCGGCCTCGCTCTCGGTTTCAGAGGGTTGGGGGTAGCCGGGCCGCATGACCGAAAGCTGCGCGCGATGCAGCGGCACGGGCGCAAGGCCGATCACATCCCAGGGCAGCGCCACCCCGCCGATGCATCCCGCCGCATCATTGGGCAGGGCATCGACCCCGACGAACCAGGTGCCGCCGCAGCGCCAGACTTCAGCACTGGTGGCCAGAACCTTTTCGGCCACCGGCAGGGCGGCCTCGGCCCAGGCCAGAATCTTCGGATGCGGCCCGATCCGCCGCCAACCGCAATCGCTTACCATCCCGCCACCTTCCGCAACATGTTCAGCGCCACCAGAATCAGGAAGGCCGCAAAGGCCCGTTTCAAAGGCTTGGGGTCCATCGCATGGGCCAGACGCACCCCGAGCGGCGTGGTCAGCAGCGTCATGGCGACGATGACGACAAAGGCCGGCAGGTTGACCGCCCCCAGCGTATAGGGCGGCGCGCCCGCAACCGGCATGACCAGAAAGCCGATGGCCGAGGGCACCGCAATGATCAGCCCGAAGCCCGAGGCCGTGCCGACGGCGCGATGGATCGGCATGCCGTAGAGCGTCATCATCGGCACGCCAAAGGTGCCGCCGCCGATGCCCATCAGCACCGACAGGAAACCAAGCCCCCCGCCAAGCGCCCATTTCCCCGGCCCCTGCGGCAGATGGTCGGCCAGCCGCCAATCCGCCCGCCCAAAGGCCATCCAGAGCCCGGCCACAAGACCAAGGCAGCCAAAGACCGCCTGCAGCGTCGTCGATTTCAACTGCGTCGCGGTCAGAAATCCCAGCACCGCACCGCCCCCGATCACCGGCGCCCATCCGCGCAGCAGCGCCCAATCCACCGCCCCGCGCCGGTCATGCGCCCGCACCGACCGCATGGCCGTGGCCATGATCGTGGCAAGCGAGGTGCCCAGACAGACCTGCATCAGCTGCGGCCCGTCATAGCCCAGATGCGCGAAGGCATAGAAGAACGCAGGCACTAGCACGATGCCCCCGCCCACACCCAGAAGCCCCGCGATGATCCCGGCCAAGGCCCCGATCCCCACCAGCAAAGCCAGCATCGACAGAAGGGTGATGGGGTCGGACATCCGGGAAACTCCGCTTGGGATCGGGCCGGAATACGGCCCGCGCGGGCGCAAGCTAGACCGCCCGCCGCGCCGCTTCCAGAGGGCGATTGTGCCGCAGCGCCGAAAAGGTTACGCTCTGGTCCAACTTTAAGATCGGTTTTCCTCCATGCCTTCCTCTCTTTTGCGCGCCGCGCTCGTTCTCGGGCTTTTGTCGGCGGTCGGCCCCTTTGCCATCGACATGTATCTGCCCGCCCTGCCCCGTATCGGTGCGGATCTGGGCGCAAGCGTGCCAGCCATGCAGGGCACGATCACCAGCTATTTCATCGCTTTCGGTCTTGCCCAGCTGATCTATGGCCCCTGGGCCGATCAGGCCGGGCGGAAGACGCCGATCTATGTGGGCCTTGGCATTTTCCTGCTGGGCACGCTGATCTGCACCTTCGCCCCCACGACCGAGGCGCTGATCTTCGGCCGTTTCGTGCAGGGTCTGGGTGGCGCGGCCGTGATGGTGGTGCCGCGGGCCGTGATCCGCGACCTGTCCACCGGGCATGAGGCGACGCGGATGATGGCGGCGATCATGCTGGTGATCTCGGTCTCGCCCTTCCTAGCGCCGCTGGTGGGAGCGGGGCTGATGGCACTGGCGGGCTGGCGGGCGATTTTCGGCGCGCTGATCCTGGCCACGGTGATTTCGCTGCTGATGACGCGGTTCCTGCTGCAAGAGACGCTGGCCCCGACCGACCGGCAGCCGGTTTCGGTCCGGGCGCTGCTGCGGGGGAGCGCGAAACTCCTGACCCACCGGGGCTTCATGGCGCTGACCCTGCTGGGCGGCTTTGCCATGGGCAGCTTCTTCGTCTTCATCGCCTCGGCGTCCTTTGTCTATGCCGAGGCCTTCGGCCTGACGCCCACACAGTTTTCGCTGGCCTTCGCGGTCAATGCGCTGGGGTTTTTCTCCTCATCGCAGGTGGCCGCGCGGCTGGGGATGCGCTTTGGCGCCCGCACGGTGATGGTGCGCGCCACCATGGGTTTTGCCGTCTTCACAATCGGGCTTTTCGGGATCGGGCTGATGGGCGGGGCGACGCTGGTCGTCACGATGGCGGGGCTGTTTCTGGCCAATGCCTGCCTTGGCCTTGTGATCCCCACCGCCATGGTCATGGCGCTGGATGATCATGGCGATGTGGCGGGGCTGGCCTCGTCGCTGGGCGGCACGCTACAGATGCTGGCGGGCGGCGTGATGATCGCCCTCACCGGCCCGTTCTTTGATGGATCGGTGCTGCCGATGCTCGCGGCGATTGCGCTTTGCGGGGCGCTGGCGCTGATGCTGGCGGGGGTGGTGGCGCGCCTGCCCGCCGCGCCGAAGGTTCAGGCCAGCGCCTGAACCTCGGCCAGCGCGGCATCAATCAGCTCTACCCCCGCCCCGGGACGCGAGGCCCCTTCCGACAGCACGCGGCGCCAGCCGCGCGCACCCGGGCGCCCGGTGAAAAGTCCGAGCATATGGCGCGTGATCTGATGCAACCGCCCGCCGCTCTCCAGATGGGCGGCGATATAGGGCTTCATCGCCGCGACCACGGCAAAAGCATCCGGGGCATGGTCATCCCCCCAAAGCGCATCCGCCCCGATCAGCACCTGCCCCGGATCGTGATAGGCCGCCCGCCCGATCATCACGCCGTCCAGCCCCTCGGCCAGCAGGTCGCGCGCAAGCTCCAGCGAGGCGATTCCGCCGTTGATGCAGATCGTCAGCTCGGGGAAGCGCCGCTTCATCTCGATCACCAGAGGATAGTCGAGCGGCGGGATCTCGCGGTTCTCCTTGGGGGACAGGCCCTGAAGCCACGCCTTGCGCGCATGGACCACGAAATGCGTAACCCCTGCCCCGGCTACCGTTTCGATAAAGCGCGGCAGGATTTCAGACGGGGTCTGATCATCCACCCCGATGCGGCATTTGACCGTCACCGGCACATCCGATTCCCGCGCCATGGCGCGCATGCAATCGGCCACCAGCGCAGGGCGCTCCATCAGCACCGCGCCGAAACAGCCCGATTGCACCCGATCCGACGGGCAGCCGCAGTTGAGGTTGATCTCGTCATAGCCCCAGGGCTGGGCCATGGCCGTGGCGCGCGCGAGCTCATCCGGGTCAGACCCGCCGATTTGCAGCGCAATCGGATGCTCCGCCCCGCTATAGTCGAGCAGCCGCGCCTTGGGCCCATGCACAATCGCGGGCGCCGTGACCATCTCAGTATAAAGCATAGCCCGCCGCGTCATCAGTCGATGGAAGAACCGGCAATGACGGTCGGTCCAATCCATCATGGGAGCGACCGAGAGACGGTGCGCCTGCGAAACAAGGGACCCCTTGGAAAATAAGGATTTGTTCTCAGTCATCTACGCCGCCGTTTCCTGCCGTTAGCCGCCGATTGGCGCCTATTCGGTGCGCGGTGGTGCACCATACGGTGCAGCATCCATCCTACGAAATCAGCGCCAAGAGTTTGGCCCATACCATGGTACAAGAGACGATAGAAGCAACATCCCGGCGCGTCGGCACCTGTGCCATTTTCTTCGCTTCAAACCTTTTTCAAAGCGATACCGCTGAGCAAAGATCCTTGCCACGAAAACATCGGACCGGAGACCGTCATGGCCACGTTCCACGAAGGCTATGGCAAGAAGAACGGCAAAATGCCGGAAGACCGCGTGGCGATCTTCCGGTGGGACGGCATCATGCAGTGGCAGTCTGCAGATCGGTCGTCAGCCCGCCATCCCGTGCGTTTGCGGACGGCGTGAGGTGGAAATAGCCGATCGTCGCGCGCACCTGTTCGGCCTGCGAGGACAGTTCCACTGCGCTTGAGGACAGGCTTTCCGACGCCGCGGTATTCTGCTGCGTCACGCGGTCAAGGCTCTGGATCGCGCTGGCAATCTGCGAAGTCCCGATAGACAGTTCCCGCGCATTGGCGGACAGGCCGGTCACAAGCTCTGCTGTCTGCTGAATGGCCGGCACCAGACGGTGCAGCATTTCACCGGCAAGCTGCGCCAGACGCAGGGTCTGCCCGGCAAGGCCGGAAATCTCGCTCGCCGAGGACTGGCTCTTTTCGGCCAGCTTGCGTACCTCGGCGGCGACGACCGCAAAGCCGCGACCGTTCTCTCCGGCGCGTGCAGCCTCTACCGCGGCATTCAGCGCCAGCAGATCGGTTTGTCGCGCGATTTCCTGAACCACCGAGATGCGTTCGGCAATGCGCGTCATCGCCTCCATCGCCTCGGCCACCACCTGCCCCGATTTCTGGGCATCAAGGGCGGATTGCGCGGCAATCTTTTCGGTCTGTGCGGCGTTTTCGGCGGAATGCTGGATGTTCGCGGTCATTTCCTCGACGGCGGCAGACACCTGCTCCGTAGCGGAGGACTGGACAGTTGCACTGCCGCTCAGCTCTGTCGAGGAGGTCGCAATCGCAGAGCTGCCCTCGCTCACACCATCAATGGCAAGCGCGACATTCCCCACCACATCGCGCAGGCTTTCGACCATCTCGCAAATCGTCTGGTGTAGCTGCGCGATTTCATCACTGCCGCGACGAGGCGCAACCTCGGTCAAGTCCCCCTCGGCAACGCGCCGCCCGATGCTTGCAATGGACTTCAGCGGCACCGACAACGTCCTGTGCAGGAACCACGCGGCTGCAACCAGCAAGGTGCAGAGAATGATGGCCGCCAGCCAGACGACACGGATCAGCTGGGCCTGGGATTTGGCCTCAAGTTCGGCACTTGACCACTGCGTGACGACAACACCGGTCACATCGCCCTTTTCACCGAACACCGCGGGCGATGCGATCAGCAATCCGTTCTCGGCCACCTCGACCTTGCCCGAGGCGATGGCCTTGCCGGCCAGATCGGTCGTGCGCTTCATCTGCGCCTCGTCGATCTCGCCCCCCTGGGCCTTGGGGGTGATCTTGGCGTCGAAGGCGACCGCCGAAGTCAGTTTGTCGGCGGCGCGTTTTTCAAGATCGGCAAAGACCGCTGTGATCAGATCGGTCTTGCCGAACTTGATTGCGCCCGCAACCTCGCGCGATGTGCTCCGCGTGCTGTCAAAGGCAAGGGCCTGCAGCCCCTCCATGGCCACGCTGCGCAGAAGTCCTGCTGCATTCAGGGTGATGCTGCCTGCAACGATCATGGTCAGCAAAATGATCATGGCAAGACATTTGCCGAACACCGATAGTCTGATGCGTCGCGGCGAGGTTACGGCCATCTGAATCTATCCCGTGTTATCTGGATGAGGGGGTCACATCAACGCTTCGGCATTGAGACCGATCGTCATCGTGCCGATCACCTGCGAGGTGGCAGGATCGGTGATCGAAATGGAGATCTGCCCCTGGTAGGTCTGGGTCGATTCATCAAGCTCGATTTCCCCCAGCAGCACGGCATCCGGCCCCGCCGAGAACACCTTGCTGAACTTGTCTTCATCACCTTGCCACATGTCGGACGTCGGCGCCGAGACCGCGACATTCAGACCGACATTGTCGGTGATGAAGACTTCGGTGATCTTGCCGCCGGAACTGTCGATCTGCGTGCGCAGGAAATCGGCCGCCGCGCTGGTCAAGATGGGCGTGATCGTCGGGCTGTCGGCCTGCCCCACCTCGGCGCGCCAGGCCGTATCCATGTTGTCGATCCTGGCCTGATCAATCCCCGCGCGTTCGGTATTTGCGGCATTGATCGCGGCGACCAGAACCGGGTCATTCGCCCAAGTCCGGATCGAACTGTCCAGATAGGCACGCATCGCGGCATCATATTCCGATGCATAGGCGGCAGTGGTCATCAGCGCCAAAGGCAGAACTGCAAGGCGAAACAGTTTCATTCCATTCTCCTGCTAAGGTTTCAGAATCACCCAACAAGAGATAACGGCAGGCCAAGCACCGCTGTTAACGGTGCAACTACGCATTCAGACATTGGCAGGCTCGGCCCAGATCCGCGCCCTCTGCGGCGGCAGCCCCCCAGAACGACGACAGGCCCCCGAGGAGGGGGCCTGCGAACCGAAGCTTTTTTGACGTCAGGGACAGGCGCGCCCTCTCAGCTGCAGCCAGAGGTACCGCCGCAGGTGTTGCACTTCATGCAGGTGCCGTTGCGGACCAGCGTGTAGTTGCCGCATTCGCCGCAAGCCTCGCCCTCGTAGCCCTGCATCTTGGCCTTGGTGCGCGCATCCATTGACACGCTGCCCGTGGCTAGCGCCGTGGTTGCCATCGGCGCCGTTTCAGGCAGCAGCATGGACAGCGCGGTCGCATCCCCGCTGAGCGCGGTTGCCCCGGCCCCGCCCTGCAGCACCACAAGCTCTTGCGGCAGACGCTTGCGGAGATAGCCGGTCGAGGAGATCTGGCGCAGCACTTCTAGCGATTTCGAGGCGGCGCTTTCGCTTACCGGCTCGATATTGCTGCTGCGCTTGCCTTCATCCTTACCGCCGCCGATGTCGTCAAAGCTGGCGCCCTTGGGGGCGACATGGGCCAGGTCGGTGCGGTCCAGATAGCTGACCGCCAGTTCGCGGAACACATAGTCGAGGATCGAGGTTGCGTTCTTGATGCTGTCATTCCCCTGCACCATGCCCGCCGGTTCGAACTTGGTGAAGGTGAAGGCATCGACGAATTCCTCCAGCGGCACGCCATATTGAAGGCCGACCGACACGGCGATGGCGAAGTTGTTCATCATCGCCCGGAAGCCCGCGCCTTCCTTGTGCATGTCGATGAAGATCTCGCCCAGCGTGCCGTCCTTGTATTCGCCGGTCCGCAGATAGACCTTGTGCCCGCCGACGACCGCCTTCTGGGTATAGCCCTTGCGGCGCTCGGGCAGCTTTTCGCGGTGGCTGCGGACGATTTCCTTGACGATCACCTTCTCGATGATCTTCTCGGCCAGGACGGCGGCCTTTTCCTGCGGATTGCCGGTGGCGAGGATTTCTTCCGCCTCTTCATCATCCTCGACCAGCGCGGCCGCCAACGGCTGCGACAGTTTCGAGCCGTCGCGATAGAGCGCGTTGGCCTTGATCCCAAGCGAATGCGACAGCTCATAAGCCGCCAGCGTTTCCTCGATCGTGGCCGAATTCGGCATGTTGATCGTCTTGGAAATCGCGCCCGAGATGAAGCTTTGCGCGGCCGCCATCATGGTGATGTGGCTGTTCACGCTCAGATAGCGCGTCCCCTTCTTGCCGCAGGGGTTGGCGCAGTCAAAGACCGGCAGGTGCTGGGCCTTGAGGAAAGGCGCCCCTTCCAGCGTCATCGTCCCGCAGACATGATCGTTGGCCGCATCGATCTGCGCCTTGGTAAAGCCCAGATGGCGCAGCAGGTCGAAGGTCGGGTCCAGCAGCTTTTCGGCCGGGATGCCCAGCGTGTGCTTGCAGAACTCTTCCCCCAGCGTCCACTGGTTGAAGACGAAGCGGATGTCAAAGGCCGAAGGCAGCGCGGCTTCGATCTTCTCGATCTCGCGCGGGCCAAAGCCGTGGCCGATCAGCGCGGTATGGTTGATGCCGGGGCAATTGCCCAGCGTGCCATGACCCACCGCATAGGCCACGATCTCGGCGATCTGGCCCGAGGAATAGCCCAGCTTTTCCAGTGCCGCCGGAACCGATTGGTTGATGATCTTGAAGTAACCGCCGCCCGCCAGCTTCTTGAACTTGACCAGCGCGAAATCAGGCTCGATCCCGGTCGTGTCGCAATCCATAACCAGACCGATGGTGCCGGTGGGGGCTATGACGGTAGTCTGGGCGTTGCGATAGCCATGCTGTTCGCCAAGCGCCAGCGCCTCATCCCAGGCACCACGGGCCAGCGTCACCAGTTCGGGCGCGGGGCAGTTGGCGGCATCCAGCGGCACGGGGGTCACGTTCAGGGCCTCATAGCCCTTGGTTTCGCCATAGGCGGCGCGGCGATGGTTGCGGATCACGCGCAGCATATGCGGCGCGTTGCGGCCATAGCCCGCAAAGGGGCCAAGCTCGGCCGCGATTTCGGCGCTGGTGGCATAGGTCACGCCGGTCATCAGCGCCGTCAGCGCCCCGCAGAGCGCCCGCCCCGCGTCGGAATCATAGCCAAGGCCCATGTTCATCAGCAGCCCGCCGATATTGGCATAGCCAAGGCCCAGGGTGCGGAAGTCATAGGAAAGTTGCGCGATTTCCTTCGACGGAAACTGCGCCATCATCACGCTGATTTCCAGCGTCAGCGTCCAGAGCCGCGTGGCGTGGATATAGGCCTGCGCGTCAAAGGCGCCGTCGGCAAAGAAGGTCAGCAGGTTCATCGAGGCCAGATTGCAGGCCGTATCATCGAGGAACATGTATTCCGAACAGGGGTTCGACCCGCGGATCGGCCCATCTTCGGGGCAGGTGTGCCAGGCGTTGACCGTGTCATGGAACTGGATGCCCGGATCGGCGCAGGCCCAGGCGGCATGGCCGACCTGATCCCAAAGCTCGCGCGCCTTCACGGTCTTGGCGACCTTGCCATCGGTGCGGCGGATCAGCGCCCAATCGGCATCGTCCTTGACCGCCTGGAGGAAGGCATCCGTCACGCGGACCGAGTTGTTCGAATTCTGGCCCGAAACGCTGATATAAGCCTCAGAGTCCCAGTCCGTATCATAGGTCGGAAACTCAATGGAATCAAAGCCCTGCCGCGCGTATTGCAGAACCCGGTTGATGTAGGTTTCCGGGATCATCGCACGTTTGGCAGCTCGGATCGCGCCCTTCAGCGCGGCATTCCGGGTGGCATCGCAGGCGTCGGTGACGCTGCCATCCCAGCCCTTGATCGCGGCGAAGATCGCGTTCAGGTGCTGCTCATGCATCTTGGATCCGGCCACAAGGCTTGCGACCTTCTGCTCTTCGATGACCTTCCAGTTAATGAAGGCCTCGACATCGGGGTGATCCATGTCGCAGATCACCATCTTGGCCGCCCGGCGCGTGGTGCCGCCCGATTTGATGGCGCCCGCCGCACGATCGCCAATCTTGAGGAAGCCCATCAGACCCGAGGATTTGCCCCCGCCCGACAGCTTTTCGCCCTCGCCCCGCAGCGAGGAGAAGTTGGTCCCGGTGCCCGAGCCGTATTTGAAGAGACGCGCCTCACGCACCCAAAGGTCCATGATCCCGCCTTCGTTCACCAGATCATCCTTGACCGACTGGATGAAGCAGGCATGCGGCTGCGGATGTTCATAGGCGCTGTCAGAGGGGGTGAGCTTGCCGGTCTGATAATCGACATAGAAATGGCCCTGACCGGGGCCGTCGATGCCATAGGCCCAGTGCAGCCCCGTGTTGAACCATTGCGGCGAATTGGGCGCGGCCATCTGGCGGGCCAGCATGAAGCGCATTTCATCGTAATAGGCGCGGGCATCGGATTCGGCGGTGAAATAGCCGCCCTTCCAGCCCCAATAGGCCCAGGCCCCGGCCAGACGGTCAAAGACCTGCTTGGCCGAGGTTTCGCCGCCAAAGCGTGCCTCCTCGGGCAGATCGGCCATGGCTTCGGAATCGGGAACCGAACGCCACAGGAATTCCGGCACGCCCTTTTCGGCCACGCGCTTCGAACGGGCAGGCACACCGGCCTTGCGGAAGTATTTCTGCGCCAGAACATCGCTTGCGACCTGGCTCCAGCCCTCGGGGATTTCGACGGCCTCGTTGCGGAAGACCACCTTGCCATCCGGATTGCGGATCTCAGAGGTGGTGGTGCCGAAGGACAGCGCGCCATAGGCGCCGGTTTCCTCGGTCGTGAACTTCCGCTCGATCTTCATCTACCCCTCGCTTCATATCCGGCGGGCTCGGCCCGTCTTTTGTGCTGTGGTCAGGACTGTCTCTCGCGCAGACCCGGGCGGACATAAGCGATCCTCCCGCCCGGAGACGGGGCGGGCGGCGCCGCAACGGGCGCGGCGCATCTGGTGGTATGGATCGCCTATTCCGTTCGCCACACACCAAATGTGGTGGCCCGCGGGTTTGCGGGGACAAGTTGTCGGAATTTGCGGGGCCAATCAACTGAGAAATTTGCGGGCAGCCACCTGATTTGGTGTTGACGCGCAGCTTACCCACAAGCGGTGGATAGCTTGGCCGAGGGACCCGGATCTCCCCCCGCGCCTGTGGATTATTCTGTGGGAAATCTGTTGCCGATTTTTCCGCGGCGCCGCGCGGGCCGCGAAAAAGCGCAATGTTCCGGCAGGGTTCGGGCGCAAGCCTCAGACGGCGTATCAGCTGTGGATAACTCCGCCCGCGGGTGGCAGAGGGCCGCTTTTCGGGCAGAATCTGATCCCTTCGGGGCGATGACACCGCCAAAATGATGGGCCATTTCCCGCCGGTGCCGTGGCTTTGGCGCACCAGCTGCCACTGGCGCTGTCCCGCAGAGCCGGCCCTTACCTGCGATTGATCAGGATGATTCCCGCCGCGACCAGTCCACCGGCCCCCAGGATCGACCATCCCAGATGTTCCCCCATCAGCAGCCAGCCCAGCGTCAGGCTGAAAATGGGCGTGAGGAAGCTGAAGCTCGCCACTGTCGCGGCCGGGTAGCGCGACAGAAGCCAGAGCCAGCTGATGAAGCCCCCCGCCACCACGACCCCTGCCTGAAACACCAGCCAGACCCAGTGCATCGGCTCGACCGCGCGTAGAAAGGGGCCGAAGGCGGGCGCGACGATCAGCAGCATCGGGGCCGAGACGGCGACCATCCACAGCAGCTGCATCTCGGGGCCGACAGCGGCCATGCGCGGCCTGCGGGCGATGAAGGCCGTTCCCGCCCATCCAAAGGCGCCGACCAGCGCATAAAGATCGCCCGCAAGGCTGCCCTGCCCGCCGCTGCTGCCCCGGTCGAGGATCGCCCAGGCCGTGCCGCAAAAGGCCAGCAAGAGCCCCAGCGCCCGCACCTTCGTCAGCCTTTCGCCCGGCAGCCCGAAATGCGCGGCCAGGCCCAGCCAGACCGGCATGGAATAGAAGATGATCGCGGCGCGGCTGACCGTGGTCAGGTCCAGCGCCATGAACAGACAGAGGAATTCGACCGCGAAGACCGCCCCGATCAAAAGCCCCGGCCCCAGCGTGCCGGGGGTGTAGCGCGGCGCCCGGCCCTTCCAGACCATCCAGCCCCAGACGAACAGCACCGCCAGCGCCGACCGAGCACCTGCAAAGAACACCGGCTGCAACCCTGCGGTGGTGATCTTGACGATGACCTGATTGGCCGCGAGCAGCGCCGTCACCCCCAGAAGGGCCGCGATGCCCGTGCCGTCCAGCCTGTCTTTACGCATCGCCTGCCCCGTGCTGCGACCCCGATCTTGACCATCCGGTCGAAAGAGCCGCCTTTCTCCCCCTTTGCAGCCGCGCGCGCAATCCCCACCTAAAGGGAGAGCCCCTTGGAAGGGCCATTCAGAAAGGGTGTGCGGATGAGTTTCGTGAAGACACTGGCCAAGGTCGCGCTTGGCGTGGCGATTGCCAAGGGCGCCAGCTATGTGGCGAAGAAAGGGCTGCCGAAACGGGGCAGCGGTGGTTCCACGCCCCACTTGGGCGGATCAGGGGATCTGCTGGGCCAGATCGGCGGGATGCTGGGCGGCAAGGGCGGCAGCAGCCGTGCGCTTGGCGGGCTGATCGACAGTCTGGGTGGGTCAGGTGCGGGCCCGTCGAACATCCCCAAGACCCGCGCACGCAAGGCGCCTTCGGGGTTTGAGGCGCTTCTGGCCTCGGGCGGCGGGCTTCTGGGCGGGGCGCTGGCGGGCGGGGCTGCGGCCAAGGGCGGCACGGGCGGTCTGGGCGTGCTTCTGGACCGTGCGCTTTCCGGCAAGACCGAGGATGAGGCCCCCACCCCCGCGCAGGAACTGGGTGCGGCGCTGATGCTGCGGGCGATGATACAGGCGATCAAGGCCGATGGCCAGATGGACGCCGCCGAAAAGCGCCGCCTGATGGAGACGCTGGACGGCGCAACCCGGCAAGAGCTGGATTTCGTCAATGCCGAACTCGCCGCCGAGAGCGACATCGAAGGCCTCGCCGCGCAGGTTCCGGTGGGGATGGAGGCGCAGGTCTATGCGATTTCGCTGGCCGCCATCGATCTCGACAGCCGGGCCGAGGCCGATTACCTGGCCGCGCTGGCCCGCGCACTTGGCCTGACCCCGGCCGAAGTGACCGAGATCCATGACGCCGCCGGGGCGCCGCGCCTACAGGTTTGACGCCCCTGCGCTCACATCCGCGCGATCATCCGTCGGGGAATGACCAGTCTGTCGGTTTGAAGATGGCAGAGGGGCTGCGAATCCCCTAAGGCGGGCCAAGACCGGGCGGCGCCTGCCGCCCTGCACCGCCGCCCGGCTGCCTGCCGCGCAGCGGTATTTCTTGGGCAAGCGGCCAGAAAGACCCCGACGTGAGCGATACCAGAGACAACCTTCGCGGCATCGTCCTGATGCTTCTGGCCATGGGCGGCTTCGCGATCGAGGACATGTTCGTCAAATGGGCCGCGCAGGATCTGCCCACCGGGCAGATCCTGCTGCTGCTGGGGATCTTCGGCACGCCGGTCTTCGCGCTCATGGCGCGGCACCAGGGCGGATCGTTCTGGACGCGCGATCTGCTGCACCCGGCGGTGATGTGGCGCAATATCGGCGAAATGGTCGGCACCTTCGGCTTCATCACCGCCTTGGCGCTGACCGAACTGACCACCGCCACGGCGATCTTTCAGGCAAGCCCGCTGGCGGTGACGTTGGGCGCCGCGCTCTTTCTGGGGGAAAAGGTCGGCTGGCGGCGCTGGACGGCAATTTCGGTGGGCTTTCTGGGCGTGATGGTGATCATCCGCCCCGGATTTGACGGGTTCCAGCTGGCCTCGCTCTGGTCGGTGCTGGCGGTTTTCGGCCTCTCGGTGCGCGATGTGGCCACGCGGCGCATCCCTGCCCGCATCGTCACGGCACAGGTCGCAGCCTGGGGCTTTGCGGCGGTGGGGCTGTTGGGGGCCGGGATGCTGGTGGTTTCGGGCGGGGCGCAGGTGCCTGACCTGAAGGCGGCCCTCTGGATCGGGGGGGCGCTGTCCTTCGGGGTCGCGGCCTATTGGGCAGTGACGCAGGCCATGCGCGTGGGCGAAGTCGCGGTGGTGACGCCCTTCCGCTATTCGCGCCTTGTCTATGCGATGATCATCGGCATCATCGTTTTTGGCGAACGCCCTGATGCGCTGACCCTGACGGGGGCTGCGCTGATCATCGGATCAGGGCTCTACACATTTGCCCGCGAAAGGATGCGCGCCCGCGCCGAGGCGCGCGCCGCCCGCAGTGCCGCCGTAGCAGACGCCCTGCGCGAGGCGGCCTGACGCGCGTCGTCTTTTCGATACAAGTTCCGGCCATGGTAGCGCCATCTGTGCTTTCCTTGGCCCGCGAGCTTGAGTAAGACCGCCCCGAGAGCACGCTTCACTCGGAGGAGATCCCCCCATGAGCACGATCATCGACATCCACGCGCGCGAGATTTTGGACAGCCGCGGCAACCCCACCATCGAGGTGGACGTGACGCTGGAAAGCGGCGCCTTCGGTCGCGCGGCGGTCCCCTCGGGCGCCTCGACCGGCGCGCATGAGGCGGTGGAACGCCGCGACGGCGACAAGTCGCGCTACATGGGCAAGGGCGTGCTGGATGCCGTTGCCGCCGTGAACGGCGAAATCGCCGAAGCCATCATCGGCTTTGATGCGACCGACCAGATCGGCATCGACCGCACCATGATCGAACTGGACGGCACGCCGAACAAGGCCCGTCTGGGCGCGAATGCCATTCTGGGCGTGTCGCTGGCCGTGGCCAAGGCCGCTGCCGAAGTGACCGGCCAGCCGCTGTTCCGCTATGTCGGCGGCACCGCCGCGCGTGTCCTGCCCGTGCCGATGATGAACATCATCAACGGCGGCGAACATGCCGACAATCCGATCGACATTCAGGAATTCATGATCATGCCCGTTTCGGCCGCGAATATCCGCGACGCCGTGCGGATGGGGTCGGAAGTGTTCCACACCCTGAAGAAAGAGCTGTCGGCGGCGGGCCTCTCGACCGGGATCGGCGATGAGGGCGGCTTTGCCCCCAACCTGTCCTCGACCCGCGCGGCGCTGGATTTCATCCTGAAGGCTATCGAAAAGGCCGGCTACAAACCGGGCGAAGACATCTACCTCGCGCTCGACTGCGCCTCGACCGAATATTTCAAGGGTGGCAAATATGAGATGAAGGGCGAAGGCCTCTCGCTCAGCTCGGCCGAGAATGTGGACTATCTGGCCAGCCTCTGCGCCGATTACCCGATCATCTCGATCGAGGACGGCTGCGCCGAAGACGATTGGGAAGGCTGGAAACTGCTGACCGAAAAGCTGGGTGACAAGGTGCAGCTGGTGGGTGACGATCTGTTCGTGACCAACCCCAAGCGTCTGGCCGAGGGCATCAAGAAGGGCGTCGCGAACTCGATGCTCGTGAAGGTGAACCAGATCGGGTCGCTGACGGAAACGCTGCAGGCGGTCGATATGGCCCATCGCGCGCGCTACACCAACGTCATGTCGCACCGTTCGGGCGAGACCGAGGACAGCACCATCGCCGATCTCGCCGTGGCGACGAACTGCGGCCAGATCAAGACCGGCTCGCTGGCGCGGTCGGACCGGCTGGCAAAATACAACCAGCTGATCCGCATCGAGGAAATGCTGGGTGAAGTGGCCGAATATGCCGGCCGTTCGATCCTGAAGGGCTGAGACGCCCCAAGATGACGGACCGGCCCGCGCCGGTCGCCGCAGCGGCGCGCCCCGAACCGGGCGCGCCGTTTGCGTTCGGGGGGGGAATTGTGGCGGTGACAAGATTGCCGTGGCCTCTGCCCCGCCAAAGATTTAGGCAATCTTCATCATGACACAGCAAAATCAGTCTTCGGATTCTCCGCGTGGCCTTGCCTTTGCCTTGGGTGCCTATGTGCTCTGGGGGTTCTTGCCGCTTTACATGAAGGCGCTTTCGCATGTGCCGACCTTTGAGGTTCTGGCCCATCGCGTGATGTGGTCGGTGCCGGTGGCGGGGCTCTTGCTGATCTGGCTGGGGCGGACGCGCGATCTGATGACGGCGATCCGCACGCCGCGGATGCTGGCCATGGGCTGTGTCACGGCGGCGCTGATTTCGATGAACTGGGGGATCTATGTCTGGGCCATCCAGACGGGCCATGCGCTGGATGCGGCGCTTGGCTATTACATCAACCCGCTGTTTTCGATCCTTCTTGGCGCGGTGGTGCTGCGCGAGCCGATGAACCTGCCGCAAAAGATTGCCGTGGGATTGGCGGGCGTTGCGGTGGTGGTGCTGACGGTCGATGCCGGGCGCCTGCCGGTGCTGGCGCTGGGGATGACCTTTACCTGGGCCGCCTATGCCTATGCCAAGAAGCAGCTGCCGATCGGGCCGAACCAGGGGTTCCTGCTGGAAGTGTTGCTGTTGTTGCCGCTGGCGCTGGGATATGCGGTCTATGCCGGGGTGACGGGGACGGCCAAGTTCATGGGGCCGGATCTGACGGATACGCTGCTCTTGGCCTCGGCCGGGGTGGTGACGGCGGTGCCGCTGATCCTTTATGCCAACGGGGCCAAGCTTCTGCGCCTGTCGACCATCGGGATCCTGCAATATGTCTCGCCCACGCTGATCTTTCTGGTGGCGGTCTTCGTGTTCCACGAACCTTTCAGCACGGCGAAGATGGTGGCCTTTGCGCTGATCTGGTCGGCGCTGGCGATCTATACCTATGGCATGGTGCGCCACGCCCGCCGCCCGGCGTAAGGGGCGCTGCCGGGAAGGCAGGGAGGGGCTGTCTGCCCCTCTGGGCGCGCAGGCGCGCCCATTCACCCCGAGGATATTTTCAGACAGAAAATGCGGGCGATCAGACGCCGGGATGGCTGATCTGGCCGCCGCCCACGAGGGCCATGACGCCGGTTGTCGTGGGGCCGGAGGTGGGCAGGCCGCGGGCCACGCGCACCGCGAGATAGGCGAAGGCCTGCGCCTCCAGCATGTCGCCATCAAGGCCCACGCTTTCGACCGGGGCGACGGTGCAGGGCAGACGTGCCGCCAGATCGGTCATGAGCGTGGCATTATGGCGCCCGCCGCCGGTGACGAGAAGGCGCTCGACCGGGGTGGGGAAATGTTCGGTGCCGCGGACCACGGCTTCGGCTGCGGCGCGGGTGAGGGTCGCTGCGGCATCGGCATCCGGGAGCGGCGCCACCGCGGCGAGCAGCGCGTTGAAATCATTCCGGTCGAGCGATTTGGGCGGCATCCGCAGGAAATAGGGATGGGCCAGGAAATCGGCGATGATGCCTGCATCGGGCGTGCCGCTGGCCGCCAGTTCCCCGCCGGTATCCTGCGTCAGGCCGCGACGGCTGCGGAGGAGATCATTCACGGGGGCATTGGCAGGGCCGGTGTCGAAGGCGAGGCAGGCGCCGGGGCTTTCGGGGCCGGGTTTTGACGGATCGACCCAGGTGAGATTGCCGACCCCGCCGAGGTTGAGGAAAGCGAGGGGTGCCGTCGCGCCGATGCGTTTGGCCAGCGCGAAGTGAAAGAAGGGAGCGAGCGGTGCGCCCTGCCCGCCCAATGCCACGTCGCTTGAGCGGAAATCCCAGACCACGGGCACGCCCAGCACCTCGGCCAGGACGGCGCCATTGCCGGCCTGATGTGTGCCGCGGCCGCGCGGATCATGCGCCAGCGTCTGGCCGTGGAACCCCACCAGGGCCGCGGCGCCGAACTGGCTGAGGAGTTCGGCATGGGCAGTTTCGACGATTTCGGCGGCCATCTCGACCTCGGGTGCGCCGGGCCAACGGCCGAGCGCCGCGCGGATCAGCGCGCGTTCCTCCTCATCATAGGGGCGGTAGCCGGTTTCGCCGAAATCGAGGATGCGTTCGCCATCGGTCAGCACGAGGGCCGCATCGACCCCGTCGAGCGAGGTGCCCGACATCGCCCCCAGAGCCCAGATCGGTCCGGCCTTCAACATGGCTGCCCCCAAAGCACTTTCCCTTGGCCCCCACGGCCGCTATACGCTGTCTCGTCGTCATAAAACACGAGAGAGCGATGACCTACCACCCGAAATCCGACTTCATGCGTGTGATGATCGAGCGCGGCTATCTGGCTGATTGCACCGATTATCAATCGCTCGACGAGGCGCTGCGGAAGGGGGTCGTGCCAGCCTATATCGGCTATGACGCGACGGCCGCCTCGTTGCATGTGGGGCACCTGCTCAACATCATGATGTTGCGCTGGCTGCAAAAGACCGGGCACAAGCCGATCACCCTGATGGGGGGCGGCACCACCAAGGTGGGCGACCCGAGCTTCCGCGCCGATGAGCGCCCGCTGCTGACGCCTGAAAAGATCGACGAGAACATCCAGGGCATGAAGCAGGTCTTCGGCCGTTACCTGAGCTATGGCGACGGGGCGACCGATGCCATCATGCTCAACAATGCCGAATGGCTGGACAGCCTGAACTACCTCGATTTCCTGCGCGACATCGGGCGGCATTTCAGCGTGAACAGGATGCTGTCGTTTGAATCGGTCAAGTCGCGGCTGGACCGGGAACAGAGCCTGTCCTTCCTTGAATTCAACTACATGATCCTGCAGGCCTATGACTTCCTGGAGCTGAACCGCCGCTATGGCTGTCTGCTGCAGATGGGCGGCAGCGACCAGTGGGGCAATATCGTCAACGGGATCGACCTGACCCGCCGGGTGCTGGATCGCGAGATCTATGGCCTGACCTCGCCGCTGCTGACCACGAGCGACGGCAAGAAGATGGGCAAATCGGCCTCGGGCGCGGTCTGGCTGAACGGGGCGATGCTGTCGTCCTATGAATTCTGGCAGTTCTGGCGCAATACGACCGATGCCGATGTGGGGCGCTTCCTGCGGCTTTACACTGATCTGCCGCTGGAGGAATGCGACCGTCTGGGCAAGCTGGCCGGATCGGAGATCAATGCCGCGAAGATCATCCTCGCCAATGAGGTGACGGGCCTGCTCCACGGGGCTGATGCGGCGGCTGCGGCCGAGGCCACGGCGCGCGAAGTGTTCGAGAAGGGCGGCGTGGGCGCAGATCTGCCGACCGTCGCGCTCGATCTGGCCGATGTGGCCGAAGGTATCACCGTGGCGCAGCTTTTCGTGCGGGCGGGGCTTTCGCCTTCGGGGAAAGAGGCCAAGCGCCTGATCCAGGAAGGCGGCGCGCGTCTGAACGACGAGCCGGTGCTGGACGCGGGTCACAAGATCCACGCCGCCGATCTGGTCGAGCCGCTGAAGCTGACGGCCGGGAAGAAGCGGCACGCGCTGGTGACGCTGGGCTGACCGCCCTGCCCCGATCGGAACCCAAGGGCGGCTTCGGCCGCCCTTTTCATTGGGCCAAAACAAAGGGCCGCGCAGTTGCCCGCGCAGCCCTGATTTGCCGGATAGCTGCGATCACTCGCTGACCGTGACCTTGGCCATGCGGTCGGGGGTATCGACCTCGCCATTGCCGCCGGTGCCTTTCTTGATGGCATCGACCACATCCATGCCCGAGATGACCCGGCCGACGACGGTGTATTGACCATCCAGATGCGGCGCGGGGGCGAACATGATGAAGAACTGGCTGTTGGCCGAGTTCGGGTCCATCGAGCGGGCCATGCCCACGATGCCGCGATCAAAGCTGACCGAGGAGAATTCGGCCGGAAGGTCGGGCAGATCCGACCCGCCCATGCCGGCCATGTCGGACCCGCCGGCCTTGCCGTATTGCACATCGCCCGTCTGGGCCATGAAGCCGTCGATCACGCGGTGAAAGACCACGTCGTCATAATCGCCGCGCTTGGCCAGCGTGACGATCTGTTCGACATGCTTGGGCGCCACATCGGGCAGAAGGTCGATGACGATCTCGCCCTGGGTGCTGCCATCGACGGCGATGGTCAGGTTCGGGCCGGGGCCGTCTTCCTGGGCAAACGCGGGGGCCGCGATCAGCGCGAGCGCGGCGATCAGCGCCTTACTTGACATCGGCGGCCACCATGACCTTGATCATGCGGTCTGGATTGGCCGGCGGCTCGCCGCGGACGATCTTGTCCACATGTTCCATCCCCGAGATCACGCGGCCATAGACGGTGTATTGGCCGTTCAGGAAATGGTTGTCCTTGAAGTTGATGAAGAACTGGCTGTTGGCCGAGTTCGGGTTCATCGACCGGGCCGCGCCCAGCGTGCCACGGTCATGCGGCAGCTTGGAGAATTCGGCCGGAAGATCCGGAAGCTCGGACCCGCCCGTGCCGGCGCGGCGCAGGTTGAAATTCTTTTCCATATTGCCGTTTTCGACATCGCCCGACTGGGCCATGAAGCCCTCGATCACGCGGTGGAAACAGACATTGTCATAGGCACCGGCGCGCGCCAGCGTCTTCATGCGCTCGCTGTGCTTGGGGGCAACGTCCGCCAGCAGCTCGATCACCACATCGCCGTCCTTGAGCGTCATGATGATGGTGTTTTCGGGATCTTTGATGTCGGCCATGCCGTCAGTCTCCTTGTTTGGTTGCACCGAAAGTAACGATGCGCGCGGCGAAGGAAAAGGGGACAGCACAAAGATCGGCCACTTCCCTCTTCCCTGGGTTCGGGGGTGGAACACGCAAAGGGTGCATGACCGCCGTCAGCTGCCCGAAAACGCGCAAAACGCCCGTAGTTTCACGCAAACTGCCGTGATTTTCACAAGTCCCGATTGACTTTTGACAAGGCGAAGAGACAGATCCGCCCATCCAAAGGTGAACGAGTCCCATGCGCCCAGAAGACCTGCCGGAAATCCGCCACCTGCCGCTGTTCCGGGACATGCTGCAGAGCAATTTCGAACAATTGATGCAGGCCGCCTACGCGCAGACCTTTCCCGCCGGGGCCGAGCTGATCCGCCAGGGCGACCCGGCCGATTACCTGCATATCGTGCTGGACGGCGCGGTCGAACTGTACAGCCACTGGGGCACGCAGGATTGCACGATGGAGGTGGTCCGGCCGGTTGGAACCTTCATCCTGGCCGCCTGCATCAAGGATGTGCCCTATCTCATGTCGGCGCGCACGCTGGAAAAATCGCGTCTGGTGCTGGTGCCGGCATCGGATCTGCGGGCGGTGTTCCGGCGCGACCCGGAATTTGCAGTCTCGAGCATCACCGAGCTTGCCACCCATTTCCGCATCATGGTGCGTCACGCCAAAGGGTTGAAGCTGCGCAATTCACGCGAACGGATCGCGGCCTATCTGCTCAATCTGTCGCGTCAGCAGGGCGGTGCCGTGCAGTTTCCGCTGCAGGTCGAGAAAAAGCTGATCGCGTCCTATCTGGGCATGACGCCCGAAAATTTCTCACGCGCGCTCAAGACGCTGGATGCCGACGGGGTTCGCATCACCGGGACGACGGTGCTGATCCATGATCCGGAGCGCCTTGCAACGCTGGCGCGGCTTGATCCGCTGATCGACGGGCCAGAAGCGCGCCCCGGCAGCATTGAAGCCGCCAGCCCCTTGGGCTGACGGCCGGTGGTTTAAGCCGGTGCTTCAGGCAGCCGCTTCGGCACCGCACAGCGCCGAGGTGGACAGCACCATCCCGACCTCGCCCCCCGCAAGCAACGCGATGCCATTCAGGTTGCGCAGGCGTTTCAGCACCCCCCGCAGGGGACGCAGCAACACGAGTTGCTGGCCCACCACCTCATCCACCGGCAGGGCGACACGCGCCCCGTTCGAGGACAGGATGACATAGACATCATTGGCTGCGTCGCGGTTCAGCATCGACCGGATCGGGACGATTTCGTTTTTCGACAGGCGCAGCAGCTGCTGGCCCCCGCCCGCCGCCACGCGGATGCGCGCCGAGGGATCGGATTGCACGATCGTGCTGATCGCATCGACCGGCAGCACATAGCGCACGCCATCGACCCCCACCACCATGCCATCCAGAACCACCATGGTCATGGGGAGCGAGACATGGATGCGCTGACGCCCGCCCGGCACCTGCACTTGCCGCAGCCGCCCATGCTGGCGCTGGACGGTCGCCAGAACCGGGGCAAGGGCGGTTTCGGAAATGGGGCTGGCGCCATCATCCTCTAGCGTGACCTGCACGCTTTCCTCGTCCCGGCGGAAGGTCAGGCACATGGATTTCGGCCCGTCAGCCGCCTCGACCCGTGCCGTGGCGAGCGTCCGCAGCACCCCGCGCAGGGTTTCAAGCAGCGTGACGTCCAGCGCCAGTTCCCCGCCAAGCGTGGTCACGCTCAGATCGCGGCCGCGGTGGCGCGACAGGGTCTGGGCCAGCGTCGCCACCGGCCGCAGCACACTGTCGGCCGGACGGGTGCGCAGGGTGACGGTTTCCTCCTGCAGATGCGCCATCTGCGCCAGAAGCTGCGTTTCCAGCTGCACAATGTCGCGCAGACGGTCGCTGTATTCGGTCAATGCGGCGCGCACCTCGCCCCGGGGACCGGCGGCAATGCCAAGCCCGCGCAGCAGGCTGTCCAGCTGGCCCACGATATCGGCCTCGGCCAACTCGCCCAGCATATGGTGGATCATCGCCTGGCCGGTGGCGATTTCCCCGATCTGTTCGAGCATCTCGACACTGACGGCCGCTGCCTGCGGGATGGCCGACCCCGGCTCTTCTTCCGCCAGAACAGTGTCGCTATTGGCCGGGGTCAAGGTCTGCAGCAGCAAAAGCTTGCGCCCGCCCGGGTCCAGCACGGCAAGCGCCTCGACCACGCTGCCCTCGGTCAGGGGCGAGGCCAGCAGGAAATCGAACAGCGTCTCATTGCCGCGGAACACGGTGACATTGGTGATCGGGCGGTTGCCATGCTGGCCCAGCCAATCAAGGAAGGCCTCGGCGATGCGTTCATCATCGTTGATGTCGGCGCGCAGGATGTGAAAGCGCATGCCTTTGTCCAGCGCATCCGCCGCCGCACGCACGCTCTCGGGCGACATCACACGGTGGAATTCGCGCGGCAGACCCAGCTTGCGTTCGATCGCGCTCGCCGAGATCACCCCTTCCGAAACGAAAGCCACGCTTGAAGCTTCGGCAAAGAGACGCTGGAGCGCGTCATATTCCGTCACCTCATCGGATTCCGCCAAACGATCGAACACAAGTTCGATGGTGCTGATGAACCCCTGGGCGATGTGGTTCAGAATGGCATCCGGCGCCCCGCCGACCGTCTGTTGACGGGCAAAGAGGTCAAGCAACGACATCGACAGCTGCGCCGCCATGTCGATGCGGTAATGCTGACAGGCACGATGGATGCGCCGCATCATCTGCGAGAAGCGCGCGAACATCGGGTCGCGGTCGCTTTCCTTCTGCAGCCGTTCCAGCAGCGATGAGGTTTCCGCCAGCGTGTCGAAGATATGATCGGCGCACCAATTGAGCAGCAGCGCCCGCGGGCTTGCGCCTTCCTTGCGCGCCTCTTCCGGCAGAACCGCCTCAACCGCGGCCAGTTCTTCATAAAGCGCCAGTTCGCCCTCGCGGTAGGCCGCCTGGTTCGTGACACGGGTCAGGGCCTGTGCAGCCTCGATCACCCGGACAAAGCCAAGGGGCTGCGTCGCGGCAATGATCTGCTGCGCCAGCTCTTCTCGCTTTGCGCGGTGATCGGGCGTATCGGCAAAATCAAGGCCGAGCTTGGCCAGTTCGGCCAGCGGCACGCGCAGGCCGCCCAGATAATCATCATCCGAATCCAGCACCGCGACCGGCGCCAGAAAATCGGCCTGCATCCGATCATCAATATCCAGCATGAGCTGGGCGAGCTTTTCCTTGCCCGGGGCGGGATCTGCCAAATACCCCGACAGCATTGCCGCCCAGTCGGGCAGCCCGATCTGCCCCGAAGCATGGGCCAGGCCGTCCAGCGCATTGCGGAAGGCCGCCATTCCCGCATCATCCGAAGCGGCGATCTGGGCCCGCAGCTTTTCGGTCGTTTCCTCGACCATGCCCAGAAAGATCTTGCGATAGACCGGATCATCCACCAGCCGCGACCGCGAAGGCAGATCTGCCGCCGGGGCGGGTTCCGGCGGGGGCGCCGGATTGGCAACCAGGCCGTAATCATCAGGCTCCGGTTCGGCGGGCAGTTCATCGAAACTGTCCGGCACGAATACCCCCTCGGCGGGGGCCGGTTCCGGGGCGGGTGTGGGCACCGGGGCGGCCTCCACCACGCGTGCAGGTTCCGGCGCCACCGCAACAGACGGCGTTGGCGCCGCGGCAGGGGGTGCCGGTTCGGCACCGCTGCAGCGCGCGATCTTGTCGCGCAGCCGGTCCATCAGGTTTTCGGACCCGTCCGGGCTCACATCGGCGCGGGTCTGTGCGGTTTCCTCCAGCATGCCGCGCAGCACATCGGCGGCCAGCAGCAGGATGTCGCGGATCTCCTCATCCAGCGGCACCCCCTGATCGCGGACCAGACCGATCAGATCTTCGGCCAGGTGGGCGCGGCTTTCGACCACCGCCAGACCCAGCACCCGCGAGTTGCCCTTGAACGTATGGACGGCCCGGAACAAAGCCGAGATATGGCTTTCTTCCGCGGATTTGTCGCAACCGGCCAGCGCATCCAGCGCCGTTTCCATCGCGTCGAGCGCCTGTTGCCCATCATCGGCGTAAAGCGCCCAGATTTCGTCCATTTCGTCTTCCATGCCGGGGTCCCCTTCCCGTTACGCCAAGATCAGGCCGCGCAAAGCGACCGCATCGTGCGCGCCAGTTCCTCGCCGGTCTTTTCCTCGAGGTCATGCGACACCGTGCCGGAGGGTTTGGCGACCACACCGTCGGCGCCCAGTTCGCGCGCCTTGGCCGCATGGGGCGACCCCGACACCGCCACCGAGGACAGCATGCAGATCTTGGCCCGGGTCTTGAGCTTGGCATGCCGAAGGAATTCGAGACCATCCATCACCGGCATCTCGATATCGAGCAGGATCAGGTCGACCTGGGGCGTGGTCGCCAGCTTGTCGAGCGCCTCCTGGCCATTGGCGGCCTGGGCGACCACCTTGAAATCCGGCAAGGTCTTGATGAAGCTCGCGATGTACAGACGCATCATCGCCGCATCGTCAACGATCATCACATTAAAGGGCATCTTGTCATCCTTTCCCGTTCAGGGGGGCGGCACCCGGATCAGTCCCGGCGCCGCGATATTGGCATCTGGCAGAGCGGGGTTCAGAACCCGGCGAAACCACGTTCATCATGATCGGCCGAGCGCGGCCCCTGGCCATTGCTGACCGGCATCGCCAGCGCCGCGGGGACACCCCCGTTACCGGCCATCATCCGCTGGATCTGGGCCAGCATTTCGGGCGGCAGCATCTCAAGACCGGGGATGGCGGACAGCGGGGTCGCCGCGGCCTTGCGCAGGCTGAAGCGCGACATTTCCTGACGCATCGCTTCGGCCGCCGATTGCATCTGGCTGCTTGACGCGGCCAGTTCATCGGCCTGCTGGCTGGTGGACAGGGCCGAACGGGCGACCTCGCCGATGGCGATGTTGATCTGGGCCACGCCGCGCGATTGTTCTTCGCTGGCGGTGGCAATGTCAGACACGAGGGCGCGGACCTTTTCGATGTCATCCACGATCTGGCCGAAGGACTTGCTCGTCTCGTCTGCAATCCGCACGCCATCGCGCACCCGCACCGTCGCATCCTCGATGTAATCCGAGGTTTCGCGCGCCGCCTTGGCCGAGCGACCGGCAAGATTGCGGACCTCCTGCGCCACCACCGCGAAACCGCGGCCATGCTGGCCTGCACGTGCTGCCTCGACGGCGGCGTTCAGGGCGAGAAGGTTGGTCTGGAAGGCGATCTCGTCGATGACCTTGATGATCTTGGCAATATCCTGCGACGACACGCGGATGCCTTCCATCGCGGCCACCATCTGGCTGATCTTGTCGCGCCCGTCCTGCGCCACGACCGAGGCCGAATTGACCAGCTGGCTTGCCGTGCCGGCGGCGGCGGCATTGGCCTTGACCTGGGCGTCGGTTTCCTCGGTCGAGGCCGAAACCTCATCGACCGAGGCGGACTGGATCTGGCTGTTGGTCGCCAGTGCGGTGCTGGACTTGGCCATCATGGCCACGGTGCCCGCGATCTGTTCGACCTGTTCCGACGTCCGGCTGACGGTATGGTTCATCGAGGCCAGAACGCGGTCCAGCGCATCGACCACGCGGCGATACTGGCCCGAGAACTTGCTGGCATCGACCTCCACGTCCAGACGACCATCGCTGATCGCCTGCGCCAGACGTTCGATTTCCGATGTCACACCGCGGAAGGCCCCGCGAACCTGTTCGATGGTGTCGTTGATGAAGAACCGCTTGCCCGAGAATTTTTCAAGCGGGGCATCGAAATTGCCCTGCGCGAATTCCTGCACCACCGTCAGGATTTTCTTCTTGGTGCTGATATGTTCGCGCACCATCGCATTTGCGCCTTCGACCACGCGGCGCATGTCGTCGGTAAAGCCGTCGGTATCCATGAAGAACTCAATTTCGCCCGCCATGTGCTGGGCGGTCATGTCCTCGATGGTTTTTACCAGAAGATCGACCTGAGCCTTGGCGGCGACTTCGGCGGTGCGGTCGTTCCATTCCACGATGACATAGGCCATCTTGTTCTGCCCATCCATCACCGGGGTCGCCCGGAAGGACAGGGTCTGACCGCCGATCACGAAACGGCCGTCATGTGCGGCCGTCAGCCCCGACATGATCCGACGCTGGAATTCCGGCTTCTTGTGGAACACGTCGATGGATTTCCCGATCACATCCCGCGCCACAAAGTGCGGCAGATCACGACGGATGTCATCTTCGATCCGCTCGAACATCGCATAGGCGGCATCGTTGACGAAGCGGATCACCAGATCCGATGTTGCAATCATCACCGGGTTGCTGAGCACATTCAGCGCCTGCGCGCTGGTCAGGTTTTCCCAGTCTGAACGCTGGGCGGATTGCGCGGCAGTTGTCATGGCGGGGCTCCTAACGGGGTTGGTCTCGGGCGTGGAGACAGGCAATTCGGCAGAGGGCGGGTCTGCGGTTTCCGGGGGGGGGTCGCCGGTCGGGGGGCCGGAAACGGGATCGGCGGCGACAGGTTCGACCCAGGCAAGCGGGTCGGCTGGCAGCCGGCTGTTCGATGGGGTCTTGCGGCGTGTCATGCGTCCTGCCTCCTTGTCTTTTTCTTGCCCCGGCCCGTCAGAAGGCTGGCAAGGGTCGTGAAATCCGTGGCGCCCGTGCTGTCGGGGGCGTGGGTAAAGATGGTGCGGCCATAGCCGGGCGTTTCCGCCAGCCGGACCGAGCTGTTGATTTCGACGGGCAGCAACATCCCGTCGCCAAACCGTTCCAGAAGCCGCGCCCGCACCTCGCGGTGAACCACCAGACGGCGGTTGTAGCGGCTGACCAGAAGCCGGATGCGATCCAGTGGCAGACCTTCCTGGCGCAGCTGGCGCAGCAGGCGGTTCACCCCTGAAAGGCCCAAGAAATCCGGCTCGAGCGGGCAGATCACCAGATCGCAGGCCTTGATGAAGCCCAGGACAAGCGGGCTCCAGACGGGGGCGCAGTCCATGATCAACCAGTCATCCGCAACCTCGGGCAGGCCCCCTTCCGCCGACAGCGGATCGGCCGCGCCCGGCACCAGCGAGAGCCCCGGCTCATCGGGAACCTCGACCGGCGCACCGGGCCGCCCGGCCAGCCAATCGGCCGCCGTCCAGCCCGCGGCCTCGGGGTCAAACCCCAGCGAGGCCGTCAGGTGCATCTGCGGGTCCAGATCGGCCAAAACCACCCGCCCTGCCCCGGACCGCGCCAGCGCGGCGCCGAGGTTCACAGCTGTGGTGGTCTTGCCGACCCCGCCCTTCTGGTTGAAAATGACGACCTTCATGCGACCCCCGCAAGATCCTCGGGCAGGCGCAGATCCTCTTCCGACACAAGCGCGGCCGTATCCAGCAGGATGGCGACCCGGTCCCCGATGCGGCCAATGCCGGAAATCAGCGACCGCGCCCCGCCCCGCGAAAACTGTGCCGGACGGTCGACCTGGCCGGGCGGGATCTCCAGCACCTCGCGCACGGCATCGACGATCAGCCCGATGGGCGCATCCTCGACATCCATGACGATGATGACGGTGCGCTCGTCATAGGCGCGCTCCGGCATGCCAAAGCGCAGCCGCACATCCATCAGCGGAATGACCTTGCCGCGCAGGTTGATCACACCCTTCACATATTCGGGCATGTCCGGGATCGGCATGATCCGCTGCATGCCCACGATCTCGACCACGCCGCCGATGCCGACGCCGTAATCCTCGTCGGCCAGCGCGAAGGTCAGATACATGTCATCGATGTTGTCCGTTTCCGCCAGCGAGATGCCGTCGCTGTGGCTGGTCTTCATGTCGGCGCCAAGTTCGGCCATGGTGTTCTCCTCTCAGTGGCTCAGGGCCGGGCCGCGCGGGCCTGGCTCACGGTGATGCAGCGCAGCATCCGGTCGGGAATATCGTCGAGCGGCAGCGTCTCTTTCGCGGCGCCCAGTTCCACGGCTGCAAAAGGCATGCCGTAGACAACCGAAGTCGCCTCATCCTGTGCAAAGGTTGTGCCGCCCGCCTGGCGGATCGCCAGCATGCCGCGGGCGCCATCCCGGCCCATGCCGGTCAGCAGGGCCGCAATCGCCTTGCGCCCCGCCTGCTGCGCGACCGAGGCGAACAGCACATCGACCGAGGGGCGCGAATAGCTGACCGGGTCCCCCGGTTCGAGCAAGATGGACCAGGACGATGCCCCCTCACGCCGCACGGTCATATGGCGTTGACCGCCCGGCGCGATATAGACCGTGCCAAAGCGCACTTCCTCACCGTCGCGGGCTTCGCAGACCGACATGTTGCACACGGCATCCAGACGGCGGGCGAAGGCCCCGGTAAAGCCTTCGGGCATGTGCTGTACGATCAGGATCGGCGGCGAAGCCGCGGGAAACATTGGCAGTATACGGCTGAGCGCCTGCACCCCGCCGGTGGAAGACCCGATGGCCATCAGCGTGCCGTGGGCCGCGCGTTCATCATATTGTGGCGGCGGGGCGACGGGGGGCGCCTGTCTGACGCGCGCACGCCGGAGGACCGGCCGCGCCGAGGCGGCGGCCCGAACCCGTTCGCAGATGTCGCGCATCATGCCCGACATGCCTTCGACGCCAAGCGAGGGTTTCTCGATCACATCGACGGCGCCGGCCTCCATGGCCTGCAAGGTGACAGGGGCGGATTCCGACGTCAGCGCCGAGATCATCACCGTCGGGATGGGCATGACCTGCATGTAGCGGCTGAGGAAGGTCACACCGTCCGTCGCGGGCATTTCCACATCCAGCGTGATCACATCGGGGCGCTGCGCCTGCATCATGTCCCAGGCCTGCGTCGCGTTTGACGCACTGCCGATCACTTCGATTTCCGGGTCGGAGGACAGCCCCATCATCAAGACCCGGCGCACCATGGCCGAGTCGTCGACGATCAGGACACGGACGGTTCTGCTCATCTCAGTGCCCCCCGTCCTTGCGTGCGATCCCGCTGCCGGTGATGGTCCAGCGCGTATTCAGATCGCGCACGTTTTCGGTGACGGATGTCACAAGCCAGCCGCCCGGTTCGGTCACGTCATAAATGGCGCGCAAGGTGGCTTCTTGATCTGGTTTTTCAAAGTAATACAGGATGTTGCGGCAAAAGACGGCCTGAAAGGGGCGTTTGAACGGATAGGGTGTTGTCTTGAGGTTCATGCGACGGAAGGTGCAACAGGCGCGCAATTCGGGGATGACCTGGAACTGGTCGATCCCGATAGGCACGAAATAGCGTTTCAGGATGTCGGGGGGCACATAGCCCAGCTGGCGCAGGCTGTAGATGCCCTGCTCGGCCCGTTCGACGACCGGCGCGCTGATATCGGTGCCGAGAATCTGGGTCCGGCGCAGCGCCTGCAGGCCTTCGGTTTCGGCCAGGATGATCGCCATGGTGTAGGCCTCATCCCCGGTCGAGCAGGCGGCACTCCAGAAGCGGTATTCGCCGCGACCCGACAAAGACGGCAGGATGATCGAGCGGAATTGATCCAGCACACTGATTTCGCGGAAGAAATAGGTGTGATTGGTCGATGCCGCATGCATCACCGCCAGCTGGATTTCGTGCTGCTGGCTTTGCGTCACCTCATGGGCCAGATCGGCAAGGCCGCGCAGGTTGTGGGCCCGCTGCACCCGGCTCAGACGCTGGACCAGCAGGTCGCGTTTGTGGTCGGGATAGGCGATCCCGCAGCGTTCATTCAGCCACCCGCGCAGCGTTTCCAGCCCGGCCAGTTCCGCAGAGGTCATACCATGCCCCCCGCACCCAGACGTTCACAGTCCAGGACAAGGGCCACCTCGCCGGTGCCCAGAAGCGCGCAGCCAAAGCTGGCCCGCACCTGTGCCAGTCGCCCGGCCAGAGGTTTCATCACCACCTGCTGGCGGTCGAGGATTTCATCCACCGGCACGGCCAGCTGGCCCTGGCTGGTGGCAAAGACCACGAAGACCTGCTTGTCTGCGGCATTGGTGCCGGGCGCGGTCCCGCGGTAGTAATGTTCAAGCCGACAGACGGGGATATGGACGCCGCGCAGGCGCAGCAGCTCGACCCCGCCCTGGGCGGAAATGGTGGGCAGGTCGCCCCGGTTCGGCCGCGTGATTTCCGACACCACGTCGATCGGCACCGCGAAAAGCTGTTCACCCAGACGCAGGATCAGGCAATCGAGGAAAGCCAGCGACACGGGAATATGCAGGGACACACGGGTGCCGTGGCCTGCGTTGCTGTCCACCGCGATGCGGCCGCGCAGGGCCGTCATGGTGGCATTCAGCACATCCATCCCCACGCCGCGCCCCGACAGGTTCGACACGGTTTCGGCGGTGGAAAACCCCGGCTCGAAGATCACCTTCCACAATGCCGAGGGTTCGGGTTCCTCGGTCGGACCGAACAGCCCCTTTTCCCGCGCCTTCCTGAGGATCTTTTCGCGGCTCAGGCCACGGCCGTCATCGGCTACGATGATGCGGACTTCGCTGCCCACCTGCTGGGCCGCAAGAAGGATCGTCCCGGCTTCGGACTTGCCATTGGCGCGGCGTTCCTCGGGCGGTTCGATCCCGTGATCGGCGGCGTTGCGCAACACATGCAGCAGCGGGTCATAGAGCCGGTCGGCGACCAGCTTGTCGATGGCGGTATCCGCGCCCTCGACCGCAAGGTCGATACGTTTGCCGGTCTGGCGTTCCAGTTCCCGGATCATCCGCCGCAGACGGCGGAACACCTCATCCACGGGGACCAGACGCAGCTCGGTCGCCGCATCCTGCACCTCGCGCACGATCATGCCCAGCCGATGGGCCGCCGCGTCAAACCGCGAAAGTTCCAACCCCTGCAAATCCGGGGAATGGACGGTTTCCGCAACACTGAGCGAAAGTTCACCGACAAGATCCATCAAGCGCGAGATCTTGTCCGATGCGACCCGCATCAGGCCGCCGTCAGAGGCCCCAGCCTCGGGGGATGGCGTGCTCATGGTCGCGCCTCCCGATGGGCGTGCATCACGCCGCGCTTGTTGCCGTCCTGTGCCATCGCGCACCCCTGCCCTTCATCCTGACCGGCCGTCACGCTGCTTCGTCGGCGTTGCGGTCGTAGTTGAAGATGCAGACACCGTCGAAGCCGGTGGATTTGAACAGGAAGGTCTTTTTCATGGTCTCGAGGAAACCGCCGTGGTTTTTCTCGAAGGTCTTCAGATCGGAAATTCCGGGGAAGAAGACATTGATCGACACGTCCCCTTCCTTGCTGATCAGCACGTTCAACCCGTTCAGGTTGCAGGCCGGAATCGCATTCCCCAGGGCCTCGACGACAAAGGGGGCAGCAATCTGCGCAGCGTCGAGACTAGGGAATTTCAGGTGGTAGGTCTTGGAAAGCATCGCATCTGCCCCGATGATGGTCCTGCAGGTAGAAACGGCAGGAGAAGGTGAATATGTGATTAGCCGGAAGGATGGATTCCGGCATCCGTTCGTCTGGCCCGCTTCGGACCCGTGTCAGCCGAGGTAATCGAACAGGGTTTTGCTTGTGATCATCGAGTAGGTCTGCATCGCTGCCTGCTGCGACGTCATAAGCTGCGCCAACCGCGTCGAGGCTGCCGCAAGATCAAGGTCGTTAAGCCCCGAGACCGCCTGATCGACGGTGGCCTGCCGCTCGACAAGGCGCTTTCCCTGGGCATCGACCTGGGCCGCCACCGACCCCAGCCGACCCTGCTGATCGGACAGATGGTCAAGCGCGTCGTTCAGCGCCGCGAGGATCGAGTCATTGGACATGCGCGCCGATCGCAGCGCCTGCACCGGCCCCCCTGACCCTTCTGTCGCCTGGAATTTCGCCATCACACCTTCATCCTCCTCTGCCGAAAACCCGGACACGGCAATCGTTCCGGTTGCTGCAAGAAGGATGCCGATCCCGTCTTCCGCGAGGCGAGCCTTCACCCCCGTCTTCGAAGTTTGTGCATTGATCGCGTCAATCACCGGGCCCGGCGCGCCGGTCTGAGGCAAAACATCCACCTCTGCCTCGCCCGCAGGGCCGGACAGGGTGAAGGTCACCGGTTTGGGATGGGTCGAGGTGGTGAGATCCAGTCTGGCCCCCGACATGGCCGAAGACCGGGCGACGGTGCTGGCCAGGGTAGACATCGAGGTGTCGAGATCCTTGAAGATGTCAAAGACGCTGCGCACCCCCTGTTCGGTCGGAACCGACATCAGCAGATCCGCCCCGCTCAGCCCGGTCATCACCCGCAGACTCTCTGAAATCTGGACCTGGGTCTGGCCGGTGTCTCCACCATAGGTCACGCCTTGCGGCGTCACACGGAACGGGGTTTCGCTGGAGAGGCCCGAAAACAGCGGTTGGCCTGCGGCATCGCGCGTATTGGCCACGCCCACCAGCGCCTCGCGCAGCTGCGCCGCCTCGCTGCGCAGGGTGGCATAACCGATCTCCGAAGTCGCGGTATTGGCCATCTGCAGGGCGACGTCCTTGACCTGCCGCATCAGGGCCGACATCTCGCCCATGGCCGCGTCGGCCAGCGACAGGCGGTTGTCGGCGCTGGCGGCATTGGAGGCATAGCTCTTGATCAGCGCCTGTTGGTCCCGCGCGGCAGACAGCATGGCCGCCCGCGTCGGATCGGCCGAGGGGCGCGCGTCGTTTGTGCCCTCGGCGATCTGCCCCTGCAGCGCGTTCAGCTCGCTGTTGATGCTGTCGAACCGCGTCGTGGTGAAGCGGGTATAGAGGGCATTGCCAATGGTCATGATCAGAGAGCTTTCAGTAGGGTCTCAAACAGGTCGCGCGCCACGCCCAGGGCCTGGGCATTGCCCTGATAGGCCTGCTGGAGTTCCAGCAGATTGGCGGCCTCGGTATCCAGATCGACGGCAGAGAGCTCTGCCTTGGCCGATTGCGCCGACATGTTCTGGGTCTGCGCGGCAGAGAGCCGGCTTTTCGCGGCAGAGGTGCTGCTGCCGATATCGGACAGAAAGACCGCAAAGCGCGTGGTCATGCTTTCATCCCCCGTCCAGAAGGACAGGAAGTTTTCAAGGTTGCTGCCATCCGCCGATCCGGCGCCAGTGCGCGTCAGGGCATAGCGGTCGCCCGTCTGCGCCCCCTGCCCAAGGTTGATGGAATAACCTGCCAGCGTGGCCCGGCCGTCTGCACCAAGGAAGGTCGCAGCGATCTGGTCGCCCGTGATGCTGTCGAACAGGCCCACCTGTTTGCGCCCGGCATCCAGAACGCGCAGCTCGACATTGGCGGATGCGGGTGCTTCCGCCTCAAGACCGCCTGCAAGGCGCAGGGTGCCGCTGCCGGTCATGGCGACCAGCAGATCCTCGGGCGGCAGGCCATCCAGTTGCAGCCGGTTCCCGGACAGGGCGGTCGCCCCGGCGGACACCATCAGCGCACCGCCGTCGGCCGATGTCATGGTCAGGCTGTCGCCCGTCGCGGCCACGCTGGCCCCCAGCGTATCGAACCCCGCTTCGGGCGGCGGGCCCACGGCCACCGACCCGGCGTGGGCAGGCAGCAGCAGGCTGATCGCGCCGTCCGCCCCGACCGAAGCCGCCCCCGGAAAGCCAGCAGGCGTCTGCACCTGTACGGTGCCGCCAAAGTTCATCACCTGCAACGAATAGACATTCCCGGCGACAGACACCCGCAAGGTCGCACCGCCTGCGGGCAGGCCTGCCGCACTGACCCCGCCGCCACGGACCCGCATCATCGGCCCGTCGCTGGAGGCAAGGCCGAAGGCCCGCGCCGCGCTGTCTGCACTGGGCTTCAGGCCGATGCCGCTGCCGTCGGTGGTGCCGGTGAGTCTGAGCGTCAGACGGTTCGACGCATCAAAGGACGCCTGCACCCGGCCAGGTTCCGGCCCGGTCACCACCGGCGTGCCATTCTGCATCGACAGCTGGTAGGTCTGGCCATCGACGGTCAGATCCAGCGCCGCGCCATCAGGCGGCAAGCCGGGGACGGCAACGCCTGTCAATGTCACATCCGGCGTGCCCGCACGCAGCGCGGTGGCCAGGGCACGGGTGACATCGGCGGCATCGGCCGCCCCGATCATCCCGGCATCGACACTGACCGTCTTGCCCCCCAGCGTGACGCTGTATTGGGTGCCTGCGGCGGTCGCCGTCGTGCCATCGGCGCTGGTACCGGCCCCGTCCAGTGCCGCATCAAAGCGGAAGGACAGCGCCTGCGTGGCCCCGGCATTGCTGCTGGTCCGGGCAATCAACCCGCCTTCCAGCCCGTCCACGGCCGAGGCGGTGGTCACCCCCGCCTGCGTGACCGAAAAGTCTTCGGGCGACGTCAACTCCACCCGCCCGGTGATCCGCGCCGAGGACAGCCCCGCCCCGAGCGCGACACTGCCGCCCAGAAGGCTGCCTTCGGGCGTGGCCTCGGCAATGGACAGCGTGCCGCCCGCATCATGCCGGAAGCTGCCAAGGGTGATCGTCGCACCGGTGTCGCTGACCATGAGCAGACGGCTCCGGTCCGGCGCCACCTCGGCCCGCAGGCCGGTGACGGTGGCGACGCGGTTGATCTGTCCTGCAACCGCCGTCATGTCGCCACCCGCCACGCGGGCAGACAGGGTGATGGGGGTTGAATTGTCGCCCGACAGTTCGAAGGTCAAAGTGCCGTCCGTCGCGCTCAGCTGCACCGCGGTCGTGGCCGTTGCGGTAAGCCCCGGCAGCGCGCCGTTCATGCGCGCGGCGGCCAGCGCGGCGGTCGCGCCCTCGGGCACGGTGATGGGGGCCGTGCCTTCGCCCGTGCGCGACAGCTGCACCACCTGCGGGGGGGTGGCGGCAGCCGGGAGGCTGCCCGACCAGCTGGCAATTCCGGCCAGTGCGACCGTGGCCTCCTCGCGCCCCGGAAGGGTCACGACATCGGCCTCCATCCCGCGGTAGCCGGTGTTCAGGCGCGTCGCATCATAGGTGGCGCCGGGCAGAAAGCCGTTTGCCTCGGTCAGAAGCGACGCCGCCTGCGCGGGCGTGAGCGGGCTTCCGGCCAGATGCACACCATTGCGGGTAAAGACCTGCACATCGCCCCCGACGGGGCTGCCCGGTACCGCCGTGCCCGCCAGCGCAAGGCCCGGTCCGGTCAGATCGCCCGCCGTGATGGCGGCATTGCCTGACGCGAGCGAGAATTGCCCACCCGCCCCCGCCGCGCGCAGGCCCAGCTGTGCCAGCGTCTGCCCGCCCGCCAGCAGGGCGCCCGAATTCAGCGCCTCTGCCAGATCGCCGCCCGTCCAGCCCGAAGGCCGGGCCGATCCATCGGCCATGACCGACAGGTCAAAGCTGTAGGAGGTTCCGCCCGCAGTGACGGTCAACGCGGTGGCCGCATCCAGAGCCCCCGGCGTCAGCGCAAACTCGACCGTCGATTGCTGGCCCAGAGCGGCGAGGTTCAGGCTGCCGCCGCTGGCCGGAATGCGCGCAACCACGCCGCTTTGCAACAGCGTCACGGCATCCGAGGCCGTCTTGCCTGCCGACAGCAGATCCGGCAGGTCAACCGCGGTTGCCTCGGGAATGGTCGCCGGGATCATGGTCAGGGCGGCGCTGCCGCCATTGGCCGGAAGGGGCTGCACCAGGGCCGAGGCCGCTGCGGCCACCTCCCGGGCATTCGACAGAAGGAAGGTCATGTTGATCGCCTTGCCGTCTGTCCTGTCGATGGTGAAACGGTCCCCTTCGGCGGCGGTGCCCGACAGTTCGATTTCAAGGCCCGGCAGGCTCAACCGGTTTGCCCCGGTGCCAAGGACCGCGCCCGAGGCGTCGGTCGCCTCCCAGAGACTGCCGCTGCGGACCAGCGTCAGCGCCCCGTCCCCCGCCGTGCCGGCGCCCGGGCGGATCTGGAGCTGCGTCAGCCCCTGATTGGTCACACCGGGCGTCGCCTGCCAGCCCGACAGGCTGAACATGGCCGCGCCAGGATCGCCGTTCAGGTCATGCCCAGCCGTCTGCACCCCGTTCATGGCATCGGCCATGCGGCGGGCGAATTCATCCAGTTCGCTGATGGCATAGTCCAGCGCGCCAAGCGCCTGCGACAAGCCCTCCATCTTGCCCGATGTCATCAGGCGGGTTTCGGTTCGCCCGCTCGGACCATCAACGACAAGCGACAGCCGGTCGTCGACCTGAACGCTCAGCTTGGCCGCCGTGGCCCGTTCGACCAGCAGGATGCCGCTTTCCCCCAGACTGACCTCCGCCCGGCCCCGGTCATCGAAGCTGACCGAAATCCCGATATTCTGGCCGATGCGGTCCAGAATGGCGTCGCGCTGCGTGGCCATGGCATTGGCGGTCATGCTGCCGGTCGACTGCGCCAGCATCTGTTCCTGCAGCTTGGCCAGATCCGACAGAAGGCCCTGGGTCTGGCTGGCGGTCTGGCCTGCGGCAAAGGCCAGATCCTCGCGCAGGGTGGACAGGCCCGTGGCCACCTGCACCACGGCCGCCGCAAGCGACCCGCCCGCCTGCATCGTCACCTGCCGAAGCGGGAGGCTGGCGGGGCTGGAAGACAGATCCGACAGCGCCGAAAAGAATTCCTGCATCGAGGTGTCGATCCCGCCCTTGCCGGGGATCAGCAGATTTTCGATCGAGGCGGTGTAATCAACGCGGGTCTGGGCCGAAACCTCTGCGCCTTCGGCGCGGCGCGCACGGTTTGCCAGAAGTTCGGAAAAGGCGCGCTGAACCTCTTCAACCGTGACACCACCGCCCCCCGAAGGCTGCCACAGCGGCGAGGCCTGCGCCCCGGGCTGATTGGAAAGCTGAACGTTTTGGCGTACATAGCCTTCGGTGTTGACATTGCTGATGTTCTCGCCAGCGACCGCAAGGGCATTCTGGTAGGCCATCAGGCCGCTGCGGGCGATATCAAGCAGCGAAGACATGTCTTACCCCTTCCCGTGAAGATTGGGCGAAAACTGGCGTGCAACCGCTTCGGCGATGCCGAAACCGGCACGCTGGGCACCTTCGCGCGCAAGTTGCGCGTCCAGCATGTCGCGCGTGGCGGTCACCGCATTGCTGCCGGCGATATCTTCTCCCAACGATGCCGCGCGGCCGGATTTTAGGAGCAGGCCGAGGAAAAGTTCCTCAAAGCCCTTCGCGACCTGCGCGATGGCGGCGGCATCATTGCCGCGCGCGGGCTGCAAACCAGGCGCAGGGGCAAGGCCGAGAAGGGGGGCAGTGTCAAGTTTCATACCGGACCTCAGATCACCACAAGTTCGGCGCGCAGGGCGCCCGCTTCGCGCAGGGCCTCAAGGATACCGACCAGATCGGCGGGGGTTGCGCCCACGGCATTGATGGAATCGACCAGCGACGACAGCGAGACACCAGGGTCGAAGACGAAGGCCCGCGCCGGTTGCTGATTGGCGGTGATGGTGCTGTTGGGCGTCACGACCGGGGCGCCGGGGGCCACCACCGTCGCGCCGTTCCCGGCCACCACCGTCGCCCCCTGCGCAACGTTCTGGTCTTCGGTCACGCGTACCGTCAGCGACCCATGGGTCACGGCGGCGGGGCTGACCTTGACATTCCCCCCGATCACGATGGTCCCGGTGCGCGAATTGATCACCACCTTCGCCTGCGCGGCATCGGGCACAACCTCGACATTTTCGAGCAGCCCCATGAAGGTCACGCGCTGACCCGGATCATAGGGGGCGGCCACCTTGATCGAGGTCCCGTCGATGGGTTCAGCCACATCCGGCCCGAAAGTCTGGTTGATGGCCTTGGCCGCGGCGGCGGCGGTCGAGAAGTCGGGTTTGTTGAGGTTCAGCACCACCATGTCGCTGCTGGCAAAGGGGCTTTCGACCATACGTTCGACCGCGCCCCCCCCCGGCACACGGCCCACCGTCGGGATATTGACGGTCAGGGACGATCCGTCTGCCCCTTCTACGCCCATTCCGCCCACCACCAGATTGCCTTGGGCCACGGCATAGACCTCGCCATCGGCGCCCATCAGCGGGGTCATGAGCAGCGTGCCGCCTTGCAGCGATTTGGCCTTGCCCACGGTCGAAACCGTCACGTCGATCTGCTGGCCCAGCTTGGTGAAGGGCGGCAGTTCGGCCGTGACCATGACGGCGGCGGCGTTCTTGGCATCGATCTCGGCCGTATCGAGTTCAAGGCCCAGCCGCGAAATCATGGACTGCATGGATTGCAGCGTCAGGCCCGAATTGCCATCGCCCGTGCCGGACAGGCCCACCACGATGCCATAGCCCAGAAGCGGGTTCGACCGCACGCCCGCGACCTTGGCGATGTCTTTCAGACGGTCGGCGCCCGCAGGCAGCGCCGGAAGCGCCAGCGCCGCGGCGACCAGGATGATGCGCCCCCAGATCATAGCGGCGACGCCATGGCAAGGAAGCGGCGCACCCAACCGGGCCGCGCGGTATCGGCGGTGTCGCCCGCCCCGACATAGCGGATATCGGCATTGGCGATGCGCTCTGACAACACGACGTTGTCGGCATTGATGTCTTCGGGCCGCACGATCCCGGTCAGGCGGACATATTCATTGCCATTGTTCAGCGTCAGTTTCTTCTGCCCGATGATTTCCAGCGTGCCATTGGGGAATTCGCGCGCGACGATCACCGACAGGCGGCCCGTCAGCGAATTCGACTGCTGCGCCCCACCCGACCCGGCAAAGCTCTGATCGGTGGAATTGGACAGCTGGCCATCATCAAACCCGCCGGTAACAAGGTTGGGCAGGTCGATCTCATATTCGTTCGACCGCGACCCCCGCGCGCTTTGGGATTTCGAGGCCGCGAATTTCTCGGTGAATTGCACGGTCAGAATATCCCCGGCCCGCGCCGCCCGGCGGTCTGACGCGAACAGCCCCGGGGAACTTGCGGTATAGATGCCGCCGGTCACGGCCTGAGGTTCGACAAAGCTGGCCGGTTCGGGCATCACGGGGGCGAAGTCGTCCGATGCCTTGTCCTCGATATAGGTCGAGCAGGCCATGGGCAGCAGGCAAAGGGCAAAGGTAAGGCGTTTCAGCATCGGAAGACCCTTGGCTGTCAGAGATTGTTCGAAGCGAATTTCATCATCTCGTCGGCGGCGCTGATGGCCTTGGAGCTGACTTCGTAAGCGCGCTGGGTTTCGATCATGTCGACCAGCTCTTGCACGACGTTGACGTTTGACCCCTCAAGCGCGCCCTGCACCATCTTGCCCATCCCCGCCTCAAGCGGGGCGGTCACATTGGCGGGGCCGCTGGCGGTGGTTTCCAGCAGCAGGTTCTCGCCGCCGGGTTCCAGACCGCGGGGGTTGGCAAAGCTGGCCAGGGTGATCTGGCCCACCTCCTGCATCTGGGCCTCACCCTGGGTCTGCACGCTGACGATGCCGTCAGAGGAGATGACGATCTGGGTGGCCTCTTCGGGGATGGTGATTTCGGGTTGCAGCACATAGCCCGACGCCGTGGTCAGCGTGCCGTCGGCATTGCGCGACAGCGCCCCGTCGCGGGTATAGCCGATGCGGCCATCAGGCAGCAGCACCTGCAGGAACCCCTGCCCGTCGATGGCCACATCCAGCGCGTTGTCGGTGGTGGACAGCGCGCCCTGCGTGAACAGCTTGTCTGTGCTGACAACCCGGACCCCGGTCCCCACGGCCAGCGGCGAGGTGAGGCTCGTGGTATCCGAGGTGGGCGCCCCTGCGGGTCGGGTGACTTGGTAAAGCAGCGTTTCGAAATTGGCCCGGTCGCGTTTGAAACCGGTCGTATTCACGTTGGCCAGGTTGTTGGAAATCACCTGAAGCCGGGTCTGCTGGGCATTCAGCCCGGTCTTTGCCACGTTCATCGCGTTGGTGGACATCGCGCTCTCCTGTCACAATTCCGGCTGGGCCGGTCCTGCAGAAACAAGAGCAATTTCCGTGCCAGCCTCAGCCCTCGGGCAATTTCACAAGCGATCCGGCGGCCTCATCCAGACGCTTGGCCTCGGAGACCATCTTCATGTTCAGCTCGAACCCGCGTTGAAGGTCGATGGCATTGATCAGCTCGTCCGTGGTGTTGACATTGCTGCGTTCCAGAACGCCCTGACGCACCTCGGCCAGCTGGTTCGACGGCGGCACCTGGCCGTTTTCCAGCCGGATCTGGCCATCTTCGCCCTTGCGCAGAACTTGGGTTCCGTCAGGCACATAGGTGCCAAGTGTAGCAACCAGCACACGTTCACCCGGTGGGGCATCGGGCGGCTGGATCGACAGCTCGCCGATCTCGTTCACCACGATGTCGGTAAACGGTGGCACGACGATGGGCGCCTGCTGGGCATCCAGCACCTCTTCGCCCGCCCCGTTCAGAAGCCGCCCGCGCAGATCGACACGCAGATCGCCCCGACGGGTGAGCGCCGGGGGGCCTTCTTCGGGTTTGACGTAGAAATAGCCCTTGTCGGCAATTGCGATGTCCAGCGGTTCGCCCGTCTGGTCAAGAAAGCCGGAATCCTCGGAAAAGGAATAACTTTCCGCGGGTTGCTGGAAGGCCCGGACCCCCAGGCCATCCAGTTGCATGGCAAAGACGGTGGACCCCTCGCCGCTCATGTCGCGCCGGTAGCCCGGCACCGACTGGTTGGCGAGGTTCTGGGCCGAAATGATTTGCGTATCCCGCAGATTGGTCAGCGCATTGCCGACCGTGTGGATCAGACGGTCCATCTTGCCTCCTCAGGGTCAGCTGATCTTGATGATCGACTGCATCAGGGACGAATTCGTCTCGAGCGCCTTGGCCGAAGCCTGATAATTGCGCTGCGCCGTGATCAGGTCCACCAGCTCGCTCGTCAGATCGACGTTCGATTCCTCCAGCGCGCCCGACCGGAGCGACCCGAAACCGGCCGACCCCGGTGCGCCCACCAGCGGCTCGCCCGACGCCGAGGAAGCACGGAAGCTGGCGTTGCCCTGCGGCGCAAGGCCCTGCGGGTTGGCAAATGTCGCCACCATCACCTTGCCCATGGCGATCGGCCGCCCCGCACCATAGGATGCCCAGATGGTGCCGGTGTCATCGACCTCGAGCGAGGTCATGGTGGCCTGACGGGTACCGTCGGCGGTGGCCGATTGCACGGTGAAGGGATTGTCCGCCAGCCTGGAGCCGGACATGTCCAGACTGAAGGTGCCGCCCGACGCATCGGTGAAGGCCATCGGCTGGGCCGTGGTCAGGGTGCCATCACCATCAAAGGTCAGGTCTGATGCGGCCGAGGTGGTGGTCACGCCGTCCACGACGAGATGCACCTGCCATTGCGACGAAGGGTCTGCGGCATCGGGGGCATCGGTCTTGACGAAATAAAGCTCGCCCTCGATCACTTGGCCATTGCCACTGACCATGGGAACCGTGGTGCGATGCGCCCAGGTGGTTGCATCGCCGCTGTCGAAGGCCGCCGGGGGAACCGCCGCTTGCTGCCCCAAAAGCGCGCCCGAGGTCGGAAGGCTGACATCCACATTCAAGGCAGTCGACGCAACCGTCTGCCCCATCGAGAGCGGCACCGAAATCGGCCCCGCATCGGCGGCGATCTGGCTCAGCGCGCCCCCCTCGGCACTGACGGGCCAGCCCAGCAGGGCGTTACCGGCCGTATTGGTGATCCGCCCTTCGGCCGTCAGCGTGAAGTCCCCCGCCCGGGTATATAGCGCGGCCCCCGTGCGCTCGCCCGTGTCCGAAATCTGCTGCGTGGCAAAGAACCCCTGCCCCTGGATCGCCAGATCCAGCGCCCGCCCGGTGGTGGTGATATTCCCCTGCGCGAAGTTCTGGCTGACCTGCGTCACCCGCGTGCCCGACCCGACCTGCGTGCGCGCCACCGAATAGGGCGAGCTGTTGTAGACATCGGCAAAGGACACGTCGCTCGACCGGAACCCGGTGGTCGAGACGTTGGCGATATTGTGCGAGGTCGCCGAGATATCGGTCTGGGCGGCCTGAATGCCACTGAGGGCGGTATTCATCGACATGGAAGGGCTTCCTTTTGGATCAACGAAGGGACTGGACCTCGAGCGCGCTCAGCGCCCCGAAATCGGCAACTTGCAGGGTGGTTTCGCCGCTGGCCGGGTCGATCATGGCCCCGGTGACGCGCGAATAAAGTGAGGGCGGCAGATCGACGCTGCCCCCGGCCCGGTTGGCCTGAACGCCCACCGCGATGCGATGGCCGCTGCCGATCACATCAGCCGGAAGGTTTTCCCAGGCAAAATCGACCGTGCCAGCCGCCTGCGCCCCCAGGGACTGGGTATTCAGCAACTGGCCGGTTTCGGCGTCGGAATAGGTGATGACAAGCGAGCTTGCCGCTTCCTCAAGCCGGACACTGCCGCGCAGGGCGCCGGTCCGGTCGGGCATCACGGCCGAGGTTTCAACCAGCACGTCGCGCCCGATCAGACCCGAGGCCGCCGAAAGACCCAGACCGCTCAGCCCCGAGGCGATACCGCCCAGCGTAGTGTTCACTTCGCTGATGCCGCTGACGGTGGAAAACTGCGCCATCTGCGCCACAAATTCGGCGTTCTGCATCGGCTCCAGCGGGTTCTGGTTCTGCAGCTGCGTGGTCAGCAGCGTCAGAAACGCATCCTGCCCCAGATTGTTGCGCCCCGTCGCGCCGGTGGTATTGCCCGAGCCCGAACGTGTCGCGGCGGACATCAGGCTGTCGATCGTGCTCATGGTTTATTGCCCCATTTTCAGGGTGCGGGCCATCAGGCCGCGCAGGGTGCTGAGGGTTTCCAGCACGTCCTGATACTGACGGCTGGCTTCGACCATCTCGACCATCTCTTCGTCGGAATTGATGGGCGCGATATAGACAAAGCCGTCCTTGTCCGCCTTGGGACTGTCGGGACGGCGTTCGCGGATGGGTTCGCGGTCAAGCTGGACGATCTGTTCCACCTCGGGGGCGGCCAGCACACCATCGCCCATGGCAGCGCTGAAGGCCGTGTCAAAGACCGGGCGCAGCGGGCGGAAGGCTTCTTCGGCGGAACTGGAAACGGCGCCCGCATTGGCAATATTGCTGGCGGTGGTGTTCAGACGCTGCATCTGCGCCGTCAGCGCCCGCGCCCCGACATCAAAGACGTTGCGGATTTCATTGGCCATCCGTCACTCTCCCTTGATCGCGGTCATCAACCCCGAGATGCGGCGGTTGAGCAGATCGAGGCTGGCCTGGTAGCGCAGGGTATTTTCGGAAAACTGCACCTGTTCCACGCCCATATCGACAGTATTTCCATCCAGCGCCATCGACACCGGCACGCGAAAACCCAGATCGGGGGTATCGAGCCCGTGGGCCGCCTCGGGGGTTCCGCCCTCGAGCGGCAGGTCGCTGCTGCGCCCGGTGGCATCGCGCAGGGCAGCCGTGAAATCGAAATCGCGGGCCTTGTAGCCCGGCGTCGCGGCGTTCGAGATGTTTCCGTGCAGGACGGTGTTTCGCGTCTCGCGCAGGACGAGTGCATCGGCATGAACCCCGAGGCTGTCGCGCAGGCTCAGCGTCATCGCGTATTTCCCCTTCTCACATTTCTCGGCGATCTGCCGTTCTTCGGACATGAGCCTTGCAAGGAGGATGCCAAACGCATCGCCCTTGCGCATTTCCGGGGGTAAGCCGTGCCGAAAACCGCCCTGCGATCGACCGCAGCCGCTGCGGTCATGCCGATCGCGCACAGCACCGTTGCGGCGCTGGAGCTGCCGCTTTTGCCAAAGGCGCTCAAACGCTTTGGCAAGCTTTATGCCGAAAGTGACCGGGGGGCGGAACGTCGCATGCTGCTTGCACTGCGGATCGCCGTGCTGCGCCGCCTGCAAGAGACACCGGCCGTGGTCGCAGAACCCGAACTGCCACCCGAACCCGTGATCGAGGAACCACCGCCGCCGCCGCCCAAACCCAAGCCCAAAGGGCTGGTCACGATGCTGGCTCTGGATGATGTGGCCAAGATGCTGGGTGCGGTCGAAGACCCGCCACCCGAAGCTGCGGCGCCGGTCGCCGAGGCAGGGAAGCCCAAACTCGAGATCGATTTTTCCGCCTTCGACACCGAAGATCCGCCAGCCGACCCCACCCCGAAATTCGCGGTGGATTTCTCGGCCTTTGGCGACAGCGAGGCCGAGGCCCCGACGCCGCCCTTTACGGCCGATTTCTCGGCCCTTGGCGACGACGAACCAGCCGCAGCCGAGGCCGCCCTGGACCCCACCCCGAAATTCGCCGTGGATTTCTCGGCATTCGGAGACAGCGAGACCGAGACCCCGACGCCGCCCTTCAAGGCCGATTTCTCGGCCTTTGGCGACGACGAACCGACCGCAGCCAAGGCCGCCCCGGACCCTGCACCCAAATTTGCCGTGGATTTCTCGGCATTCGGAGACAGCGAGGCCGAGGCCCCGACGCCGCCCTTCAAGGCCGATTTCTCGGCCTTTGGCGACGACGAACCGGCCGCAACCGAGGCACCCCCGGACCCCGCCCCGAAATTCGCCGTGGATTTCTCGGCCTTCGGGGAGAGCGAGGCCGAGGGCCCGCCGCCGCCCTTCACGGCCGATTTCTCGGCCTTTAGCGATGACACGGCAGCCTCCCCGGATGCCGCCGACGGCGAGGCAGAATTTGCGACCCTATCGGGCGCATCCCTGCCGGTGGCAGAGGCATTTACCCTTTTGCCGGGCGAAGAGGACGACACGGCAATGCCCGAGGTTGAAATCCTTCCGCCCGCACCGAAAAACCCCGCTGCACCAAAGCGGCGCCGGGCCCCGAAGGCGCCGCCGGTCACCCTTGCGTCCGATGAATTCGAGACGCTCGTGACCCCGGCACCCGATGCCGCAACAGCCCAAACCGACGACGCGCCGCCCGAACCCACTCCGCCCCAAGGCAAGCCAAAACTCGATTTCTCGGCCTTTGCGGCCTTTGACGATCTGCCCGACAGCGACGATCCGCCGCAACCCTGACCCTCCCTTGCGTCAAGCATGGTTCGCGCGCTCACATGCGGCTGAGCCCTGCCGTTAGACCTGTAAACGTCTCGTCACGGAGCCACTCATGTCTCTTTCCGTTTCCCCGTCCCTTTCGGCGCAAAGATGGCTCGAACCGTCGCAGGCGCAGATCTTTGCTGAAATACTTGACCTCTGCGCGCTGGCGCGGCGCGCATCGGACGCTCAGACGCTGCGGCTGACGCATCTCGCCCCCGCGCTGCGGATGCTGCAGCACGAATTCGTCACCGCAGGCATCGACTGCCCCCCTCCGGAAGCGGGGCAGGACGATCAGCCGGTGTCGTCAAGCATCATGCGCCTGCACAACCCCAACAGCACGAATTCGGATTCCGTTTCGGTCGGCGTGCCGGTCGTCGATGCCGAAGGTCTGCTGGCCGTGGTCGAGCTGCATGACGCGCGCACCGATGTGATGTCGGGGCGGCAGACGCAGGTTCTCACGCTCTATGGTCGGCTGCTGGCGGCGCAGCTGCGGCGCCTGGTGGCGCTGGGGGTGGGGGTTCCGGCACAGATGCTGGCGCTGATCGAACAGGTGCAGGACCATGACGAAGCCGCGGCCTCGCGCGTGCTGACGGGGCTTTTGCATCTGGCGGCGGGGCAATCGCCCAGCATGGTCGAGGTGACGGCCCTGCGCATCGCCGGCCTGGCCGAACTGTCCGGCAACCAGGTGAACCTGACGATCGAGGGGCGCAATGTGCTGGCTCGGGCGGGGATCAGCCGTCTGCCCACCAATGGCCAGGCCGCAGCACAGGCCTTGGAGGCTTCGCTGTCATCACTGCCGCCGGCACGACCCTTGCCCACCTGGACCGCCTTCGCCCGTCTGGTGGTGAACGAGGCCGAATTCGACATTGCCGAGGCGGGCGAGGACGAGCCGTTGGCCTTCCGCGCGGCCGGGGCAAATTCGGACTGGGCGCCCCTGTCGCACAATCTGGCCGACGGCTGGCCCGATATCGCCGCCGAGGTTCTCGCGCTCACCACCGATGTCACGCGCCATTATGCCGTGATGCATATGATCCGCCGTCGCGACGTGGCCGTGACGGAGGTTGCGGAAATCTATGACCTTCACGGCTTGAGCTGGTCGATCCGCCCCGGCGAGGACGGGCACGAGATCTGCGTTCTGGGACAAGACTGGCAGCCGCTGCGCAACGAGGTCGATCCCTCGCGGCTGGACGGGATGGACCGCACCCGCGAACGCGCCCTTTGTGCGCTGACCCAGCTTTGGCCGGATCTGGCCGACCGCATCGGGCCGGATGTGCGGTCGTGGTCGCGGCGCATGGCGGCGGCGGCGAAGGTGTCCCCGCTGATGAATTCGGCCGCCTGAACGGCGGCCGAAGATCAGGTCAGATGGAAGAATGCGGCGGGATCATTGTCCCGCCGTTTCCTTTTCCAGCCGGTCCATCGCCTCGCGCAGGTGGGTGACGGCGGATTTCTTGATCTGCGACACACGGCCTGTGGTCACGCCCAGAACCTCGGCCACTTCGTAGACGTTCAGTTCCTCAACGTAGTAAAGCTGAATCACCAGCTGTTCCCGTTCGGGCAATTCACTGACCGCGCGGGCCAGATTGCGCTTCATCTCGCCCAGTTCCAGCCGATCCTCGGCCGAGACATTGCCATCGCGGAAGATCAGCGAATGGTCGGTATAGACATCGTCCAGCGACATCACCTGCCCGGCCCCGGTTTCAGCACGCTGGCGGGCCAGGTCTTCGGCGGTCATGTCCAGCGCCTGTGCGATTTCCGCCTCGGTCGGCGCGCGCATCAGCTTTTGCTCCAGTTTGCGCGAGGCGGCATCCACCTTGCGCTGGATCTGGATCGTCGCCCGACAGAGGTTCGAGGCACTGCGGAGATAATCCACGATGGCACCCCGAATGCGGATGGCGGCATAGGCGGCGAAGGTCACGCCAGGCTGGGGCACATAGCGGCGGCTGGCATCCAGCAGCCCCAGATGGCCCACCTGAAGCAGGTCGTCGATTTCCACCCGCTGTCCGACCCGGCCATGGAAATGCCAGGCAATCTTGCGCACCAGATCCAGATGCGCCTGTTCGATCGCTTTCGGCCCGGAGGCCATGGAATAGCCGTAGGCATGCAGGGTCATGCAGCAACCTCCTGTTCGGCTTGGGAAAGGGTAAGGCCGGCTTCGTCGCACCAGATTTGCGCCCAATCGCGCAGGTCTTCCGACCCGGGCGTATCCAGCGCATCCATCAGATCGCTGCCCCAGCCGGTCAGACGCAGCACCAGCCCGGCCTGGGCCAGCAGCATCAGTTCTTCGGGCTGCGGCGGTTCATCGGTCAGCCCGCAAAGACAGACGCCAGCTCCGCTTCCGCGCCAGGGCGCGATCAGCCGCGACAGGCGGCGCGGATGCAGCCCGGCGGGCAACACCAGCAGCACCTCGCCCTCGGCGCGGGTCAGGGCCATGATCTCCACCGGGTCGGCCTCCCACGGGACGCAGACAAGCTGCGGGGCGCCGGGGGTGGGCACCGAAAGATCCCCCTCGGCCGTGACCACATGGTCCAGCCCCAGAAGCCGCGACCAGGACCGGAGCGCCGTTTCGCGGAAGGGCACATGGGTCAGCGCCTCGATCAACTGGGGACGGCAGCCCGCATCCGCCTTGCGCCAGGCTGCGGCGATGCGTAGCGCAGCCTGCACGCGGTCTTCGGCCAGCGGGCCACAAAGCACGAGCCGGTCACTCGGCCAGACCTCACCCTCGGGGGGAAGCAGCCGCAGAAGATCGGCAAAGGCGGCCTGCGGCGTCTCGCGCTGCAGATCGGCCGACAGATCAGCCATCCAGAGCGGCGCCGTGCCGGCCCAGGTGGGGGGCGAAGTCTCGGCGGCGGGCTCTTGCATCTGTCCATGCAATTCGCGGGCGAAATCGGACCGGGATCGCCTTGCACCGGCCCCTGACCCCGCATAGCCGTTCCGGCGCTGAAAGGCCCCGCCCTGCGGGCGCGGGTCTGCGGCGGCAGCATCCGACGCCGCCTCGATCACGACCATCCCCTGTTCATGGCGCGTGGACAGGATATAGGCGTCAGGCCCCAAGCGATCGAGCACCTCGTCCATGGCGAGAGCCGAGTCCTTGGCGCGCACGGTGATCCTTGGCATGGTCCTCACCCTTCTTTCTGGCCGGGCAGGGCCGAGGGCCCGCCAATCGCGGCGATGACTTCGATGCGCCGGGCTTCGGGCAATTCATGAATGCCCAGCACCACGGCATCCGACAGGTGCGGCCGCAGGAAAGCGGCAAAGCTGCGGCGCAGGGCCTGGGCCACGATCACCACCGGGCGCTGCCCGCGGCCCGATGCGGCCTCGAGCGTTTGCGACAACGAGCGCACCATGGTGCCCGCAAGGCCACCGTCGATGACCAGCCCTTCGTCGGGCGCAGGGCGGCGGGCGCGCATCAGCATCTGTTCCAGATCGGGTTCCAAGGTGATGAGCGGCAGCGGCGCGGTGACGGGCACCAGTTGCTGCAGCAGCAGCGGCACCAGCGCGGGGCGCAGCGCCTCGGCCATTTCCTGCGGGTTCTGGGTACGCCCCGACACCAGTGCCAGACCCTCGAGGATCTTGCGCATGTCGGAAATCGGCACCCGTTCATTCAGCAGGCAGCGCAGGACCGAGGTGACCACATGCAGCGGCACCAGTTTCGGCACCACCGACTGCACCAGCGTGGGCGCGGCCTTGGCCAGCGTATCCAGCAGAGCCTGCACCTCATCGGGGCCGATCAGGTCGCCTGCGTGTTTCTGCAACACCTGCCCCAGATGGGTCGCGATAACCGCCTCGGGTTCGATGACCATATGGTCATCGGCCTCGGCCTCGACCTGTTGATGGGGCAGGATCCACACTGCATCGAGACCGAAGCTGGGGTCCTTGACGTTCACGCCCTTGAGCTTGCGCGTGGAGCCAGCACCGGGAATGGCAAGCTTGCGGTCAGGATAGACAACATCCTCGCCCATGATGGTCTGGCCGATGCGGATGCGGTACTGGTTCGGCCCCAGCGTCAGGTCATCGCGGATGCGCACCCCCGGCACCACGAACCCCATTGCGCGCGAGATTTCGCGGCGGATCGCGGTGATGCGCGGCACCAGCACCCCGCCACCATCCCCGGCCAGCGGGATCAGGCCATAGCCGATCTGGAGCGAGAGCGGCGCGTGATCGGAAACTTCTTCCGGGGTGATCGCATCCTGCGATGCAGCACCACCCGAGGACGCCTTGCCAGGTGCGGCACCGCCACCCTTTGCAGCCGGGGCTGCCCCGCCCTTGGCCCCTGCGGCAGCGGCAGCCTCCCCGTCAAGCTTGCGGCGGGAAGACCAGCCAAAGCCCCCGGCAATCGCCGCAGCCGTCAGCAGGATAAGGTTCGGCATCCCCGGCACAAGGCCCAGCGTCAGCAGAACGCCCGCAACCGGCATCCAGGCATCCGGCATGTTGACCTGTTTGCCGATCAGCGCACCCATGTTGCTGGCTGCGGCCGCGCGGGTCACGATGATGGCGGTGGCGATCGACAGAAGCAGTGCCGGGATCTGCGCGACAAGCCCGTCCCCGATGGCCAGAAGCACATAGGTCGAGGCGGCCTCGTTCAACGTCAGCCCGTGTTGCAGCGTGCCGATCAGCACCCCGCCGATCACGTTGATCGCCAGGATGAGGATACCGGCAACCGCGTCGCCCTTCACGAATTTCGACGCACCATCCATCGAGCCGTAAAAGTCGGCCTCGGCCGCAACTTCGATCCGGCGGGCCTTGGCCTCATCCGGGGTCATCAGGCCCGCGTTCAGATCGGCATCGATGGCCATCTGCTTGCCGGGCATGGCGTCCAGCGTGAAGCGGGCCGAAACTTCGGACACGCGGCCCGCCCCCTTGGTCAGCACCACAAGGTTGATGATGACCAGAATGGCAAACACCAGAAAGCCCACCACGAAATTGCCCGCGATGACGAAATCGCCGAAAGCCTGGATCACCTGGCCCGCCGCGCCATGACCGGTGTGTCCTTCGCCCAGCACGACGCGGGTCGAAGCGACGTTCAGGGCCAGACGCAGCACCGTTCCGATCAGCAAGAGGCTTGGAAAGCTTGAGAAATCCAGCGGGCGCTGGCTGTTGATCGCCACCATCAGCACCAGCAGCGACAGCAGGATATTGCCCACGAAGAAGATATCGAGCAGCGCCACCGGCAGCGGCACGATCATCATGGCCAGCATGCACAGGATACCGACCGGCAGCGCCAGTGTGCCCAGCTGGGCCTTGAAGCCCTGATCACCGGCAGAGACGCGGGCCGGGGCAGTCATGCACGGGCTCCGCAGCGCGGGGCGCAGGAAAGGGAAAGGCTGGCGTCGGACATGGATCGGCTCCGAAGGCTGGGTTCGGGCAGAGGTCTGCAAGTGCCATGCCAAGCCGAGGGTGGCCCGCTCGCCCTGCGCGGGCAGGCGGCAGCCGGGCAGAATGAGGGATCACGGGCGGGCAAGGCGGGGGCAGGCAAGGCGGAGGCCCGCGCGCGCGGGAAACGCTTGCCATCGCGAGACGTGGCTGTCCCGTCAGCGCCCGGAGGCCCGCGCGCGGGAAACACTTGCCCTAGGCCTGAGCCTGCCGGACGATCACGAACGGCGGCCCGCGCGCGCTAGACACTCGGAGGAACGGCGGGGGATCGCGGCCTCTGCCTGCAATGCCCCAACCTGCCGCTGCAGATGGCACGGGCTTTGCACTGAGCCCTTCCGAAACCTGCTGCCCGCCCGAGATGGAGTGCCCAAAGTGCCGCCGCTGACCCGATCCTTGCCCCTCATCCTGGCGCTGCCGATTGCGGTGGCGGCCTGTGGCCCGCAGACGGCCCGGCAAGCCCTGCCCCCCGACCCCGGCCCCCGCGCCAAGGCGCTGGCCGAGGTGAAGGACCAGCTTGATTCCGTCTCGGCGCCGCTGCAGGCCCCGGGCATCGCCGCCGCTGCTGCTGCAGCCCCTGCCCCAACGGTCGAACCGCTGGTCGGGCGCGGCTTTGCCCAGATCGCGACGCAGCCCGGCAAGACCCATAACGAAAAACGCCTGCTCGCCATCCGTGCCGCCCGCCTTGAGGCGATGCGCGACCTCACCGAACAGATCCACGGCATCGCGCTGCAAAGCTCGACCAACATGACCGGCAGCCGGATCGAGATCGACCAGCTCGCCGCGCGCATTTCCGGGACGCTGCGGGGCGCCAAGACCCGCCGCATCACCCCGCGCGGCACCGACGGCTATGAGGTCGAACTGGAAATCGACCGCGGCACGCTGGGCTATATCGTCCGCATGGCGCGGGGGTACTGATCCCGATGCGCGCGCTGGCCCTGTCGCTTTGCCTGCTGGCCCCGCCCGTCGCGGCCACGGCCCAGACCCTGGTGATTGATGTCACAGGTCAGGCGCTGCAGAACAGCACCGACGATCAGGACAGCGCGCGCCGCCGTGCGCTTGCCGACGCGCTGTTGCAAGCCGCCATGGCCGGGGGGGCAAAGGTCACGGGCCATAGCGTGCTGGACAAGGCGCGCATCACCTCGGACCTGGTGATCGTGCGGCCGGTGGGGCGTGTGTTGGGCCATCAGGTGCTGGCGCAATCCTGCGCGGGCGGGGTCTGTCAGGTGACCATCCGGGCCACCGTCGGCCCCGAGGGCGCGGGCGGCTGCCAGAACCGCAAGATGCAGGTCATCGCCTATGCGCCGGAAATCCGCGTCTCCTCCTCGGCGCCCGCCTGGGCCGAGCCGCTGGCGCAGCGGATCAGCCGCACCATCCTCGAACGTCTGGCCCGCACGCGGGATGTGACGGTCAAGCAGATCACCAACCGCCCCCCGCCCAGACAGGGTCAGACCAGCGATTACCTGACCTTGACCCAGGGGTCCGTCCACCTGAACCCCGGCGATCAAGGTCTGGTCCTGCGGATCGACATGAACACCGAGGCCGCGGGCCTTTCGGGCAAGGCGCTGACGCTGGATCTCGACATCACCTTTCTGGGCGGTCAGGGCGAGAGCAAGACCTACCGCCTGCATCGCGCGGTCAAGCTTCCGGGCGTCTCGCCGTTGGGGCGGGTGGCCGAACTTGCGAAACCCGGCCGCGACCGGCTGGCCGCCGATCTGGCGGGCGAGGCAGAGCCCTATTTCGCCGATCTCATGCAACAGAAGCTGTGCGAACCCGTCAGCATCGTGCTGTCAGTCAGCGGCGGCACCATCTCGGCCCCGGTGGGGCGGGCGCAGGGTCTGACCCGCGGGGCCATCGCCTTTACCGCCGACCGCAACGCCAGCACCGAAATGCTGGAGATTGTCGAGCTGGGCGCCGAACGCGTGGTGCTGCGGCCGCTTGATCCCGGTCAACCCGCCTCGGCCTTTGCGGGCCGGCCGGTCCAGTTTCTGGAAAGCGACCCATGATCGCCCCGGCCCGAGTGTTGGGCTACGGCGCCCTGATCGCGGCGATGCTCGCGCCGCAGGCCCGCGCACTTGAGGCGCTCGAGGTGCAGGCACTGGTGCGGGCGGCAATGGAGGCTGCGGGTCAGCCCGCCACCGAGATCACCGTCCCGGCGCGCCCCCTGCCCGCCTGCACGACCCCGCCCGAAGTCCTGCCGTTTCAGGGCAGCTGGCGGTCCATCGAATTGCGCTGCGCCGACCCGGTCTGGAAACGGGTGCTGCGCAGTGCCGCCAGCCCCAGCGCGCTCCCGCGCGGCGCAAAGGCGCCCGAAGCGCCACAGCGCGAGGTTCTGGTGCTGACCCGCAGCCTGCCCAAGGGCGCCGTGATTGGCCCCGAGGACATTGCACTGCAACCCGCCTCTGCCCTTGGCCGGGCCGAGGTCTTCGAAGACCCCGCCCTGGTCATCGGGCGGCGGCTGAAACAGGGCCTGGGCGGCGGTCAGCCGTTGCTCGCCCGCCAATTGGAGACTGACTATGCCGTCGAGGCAGATACACCCGCCACCCTGACCCTGACGACCCGGGGCATTTCGGTCACCGTGACCGTTCTTCCCCTTGAAAATGGGGAAACAGGCGAGGTGATCCGATTGCGCCACCCCGTCAGCGGCCGCGAAATTCGCGCCCGCGTGATCGGCCGGGATAACTTGGCAATGGCGGCTAACACTCCGTGAAAGAGTGCCGTTTAGCTCTTCAAATGAGGGGGATGCCCAAATGGTCCAGCCTATCAACACACAGCCGGGTCGCGTGCTGCTGCAAGGTGATCCCACCGCGATCGACAGCCGCGCCCGCACCGCCGCACCGGATGGTCCTGCGACCACGACCGGTTCGGAAACCGTAAGCCTGAGCACCGAGGCAACCGCCCTTCCTGCGGCGTTGCAAGCGGGGCCGCCCATTGATTTTGAACGGGTGAACGCGATCAAATCCGCAATTGCCGATGGCAGCTACAAGCCCGACCCCGAGCGGATCGCGGAAAGCCTGACGCGGGATCTGTTCGAGTTCGCGCACTAAACCGGAGTGCCCAGATGACAGCCCTTACCCTGACCCTGATTACCTTGGCAGTCACGGCGCTTGGTGTTGCCGCAACCTTGTTGTGGCAGGGCTTCCGCCATTTCCGCGAGCTGCGGAAGGAACGGGCCGAGCTGGCCCGCATCGATGAACGTCTGGCAAATCTGCAGCAAAGTGTGCTGCGTCTGGACAGCGGCCATGATGTGGCCATCGCCCGGATCGAAGACCTGATTTCGGCCACCCGCGCCGATATCGAATGGCTGGCGGATGAACGCATGATCGAACAGGCCAGCGCCTTGGTCCGCAAGGGCATGACCCCCGACCGCATCAGCGACGAGATGGGTCTTTCGCTGGATACCGCGCGCACCATCGCATTGTTCCGCAGCCACTGATCCTCCCCACCCACGGACGTTTGCAAGGCGCGTCCTTCCTGACCCCGGTATCCCGTTGGATGCCGGGGTCTTTTTTGGTGCTTGGGGGCAGAGACGGCTGTCAGCGCGGACGGCGCAGGGATCAGGCCTGCGCCTTGGCACCGGGTTCTCGGTGCCCAAAACTCACTTCACCAGCTTGCAGGCCATGGGCGGCGCAATGGCCGTGGCGCACCATTCGCCGAACTTCTTCATGGCGCGGTCTTCCAGATCGGCCCAGCTTTCGGGTGGCAGGGCCGCCAGCGTTTCGTCCCGGGCCGAGGCGGCGCCCGGCTCACCCAGGGCGGCGGCAAGGGATTGCCAAAGATAGGCCCCCTCGGGGTCCGGAGGATCGGAGAGCTGCGCCATGACCAGCGCGGCACCCAGCATGGCATGCCCGTGGCCGGCCTTGAGCGCGTCCTGAAGATCCGTCAGAAGCCGCGGGGCAATCGACGGGCCAAGGCCCGGCGCTCCCTGCTCGGTCAGCATCCGGATCAGCGGCTCGGCGGCGGGAAGCCCCTCGATCCGCGCGCGCCAGGCCCAATACAGCGCCTCACGATCATTGCGCGGCACACCTTCGCCGGAATGATAGATCAGCGCCAGATTGAACTGGGCATCAGGATCCCCCGCCCGCGCCAGATCGGCAAAAAGAACCGCCGCGCGGCTGGTATCGCCCGCAGCGTAAGCTTCAACCGCCGCGTTGAAGGCGGCGGTGTCGTCCGACGTGGCGGGAACGGGCGCAGGCAGGTCAGCGGCGCCGGGTTCGATGGCCGATCCGGCGGGCATGGCGGCCCCCAGGGACAGACACAGGCACAGCGCCAAGCCAGCGCTGCGGATCACTCGTTCTTGTTCCATTGGGCAACCAGACTGTCGAGATAGCTGCTCGTGCTGTTGAAGCGCGTCACTGCGGCCTCCATCGCGCCGAACCGCTGGGCATACATGGTCTTGAGCGACTCGGCCCGGGTATCAAGTTCGGTCAGCGTCTTTTGCGCATCCGTCGCCTCGGCCGTGACGGTGTTGCGCATCATGTCCAGGGTGCCGGAATTGGCCGTGGCGCTGCTGATCACCTCATCCAGCAGGGTCAGGAAGCTCTTGCCATAGGAAATCCGGGCCGAGGCGACCTCATCATCCACCTTCAGGATCAGACCCGAAAATTCGCCCGCGGCGGCGGTAAAGAAGGTGCGGCCATCGCCCATATCCACACCGGAAAAGGTGGTATCGCCCATCGTGGCCTCGGCCGTCGCCGGATTGCGCTGGAAGCTGAACACGCCGGGCGTCATCTTCCTGGTCGAAACCCCGACGACCGAGACGCCCTCGTCATCGGCCGTCAGACGGTTGGAAAAGACCGCGTCGAAGGCGGATGGATTGTCCGCGAAGGCCTTTTCAAAGGCCTTGGCATTCAGCGTCAGGCTGCCGTCCTGCTGGGTCCGCAGGCCTAGTTCGGTCAGATAGACGGGTTTGTCGCCATACCCCGCAATCGGGCGGCGGATCAGGCTGTCAAGCTGCCGCTTCAACCCCTGAAGACCGGCATTTCCGGCCAGATCACCCGCCTCTTCGTCTTCGGTTTCCCGGGCGGTCATCTTGGTCAGCATGGCCTGGGCCGCGTTGACCTTTTCCACCAGGGTCATGAGGTTGGTGCGTGCAATCTCCTGATCCCGCGATACGGTCAGCCGGGTCGAGGTGCCGGGCTGGCTGATCGTCAGCTCCATCCCCGGCACAACATCGGTCAAGGTGTTGGTTTCACGGAAAATCTGGATGCCATTCACGGTCACGACAGCATTCTGCGCCGCCTGGGCCTGCACGGTCGAATTCGTGGTGGTGGTGTCAAAGCGGGCCAGACCGGACCCGGGCGTGGTTTCCTCGACCGTCAGGCGGATGGCGTTTCCGGCGCCGGGCTGGGTCAGCACCCCGAGCGAGAAGGTCCCGTCCCCCTTGTCCAGCACCGCGGCGGTAAGGCCATAAAGCGCATCGATCTGGCGCGCGAAGGTTTCCAGCGTCGTGCCCTCTGACACATTCAGCGTCAGGGTCTGCGTCCCCGGCTTAACCGCAAAGCTTTCCTCCGTCGCACCTTCCGGCGTGTACCAGGCGCCAAAGTCCAGTGTGACTTTCCCGGCCGGAAGCGTGGCCGTTTTGGAGGAAAACCCTGTAAATTCGAGAACCTGTGATTTTGCCACCTGCAAGACACCGACTGTCGTCTCGCCCATGGCAAGGGCGTTGCGATCGGTGACCTTCGTCCCGACCGTGCCGGAACTGCTCCGCACGCTCAGCACGTCATTGGCGGCAATCGCGCTGAGCGATGATTGCACCGACAAGAGCTGCGACCGGACAGTGCCGATGGCGGAAATCGACACTTCCGTCTTGTCCAGCCGATCCTGCGCCGTCTGCTTCGGGACCGAGATCGAGGCTTCGACCAGCGAGGTCGCAAGCTCTTTCAGATCCACGCCGGAGCCGGTCTTGTTCAACTTGGAAAGAAGGTCGATCTGGGCCATGCGTCATTCCTCTGGCTGCACACGGCAAAACGGCGCATCGGCGCAATTTGTTTAGACGCCGACCGCCGCCCCGCCGCGAAAGGTCGGCGCCGCAGTAGGGGACATGATTTTTTTTCGCGGGGTCCCCTGAAGGCCCCTCACCCTCGCGCGTGTGCTCGCGTGTGCGCGTTCCTTGAAGGGGCTTGACGAGGTGATGCCGCGCAACCTCGCGCAGCGCGGGCGGCGCGGCGGGATCCTGGTCAACCCTTGGCTGCACCGGACCCGCCCGGCCGCCCCCGTCGGACCTGGCAGGCGCCAGCATTTTCCACAGGCTCGCTAAACATTCCTGCACTGCGCCGTTTTGCCTATCAGACGCGGCTGGCAAGGCATGACGCCCCGAAGACGCCGCGACGGCAAGCCAAGGAGGCTACACATGAGCGTTATTAACACGAACATCTCCGCCATCACCGCCCAGGCGAGCATGAACCAGATCGAGGGCGACTACCAACAGGCCATGACCCGTCTGTCGACCGGTCTGCGCGTGAACTCGGCCGCTGACGATGCCGCCGGTCTGGCGATCGGTGAAAAGATGACCGCGCAGGTCATGGGCATCGAGCAGGCGATCCGGAACGCCACCGACGGTCAGTCGCTGGTGAACACGGCCGAAGGCGCGCAGAAAGAGATCACCTCGATGCTGCAGCGTCTGCGTGAAGTCGCCGTACAATCGTCGTCGGATACCAACACCGGCCTTGACCGCGCCTCGCTGACCTCGGAATCGAAGCAGCTCGTCTCGGAGATCAACCGCATCGCCGAAACCACGACCTTCAACGGCATGAACATCCTGGACGGCTCGTTCAAAGGCAAGACCTTCCAGATCGGTGCTGACCAGGGTCAGGCGATGGAAATCAACATCGACAGCGCCAAGGCGACCGACATCGGTTCCTACACCATCAAGACCAACGCCTCGAACACCGCGGGCAACGCCAGCGGCATCGCAGCCGGCACCGATATCTCGATCACAGGTTACCTGGGTTCGGCCACCATCACCACCGACGCCAACCAGTCGGCGGCTGAACTGGCGCAGGCCGTGAACGACAACACCGCCCAGACCGGTGTGACCGCGACCGCCGAAACCAATGTGAAACTGTCGGGCATGTCGGCCGCCACCACCGTCAGCTTCGACGTGAACGGCGTGTCGATCGGCACGGTGAACATCGCCGACACCAGCGACCTGACCTCGCTGCGCGACGCCATCAACAACGTGTCGAACCAGACCGGCGTCACCGCGAAGATGGGCGACACCAACGGCGAAATCATCCTGACCGACGCCAACGGCGATGACATCAAGCTGGAAAACTACGACGTGGGTGACGATGCCGCCACCATGTCGGCCCAGGCCCTGGAAACGGACGGCACCGACGCGGTGACCGGGCCGGTCACGCTGGACGAAGCCGCTGACGACGCCGCGACCATCACCGGTTCGGTCACCATGACTTCGGCCTTTGATTTCTCGGCGGGCTCGGTTGACCCCTCGGGCGGCGGTCTGGCGACCGAAGATGACGGCACCACCTTCTTCAAGGATACCCGCGATGCGGTCTCTGCCGATCTGACCTCGGTTGCGGAAATCGACCTGTCGTCGGCCAAGAAAGCCTCGGAGGCGATCACCGTGCTGGATACCGCGATGCAGGCCATCGCCAAATCCCGCGCCGATCTGGGTGCCGTGTCGAACCGTCTGGACAGCACCATCTCGAACCTGTCCTCGATCTCGACCTCGGTCTCGGCCGCCAAGTCGCAGATCATGGACGCCGACTATGCCCAAGAATCGACGAACCTCGCCCGTTCGCAGATCATTGCGCAGGCGTCGCAGGCGATGCTGGCTCAGGCCAACTCGAACCAGAAACAGGTTCTTTCGCTCATCAAGGGCTAATCTTCTGATTTTCCTTGAAATTTTCCGCCCTCGGCGCTGCGGCGCCGGGGGTTTTTTCTTGCGCGCCACATTCAGGTTTACGTGGCGTAAGCGTCGGCTTTCCGACATTTTAGGGGTGTCAAACGTATTTTTTGCGTTTTGCAGGCCGGGCGTGAAATCTGCCTGTGAAAGGCAGGCTCATCATGCATATCGGACCCTCACACGCATTTCATCAGCGCCAGTCGCTTGTCGTGACGGCCCAGCTGCAGCAGGCAATCCGCCTGCTTCAGATGGGCAACACCGAACTTCAGGGCTTTATTGAAGCCCAGGCCGAAGAAAATCCCTTTGTCGATGCCCGCGCGCCCCAGCCCGCGCCCCCCCGCGACCGCCCTTTGCCTGCATCGGTCACGCGCCGGTCGTCGGACGATGACTGGGACCGCATCGCCGCCCTGCCCGATGATCGTGGCCCCTCGCTCTATGCCCATGTCGAGGCGCATGTGGAGGCCCTTGGCCTGACCCCGCGCGAAGCCCGCATCGCGGGCGCCTTTCTGGATGCGCTGGAACCCTCGGGCTGGATCGGGCAGAGCGTGGCCGAAGTTGCCGCCCAGGCGGGCGTGACCGAAACCGAAGCCGAAACCGTGCTGAACCTGATGCAGCGCATCGAACCCGCGGGGCTTTTTGCCCGCAATCTGGCCGAATGCCTGTATCTGCAGGCCCGCGCACAGCGCCTGCTGACCCCCGTGTTCGAGGCCGTGCTGCGCAACCTGCCGCTGGTCGCCGCCGCAGACATGGCCGGTCTGGCCCGCGTCTGCCGCTGCCAGATCGAGGATCTGCGCCCCGCCCTGCGCGAGCTGCGCGCCCTTGACCCCAAACCGGGTGCGCAATTCGACGCGACGCCCGTGCCGCAACTGCCGCCCGACCTGATCGCCCGGCGTGGGGCGGATGGCTGGGTGGTGGATCTCAACCGCTCGACCCTGCCCAGCATCGTCGTACGGGCGGGCGACAAGGACCAGCCCACCCCGCGGGAACCCGCCGCCCGGGCCGAGGCCGCGCGCTATATCGCGGAACGGCTGTCGGTGGCGCGCTGGCTGGCGCGCGCGGTGGCCCACCGCAATGAAACCAGCCTCCGCATCGGCGCCGAGATCGTGCGCCGCCAGCAGGGCTTTCTGGAACACGGCCCGGCGAGCCTGCGCCCGATGACGCTGCGCGAAGTGGCCGAGGCGGTGGGCGTGCATGAAAGCACCGTCAGCCGCGTCTGTTCCGGCCTGATGATGGCGACGCCGCAGGGGTGTTTCCCGCTCAAGCACTTCTTCACCGCGGCCCTTTCGGCCAGCAGCGGCGATGAGGCCGGGTCGGCAGGCGCGGTGCGCCACCGTATCCGTGAACTGATCCGCGCGGAATCCCCCCGCGACCCGCTGAGCGACGAGGCCATCGCCCAGATCGTTTCCTCCGAGGGGATCCAGCTGGCACGGCGCACCGTCGCCAAATACCGCGAGATGATGGATATCCCCAGCTCGGCCGCGCGCCGCCGCCGGGCGATCCTTGACGCGCAGACGCGCTGATCCGCATGCCCGATGAAAAAGGCGGCCCGCCCCGATGGCAGGCCGCCTTTTCCTTTTCTGCCCTTGCCGCAAGGGCGGCGGCACCCGGGCGCCCGGTCAGGCCAGCGCGGTGTCAGGGTCTTGCGCGGCGGGGCCTGCGGCCTTGCTTCCCCAGCGATACTGCGCGGCAGGATCAAGTCGCAGGAAGGTGGCCACGGCCTCTGCTTCCGTCGCAGCCGCCAGAAAGGCCACGGGGATCGCCCCGGCAATGCGCCGTTCCGAAAGAAGAATCCGGGGGCCACGCCGCCACAGATGCAGCGACAGCGCCGCATAAAGCGGCAGCGCCAGCCAGGGCGACACCACCCCCGCCACGGCCAGGGTGGCCGCATGGGTTGCCAGCGTCAGCCAAAGCCGCATCTGCAAAAGCCACAATGGCGCCGCGATCAGCGCCAGCAGGGGGGGCGTCTGGTCCAGCACCTCGAAAAGGCCTGCGCCATCGCGCATCACCACCCAGTTCTGCGCCGGGCCTGCCGGAGGTTCCGGCAAGGTCTGCCCCACGGGCAGGGCGACCGGATCCCACTGTCCCAGCGCAGGCGTGGCCGCAAAGACCGAAAAGACCACATCGCCGCGAAGAAAGGTCAAGACCACCGGCGGTTCGGCCAAGGTCATCGGAAAGCGCAGTGCCAGATCTTCGGCCGTGCCGGTGAAGGCCCGCCCGTCCACGGCCAGCAGCACATCCCCGGGACGAAGGCACAAGGACCAGCCCGCGCGGGCCAGCCCCCCGGGCGCAAGCGCAAGGGTGGTGGGGATCGCATCACTCATGGCAACCTCAGGGATCAGGGATAGCTGAAGGGCGAAGGTTCGGGCGCCGTCTGGGCCGCCGCCGCCGGTTTGGGCGCGGGCTTCGGGCGGCTGCTGCCGCCACTTGCGGGTTTGGAAACCGGCGCCGGTTTGGGCTTGGGTGCGGGGGCCGCCTCGGCTGACTTTGCGGGGGCCGCCCCGGCCGTGCCCTCAAGCCGCCGCAGGGTTTCCCCCAGCATCATCGTCAGCTGTGCAGCCTGTTCACCGCCCGTGGCCTTTTTCAGATCACTGACCTGCAATTCCACTGCGGCAATGGCGGTCAGCACATCGGTGCGCAGCTTTTCCAGATCGGCGCCGCCAGCGGCGGCAGGCGGGTCTTCCGGCAGGGCGTTCTGGGCAAGCGCGGTCAGAACATCGGTACGCAGGTTTTCCAGATCGGCCTTCTGCGCCATTTCGGGGACATCCAACCGACTGACCAATTCGTCGATATCGCCGAATTTCTGCACCCAGGCCCCCGTCGCCGCCGCTTGAAGCTCTGACGCTTCACGCAGATCAGCAACCGATCGGAAATAGACCAGCGCCGAAACCGCGACCGAGAGAAGTGCCCCGCCCGTGGCGGCGATGGTCAAGACGCCAAGCCGTCGCTGCGCCTTTTGCAGCGCCTCTGTGCCACGCAGCTGGCCCTCGATCGCGGCAGCCGCCTCGGCCGCGGCATCGGTCGCCGCCTCGGCCGCCGCAAGTGCGTTGCGGATGGCTTCGGCAAGCTGCTCATTCTCCTGGCTCATCACGGTCTCCTGGCGGGTGCGGCCCTTGCGGGGGCCGGATTTCTTGCGCGCAGCCGGCTTGCGCCGGGCGGGTTTGGGGCTGTCTGGCAACTTCCGTGCCATGTCAGGCGCCTGTGCGGCACAAGGGCGGGCATTTCCGCTGCATCATGGCGCGCTCCGGGGCGGCTCGGGCGTCTCGGGGCGGCCATGCACGTCAAAGCGCATCTCGGACGGAAGGTCGATGTCAGGCAGATCCACGGCCTCGCCACGGTCCACGCGGAACACATGCGCCAGCACCGCCGCCACGGCAGCAAAGAGCCGGTCGTCGATCTGCATCCCGATCTCGCCCGAATAGTAAAGCGCGCGGGCCAGAGGCGGCAGACGCAGGGTGTGGATCGCGGCTTTGCGACCGATATCCATGATCTCATGCGCGATGGGACCGCGGCCCATGGCAAGGATGACAGGGGCATCGGTTTCACCCGGCACATAGCGCAGCGCCACGGCGAAATGCGTAGGGTTGGTGATGATTGCCGTGGCCTGCGGCACATCGGCCAGCGCCTTGCGCTGACGTCCGGCGCGGCGGGCGGCCTGCATCTGTTTCTGCCGGATCTTGCCCTTCAGCTCGGGCGAGCCGTTCTGTTCCTTGGATTCGCGCTTGACCTCATCCTTGGTCATCATCAGCCCCTTCATCAGGGTGCGGTATTGCCAGGCCAGATCGACCGCCGCGATCGCGGCCAGGCCCAGGGCCAGACGGCTGAGCAGATCCACCACCATCTGCCCGATCCGGGCGGCCGCGGTGGCAGGTTCCAACGCACCCAGCCCATCAAGATCCAGCAGGATCGCCTTGAACACCGTATAGGCCAGAACCCCCAGAATTCCGACCTTGATCAGGGATTTCAGAAGGTTGATCAGCGCCTGCATCGAAACCATGCGCTTCATGCCGGAAAAGGGGTTCAGCTTTTCACCCTTGAAGCTGGGGCCGTTGAAATGCAGCCCCCCCATCAGCGCCTGCAACCCGATGACAGACATCATCACCGGCACCGCGGCCCCCAGTCCGAAGAGCAGCACATACCACCCCAGATCGCCCAGCCGGTCGATCATCAGCGCGTCCAGATCGCCTTCGATCCGCAGCATCCGGCCCCAGGCCCCGGCGATCTGCGGCAACTGCCCCACCACGAACATGCACAATCCCGTGGCCACTGCCATTGCGCCAAAAACAAAGGCCTCTTGCGAGGTCAGGATCTGTCCGTTTTCCAGCGCCTGTTCGCGTTTTCGGGGGGTTGGTTCTTCCGTCTTTTCCAGATCGCTGTCTTCATCCGCCATGGCCTGTCCCCAGCATCCCCGAAATGGCCGCAAGGCCCATGTCGATCAGACCTTCAAGTTCGGTGCCAAGCCGCGGGGCGGTGATCAGCAGCATCAGAAGCGTTGCCGTCATCGTCAGCGGGAACCCGAAAGAGAAGACGTTGAACTGCGGTGCCGATCGCGTCAGCACCCCCACCGCAAGGTTCAACAGCAAAAGCAGCGTCGCCACTGGCAGCGTGAGCTTGAGCGCCAGCACGAACAGCGCCGCGCCCGTGGCCACCCCGGTCGAGACCAGGGCAAAGGCATCAAACCCCTGCCCCGGCGGAATGGCCTGATAGCTGTCCAGCACGATCCGCAGCGCCGTCAGGTGGCTGTCGGTCGAGACGAACAGCATGACAAGCAGCATGCTGAAGAACTGGCTGACCACGGGCGTCTGCGCGCCGGCCGAGGGATCGAATTGCGCGGCAAAGCCCAAGCCCGCGGTATTGGCGATCTGGTCGCCCGCCTTGGCGGCCGCGGCGAAGAACAGCATCAGCACCGTCCCTGCGGCCAGTCCCAGCACCAGCTCGCCCAGCACCAGCGTCACCCCTGTCAGGGCCGCGATCTGTTCGACCGGCGGCAAAGGGACCAACCCCTGCAAGGGCAACGGCAGCACCACCGAAACCACGATCCGCACCTGAAGCGGCAGGTAACGCGCGCCAAAGAACGGCGCAGCCACCATGAAACTGCCCACCCGCAGCATCAGGATCAGGTGATGCACCGCAAGCTGGAACAGGGGCTGAAGGTCAAGCCCGGGAAGGAGGGGCTGCATCTCCATCAGTGCAGGGTCGCAATGGTCTGAAAGACGAAGGTGAAGTAATCGGTCATCCGGCCCAGCATGAAGCTGGCCATCAGCGCCATGGTCAGCAGCACGATCCCAAGCTTCGGCACGAAACCGATGGTGGCATCGTTGATCGAGGTCGCAGCCTGCAGGACCCCGACGACGATCCCTACCAGCAGCGCCACACCCAGCACCGGCCCGGCGGTGATCAGGATGTTCCAATAGGCGATTTTAAGATGTTCGATGCTGGCTGCGGCGTCCATCTCAGCGCATCCCGTATCCGGCGGCCAGCGATCCGACCAGCAGCGACCAGCCATCCACCATGACGAACAGCAAAAGCTTCAGCGGCAAGGACACGAGGATCGGGCTGAGCATCATCATCCCCAGCGCCATCAGGATCGAGGCCACCACCATGTCGATCACCAGAAACGGCAGGTAGATCAGAAAGCCGATCTGGAAGGCGGTCTTCAGCTCGGATGTCAGGAAAGCCGGCAGCAGCACCGTCATCGGCACGTCGTCGGGCGTGGCAAAGGGGCCCTGCCCCGACAGGTCGGAAAACATCAGCAGGTCATTCTGCCGGGTATTTTCGATCAGGAACCCGCGCATGATGGTCGTGCCCGCCTTCAACCCCTCGGGCGCCGTCATGGTGCCTTCCAGCACGGGGGTCGCCACCTCGGTATAAAGCCGGTCCAGCGTGGGCTGCATGACGAAAAAGGTCAGGAACATCGCCAGCGCGATCAGCACCTGATTGGGCGGGGTCTGCTGCGTGCCAAGCGCCTGCCGCAGGATCGACAGAACGATGATGATGCGGGTGAAGGCCGTCATCCCCAAGACGATCGAGGGCAGCACCGTCAGAACCGTCATCAACGCGACGATCTGGAAGGACAGCGAATAGGTCACGCCATCGCCACTGTCGTTCATGGTCAGTGCGGGCAATCCCTGGCCAAGGGCGGGCAGTGCCAGACCCAGAACCCCGGCCGCAACGGCAAGGCCAACCAGAAGATGCATGCGCTTCATGCTGCGTCCCCCGTCATGCTGGCCACGCTCGGCAACTGGGTGATCACGGGGGCGGCGCCGCGCAGCCGCAGGACCAGAAATTCCGTCTCGTCCACCCGCAGGATCATGGCGCGGTCGGCGGGCGACAGGGCCAGCACCTCGGCCACCTTCATGCGGCTCCCGGCGGTCGTGCGGATCGCGCCGCCCTGCCCCTTCCAGACCCGCACCCCCAGCCAGACCGCCCCAAGAACCGCCAGAAACAGCAGCGTCACAAGGATCTGGTCGGGCCGGATCACCGAAAGGGGAACCGGGGCCGCGTCGGGCAGGGTTTGGGTCATGGCACACCTCAGGCGGGTTTCACGCCAAAGCCGTGCAATTCGCGTGCCGTGGTCAGACCGACTCGGCGCGTTTTTCGGGGTCGATGATCTCGCCAAAGCGAATGCCGAAGCGTTCGCCCACCACCACCACCTCGCCCTTGGCGATCGGGGTGCCGTTCACCAGCACATCCAGCGGGTCACCCGCCAGCCGGTCCAGCTCGATGACCGAGCCTTCGGACAGGCGCAGCAGATCACGGATGGTCAGTTCCGCCCGCCCCACCTCGACCGTCAGCTTGACGGCGATGTTTTCCAGCAAGCGCATTCCGTCGGGATTGCCACGATCATTCATGTCGCTCATGTCTTTCCTGCCTTTCCGGTGTCATTCTGCGGCAGCAGCCATATGGCCCTGCGCATCGCCGGGCGACTGCCCCGGCACCTGAAGCGAGACCGACTGCCCCGCCCCCAGCGAAGATTGCGTCACGCTCAGCGCCGCATGGCCACGAATGGCGCCGGGCCGCGCGCGGAACAGCGGCACGCCCTCGACCATCACCTCGACGGTTTCCGACAGGCTGACCGGCACGACATCGCCCTCTTGCATCTGAAGCACCTGCCGGAGCGACATTTCGGGTTCGGCCAGCCGGGCCGAAACGGTCAGCGGTACCGCCATCACCGCCCGTTCCAGACGGCTGCGCCAGTTGTCGTTTTCGTCGATGAAATCCGATTGCATCCGCGACCGCAGCTGCCCCGAAATCGGCTTCAGTGCCTGCAGCGGATAGAGGATGTCGAAGCTTGCGGGTTCTAGCCCCGGCAGCTGAACCATGAAGGAACAGTTCACCACATGGTCCTCGCCATCGACGAAGGCCGCGAACTGCATGTTCTCTTCCCGGCTCGAGACATTGAAAGTCACCGTCATCAGGTCGCGCCACGCCAGTTGCAGGGCATGGTTCAGCCGGTCGGTGATCAGCTCGATCACACGCTGTTCAGTGCCGGTGAATTCCGTGCGGCTGGATTTCAGCGTGCGGATCGACCCGCCATAATAGGCATCGGTCAACATCCAGACAAAGCTGGGCGGGATCACGATCAGCTGGTTGCCGCGCAGTTCCTCAATGCGGCTTTGCGTCAGGCTGACAAAGTTTTCCTGGCCGTTGCGGTAATCGTCAAAGGTGCGGATTTCCGGCGGGAAGCAGGAAATCCGCGGCTGGAAGCGCAGCATGGGCAGAAAGGCCGCCCGTGCGATGCGGCAGAAGCGTTCATTGATCATCCGCAGGCCGTAGTAATCCCCGACCAGCGAAAGATCATTGGCGCCAAAGACATAGGGGCGAACATCGGATCCTTCCGCCCCCGCGTTGGCGCCCAGATCCATATCGATGAGGCCGCCCACAAGGGCTGCGACCTCATTGGAAGAGAGCTTTCTCGGCTTGGCCATCTTGCGACCTTACTGCATGACGAAGGAGGGGAAGAACACGTCCTTGATGCCGCCGAAGTCCTCAAGCTCTTCCAGCTTCTTGTTCAGCGCATCGCGGATCTGCAGCGCCAGCTTGTCGCGGCCTTCCCCGGTTTTCAGTTCCTCTTCGGTGAAATTGGTGACGACCTTCAGGATCTCGGATTTGAGCGCAAGCTCATGCGTCTGCACCCGTTCAAAGACCTTGGCGTCATATTCGGTGGACAGGCCGACCCCCAGCTGAAGGAAACGCCGCGAATCCTTGATGTTCGAGGTCAGAGGATCCTTGAAGGTGAAATAGCTTGTGACATAGGCCTCTTCCTCGGGGGTTTCGCGCGGCACTTTCTGGGGCTGGTTGGGGTCAACCTCTTCGGCCGCGTGTTCTTCGGCAGCGGCGGGTTCGGCCTGTTTTTCCATCAGGCGCAGCACATCCTTGGCCGGCGACATCGGGTTGGCGAAATAGATATAGCCCGCGCCGAACCCGACGCCCACGAAGACCGCCACGGCCAGCAAAAAGATCAGCCCTTTCAACAGCTTTCCGACCAGCCCGCCCTTGGGCTTGTCTTCTTTGGTCTCTTTGGTCATCGGTCTGGTCCTCAGGCAATCAGGTTGATGCTGCCCCGGATCGGGGCGGCGGCAGGTTGGGGCAGCTCGGCGCCGACGGCGCGGCCACGATCAGCAGGCAGGCCAAAGACAGCGCGTCCCTGCGCCCCCGGGTCGCCGTTCTGGCCAGGCATCTGGCCAGAGCTCTGGCTGAAATTCTGGCCCTGGCCCGTGGCGGCGAAATCGGCCCCGCTCCGGGCTTCATGGGCGGCCAGGGTCAGGCCGGATTGCGACAGGCTGTGGCCCAGCTTTCCCTGTGCCTCTTGCAGGAGGCGTGCCGCTTCGGCGGTTTCGGTGACAAAAGTCACGCGGGCGGCGCCATCGACCATTTCCACCCGCACGCGCAGCCGGCCCAGATGTTCCGGCGCGAGATCCAGCTCCAACCCGCCCTCTTCCACTTTCGCGATCACGTGACCGGCGACGGCCTGGGTCCAATCGCTGCGGGCGGTATCCACCTGCGGCAGGGCGACAGGACCGCTGCTTTGCGGGGGCTGGGCTAGGGGGGCGGGCGAAAGCATCGCCTCGGGCGGGGCATCCGGCGGGGATTGGATCAAGGAGCGGCGCGACACGGGTTCGGGTGCGGTCAGGTCCTGTGGCGCAAAAGCCGTGCCCGAAGGCGCCGTCGGGGCGACAGGCACCTGCATGTCCGGCAGCGCGAACCCGGTCGCGGGTGCATCAGGGGCCGGATCCGCCGCCCTGTCCGCCCCCCCGCCTGTGGGGAGCACCGGGACCAAGGGGCCACTGGCCACAGCCCCTTGCGCCGTCAACGGCCCGTCCGCCGCAGATGCCGTCAGCACAGGCGTCATCGGCGCAACGGGCGGCAAGATGATCGGGGCCGCGATAAATGCCGGGGCTTCGGGCGCTTCGGGCCGATCAGCCTCCTCCTCCGGCTGCGGGACGGATGTGTCATCTTGCGCCACCGGACGGGGCGCGAGGGGGATGTCCGGGCGCGGCGTCGCCTCCACTGGCTGCGGCACGCGCGGCGGGGTTGGATCGGGCGCCCGCACCGGCTGCGCCTCGGCCATGGTCAGCACGGGGGCTTCGGAACGATCGGCGGGCTGAGGCATCGGTGCCACGGCGGGCGGGGGGGCAGCTGCAAACGGTTTCGCCACAGGGGGCGCAAGCTCTGGCTCCGCTGCAGTCACAGGCGGCGCGTCCGAGGACGGCATCGAGCCTGCCGCGGGCAGAGGCCGCGCGGGGGGCGCGGCGTCAAGCGGCTCTGCCGGAAGGGCATCCGTCACCGGGGCCACAGGCCCGCGCGGCGCGGGCTGCGGGTCAACGGGCACAGGGTGCTGGCGCAGGGCCAGCGTCTCGGCCACCGGAGTATCCATCGGACGCTCGGGGGGCAATTCGGCAGCACGCGGCAAGGGCGGGGCCGGACGTGGCGGTGTGGCAGGAACAGGCGCTGCGCCGGTCGCCCCATGCGGCAATGAGGCGTCAGCCCGCGTGATCTGCGGGGGAGCGGGGGGAACCCTTGCCTCGGCGCGGGCGTCGACCGGGGCTTGCATCGGCACCTGCGGCAGAGGAGCCGCTGCCCCGGTGGCCATCGCGGCGACACTGGTCGGCGGCGCGGGACGGGCAACCGGCCATGCCCCCGGATCGGCACCCAGATCAGCGGCCGGATCGGTGGGGGCAACAGCCGGGGCGCCCTTGGGCGCGGGCGTCTTGGTCGCAAGTTCGCGGTCAAACGCCGCTCCAAATCCCGGGCGCGGGGTGTCGGTTCCCTCTGGGGTCGGGAGGCCAGAGGCTGCGCGCAGCTGGGGCGCAGGCACCGCCAGAGGACCGCGTTGCAGCTGCGGCAGGTCCGAAGACAGAATGTCGGTGCTGGCTACAATCTGCATGTCACATCCGCATCAAGGGCTTGTGGGAAGGGGGCTGGGCCCCGGCGTCAGGGCCCTTACTGCAAGAAGGATGCCATCCCGCGCCGGGTCAGCGCCCGGCCCCCGGCATCCGCGGCGGCAGGGCTGCGGCATTGCGGGCCTCGCGCGCATCGGCCTCGGCGGTGCGGGCATCGCGATAGGCTTCCTCGAGCTTCTGGCGCTTGCGGTCACGGCGGGCGATCTCGGTCTGTTTGGCGGCCAGTTCGACCTCAAGCGCGGCAGCGCGGTCCTGCTGGCGCGCGCTTTCCGCGGCAATCTGCGCGCAAAGCGCCCCGTTCAGCCGCAGATCGGCGGCAAGGCCGCCCTGACCCGGCTTGGTGCGGCGTTCCTCCAGCATGGACCCCAGCCGGTCCACCATGCCCTGCGCCTCGGTATGGGTGCGCGACAGGCGCAGCATCTCGGCCTGTTCACGCGCAATTTCGGCCGAGGTGCGCCGCGCCATCAACCCCAGAATCCGGCTGCGTCCGGTCATGCGGCACCCCCGACAAGATCAATCAGCGCCTGACGGCTGGCCATGAAATCCGAAGGCTCGTCCATGTCCTGCGCCAGAAAGGCGCGGATCTTCGGCCAAAGCCGCACGGCCGTGTCCAGATCGGCATCCTGACCCGCGACATAACCGCCCATGAGCATGAGGTCGCGGTTGTCCATCCAGATCGAGATCAGCTGTTTCAATCGGACAGCCGCGCGCCGGTGATCGGGATCGACGATATCATTCATCACCCGGCTGACCGATTGCGTCACATCGACGGCCGGATAGATGCCCATCTGCGTCTGGCGGCGCGACAGCACGAAATGGCCGTCCAGAATGGCGCGGGCGGTATCGACCACCGGGTCGTTCGTGGTGTCATCGCCATCGGCCAGAACGGTATAGATGGCCGTGATGGCCCCTTCGCCCGGCAGCCCCGGCCCCGCCCGTTCGATCAGCGACGGGATGAGCGAGACGACCGAAGGGGGATAGCCCTTGGCCGTCGGCGGTTCGCCCAGGGCAAGGCCGATCTCGCGCTGTGCATGGGCCACGCGGGTCAGACTGTCGATCATCAGCAGCACCTGCTTGCCCTGCGCGCGGAAATATTCCGCCACCGCCGTGGCCCGCCGCGCGCCACGCAGACGCAAAAGGGGCGACCGGTCGGCGGGCACGGCGATCATGCAAACCTTCTTTGCCGCCTCGCCATGCATCAGACGATGGGCGAAATGGCCCACCTCACGCGCGCGTTCGCCGATCAGACCGATCACCACCACCTCGGCGCTGGTATAGCGGGCCATCATCTCCATCAGCACCGATTTCCCGACGCCCGAGCCTGCGACGATGCCGATGCGCTGGCCCTGCCCCACGGTCAGCGCGGCATTCAGCACCCGCACCCCCACATCCAGCGGCCGTTCCACCGGCGTGCGTTTCAGCGGGTTCATCGTGATGCCGCCCAGGGGCCAGCTTGCCGCGCAATCGGGCGCGGGCAGATCATCCAGCGGCGCGCCCTTGGCATCCAGCACGCGGCCCAGAACTTCGGGGCCGACATCGGTCTCCTGCCCGCCGGGGATCACCCGCACCTCGGCCCCGGCGATCACCGCGGCCTTGGGCTGATCCAGAAAGAGCAAGGTCTTGCCATTGGCAAAGCCGATCACCTCGGCCTCGGCCGCGGGGCCGGTTTCGGTGGCGACGCGGCAGAGCGTGCCGGGGCTGGCGGGAAAGCCCGTGGCCTCCAGCACCAGGCCGTCATAGCGCAGCACCCGGCCCGTCACCACGGCGGCGGCGCGGGCGGGCACGCGGGCGGCCACCCGGCACAGACGGTCGATCATCATGTTCATGCGCTGGTCCCCGGTTGCGGTAACTGCGGCAGAAGATCTGCAAGACGGATGCCGGGCGCGCGCACCTCGACATCGCCGCGCTGCAGGCGGGGATCGGCCACGACCCGCGCCTCAGACAGCACATCCGACCCCGGCAGATGCGGCAGCACCGCAGCATGATCGGGCGGGCTGAGCCGCAGCGTGATCTCGCGCACGCCCTGCCCGACACGGTCGGCCAGTGCCTCGATCCGGGCAACGAAGGGCAAGGGACCGGCATCGATCAGCTGCCCGGCCCGTTCGGCGGCCAGCGCCCGGACGGCGGTTTCGATGGCCTGGGCCAACTGGGCGACATCTTCGGGGCGCAGGTCGGTCAGGCGGGCATGGGCGGCGGCAAGGTGGCGGGCGGCCTCGGCGACCTGGGCTTCGGCGGCACCCTGCCCCTCGGCCAGACCTGCGGCATGACCTTCGGTCAGGCCCGCGCGATGGCCATCGGCATAGCCCGCCGCATGGCCTTCGGCATAGCCCGCGGCATGGGCCTCCTCCCAGACAGAGCTGCCCGCGTCGATGATCTGCGCCTGCGGGCCGGTCGGACGGGGCGCAGGGTGCGGGGCGTCTTCCGGCGCCTCCCGTTCGTCCGGCGCGATCAGTGCATCATCGTCGGGACCAAGGGCTGCCGGGTCGGGCGCCTCGGCATCGCTGGCTATGCCCACCCCCGGCACCGGAACCGCGCGGGGCAGCTGACTGGGGTCGAAGGCCTGGAACACATCCTCGGGCGCCTCGGCCATGTCGAAACGGAAGGGCTGCGCCTGGGCCGCACGCAGCAAATGCGGCAGGCCCGCGGCATCCACCGCCGTCATGGCGGCAACACGGGCGGCAAGGGCGGCGGTCTGGTCGGCCATGGTCACACCATCTGTTCGCCGCCGCGCCCGGCCAGCACGATGGTGCCTTCATCCGACAGGCGGCGGGCCACGGCGATGATCTGTTTCTGCGCCTCTTGCACATCGGTTAGCTTGACGGGGCCCATCGCCTCCATCTCGTCGCGGATATTGGCGGCGGCGCGGGTGGACATGCAGCCCAGCAGCTTGTCCCGCAGCGCATCATCCGTGCCCTTCAGCGCCAGAACCAGCTGTTCGGTTTCCACGTTCCGCAGCAGCGTCTGCAGCGACCGGTCATCGGATTTGATGAGATTGTCGAAGACGAACATATTGTCTTGGATGGACTGCATCAGCACTTTGTCATCCTTGCGGATGTCGCGCAGGATGCGTTGTTCGACCTCGGTCCGGGTGTGGTTCATGATGCGGGCCGCAGCCTTCACCCCGCCCAGCTGCGAGGCGCGCGAACTGGTCGAGGCCTTGAACTTGCGCTGCAGCACCTGTTCCAGATCGCGCAAGGCCTCGGGCGGGACCGTGTTAAGCTCGGCCACGCGGCGGACGACATCGGTCTGCGTGTCTTCGGGCAAAAGCGCCACGACCGAGGCCGCAAGCCCGTATTCCAGACAGGCCACCACCAGCGCCATGATCTGGGGATGTTCATCCTCGATCAGCTCTGCAATCGAGCGGGCATCCATCCAGTCGAGAAGTTCGATGGGCCGTTCGGTGGACCGCGGATTGATGCGGCTGATCACCGACTGCGCCTTGTCCTGCCCCAGCGCCTGGGTCATCACCGACTGGATATAGGCCGAGGCACCCTGCCCCACGCCGGTTTCCCGCGACATGAGAGACAGGAAATTGTCCACGATCTCATCCAGGCGGGTCTGGCCCACCTCGCGCACGCCATACATGGCGGTGCCAAGATGTTGCACCTCGATCGGGCTGAGGTGGCGCATCACCATGGCGGCGGCCTCCTCACCGAAAAGCATCATCAGGATTGCGGCTTCTTCGCTGCGCGGGGCAACCATGCCAGACATCTCAGACCACCTTCTCGATTTCGTCCTTCATCATCCGCCGCAGCACGGTTGCGATGCGGACGGGATCCTCCTCGGCCAGCTGGCGCAGGATCGCGAATTTCTCGTCCCGCGATCCGGCGCTGAGCGCCTGACGCGCCAGCCCGATGCGGCGGGCCATGGCCTGCGCCTCAAGATGTTCGGGCGTGTCTTCCGGCGGGGCGGACGGCGCTTCAAGCTGCGCGGTTGCAGTGCTGCCATCGGTCAGAGCATTGGCCATGCCGGCGGGGGCGGCCTCGGTCGGCGCGGTCAACCGCATCAGCAAGGGGCGGACGATACCAAGGGCCACAATGCCCAGGATCAGGATCAGGCTGCCCTGACGGATCGCATCACCCAACCAGCCGCTATCTGCGGTGGCGGTGGGCAAGACCTCTTCGGCAGGGTCCAGGAAAGGCTGGGCCATGATGGTAATGCTGTCGCCGCGCTTGTCGTCAAAGCCGATCGCGCTTTGCACCAGACGTTCCATGTCCGCAATCTGCGCCGGGGGGATCAACGGGGCATCGGCGGGCGGCTCGCTTCCGTCGGCGGGCGCGGGCGCAGGCACGGCGCGCACCAGAATGGCGGCATTGATGCGGGTGATACGGCCAGTCGCGGGCTGGATCGTTTCAAAGCGGCGGCTGACCTCATAGTTGCGGGTGGTGCCGGATGTAGAATTGGTCGGCGCATTGGCATCATCCTTGGGGGGCGCGGTATTGCCTTCGGCCGTTGGCGGAGAACCGGCTGCGGGCGTCGCCTCGGCCGGGGGGGTATTCGACACCTGGCCCGGAATGCCGCGGGCGGGGGAATTGCGGGTTTCGCTGTTCTCCACCTGTTCGCTGCGCAGGACCGATCCCTGGGGATCCATCCGCTCTTCCCGGATTTCGGAGCGGGTGAAATCCATGTCCAGCGACACCTGGACCGACATGTTGCCCAGCCCCGTGATGGGGGTCAGCAGCTGTTCGATGCGGGTGCGATACAGATCTTCCAGCTGCACCCGCTGCTGCATCTGCCGGTCCGTCAGCGCCAGCGCCGGATCATCGCCTACCCGCGACAGAAGCTGTCCCCGCTGATCCACCACCGACACGCTTTCGCGCGGCAGCCCCGGAATGGCCGAGGCGACAAGGTTCACGATGGCATCGACCTGGCCCGAGGCCAGCGCGCGCCCCTGTTCCAGCTGCAGAAAGACCGAGGCGCGCGGGGGTTGGGTATCGCGCAGAAAGGCCGTGCGTTCGGGCAGCGCCAGATGCACCCGCGCCGAATCCACGCCGGCGATTTCAGTGATCGAGCGGGCAAGCTCCAGTTCCTGCGCTTGACGCAGCCGCGTCGCCTCGACCGGGCGCGAGGTGCCAAGCTGCAAGGCCCCAAGCGCGGTTTCAGCATCGGGCAGCGTTTCGGGCAACCCTTCGGCCGCAAGGGCCATGCGGGCCTTGTAATAGTCGGCCTGATCCACCTCGACCTCGCCGGTCGAGGCGCTGATCGCAGCGGGGATGCCCGCGCCCGTCAGGGATTCGATCATGCGGGCCTTCTCGGCCTCGGCGATGCCGGGATAAAGCGCTACGCGCGGGGCCTCGCGCAGGGAAAACCACACCGCCAGCGCCAGGACCGTGACACCGACGACAAGGATCGCGGGCAGCGACCGCCGCACCGCAGGCTGCGCAGCAAAGCGTTCGACGCCGGAAAAGGCGCCCCGCATGCGCCCGACCAAGACGGGGACTGGGGCTTGGGAGCTGACGGAGGGAGGCAGGGCCATGAGGTTGGACTCGCGTTCAGACCGACATGTTCATGATATCGCGATAGGCGGTCAGGGCCTTGTTGCGAACATTGAGCGACAGCTGGAAACCCAGCGATGCGACCTGCTGGTCGATCATCACCGAGGCCAGATCCTGGGTTTCCCCCAATTCATAGGCGGTGGCCGAGGCTTGGGCAGTATTCTGGGCCCGGGCCACGCCATTCAGGGCGTCACCCAGCCGTTCCATGAACCCCGGCTGCGGATCGGCCGGGGATTGGGACATGAGGGCCGGAACCGAAGTGTTCAGGCTGGTTGCCTGCAGGCTTGGCAAAAGGGGGGTGAACCCCGTCGCAGAGATGGTCATCGTATCACTCACTTCAAACGGCTTGCTGGAGCATCTGCCGCGGCATCAGGCAGCTGCCCGCGTCGATCAGCACGTCTTCGGGAGCAATATGCGTGCCGTCACAGAGAACGAGCGCGCGTTGAATCACATTTTCCAGCTCGCGGACGTTGCCGGGCCAGCGATGCGCCTCAAGCGCGGACAGGGCTTCGGGTGTCAGACGCGGCAGGGCGATGCCGCGCGCATGGCGGCGCAGCAGGGCGACGGCGATGGGGGCAATATCTTCGGGACGGTCGGCCAGCGCGCGGGTGGCCAGCGGAAACACATTGAGCCGGTAATAAAGGTCTTCGCGGAACCGGTTGGCGGCAACTTCCGCGGGCATGTCACGGTTCGACGTGGCGATGACGCGGATATCGACCGGCACCTCGCCCTGCCCGCCCACCGGCGTCACGGCGCGTTCCTGCAGCACCCGCAGCAGTTTCGACTGAAGCGCCAGCGGCATTTCCGAGATTTCGTCAAGCAGCAGCGTGCCACCATCGGCCGCGCGGATCAGGCCCTTGTTGGCATTGGCCGCCCCTGTGAAGGCGCCTTTCTCATGGCCGAAAAGCGTGGCCTCAAGCATGGTTTCGGGGATCGCGGCACAGTTGATGGCGATGAACGGGCCCGCAGCGCGGCGCGAGGCGGCATGGATGAACCGCGCCAGCACCTCTTTGCCGGACCCGGTGGGACCATTGATGAAGACCGTCACATCCGACCGTGCCACACGGCTGGCCAGGTCGATCAGGGTGCCGGTCGCGGCATCGCCCGCCACCATCGGCGACACGAGCCCCCCGACCACATCGGCCAGCGCCAGAAGGTCGGATTGTAGAAGCGGTGGCAGATGGGCCGGCGCCGCAGGCAAAGCCACGCGCAACAGCCGCCCCCCCATTTCGGGTTGCAGCGCAAAGGTTGCCGCATCTTCCGCCACGACGACCAGCGTCCTGGCCCCGGCGCCACGGGCAAGCTCGGCCAGACCCTTGGACCCGCCAAGCGCCGCCTCGCGCTGCGCCGAAACCACCAGAACATCGGCCTTCGCGCCGGGGGCCTGGGCCACAAGGGCGGCACGACGACGCTGCAAGAGCAGCATCAACGCCGGGGCGGCGCGGAAATCGGTCGGGATGATCTGGATCGCGGTCATGTCTGGCTCTCCCATGCTTGTGCAAGGTACAAGGCAGGAAGCATGCCAGCGCCGCAGGCCCGTTCTGGCCGAACGCATTTTTTTGCGCCCTTGCCCTAAAATCCCTGTTTTTCTTGGCGTTATGCTTTCGCACGATCCCATGGACCTTCTGCCAGACGGCCCCGATCTTCGGCATGGGCGTGCTGCGCTTCGGATCAGGCCCAAACCTTGGGCCAAGATGATGCATCCGAAGGGATGTCCGAAAATACGTCACCAATCTGACGCACCCATTGGATGTGTCGAAATATCGACAGTGCCCACTGCCGGAAACCCGGCACAGGGCGGGCTAAACATCCGCGATGGACATCCGTTTTCCAAGCAACAGGCCGACAACGTCTCAAAGGGTGAGCCATGACCTTCCTCGATGCCCGTTCCCAATACCGCCGGGCAAACAGCGGTGCGACCACGGTCCCCGAGGATCCGCACGGCATTGTTCTGTTCACGCTGCGCGAGCTGGAGCGGGCGCTGCAGGTGGTGGCCGCAGCCATGGCCGATGACCGCCCCATGCCAGACCTGCATCTGACGCGGGCGCTGACGGCGATTTATGTCCTGCAATCAAGCCTCGATTTCGAAAAAGGGGGCGAGATTTCGGACAACCTCTTCAAGGTCTATGAGCATTGCCGCCAGCAACTTCTGGCGACCTTCCGCCGTGAGGACGGTGCGGATCTTGGCCGCTGCGCGCAGCTGATCGGGGGCATTATCTCGGCCTGGGCGCAGATTGCCCCCAACCCCGCGGCCGCCTGACCGCCCGTCCCCGACGCGGCCCCTGCGTGGCACGGAACTTGCCAAAACAGGGGCATGATCCCGCGCATCCTTTTTCCGCTTCTGTTGCTGGCCCTCCATCCCGGGGGGGCGGCCGCGCTTGCGGTGGACTGTGAACAGCTGGCCGCCGCCGCAGGTGCGGCAGAAGGACTGCCCGATGGTCTTCTGCCCGCGATTTCGCGGGTCGAGGCGGGACGGGCAACCGGCGACGGCGGCACGCGCGGCTGGCCCTGGACGCTGAACCAGGGCGGCAAGGGCATGTTCTTCGAAACGCAGGAAGAGGCGCTGGCCTATCTGGATCAGGCGTTGATCCAGGGTGTCACCAATATCGATGTCGGGTGCATGCAGCTCAATCATCGCTGGCATTCGGCCGCCTTCCCCAGCACCGCCGCAATGATCGATCCGCCCACGAACACGCGGTATGCGGCGCTGTTCCTGCGCAAACTTTATGAAAGCCTCGGGTCCTGGGAAGCGGCGACGGCGGCCTATCACTCGCAAGACCCGGATCGCGGCGCGGCCTATCGGGACAAGGTTCTTGCCGCCATGGGCGAGGTCGACGCCGGCCCGCCACTGGATTATGCGGCACTGGACCCCACCCTTGCTGAGGCGGCCCCGCGTGCGCGCATCACCGGCAGCGTCACTGGCATCCTGCTTTTGCCGGGTGCGCCGCTTGTGGCCAGCGCGGCGGTGGGCCTGACCACAGGCACCGCGCCCGAAGGCGAAGCTCCGCCCCCGCCCGCGACCGATCCGATCACCGGATTGGCCGCGTCGCTGACCCGCCCGCGCGGCGAACCGCGCTGGGAAGATGAGGGCATTCCCGCCCTGCTTGATCAGACAGACCTGTCCCCGCGTATGCAGCAGCAGTGGGATGACATCGCCGCCATGCGCGATCTGCTGGCCCTGCAACCCTGAAAGAAAAGGCCGGGACGCATGCCCCGGCCTTTGTTGGTCACGGACGAAAAACCCGCTCAGTCCACAAGGGCCGCGCGCAGCCGCGCCTCGCTCTGGCCGCTGAGGTCACGGATGCGGGCACAGCGCGCGCTGAGCGTCCCATTGCCTTCGGTCGGGGCCGCACGCTCCAGCGCACGAAGCTCATCCGCCAGGGCCGCAAGCCCAAGCACCGCTGCCGCCCCGGCGCTACGATGGGCGACACGGGCAAGCTCTCCGTGGTCGGCGCCTTCCAGTGCGGCCTGCGCCTCACCCAGGGCCGAAGACATGTCGGCGCTGAAACGATCGGCCATCATACCGATGAAATCGCGTCCCATATCCTCTTCGAGTTCGGCAAGGATACGATCATCCAGCAGCGGCTTGTCGGATTTGGGGATCGGCTCGGCCGTGGCAAGATGCGCGGGCGCCGAGGCCGAAGGTGCGGCGGGTGCGGCCGCGGTTTCAGGCGCGGGTTCAGACGCCCGAGGGGGCGGTGCGGGCATGCGCAGCTCCTGCATTGGGCTGACCGGGCCGACGCGTTGCTGCATCAGACGGTTCAGCGCATCAATATTGACGGGTTTGGTGACGACCTCGGTCATCCCGGCGGCCTTGAACTGATGCACACGGTCGGGTTGGGCCTGCGCGGTCACGGCGAAAATCGGCACCGTCTTGGGCAGGCCCCGCTCGCGCAGCAGGCGGCTTGCGGTCAGGCCATCCATCCGCGGCATTGAGACGTCCATCAGCACGATGTCGAAAGGCTGCGCCAGACCGGTTTCAAGCGCCTCTTGCCCGTCGCAGACCGCCGTCACGACATGGCCATAGCGTTCCAGCTGCCGCACCAGAAGGATGCGGTTCACCTGATTGTCTTCCGCGATCAGAATATGCAGCGGTCGCTCGCCCGCCCCCCCGCGCGCGATGCGTTCGGGCACGGCGGGGCGTGTGGGGGCAGCGGCGACCTCGGCCTCCATCACCAGCGTGAAGCAGCTGCCCTCCCCCGGTCGGCTTGCGACCTCGAAATGCCCGCCCATGGCTTCGGCGGCCAGCTTGGCGATGCCGAGGCCCAGGCCGCTGCCCTCTTGCATGCGGGAATAAGAGCTGTCGAGCGTCTCGAAATTGCGGAAGATCCGTTCAAGATCGGCCTCGGCAATGCCGATACCGGTATCACGCACGGCGATGCGGAGCGCGACGCGGTTCGGGTCCGATGTCGGCGCCGTGCTGAGTTCCAGCGTGATGCGGCCATGTTCGGTAAACTTCACCGCATTGGACAGAAGGTTGACCAGCACGCGCCGCAGCAGCGGTTGTGCAAGCTTGACGATGGGCGCAGACCCTTCATCCGGCCCGATCAGATCGACCGAGCTGCCCCGGCGCAGCGCCTCGGGCTGGAATTGCTGGACAAGGGCGCGCAGTGTCGGACCCAGCGCCACATCCGTGACCGGATATTCCTGCCCGTCCGACGCGGCAAGCCGGGTCAGTTCAAGCACATTGTTCACCTGTTCCAGCGTGGATTGGCCACAGGTGCGGATGATGCTGACCAGCCATTGTTGTTCATCATCCAGATCGGTGGTGCTGGTCAGAAGCTCGGTTGCCGAAAGAAGCCCGTTCAGCGGGGTCCGCATCTCGTGGCTCATCACGGCAAGGAAGCGGGCCTTGGCCTCATCCCCCTGCATGGCGGCGTTGCGCGCCTCGGCCAGGCTGCGTTCATGTTCCAGCTGTTCCGACATGTCGCGCAGGAAGGCGATCGAAAAGCTCTGGCCAGTTGCCGTGCGGGCACGGGCCAACGTTGCTTCGACCGGGAATTTTGATCCATCAGCCCGACGGCATGTCATCCGGCGGCGGGTGCCTGCGGTCAGCTCGCCCCCCTCATCGTCCGACAGCATGTCGGCCAGGCGGACCGGCGCGCGGCGGCTGAAGGTCAAGCCCAGCATCACCTCGCCCGCACGGTTGGATCCGGTCACATTCTGATCGGCGTCGATCATCAGAACCGCATCCTGCGATGAATCGATCATAGTCCGCAGGTTGTGAACCGCCAGTTCCAGCATCTTGGCATGGCGGGATTGCGTGCGGCCCTGGAAATAGATCGCCAAGAGAAGCAGCGCCATCACCACCATGATGATGATCAGCGCCATGGTGAAGGCGCGCAGCGAGTTGCGCAGGTCGTGCCGCGCTTCATCGCCACTGTCCATCGACTTGGCCAGCGACTCGACCACGGCCTGACGCACGTCGCGCGTGACGGGCGGCATCCGCGCAATCAGCTCCGGGATGCCTGCCTGAAGCTCACTATCCGCGGAGTCGATGACCGGGACCGTTGTTTCGATCAGGCCGCCCGGCCCCGAAAGTTCCAGCCACCCTTTCGACTGGCGCAGCGGCAGGCTGTCGAGCGTGGGCGCCCGGCCGACCAGATCAACGCGGCTGTAGAGGATATCAAAGGCCAGCCGGACATCGTCCAGCCGGGGCTTGGACTGATCGGCCTGCGCGGCATAGAGCGAACGCTCATATCGCAGAAGGTCTACCTCAAGCTGCGCCAGAACCCAGGTCCGGTTATCGGATTCGGCCGTAGCGCTGCGGTCCAGCTGACGATCGATTTCAAGAAACACCGAAAGCGACACAAGCGCCACAATCGCGAGGATCAACAAGGAGCCGTAAACCCGCAGCCGCTGATGCGACTGCAGCTTCATTCCTTCCTCATGGGCATAGCGCATCGCGCACACGATCGTCCTGAAACCTCTTGCTGTCCGCTATGCCCGACCTCTTATTCCACCGAAACGCGGTTCAGCTGCCAGACGCTGCGACCGAAGATCAATTCATTCCGAAAACGTTCAGCCGAGTCATAGGGATATACGACCCAAAGGGGCCCCTTGTCACGACGCGAGAAATGTTCCCCGTTGATCCGCGTGGCGAGGATGGGCGCCCCGTCCTCAAGGCTGTCACGCGGAATTTCCACCGCGTAATCATTCAGCGCGGTCGCACGGATCAGACTGCCATCAACCCCCGCCGCATCCAGCAGCGCCTTCAACGGCACCCCCGAAAATTCCTGCGCGGCATCGGTCCAGACGGTGGTTGTGGTGAATTTGACCTGCGGCATGGCCTCGAGCGCGGCCATGTCATAGGTGACGCCCCCGTCGGGCAGCCCCGGCCCGGTCAGCGTCAGCACGGTTTCGCCGGTTTCGGCGGCAGCAGAACCGATGGTCAGGGTCGCTGCAACAGCGGCTGCGAAGACCGCGGAAAGAAAATGGCGCAAGGCGGAACCCTCCAAAAGACTGTCTAACGTGTTGACCGTAGCAAATATGAGGATAGTGGCTATCTTCTATTTGGATGGGGTATACATACCATGGTATGGTTTACATACGTTCCGTTGCAACCAATACGGGTGATCGGGCTGTAAGGTCTGGACGGATCGATAAAATTAGCGAAATGATGATCGCAACGCCCGGGTATGGCGACAAACCTGACGTTATGCAATTCGGCTCACTGAAAGTTATGCGGGGACAGTTCAAATGATGCAGGGGAGGACGGAGATCGACGAAAAGGTCACGCTGCGCGTCCTGATCGCCGACGACCATGAAATGGTCCTCGACATGTTCGCGATGTACCTGACCCGCGCGGCAGGGATGGAGGTGACCACCGCCAAATCCCTTGACGAAGCGGTGGATATCATCGTGGCAGAGGGCCCCTTCGATGTGGTGCTTCTGGATCTCAACATGCCGGGCATGAATGGCGTCATCGGCCTGAAACGCGCCATCAAGCAGAATGGCGGCAATCCGGTGGCCATCATCACCGGCACGCCGACGCCGCGGATGCTTGATGAAATCATGAATGCCGGCTCGTCCGGGATTGTCCTGAAGACCACGGCGGCCCGCAGCCTTGCGAATGCCATCCGCTTCATGCATTCGGGCGAGCAGTATATGCCGCTCGAGCTGATGCGCGGCAGCGCCCAGGCCGCATCGCGCAATGTGCGTAACGGGAACCTGTCGGACAAGGAAATGACCGTCCTGTCCTATCTCGCCGAAGGCAAGCAGAACAAAGAGATTGCGAACGAACTGCAACTGGCCGAGCCGACGGTGAAGATGCATGTAACCGCGATTTGCCGCAAACTGGGCGCCCAGAACCGCACCCAGGCGGTGATCATGGCGCGGGATCTGGGCCTCGTCTGACCGACGCCGAGCGATTTTGCCCTGCGCGGCCCGGGCCTGTCCCGGGCCGTTGCCATTTGCGGCATCCGAAAGGATATGACGCAAACTTAGGACAAATGCCGATCACCTTCTGCTCGCATGGTGGCGCGCCGGGACGTAGACCATAGTGGCCACAAGGATAGTCTTGAGGAGATTGCCATGTCCGCGATGACGCGTGTCCGTCAAACAGCCAGCCTGAAGCTGACTTTTGAATTCCCGGCGGGCTGGTGGCTGGTTCCGGCCATTTTGGGTGGTACATCCGTCTGGGTCGTTTTGGGCTATATGGTTTTCGGCTGACGCCGTTTTGGCCCGGATCGGGATGAATTGGTCCGACCCCCTCCCCTGTAACAGCGCTTACGGCCCGCCATCGTGCGGGCCTTTGTTTTTTCCACCTGCCCCGCCCGTCGTGCAATCTGGCTGCGACACTATGCCCGCTGTGTCCAATGAACGGCGCAGCGCAAGCTTGCCTCATGCAACGTCGCGGCAAGATCAGGGATTTGAATCCATTCCGCCCGATTCCCGCGTTGGTTGCTTTTTCGGCGCAGGGCTGCTCCATGCCGCCTTTCCGCAGCGCAGAAATAGCTGCGGCGCAGCAATACCCGCCGCAAACCCATCCGAATGGGTAAACAGGAACCACACAAAGGACATGGGCATCACCCAAAGACAGATCAAAAGATACTAACACAAAATTGATGTAGGGCCGGTTCCCCTAAAATATCCAGACAGACGATCTGGAAGGAGCCGGAGCATGACAACCCATTGGATGTTTCAAGAGGCCGTAACAACCGTTGTGCCGCTGCCGGGCTCTGTGGAACAGGCGCTGTGCGGTCGGCTGATTGATCGCCTGATCCCCGGCAATGCGCCAAGGATGCAACGGCTGAAGCAGCTTGTCGAATTCGTCGCGCCTTGTGATGCGCCTGCCCTTGTGATCGGCCCCTCCGGTTCGGGCAAGGAACTGGTGGCCGAAGCGCTGCATCGCCTGTCGGGGCGCCGGGGCGAATTTGTTGCCGTCAACTGCGCCGCCATTCCGGCCGAACTTCTGGAGGGGGAGCTTTTCGGGCATGAGAAAGGCGCCTTCACCGGCGCCGAGCGCAGCCGGACGGGCCTGATCGAACTGGCGGCGGGCGGCACGCTGTTTCTGGATGAGATCGGCGATATGCCGCTGGCCATGCAGGCCAAGCTGCTGCGCGTGCTGGAAAGCCGCCAGATCCGCCGCGTGGGCGGCAATGGCACCGTATCGGTGGATTTCCGCGTCGTGGCGGCCACTCACCGCGGGCTGGAGGCCATGGTGACGGCAGGCACCTTCCGCGCTGACCTGTTCTATCGCCTGTCGGCCTTTCCGCTGGATGTTCCGGCCCTGTCGGAACGTCCGGGCGACCTGCCTGTGATCCTGGAGCGGTTGGTCGAGGATCAGCGCAAGCAGACCCCCGGCTTTCCCGCCCCTGAATTCGATACCTCGGCCCTGCGGGCGCTGGCAGCGCGTGACTGGCCCGGCAACATCCGCGAGCTGCGCTCGATCGTGCAACGTGCCTTTGCCTTCTTCGGCGGGCAGACCGTCACCGCGCGCGAAGTGGAACGTAACCTGATCCAGATGCAGCCCCCGCTGGCGGAAGAGAACCGCTGCGAATGGCCCGAAGCGCCCAGCCCTGCCGGCGACGCCAGCAGCTTTGATGCGGCGCTGTCGAAGGGGGTGGACCTGGATCTGCGGATCTATCTGCGCGATATCGAAGTATCTCTGATCGAGGCCGCCCTGGGGCAGACCGCAGGCTGCGTGACCCGCGCGGCAGAAGCGCTGCGCCTGCGTCGGACCACGCTGATCGAGAAGATGAAGAAATACGGCATCGCCGCCGCAGCGATCTGACCCGCCAACCCAAACCCAGGTCGGGGCATTCAATTCCAAAGTATGTAATAACCAATACTTTGATCGGGATCAAAATCTACTAAGTTTAGGTTTTCATTGGGATAATTGACCCACCCGCGCAAAGGATGGCATAAGGGAAACAAGGGCGCCGCAAGGATGGCGACGCTGGTTCGAAAGGGACACAGCCATGATGCACACCGATTTCAGCAAGACCACCGCCGCCGAGGAAATCGTGGTCGCCATGCGTGATGGCCTGGGTCTCGGCGCCGCTGCACCCGACCATGACGCAGTCTTCGCCCGCCGCATGGAACAGATTGACCGCGCCCGCCAGCAGATCGCTGTGCCGCGCGGCCTGTTCCGCCGCGAGGCAGTAAAGCGGACCCGCCTGTTCGGCTGATCCCAAAGGTTTCCAGAAAATGACGACGGCGCGGGATCTCCGCGCCGTTTTGCATTTCGGCGCTGCGACCGCGGCGAGGCACGCCGCAGGGGCGTGCCGTCTCAGTTCAGGCGCAGCGCCGCGCCCGAGCAGACAAGCGTGACGGTGGTGCTGGCGCCTTCCATGCGGATTTCGGCCACATCCATCGGACGGCGATCCAGATCCCCGCCCAGCACCTCGATGGTGGCGCCGCCGTGGAAGGTGGCCTCCAGCACAGACAGCAGCGCCTCGCCCGCCAATTGCGCCTCGACCCCGCCGGGGATGGGGGTCATGGCCGTGGGGATCACCCGCTTGTTTCCGACGATCAGTTCCACGCTTGTTCCCCAAGTCTTGGGCGGCCCTTCGGCGCGCCGGTCTGCATGGCCCCGCAGGGGGCACCACCCCGGAATCGATCCCGGTTTTCTTGGTGGCAGCGCTGATTTTCGGGATTCCGCGGCCAGAGTCAGGGCCGGTTATCTACAGGCCCTTGGGGATTCCTGTGGATGAAATCTGTATATCGGCGGGGGATTTTCGCCCCCTGCCACACTGGCGCGCACATGCCCCCCGCATCGCCCGTTGACCTTGCGGCCGCTTCGGCGGAAACAGGGGCAACCTGATGCGAGGAGGCTGCGAATGGCTTGGAAAACTCTCGACGATATGGACCTGTCGGGCAAAACCGTCCTGACGCGCGTGGATATCAACGTGCCGATGGAAAACGGCGTGGTGACCGATGCCACGCGGATCGAAAAGATCGTGCCGACGGTAAAGGACATCCAGGCCAAGGGCGGGCGCGTGGTGCTGCTGGCCCATTTCGACCGCCCCAAGGGCAAGGTCGTCCCGGAAATGAGCCTTGGGCATGTGAAAGACGCGCTGGCGGCGGCGCTGGGTTCACCCGTGGTCTTTGCCACCGACTGCATCGGTGAGCCTGCCAAGGCCGCGATCGCCTCGGCCTCGGGCGATGCGGTGGTGCTGCTGGAAAACACCCGCTTCCATGCGGGCGAGGAAAAGAACGACGAAGCCTTGGCGCGCGAGATGGCGGCCCTTGGCGATGTCTTTGTGAATGACGCCTTTTCCGCCGCGCACCGCGCCCATGCCTCGACCGCAGGTCTGGCGCATCTGCTGCCCTCCGCCGCGGGTCGTCTGATGGCGGCCGAGCTGAAGGCGCTGGAAGCCGCCCTTGGCACGCCGGTGCGTCCGGTGGTGGCCGTCGTGGGCGGCGCCAAGGTTTCGACCAAGCTTGATCTGCTGGGGAACCTTGTGACCAAGGTCGACCACCTGGTGATCGGCGGCGGCATGGCCAATACCTTCCTCGTGGCCCAGGGGATCGAGGTTGGCAAATCGCTGGCGGAACGCGACATGGCCGATACCGCGCGCGAAATTCTGGCCAAGGCCGCGGCGGCGGGCTGCACCATTCACCTGCCGGTGGATGTGGTTGTGGCGCGCGACTTCAAGGCCCATGCCGCGCATGAAACCGTGGCGGCCAACGCCTGCCCGGCGGATGCGATGATCCTGGATGCCGGCCCGCGCTCGGTGGCCGCCATCGAGGCGGTGTTTGCCCAGGCCAAGACCCTGATCTGGAACGGCCCCCTTGGCGCCTTCGAGCTTGAGCCTTTCGATGCCGCCACCAATGCGGCGGCGCGTGCGGCGGCGGCGGCCACCAAGGCCGGGACGCTGGTTTCGGTCGCGGGCGGCGGCGATACGGTTGCCGCGCTGAACAAGGCCGGGGCGGCCGATGATTTCAGCTTCATCTCTACCGCCGGGGGCGCCTTCCTCGAATGGATGGAGGGCAAGGAACTGCCCGGCGTGGCCGCGCTGAACGGCTGATCCTGCAAGGCCCGCATCCCCGGATGCGGGCCTTTTTCATCGGGTCAGAGTAGCTGGTCCACCGACCGCAAACGCCCGCCAAGGGTGTCGATATCTTCCCACCCCAGAATGAAGATCGAATTGGTGCCGGTTTGCAGCATGACCCCGTTCATCATCTGCGTGGCATGATCCTCAAGCAGCTCGCCCGCAGTCAGATGTCCCGCCCAATATTCCGGCCCGAGGACAAGCAGATCGTCCAGCGTGAAGTCCCCCACGACATCGGGACCATGCGACCCGCGAAAGATGAAGACATCGGTCCCCTCGCCCCCCCGGTGGCGGTCGGCGCCCGCGCCGCCTTCCAGCAGATCATCCTGAAGCCCGCCCAGCAGGTAATCATTCCCCGCTCCCCCGGTCAGCGTATCCCGGCCATAATCGCCCTGCAGCTGGTCATTGCCATCGCCCCCCAGCACGAGGTCCGCCCCCGCCCCGCCCAGCAGATGATCGCGGCCACCCCCGCCATTCAGGCTATCGGCACCGCCGCCGCCCACCAGCGTGTCATTGCCTGCCAGACCCAGCAGATGGTCGCGCCAGCCCGACCCCACCATCGAGTCATTCCCGGCAAGCAGGGCACTGGCCAGCGTCTGCCCCGTCGCCTGCCGCAGATCGGCCACAAGATCAGCAGCATCCGCCGTGAAATTGCTGATCTGGGCGATCGGCAGGCGCGTCAACTCTCCGTCCACGCGCACCCGGCCAAGGACTGTCACCTGGGTCACGGTCCCACTGGCGCGCCCGGCCGGGTCGAGCGTGTAGCTGCCTGCCAGAACGACCTGCAGACCGCCCCAGCCATAGGTCGCCCGCCCGCCCGCATCGCGCACCATCCCGCCCAAGGCATCGTCAAGCCCGCCTTCCAGATCGAAGCCGCGGCGAATGTTTTGTGTGGTGACGAAGCGGGCCATTGTGTTCTCCTGCAGGTCCGTGCCGGACCGCCCCCCCCTTAACGGCTGACTTTTGCCAAACCTTCATGCGACTCGGGTCAAAACATAGGAAATGTTGAACCGGATTGTATTGATACCGGTCAAATGCACCAAAAGCAGTGGCCCTGATCGGACCAGCGCGCGCGGCAGACCATTTTGCGGATTCCCAAGGCAGCAGCCCTGTGGCATAGTTCCAGAACCGCGTCCGCCCAATGAGATGCGGCTGAACGAGGCAAGTGATGACCGCGCAGACCCACCGCTTTTCCGTCGGCAATCTGATGATCTTCGCGCTGGCCGTGGCGCTGGGGGGCTATTTCACCTTCGCCGCCGTGCAAGGCGATTACGGGGTTTTCCGCCGCGTGCAGATCAACGCCGAGGCCGATCAACTGGCGGCCGAGCGTGACCGCCTGAAGGCCGAATTGGCCGAATTGCAGAACCGCACCCATCGCCTGTCGGACGCCTATCTCGATCTCGATCTGCTGGATGAACAGGTCCGTGACGTGCTGGGCTATATCCGCGCCGATGAGATCGTGATCCGCTGACCGGCTGCTCCGCCACGTGTTTCCCTGACAGCCGCGCCAAAGCCCGCCGCCATGCTGCGGCGCGGCGACGGTAATGCTTGCGTGCGGCCTTATTTCTCCGATAAAGTAGAGATAGTTTAACGCTGAACTATTCCGCCACCATGGGAGGGAGCCGTATGGCCACCAAGAAGGCACCGGAGAGACCCAATGTCTCGAAAGAGGAACTTCTGAAATACTACCGCGAGATGCTGCTCATCCGCCGTTTTGAGGAAAAGGCCGGGCAGCTCTACGGGATGGGTCTGATCGGGGGCTTCTGCCACCTCTACATCGGTCAGGAAGCCGTCGTCGTTGGCCTTGAGGCCGCGACGAAAGAGGGCGACAAGCGCATCACCAGCTACCGTGACCACGGCCATATGCTGGCCTGCGGCATGGACCCCAAGGGCGTGATGGCGGAACTGACCGGGCGCATCGGCGGCTATTCCAAGGGGAAGGGCGGCTCGATGCACATGTTCTCACGCGAGAAGCACTTCTACGGCGGGCATGGCATCGTCGGCGCGCAGGTGCCGCTGGGGGCGGGTCTGGCCTTTGCCGACAAATATAACGGCAATGACAATGTGACCTTCACCTATTTCGGCGATGGCGCAGCAAACCAGGGCCAGGTCTATGAGACCTACAACATGGCCCAGCTGTGGAACCTGCCGGTGGTCTTCGTGATCGAAAACAACCAGTATGCGATGGGCACCAGCGTCAAACGCTCGACCAAGTCGCCCTCGCTTTGGGAACGCGGCGCGGCCTATGGCATCAAGGGCGAAGCGGTCGATGGCATGGATGTGCTGGCCGTGAAGGCCGCGGGCGAAAAGGCGATTGCCGCCTGCCGCGCGGGCGATGGCCCCTACATCCTCGAAATGATGACCTACCGCTACCGCGGCCACTCCATGTCGGACCCGGCTAAGTATCGCACCCGCGAGGAAGTGGAAAAGATGAAGTCTGAAAAGGACGCCATCGAACATGTCCGCGACCTGCTGCTGCAGGGCGGCCTTGCCAGCGATGACGAGCTGAAGGCCATCGACAAGGACATCAAGGCCATCGTGAACGAGGCCGCCGAATTCTCGAAAGACAGCCCCGAGCCGCCGCTGAGCGAGCTCTGGACCGACATCTACGCCTGAGGGAGACACGACGAATGGCTACGCAAGTTCTGATGCCCGCGCTCTCCCCCACGATGGAGGAAGGCACGCTGGCCAAATGGCTGGTGAAAGAGGGCGATACCGTCAAATCCGGCCAGATCATCGCCGAGATCGAGACCGACAAGGCCACGATGGAATTCGAGGCCGTCGATGAAGGCATCGTCGGCAAGCTGCTGGTCGCCGAAGGCACCCCCAGCGTGAAGGTGAACACCCCCATCGCCGTTCTGGTCGAAGAGGGCGAAAGCGCCGATGCGGCCCCTGCCCCGGCGGCGCCCGCTGCTGCGGCCCCTGTGGCGGCGGCACCTGTCGCTGCGGCCCCGGTCGCCCCGGTGGCGGTGGTGTCCAAAGCCTCGGCCGATTGGCCGGAAGGCACGCCGATGAAAACCATGACCGTGCGCGAGGCCCTGCGCGAGGCCATGGCCGAAGAGATGCGCGCCAATCCGGGCGTCTTCCTCATGGGGGAAGAGGTCGGCGAATATCAGGGCGCCTACAAGATCAGCCAGGGCCTTCTGGATGAATTCGGCGCCAAGCGCGTGATCGACACGCCGATCACCGAGCATGGTTTTGCCGGTCTGGCCGTGGGGGCTGCCTGGGGCGGTCTGCAGCCGATCGTCGAATTCATGACCTTCAACTTCGCCATGCAGGCGATCGACCATCTGATCAACTCGGCCGCCAAGACGAATTACATGTCGGGCGGTCAGCTGGGCTGCCCGATCGTGTTCCGCGGCGCCAATGGTGCCGCCGCCCGGGTCGGCGCGCAGCACAGCCAGGACTATGCCGCCTGGTATGCCGCGATCCCCGGTCTGAAGGTGGTGATGCCCTATTCGGCGGCTGACGCGAAGGGCCTGCTGAAACAGGCGATCCGCGATCCGAACCCGGTGATCTTCCTTGAAAACGAGATCCTGTATGGCCGCTCGTTCGAGGTTCCGGCACTGGACGACTTCACCATCCCCTTCGGCAAGGCCCGCATCTGGCGCGAAGGCACCGATGTGACCATCGTCTCCTTCGGGATCGGCATGACCTATGCGCTGGAAGCGGCCGACAAGCTGGCTGCCGACGGGATCAGCGCCGAAGTCATCGACCTGCGCACCCTTCGCCCGATCGACTATGACACCGTGCTGGCCAGCGTGATGAAGACCAACCGTTGCGTCACCGTGGAAGAGGGCTTCCCCGTGGGGTCCATTGGCGATCACCTCGCCTCGACCATCATGCAGCGCGCCTTCGACTATCTCGATGCGCCGGTGGTGACGTGCACGGGCAAGGACGTGCCGATGCCCTATGCCGCGAACCTTGAAAAGCTCGCCCTGGTGACGACTGCGGAAGTGGTCGAAGCCGTGAAATCCGTCTGCTATCGCTGAGGTCAGGGACATGGCTGTAGAAGTACTGATGCCTGCGCTTTCCCCCACGATGGAGGAAGGCACGCTGGCCAAATGGCTGGTGAAAGAGGGCGACACGGTGAAATCCGGTCAGGTGATCGCCGAGATCGAGACCGACAAGGCCACGATGGAGTTCGAGGCCGTCGATGAAGGCGTGATCGGCAAGCTGCTGGTAGCCGAAGGCACGGCGGCGGTGAAGGTGAACACCCCGATCGCGGTCCTGCTGGAAGAGGGCGACAGCGCCGACGCCACCGTTGCGGCCCCTGCGGCTGCGGCTGCACCTGCTGCGGCCCCTGTGGCGGCGGCACCGGCGGCTGCGCCGGTGGCTGCGGCCCCGGCGGCGCCCATGGCGGGCGGCGCGCGGGTCTTTGCCTCGCCGCTCGCACGGCGCATCGCGGCGGACAAGGGTCTGGACCTGACCTCGGTCAAGGGTTCGGGTCCGCATGGGCGGATCGTGAAGGCCGATGTCGAGGGTGCGGTTGCTGCACCCAAGGCCGCGACCCCGGCAGCCGCTGTCGCCGCGCCGGTCGCTGCTGCGGCCCCCGCCCCAGCGGCGGTTGCGCAAGGCCCGTCGTCGGATGCCGTGCTGAAGATGTATGCCGACCGCGCCTATGAGGAAGTGCCGCTCGACGGCATGCGCCGCACCATCGCGGCCCGTCTGACCGAAGCCAAGCAGACCATCCCGCATTTCTACCTGCGCCGCGAGGTACAGCTGGATACGCTGATGGCCTTCCGCGAACAGCTGAACAAATCGCTCGAAGGGCGTGGCGTGAAGCTGTCGGTCAATGACTTCATCATCAAGGCCTGCGCGCTGGCGCTGCAAGCCGTGCCCAATGCCAATGCGGTCTGGGCCGGCGACCGGATGCTGAAGCTCAAACCCTCGGACGTTGCGGTGGCCGTGGCGGTCGAGGGTGGCCTGTTCACCCCCGTGCTGCGCGATGCCGACAAGAAATCGCTCTCGGCCCTGTCGGCCGAGATGAAGGACCTGGCCACCCGCGCCAAGACCAAGAAGCTGGCCCCGCATGAATATCAGGGCGGCAGCTTTGCGATTTCGAACCTTGGGATGATGGGGGTCGAGAACTTTGACGCCGTGATCAACCCGCCGCATGGGTCGATCCTGGCCGTGGGCGCCGGGGTGAAGAAGCCCGTCGTCGGCAAGGATGGCGAGATCAAGGTCGCCACGATGATGTCGATGACGCTCTCGGTCGATCACCGGGTGATCGATGGTGCGCTGGGGGCCGAGTTCCTGAAGGCGATCATCGAGAACCTCGAAAACCCGATGCTCATGCTGGCCTGAGCCCTGCGACAAACGAAAAAGCCCCGGAGGAAACTCCGGGGCTTTTTGCTGTTCTGGATCATCAGTATTGGCAGTTCTTGAGGCGCTGATCCATCGTCAGCGCGGGCTGGGAACAGCCCGCCTCGCCCACCACCTTGGCGGGAACGCCTGCCACCGTGGTGCAGGGCGGAACATCCGCCAGCACGACCGACCCCGCCGCGATGCGCGAGCAGTGGCCGATGCGGATATTGCCCAGCACCTTGGCCCCGGCGCCGATCAGCACGCCATCCTCGATCTTCGGATGACGGTCGCCATCTTCCTTGCCAGTGCCGCCCAGCGTGACGGAATGCAGCATCGAGACATTATCGCCCACGACCGCGGTTTCCCCGATCACGATGGAATGGGCGTGGTCGATCATGATGCCCTTGCCCAGACGGGCAGCGGGGTGAATATCGACGCCAAACACCTCGGACACGCGCATCTGCACGAAGTAAGACAGATCGTGCCGCCCCTGCCCCCAAAGCCAGTGGCCCACACGGTAGGCCTGCACCGCCTGATAGCCCTTGAAGAACAGGATGGGCTGCAGATAGCGGTGGCAGGCGGGATCACGGTCATAGACCGCCATCAGATCGGCCCGCGCCGATTGCCCCAGCAGCGGGTCGGATTGATAGGCTTCATCCGCGATCTCGCGCAGGATCTGTTCGCTCATCTCACCCGAGGCGAGTTTCAGCGAAAAGCGATAGGCCAGCGCGCGTTCCATCGTCGGGTGGTGCAGCAGGCTGGAATGGACCAGCCCGCCCAGAAGCGGTTCGACCGCAATGGCGGCGACCGCCTCGTCACAGACGCGGGACCAGACGGGATCGAGGGGGGCTACCTTCTGTTTCGTCTCGGCCATGGCCAATCTCCGATCGTTTCTCGGCACCCAGTATAGCGCGAAACGGGAAAACAGCCAGCCCCCCGCCGGGGGTCAGAGCAGGACATCCCGCCGCGCCGCAGGCCCCGCGCCAAAGCGGGCCGAAACCTGCGCGACCTCGACCGTCACCGTCCCTGCCACGCCATCCGCCGCACGCTCGGCCGCGGTATAGGTCCAGCCGGGTTGCGGAACCTGGACCGAGCGGAGGCGCGTTCCGCCCTGCCAAAGCTCGATCTGATAAAGTTCGCGGTCCTCGCCCAGGGGAACTTCGGGCGAAAGCCAGCTATCGCCATCGATCCGCGTACGGCGCACCCAGGTGAAAGTCAGATCCCCGCCGTTCTCCGTCATCCGCAGATGCACCGGCGCATAGGGCCGCAGCCCCACACCCGCAAAGGAGCGTTCCACGTGCACGACCGTAGGGTCATCCGTTCCCCGCGCCGACAGGCCCACCCGGTAGTGTCGCGCAAGCCCCCGCGCCGAGGCCGCAAGGTCAATCTGCTGCAGCGCCCGGTCCAGAAGCACGATCTGGCTGCCCACGGGCCAAACCGCAGGCATGATGCCATCGGTCCCCGCCTGCCCCCGCAGCCGCAGCGACAGGTCATAGGTCTGAGGCCCCACCAGATCGGCGCGCGCGAATTGCAGCACCTCCCAGATGTCGGTGTCGGGGTTTCCAATCGCAAGGGCATTGGCCCCGTTCAGCACTGCCCGCTGCCCGGCCGAGGTCAGCACCCCCGACCCCAGCCGCACCCGCAGCGCAGGCCCCCGGTCCCACCGCCCCGGCGCGGCGGCGGCAAGCGGGGTCAGCGTCCGCCCCACCGTGGCCGACACCGTGACAGACAGGTTGGGCCGATAGCCCGCATCTTCATCCGAGGACCAGAGCGTGACCGGCCCGCGCCAGGGCCGCGCGGAAATCGCCAGATGCGGCGCATGGGGGGCCTCATCCCCCGTCAGAAGCGGCAGGTCCAGGAACACAGGATAGACCGGCAGCGGCGGCACGAAGGCGCGCGGGGCCACCGGCTCTTCGGGGAAATCACCGGGTCGATAGACGGAAGGGTCGGTCCGCAGGGCCTCAACCATCAGGGTTTCGGCCTGATCCACCCGGTCAATGCGGTAATGTGTGCCCGCATGTGTCACCACGTCCCCCGCACCAATATGCGACAGGCTGGGCGGCAGGGCAAAGCGCAGGCTTTCCCGCGCCAGCCGCGCCTCGGCCAGCCAGCGTTCCGCGATGGTCACGCCTTCGGACCCGGTCAGGGCGAGGGCAAGGTCGGTCTGGGCAATACCAAGGTTCTGGTTATCGGCCAGACGCGCTTCGGCCTGACGCATCTCGTAGTCACCCGCGGCCTCATAATGGCTGATCATCACCCGCCCGGCGAGTTCGACCTCGGGGCTGCGCGTGGCCTCGGTCACCGCTGAAAGATCCGGTGCCAGCGCCAGCCGCGCGGGGTCAAGTACGGCGACGGCCCGCCCTGTCCGCATGCGGAATTGCAGGATGCCGCCCCGGTCAACCGCATCGAACCCATAGGCGAGCATCAGCGATTGCAGCCGCGCCCGAGCGGGGCCGACATCCTCGGCCACATAGCCGCGCACCACGCCGCGCAGGCCCGTGACATCGATCTGCGTCAGACCGGCTTGTTCGCAAAGCTCGGCCACCACGGCGGCCAGGGGCTGGCTGCTGGCCCGCCCGGTCAGCCAGTGACCGCGGGCGTAATTGTCGCCATCCGTCCAGATGTCAGACCGGCTGGGGAAGGCCGGAAAGGGCCGCGCATCCCAGGCCCAGGCATGCGCGCGCGCCCAATCAACCATCCGCCCGGAATAAAGCGTCGAGGCCGGGTTATGGGCCGGATCGGTCCAGAACTCCGCCATGGCAATCAGATATTGCATCTGCATCAGATCATCCCGTCGCCCCGACGAATAACGCGGCAGCATGGATTCCGACGATTTCGGATCAAGGAACTTGTTGGGCTGGTTCGCCCCCTTGTCGATGGCCGCGCAGCCATATTCGGTAAAGCGAATGGGTTTGGACCCCGGCACCCAATCGGTGGGCTGGGTCAGCCTTTCGCCATTGATGCGGTTGTGATGGGGAAGCGACCACCACGATCGCAGATCCTTGTAGCGAAAGACCCAGGGTTCATCATGGGCGCCATCGGTGATGGGGGTGCGGATCTGCGCATCCGCCGCCTCGGCGCTGTCGTAATACCAGTCGAACCCCTCGCCCCCGGCGATATTGGCCTTGAGATATCCCAGATCATGCACCGATCCCCAGCCGGCATCGGCATGGCGGTCGCCGTCGCGCCAGTCGGCAAGGGGCATGTAATTGTCGATGCCGATGAAATCGATATTGGGATCGGACCACAGCGGATCGAGATGGAAATAGACATTCCCGTCAACGTGATAACCGAAATACTCTGACCAGTCGGCCGCGTAGGAGATCTTGGTGCCCGGCCCCAGAATGGCGCGCACTTCGGCCGCAAGCTGGCGCAGGGCAACGACCGCCGGAAAGCTGTCCCCCGCGCCGCGGATCTGCGTCAGTGCGACCATTTCGGAGCCGATGCAGAAAGCATCCACCCCACCCGCTGCCGCGCAGAGATGGGCATAATGCAGGATGAAACGGCGATAGCGCCATTCCGCCGGACCACCATAGGTGACGGTTTCGCCCGTGGTGGCAAAATGCCCCGGCTGGGCGCTTCCAAAGAACGCCGCAACCTCGGCCGCCGCCGCCGCGCTGCGGTCGCTGCTGCCTGCCTGCCCCGGCGCGCGGTTCAGCGTGATGCGCCCGCGCCAGGGCAAATCGGGCTGATCGGCGGCATCCGACCAGGGGTCGGCACGCCCGTTTCCGGCCAGCTGCTCCATCAGGATGAAGGGATAGAACATCACCTCGCGCCCCGAGGCGCGGATCGCGCGGATCGCCTGAATGACCGAGGCGTCCGAGGGCGTGCCGCCATAGACTGAGGCACCGCTCACCTGCGGCACGACCTGCGCGGCGGCGCGGTCGATGCCACCCGCCCGCCAGACCTGACCCCGGCCTTCCTCTTGTAGCTGTTCGACCTTGGGCTGCACCTCACACTGCCCGCAGCGCAGATCATTGCCGAACCACGACACGACCAGCGAGACCGACCCGCATTTCGGCAGATCAGTCTCCAGATTGTGCAGCGAGGCGAGCAGATCCGGCGTTTCGCGGGCCGAGTTCATATTGGCGCTGCGCGTGGCATCATCGCCCGCGCCGTAATGCACCGGGGTCGTCGCCAGTGCGAATTCCCCGGTACCGGGGATAAGGGCCACCCCCCGCACAGCCTCTTGCAAGGTCGTCACCTGATCTGCCAGCGCGCCCTGAGCGGGGCGGATCACCTCAAACGACAGTTGCGGCACGCGGTTGCCAAACCGGCCAAGGTCCAGATCCTCGATCACCACATAGGCGATGCCGCGATAGGCGGGGGCGGCATCTGCGCCCTCGACCGCCTCGATACGAGGGTCGGGCAGCTGGCTTTCGCTGCCGGTATAGACCCGCAGGTTCAGTGTTCCCGGCGCAATTTCCGCACCATCAGCCCAGATGCGGCCGATGCCGGTGATCTCACCCGCACACAGCGCGACGGCAAGGCTGATGGAATAGCTGTAGGTCGTGGTTTCAGGGCGCGGAACGCCCTTGCCGCCGCCTTGGGTGCGGCTGCTTTCCTGAAAGCGGGTGGCCCAGATCACCTGACCGGACACGCGCATCCGCCCGAAGACCTGCGCCACCGCAGCGCCGTCTGAGGCGCCCATCAGCCGGAAACGGTCGATGCGGCCGATCTCGACCGCATCGCTGCCCCCGCCCAGGATTTTCTGGTCAATCACCCGGCCCAGGGTTGCCCCCACGGCCCGCCCGATCACGGCCCCTGAAAGGCCCAGCACCGTGCCGCCAAAGCCCGCACCCAGCGCGGACCCGGCCGCCGAGAGAAGAAGGGTCGCCATTCACTGTTGTCCTTCCGGAAAAGCAAATCGTGCCACGATGCGCCGCGCCCAGGGGCCGCTCAGCGGGCTTTCGATGACGCCATGCCCGGTATAGGCATGGATGAAGCTGGGTTCCGGGCCGATGCGGCCCTGAATGCCCAGATGTTTGGCAATGCCCGCATCCCGCATCCGGAACAGCAGCACATCGCCGGGCGCGGCGTCCGGCAGCGCGCGCGGGATCAGGTGGCGCCGCGCGGCAGTCAGCAGCAACTCGGCCCGCGCAGGTTCGGCCCAGTCCTGCGTATAGGCGGGCACATCTTCAGGCTCGGCACCGTAGAGCACGCGCCAGACCCCGCGCAAAAGGCCCAGACAATCCGTGCCGGCCCCAAGGGTTGAGGCCTGGTGCAGATAGGGCGTGCCGATCCAGCGCCGCGCCTCGATCAGAGCTGCATCGCCCCTCATCGCCGCAGGCTCCCACCATCATTGACCGTGGCCGAAGTGGGATAGGCAGTCAGCCAATCTTCGCCCGGAATATGAGGAAAGCCCCGAAAGTTGAGGAAATTGTTGAATTTTTCACGGCACGTTTCGGCCCGTCTGTCGCAGCCAGCCAAAAGCTGCATCTCATCTTGCGGGGTGACAGCCGCGCCCAGATCCTGCCAAAGCTCGATCACGCGCTGGCCATCCTGATCCAGCCGATCCGATTTGATGATGCCGCGCAAGCCCGCCGCTGCGCCCGATTTGGCGATCAGCGTGCCCCGGTCGAACCAGCGCGCCGCGAATTCGGGCAGCGGGGGAAACCGGAACAGGCGCTGCCCCTCGACGGTGACGGGTGTTGCAAGGGTGGCAAAGCCCGGCTGAGTCAGATCAAAGCCGCAGCCCGCGCCCCCCAGCACCGCGCTGCAGCTGCGCTGATAGACGCGGCCCTGCGGTTGGTTCAGGCGTTCGGCCAAGCCCCGCAACTCTGCCGTGAAGCTGCCGCCGCTGCGGGTAATTTCGCCCACCGTGCCGCGAAATTGCACGCTCCGTTCCCCCACATCTGCCCAGTTGACCAGCCAGGCGATGACCTCGGCCCCGTCATAGCGGCCTGCGATGATGTCCGCCTCGGTGATCGCAGCATCGCTGAGCGCGCCCATCGCCTCGGTATTGTCCACCGAAAGCCCGGTCGTCTGCTGCAGCGCGCGGGCGGTCAGGCCGGTATCGGCGCGAAAGAAGTAGCCTTCAAAGGCCAGATCGCGGTCATGGTCGGTAAAGCCCAGCACACGACCATCGCGCCGGATCAAGGCCCAGGCGCGGCAGATGGTGGTGGTGCCAGTGGCGAGATGCGCCTGAAGCGCCCCGCCCATCATACCCGCACCTCCACCACCGGCACATTGGGCACATCCCCCGCCTGAAACGACGCGACCGAGGTCTGGATGCGGTCGGTATCAAACCGCACCGGCACGTCGAATTCAAAGCCCGCCCAGATCACCGCCCCTTTGGCGGGCGGTGTTTCGAAGGTAATCAGGCCGCTGCGCGGATCGACCGTCACCTCCTGGCCCATGACCTTTTCATCCCGGTCCAGCGCCACGAGAACCGTGCCCTGCACGGGTTTCTGAACAGGCCGGGCATAGGCCTGCCCGCCAGAGCGATAGGTCTTGATCAGCTGAAATTCGGTCCGCAGCCCATTGCCCACGGCGATTTCCTGATCAAAGGCCGTCACCGGCTGCGAGGCGCGGCCGGAACGGTAATCCGACCAGTCCTTCCAGCGAAAGCCGAACATCTGGCCGCGCCGCGCCTCGAAAAACGCGATCAGCGCGGCGATGTCATCCAGCGACCGCATCCCCACACCCGCATCATAGCGGCGGCGCGAATGTTCCCAAGGCGTGTTGCGCTCTTCAAATCCATTGGCCAGCATCACGATTTCCGTGCGCCGTTCCGGCCCGCCGACCGAGCCGAAGCTCAGGTTCGCGGGAAAGCGGATTTCGTGAAATCCCATGGTCCTCTCCTGTCCTCAGCGGTTGCGCTGCCCGCGGGCCAGCGCCCGCGAAGCCTGCGCCGCGATCTGCGCCTGACTGCGCTGGAACCCCTGCACATCGGGGGTCTGAATGTTCATCACCACGGTGAGAGGGCGCCCTGCCGCGCTGGACGTGTCCCCGGCAGCGCGGGCCACAGGGGCCAGCGCCTCGGTCAGCGCGCCGGGCGCGGGGCCGCGCAGCGCCACAGGGGCAGCCATGGCGACGGCGCCGCCCTTGGCAAAGGGCTGAACGCGCGCCTCGGTAAAACCGCCGCCCTTGGTCATGGGCAGGATGCTGCCCATCACGCCGTTCAGCCCCTGCGCCAAAGCCCCGCCTACCGCCGATTGGACCGGGCGCATCGCCACGTTGTAGACGGTATCGACCATCGACTGCGCGAGACCGCGCAGCGCATCCGAGGCCTTCATCCCGTCAAACACCATGCCGTCAAAGGCCCGCCGCACCCCGCGCCCGAGGCCCGAGGCAAGCCGGTCCACCTCGGCGCCCGTGAAGGTCAGGCTTTCGCGCAGGCGGCCCAATTCTCCATCAAAGGCCGCGATCCCGCCCGCGGTCGTGCCCAGCGTCGCCTCAAGCGCGGCGATCTGATCCTCCAGATTTTCACGTTGCACCATCGGATGCCCCTTTCGTCACATCGGGAAAGGCGCGGGCAAGCTCTTGCAGCCGTGCCCGCGTCAGGGGGGCCGCCGTCACCTCGGCCCCCAACATGATCCGCAGTTCCACCGGCGACAGTCGCCAGAAGCGGTCAGGCGTCAGGCCCAGCCCCTTCAGCCCGGCCTGCATCAACCCCGGCCAATCCAGCCTGCGCGGTGCTTCAGTCATTCGCCCCCCGGCAGCGCGAAGGCCCGTGCCAGCAGCTCGGCCGCGCATTGCATGGCCTGCAGCGGCGATCCGGCGATCTCGGCCCCGGCCAGATCGACGGCAGAGCCCTGCCACCCCCCGCCGCGCAACCCCGCAAGGATCACCGCCAACACATCACGGGCACTGAAGCGGCCTTTCTCGAACCGCTCGACCAGATCGACCAAGCCCTCGCCCTGAAGGCTGCCCTCAAGCTCTGCCAGCGTGCCCAACGTCAGCTTGGCCACATGGCGCTGCCCGTTGATCTGAAGCGCCACTTCTCCGGCCCAAGGGTTCACCATCAGAGCGCCGTGAACGTCAGGACACCGGCCGAGGCGAGCGTCAGCTCATAGGTCGCCTCGCCGTTGTGGCTGCCCGCATATTCGATGCCGGTGATCTGGAACGGGCCTTCAACCACCCCGAAACCGGGGATCACGACCTGGAAATCCGGCACCTCACCGTCGAAAAAGATCTGACGGGCGCGTTCGTCGGTATTGGCATCGCGAAAAACCCCGGCGCCCGAGATCGAGGCCGAACGCACCCCCGCGCCCGCCAGCAGCTCGCGCCAGCCGCCCTGGCTTTCGAGGCTGGTGACATCCACCGTCTCGGCGTTGAAGCTGATGCGCGTGGCGCGAAGCCCCGCGATGGTTTCGAACTGGCCGCTGCCGTTGATGTCGATCTTGACCAGCAGGTCCTTGCCGTTTTGTACCGCCATGGCGATCTCCGTTTGCAGGAATGAAGGCGGGGCCACAGGGGCCGCGCCACAAAGCCGATGAGTTTCGGGGGCTTACCCCTCGATCCGGGCGGCAAAGCGCAGATCGATCCGCCGCGCCGCGCCCTGATCCAATCGCCGCGCCTGCGCCTTGAGAAACCGCAGCCCGACCAACCGGCCACGGCCAAGCGTCAAGGGCGCCCCCACCAGCGCATCCGAAACGGCCACGGCGGTTTCCTTGGCCTGCAGGAACCCGGTGGCGTCCGACAGGATGCTGACAACAAAGCGGTGTTCTGCCCCCGGCCCGGTGATGTCTGACGCATCGACCACCTCTTCGGGGCCCAGCAGGATGAAGGTGCCAAGCCCTGCCCCCGCAGGCAGCGCGTCATGCACCGCAACCCCCGGCAGGGCCGCGACGAGGCGCTGGAACACGGCGGCCTGCAACGCCGCAGCCGAGCCATAGCTCATGTCGGGAACTCCTCTTTGGTGATGCAGAGCAGATAGCGCCCAGCCGGGTCCGCTTCGGTCACCGACAGAATGACGAAGTGGCGGGTGCCGCTCGTCAGGCGCTGGCCCGGCACGGGGCGGGCAGTGGCACCCGGCGGGGCGGCCCGCAGAATGACCCGGTGCAGGGTGGATGAAAGGCTCACCTCCTCGCCCGCGGCATTGCGGCCCGCCCCGGCCCGCATCTCGGCCCAAAGCTGACCCAGGGCCTGCCAGCTGTCTGAAAAGCCCCCGGCGCCATCGGGCAGGCGGACGCGGGTCTCAAGCGTCAGCGCGCGGTTCAGGCAGGGGGCGATCATGCGCCAAGCCCCCCCAGCACGCGCACATTGCGCCAGCGTTCGATCAGCGCCTGGACCCCGTGGGGCAGCCCGGGTTGCGGGCCTCCGTCATGGCGCGTCTCATACTGGGTCGCGGCCAAAAGCATCACCGCCTGCGCCAGATCCGCCGGCAGCGCCGCCCAGGTCGCGCCGAACCCGGCTGTAAAAACGATCTCGACCTGGCCATCGGTCGGCACCGTGGGCAGCCGCATCCCCACCGCCACCAGACGCGGCCTGTGGGCATCAACCTGCAGCTTGTAGCGCGCCGGCACCACCACCGTTGTCCCGCCCTGCGCATCGACCACCGTCACACTCTGCACCGCAGTCACCGGCGCCAGCGGCAGGGCCTGCGCCGACGCATCGCGCCAGTCCGGAAGGACCAACTTGAAGCTGCGGGTCAGCAGCGCCTTGCCGATCCGCCCCTCGATCGCGGCCATGGCCGCCCGCAGATGGCTTTCGATCAGCCCGCTTTGCAGGCCATCATCGCCAAAGCCGGTGCCAAGGCGCAGATGTTCGCGAAAGGCCTGAAGCGGCAGCGCCGATTGCGGCACCGTCGTCTGTTCGGTCAACATCATGTCTGTGTTCCTCGGGCCCCCATCAATCGCGGTCTGGACGCGCGCCCTGCGCCACTCGGACGGAGGGGGGAGCAGCTAGAAGGCGCATTGCAGGCGCGCGTCCACAGGCCGGGGTCAGGCGGACCCCGGCCATCCGGTGTCAGGTCAGGCCGTAGCGATCTTCAACAGCTTGATCGCCGCATAGTCACTGATGTCCCCGCCCACGCGCTTCGAGGCATAGAACAGCACATGCGGCTTGGCCGAGAACGGGTCGCGCAGCACGCGCAGATCGGGGCGTTCCGCGATGGTATAGCCCGAGGCGAAGTCGCCAAAGGCAATCGGATAGGCATTGGCCGCGATATCGGGCATGTCCTCGCAGATCAGCACCGGATAGCCCATCAGACGCGCAGGTTCCCCCGCCGCCAGACCATCCGACCACATGAAGCGCCCATCGGCATCCTTCATCTTGCGCACCGCGCCCGCGGTTTTCGAGTTCATGAGGAACGATGCATTGGCGCGATAATCCGCCCCCAGCGCATAAACCAGCGAGATGATGCAATCCGCCGCATTGGTGGTGGCGAAATCCGAGGCCGCGCCCGTCGGCACATAGCCGAGGTTCCCCCAGGTCCAGCTGGCATTGGCAACCTTTGGCGGCAGCAGGATGCCCTTGGGCTTGTCCACGCCGTCGCCGTTGATGAAGGCCGCCGATTCCGCGCGGATGAACCGGGTCGCGATCTTGGTGGCCAGCCAGCCTTCCACGTCAAAGGCGCTGTCATCCAGAAGCCGCTGGCTGGCCTTCGGCATGGCCGAAAGTTCGTGCAGCTTGATCGAGATGCGCTCGATCGCGGGGGTCGCCGTTTCGGCCTGCGACGTGGTCTCGGTCGCCCAGCCCGAACCCACTTCACTGCGGTCGATCAGCACATCGAAGGTCGGCCCATCCACCTGCACCACATTGGCCACTGCGCGCAGGCTGGCGGTCGAAACCAGCATCGAACGGATGGTATCCGAGGTGCGCGGATCGACCAGATAGCCGCCATCGGCCGCCACGGCGGTGGACATGGCCTTGCCCTCCAGCACCAGGCCGCGCAGACCATCGTCATCGCCCGAACGCAGATAAGCGTCAAAGGCCTTCACATGGGGCACCTCCACCTCGGTCGAGGTCGACAGCGCAGGGCGCCCAAAGGTCATGGTTTTCCGATCCAGCATGGTCAGTCGCTCTTCCTGATGTTGCAACGCAGATTTAACTTCTTCCCGGAAGGAATTGATTTCCCTTAGGAACCCCGACATGGCGGTCACTGCATCCGCCGCCGGGTCCGGCCCCTCCATCCGCATAAGTCCGGACAAGCCTTCCCCGGTCCGAGAGTCACGCTCGGTCATGGTCTTTTCCCCGCTCTTTGAAATCGTCAGGCCGACGAACGCCCGGGCCCGGTCAGGCGCGCATGGTCGATGACCTGCGCCAGCCGCCGCCAGGTGTCCTGCCCGGTTTCGGACTTGGCCGAAACCCGTGCCTCGGGCAGCATGGGAAATGTCACCAGCGACACTTCCCACAGTTCCAGTTCCGCAAGCTGCCGCCCGCCTTTGGCGTCGCGGTCCGCCCGCAGGGTGCGATAGCCGATGGACAGCCCGTCCATCGCCCCCGCCGCCACCAGAGCCGCGGCCTCGCGCCCCTTTTCCACTTCGGTCAGGATGCGGCCCTTGACCCAAAGGCCTGTCGCATCCTCGCGCACCTCTTCCCAGATGCCGATGGGCTGCATGGGATCGTGCTGCCAGAGCATCCGCACCCGACGCCCCGACGCCTTCAACCGCGCAAGCGACCCGGCATAGGCCCCGCGCATTACCACATCGCCCCCCTGATCCCGTTTGCCGAAGAGGCTTGCATAGCCCTCGATCACCTGCCCGTCCTGCAGCTGCAGCGCCGGGCCTGCGCCGCCCTCGGGCCCGGCGAACTTGCGTTCGGGGGCGCCATATCCGTGAACATATCCCATGCCTACCTCATCGCCGCTTTCAGCACCGCCTCGGCCCCCTGCGCCAGCAGAAAGGCCGCAACCCCGTACACGCCCAGCCAGATGCGCTTTTCCAACCGCTCCAGCGTGCCCTCGATCTGGCCCAACCGGTACTCCAGGCCGTTCCAGCGTTCCTCGGCGACCCGCTCATTCGCTTCGATCCGGGCATGGGCCGCCTCAAAACTGTCATAGAGAAAGCGCGACCCGCCGGAACTGCGGTCCCGCGTGCTCATTCCTCCTCCGCAAGACGCGGCAGACCCAGCAGGGCACGCTTTTCAGCCTGGGTCAGGAAATCCGCCGCCCCCACCCGCGCCCATTGCTGGTCACGCTCGGCCGCCAGCGCGGGCACCTGATCCAGATCGGGTTTCAGCTCGGCCGACATCCCCGACAGCCGTTCCAACCAATGCGAAACCGAGGCCATGACCTTCGACACCAGCGGCAGTACCGTCAGGCGATAGAAAGCCCGGTTCGCCTCCTGATAATTGGCATAGGTGGCATCGCCCGGAATCCCGATCAGCATCGGCGGCACACCAAAGGCGATGGCGATCTCGCGCGCAGCCGATAGCTTGGTTTCGTGAAACTCCATGTCCGAGGGGCTGAACCCCATCGGCTTCCAGTCAAGACCACCTTCCAGCAACATTGGCCGCCCGGCATTGCGCGCGCCCTGATGGTTGCTCTCCAACTCATCCACCAGCCGGTCATATTGATCCTGGCTCAGCGTGCCCGCACCCTCGGGGCCGCGATAGACGATCGCCCCCGAAGGCCGCGCCGCATTGTCCAACAGGGCCTTCGACCAGGCCGAAGCACTGGAATGCACATCGATCGCCACCGCAGCCGCCTGCAGCGGGGACAGGCCATAATGATCATCCTGCGGATGAAAGCTGCGGATATGGCAGATCGGCGCCGCACCGCCCGACATATCGAACCGATGTTTCCGCCCGCCGACCGTATAGTCATAGGCCACCGGCCAACCATCGGCCCCCGGCACAAGGCTCATCCGGTCGCTGCGCAACACATGCAGCTCGGCCGGCAGATCACCGAGGCCCGGCACCGCCTCCAGATAACCGTTCCCCGAAAGCAGGATCTGCGCATAAAGCGCCTCGAAAAGATCTGCCCGCCCCTGCGCCGGGTTCGGCTGCCGGATCAGATCCAGCATCGGATGCACCTCATAGCGCCGCTCGGCATCCTGCAGGATCAAGGGCAGCGCCGCCGCCGCCTCGGCAATCAGCTTGACCGCCCGAAAGCCCACCGGATTGCCCTGAAACCCGTGTTTCACCAGGCTCACCGTGTCCCGCGCGCTCCAGGCCACACGGCCCGCATTGCCAAAGGCCACCACCCGCCCCGTTACCGAGGCCTTCTGCTCCGGCGCCGCCTTTTCGGCGCGCCGCAGGAAATCGAACACCATTCCGCTCTCCTTGATCCCGGGCAAAGCGCTGCCCCGGCCACCGCATCAGGGGTAGCCTCGTCTCGGTTTGATCCTTTTCATCTTGGCCCAAATATCCCCGCCGGAGGCATCCGGCCGCAGGCCGGACCTACAAGAGCCGCACCTGCGGGCGGCGCAACGCCCGCCCCGGCTCCACCATCAGCGCCGTCAGCGCCCAGACCAGCGCATCAACCCGGTCGGGCGACCCCCGGCCCTCATAGCCACGCAGGGTCATGCGGCACATCTGGTCCTCCAGCCGGGCCAGACCACGCAGATGACTGACCCGCCCCTGCTCATAAAGCGCCGCAATCGGTTCGGCCCGCGCGACCTTGCCTTTGCTCGCCCGCACCGCCCGGAACGGGATCAGCGGGTCCACCTGGCGGATCACGCTTTGCACCAGATCGCCGCCCTGGTTCACCTCGGCCACCAGACGTTCGGCGCCGTGACGCTCCATCGCCGCCACCGCCGCCCGCGCCCAGGCATCGGGCGAGGCCCCCTGCACGCTCGCATCCTCCAGCACATAGGCCTGCCAGTCCTGCACCGGCCCCTCGGTCACCGCGCCCACGACCACGATGCCGCATTCGTCCGACCGGCCATGGCCCGTGACGGGCGGGTCCACCGCCACGATCACCCGGCTCAGGGGGGGCACCTGGTCGACCCGGCCACGCTCCAGCATGGCCGTGGTCCAAAGCGCGCCCTCCGCATCCTCCAGCAGCGTCCCCTCCAGCTCTTGCTGGCCCAGACGCGTGCCGCCATAGCGCGCCTTCACCTCCTCCAGGAACGAGGACGCCAGATAGGCGCGGTTCGCATCGGTCGGCGCATGGGTCACCACGGTGGACGGGTTCCGCAGGATCGACTTCAGGACCGCCACATTCTTTGGCGTCGTCGTCACCACCTGCTGCGGGTTCGGCCCCAGCCGCAGCGCGAACTGCAGCTGATCCCAGGTTTCCTCGGCCTTCTTCCACTTGGCCAGCTCATCGACCCAGGCCGCATCGAATTGCGGCCCGCGCAGGCTTTCGGGCTCATGTGCCGAAAAGACCTGCGCCACCGCGCCATTCGGCCAGACCAGCCGCTTACGCGTGGCCTCCCATTGCGGGCGGCGGTCGGGGGGCGAACAGGCCAGAATGCCGCTGTCGCCAAAGATCATCACCTCGCGCACCTGATCGATGGTTTCCCCGACCAGCGCCACCCGCGTGGCCCGCCCCGGATCGGTGGGGCCAGCCCCCTCGACCATGGACCGCACCCATTCGGCGCCCGCCCGCGTCTTGCCCGCCCCGCGCCCGCCCATGATGACCCAGCTTTTCCAAGCCCCCTCCGGCGGGAGCTGATGCGGCAGTGCCCAAAACTCGAACATCCAGGGCAGCGCCAGCAGCGCCGCATCGCTCAGACCGTTCAGAAACTCATCCACCGTGTCCTGCGTCACGGAGGCGAGCCAGGCGGCGCCCGATTTCAGACCTTGCCGCGGCGAAATCCAATTCTCCGGCGCCTCCTGCGACCCCGGCAACCTGCTTGCGGAGTTTGTCAACCCGTGTCCTCTCATCCATGACCAACTGAAAGGCGGCGCGCAGGTCGCGGGCGGCTTGCATCGCCGCCTTGACCTCACCGAATTCGCCGTCCCGCACCCTGCGGGATGCTTCGGCCAATTCCAGCGCCACCTCTCGATACAGATCTTCCGATGCCTTCAGCAAAGCCTCCGGCCCGTGTTCCCCGACGGAGAATTCAATTCCCATCCTGTTGCCGCCCGCCTCTCATGCCTCCGCACGAGTGAAATGCAAAAAGCGACGAGCCGGGTGCCACCCCGATCCGTCGCTCTCACTTTTCATCTAGCCCGACACCATCTCTAGCCACATCGGGACTGAATGTCAAATAATTTATTATATTCAATATCTTAACGGAAAGAGCGCTGCCTGCCGGATCTGCGCAACACCCGGTCTGAACGCAAAAAGGGGAAGCTCTCGCTTCCCCTTTCCTTACGGCTGCGGCGTGGTCTGCTGCGCCTCGATCGCCCGCCATTTGGCGACATTGGCGTTATGTTCCGCCAGGGTCTTGGCAAAGACATGCCCCCCCGTGCCATCCGCCACGAAATACAGGAAATCCGTGGTTTCGGGGTTCAGCGCCGCCTCGATCGACAGGCGGCCGGGGTTTGCGATGGGCGTCGGCGGCAATCCGTCAATCAGATAGGTATTGTAAGGGGTTGCCCGGCGCAGCTCGCTCTGCCGCAGGCCACGCCCCAGAACCCCCTCACCCTTGGTGAGGCCATAGATCACGGTCGGATCGGTCTGTAGGCGCATGCTCTGGTTCAGACGGTTGATGAAGACACTGGCCACCCGCTTGCGCTCTTCCGCGATGCCGGTTTCCTTCTCGACGATCGAGGCCATGATCAGCGCCTCTTCCGGCGTGTCATAAGGCAGCCCCTCGGCGCGCGACGCCCAAAGTTCGGCCAGCGTGGCGCTCTGCTTGGCCTGCATCTCGGCCAGCAGCTCGGCCCGCGACATGCCTTTTTCGACCACATAGCCGTCGGGGGCCAGGCTGCCCTCCGGCGGCACGGCGTCCACGGTGCCGTCAAGGAATTCGGCCCGCTTCAGGCTTTCTACCACCATCCAGCTCGTCACGCCTTCCGCCAGCGTGATCTGCCAGCGCAGATCCCCCTCCAGCGCGGCATCGACATAGGGCTGCGGCGCAGCTTCGGCGGCAGGATCGAACTTGACCACCTCGACATAGCGGTTGTTCGCCGGGTCCAGCTCACGCAGCACGATCTCGGCCTTGGCCACGCCGATGCGGTAATTCACCTCACGCCCGCAGGTCGAAGCCCCGCCCTGCGTCAGCAGATCAAGGATCTGCGCCATAGAGGCCTGTTCCGGCACTAGGTAGGACCCGAATTTGAGGCCCTGCGCTTTGCCCGAATAATTCGCCCCGATGCGGAAGATCCGCGCATCGCTGATCGCCCCCTGCTCCTGCAGGTTGCGGCTCACCGCACTCAACGAGGCGCCGCGCTCCACCCGGACGCAAACGGCCTGCGTCAGCGGACCATTGCCCAGATATTCCTGCCGCCCCCAGGCCAGCAAACCCGCCAGCCCGATCAACACAAAGATGAACAGCGTCAGCGCGTTCGAGGCGACCGACCGCCACATCAGTCGCGCACCTTGCCCAGCACGAGGCTCGCATTGGTGCCGCCAAACCCGAAGGAATTCGACAGCGCCACGTCGATCTTGCGCTTCACGGCCGCATTCGGGGCCAGATCCAGCTTCGGCTGCACGGCGGGGTTATCCAGGTTGATGGTGGGCGGGGCAATCTGGTCCCGGATCGCCAGCACGCAGAAGATCGCCTCCACCGCACCAGCCGCGCCCAGCAGGTGGCCGATGCTCGACTTGGTCGAGGACATCGTGGCCTTGGTCGCAGCATCGCCCATCAGACGCTCCACCGCGCCCAGCTCGATCGTGTCGGCCATGGTCGAGGTGCCATGCGCGTTGATGTAATCCACCTGCGCGGGGGTGATTCCAGCCCGCGCCAGCGCCGCGCTCATGCTGCGGAAGCCGCCATCGCCATCTTCCGACGGGGCGGTGATGTGATAGGCATCGCCCGACAGACCATAGCCCAGCACCTCGGCATAGATCTTGGCGCCGCGCGCCTTGGCGTGTTCGTATTCCTCAAGCACCACAACCCCGGCGCCCTCACCCATGACAAAGCCGTCACGGTCCGCGTCATAGGGACGGCTCGCCTTGGTCGGGTCATCGGCGCGCTTGGTGGACAGCGCCTTGCAGGCGTTGAACCCGGCGATCCCGATTTCGCTGATCGGGCTTTCGGCGCCGCCCGCCACCATCACATCCGCATCGCCCAGCATGATCAGCCGCGCCGCATCGCCAATGGCATGGGCGCCCGTCGAACAGGCCGTCACCACCGCATGGTTCGGCCCCTTGAAGCCGAAGCGGATGCTCACCTGGCCCGAAATCAGGTTGATCAGCGCGCCGGGGATGAAGAAGGGCGACACGCGCTTCGGCCCCTTTTCCTTGATCAGCACCGCGGTTTCCGCAATCGAGGTCAACCCCCCGATGCCCGAACCGATCATCACCCCGGTCCGCAGGCGCGATTCCTCGTCCTCGGGCTGCCAGCCCGCATCCTTCACCGCCTGAACCGCCGCCGCCATGCCGTAGAGGATGAAGTCATCCACCTTGCGACGGTCCTTGGCATCCATCCAGTCATCGGGGTTGAAGGTGCCGTCCGACCCGTCGCCGAACGGAATTTCACAGGCGTATTGCGTGACCACATTCGACGCATCGAACCGCGTGATCGGCCCCGCCCCGGATTGTCCCGCCAGCAGTCGGCTCCAGGTCTCTTCCACTCCGCAAGCCAGCGGCGTGACCATCCCCAGACCCGTGACAACAACGCGACGCATCGGTGCTTCCTTCTCGTGAACGCCCGCAAGGGGCAGAATTGCCCCGACGTGATACACGGGCCGCACCCGATAGGCAACAATCGCAGGCTCTTGTCGGATGGCCCCGGCCGAAAACCCGCCGGCCCCAAGCAAAAAGGCACCCGCAAGGGGTGCCTTTCCGCGAAGATCCATCTTCGATGGCGTTGTCTTACACAGCGCCCGAGATGAACTTGACCGCGTCGCCGAAGGTCTGGATGGTTTCGGCCGCGTCGTCCGGGATCTCGATGCCGAACTCTTCTTCGAAGGCCATCACCAGCTCGACGGTGTCGAGGCTGTCCGCGCCCAGATCGTCGATGAACGAGGCGCTCTCGGTCACCTTGTCCTCTTCGACGCCGAGATGCTCGACGACGATCTTCTTCACGCGATCCGCGATGTCGCTCATGTCACTTCCTCATTACGTTGCGGGGTTGCCCCCGGTCTGGTGTCCCTGCCACGGGGGTCCGCCCCGAGGCTGTTTCCCCCGCGTTCGGCAGGGCACCAAAGCCTTTTCGGCCTCAGTGGTTCCGTTGGCGCTATAGCAAGCAGGCACAGGCTTGGCAAACCCTTTCCATGGCCCAGCCTGCCGCCGCCCGCGTCAGATCATCGCCATGCCGCCGTTCACATGCAGCGTGGTGCCGGTCACATAGCCCGCCTCGGCACTTGCCAGATACAGCACCGCCGCCGCAATCTCGCCCGAGGTTCCCATCCGCCCCGCCGGCACCTGCGTCAGGATGCGCGCCTTCTGCTCGTCATTCAGCTTGTCGGTCATCGCGGTGGTGATGAAACCCGGCGCCACGCAATTGACGGTGATTCCCCGGCTCGCCACTTCCGCGGCCAGCGACTTGGACATGCCCACCATGCCCGCCTTCGAGGCCGCATAGTTGCCCTGCCCCGGATTGCCCGTCGCCCCCACCACGGACGAGATATTGACGATCCGCCCCCAGCGCGCCTTCATCATGCCGCGCAAAACGCCCCGGCACAGCCGGAAGGTCGACGTCAGGTTCACATCCAAAACCGACTGCCATTCCTCATCCGACATCCGCATGAACAGATTGTCGCGCGTGATCCCGGCATTGTTCACCAGCACATCGACCGATCCCATTTTTTCGGCCGCGGCCTTGGGCAGCGCCTCGACACTCGCCGCATCCGACAGATCACAGGTCACCACATGGGCGCGCTCGCCCAACTCCTCCGCCAGCGCCTCCAGCGGCGCCAGCCGCGTGCCCGACAGCGTCACCACCGCCCCCGCTTTGTGCAGCGCCCGCGCGATATCCCCGCCGATGCCGCCCGAGGCGCCCGTCACCAATGCATTCTTCCCGCTCAGATCAAACATCGCAGTCCCTTCCCCGCATGGCCCGCGGCCAGTGCATTTTCTGTCTTGAAATATCCTCGGGGGGAAAGGCCGCAGGCCTTGGGGGGCAGATAGCCCCCCGCTCCCCTCGCCTCCCGCGCGGGGCGATCAGCCCTTGGCAGCCAGCACATCCTCGGGCGTGCCCACCGCGCGGGTCTCGGCGCCCTTGGCGATGCGCTTGATCATGCCCGACAGCGCCTTGCCCGCGCCGATCTCCCAGAACTCGGTCACACCGGCCTGCTCCATCCAGAGCACGCTTTCCCGCCAGCGCACCGATCCGGTGACCTGCGCCACCAGCAGGTCGCGGATGCGGTTGGCCTCGGACACGGCCTCGGCCCGCACATTCACCACCACCGGCACCACCGGGTTTTCGATGTTCACCGCCGCCAGCGCCTCGGCCATCACATGGGCGGCAGGCTGCATCAGCGCGCAGTGGAAGGGCGCACTCACCGGCAGCATCAGCGCGCGCTTGGCGCCGCGCGCCTTGGCAATCTCGACCGCCCGCTCCACCGCGGCCTTGTGGCCCGAAACCACCACCTGCGCGGGGTCATTGTCATTGGCAGCCTGACAGACCTCGCCCTGCGCGGCCTCGGCCGCAACCTCGGTCGCGGTGTCAAAATCAAGGCCCAGCAGCGCGGCCATCGCGCCCACGCCCACCGGCACGGCCTCTTGCATCGCCTGGCCCCGCACGCGCAGCAGACGTGCCGTATCCGACAGGCGCAGCGATTTCGCCGCACAGAGCGCGGAATATTCCCCCAGCGAATGGCCCGCGACAAAGCTTGCCGCCTCGATCCCCAGCCCCTCGGCTTCCAGAGCGCGCAGCGCGGCGATCGACGTCGCCATCAGCGCGGGCTGGGCATTCTGCGTAAGCGTGAGCGCCGCAATGTCGCCCTCCCAGATCAGCGCCGACAGCTTTTCCCCCAGCGCCTCGTCGACCTCGTCGAAGACGGCCTTGGCGGCCGGATAGGCTTCGGCCAGGGCCCGGCCCATGCCGATGGTCTGTGCCCCCTGACCGGGAAATACGAATGCGCGGCTCATGCGTCCTCCAGAACTCGTTTTCCCCGGATTAGCCGGAAGCGGGCGCAGGCGCAATCTTTGCGAAAAAACCAGCCCACCACAGGCACTTGACCCTTGCTCCGCCACAGGGGCGCCATATTTTTACCACATTCGGCCGAAGCACAGGTGACAGGCCGCCAGAATTACGATATATTTCAATAGTTTACAATTCATATACAATCGAACGGAAAACTGCAGCCATGGCCCTGATTACCGCCACAAGCGTCAACGGTGAGGCTGACGGCTACCTGCTCTTCCAGAATGACGATATCTTCGTCGCGGCAGGGGTCACGGTCTTTTCCAACGTGGCCAACGGCGTCGCCTGCTGGGAGGGGCGCCACACCTTCACCGTCCATGGCACCCTGCATGGCGAAGATGACGGGCTCAAGATGCTCGGCACGGCGGAAACATGCAACGTCATCATCGGTGCAACAGCCGTGATCACGGCGGGCGGACGCGGGCTTTACAGCCATTCCAACGGTGTCGTGCTGGATGGCATCGGCACCACCATGACCAGCGCCGGGCGGATCCACGGCGCCAATGCCGGGATCTGGGCGCTGATCCGCGATGAAGGCACCACCGTCATCCAGAACAGCGGTCAGATTTCCGGCGTGAATTACGGCATCTACGCGCCCTTCGGCCTTGGCACGCTGCGCCTGGCGAACAGTGGCCGGATCAACGGGGCCATTGGCATCTATGGCTGCGACGGAATTGATCTTGTCACCAACACCGGCACCCTGACCGGGCGGCTCGAGATGCGCGGCGGCAATGACCGGATCACCAGCAGCGGCACCCTGTCAGGTCCGGTTGATCTGGGCGATGGCAATGATGCCTTTACCGATCAGTCGACCAGCCGCTTCAGCCACAGCACCGTCCTGGGCAATCTCGGGGATGACAGCCTGAATGGCGGTCAGGGGAACGACACACTCTCGGGCGGTCTGGACAATGATCACCTGTCGGGGGGCAATGGCCATGACCGCCTTCTGGGTGGCGACGGCGACGATACCCTGCTTTCGGGGTTCGGCCGCGATACCCTGCTGGGCGGCGACGGCGATGACCTGATTGATGACGATCTGACCACCCAGCTCTCGGGGCAGATGTTTGCCGAGGGCGGCGCAGGAAACGATTCCCTCTTGGCCGGGGCCGGACAGGACACACTGCATGGCGGGCTGGGCACCGATCTGCTGGCGGGCAAAGCGGGCAGTGACACGCTGGATGGCGGGGCGGGGGATGACAGCCTCTATGGCGGTGCAGGTTATGACCTGCTGCAAGACCTTTCGGCCCCGTCAGGCAACGATCTGCTGGATGGCGGCGCCGGGGCCGATACGCTGCAGGCGGGCGCGGGCGCGGACAGCCTTATCGGCGGGGTGGGGGCCGATCTCCTCAGCGGTGGCAGCGGCGCCGATGGCTTCATCTGGCTCCACCGGAGCGAAGCGGGCGACACGATCACCGACTTCACGGCGGACGAAGATCACCTGCAATTCGAAGGTTGGGATTTCGGCTATGGCCGGGCCACCGGGCGCGTATCGGCCAGCGATATCGTCACTGGCGCCCCGCAGGACGGCAGCGACCGCTGGATCTATGATCCGGCCCAGCACGTGCTGTCCTTTGATGCAGATGGCAACGGGGCGGGCGCGGCTCTCGTGATCGTGACCTTCACGCAAGACATCGGGATGCCCGTTATCGATCTGATCTGAAAGGGTTTTCTGAAATCCATCGACAGCACTGCCACGATGCACAGGGGCTGTGCGCCCCCGGCCCCTCCCACGATCTGCCGCGCTTTGCTACCTAACGCGCCAGAGTCAGGAGACGCCCATGTCCATTTCCAATTCCGCCACCCGTTACGGGTCTGTCGCGCGCAGCCTGCACTGGCTGACCGCGTTGCTTATTCTGTCGTCCATCGCACTTGGCCTTTATGCCGAATCCCTGCCCTATGACAGTTCGGCCGCGCTGGCCGCCAAGGCGCAGGTCTTTTCTCTGCACAAGACCATCGGCATTGCCGCCTTCTTCGTGGCGGCGGCGCGCATCCTCTGGGCGCTGACGCAAACCCGCCCCGCCCCGCTCCACCCCGAGCGCAAGCTGGAAACCCTGCTGGCCGAGCTGATCCATTGGTCGCTCTACCTTGCCATGCTGGTGGTACCGCTGTCGGGCTGGGTGCATCATGCCGCGGTCGAAGGCTTTGCCCCGATCCTCTGGCCCTTTGGACAGACCCTGCCCTTCGTGCCGAAATCCGAAACCGTGGCCACGGCTGCCACGGCGGTGCATTGGCTCTTTGGCAAGGTGCTGATCGCCTCGATCGTGCTGCATGTCGCCGGGGCGCTGAAACATGCGCTGATTGACCGCGACGCCACGCTGGCCCGCATGGCCCGCGGGCATGAGGCCGGACAGGCCGGCCGCCATCCGCTGACCCCGGCGCTGGCCGCCCTTGGCATCTATGTGGTGGGGGCTGCCGCGGCCGTGTCGCTGACGGCGCCGCCCCCCGCAGCGCCCGCCCCCATTGCGCCCGCCCCCGTTGCGACGGCCCCAGCGCCTGCCCCGGCCCCTGCTGCAGCCGATGCCAACTGGGTCGTGGAAAGCGGCACGCTTGGATTTACCGTCAAACAGATGGGCGCGGATGTAGGCGGCAGCTTCGGCAGCTGGCAGGCCGATATCCAGTTCAACGAAACCCCGGTTGACGGGCGAAACGGCCATGTCACCGTGACCATCGACACGGCAAGCCTGACGCTTGGGTCTGTCACCGATCAAGCCAAGGGGCCCGAGTTCTTTGACACCGCCACCCACAAGACCGCGGTGTTCGAAGCCGACATCCTGCCCGCCACCACCGGGTATGAGGCGAAAGGCACCCTGACGTTGCGCGGCAGCGCACAGCCCGTCAGCCTGCCCTTCACCCTGACCCTGTCGGGCGACCGCGCAGAAATGTCCGGCAGCACCGTTCTCGACCGCCGCGCCTTCGGCATGGGCGCAAGCTATGGCGACGAATCAACTGTCGGGTTCCAGGTCGGCGTGACGATCACGCTGACCGCGATTCGACAGCCCTGACCGGAAAACTTGTCAGTAGAACGCCGCCGCGCACCTTCGCGCGGCGGATGAACAGCCCGGAACCATGCGAAAGGCTGTATCCAACTGTCGGGCGGGCGTCTTTTCCGACCGCGCCAGCCGTCTATCCTCTGTGAAAGCCCCCGCTGCATCAGAGACGCCCGACCATGAATGCAACAGACCGCACCGAGACGTTCCAGCAGATCTCTGCCGATGCGGGCGGTCTTTGCCTTTCCCTGGCGGAAGCCAATGGCCATGTCGACGATCTGGATAGCGCGCTTGCCCGTCAAGCGCGCGTTTTTGCAGATCTCGGCGCCGAAGTCGCCCGCATGGCCGAAGCGAACTCCACTGTGAACACCTCGGCCAGCGAGGCACTAGCCGCCACCGGGCGCGCCCGCGATTGCGTGGGCGATGGCCAGCGCGAAGTGGCCACGATCACCGACGGGATCCAGACCCTTTCGGGTGAGGTGGCGGCCATCGGGCAACGCATCGACGCGCTCCAGACCGCGCTCGAGCGCGTGAACCGGGTGATCAGCGATATCCTCTCGATCGCCCGCACGACAAACATCCTGGCCATCAATGCCGCGATCGAGGCCACACGGGCGGGCCGGGCCGGTGCAGGCTTCATGGTGGTCGCGCGCGAGATCAAGGCCCTGTCGAACCAGACGCAGGATGCATCAGAAGAGATCCAGACCACTCTGGGCGGCCTTGCGGAACAGACCGGGGCACTGATCAGCGCATCGGAAGGTGCCCGCGACCGTGCAGGTGCCTTGCGGCAAAGGTCGGAAGGGGTGGATGCCGTGATGCTGCGGATCGCGGGGGCGGTGGATGATGTGGTGACGCGCCAGCACGCGATTGCCGAGGCCGCCAGCCGCAGCGGCCAGGCGTTGACGCAGTTCCGCACCGGGATTGCCGGGATCAGCGAAGGCGTGGCCGACAGCTCCACCCGGCTCAGCGACCTGCGACAGGAACTTTATGGCGTTCTGGGCAAGGGCGAAAACCTGATCGGCCTCTGTGCAAGGCTGGGCGTTACCACGGTCGATACACCCTATGTCACCGCGGTGAAATCAACCGCTGCAGCCATTTCCGCAGCCTTCGAACAGGCATTGACCGCCGGGATGATCGGCATCGACGATCTGTTCGATACCGATTACCGCCCCGTGCCGGGCAGCGACCCGGCGCAGGTCATGTCGCGCATGACCGCGATCACCGATCGCTTGCTGCCCGCCCATCAGGAACCGCTGCTGGAACTGTCGCCCCGCGTGGTCTTTGCCGCCTGCGTGGATCGCAACGGCTATCTGCCCACCCACAACCTGAAATTCAGCCAGCCCCAGCGCCCCAATGACCCCGTCTGGAATGCCGCCAACTGCCGCAATCGCCGCATCTTCAACGACCGCGTCGGCTTGGGCGCCGGGCAAAGCACCCGCCCCTTCCTGCTGCAGGCCTATCGGCGCGACATGGGCAACGGGCAATTCGTGATGATGAAGGATGTCTCGGCCCCGATCTTCGTGCAGGGGCGGCATTGGGGCGGGTTGCGGCTGGCCTACAAGGCGTAACGCGACAGGGCATAACGCCGCCCCAAACGAAAAAGGGCCGGGAAAACCCGGCCCTCTCTCTTGCCCTTGGGCAAAAATCACTCTGCTTTGGATGCCTCGATCGAGATCTGGACATTCACTTCGTCGCTGACATAGGGCGCGAACATGCCAAGGTTGAAGTCCGAACGCTTCAGCACAGTGGTCCCGGTGAAACCAGCCCACGGCTTTTTCTCCATCGGGTGTTCGCCGGTCTGGGTCAGGGTGGCATCCAGCACGACCGGCTTGGTCACGCCGTTCAGCGTCAGATCACCCGAAATCTTGGCGGTCTTTTCGCCGGTCACTTCGATCCCGGTCGATTTGAAGGTCACGTCGCTGTCTGCATTGGCGCCGAAGAAATCGGGCGACATGAAGTGATCAAAACGCGCCTGCCAGCCGGTCAGCATGGTTTTCACCGGGAAGGACACTTCCACCGACGAATTGGCCGGTTCAGCCTGGTCGAAGGCGATCTTGCCTTCGAAGCCCGAGAACATGCCATAGCCGGTCGAGAAACCAAGGTGGTTATAGCTGAACACGATCTGGCTGTGGCTGGGGTCCAGCACATAGGCCTCGGGCGCGGCGAAGGCCGGGGCGGCGGAAAGGGCAGCAATCAGGGAAAGGGTGGAAAGGCGGATCACAATGATACTCCGTCGTGAGCTGTTTCAGCGCAGCCATGCTGCATGTGCACAATTTGCACAGGGGCTGATCTGCACACAATTCACTGAATCTGAACAGACTCTGTTCGTTCACGAACAGTCACGATCCTGCCAGCAAGGCCAGCATCCGGGCCTTTTCGCCCGCATCGGCCGGGTCGGAAATGGCCGCCGCAAGCGATTCCAGCGAGGCGATGGAATGGCCCGCGCGAAAGGCATCGACATGGGGCATCATCGCCCGGATGCCGGTGGCCCGCGGGGCAAACCCTTCCCAGCGCAGCAGCGGATTCAGCCAGATCAGGCGGCGGGCCGAGAGGTGGAGCCGCTCCATCTCGCGCGCAAGCTGGCCGCTGTCATCCCGGTCAAGGCCATCGGTAATCAACAGCACCACCGCCCCCTGCCCCAGCACGCGGCGCGACCAATCCCGGTTGAAGTTGTGCAGGCAGGCGCCAATTCGGGTGCCGCCCGACCAATCCTGCGCCTCGGCCCCCGCGGCGCGCAGCGCGGCATCGACATCGCGCTGGCGCAGGTGGCGGGTGATATTGGTCAGCCGCGTGCCGAAGGTGAACCCATGCACCCGCGCCCAGCCCTGCCCCTTGCGGTTGGCTACGGCATGCAGGAAATGCAGCACCATGCGCGAATACTGCGACATCGACCCCGAAATGTCGCACAGCACCACCAGATTGGGCCAGCGCGTGGCGGGGCGACGGTGCGCCAGTGACGTGATCTCGCCGCCCTGCCGCAGGGCCGCGCGCAGCGTGGCGCGGGGGTCGATAGCCCGCCCCGTCAATGCCGGAACCTGCCGGCGCGATGGCAGCGGGCGGACAGGAAGCTGCAATTTGGCCAGCATCCGCTTTGCCGCGGCAATCTCGGCCACCGACATCTGTTCGAAATCGAGCGTTTTCAGCCGCTCTTCCCGCGCCATGGTGGCCGAGGCGTCGATCTCGACCTGATCATCGTCTGACGGGGCCTCGGGGGCCTGCGGCAGGTCGCGGTTTGCACCGTCAAGCAGCGCCTCGGCCGCGCGCTTTTCGGCGGCCTCGGCGCGACGTTCCTCTTGCACGCCGCGAATGGCGGGCAGCATGAGCGACATCATCTGCTCCATGTAACGCGGATCGCGCCAATAGAGCCGGAAGACCTGCGCAAAGACCGCGCGATGTTCGGGGCGGCTGACAAAGCAGGCATGCAGCGTCCAGTAGAAATCGCGCCGTTCGGTAAATCCTACCGCCTGCACCGCGGTGATGGCATCGATCACCCGGCCCGGCCCGATGGGCAGCCCCGCCTTCCGCAGCGCCCGGGCGAACCACAGGATATTGCGCGAAAGCTTGCCATCATCAGGAAGCGCGAGGTCGGCATAGGTGGCCATCGGTGCACGCGGGGGGCTTCACGCCCCCCGCACCCCCCGTGGGATATTTTGACCAAGATGAAAGGGGAGCAGGGTCATGCGGGGGCCAGATCCTTGCGAATGTCATCGAGCAGGCGTTTTGCGGCCGAGCCCTGCAGTTTCTGAATATCGTCCTGATATTTGAGGATGGCGCCCAGCGTATCGGCGATGACCTCGGGGGTGAGGGAGATCACATCCAGCGCAAGCAGGCATTTCGCCCAGTCGATGGTTTCGGCGACGCCGGGCTTCTTGAAAAGATCCTCGGTGCGGAGTTTCTGGACAAAGGCCACGATTTCGCGCGACAGCGCCTCTTGCGCCTCGGGGCAGCGGGCGGTGAGGATTTGCTGTTCCCGTTCCGCGGTGGGGTAATCGACCCAGTGATAGAGGCAGCGGCGCTTGAGGGCATCATGCACCTCGCGTGTGCGGTTGGAGGTCAGGATGACGATGGGCGGGCTGGGCGCGCGTACGGTGCCAAGTTCGGGGATGGTGACCTGGAAATCCGAGAGGGCCTCGAGCAGATAGGCCTCGAAGGGTTCATCGGTGCGATCGAGTTCGTCGATCAGCAGGACGGGGGGACCGCCGGGTTGCGGGCGCATGGCGGCCAGAAGCGGGCGTTCGATCAGGAAGTCTTCGGTGAACAGTTCGGTCTTCAGAAGATCGCGGTCCGCGCCTCCGGCCGCTTCGGCGGTGCGGATCGCCACCATCTGCGCGGCGAAGTTCCATTCCGCCACGGCCGAGGCCGCATCCAGCCCCTCATAGCATTGCAGCCGGATCAGGCGCCGCCCGAGCGCGCGGGCGATCACCTTGGCGATTTCGGTCTTGCCCACCCCGGCCTCACCTTCCAGAAACAGCGGCCGGCCAAGGCGTAGGGCCAGAAAGACCACGGTCGAAAGCGCGCGCGCCGCGACATAGCCTTCGGCGGCAAGCATCTGTTCCACCGCATCGATGGATTGCGGCACTCCGGGGGGCGGGATCTCGGTCACGGCTGCTCCTCAGCTTTGGGGGATGCTGACAGGGGCGGCCGGTCGCGGTCAAGGGCCAAGACCACCCCCAAGACCTTTGGAGGGGTCAGGCGAGGGTGGCCATTTCCTTGCGGATGTAGCGGTTCGCGCCGCGCGTCAGCACGAAGCGGCCGACACGTCGGGCCAGATCGGGGCGACCGCGGGCCATGGCCTTCTTGAACAGCTCTTTCTGGTAGCGGCCAAAGCTCTTGCGGGCGCGCAGGGTGCGATAGAAATCCACCTCGGTCAGGGTGCCGTTCAGGGCGCCCAGCGTGATCGGCGACAGCACCCCCATCTGCTGCAGACTGGACCCGAGGCGATGGCCCAGAAGCGGCGCGCGCAGCTTCAGCACATTGGGGTTTTCGAACCGCGCCACATGGGCGGAATCGAGCGCCTCATAGGGATCATAAAGCAGCGTGACCTTGGCCGCCGCCGCCGACACCAGCGCCGCATCGCCATAGCGCCCCGAAAAATCGCGCCCCCAGGCGATGACATAGCGCGTCTCCCAGGGGACGAGCGTCTTGTCGAGCGTGGATTGCGGGCTGATGGCCAGCACCTCGCAGCCCGGATGGGCCGCGCTGAAGGCGCAGGCGGCATAGCCACCCATGGAGGCGCCATAAAAGACCACGCGGCGGAAGCCCTTGAAGAAGCCGCTTTGCGCCAGATCGTCGAACTGATCCCAAACCCAGGGGTCACGATACCAGGTCCAGCCATTCGCCATGACGCCCAGCATGGACCAGCCCTGCTTTTCGATGAAGGAAAAGCCCCAGGGACGGCGGTCCTCGCGCTTTTCCATCGCGATATCGAGGTTGTCGAAGGTCACGACCAGCGTGTCGGCATCCCGCGGCACGAAAAGGAAGGAGTGGTCGCTATTGGCGCGATACCAGCCCTCTTCGCCCGCAAGCCCTGCTGCGATCCCGGCCCAATCGGCGGCATTGCCTGCGCCCTTTTCGCGGGCAGTGACGCGGGTCGCACGGAACATCACCCGATGCACCGACTGATCATCGAGCCTGCGGTTCGACAGGATTTCGCATTCGCCATAGCGGTTGAGGAAGGGAAAGGCACCCGAGCCCTTGCGCACATCGGCAAGCAGGATCGTCGAGGCGGTCAGGCAATTGTCCAAAACCGGCTCAAGATGCGCGATCTTGAGCGTATCGCCAAAGCCCGACAGATTGGCGATCACCTCGCAGCCTTCAAGATCGGCGACGCTGCGGGCTTCGCGGATCTTTTCCGGCGCCACGCCCTGATCCAGCAGGTATTCCCGGTACTTCCGCAGCCAGCGCGACGGCGATTTGGCAAAGCCGCCACGCTTGTCCAGATCGACCAGCAGGACATCACAGCCCCAGCGCTCATGCGCGAAAAGCCCCAGCATGGGCGAGGCGCCGGTCACATCGGCAAAGACGGACACGTCCTCAAGATCGATCCGCTCCAGCAGCGTTGCCTCGAACTGGCGGTTGCCGCGGGCAAGGATGGGGGCCGCACCGGGGCGGATGCCATGTTTGCGGCAGGCACGGTCGAACCAGCTTCCGGGTGCAGGCAGCCCGCCATGACGGGTGCCCAGCTCTTTCTTGTTCGAGGCCCAGACATGCAGCGCCGTCGTGGCTTTGGTGATCGACATATCCGCCACTTCGGCCCGGCGCAGGAATTCGCGCCGACGCGGGAATGGGACCGGGTAAAAGGCCTGCAGCGGCTGCACCTGATCGATCAGCCCGAAACGATGAATGAAATGGGTGACCATCAGCGGCCCCCAGACGCCCCAGGGCATCTGCGTCACATGCACGGGATCACCGGCCATCGCAGCGGCTTCAAGCGCCTCGCGCTCCTCGGGGCGCATGAATTCGGGGTTGGGAAACTGGTCTTCGGTAAAGTCCAGCATCGCGCGCAGCACATCGCTGTCGGCGGGCAGGCCCAGAACGGCATTGTTCACCCGCTTGGAGCCCGGAAGCTCGAACCCCAGAACATAGTCGGACTCGTAGGTCATCGGTGCCTGGCAATAGACATCGGTATCGACCCAGATCATGCCGGGGCATTTGCGGATCATGTGCAGGCGGAACAGATCGGCAAACAGCGCGAAGCTGTTCTTCTTTTCGTATTTCAGGAAATTGTCGGTATCGAGGATCTCGCGCCCGTCGCGGCGGATGACGCCTTCAGGGACATTGGGGATGTCCTCGTAGGAAAAGAGCGTGATCTTCTGCCCTGCATCGACGAAGGATTTGAGGCAGAGCTGCTCCATCCAGCTCAGCGCCCCCCCGATCCAGAGCGTTCCAACCTCGCGCACTCTTGCCATGACACCCGCCCGTCGTCCGGGCCATAGCGACCCGCTTGATCCATCTTTCGGAACACTCTGACGGATAAAGCACATTTTGCCAATCACCCGGACAGACGAATGGCCGGGTCTTTGCCCTATTGTTGCCATCGTGTTAACGATGATGGCATCTGTTTCCCGGGGTCATACCAAGGGCCAGGATTTGACGGCAAAGGATTGGGCAGGCATGCCGAAGGATCAACCGGAGCAAAAAGGCAAGCCGCCGCGCAAATCGCAGACGGGAATGGCCGTAGCGCAGGTGCTGCATCGCCGCCTTCTTGCCCGGCCGACGGACGCAGACGGCCTGCCAGTCCTTCTTGATGCGGTCGCGTCGGACAGGCGGCTGCATCTGTTCTTTGCAGCGGGGGCCGATGCAGCCGCCGTGCTTCCCGATGGCGGGCCGGGGTGTCTCTTGCCCCAAGAGGTACGACCGCTGGGCGGCTCGCTCCTCGTGGTGGCCGATCGCACGGGCGACGGGCCTGACCGGCTGGCCCTGACCGGGGGGCGCAGCCTCGAGGTTCCGGCGTGTGATGTTGAAACGCAGCTGTTCCGTGACCTCAACGTGACATTGGGCTTTCGTCTGGAAGAAACGCCCGAACAGGTGGCCGAGGGGCTACGCTATCACGCGCGCCACCACGGGCTGCAAGGAGCGCTGATCTTCAATCGCCTGCCCGGCGAGGCGCCACAGACCTTTGTCACCGATCTGGCGCAGGCGCTGGGGGATGCGGATCTGAAGGTGGTGGTGGTCGATGTCCCCGTGCCGGTGGGCAAGCCCGACCTCGGCCCGGAGAACCACGTCTTTCTGGCCCCCGACGCCCCCGGCAAAGACCGGATGGAGCCCCCCGCCCCCGACCCCTGGCGTAGCCCGCTGGGGGAAGGCAGCCTGCTGGAACTGGCGAAATGGCGCTTTCTGGCCGAGGCGCGGGCAGTCCTCACGCTCGATGTGACAGATATCCTTGCCCCCCGTGCCGAAGGGGCGCCCAGCGCCTTTGACCTTTGCGAGACGGCCCGGCATGGCGTGGTGATGCTGGTGGGCCACCGCATCTATCCGTGGCGGGTGCGTCCGGGGCGCGAAGCCGCCTTTGGCGATCACGTCTGCCGACAGTTCGATGGCCGCCGGGGCATCGCCCGCTGGGGCGTGGCGCCGGGCAAGGCGGGGCTGGAAAACAGCTGGCGCATGGCCCGTGTCGCCTATGTCAAACCGGATGAGGACGGCGTCGTCCCCTTCCTGCGCGCCATGGCGATCCGGGTGCCGGGGCGCAGCTCGGGCGAGCTGGCCCCCAAATCATCGCTGATCGAGGATGAAGCGCTGCTGGCGCTGTCCGGGGGGCTGCTGGGCCACAAACCGATCCGCCCGCCGGTCTCGAAACCCCGCGCGGCGGCGCCGCTGGCCGTCGATGGCGGGCGCACGGCCATCATTACCACCATGAAGAACGAAGGCCCCTTCATTCTGGAATGGCTGGCCTATCATCGGGCCATCGGGGTGGATGACTTTCTCATCTACACCAATGACTGCACCGACGGCACGGACACCATGCTCGAGATGCTGACCGCCAAGGGCATCGTGCAGCACCGCCCCAACCCTTGGAAGCCGGGGGGCGAGTTGAAACCCCAGCATGCCGCATTGCAGGCCGCCGAAACCGAACCGGTGATGCAGAATTGCGGCTGGGGCATCTGCATGGATGTAGATGAATTCATCAATGTGAAGGTGGGCGACGGGACGCTGAAGGCGCTCTACACCGCCATGGGCACCGCCAACATGATCTCTCTCACCTGGCGGCTGTTCGGGAATTCCGAGGTGCATGGCTATGAGGACCGCTTCCTCATCGACCAATTCACCCGCTGCGCGCCCGAGCTGGTCCGCAAACCCCACCAAGCCTGGGGTTTCAAGACCCTGTTCCGCAATATCGACATCTACAAGAAATTCGGCGTCCACCGTCCCAAGGGGCTGAAGCCCGATCTCTGGAGCGAGGTGCGCTGGCTGAATGGGTCGGGCAAGCCCATGCCGAAGGAATCCTTCCGCAATGCCTGGCGCTCGACCACTGAAACCTATGGCTATGACTGGGCGCAGCTGAACCATTATGCCGTACGCAGCGCGGAAAGCTTTCTGGTCAAGCGCGACCGAGGCCGGGTGAACCATGTCGATCGGGATCAGGGGCTGAACTACTGGTTCCGCATGAACCATAACCTCGATGAGGACCGGTCCATCCAGCGCATGATCCCCGCAGCGCAGGCCGAGTTTGACCGTTTGATGGCCGACCCTGACATTCGCGCCGCCCATGACCATTCCGTCGCCTGCCACCGCGCCAAGATCACCGAGCTGATGGCCACGCAGAACTATCAGAACTTCTATGCCGAGCTGACCGGCCCGCGCATGGAAAAGCTCTGCCGTCTGCAGCAACATTTCGGATCTGCGGTCTTCAGCGCCGGGCCGGGGGTAATCCCGGAAGACCTGCCATTGGATGATCTGCCGGCCGATTTCTTCTTCACCGTGGAATTCCACGGCGAGGCGGAACACTGACCCCAGCACCCGGACACAAGCCCGCATGCCCCAGACCGATATCTTTACCGTCATCACCACGATGAAGAACGAAGGCCCCTTCCTGCTGGAATGGGTGGCGCATCACAAGGCGCTCGGCTTTGACCATCTGGTGATCTGCACCAATGATTGCGAAGACACGACCACCGAGATGGTGGTGCGGCTGCAAAAGCTCGGCCTCGTGCGGGCGCATGAGACGCGCTATCGCCCCGGCCAGTCGATCCAGCGCCGCGCACTGCGGCAGGCCATGACCTATGATGAGGTTCAGCGCGCGGACTGGATCTATCTCTGTGGGGCAGACGAATTCCTTGCCACGCGCCTTGGCGACGGATCGGTCCGGGCACTGGTCGCGGCGGCAAGCCCTGACGTCGACGCCATTTCCGTGTCCTTGCGTCCCATCGGCAGGACCGGAAAGGACGCCGGCGAAGGCCCGATCACCGGGCAGGTCACCTTGGCTGATGCCACCTCGGGGCTGCAGCATCAGACGCAGAGATCGCTGGTCCGGGCCACACGTTTGCCGCACCTCTTGCCGCCGGGCCTGGCCGCGCCGCCCCCGCAGGCGGATCCATCGCGCGACATCCGGGTTGAACTGCCCGGTGGGATTGCCTTCCGGGACGGATCGGCGCAACCGCAGGGTCCGGCAGATTACCGCCACGCGCAGGTCAACCACTATGCCATCCGGTCGCCAGACGGCTTGCCGGTCAAGACGGCGAGTGGCACGGAAAAGCGGCACCACGGCACCGATGTTGATGATCGGCTTGATAACCGGGACGGCGAAGCCTGCGATCTGATCCGTCGCTACGACGAAGAGGTCGATCTGTGGCTGGGGCTGTTGCTGGAAGATCGCCGCCTGAACACGCTGCATCAGCGGGCGATCCGGTGGCATCGGACACGGGCGGTCGATGTGCGCGCCAATCCCGAGGCCGCATGACCCGCTTTCTGGCCATCACCTGTGTGAAGGATGAAGGGGCGGGGCTGCTGGATTGGCTTGCCCACCACCGGGCCGTGGGCTTTACCGACTTTCTGGTCTTTTCCAATGATTGCCGCGATGGCACGGACCGGATGCTTGACCGGATGCAGGATCTGGGCCTGCTGACCCATCTGCCGAACCCCGGACCCTGGCCCAAGGGGCCGCAATGGGCCGCGCTCCGCCGGGCTGACGATCACCCGCTGCTGGTTGTGGCCGATTGGGTGATGTTTCTGGATGTCGATGAATATGTGAACATCCACACTGGCGCCCGCCGCCTGCCCGATCTGCTGGCGGCGCTGCCGGGCGCCACGGCCATTCCGCTGACCTGGCGGATGTTCGGCAATGCAGGGGTGATCGGGGCTAATGACCGCCCGGTGACGGAAACCTTCACCCGCTGCGCGCCCGCGGTGCTGCATTGGCCTTGGCGTGCGCTGATGTTCAAGACGCTCTTTCGCAATGATGGCACCTATGGGCGTCTTGGGGTCCATCGCCCCCGTGCGCCCGACCAGAGCCGCCTGCCCGATGCGCGCTGGGTCGATGGCAGCGGCACCCCCCTTGGTGGCGCCTATCTGACCAGCCGGGTCTTTTCCGATCTGGGGCGCGATCCCTATGGCCTTGTGCAGCTCAATCATTATGCGCTGGGGTCGATGGAGGACTATATCCTCAAATGCGCCCGGGGCCGCGCCAATAGGGCGGCGGCGGGGTTCGACATGGGCTATTGGGTCGAACGCAATTTCAGCGCCTGCGAGGATCGCTCCATCCTGCAGCTCGACAGCGGCGCGGAACGGGCGGCCCTGCTGGCCGATCCGGTGCTGGCCGGGCTGCTGGCCGCCGCGCGGGACTGGCGGCGCGCCCGGTTCCAGACCCTGATGCAAGAGGAAGAGGTCCGCGCCCTTTTTGGGCGGCTGATGCTGACGCCCCCCAGCCGCGTGCTGACGGCCGAAGAGGCACGGCAGATCTGGGCGCAAGGGCGACCCTCGCCCGGCTGAAACCACGGCCTGCGGGAAACAATCGATACCCACTGTTTCAGGGCTGCCCCAAGGCTGCCCCCTTGTCTGCCTGCTTTCGACACGCGACACTGGCATGTCACTTGCTATATGTTTTGAAAACTTTGCTCTTGCAGGACCACAATGGCAGACCCAGTCCAAGCCAGGCCCGCGCGCTATGATGCGTCGATGGCCACCGACCGTGCCAGCTGGCTGGCGCGGATGGACGAAATTTGCGCCGAAGAGGGGTATTTTGAACCGCTCGGCGCCCGCCACCACGCCTTTTTCGCGGATGAAGGGGCGACGCTTCTGGTCACGTTCGAAAGCCTCGATGCGATCCGCGCCCGCCCCAATCAGATGCCCTTCGGCCTTTCCATCGCCGAGGAAAAGGGCTGGTCCCAGCTCTGTCTGATTGCCGAGGGTGAGACCTGGTATCGCGATCCTGCGATTTACCGCTATTTCGACCGTCTGGTCGATGACGCCTTCTTTGAAGATTTCGACCATGTGGTCTTTTACGGTGCGGGCATGGCGGGCTATGCCGCCTGCGCCTATTCTGTCTGCGCGCCCGGTGCCACCGTTGTGGCGCTGGCGCCCCGCGCGACGCTTGACCCCGCCGTCGCGGGATGGGACCGGCGCGATCTGGCGCAGCGGCGGCTGAACTTTACCGACCGCTTCGGCTATGCCCCCGACATGGTCGAGGGCGCGGGCGAGGTTTTCGTGATCTACGATCCGCGCGTGACCGAAGATGCCATGCATGCCGCGCTGTTCACCAAACCCTTCGTGACAAAGCTGCGGACCCCATTCCTGGGCGACCGCATGGAACAGGCGCTGAACGCGATGGGCGTTCTGCCGCCCCTGCTGCGTACCGCCTGCGAAGGCCGGATGACTGCGCTGGAGTTTCACCGCCTGTGGCGGCGGCGGCGGGTCTTTGGTCCCTACCTCAAGAACATCCTTGGCCATGTCGAGGGCGAGGGCAGGATCGCCCGCGCCATCTCGATCTGCCGGTCGGTCAATGCGCGTGTTTCAGCCCCGCGATTCCGGCGACGGCAGGCCGAGCTTGAGGCCCAGCTTGCCAGCCGGAGCGAAAGCTGAGGCGTCATTCGCCGCCTGTCAGCGACCACAACCCCCGTGCCCGCTCGGCCGTCAGATTGGCCATGCATCCATAAACCACCATCGGTTCGGCCGAACCGCCGTGCATGGTATATCCCTCGGCGGCACAGGCCTTGTCCCGGAAGGTGATCCAGGCGCGCTGCGCCTCTTTCAGGTTCTGTTCCGCCCCGCGTTCCGAAGCCGGCAGATCGGCGTCAATCCCGCGCATCATGTCGCGCGCGGCACCATAGGCCGCATTCAGATCGGCATCGGCGGCCTTCCAATCTTGTTCGGCACAATAGGTCATTTCCATCTGCGCCACCGCATTGGCGCAATCGACCTGCGCCCAAAGGGGGGCGGGCACCAGCAGGCAAACGGCAAGAAAAAGGGCCCGCATTCAGAACGACCTCCCATCGACGGCTTGGGCGGTGGCGGCAATGGCGCGGGGGTCCACCCCCTCAAGGCAGTTCACATTGACCGCGACCATTTCGGTTCCATCGGGCATGGCGCCATAGGCAAAGCTTTCGATCCCGCAGGTCTTGCAGAACAGATGCCGGATGGCCATGCGGTTGAACAGGAACTCGGTCAGCGCGCCCTCGCCCGCTTCCAGATCAAAGCCCGCACGAGGCGCAAAGACCAGCACCGAGCCGAGCCTCTGACAGCGCGAGCAATTGCAGACGATCGGGTGATCGAGGCTCGCCTCGACCGTGAAGCGCACCGTGCCGCATTGGCATCCCCCGTGAAAGCGCATCCGAAACCTCCGGTTGTTTTACCCAGCCTAACCGCCCCCGGACCCTGCCCGCCACAGGAAAATCCGCTGGAAGAATCCGTGTCCTTTCGCTAACCGCAGGGCATGACCCAGACCCTCACGCTCCGCCGCCCCGACGATTGGCACCTGCACCTGCGCGATGGCGCGATGCTGCAGGGTGTCCTGCCCGAAACCGCGCGCCATTTCGCCCGCGCGATCGTGATGCCGAACCTCGTGCCGCCGGTCGTGACCGGGGCGCAGGCCGCGGCCTACCGCGACCGCATTCTGGCGGCGATGCCCGAAGGCGCGAGCTTCGAGCCGCTGATGACGCTCTATCTGACCGAGGACACCGACCCCGCCGATGTGCGCGCGGCGGCCGAAAGCGGTCTGGTGAAGGCGGTCAAGCTTTATCCGGCCGGGGCCACCACCAACAGCCATTCGGGCGTGCGCGATTTCGAAAAGGTCCGCGCCGTGCTGGAAACCATGGCCGAAATCGGGCTTCCGATGTGCGTGCATGGCGAAGTCACCACCCATGAGGTCGACATCTTCGACCGCGAGGCCGTGTTCATCGATACCGTGCTGGACCCGCTGCGCCGCAAGACGCCCGGCCTGCGCGTGGTGATGGAACATATCACCACCGAAGAAGGCGTGGCCTATGCCCGTGCGGGCGGCCCCGATCTGGGCGCCACGATCACGACCCACCACCTGATCATCAACCGCAACCACATGCTGGTGGGCGGGATCAAGCCGCATTACTACTGCCTGCCTGTCGCCAAGCGCGAAAAGCACCGTCTGGCGCTGCGGGCCGCCGCGACCAGTGGCGAGGGGTGCTTCTTCCTTGGCACCGACAGCGCCCCGCATGTGGATGCCCTGAAGGAACATTCCTGCGGCTGCGCGGGCTGTTTCACCGCGACCAATACCATGTCCTGTCTGGCCCATGTCTTCGAAGAGGAAGGCGCGCTGGACCGGCTGGAGGCCTTCACCTCGCGCAATGGTCCCGCCTTCTACCGCCTGCCGGTGAATGAGGCGACGATCCGTCTGGTCAAGCATGAGACGCCCCATGCCTATCCGGACAAGATCCTGACCGAGGCCGGCCCCGTCACCGTCTTCAACCCCGGCTACCCGCTTTACTGGGCGGTCGAAGCCTGAACCCTGCCTTCGGGCGCCCGGCCATGGTTGCCGGGCCGCCCGCACCTGCTGCTGCCGCAAAGGATACCCCGCATGATCCCGACCGCCTTTCCGTCGAAAGAGGAAATCGCCCGCCTGACCGCCCGCGCCCTGCTGGAAATCAAGGCGGTGCATTTCAATGCGCGCGAACCCTTCACGCTTGCCTCGGGCCTGCCCTCGCCCACCTATATCGACTGCCGCAAGCTGATCTCTTATCCGCGCATCCGTTCGGCGCTGATGGATTTCCTCTCGGTCACCGTGATGCGCGAAGCGGGGTTCGAGGCTTTTGACAATATCGCCGGGGGCGAAACCGCGGGCATCCCCTTTGCCGCGCTGGTGGCGGAACGTCTGGCCCTGCCGATGACCTATGTCCGCAAAAAACCCAAGGGCTATGGCCGCAATGCCCGCATTGAAGGCGCGATGACCGAAGGCCAGCGCGTGCTGCTGGTGGAAGACCTGACCACCGACGGCGGGTCGAAACTCTCCTTCGTGGATGCGATCCGCGAAACCGGCGCGACCTGCGGTCACACGGCGGTGATCTTCTACTACGGCATCTTCAAGGACACCGAGGAAAAGCTGGGCGCCCATGGCGTGAAGCTGCATTATCTCTGCACCTGGTGGGACGTGCTGGCCGAGGCCCGCGCCCAGGGCGCCTTCGACGAAGAGACGCTGGCCGGGGTCGAGGCCTTCCTCAATGATCCCCGCGCCTGGCAGGAAGCCCGCAAGGGCTAAGCCCCGGCAGGCGGGCGGAAAACCGCCGCTCTGTTAGACACCTGTGGATAAGGCTGTGGATCGGCGCAGGACAACTCCTGCGCCGAATCGCATATCGTGATAACACTGTTGCTGTGCCTTCAAGATCTGGTGGGCCGCCCTGCCCCCTCTGCCATTACTGGCGGGGCTGACCGGGCGACGCGGATTTATCCCCAGACTGATGCACAGACTTGCCCCGATTGCCCCCGATCGGACAGGCAGGCTAAAGGCAACGTCCAAGAACCGGGGGATGAGGCTGGACATGAACGAAGTCGCAAAGATCCGCAGCGATCTGCCCACCGCAACCGCCCCCGGGACCGAGGCGCTGCCCCATAACATCGAGGCCGAACAGCAGCTGCTGGGCGCAATCCTGACGAACAACGATGTCTATGACCGCATCGCGGCCCTTGTGCGCGCCGAGCATTTCTTTGACCCCGTCCACCAGCGCATCTTTGAAATTGCCGCCGCGCGCATCCAGAAGAACGCGCTGGCCTCGCCCGTCACGCTGAAGGCCTTTCTGGAAGATGACGCCGGTCTGCGCGAACTCGGCGGACCCGCCTATCTGGTGCGTCTGGCCGGGGCCGCGATTTCCGCCTTTGCCGCGCGCGACTATGCCCAGATGATCTATGATCTGGCGGTACGGCGCGAACTGATCGCGCTGGGGCGCGATATTGCCGCCAAGGCCACGCGGGTCGAGGTGTCCTCCGAGCCGCGCGAACAGATCACCGAGGCGGAACAGCGCCTTTACAAACTCGGCGAACAGGGGGTGGCCGAACGCGGCTTCCAATCCTTCCTCAAGGCCGTGACCGAGGCCGTGAACAGCGCCAATGCCGCCTATCAGCGGGGCGGCGGTCTGGCCGGGATCTCGACCGGGCTGGTGGACCTCGACAAGAAGCTGGGGGGGCTGCACCCCTCGGACCTCATTATCCTGGCCGGTCGTCCCTCGATGGGGAAAACCTCGCTCGCCACCAACATCGCCTTCAACGTGGCCAAGGCCTATCGCCGCGGCCGTCTGCCCGATGGCGGCGAAGGGGCGGTGGAAGGCGGCTGTGTCGGGTTCTTCAGCCTCGAGATGAGCGCCGAACAGCTTGCCGCGCGGATCCTCTCCGAAGCCTCCGAGGTGCCCTCGGAACAGATCCGCCGCGGGGACATGACCGAAAACGAATTCCGCCGCTTTGTGGAAGCCGCGAAATCGCTGGAAAGCTGCCCTCTTTACATCGATGACACCCCCGCCCTGCCGATCAGTCAGGTGGCCGCGCGGGCGCGACGCCTGAAACGCACCCACGGCCTTGACGTGCTGATGGTGGACTATCTTCAGCTGCTGAAAGGCACCGGCCGAGGCGAGACGAACCGCGTGCAAGAGGTCTCAGAGATCACCCAAGGCCTCAAGGCCATCGCCAAAGAGCTGAACATCCCCGTCATCGCACTGTCGCAGCTCAGCCGGACGGTCGAAAGCCGCGAGGACAAGCGCCCGCAACTGTCGGACCTGCGCGAATCGGGCTCGATCGAACAGGACGCCGACGTTGTGATGTTCGTCTATCGCGACGAATATTATAAGGAACGGGAAAAGCCGGGCGATCACGAGCTGGAGAAGATGGCCGCCTGGCAGGCGATCATGGAGCAGGTGCATGGCAAGGCCGAGGTCATCATCGGCAAGCAGCGTCACGGGCCCATCGGCTCGGTCGAGCTGTCCTTCGAGGGCAAGTTCACCCGCTTCGGCAACCTTGTGCGCCCCTGGCAAGAGGCGAGCGGCGGCGACGCCTTCTGACGCCCGATGCCGCAGCGCAGCGGCGAGTTTTCTTGTTTCCCCCCGTGCCTTGCCGCTAAAGGGGGAAACATGACCCAAAGCTTTGACCTTGTGATCTTCGACTGTGACGGGGTGCTGATCGACAGCGAGATCATCTCTGCCCGGATGCTGATCCGCGAGCTGGATCGGCTGGGCGTGCATATCGACCTCGATTATGTCGCGCGCCACTTCCTCGGGCGCAGCTACCCCACGGTGATGCAGACGATCCGCACCGAATTTGGGCTGGATCTGCCGCCCGATTTCGAAGACCGCTACCGCGCGCGGCTGCTTGCCGCCTTTGAGACCGAGCTGCAGGTCATGCCCGGGGTGCGGGCGGCGCTGGACGGGCTGGCACTTCCGCGTTGCGTGGCCACGTCCTCCAGCCCCAAACGCGCCGAGATGTCCTTGCAGCTGGTGGGGCTGGGCGATCTGGTCGGGCCGCGGCTCTTCACCGCCTCGATGGTGGCGCGGGGCAAACCTGCGCCAGACCTTTTCCTGCATGCGGCGGCGGCCTGCGGCGTGGCGCCCGACCGCTGCCTGGTGATCGAAGACAGCCTGACCGGCATCCGCGCCGCCCGTGCGGCAGGCATGGCCGTCTGGCGCTTTACCGGTGGCAGCCACATGGCCGGCGGCTGGTTGCCCGAACCGGAAGACGCTCGCCCTGAGCGCCACTTTCACGACTTTAGCAGTTTCCTTGCCTTGCACCCTGATTTCAGAGGCCGATCATGAGCCGTTTTGACCCCGAACCCACCCTTCAGGATGAAGCTGCCCGGGCGGGCTGGCTCTATTACGTCGGGGGCATGACGCAGGATCAGATCGCGGCCGAGATGGGGGTCAGCCGGCAGCGCGCGCAGCGGCTGGTCAGCCGGGCGATGGCCGATGGCCTGATTCAGGTGCGGCTCAATCACCGGATCGGCGCCTGCATGGATCTCGAAGCCGCGCTGCGCGACCGGTTCGGCCTGACGCGCTGCCGCGTGGTGCCGGGGCTTGGCGCCGGGGCAGACCCGGTTCTGGCCATCGGATCGGCCGCCGCGGCCGAGCTGGAGCGCTTTCTGCGGATGCCCGATCCGATGGTGATCGGCTTGGGCACCGGGCGGGCGCTGCGCGGGCTGGTCGAGGGGATGAACCCGATTGATGCCCCGCAGCACCGGCTGGTTTCCCTGATCGGCAATATCGCCCCCGATGGCTCGGCCAGTTTCTTCGACGTGGTCATGCGCATTGCCGACAAGGTCCGCGCCCCCCACTATCCCATGCCCGTCCCGGTGATTTCGCCCACCGTGGCCGAACGCGCGGCCTTTCACGCGCTGGGGCCGGTGCAGCGCGTGCTGGAACTGGCCCGCGCGGCAGATGTGATCTTTGTCGGCGTCGGGCAGATGTCGGATGACGCGCCGCTGCAGACCGACGGCTTTGTCTCCCACGCCGAACTGGCCGAGATGCAGGCCGCCGGTGCCGCCGGAGAGATCGCGGGTTGGGTCTTTGATTCGGACGGCAATTACCTCGATTTCGGTCTGAACCTGCGGACAGGCGGGGTACGGGTGGAACCGGGGCTTGCCCGTCCTGCCATTGGCATTGCTGCGGGCGCAACCAAGGTTCGGGCGATTCGCGGTGCGCTAAAATCGAATATTATCAACGGATTGGTGACTGACATCCCCACGGCCGAAGCGGTCCTGAAGCTCGCCTGACCTTCGCGGTTGCAGCGAATCTGGGGGATTGACGACTCACTCCCAGATATGAGCATTTACCCATCATGCGATGAAATGCTCATTCGCAGTCAGGGAGGAATACTGATGAATCTGTCTCTCCGCGCCGTACTGGGCGCGACCGTGGCGCTGACCCTTGGCGGGGCCGCCATGGCAGAAACCACCATCACCGTGGCGACCGTGAACAACGGCGACATGATCCGCATGCAGGGTCTGATGGACGACTTCTATGCCAAACACCCCGACATCAAGGTCGAGTGGGTGACGCTGGAAGAGAACGTTCTGCGCCAGAAAGTGACCACCGACATCGCCACCAAGGGTGGCCAGTTCGACGTGCTGACCATCGGCACCTACGAAGTTCCGATCTGGGGCAAGCAGGGCTGGCTCGTGTCGCTCAATGACCTGCCCGCCGAATACGACGTGGACGACCTGCTGCCCGCCATCCGCGGCGGTCTGACCGTGGACGGCGAACTCTATGCCGCGCCCTTCTACGGCGAAAGCTCCATGGTCATGTATCGCAAGGACCTGATGGAGAAGGCGGGCCTGACCATGCCCGACGCCCCCACCTGGGACGACATCAAGGCCGCCGCCAAGGCGATGACCGACAAGTCGAACGAAGTCTACGGCATCTGCCTGCGCGGCAAGGCCGGCTGGGGCGAGAACATGGCCTTCCTGTCGGCAATGGCCAACAGCTATGGCGCCAAATGGTTCGACATGGACTGGAAACCCCAGTTTGACGGCGAGGCCTGGAAAGCCACCCTCACCGACTATCTGGACCTGATGACCAACTACGGCCCGCCCGGCGCCTCGAACAACGGCTTCAACGAAAACCTGGCACTGTTCCAGCAGGGCAAATGCGGCATGTGGATCGATGCCACCGTCGCCGCCTCGTTCGTGACCAACCCCAAGGATTCGACCGTGGCCGACAAGGTCGGCTTCGCGCTGGCCCCCGACACCGGCAAGGGCAAGCGCGGCAACTGGCTCTGGGCCTGGTCGCTGGGCATTCCGGCAGGCACGCAGAAGGCCGATGCCGCCAAGGCCTTTGTCGCCTGGGCAACCTCGAAGGAATATCTTGAGGTCGTGGCGTCGAAAGAGGGCTGGGCGAACGTGCCCCCGGGCACCCGCACCTCGCTCTATGAAAACCCGGAATACCAGAAGGTGCCGTTCGCCAAGATGACGCTCGACAGCATCAACTCGGCCGACCCGACCGCCCCCACGGTTGACCCGGTTCCCTATGTCGGCGTGCAATTCGTGGCGATCCCGGAATTCCAGGGCATCGGCACCGCCGTCGGTCAGCAGTTCTCGGCTGCCCTTGCCGGTACGACCTCGCTTGACGATGCGCTGGCTGCGGCACAGCAGCTCACCACCGACGAAATGACCCGGGCCGGTTACATCAAGTAATCGTTCCTCCCAGTGCGGGGCCGGGTTCCCAACCCCCGGCCCCGCCGTCTTTTCCCGCTCCCCTCACAATCAGGACCCGCCATGGCAACCGAACACTCCCGGACGGCTGCGCGCCTCATGGTCTCTCCCGCCGTCATCCTGCTTTTCCTGTGGATGATCGTGCCGCTGGCGATGACAGTCTACTTCAGCTTCCTGCGCTACAACCTGCTCAATCCCGGCATGGAAAGCTGGGCAGGCTTCAGCAATTACACCTATTTCCTCAAACAGGCCGCCTTCTGGGATGCGCTGTGGAATACCCTGACGCTGGTCGTGGGCGTTCTGATCATCACAGTGGTGGGCGGTATCGCGCTGGCACTTCTGCTTGATCAGCCCTTCTTCGGTCAGGGCATCGTGCGGGTCATGGTGATTGCGCCCTTCTTCGTCATGCCGACCGTTTCGGCGCTGGTGTGGAAGAACATGTTCATGAACCCCGTGAACGGCATGTTCGCCCATATCGCCAAGTTCTTCGGGCTTCAGCCCTTTGATTTCCTGTCCCATGCGCCACTGGCCTCGATCATCGTGATCGTCGCCTGGAGCTGGCTGCCCTTCGCCACGCTGATCCTGCTGACCGCGCTGCAAAGCCTGGACCGCGAACAGATGGAAGCGGCCGAGATGGACGGCGCGAACTGGATCAACCGTTTCATCTATCTGACGCTGCCGCATCTGACGCGCTCGATCACGGTGGTCATCCTGATCCAGACGATCTTCCTGCTGTCGGTCTTTGCCGAAATCCTTGTCACCACGAACGGCGGACCGGGCACGGCGTCCACCAACCTGCCTTACCTCGTCTATGCACAGTCGCTGCTGAACTTCGACGTGGGCGGCGGGTCGGCCGGGGGCATCATCGCCGTCATCCTCGCCAATATCGTTGCGATCTTCCTGATGCGGATGATCGGCAAGAACCTGGAGGCCTGAGACATGTCCCGCAAAGTGTCTGCCACCCGCAAGGGCATTGTCACCGCCGCCGCCTGGGCCGTGGGGTTCCTGATCTTCTTCCCGATCCTCTGGATCATCATTCTGGGCTTCAAATCCGAAGGCGATGCCATCAAGGCGCCGCTGGCCGTGTTGACCAGCGCCTGGACGCTCGACAGCTATCACGAGGTGCAGGAACGGTCGAACTACGCGCTGCATTTCTGGAACTCGGTCATCCTCTCGGTCGGCTCGACGCTGGTAGCGCTGGCCATCGCGATCCCGGCGGCCTGGGCCATGGCCTTCGTGCCGGGCAAGCGCACCAAGGATCTGCTGATGTGGATGCTGTCGACCAAGATGATGCCCGCCGTGGGCGTTCTGGTGCCGATGTATCTGATGTTCCGCGATTTCGGCCTGCTCGACAGCCGCATCGGCCTCGTGGGCGTGCTGACCATGATCAACCTGCCGATCGTGATCTGGATGCTCTACACCTATTTCAAGGAAATCCCCGGTGAGATCCTTGAGGCCGCGCGGATGGACGGGGCCGGTCTCAAGGCCGAGATCCTTTACATCCTCACCCCGATGGCCGTGCCGGGCATCGCCTCGACGCTGCTGCTCAATATCATCCTCGCCTGGAACGAGGCCTTCTGGACGCTGCAGCTCACCACCTCGCAGGCGGCGCCGCTGACCCAGTTCATCGCCAGCTATTCGTCACCCGAAGGCCTGTTCTACGCCAAACTCTCGGCGGCGAGCACCATGGCCATCGCCCCCATCCTGATCCTTGGCTGGTTCAGTCAGAAACAACTCGTCCGCGGCCTGACCTTCGGCGCGGTGAAGTGAGGTAACTCATGGGACAAATCACCCTTTCCTCGGTCACGAAAGTCTTTGGCGACGTGACCGTCATTCCCCCGCTGGACCTGACCATCAACGATGGCGAATTCGTGGTCTTCGTCGGCCCGTCGGGGTGCGGCAAATCCACCCTGCTGCGACTGATCGCGGGGCTTGAGGATACGTCCTCGGGCAAGATCCTGATCGACGGGCAGGATGCCACCGATGCCGCCCCCGCCAAGCGCGGTCTGGCGATGGTGTTCCAGAGCTATGCTCTGTATCCGCATATGTCGGTGCGCAAGAACATTGCCTTCCCGCTGAAAATGGCCGGGGCAAGCGTCGAGGAACAGAACCGCAAGGTGGAAAACGCCGCGCGCATCCTGAACCTCTCCAGCTATCTGGAGCGGCGTCCGGGGCAGCTTTCGGGCGGGCAGCGGCAGCGCGTGGCCATCGGCCGGGCGATCGTGCGCGAACCGGCGGCCTTCCTGTTTGACGAACCGCTCTCGAACCTCGATGCCGCGCTGCGTGTGACCATGCGGCAGGAAATCAGCGAGCTGCACCAGAACCTCAAGACCACGATGATCTATGTGACCCATGATCAGGTCGAGGCGATGACCATGGCCGACAAGATCGTCGTGCTGAATGCGGGCCGGATCGAACAGGTGGGCAGTCCGCTGGAGCTGTATCGCAACCCGCAGAACCTGTTCGTGGCGGGCTTCATCGGCAGCCCGAAGATGAATTTCATCACCGGGGCCGAAGCGGCCAAGCATGATTGCGCCACGCTGGGCGTGCGTCCCGAGCATCTGGACGTGGTCGAAGGCGGGCCGTGGCAAGGCGTTGTGGGCATTGCCGAACATCTGGGATCGGACACTTTCCTGCGGGTCCATGTCGAAGGGATCGGCGATCTGACGGTGCGTGTGTCGGGCGAGATGGGCCTGCACCACGGCGACCGCGTCAGCCTCGCGCCGCAGGCGGGCAAGCTTTATCGCTTTGACGCTAACGGAAAGGCCATCGCATGAGACTGCAGGGGAAAACCGCTCTCATCACCGGGGCTGCTCGCGGGATCGGGCTTGAATTCGCCCGCGCCTATATCGCCGAAGGCGCAACCGTGGCGCTGGCCGATATCAATGCCGAGGCCGTGGCCGCGGCGGCAGCCAGCCTTGGCCCGCAGGCCGTGGCCATCCAGATGGATGTGACCCGGCAGGATAGCATCGAGGCAGGCTTTGCCCAAGCCATTGAAAAAATGGGGAAGCTGGACATTCTGGTGAACAATGCCGCGCTGTTCAGCGCGGCCCCCATCGTCGAAATCACCCGCAGCGATTACGACCGCCTCTTTGCGGTCAATGTGGCGGGGACGCTTTTCTGCCTGCAGGCGGCAGCGCGGCACATGATCGACCGTGGCGAAGGCGGCAAGATCATCAATATGGCCAGCCAGGCCGGGCGGCGCGGCGAAAGCCTTGTGGGCGTCTATTGCGCCACCAAGGCCGCTGTCATCAGCCTCACGCAAAGCGCGGGGCTGAACCTGATCCCGCACCGCATCAATGTGAATGCCATCGCGCCCGGCGTGGTCGAGGGCGAACATTGGGACGGGGTCGATGCCTTCTTCGCCAAATATGAAAACCGCCCCTTGGGGGAAAAGAAGCGCATCGTCGGGCAATCTGTGCCCTTCGGCCGGATGGGCACTGCCCAGGACCTGACAGGCATGGCGATCTTCCTTGCGACCGATGAGGCCGAATACATCTGCGCCCAGACCTTCGGGGTCGATGGCGGGAACTGGATGGCATGACATGACCGTGCAAACACCCCAATATGACCGCAGCGCCCTGACCGCAGGCATCGTCCATATCGGCCTTGGCAATTTTCACCGCGCCCATATGGCGGTCTATCTGGATGACCTGTTCGCCCTTGGCGAAGGCCATGACTGGGCCATCATCGGCGCCGGTGTCCGGCCCGGCGACGCGCTGATGCGCGATGCGCTGCGCGCGCAGGACTGCCTTTCCACCGTGATCGAGCTTGACCCCGCGGGCAAGACCTGCCGCCGCGTGGGCAGCATGATCGATTTCCTGCCCGTGGAACCCGGCAATGCCAGCCTGATTGCGGCCATGAGCAGGGCAGAGATCCGCATCGTCTCGCTCACCGTGACGGAGGGGGGGTATTTCATCAATGCAGCCACCGGGCAGTTTGACCCGGCGGCGCCGGAAATCCGCGCCGATGCCGCAAACCCGGATGTGCCCGAAACGGCCTTTGGCGCCATCGTCAAGGCGCTGAAGAACCGCCGCGCGGCGGGGATCGCGCCCTTCACCGTCATGTGCTGCGACAACCTGCCGGGGAATGGCCATGTCACCCATGCGGCGGTGTCGGGCCTTGCGCGGCTGTCGGACCCGGAACTGGCCGACTGGATTGATGCCCATGTGGCCTTCCCCAATGCCATGGTGGACCGCATCACCCCCGCCACCGGCCCGCGCGAACGCGCCATGGCGGCAAGCTTCGGTCTGGCAGATGATCCCGTGCCGGTGACCTGTGAACCCTTCCGCCAGTGGGTGGTCGAGGACAACTTCCCAGCGGGCCGTCCCGCGCTGGAAAAGGTGGGCGTCACCTTCAGCGATCAGGTCCATGCCTATGAGATGATGAAGATCCGCATCCTGAACGGCGGGCATGCGATCATCGCCTATCCCGGCGGGCTGATGGACATCGAATATGTGCATGAGGCCATGGCCCATCCGCTGATTTCGGCCTTCCTCGACAAGGTCGAGCGGGAAGAGGTCATCCCCTATGTGCCACCGGTCCCCAATACCGACATCGGCGCCTATTACGATCTGATCCGGTCGCGCTTTTCCAACCCGGAGGTGGCCGATACCGAACGCAGGCTCTGCCTTGACGGGTCGAACCGGCAGCCGAAGTTCATCATCCCGTCGATCCGCGATGCGCTGGCGGCGGGGCAATCGGCGCGGGGACTCGCGCTGGAATCGGCGCTCTGGTGCCGCTATTGTGCGGGCACCAGCGATGCAGGCACCCCCATCGCCCCCAATGATCCGAACTGGGCGGCGCTGACCACGCTGGCGCAAGCGGCCAAGGCGGAACCGCAGCTTTGGCTGAACCAGCGCACCATCTATGGCGATCTGGCCGATCATGCGGGCTTTGCCGCCGAATTTGCGGGCTGGCTCAACATGCTCTGGGCGGACGGCACCGCTGCCACCCTGCGTCACTATCTGGGGCAGTGATCGCACGGGGCCGCGCCCCCCGAAGAGGCGCGCCCCTACCCCTGCCCCCGACCCGCCCGGTCGGGGGCTTCTTTTTTGCGCCCATTCCCGCGCCATCGGCCCCCTCGCCCATCACGCGGGCGCGACGGGCCGCCATTTCCCCTTGACCTTCGCGCAGTCCCTGTCAAAACCGCAGCCATGGCAACCGCGACCCTGACGATCGACCTTGATGCCATCGCCGCCAACTGGCGCGCCTTGGACCGGATGAGTGACCCGACCACGCAGACCGCTGCCGTGGTCAAGGCCGATGCCTATGGGCTCGGCTCCAAACGCGTCGTGCGCGCGCTGGCCGAGGCTGGCGCCCGCCGTTTCTTTGTGGCCGTGGCCGAGGAAGGCGCCGCCGTGCGGCAGGCGCTGGGGCCGGGACCGCAGATCAATGTGCTGGGCGGCCATATGGCCGGGGATACCGAGATGATCCATGATCTGGATCTGACCCCCATGCTCAATTCCGTCGAACAGATCACCCGGCATCTGGAAAGCCTGCCGGGCCATCCTTTCGGCATCCAGCTGGATACCGGCATGAACCGACTGGGGCTTGAAGCCCCGGAATGGGAGGCCGTGGCCCCCCTGGTGCTGGAACAGGGCCCCGAACTGGTGATGAGCCATCTGGCCTGCGCCGATGAACCCGACCACCCGATGAACGCGGCCCAGCTTGCGGAATTCCATGCCATGACCGATGGCATCGGCGTGCCGCGCAGCCTCGCGGCCACCGGGGGCATCCTGCTGGGGCCGGAATTTCATTTTGAGCTGACCCGCCCCGGCGTGGGTCTTTACGGCGGCCGCCCGCATGGCGATGCGCGCCCGGTGGTGGGCCTTGCCCTGCCGATCATTCAGGTGCGCGAAATAGCACCGGGCGAGATCGTGGGCTATTCCTGCGGCTATACCGCCACGCAGCCCCGGCTGATCGCCACGGTTGCCGCAGGCTATGCCGACGGTCTGACGCGGCGCTATTCCAATCAGGCGACGCTTTGGGATGGCGACGTGCCCTGCCCCATCGTGGGCCGCGTTTCGATGGATCTGATCACCGTCGATGTCAGCCACCTGCACAACCTGCCGCGCACGCTGGATATTCTGGGGCCGATGCAGGGCGTCGATGATCTGGCCGATATCGCCGGGACCATCGGTTATGAGGTTCTGACCTCGCTCGGCCATCGTTACACGCGGCGCTACGTCTCTGCCGCGACGCATGGTCAAGTCTGAAGGGGCATTGGCGTTGAGCATCCTCTCTCCGGTGGCGGCGCTGGGGCGCTTTATGCTCGGGCTTCTGGCAAGTCTGGGCCGCATCGCGCTTTTCGCAGCCGAGGTCGTCAGCCATATGCTGCGCCCGCCCTTCTACCCGCGCGAATTCCTGCATGCGCTGATGCAGATAGGGTGGTTTTCGCTTCCCGTGGTGGGGATGACCGCACTGTTCACCGGCGGCGCGCTGGCGTTGCAGATCTATGCCGGCGGCCAGCGTTTCAGTGCCGAGGCGGTGGTGCCCGCCATTGTCGCCATCGGCATGGCGCGCGAACTGGGCCCGGTGCTGGGCGGCCTGATGGTGGCGGCGCGCGTGGCCTCATCCATCGCCGCCGAACTGGGCACCATGAAAGTGACCGAACAGATTGACGCGCTGGTCACGCTTTCAACCAACCCGTTGAAATATCTTGCCGTTCCCCGCGTTCTGGCTGCCACGCTTGCCGTGCCGGTGCTGGTTGCGGTGGGCGACAGCATCGGGATCATGGGGGGCTGGCTGGTCGGTGTGCAGCGGCTCGATTTCAACTCGGCCGCCTATATCAAGAACACGGTCGATTTTCTGGAAATGTGGGATGTGACCTCGGGCCTGCTCAAGGGTGCGGCCTTCGGATTTCTGGTCGCGCTCATGGGGTGCTATCACGGCATGAATTCGGGGCGCGGCGCGCAGGGCGTCGGCAAGGCCACGAAATCGGCGGTCGTCTCGGCCTCGGTCCTGATCTTTGCGGCCAACTATCTGCTGACGGAGCTGTTCTTCTCATGATCGAGCTCAGCGGCGTGCATAAGACCTTCGGGGCGAACCAGGTGCTGTGCGGGGTCGATCTGACCATCGCCAAGGGCACCTCGATGGTGATCATCGGGGGGTCGGGCACCGGCAAATCGGTGCTGCTGAAATGCATCCTGGGCCTTGTCACCCCGGATCAGGGCCGCATCACGCTGGACGGGCAGGATGTGACCACGGGCGACCGCGACGCCTTTCTGGCGCGGTTCGGGATGCTGTTTCAGGGTGGCGCGCTGTTCGACAGCCTCCGCATCTGGGAAAACGTGGCCTTCCGCCTGATGCGCGGCGCGTTGAAGCGCCCCAAGGCCGAAGCGCGCGAACTCGCCATCGAAAAGCTACGCCGGGTGGGGCTTGGCCCCCATGTCGCCGACCAGTTCCCGGCCGAGCTTTCGGGCGGCATGCAAAAGCGCGTCAGCCTCGCCCGCGCGATCGCGGCCGAGCCGGAGATCATCTTTTTCGACGAGCCGACCACCGGGCTGGACCCGATCATGTCGGGCGTCATCAACGATCTGATCCGCGAAATTGTGACCGAAATGGGCGCAACCGCCATGACGATCACGCATGACATGTCCTCGGTCCGGGCGATCGCCGACAATGTCGCCATGCTGCACGGCGGCAAGGTGCGGTGGACAGGCCCCGTCACTGAAATGGACGCCACGACAGACCCTTACGTGCAGCAGTTCATCCACGGTCGCGCCGAAGGCCCCATCGAATCACTGCGCTGATTCCGTTTCGTCCGCCGCGACAATGCGGGGGACGACGGTAGGATTATTCTGTCCAAACCCAATTGTGGCAAAATTGTGTTGCAGTGTCCCCCGCACTGCGGAAATGCTGGCCCATGTCTTGAGGTGCCGCATGTTTCACAATGGTCCGAGTCTTTTTCAAAATGCCCGCCAATGGGGCGCCATGCTCGCGTTATGGGCGATTTCAACTCTTGCGGCAGCAATGTGCGTCGCCTCGGCCATGGCGGCACTGGGGCAGATTCCCTGGCCCAGCCTGCCGGTCAATTGGGGCAATGACGCCTGGCCCGATGCGGGGATGTGGGTGCAGGTCGGCCTGACGCTGCTGCTGCTCTGCCTGTGCTTCTTTCTGCCCGCCAATGCGCGGATGGCGCGGCTGGAACGCAGCCACCGGTCATTCCAGATCGGGATGGAGGATGTGAAGCGCGCCTATGCACTGGCCCATGCTGCGGACCGTACCGGGGTTTTCACCCTCTCGTCCGAATTTGAATCGGTGCGCCAAAGGATGGACCTGCTCCGCCGCCACCCCGATCTGTCCGAGCTTGAACCCGAATTGCTGGAGCTGGCCGCGCAGATGAGCTTTCAGTCGCGTGACCTTGCCCGTGCCTATTCCGACGAAAAGGTGCAGCGCGCGCGCGAATTTCTGCGGGCACGGCAGTCGGAGGCCGATCAGCTGGCCGAACGGATCCGCCTCGCCCGCATGACCAGCGATGAGCTGCGCCGCTGGCTGACCGATGTCGAAGCCGAGGAACGCCGCAATCTTTCGCAGATCCGGCGGCTTGAGGCCGATCTGCGCGAAATCCTGCCCGCTTTGGGCTATGCATTCGAAGACCCGCGCGATGCCAATGCGCTGCCCCTTGCGCTGCATGGCCCCAAGGGCGACGGCTTGCACTGACAGGCGCTAGGCCCCATGGTGGCGCGATGTCGCGCGCCTTGAACCTTGTCCTTCTTGTGCTGTTTCCGCTGGCCTGGTTCGCACCTTTGTTGCGGGCCGGGGTGTTGCCGATCTTTGGCCTGTCGGAAATCTCGGTCCTGTCGGGGCTGCAATCGCTCTGGTCGGTGGATGCACCGCTGGCGCTTGTGGTGACGACCTGCGCGATCTTTGCGCCGCTGCTCAAGGTGCTGGGGCGGGCCTTGCGGGATTTCGACCTGCTTGACCCGCGGGCCGAACCGGCGCTGGCCATACTCGGCAAGCTTGCGATGGCCGATATCTTCCTGATCGCGCTTTATGTCGTGATCGTGAAGGGGGTTGGCCTTGCCACGGTCGAGGTGGCATGGGGAACTTACCTCTTCACCGCCCTGACCCTGATCTCGATTTTGACTGGCCGCACCCGATGACACGTCCCCCCCTGTCCCTGCTGGATCTGACCCGCGTGCGCGAGGATCGGGGCCCTGCCCAGGCGCTGCAGAATGCCCGCGCGATTGCCCAGCATGTCGAGGGGCTTGGTTTTCACCGCTACTGGGTGGCCGAGCATCACAATATGGTGGGCGTGGCCTCGGCCGCGACGCCGGTGGTGATTGCCCATGTCGCGGGCGGGACCACGCGCATCCGTGTCGGCGCCGGGGGGGTGATGCTGCCCAACCACGCGCCCTATGTGGTGGCCGAACAATTCGGCACGCTGGCGCAGCTGCACCCCGGCCGGATCGACCTTGGCCTTGGACGCGCGCCGGGCACCGATGGCGCCACGCTGATCCGCGCGCTGCGGCGCGATCCGCACGGGGCCGAACATTTCCCGCAGGACGTGGTTGAGCTGATGGGCTGGTTTGCGCCCGAAAACACCCTTGGCATCACCGCCGTTCCTGCCGCGGGCAGCGATGTGGAATTCATCATCCTCGGCTCGTCACATTTCGGGGCGATGCTGGCGGCCGAACTGGGCCTGCCCTATGGCTTTGCCTCGCATTTCGCGCCCGGCGCTTTGCATGAGGCGCTGCATCTCTATCGCGCGCAGTACAAACCCTCGCTCCGCGGTCGTGATCCGCATGCGATGGTCGCGGTCAATGTGATCTGTGCGGAAACCGAGGATGAGGCACGCCACCTGTTCACCACCATGCAGCAGGGTTTCTTGGGGCTGATCCGGGGCAACCGGCGCTATTCCATGCCCCCCGGCCCGGTGGATTGGGCGCCACGCGAAGAGGCGCAGGTCATGGCGATGCTGGGCTGCCATGTCGTCGGCACCCCCAATCAGGTCCGGGCGGGGTTGGAGCGGATCGTGGCCGAAACCCGCGCCGATGAGCTGATCCTTGTCACCGACACCTGGGATTTCGAGGCGCGCAAACGCTCGCTCACCCTGACAGCCGAAGCTTGGGGCTAACAGACCATGGCAAAGATCAGCACCAGCTATTCCTGCACCGCCTGCGGGGCCGTCCACAAGAAATGGGCCGGCAAATGCGATGCCTGCGGCGCCTGGAATTCGATCATCGAAGAGGCGCCCCTGTCAGCCGGTCCCAAACCCACCGCCAAGGGCCGCACCATTCCGCTGACCGATCTGGCCACCGAAGAGGCCCCGCCCCCCCGCGCCTCCTCGGGGATCGGAGAGCTGGACCGCGTGCTGGGCGGTGGCCTCGTTCCCGCCTCGGCCATTCTGGTGGGCGGCGATCCAGGCATCGGGAAATCGACGCTGCTCTTGCAGGCGGCGGCAAGTTTTGCCCGCAACGGACTGAAATGCCTCTATATTTCGGGCGAAGAGGCCGCGGCGCAGGTGCGGATGCGCGCCCAACGGCTTGGCCTGCAACAGGCCCCCGTGGGCCTTGGCGCCGAAACCAACCTGCGCGACATCCTGACCACTCTGGATGCCGAACGCCCGCAACTGGCCATCATAGACTCGATCCAGACCATGTGGCTCGACAATGTCGAAAGCGCGCCGGGATCGGTCAGCCAGGTCCGCGCCGCCGCGCATGAGCTGGTGAATTTCGCCAAGCGGCGCGGGGTGGCGGTGGTCATCGTGGGCCATGTCACCAAAGAGGGCGCTATCGCAGGCCCGCGCGTGCTGGAACATATGGTCGATACTGTCCTTTACTTCGAGGGCGAACGCGGCCACCAGTTCCGCATCCTGCGCGCGGTTAAGAACCGCTTCGGTCCGGCGGATGAAATCGGCGTCTTCGAAATGACCGGCGACGGCCTATCCGAGGTGCTGAACCCCTCGGCCCTGTTCCTGTCGGATCGCGAGGCCGCAACCCCCGGATCCGCCGTCTTTGCCGGGATCGAAGGCACCCGCCCGGTTCTGACCGAAATTCAGGCTCTGGTTGCGCCCTCAAATCTGGGGACACCGCGGCGCACGGTCGTCGGGCTCGACTCGGGGCGGCTTTCCACCATCCTTGCGGTGCTTGAGGCACGCTGCGGCATCCCCTTCACCGGGCTCGATGTCTTTCTGAACGTCGCAGGCGGCATGCGCGTCAATGAACCTGCCGCTGATCTGGCGGTGGCGGCGGCGCTGCTCAGCGCGCGCGAGGATGTGGCAATTCCGCCAGACATGGTGCTTTTCGGGGAAATCTCGCTCTCTGGTGCACTGCGCCCGGTCGGGCAGACCGAAAACAGGTTGAAAGAAGCCGCGAAACTTGGTTTTTCACAGGCCACATTGCCCGCCCGCTCGAAGGCGGGACAGGCAGAGGGTATGCGTCTGCGCGACATGGCCGATCTCACGGCCTTCGTGGGCGAGATGTTCGGGGCCGGCTGACCCCGGGGGAGTAGGACATGGAAGGTTTCACCATCATCGACGGCGTGGTCGCCGGGGTCATCGTCTTGTCGGCGATCCTGGCCTATTCGCGCGGTCTGATCCGGGAAAGCATGGCGATCGCGGGCTGGGTGGGGGCTGCGGTCCTGGCCTATGTCTTTGCCCCGCAGGCACAACCTCTGGTCAAGGAAATCCCCATGCTGGGCGATTTCATTGGCGACAGCTGCGAACTGTCGATCATCGCGGCCTTCGCCGCCGTCTTCGCCGCAGGTCTGGTGGTGGCGGCGCTCTTCACGCCGCTGCTGTCCACCTGGGTCAACCAGTCGGTGCTGGGCGGTCTTGATCAGGCGCTCGGCTTCCTGTTCGGCGTGGCGCGCGGGGTCGTTCTGGTGGCGGTGGCCTTCGTCGTCTATGATAAGGCGGTGACCAGCAGCGCCGTGCCCATGGTGGAAAACTCGCGCTCGGCCAAGGTTTTTGCCTCGTTCCAGGGCAATATCGACGAACAAATCCCCGAAGACGCCCCCGGCTGGATCGTGCAGCAATATGAAGGCCTCGTGTCGGTCTGCGCCGCACCCGCCACCCCGGCCACGCCCGAGGCGCCCGCCACCAACGGCTGACAGATCGGTGACCCGCCCCGGCGCTTCGGGGCGTGACACTCCGCCGCTCAGGCGCTAAAGGGGGGCCAATCGCCCCCCTTCGGATTCGGAGAGAGCCCATGCGCCACGTCCCCGGCACCCCCTTTGACGCCCTCCAAGACGGGGACAAACTCAAGGAGGAGTGCGGCGTCTTCGGCGTGATCGGCGTTGCCGACGCCGCAAACTTCGTGGCCCTCGGCCTGCACGCCCTGCAACACCGCGGGCAAGAGGCGGGCGGCATCGTCACCTATGACCCGGAACAGGGTTTCAACTCGGCCCGCCGCTTCGGCTATGTGCGCGACAACTTCACCCGTGCCGATGTCATGGCGACCCTGCCCGGCAGCCTCGGCATCGGCCATGTGCGCTATTCGACCGCCGGCTCGAAAGGCGCCACCGCCATCCGCGACGTGCAGCCCTTCTTCGGGGAATTCGCCATGGGCGGCGCGGCCATCGCGCATAACGGCAACCTCACCAATGCCGCCGCCCTGCGCCGCGAACTTATTGAGCGCGGCTCGATCTTCCAATCCTCCTCCGACAGCGAATGCATCATCCATCTGATGGCGCGCTCGATCCAGACCTCGATCGCGGAACGCATCAAGGATGCGCTGCGCCGGGTCGAAGGCGCCTTCTCGATCGTCGCCATGACCCGCACCAAGCTCATCGGGGTCCGCGATGCCCATGGCGTGCGTCCGCTGGTTCTGGGCCGTCTGGGTGATTCCGGCTGGTGCCTCTCGTCCGAAACCTGCGCGCTCGATATCGTCGGCGCCGAATTCGTACGCGAGATCGACCCCGGTGAGATGGTGGTGATCGAAGGCAACAAGGTCATTTCGACCCGCCCCTTCACCCCCGCCCAATCGCGCTTCTGCATCTTCGAACAGGTCTATTTCTCGCGCCCCGACAGCATCCTCGGCGGCCGCTCGGTCTATGAAACCCGCCGTCAGATCGGCGTGGAACTGGCCAAGGAAGCCCCGGTTGACGCCGATCTCGTCTGCCCCGTGCCCGACAGCGGCACCCCGGCGGCCATCGGCTACAGCCAGCAATCGGGCATCCCCTATGCGATGGGGATTATCCGCAACCAGTATATGGGCCGGACCTTCATCGAGCCGACCGAACAGATCCGCAACATGGGCGTTCGGCTCAAGCTGAACGTGAACCGCGCCCTCATCCAGGGCAAACGCGTGATCCTGGTGGATGACTCGGTCGTGCGCGGCACCACCTCGCGCAAGATCAAGGACATGATCCTTGATGCCGGCGCCGCCGAGGTGCATTTCCGCATCGCATCGCCGCCGACGGCCTGGCCCTGCTTCTATGGGGTCGATACGCCGGAACGCTCCAAACTCCTCGCCGCGACCATGACCGAGGATGAGATGCGCGACTGGATCGGGGTGGACAGCCTCAAATTCATCTCGCTCGATGGCCTTTACCGCGCGGCGGGCGAATCCGCCGGCCGCGACCCGAAGGCACCGCGCTTCTGCGATGCCTGCTTCTCGGGTGAATACCCGGTAGCCCCCTCGGACAAGCTGGCCGAAGGCTTCGAAATGAAGGTCGCCGAATAAGCGCCTGACCGACCCACACCTTTGAACGCCCCGGTTGCGCCAAGGCTGCCGGGGCTTCATGCTGTTCGGGCCCCCGCAACCCAGGCCCCTGCCATGTCGCCCCCCGTCGACCTCTATCTCGCCGCCCTGCCCGAAGATCAGCGCCGCGCCCTGACCGCATTGCGCGCAACCCTTGCCGACCTCCTCCCCGACTGCACCGAGGTGATGTCCTACGCCATGCCCGGCTTCCGCCAACCGGGGCCAAGGGGGCGCATGGTGGTGGGCTTTGCGGCCTTCCGCCACCATCTCGGCCTCTACCCCCATTCCGGCACCATCCTTCCGCACCTCGCCACTGAAACCGCGGGCTGGAAGACCTCGAAAAGCGGCATCCTCTTCACCCCCGCCACGCCCCTGCCGCGCGCGCTCCTCCAGCGCATCCTCAGTCTCCGCCTGCAGGAAATCGCGGCAAAGGGCCGCGAGCAAGCACCCTTGCGCCTTTCCCGTTGCTCAAATATCCCACGGGGGTCCGGGGGTGTGAACCCCCCGGCCTGATCCGCCCATTCCGTCGCGCAAGGACTGCCTCCATGACCCACCGCATCGCACTCGTGACCGGCGCCTCGCGCGGACTTGGCTTCGCCATGGCCGAAACCCTCGCGGCGCGGGGCTGGCATGTGGTGGCGCTGGCCCGCACCGTGGGCGGGCTCGAGGAACTCGATGACCGCGTGAAGGCCAAGAAACAGCCCGGCGCGGGCGAGCTCACGCTGGCGCCGATGGACATCACCAATGATGATGCCATGGCGCATCTCTGCCGCTCGATCCATGATCGCTGGGGCAAACTCGACCTCTGGGTCCATGCCGCGATCCACGCAGCCCCCCTCGCCCCGGCGAATTTCCTCGACAAGAAGGATTGGGACAAATCGGTCGCAACCAACCTGCGCGCAACCGGCATCCTGATCCCGATGATCGCACCGCTGCTGCAGGCGTCCGAAGGGGCGACTGCGATGTTCTTCAACGATCCGCGCGGCGGCAACATGTATTTCGGCGCCTATGGCGCGACCAAGGCAGGCCAGATCGCGCTGGCGCAAAGCTGGCAGGCCGAAGGCGCCAAGATCGGCCCGCGCGTGCTGATCGAAACGCCCGCCCCGATGGCCACCGCCACCCGCGCGCGCTTCTTCCCCGGCGAAGATCGCGCCCCCCTCGCCGATATCCACGCCGAGGCCGCGCGTCTCGTCGCCCTGATCTGAGCGCCGCCTTACAGCCGGTCCGGGAACCCCTCGGACCGCAGCGGCGTCTGCAACAGATCCTCCAGCAGCTTGACGACCTGGGTAGAGGGCGCGTCCCCCCCAAAAGCCGCGCGCCCGCGCACAAAGGCCTGTTGCACCTGCGCCGCCAGATCCAGCGGCACCCCGGCCTCGCGCGCGAATTCCAGCGCAAAGCCCAGATCGCGCAGCGCGAAATCCATGGTGAAGCGCCCGTCATAGCTGCCGTTCAGGATCAGCTGGGCCTCATTCTCATGCACGAAACTGTTCCCGGCCGAAGCGCCGATCGCCTCATAGACCGTCCGCAGGTCCAGCCCGCCGCGGCTTGCCAGCATCAGCGCCTCGCCTTCCGCCAGCAGATGCACGAAGGCCAGCATGTTCGAGATGACCTTCATCACCGCAGCCGCCCCCAGCGGACCGATATGGATCAGCCGCCCGCCCATCGCCTGCAACGCCGGGCGATGCAGCGCCAGAAGATCGACCTCTCCTCCCAGAAAGATCGTGATCTCGCCCCGCGCCGCCAGATGCACGCCCCCCGTGACCGGCGCCTCGAGCATCCGCACGCCCTGATCGCTGGCGAAATGCGCCAGCCGCAGCACGTCATCGCGGCCCAGCGTGGAACATTCGATCCAGTTCGCCCCCTCGGGCAAAAACGGCAGCAGCTGCGCCAGAACGGCTTCGCTGGCATGGGGGTCGGGCAGGCAGGTAAAGACGTGATCCACCTGCCCCGCCAGATCGACCAGCGATGCGGCGACCACAGCCCCCATCGCGCCGTGGCGGCGGCTGGCATCGGGCTTGCGGTCATAGACCACCACGTCGAACCCGGCGCGGATCAGGCTCGCCGCCAGATGCCCGCCCATATTGCCAAGCCCGACAAACCCGTAGCGCATCACTCTCCTCCGTATCCGATCAGTGCCTTGACCTCGCAGAAATCATGAATGCCCCAATCCGCATATTCCCGTCCATTGCCTGACTGCTTGTAACCGCCAAATGGGGCAAAAGTGTCCCAGTCGGGTCCGTTCAGGTTCACCTGCCCCGCCCGCAAGCGGCGGCCCACGGCGCGGGCCAGATCGCGCGGCCCCTGCACATAGGCGGCAAGGCCATAGGGCGTATCATTGGCGATGCGGATCGCCTCTTCCACATCATCATAGGCCAGAATCGACAGGACCGGGCCAAAAATCTCGTCCCGGGCGATAGTCATATCATTGGTGACATGGCAAAAGATCGTCGGGCGCACATACCAGCCCTGCGGGGCGCCCTCGGGGCGGCCAAGCCCGCCGCACACCAGGGTCGCGCCCTCTTCGATACCCCGCGCGATCAGCGCCTGCACCTTGTCGAACTGCAGCCCCGACACCAGCGGCCCCATGGTCGTGGCCGGATCGGTGGTATCACCGATGACCACCTCGGCGGCCACACGCGCGGCAATCGCCAGCACCTCATCCATGCGGGCGCGTTCCACCAGCATCCGCGTCGGCGCATCGCAGCTTTGCCCTGTATTCCCGAAGCAGCCCTCGACGCCCGCGCGCACCGCCACCTCAAGATCCACACCCGGCAGCAGGATATTGGCGGATTTCCCGCCCAGCTCCTGCGCCACCCGCTTCACCGTGGGCGCTGCCGCCTGCGCGACCTGCACGCCGGCGCGGGTCGATCCGGTAAAGCTCACCATATCCACCTCGGGATGCGCGGACAGATGCGCCCCCACCTCGGGGCCGGTCCCATGCACCAGGTTGAACACCCCCCGCGGCACCCCCGCCTCATGGCAGACCTCGGCAAAGAGCGTCCCCGACAACGGCGCAATCTCGGACGGTTTCAGCACCATGGTGCAGCCCGCCACCAGCGCCGGGGCCACCTTGCAGGCGATCTGGTTCATGGGCCAGTTCCAGGGCGTGATCAGCGCGCAGACCCCGATCCCCTCGCGCACAAGGCGGGTCGAGCCGCGCATCTCCTCCCAGACCATGCGCTCGGCCGCGATCAGCGTGCTTTCCAGATGCACCTGCCCCGCCCAGACCTGCGCCTCGCGCGCCCAGGTGATGGGCGCCCCCATCTCAAGGCGCATGGCTTCGGCAAAATCCTCCGACCGGCGCTGATAAATCTCCAGCACCCGCGCAAGCAGCGCGATCCGCTCGGCCACGGGCCAGCGCGCATAATCGTCAAAGGCCGCCCGCGCCGCCGCCACCGCGCGGTCCGCATCGGCCGGGCTACCCAAGGCCACCTCGGCGATGATCGCGCCCGTGGCGGGGTTTTCCACCCCCAGACGGTCCGCAGTGATCGGTTCGACCCATTGGCCGTCGATATAGAACTTGCTCAGGGTCTGGGGGATCATCGGCTCACCGGAAGTGGATGTTGAAACGCGCCCGGATCGCGGCATCGACGGCAGGGTCGATACAGCACCCGGCCTTGGCCAGGATCTCATTCTTGCGCGCGATGGCCCGGTCAAGCAACTGCGGCTTGCGCGCCTCGGCCCATTCCTTGGGCGACATCCGGTTGCCCACGACCGGATAGATGTATTCCGTCTGCATCAGTCCCAGCGTCTGGGTCGATCCCAGATAATGGCCGGGGCCGCCCAGACAGACCTCTTTCATCGCGTCCAGACTGGTCGAATCCGGCGTCACATCAATGCCCCGCACACAGCGCAACACCTGCCCCAGAATGTCGTCCCCCAGCACGAGGCTCTCCATGCAGAACCCCAGCAGCGACGCATGCATCCCCACCGCCTCGTAGCACATGTTCAGCCCCGAAAGCCCGGCCAGCACATTGGTGATCGCCTGCTCCCACCCCGCCTGCATATCGGGCAGCTTGCTGTCGGTGATCCCGCTCGCCGCCCCCCCCGGCAGGTCGTAGAAGCGGTGCATCTGCGCGCACCCCGCCGTCAGAAGCGCCTGCTCCGCACTGCCGCCCGACATGGCCCCGGTGCGCAGATCGCTCACGAAGGGCCAGGTGCCAAAGATCGCGGGCGCCCCCGGCCGGATGGCATTGACATAGACCACCCCGGCCAGACATTCCGCCACCGCCTGCACGATGGCCAGCGCAATGGGTGCCGGCGCCGTCGCCCCCGCCTGCCCCGCCGATAGCAGCAGAACCGGCATGCCGCGCCGCACGCAATCCTCCATCACCCGGCAGGATTCCTCGGCAAATTTCATCGGCGGCACGACGAAGCAGTTGGAATTGCTCACGAAAGGCCGCGCGCGCCAGGCTTCTTCGCTCCCCGCCACCGCATGCAACAGATCGAAACACCCCGCCACATGCGACGGATCACTGAAAGAGGTGCCCACATGCTTGGTCGTCCCCGACAGACAGGCATAAAGCGTGTTCACATCCATATCGTAATTGTCGACCACATCGCGGCAGACCATGGTGCGCTGATAGAAATGCACATTGTCCAGATGCTGCACCAACCGCGCCGCATCATACAAATCCTGCGCCGTGCTATCGCGATACTCCAGCGTGACCGGGTCCACCACATGCACCGCCGCCCCCGCGGTGCCGAAATGCACATTGCTCCCCCTCAGATGCAGATCATGCTTCGGATCGCGGGCAAACAGCGTGATCCCCCGCGCGGCCTTCGCCAGCATGTCCTCGACCAGCGCGCGCGGAAACCGGATGCGCCCATCCGCGCCCAGCACCGCCCCCGCCCCGGTCAGGATCTCCCCCCCCGAAGGCGGCGCATTGGCCAGCCCGATCTCCTCCAGCGCATCCAGCGCCGCCGCATGGATCTGCGCCTCCCCCGCCGCGGTCAGGGGCCGGTATTGCCCCCCCGGCATCCCGGCCCGCACCGGCCGCAAGGCCTCTGCCAGGGGGGCGGCCCGCTCGGCCACCCGCGCCGTGCGCCCGCCGCTCCGCCGTGCCCGCGCCGGGGCGCAGCCTTCCATCGCCTCATCCATGATAGGCCTCCCTGTCTTTTCTGTCTCTAAATATCCCGGGGGTCCGGGGGCTGGCCCCCGGCGCCGCCCTCAGCCGCGCAGACGCGCGTTGGTCGGGTCCCAGACCGGCCCCTCAGGCAAAACCTCCGCCGCGTGACGGGTGCCAAAGATCTCGACCTCCAGCCGCGTGCCCGGCACCGCCAGATCGGCACGCACTACGCCCAGACCCAAACAAGCGCCCACTCGGAATCCCCAGCCGCCCGAGGTCAGCTCCCCCGCCACCTGATCGCCGGCCCAGACCGTCGCCATATAGGGCGGGTCATAAGCCCCCGCCTCGATCTTCAGCGTCACGAACCGGCGTGTCACCCCGCGCTGCTGTTCCGCCGCAAGTGCAGCACGGCCACGGAACTCGGGCTTCGACCAGTCGATGAACCGCTCGAGCCCCCCCTGCAACAGGGTGTAGTCGGTCGAAAGATCGCCCTTCCAGGCGCGATAGCCCTTTTCGATCCGCAGACTGTCCAGCGCGAACATGCCAAAGGGGCGCAGGCCCTGGGCCTGCCCCGCCGCCCAGACCGCATCCCAGACCGCCGGGGTATCCCCCACGCGGCTGTGGATCTCCCAGCCCAGCTCCCCGGCAAAGCTCACCCGCATCAGCAGAACCTCCGCCCCGGCAATCCGCGCGGTCTGCCAGCTCAGCCAGGGGCGCGACAGATCGGCCTCGGCCACCTCGCCCAGGATCGCGCGCGACTTCGGCCCGGTCAGGATCTGCGTCGCCCAATCGGCGCTTTCATCCCGGATCGACAGGCCCGGCGCCAGATGCCGTTCCAGCCATTCGCGGTCATGCAGCTGCGCGGTCGCGGCGGTGATCAGCCAGAACTCATCCTCGGCCAGACGCGCGGCCGACATCTCGGTGACGATGCGGCCCTGGTCATCGGCGAAATAGCACAGGCCCAGGCGTCCCACCGCGGGCACCTTGCCGGTAATCTGGCGCGACAGCCAGTCGGCCGCCCCCGGCCCCGTCAGGCGGAAGCGCGAAAAGCCCGGCAGATCGAGGATCCCCGCCGCATCGCGCACCGCCGCACATTCTGCAGCCATGGCACCGAACCAGGCGCCGTCGCGCGCCCAGGTCTGCTGGCCTGCCTCGGATGTGTCATCCCCCGGCCGCGCATACCAGAGCGCGCGCTCCCAGCCGTTATAGGCGCCATATTGCGCGCCCAGCGCCCGGGTGCGGTCATGCACCGGCGACAGGCGTTTGTCGCGCCCCGCGGGCCAGGCGTAATGCGGGAAATGGATGCCATATTCGTGGCCATAGACCTCCATCCCCTTTTTCACGCAGTAATCGTGATCCTCCCACCCGGTAAAGCGGCGGGGATCGCAGGACCACATGTCCCATTCCGTCGCGCCCTCGGTCAGCCATTCGGCCAGCACCTTGCCCGCGCCCCCGGCCTGACAGATGCCGAAGGTGAAGACGCAGGCCTCAAAGGCATTGGGCACCCCCGGCATCGGCCCGATCAGCGGATTGCCATCGGGGGTATAGGGGATCGGCCCGTTGATGACCTTCTGCAAGGCCGCCTTTTCCAGCAGCGGCACCCGCGCCATGGCGTCGGCGATATGCCATTCCAGCCGCTCCAGATCATCAGGGAACAGCTGAAAGCTGAAATCCTCGGGCATCGGATCATCGGGTGTCGCCCAATGCGCCCGGCAGGGGTTTTCGTAAGGCCCAAGATTAAAGCCATATTTTTCTTGCCGCAGGTAATAGCTGCTGTCCACATCACGCAGCAGCGGCAGCTTGTGGCCCACCTCTTGCGACCAGCGTGCCAGTTCGGGGATGGTGTCGAACAAGAGGTATTGGTGGCTCATCACCATCATCGGTACACGGCGGCCGAACATGCGGCCCACCTCGGCGGCATAATAGCCCGCGGCATTCACCACATATTCGCAGCGCACCTCGCCCTTGGGCGTGGTCAGCAGCCATTCGCCGCCCTCACGCCGGACGGCCGTCACGGGGCAGAAGCGCTCGATCCGCGCGCCCATCTGCCGCGCGCCCTTGGCAAGCGCCTGGGTCAGCTGCGCCGGATCAATGTCGCCATCATAGGGGTCATAAAGCGCCCCGCTCAGATCATGGGTTTCCAGGAAGGGATAGCGGTTGCGGATCTCCTCCACCCCCAGCACCTCAAGGTCCATGCCCTGATAGCGGCCCATCCCGGCCACGCGCTTGAATTCCAGCAGCCGTTCGGTGCTGTGGCCCAGCCGGACCGACCCGGTGACATGATAGTTCATCGGGTAATCAACTTCGGCCCCGAGGGTCCGATACAGCTGCGCCGAATAGCGCTGCATGTTCATGATCGACCAGCTGGACGAAAACGTCGGCACATTGCCTGCCGCATGCCAGGTGGACCCGGCCGTCAGCTCATTCTTTTCCAGCAGCAGGCAATCCGTCCATCCCGCCTTCGCCAGATGATAAAGCGCCGAAGCCCCGACCGCCCCGCCCCCGATGATCACAACCCTTGCCGAACCGGGTAAATCCGCCATTCTGTCCTCCTGACCTTGCCGACAGACTATCAGCCCAACCCGTGCTTTCAATTCGGCCTGACCCGCGCTATTGATCGGAAAAAACGATCAGACAGGGTGGGGACCATAATGCAGATCGAACTTCTCGAAACATTTCTGGACCTGTGCGAAACGCGCAGCTTCAATCGCACGGCCGAGCGGCTGGGGGTCACGCAAAGCACGGTTTCGGCGCGCGTCATGTCGCTGGAAGGGGCGCTGGGGGCGCGGCTGTTCGATCGGTCGCGCGCGGGCACCGACCTGACGATGGAAGGCACGCGCTTCGAGGCCCACGCCCGCAGCCTGCGCCACGAATGGAACGAGGCCCGCCGCCGCATCCAGGTGCCAGACCGCGCGGCGCATCTGATCCGGCTGGGCATCCAGAACGATCTTGCGGCCCAGCATATTGGCGACTGGGTTGCCAATTTCCGCCGCGCCCTACCCGATACCGCCTTCTACATCGAGCCGGATTACTCCAACCAGATGTGCGCCGATCTTTTGCAGGGAACGCAGGATTTCGCGGTGATGTATTCGCCCAAGCCCCACCCTGACCTGCATTTCGAAACCGTGGGCGAGGTGCCTTATGTCATGGTCTCATCCGATACGGAAACCCTGGCCGAGGTGCAGCCCGAAAGCTTCATCTTCGCACATTTCTCATCGGTGTTTGAATCGATGCACCGGGCGGTGACGCCGCATCTGGCAGGAAGCCAGATTTCGGTCGGGCAAAGCGCGACGGTCGCTTCGTTGCTTCAGGCGATGGGCGGGGCGGGCTATGTGCTGGACAAGACCGCCGAGACCTTGACCGCGGGCGGTGCGCTGCGGCGCGTCACCGATGCGCCGGTGCTGTCGCAACCCGTCTATGCCGCGATGCATGTGCGCCACCGCATTTCCCCCGTGCATCGTCGGCTGATGCGGATCGTGCGGCGCAGGCTGGCGGGGCGGTAAGGCCGCCTCAGATCAGCGTTTGCATCCGGTATCCGGGCGCATGGGCAAGGCGCACGCAGGTCACAGGCCGGTCGCCTTCCCATGTCGTGCGATCAAGGACAAACAGCGCCGCCCCCTGCGGCACATCCAGCAGCCGCGCCTCCTCGGCTGTGGCATTGGCGGCGGAAAAGCCGATATCGCCGGTGGTATAAGGCACATGGGCCAGCAGCCATTCATTGGCCGACTGGCGGTGGAAATCGGGCTTCTGCGGCAGAACGGCGGGGTTGAGCCAACGATCCTCGATCAGGGCCGGGCGCCCATCGGCCAGATGCAGGCAGACCAGATGCAAAAGCCGCACCCCCGGCGCCAGCCCGAGACGGGAGGCGATGGCGGGCGGCGGCTCGTCCTCGGCCTCCAGCAGCAGGCGATAACCATAACGCTGGCCCCGCCCCTCGATCTCAAGCCGGGTGACGGGGATGTCGAGCGTGGCCTTGCGCACCGGATGCAGCGCCACGCGGGTTCCGGCCTTGCGCCGCCGTTCCAGCACGCCCTCGGCCGCCAGTTCCCGCAAGGCGCGGTTCACCGTGGCCCGTGCTACGCCGAAGGTTTCCGCCAGTTGCTCCTCCGTGGGGATCGAGGCGCCCGGCAGCCATTCGCGGCCCGAGATACGGCGCAGGACCTCGGTCCGGATGTCTTCCCACCCCGTCAGCATCAAAGCGCCCCCACCAACCGCCGCATCACCGCCCGATAGCCCGCCACGATCTGCGCGCGGGCGATGTGGCGCCCCTCCTTTACCACATGGCGGCCGGCGGACCAGACCTCGGCCACCATGCGGTCATCGCCCGCAAAGACCCAGGCATCCAGCAACATATCGCCCTGCCGCCCCTCCAGATCGGGGGCGGTCAGGTCGAGCGCCAACAGATCGGCCCAAAGCCCCGGCGCAATCGCCCCGGCGGCGCGGCCCGCCGCCTGCGCGCCGCCAAGGGCCGCCTCCTCTACCAGCACCCGCCCGGTCGAGGCGGCTTCGGTGGCATACATCGCCCGCCCATGGTCGCGCAGGCGCTGGGAATATTCCAGCGTCCGCAGTTCTTCGGCCTGGGCGATGCGGATATTGCTGTCCGATCCGATGCCAAAGCGCCCGCCCGCTGCCTGCCAGCGCATGCCGTCAAAAATGCCGTCGCCGAGGCTCGATTCCGTAATCGGACACAGACCCGCCACAGCGCCCGTGCGGGCGAGGCCCTCGGTTTCAGCAGGCAGCATCTGGGTCGCGTGGATCAGGCACCAGCGGCCATCCACTGCGGTATGATCCAGCAGCCATTCCACCGGCCGGGCGCCGGTTGCGGCCTGCACCTCGGCCACCTCGGCCAGTTGTTCGGCCAGATGCAGATGCACCGGCCCGGCCAGATCGGCACAGGCGGCCAGCGTCGCGGGCGTGACGGCGCGCAAGGAATGGGGCGCTACCCCCAGCACGGCATCGGGCAGGTCGCGCAGCGCGGCCCCAGCCTCTTCCCGCAAACGGAGAAAGCGCGCCAGATCATTGCCAAACCGCATCTGCCCCGAGGTCAGCCCCCGCCCGTCGCACCCGCCGCGTTCATAGGCCACCGGCAGCAGGGTCAGCCCGATCCCGGTCTGCCCCGCCGCTGCGGTGATGCGATCCGCCATTTCCGACAGCCGGTCATAGGGCTGCCCCCCCGGCTGATGGTGCAGGTAATGGAATTCGCAGACGCTGGCATAGCCCGCCTCCAGCATCTCCATCTGCACATAGGCGGCAATCGCCTCGACATCCTCGGGCGTCAGATGATCGAGGAAGCGGAACATCAGCTGGCGCCAGGACCAGAAACTGTCCTGCGGTTGGCCCTTGCGTTCGGTCATCCCCGCCATGGCGCGTTGGAAGGCATGGCTGTGCAGGTTCTGCCCGGCGGGCAGCAGGCAGGCCACGCGCTGCCCCGCCGCAGGGGCGCCGGGGGTGACCGCCCGGATGCGGCCGCCCTCGATCTCGATCCGCACCGCCTTGGCCCAGCCCTGCGGCAGCAAGGCCGTCTCTGCCCAGATCACCGTCATGTCGTCCTCTTGACAGGGGTTATTATGTGCAGACATATTCACATCAAGCGCAGACAAAAGCAAGCGGGGCGAGTGATGATTCTGACCAATGCCACCGTGGCCACGATGGAGGCCGGCTATGGCCTGATCGAAGAGGCCGCCGTGGTGATCGAAGGCGACCGGATTGCCTGGGTCGGCCCCATGGCGGCGCTGCCTGCCAGCCCCGCGCCCCGCACCGATCTGGGCGGGCGGCTCGTCACGCCCGGGCTGATCGACTGTCACACCCATCTGGTCTTTGCCCATAACCGCGCGGCAGAGTTCGAGATGCGGTTGACTGGGGCCAGCTATGAAGAAATCGCCCGCGCCGGGGGGGGCATCCTCTCCACCGTGCGCGCGACCCGCGCCGCCAGCGAAGAGGCACTGCTGGCCCAAGCCCTGCCCCGCGTCGATCAGATGCTGTCCGAAGGCATCACCTGTATCGAGGTGAAATCGGGCTATGGGCTTGATCTGGAGACGGAACTTCGGATGCTGCGGGTAGCGCGGCGGATTGCGGTGCTGCGGCCGGTGGCGATCCGCACCACCTTTCTGGGCGCCCATGCCATCGCCCCGGAATATGCCGGGCGCGCGGATGATTACATCACGGAACAGGTGCTGCCTGCGCTGCACCGGGCCCATGCCGAAGGGCTGGTCGATGCGGTGGACGGGTTCTGCGAAGGCATCGCCTTCACGCCCGATCAGATTGCCCGCGTCTTTGCCGCCGCCCGCGACCTTGGCCTGCCGGTGAAACTGCATGCCGAACAGCTGTCGAACCTGCAGGGTGCGGCGCTGGCCGCCCGTCACGGCGCACTGTCCGCCGATCATCTGGAATGGCTGGATGAAACGGGCGCGCGCGCCATGGCCGAGGCCGGAACCGTGGCCGTGATCCTGCCCGGCGCCTTCTACACCCTGCGCGAAACCCGCCTGCCCCCGATCGACCTGCTGCGCCGCCATGGCGTGCCGATGGCGGTGGCTACCGATTGCAACCCCGGCACGGCGCCGATGACCTCGCTCTGCCTTGCCATGAACATGGCCTGCACTCTGTTCCGCATGACCCCGGAAGAGACGCTGGCCGGAACCACCCGCCATGCCGCAACCGCCCTCGGCCTTACGGAAACCGGGCGCATCGCCCCGGGTTTCCGCGCCGATCTGGCGATCTGGCAGGCCAGACACCCCGCGGAACTGTCGTGGCGCATTGGCCCGACCCCGCTTCATTCCCGCATTTTCGGAGGCCGCCTTGACGCCTGAAATCCTGATCCCCGGCGCCACGACCCTGGCGCAACTGGAACGCCTGTGGCGCGACAGCGCCCCCGCCCGCCTGCATGACAGCGCCCGCCCGGGGGTTGAGGCCGCCGCCGCCCGCATCGCCGCCGCAGCCGCGGGGGATGCGGCCGTCTATGGCGTGAACACGGGCTTCGGCAAGCTCGCCAGCCTCAAGATCGCGCCCGCCGATACCGCCACGCTGCAACGCAACCTGATCCTGTCGCATTGCTGCGGCGTGGGTGATCCCATGCCGCGCGCGACCGCCCGGCTGATGATGGCGCTGAAGCTTCTGTCGCTCGGCCGTGGTGCCTCGGGCGTGCGGTGGGAAGTTGTGGCCCTGCTGGAAGAAATGCTCGCCCGTGGCGTGACCCCGGTCATCCCGGCGCAAGGTTCGGTGGGGGCCTCGGGCGATCTGGCGCCACTCGCGCATATGGCTGCCGTCATGATCGGCGCCGCCGAGGCTGAAATCGAGGGCACAGTGCTGCCGGGGGCCGAGGCACTGGCCCGCGCGGGCCTGACCCCCATCACCCTTGGCCCGAAAGAGGGGCTCGCCCTGATCAACGGCACGCAGTTTTCTACGGCTTACGCGCTGGCGGGGCTGTTTTCCGCCTGGCGCGCGGCGCAGACGGCGCTGGTCACCTCGGCCCTGTCCACCGATGCGATCATGGGATCGACCGCCCCCCTGCAACCCGAAATCCATACCCTGCGCGGCCATGCCGGGCAGATCGAGGCCGCAGCCTTCATGCGCGCGCTGCTTGACGGATCGGTGATCCGCGAAAGCCACCGCGAAGGCGATACCCGCGTGCAAGACCCCTATTGCATCCGCTGCCAGCCGCAGGTCACGGGTGCCGCCCTCGACATCCTGCGCCAGGCGGCCCGGACGCTCGAGATCGAGGCCAACGCCGCCACCGACAACCCGCTGGTGCTGTCGAACGGGCGGATCGTCTCGGGCGGGAACTTCCATGCCGAACCCGTGGGCTTTGCCGCCGACATGATCGCGCTGGCCATCAGCGAGATCGGCGCCATTGCGCAGCGCCGCGTGGCGCTGATGGTGGACCCGACGCTCAGCTTCGACCTGCCGCCGTTCCTGACGCCGAACCCCGGCCTGAATTCCGGCCTGATGATCGCCGAAGTGACGACCGCCGCCCTGATGAGCGAGAACAAGCACCTCGCCCACCCCTGCGTGACCGACAGCACCCCCACCTCGGCCAATCAGGAGGATCATGTTTCCATGGCCGCCCATGGCGCGCGGCGTCTGGGGCGGATGGTCGAAAACCTTGATGTGATCCTGGGCGTCGAGGCGCTGTGCGCTGCGCAGGGCGTGGAATTCCGTGCGCCCCTGGTGACCTCCCTGCCCCTGCAAGGCGTGCTGGCGCGGGTGCGCGCCGATGTGCCCCACCTACAAGATGACCGTTACATGGCGCCCGATCTGGCCGCCGCCGCAGCCCTTGTGCGCAGCGGGGCGCTGGTCGCCGCCGCCCGCATCCAGCCCCCCACCCTGTCCTGATCCCGCCCGCCCCGGAGGCCACCATGAACCGCCCCCTGAACAGCCGTCACAACCTGCGCGACATCTACCCCCCGACCGGACCGGAACGGACGGCCAAGACCTGGCAGACCGAGGCCGCGCTTCGCATGCTGATGAACAACCTCCACCCCGATGTGGCGGAAAACCCGCATGAGCTGGTGGTCTATGGCGGCATCGGCCGTGCCGCCCGCAGCTGGGAGGATTTCGACCGCATCTGCGCCGCCCTGCGTGACCTTGAGGCCGATGAGACGCTGCTTGTGCAATCGGGGAAACCCGTTGCCATCGTACGGACCCACACGGATGCGCCGCGCGTGCTGATCGCCAATTCGAACCTCGTGCCGCATTGGGCGACCTGGGATCATTTCAACGAACTCGATCGCAAGGGCCTGATGATGTACGGCCAGATGACCGCCGGGTCCTGGATCTACATCGGCACCCAGGGCATCGTGCAGGGCACCTACGAAACCTTCGCCGAGGCCGGGCGCCAGCATTATGGCGGTGATCTGACCGGCAAATGGATCCTGACCGGGGGGCTGGGCGGCATGGGCGGGGCGCAACCCCTTGCCGCCGTCATGGCCGGAGCCTGCTGCCTTGCGGTCGAGATCGATGAGACGCGCATCGATTTCCGCCTGCGGACACGCTACCTCGATGCCAAGGCCCAGACGCTGGATGAGGCGCTGGCCCTGATCGCAGACTGGACCGCGAAGGGCGAGGCCAAATCCGTGGGCCTTCTGGGCAATGCGGCCGAGGTCTTCCCCGAAATCCTCCGCCGCATGCAGGCGGGCGACAGCAGCCTGCCCAACGGCCGCCCGGATATCGTGACCGACCAGACCAGCGCCCATGATCCGCTCCACGGCTATTGCCCCGCCGGCTGGACGGTGGCCGACTGGCGCGCACGGCAGGAAAGCGAGCCCGCCGCGGTCGAAGCCGCCGCCCGCCAGAGCATGAAAACCCAGGTCGAAGCCATGGTCGCCTTCTGGCAGGCCGGGGTGCCGACGCTGGATTACGGCAACAACATCCGCCAGGTCGCCAGGGACGAAGGGCTGGAACAGGCCTTCGCCTTCCCCGGATTCGTCCCCGCCTATATCCGCCCGCTGTTCTGCAAAGGCATCGGCCCCTTCCGCTGGGTCGCGCTGTCGGGCGACCCCGAAGATATCGCCAAGACTGATGCGGCAATGAAAAGGCTCTTCCCCGAGAATACGCATCTGCACCGCTGGCTCGACATGGCTGCCGACCGGATCGCCTTCCAGGGCCTGCCCGCCCGCATCTGCTGGATCGGCCTGGGCGACCGGCACCGCGCCGGCCTCATGTTCAACGAGATGGTGGCAAAGGGCGAACTGAAAGCCCCCATCGTCATCGGACGTGACCACCTCGACAGCGGCTCAGTCGCCTCCCCCAACCGCGAGACCGAGGCCATGCGCGACGGCTCCGACGCGGTCAGCGACTGGCCCCTCCTGAACGCGCTGATGAACACCGCCAGCGGCGCAACCTGGGTCAGCCTGCACCACGGCGGCGGCGTGGGCATGGGCTTCTCGCAACATTCAGGCGTGGTGATCGTCGCCGACGGCACCCCGGAAGCCGCCCGCCGCCTCGAACGCGTGCTCTGGAACGACCCTGCCTCGGGCGTCTGGCGTCATGCCGACGCGGGCTATGAAACGGCGCGTCAATGCGCTCAGGATCACGGCCTGCGCTTGCCCGGCATCCTCGGCTGAATAGAAAGGGGGCGCTCGCGCCCCCTCGCCCCTCCGGGGCTCACCCCCTGAGGATATTTCAAGACAGAAAAAGAAAAAGAGCCGCTGCCCCCATTTTCTGTCTGCAAATATCCTCGGGGGGAAGGCGCGAAGCGCCGCGGGGGGCAGACAGCCCCCTGCCCCGGCCGCTCATCCCGCGATGGGCTTGAGCCCTTGGCGGAAGCGCGCGGCATTGGCACGGTAACTCGCGGCAGAGGCAAGAAGCCGGGCCTGCGCGGTCTCATCCAGGGTGCGGACCACCTTGCCCGGGGCGCCCATCACAAGGCTGAAATCCGGGATTTCCTTGCCTTCGGTGATCAGAGCCCCGGCGCCGATCAGGCAGCCACGGCCGATACGGGCACCATTCAGGACAGTCGCGCCCATGCCGATCAGGCTGCCTTCGCCGATGGTGCAGCCGTGCAGCATCGCCTTGTGGCCGATGGTGCAAGAGGCGCCGATCACCAGCGGATAGCCAAGATCCGTATGCAGGACGCAGTTTTCCTGGATATTGCTGTCACGGCCGAGGCGGATTTCTTCGTTATCGCCACGCAGTGTGGTGCCGAACCAGACCGAGGATCCGGCCTCGAGCACGACCTTGCCGATCACATTGGCATCGGGGGCGACCCAGGCAGTCGGGTCGATGTCTGGGACGATGTCGTCAAGTGCATAGATCATCTGGCTTCAAACTCCCGGTTCAGGCCGCGCACGAAATCCGACAGGCCGGGCTGGCGGTCGCGGCGCATCCGTTCGGCCTTGAGGATGGTCACCAGTTCCTCGAAGGCGTGATCCACGTCTCGGTTGATGATGACATAGTCATATTCCGCCCAATGGCTGATTTCGTCGCGGCTTTTGGCCATGCGGCCGGCGATGACCTCTTCGCTGTCCTGGGCGCGGCCACGCAGGCGACGGTCCAGTTCCCCGATCGAGGGGGGCAGCACGAAGATCGACACGACATCGCGCCCGAGGCTGGAGGAGCGGATCTGCTGGCCGCCCTGCCAGTCGATGTCGAACAGCGTGTCACGCCCTGCGGCCATGGCCTGTTCGACCGGCCCTTTGGGCGAGCCGTAGAGATTGCCGAAGACCTCGGCATGTTCCAGCATCTCGCCTGCGGCGACCATGGATTCAAACTCGTACCGGGTCTTGAAGTAGTATTCCCGCCCGTCCTCTTCGCCTGTCCGGGGGGCGCGGGTGGTGGCCGATACGCTGAAGCGCAGGGTCGGATCCCACTCCATCAGCCGCTTGGCCAAGGTCGATTTCCCCGCGCCCGAGGGCGAGGAGAGGATGAGCAGCAAACCCTTGCGCGTCATGATCATTCCACGTTCTGAACCTGTTCCCGCATCTGGTCGATCACTGTCTTGAGGTCAAGCCCGATCCGTGTGAGCGTGATGTCCTGCGCCTTGGAGCAGAGGGTATTCGCCTCGCGCATGAATTCCTGCATCAGGAAATCGAACTTGCGGCCCACGGGGCCGGTTTCGGCCAGCAGGGCGCGGGCGGCGGCGACATGGGCGGAGAGACGGTCAAGCTCTTCGGTGACATCGGTCTTGACCGCCAGCAGCGCCAGTTCCTGCGCGAGGCGACCGGGGTCAAGCGTATCGGCGGCCTCCATCAGGCGGGCAAGCTGGGCGCGCAGCAGATCGGACTGCGTGCCGCGGCGGCCTTCGGCGGCGGTTGCGGCCTCGGCCCGCAGGGCCGAGACGCGGTCGATCTGCGCCCCGATGACGGTCCGGAGAGCTGCGCCTTCCGCCGCACGCATCGCGTTGAAATCGGCCAGAAGCCCCGGCAAATCGGCCAGAATGGCGGCGCGCAGGGGGGTGGTGTCTTCATCCGCGCTGCCCGCCTCGACCACGCCGCGGAAGGTCAGCACATCGGCGGGGGTGGGCTGGGCCAGCGTGACCCCGGCCTGCAGGGCTGCGGCCTCGACCGTGCCAAGGGCGCCCAGCACCGCCCGGAGCGCCACGTGATTGAGCCGCAGCGCCTCGGTCTCGGTGCCTTCGCGGGTCACGCGCAGGGTGAGGCTTACATTCCCGCGGCTGAGCGCACGGGCCAGTTCGCCGCGCAGGGCGAGTTCCAGCCCGTCGATCCAGTCGGGGACGCGCAGGCGAAGGTCCAGCCCCTTGCCGTTGACCGACCGCATGTCCCAGGTCCAGCTGGCGCCCGCCCCCTGCCCCTTGCGGGCGGCAAACCCGGTCATCGAGATGGTCATGCGTCTTCTCCTTGCGGGGGTGGTGCGCCGGGGGCGCGTTTACCATTCATTCACTTTCCGGTCCCGGAAGGGCGCGGTGCGGGGTATAGTGGGACCATGGCGCAAAGGCCGCGTGCTGGCAACGGTCTGACAGGTCGGGGCGTGAACGGGGGGAGGTTCGGATGACCGTCGATCAGATCAACGAGACTGAAATCCGCGCGCCGCTGGCGCAGTTGCGCGCCTATTGGGAAGGGCTGCGTCGGGGCGATGCCTTGCCCGCGCGGGCCGACATCCACCCTGCAGGCATTTCCGGGGCCTTGGCCGCAGCCTTTCTGGTGGAACGCATCGGGCCGGGGGTCGCGCGGCTGCGGATTGCAGGCATGACCTTCACCCATCTGCTGGGGATGGAGGCGCGGGGCATGCCACTCTCGGCGCTGTTCGATCCGATGGCGCGGGCGCGTCTGGCCAGGCTGACCGACCAGTGCTTCCTGCGCCCTGCGGTGCTGGAGGCCGATCTGGGCTGCGAAACCGGGCTGGGGCGCCCGCCGCTGCGGGGGCGGCTGCTGATGCTGCCGCTGGCGGGCGATGGCGGGCGGGGCGAAATGGCGCTTGGCGGGCTGACAGTGGCGGGGGAGCTTGGCCGCGCACCGCGGCGCCTCACGCTTGGGCAATCAGAACTTCGGGCGCTGAAACAGCCTGTGATCCTGCCGCCAAGCCCGGCTGCGCCGCCCCTGCCGGCGGCCGCGCCCTATGCCGTCAAACCCTCGGCCCATGGGCGCAGCTATCTGCAGCTGGTCGATCTGGGGCCGTGATCCTTTACCGGAAGACCGGGTTCGACCACGCCCGCTTGCCCGCCGCATCCATCACCGTCACGCGCAGCCAAGGCGAATTGGCAAAGCGATCCAGCGGCATTTCTGACCGGGTCATGGAATGCCCATGTACCGCCTTGGCCGCCGTCCCCTGCCCCTGCACGATCATCGACACCACGGCCGAGCTTTCGACGATGACGCGGTTATCCTCGATCACCACATCGCGCAGTTCGGGGCCTTGGGTGGAATAGAAGGTCCCGGCCTTCAGGCTGGCCAGCAGCGCCTCGGGCGTGTTTTCCTCGGCCTTGACCATGACCCAGCCGCCGAAATGGTCGGGTTCGTAGAAATGCGCGTCGTCGGTCGCGATCATCGTCAGGGGGCGCCCCTCGGACAGCAGCAGATCAGCGATGGCAAACCCGTCGGGACGGTCGCAGCCATTGGCGCAGCCGTGGTTATAGATCTCGACCGCATGGGCGGCGGTGATGCTGCGGGCATCGGCCAGCGTCAGGCCCGACCATTGCGGATGGGCGATGGCGACAAAGGCCCCCGCCGCCACGGCGCGGGCGGCAATCTCGGGTCCGGTTTCCATGCCCGGATGGACCGAGAAATCGGGCGACTGTGAAGGCGCGAAATCAGGCGGCAAGCCCACGGCCAGAATATGCCACAGCTCGCCGTTCTGCATGGGGCCCGAGTGGAGTTCCGCCCCCAGAATGGTGGTGAAGCCCTCGGTCCGGTAGGGAACGGTATCCACGATGGGATAGCCGAAGCGCCCGACGAAGTGATCGGTCAGGGCGAGAAAGTCATAGCCCTCGGCCCGGTAGCGGCGGCAGACCTCTTCGGGCGACAGCACCCCGTCCGAACGGTCGGAGTGGGTGTGCAGGTTGCCGCGCCAGAAGCGGCCGGGGGCGGTGAAGGCGGACAGGCGCATGACAATCCCTTGGTTGCAATCCATCATCAGGCCCCAGCCTAGCGCGCGTCCCCGCCCGCAGATTGGCGGACGGCGACGCGAAATGTCGCTTTGGCTGCCCGTTTCAGGCCACCCGCGCGCCCGCGACCCAAACCCCGCGCAGCAGCGGATGGCCATGGTGGCGGGCAAGGCGGATCACATCGGCCCGCAGCCCCACCGCCAGCCGCCCGCGATCTGCCAGCCCCGCCGCATCCGCGGGCGCCGCCGTCACCGTGGCCAACCCGCGCGGCAGATCGCCCCAAAGATCGGCCAGCCGGAAGGCCGCCCCCAGCAGCGCCGCCGGAACATAATCCGAGGACAAGATGTCCAGCAGACCCGCCTGTGCCAACACCTCGGCCGAGACATTGCCAGAATGCGATCCACCGCGGATCAGGTTCGGCGCCCCCATCATCACCGCAATGCCCGCAGCGCGGCAGGCCGCCGCCGCCTCAAGCGTGGTGGGGAATTCGGCAAAGCTGGTGCCGTGCTGCGCGGACCGGGCAACATCGGCGGCGGTGGTGTCATCATGGCTGGCCAGCCGCGCGCCAAGCCGCTGCGCCGTGGCCACCGCCGCCCGTTCATGCGCCGCGCCAAGCCGGGCGGAAATCACCTGACGGTCGGCAATATGGGCGGCAAATTCGGCCTCGGTGAAGCCGTACTTGCCGAAAAGATAGGTCCGCAGCTGATCCAGATCGCGGAACTGGCGCTGCCCCGGCGTGTGGTCCATCAGGCTGATGATGCCGACGCCATCCTGCGGGGCAAAGCGCGCAAGCTCGGCCTCGAGCGTTTCGGAGCAAAGCTCGGCCCGCAGATGCAGGAAATGGCTGATCTTCAGCACCCCCGCCGCACGCAGATCGAGGATCTCATCCGCCAGCCCGCGGGCATATTCGGCGTAATTGCCCTTGGTCCGGCTGGGCAGCGATCCCACCCGCAGCGCATCAAAGACCGTGGTGATGCCGCAGCCCGCAAGTTCTGCGTCATGGGCAAGAATGGCGGGAGGATGGGGCCATTTCACCTTGGGGCGCGGCTCAATATGGCGTTCCAGATTGTCCGTATGCAGCTCGATCAGGCCCGGCATCACCAGATCGCCGCCGCAATCCTCGGCGCCCGCGGGCACCCCGGCCCCCTCAGTCAGCGCGACGATCCGGCCACCTTCAAGGTGCAAGGCACCGCGCATGACCCGATCGGGCAACACCAGATCGGCATTGGCAAGGATCATAGCCAGCGTCTCCATTTGAAATAGGCCCAGGTGATCACCGCCGAGGCAACCATGACAACCAGCGCCGCCGGATAGCCCCAGCTTTGCGCGAGTTCCGGCATATGGGCAAAGTTCATCCCGTAGATGCTTGCAATCAGCGTGGGCGGCAGGAACAGCGCCGAAAGGACCGAGACGATGCGAACCGTATCATTCTGCGCGAGATCGATCATCCCCAACGTGGTGTCCGAGGCCAAGGCCACGCGCGAGCCCAGATAATCGGCATGCACCTCAAGCGCCTGCAGATCCTGCAACAGGCCCGCCGCCAGATCGGCCATGCCACGCGCGGCGGGCAGGTGTTGAAAGAACACCACGGCGCGGGTCAGCGTCAGAAGCGAAAGCCGCACGCGCGACAGCATTTCCCCTTCGCGGCCAATGCGTTGCAGGCTGATCTGCAGCCGGTCCTGCCCGCGGCGGGCAGGGTCGGCGGCATAGATCGTCGAAGATACGGTATCCAATGCGCGGCCCGCCTCTTCCAAATGGTCTGCCTGCCGCCCGATGATTTCCTCGATAAGCCCCAGGAACACCGCAGCCGGGCTGCCGCAGCCCGCCCCGCTTTTGCCCGCACGGGGGGCATAGGTTTCAAAAGGGCGCGGCGCGTGATGGCGCACCGTCACCAGCCGCTCGGGCCGCAGGATGAACGTCACCGGACCCGAGATGCGCGCCCCCGCGGGGGTCTGGCCGCTCATCACCACGGTCATGTAATGGGCGTCATCCTCATGATAAAGGCGGTTCGAAACCTCGATCTCTTCCATGTCGGCAAGGCTTGGAACCTCGACCCCCAGGGCGGCCACGGTGGCGGTTTCAGCGGCATCCGGGCTGGCCAGATCGATCCAGATCGCCTGCGCCGGATCTGCCCCCGGCAGCATCCGCCCGTTTTCCGCCCGATAGGCCACCAGCATTCCGCACCTCCGCACCCTGTGACGGACCTTGGATAGCGGGCCGCCCTGCCCCCGGAAAGCCCTGCCCCCACAAAGCATCGGACGGATGGCTCGATCTTGCTCATGGCGGCGCTATATCGCATGAACGGCCAAGGCGCGCAGCAGAAAGACCCCGAAGATGAAAGATATCGTGATGACCCCGGACCCGCAGCACTTGCGCGCCCTGCGCGACGCGCTGGGGCGGTTTGCCACCGGCGTCACCATCGTCACCACCACCGGCCCCGAAGGCCCGATGGGCTTTACCGCCAACAGCTTTGCCTCGGTCTCTCTCGACCCGGCGCTGGTGCTGTGGTCGCCCGCGCGGTCCTCGTCGCGCTTTGCGACCTTTGCGGCCGCAAAACACTATGCAATCCATATCCTTGGCCGCGATCAGATGCCGCTGATCGGGCGCTTTGCGCGCGGGGGCGCGGGGTTTGACGGGCTCGACGCTGCGGTGAACCCGGAAGGCGTGCCGCTGATCCCCGATGCCTTGGCGCGGTTCGAATGTGAACAGCATGCCACACATGACGGGGGCGATCATCTGATCGTGGTGGGGCGCGTCCTGCGCTTTGCCCAGACCAGCGGCGCGCCCCTTGTGTTCAGCCAGGGCGTCTATGGCGGATTTGAGCCTGCGACATGAGGCCCGCATTGGAATTTGGCCGCCTCTGTCATATCTTGTCATGCAGATAAAACCATGGATAGCCCCATGACCCTCGAAACCGTCACCCTAGCCACCGAAGCCTGCGGCGCGCTGCCAACCGATGAGATGACCGCCCAGGCCACGGCCGCAGCGGCCTTTCTCAAGGCTTTGGCGCATGAGGGGCGGCTGATGATCCTGTGCCATCTGCAATCGGGCGAGAAATCGGTGACCGAGCTGGAGCATCTGCTGTCGTCCCGCCAAGCCGCGATCAGCCAGCAGCTGGCCCGGCTGCGGCTGGAGGGTCTGGTCAGCTGCCGGCGCGACGGAAAGGCCATGTATTACTCCATCCAGGACCCCAAGGTCGCCACCGCGATCGGCATGGTCTATGAGATGTTCTGCAAAAGCCCCGGCTCTGACGGTTGATCCCGCAGGCGGCGCAAGGATCCACTTTTCTTGGCGCGACAAAACCTATAGGCGATCCCGCATTCATTCATGAGTGCAAAAGGGAGAGTCTTTCATGGCCGATATCGCAAGCGGAATTGGCAGCCTCGCCACGCTGGCCCCATCGGGAACCACCTTCGGTGACCTCGAAATCGGCGGTGATCAGGATTGGTACCGCATCACGCTGACCGCCGGATACACCTATGATTTCCGCCTGTCCGCCTTGATGGCCGAGCCGGTTTTCATGCAGATCGACATCCGCGATTCCTTTGGGCAGTCGCTGGATTACGATCAGGACGGCGATCTTGTATCCTGGACCGCGACCGAAACTGGCACCTATTTCGTTTCGGTCGCAGACAGCTACAACAGCGCCATTGCCGAGGGCGGCTATGCCATCAGCGCGCGTGTGAACGACGATGTGACAAGCGGCATGTCGACCACCGCAGCCATCACGGCGACCGGGTCGATCACCCGCACGCTGGGCCAGTCGAATGACAGCGACTGGTTCCGCCTGACCCTGGCTGCAGATCGCACCTATGCCTTTGCCCTGCAGGCTGCAGCCGGACCTTCTGCCGATATGGAAATCGCGCTTTATGACAGCTTGGGCGAGCGGCTGACCTATGACGTCGACGGCGACGTGATCGACTGGACCCCTGAAACCGCCGGAACCTTCTATCTGGTCGTGCGCGACACCTACAGCGAAGACGCGTCCGAAGGGCAATATACGATCAATGCCCTCATGAACGACGATTTTGCCAATAGCGACGCCACCACCGCCAGCCTGCAGACCGGCACGCGCACCGCGATGCTGGGCCAGTCGAACGACCGCGACTGGTTCCGCGTGACGCTTGCAGCCGATCGCAGCTATGACTTTGGCCTGACCGCCGCCGCAGGGTCGGGCGCCGACATGGAGATCGCGCTTTATGATGCCTCGGGCGCACGCCTGACCTATGACCGTGACGGGGGTCGTATCAACTGGTCCACGGCGCAGGCCGGGACCTATTATGTCGTCGTCAGCGACAGCTATGCCGAAGATGCCGCCGAGGGCCGTTACACGATCGACGCACGGATGACGGATGATGTGGCCAACAGTGCCGCCACAGGCGCCGTTCTTGCGGCCAGCGGATCGCGCGCGGCAAGCCTCGCACAGTCGAACGACACCGATTGGTTTCGCGTCTCGCTGACAGCGGGCATGACCTATGGCTTCGGCCTGACGGGCGACGGATCGGCCACATCGGTCGATGATGGGCGTATCCGGATCGTGAACAGCAGCGGCGCCGTGATGGACACGTCTTATGTGGGCGGCGTGGCCACGCTCCTTCCCGCACAGGGCGGCACCTATTACGTGGTGGTGGACGACTACAATGCCGATGACGAAGCTGAAGGCAGCTATCGTATTCAGGCGATGATGTCCGACACCATCGCCGGGAATGCCAGCTCGACCGCCAGCCTTGCCGCGAATGGCAATGCGATGTCGTCGATCAATGCCCCTTATGATACCGACTGGTTTCGCCTGTCGCTGCGGGCGGGTCTGACCTATGGCTTTACCATTGCCGGCCGCGGCGATGCTGCCCATCCTGACCCCGATCTCTATCTGCGCGACGCAGATGGCGCGCTCCTCGAATATGGCGCAAACAGCTCTGCCCCGAACGTCACCCTGAACTGGACCGCACAAACCGGGGGGCTTTATTTCCTGCAGGCCGGCAATATTGATGACGATGACACCGGGGCCTATGTTGTTCGCTCGATCGCGACCGACACGCTTCGCAATGACAGACTGACCACGGGCGCGGTGCTGGAAGGCGAACGGATCAGCGGTCGCATCGACGTGGCCGAGGACAGCGACTGGCTCCGCGTCAATCTGGTGGCCGGGCGAGACTATACCCTGTCGCTGGCACGGGGCGGCACCGCTTCGGACCTGTCGAACCGCATCCTGCGCCTGCTGGATGACGATGGCGCGCAGATGTCGGTATCCTATGGCTATGACGCGACCAATGCGACCATCCGCTTCACCCCCACCCGCACCGGGGCCTATTTCCTCGAAGTTGAAGGAAACGGCGCCGATGACGGAAATTTCACCCTCACGCTCGGGTCGAATGCGCTGCGGTTTACCGGATCGGCGGCGAATAACAGCCTGATCGGCAACGGCCTGGCCAATGTCATGCTGGGCATGGGCGGGTCCGATGCCCTGTCCGGCCTTGGGGGGAATGACACGATCTGGGGCGGGGCGGGCCATGACCGCCTTTTTGGCGGAACCGGCGCTGACAGGCTGATGGGCGAAGCGGGGAATGATGTGCTGGATGGCCAGGCAGGGACCGACATTCTGGACGGGGGCCTCGGGCAGGATCAGCTGATCTTCCGCCGCGGTGGCGATGCCGACACGATCCGGGGCTTTGCCGATGACGTCGATACCCTGCGTCTGCTGGGTCTTGGCGTCTCGACGGTCACGCAGGCCATGGCGCGGGCTGTGCAGCTTGGGACGCAGGTGGTTTTCGACTTCGGTCAAGGGGACCGGCTGGTGGTCGAGGACATGACGCTCGCCGCGCTGCGCGACGATCTGGCCTTTGTCTGATCCTGCGGCGGCGCGGCGCTGATAGCGCAAACAATTTGCGCCGCCGATCTGCACAAACCCCTTTGACGCAAGGGGACAAAGCGGGCAATCCTCGGTCCCGCGCCCCCTGACGGGCGCCACCGAGGAGCCTTCATGTTCTTGACCCGCCGCCATGTGACCGGCCTGCTGCTTTCGGCGCTTGCCCCCCTTCCCACCCTTGCGGCACCCGCCCATCCGCGGGATGCCGTGGCCGGGCAGGTGCTGCAAACCTGGTATCGGCTGGTGCTGGAACTGGTGCGCCATACCGCGACCTATTCGCCCCCGGTGGCGGCACGGGCCTTTGCCTGCCTCGGCCTGACGGCCTGGGAGGTGCTGGCGGGCCTTGCCCCTGCGGCACGCAAAAGCCTCGCAGGGCAGGTCACGGCGCTGACGCCGCCCCCTGCCCCGGACACGGCCGAAGGCGCCGATCCTGCCGCAGCCCTGCATGGGGCATTGACCGTGGCGATCAAGCATTACTTCGGCAATACCGGCCCCACCGGGCAACGTGCCATGCGCGCGATGGAGACGCGGCTGGCCGAACTGGCGGGCGAAGGGCTGCCCCCGGATACGCTGACCCGCAGCCTGGAACATGGGCGCGACGTGGCCCTGCATATCATTGCCTGGGCGCGCGACGATGGCGGGGAAACCATCGAGAACATGGGGTTCCCGCTGGAATGGAGCCTGACAGACGGGCCTGCCCATTGGGTGCCCACCTCCAAGATCGTGCAACAGCAGGCACCGCTTCTGCCGTCCTGGGCGTCAAACCGCCCCATGGCCATGGCGCGCGCCGATGCCTGCGGCCTGGCCGCCCCGCCCGCCTATAGCGAAGAGCCGGGTTCACCGTTCCACATCGAAGCGGTCGAGGTCTATGAAACCGTCCGCAACCTGACCCCGGAACAGAAGATCATTGCGCGGTTCTGGTCGGATGATCCGATGCTGTCCCCCACCCCGCCGGGGCACTGGATTTCCATCCTGCTGGAAATCGCTGACCGTGATGCCCTTCCGGTGGACCGGCTGGCTGATGCGCTGGCGCGGTTGGGCATCGCCATCTCGGATGCCTTCATCGCCTGCTGGCAGACGAAATACCAATATGATCTGCTGCGCCCCGTCACCTATATCCGCCGCGTCATCGACAAGGATTGGGAGCCGCTTCTGATCACGCCCCCCTTCCCGGAATATCCGTCAGGCCACAGTAGCCAGTCGGGCGCGGCGGCGGCGGTGCTGACCGCGATCTTTGGCGAAAACTTTGCCTTTGACGATGCCACGCATGAGGATGACGGCCTGCCCGTCCGCAGCTTCTCCAGCTTTGCCGCCGCCGCTGATGAGGCCGCGGTGTCCCGCCTTTACGGCGGCATCCATTTCCGGTCGGCCATCGAACGGGGGCTGGAACAGGGCGCCTGCGTCGGCGCCGCCGTCAACCGTCTGGTGACCTTCCAATGATGCGCCTTTCGCTTTCGCTCCTTCTCGCCGCAACCCCGGCGCTGGCAGAAAACCCGGCCGTCCCGGTTTTTGTGCCGGACACGGGCGGCCTGACGCACAGCTTTACCGGCGAATGGGAATATATGGTGGGTGGCGGGGTGGCCGCCTTCGACTGTTCGGGCGACGCGCAGCCCGACCTGTTTCTGGCCGGCGGCACCGCACCCGCAACCCTCTGGCGCAATGACAGCATCGACGGGCTGGCCTTCCACAAGATTGACAGCGGTGCCGAACTGACCGGCGTCACCGGCGCCTGGCCGCTGGATTTCGACAGTGATGGTCAGACCGATCTCGCGGTGATGCGGCAGGGCGAAAACGTGCTGCTGCGCGGCCTTGGCGCGTGCCGCTTTGAACGCGCGAATGAAGCCTGGGGCTTTGACGGCGGTCAGGCCTGGTCCACCGCCTTTGCCGCCACATGGGAGGCAGGGCAGAGCCTGCCCACCCTTGCCGTCGGCAATTACATTGATCCGGGCGAGGAGGCATTTCCCTGGGGGTCCTGCACCGACAACTGGCTGCACCGGCCAGAGGGGACGCGCTACGGCGCGCCGATTGCACTCAGCCCCTCATTCTGCGCGCTGTCGATCCTCTTCACCGATTGGAACCGCAGCGGCCGCCCGGCCCTGCGGGTGTCGAACGACCGCGAATATTACAAGGGCGGGCAGGAACAGCTTTGGCATCTGGACCCCGGCCAGCCACCCCGGCTTTATACCGAGGGCGAGGGCTGGCAGCGCCTGCGGATCTGGGGCATGGGCATTGCCAGCCATGACCTCAACATGGACGGCCTGCCGGAATATTTCCTGACCTCGATGGCCGACAACAAGCTGCAGGCCCTGAAAAACCCCGGCGATTCACCGCTGCTGCCGCGCTATGACGACGTGGCCTTCGCGCGTGGCGTCCATGCCCAACGGCCCTATATGGGCGGCGACATCCACCCCTCGACCGCCTGGCATCCGCAGTTTGAAGATGTAAACAACGACGGCCGCACCGATCTGTTCATCGCCAAGGGGAATGTCTCGGCCATGCCGGATTTCGCCCAGCAAGACCCGAACAACCTGCTGCTGCAACGTGCCGATGGCACCTTTTATGAAGCGGGCGAGGCGGCGGGCGTGGCCTCGATGCTGCAGGCGCGCGGCGGCGCAGTGGTTGATCTGAATGGCGATGGCTGGCTGGATCTGGTGGTGGTGAACCGCAATGGTCCGACCGAAATCTGGCGCAACACCGGCCTTGCGCCCGAAGCCGCACCTGCCAACTGGATCGCGCTGGACCCGCGCCAGCCCGCGCCGAACCTTCATGCCGTGAATGGCTGGGTCGAGGTGCGCGCCAATGGCGTGACCCAGCGGCGCGAGATTCTGGTGGGCGGCGGCCACGGGTCGGGTCAGCTTGCCCCGCAGCACTTCGGCCTTGGTGCCGCGACCGAGGCCGAGGTCCGCATGATCTGGCCCGACGGCGCGGCGGATGATTGGCAGCGCCTGACCGCCGGGCAGGTCTGGCGCCTGCCGCGCGGGGCGGCGGCGGAACCGGCTACAACGCCTCAGGAATGAACAGCGCGGGGGGCAGGAAATCGACCTCGGGGTAATCCGTGGCCCCCGTCAGCCCGATCTCGACCATGCGGGCGACAAGGCGGCGGCACAGCAGATCCAGCGGCGTGTCAATGACCAGCGTCACCTGCCCCTCGGCCAGACCCCGGCGCGAATCCGGGGTCAGCGCGCTGACCACCAGCGCCACACGCCCGCCCGCGCCCGCATCGCGCAGGGCGGCAATCGCGCCCTCCATCCCCCCGCCCGCGATATAGATGCCGCGCAGATCGGCATGCTGTTTCAACAGCTGCCGCGTCGCATCATAGGTCAGCTGCCGCGTTTCCAGATTGACCCGCGTTTCCAGGGGCTTGAGCTGCGGCGCACGGTCTTTCAAGTAGCTGCGGAAGCCTTCATCCCGCAACTGGTGGCCATGCCAGCGATGCCCGCCCACGAAAATCGCTACCGTCCCCGCCTCACGCGCGGCAGTGCTGATCATCCAGGCCGCCGTGCTGCCCATCTTGCGATTGTCGAGCCCGACATAGCCCTGCCGCACCCCCGCCGCAAATTCCGACAAAAGCGCCACGACACGCAGCCCCTTGGACGCCGCCTCCTCGACCGCCTCGGTCACCTCGGGGTGGTTGACGGCCGTCGCGGCCACCACATCGCAGCGCCCGATCATGCCCCGGATCGCCCCGGCCATGTCGGCAGGAGATTGCGAGCCGGAGAATTCAAGGTGCAGCCGCGCTTCGACCGAAGGTTCGGCCGCAACGGCCCGATGCAGGGTATCGGCAAAGGCGCGGTAGAAATCCTGCCCCTGCTTGTGCAGCACGACGCCCAGCCGCACCTGTGGCAGCTCCCCCGCCTCGACCCGCACCCCGCCCAGTCGATGCGCCGCCGGATGCCCGATCGACCGCGCGACCGCGGCGATATGGGCCAGCGTATCAGGCTTGACCTTCTGTCGCCCGTTCAGCGCGCGATCCACCGTGGCCAGCGACACACCCGCCGCCTCTGCCAGCTCTGCCATGCCCGGCTTTCGCATCCTGCCCCCACTTCCCGCGGCCATTTCGCCTTTGCGCCAGTCTGACGAAAGATGACGAAAAAGAAAAGCCACCCCCTCCTGCGCCAGACCGTCTTGTGCGACGGGCGCGAGAAGGGTAAGAAGCATCACCTGCCTCTATAGCTCAGCTGGTAGAGCACCTGATTTGTAATCAGGGGGTCGGGGGTTCGAGCCCCTCTGGGGGCACCATTTTCCTTGCAGATCGACAGTCCGGGATAAATCCGCCCCTCGGGTGGCGTCAGCGGCGCTTTGCCTCGACCCGTGCCATGGCGCCCACGGCGATCAGGCTGACGGCGACGACCAGCAGGGCGGCGGGGGCGGCCTCGCCCAGTTTTTCAAGGCTGGCAAGCTCTTGCGTGCGGGTGGCCAGCGTATTGAAGTTGAACGGGCGCAGCAGCAGCGTGGCGGGCAGTTCCTTGACGCAATCGACAAAGACCACCAGCAGCGCCATGCCGACCGAGCCGCGCATCATCGGCAGATAGACCTCGCGCAGGACGGCGCCCATGGGGCGGCCAAGCGCCCGCGCGGCCAGCGGCAGGTTCGGGGAAATCCGACCGAAGGCAGTATCGACCGCGCCCTGTGCGATGCCGAAAAACCGCACGACATAGGCCAGCACAATCGCCGCCGCCGTCCCGGTGAGCATGAGGCCCGGGTCCCACCCCGTCAGCGCCAGCACCCCGTCGGCCAGCCGGTGATCCAGCGCCGCAAGCGGGATCAGCAGGCCCAACGCCAGCACCGCCCCCGGCGCGGCATAGCCAAGCGCCGTCACCGGCAGCACCCAGCGCGGCAGGCCGCGCCCGCCCATCCGAAGGCCGTAGACCAGAAGAACCGCCGCCGTCACCGTCAGCACCGCCGCCGTGCCGCCTACCACCAGCGTGTTCTTCAGCGCGGCAAACAGCCCCGGCGCGATCCAGGCCTGCGGGTTGCGCAGCGCATGCCCCGCCATCACCGAGACGGGCAGCACGAAACCAAAGCCGAAGGGCAGGAAGCACAACAAGCTTGCCAGCCCTGCGCGCCAGCCCGTCAGGGGCTGCGGCACCACCGGGCGCATCTGCCGCGCCGATCCGTGGAAACGCGCGCGGCGGCGGCCGATGCGTTCCGCCGCCAGCAGAAGCACGATGACGGTCAGCGCCACCCCTGCGATCTGCGCCGCACCACCGGCGTTCCCGGCCGTCAGCCAGGTGGTGAAGATGCCCGTCGTCAGGGTCTGCACGCTGAAATGGGTGACGGTGCCGTAGTCGGCCACGGTCTCCATCATGGCCAGCGCCACGCCCGCCGCGATCGAGGGCCGCGCCAGCGGCAGGCCGACCCGGAAGAACACCCCCCAAGGCCCGGCGCCGAGGGCGCGCGCGACCTCATAGCTGCCACCCGATTGTTCACGGAAGGCCGCGCGGGCCAGAAGATAGACATAGGGGTAGAAGGCCGCAGCCAGCACCAGAATCGCCGCGCCGGGAGACCGCACCTCGGGGAACCAGTAATCCGCGGGCGTGGCCCAGCCGGTCGCCGCCCGGAGCGCAACTTGCACCGCCCCCGAAAAATCCAGAAAATCCACAACCGCATAGGCGCCCACATAGGCCGGAACCGCCAACGGAAAGAGCAGCGCATGCGTGAGCCACCCCGACCCCGGAAAACGGTAGAGCGTGACCAGCCAGGCCGCCCCCGTCCCCACGGCCGCCGTCAGCACCCCGACGCCCAGCATCAGCGTCAGCGTCGCGGCCATATAGCGCGGCATCACCGTCGCCATCAGATGCGGCCAGATGTTTTCGGTGGGGTGAAAGGCGATCCAGACGACCGAGACGATGGGCGCCAGCACGATGATCCCGATAACCGCCGCGGTCAGAGTCCAGCCATCGGGAAGGCCGACCCAGCGGCGGCGGGCGCGCAGCGGCGCATGTTGAGCGTTTTGGTCAGCCATGATGCGGCCTTGCCTACAGGAAAGCGGTTTAACTGTCCAGAAAAGCCCTTATAGTCCGCGGGAAAGACCAACAACGACGGGCAGTTCATTCATGCGGATCGCGTATCACCTGGGCGTGCATTGCACCGATGACGACCGGCTGGTCCGGACGCTTTATCGCAATGCGGCGATGCTGGCGGCGCAGGGAATCGCGGTGCCGGAACCCGGGCGCTATCGCAACCTGATCCGGGATACGGCCATCAAGCTCAAGGGTCAGGTCGCCAGCGCCGAGATGCAGCAGCAGGTGCTGGACCAGATCCTCGACCCCGACAGCCCGCGCGACCGCCTGGTACTGAGCTGGGAGAACTTCCTCTCCTTCCCCGCCTGGGCGGTGAAACGGCAGCTTTATCGCACCGGGGGCGACCGGATGCGCGCCATCACCCGCATCTTCCCCGATATGGAGGCCGAATTCCACATCGCCCTGCGCAATCCGGCGACCTTTCTGCCCGATCTGCACAGCCGTCAGCGCGGGCGCGACTACGGGGAATTCATCGAAGGGACCGATCCGATGGCGCTGCGCTGGTCGGACCTGATCGAGCAGTTGCTGGAACGCAATCCCGGCGTGCCGATCACCGTCTGGGCCGATGAGGATACGCCCCTGATCTGGCCCGAGGTGCTGCAGGCCGTGGGCGGCCATGGCCCCGATCAGACGCTGGAGGGGCAAGAAGATCTGCTTGCCACTCTGATGACCGCCGACGGCATGCGCCGCATGGCGGCCTATATGGCCACCCATCCGCCGCAGACCGTGGGACAGCGGCGGCGCGTGGTTTCGGCCTTTCTGGACAAATTCGCCCAGCCGGAGCGGATCGAGATGACCTTCGCCCTGCCCGGCTGGACCGAAGACATGGTCGCGCAGATGACCGAAACCTACGAACGTGACATGGCCTATATCGCCACGCTGCCGGGCGTGATCTGCCTGACGCCCTGAGCGGTCAGGCCAGCCAGAGACGGATCAGCGCGGCCTCGGGCGTGTCAGTGCCGCCGTTTTCGACCCCGGCGGCCCAGAGGGCTGCGCCCGCGGCATAGGCACCGGGTTCCAGCCCCCCGGCCTCGCACTGGCTGACGGCGCGCAGGCGCTTGCCCGCGGCGGCCGCATCGGCCAGCACCTGCAGCAGCGCCGCATCCGACATCACCGTCCCTGCCCCAAAAACGCGCAGCACGGCGCCATCCAGCTCGGCCAGCGCGGCGCGCAGGGCGGCGGCGGGCAAGCCGGGTGTCAGCGTCAGCACCGCAAGCCTGCGCCCGTCAAAGCGGCGATGCGCGGGCACGCCCGCCGGCGCCTGCGGCTGGCTGCGGAAGGAATCCTCTGCGTGGCTGTCATGTTTCACCAGCCCCGCCGCGGGCAACAGGCGGCCCGCAAAGGCCAGATCCACCCCCACCCCGCCTGCCAGCACGGCCTGCAGCGCAAGGTCAAGGTTCCCCTCGGCATCGCCGCCCTGATCGAGCGGATGCATCGCCCCGCAGAGCACCACCCGCCGCCCCGTTCCGACCAGCGCCTGCGTCAGCGCGGCCCCGGTGAAGGCCATGGTATCGGTGCCATGGGTCAGGATCACCGGCATATCCGGATGAGCCTCGATGAGATCGAGAAAAAGGTTCCATTGTCGGGGGCCAACCTCGGCGCTGTCCAGCAGCGGGTCAAAGGCATGGGTCCGCAGCGTCACCCCTTCCGGCAGGCGCGCGGCGACATGGCTTTCCAGCAGCCCTGCCTTGGGCGTCAGCCCCTCGGGGCCGGGCACCATGCCGATGGTGCCGCCGCTATGGATCAGCAAAAGTTCTGTCATTTCTGCCCACCTTTCATGCAAACGGGGCCCGCGGGCCCCGCCGTCACCGTCCCGCTGAGGGATCAGTTCATCCCCAGCGCCTGCTTGTACAGCTCGAGGATCGCTTCCTCTTCGGCGATGTCATCGGCCTTGCGCTTGCGCAGCGCGATGATCTTGCGCATGACCTTGGTGTCATAGCCCCGACCCTTCGCCTCGGCCATCACCTCTTTCTGCTGTTCGGTGATGTCCTTCTTTTCCGCCTCAAGCTGTTCGAAGCGCTCGATGAACTGGCGCAGCTCGTCGGCGGTGACGTTGTAGGGATCGGTCGTCGTGTTCATCTTGGCCTCGTATCGCGGGATGCGTTGCCTCTCCCTAGCGGGGGGGGCCGGGCGGATCAAGAGCAGCGCTCAGACCACCTGCGCCATGCGCGCGAATTCAAGCCGAGGCGCCCGCGGGCGCACCGCGGCCGGATCGCCGTGACCAAGGTTGACAAGGATATTGGCCTCCCAGTTGCGCCCCTCGAAGAAGGCGTCCGCGATACCGGCCTTGTCGAACCCGCCCATCGGTCCGCAATCCAGCCCGATCGACCGCGCGGCCATGATGAAATAGCCCGCCTGCAAGGTGCCGTTCAGCCGCGCCGCCTGGGCCTGCGCCTCGGGCTTGTCGCGGAAGGGGCCGGTCGGATCGGCCATATGGGGCGCCAGATCCGGCATGTTCAGCCAGAAATCACGGTCCCAACACAGGATCGCCGTCACCGGGGCGGCCATGGTCTTGGCGCGGTTGCCTTCGGCCAGACAAGGTTCCAGCCGGGCCTTTCCGGCGGCCGAGGTGACAAAGATCACCCGCAGCGGCTGACAATTCATCGCCGTGGGTGCCATCCGCGCGAGATCGACGATCCGCTCCAGATCGGCGGGATCGACCGGGCGGTCGGACCAGCCATTATGGGTATGCGCCTTGCGGAACAGCAGGTCCAGACCCGCCTCTGGCAGGGCATCCATCGCGGCGCGCGCCGTTTCGATTTCCGTCACGGTGGTCTGATCGCTCATGCCGGGCTTTTTCCCTTGTGTACCATTGCACTCTTGCCAGCGGGCCGCCGGGTAGGCTACCCCGGTTCAACGGTCCGCCGATGGGGCGAGCCTGCACATAATCTTGCCGGTGGCAAGGGCACAGGGCGGCCGCCAGAGCCGCCGGACATGACAGGATAACGGGGGACGACCGCATGGTGATGGATTGGTTGATCGGGGTCGGGGCCGTTGTCTCGCTCGCAGGGATTGCCGGGTTGATCTGGTGCATCCTGTTGGCGCTCAAGGCCCGGTCGACGTCCACCAACGATGAGGAAATGCGGCTTCGCCTTCAGCGCGTGGTGCTGCTGAACATGGGGGCGCTCGGTATTTCGGCGCTGGGTCTGATGATCGTGGTCAGCGGGATCCTGTTATCCTGACACGGCGTCGTCGAGGTCGGCAAGCCGCCGCCCCGTCGCCACCAGATCGGAAATCAATGGCGCCAGCCCCCAGATTTCGGGCGCTTCTTCCTGCCATTCCTGCAGGTCGCGGCGCAGGATCAGCAGGCCGCGCCGATCGGCCCAATGCATGACCCCGCCCTGCCCGCGTGGAAACCCCTGCCCCGCAATCAGCGCGAAATCCACCTCGGCCGGGCAGCGCAGCAGACCTGCGCCCAGAATGCGCGCGCCCTCATTCGCCATGGCCGAAAGCACGCGCTGCAAGATGCGTTCGGCGGTCCGCTGCGGCACGGCCCCGCGCAGCACCGCCCCCACGGGGGCAAGGGCGGCAAGACCAAAGCCAGCCAGCGCACCGGCGATATGATCCTCGGCCTCGCCCTGCTGCACCAGATGGGCCACAGCGGCACGCCCTGCGCCCATGATCCGCCCGCCCACGCCGCCCGGCGCGCGGCTGAAAAGCACGGTCTTACCCAGCATCTGTGCCAAGGCCCGCGCCGTCAGCAGCGCCCCGCCCGAGGTTTCGGGGCCGGCGACAATCTCGGCCAAACGGCCGCCGCCCGCCCGAAAGCCCAGCATATCTGCCGCCCGGCCATGGGCGGAAATCGCCCCGCGCCCGGCAAAGGCCAGAAGGCAGCCCGGGCTGGTCGCCTCGGCAACTTCGGCCATCAGGGCCGCGTCGGTCACAAGAACCGCGTCACAATCGGCCAGGGCCGCCGCCCCCAGCGCGGACCCCAGCCGCGCCCAGTCTGCCTCGCGCCGCTCGGGCGAAAGCTTGCCCTCAGCCACGGATTTTTCCTGAAGTGCTGCAATCTTTTCCAGCGCTTGCACCAGCTGCGGCCGGTGCGGGTCCACCAGGACCACCTCGCCCCCCGCCGCGAGCACAGGCAGCGTCAGGTCCGCGGCCGCGGCACCCAGAAAGCCCACGCGGCGCAAGGGGCGGGCCTGCACGCCCGGAACCACCGCAGCCGGAGGAAGCCGCGCGGCAAGCCGTTCGGCCAGTTGCACATGGCGCAGGGCCGCCGCTTCGGGCGTGGCACAGAGATCTTCGAAGGCGGTCGCCTCATAGACCAGGCCTTGCTCGAAAGGTAAAAGCTGCGCCGCCTCCACACAATCAACGATGCGGCCCGGGGCAGGCAGGCGTGATCCTTCCAGCCGGCTGCGGGCGGCCGCCACGGCCCGCTGATAGACCAAGCCGTCGCGCAGCCCGTCGCGCCGATCGCGGGTCGCGGTCAAACGACGCCCCGCAAGATCGCGCGCCATGGCCAGAGCGGCGTCAGGCAGCGCCTCTTCGACCACGCGGTCCAAAAGGCCAAGCGCCAGCGCCTCGGCCGCGGAAATGCCGCGCCCGGTCAACAAAAGGCGCAGCGCCTGTTCCGCGCCGATCAGCCGGGGCAGGCGCTGCGTCCCCCCCGCGCCGGGCAAGAGGCCGAGCGTGACGTCCGGTAGGCCGATCCGCGCGCCTGCATCGGCAATGCGCGCCGGGGCTGCCAGCGCCAGTTCCAGAACCGGCCCGACGGCAAGGCCGTGCAGCGCCACAACCACGGGCTTTTCCGCCGTTTCGACCAGACGGCACAGATCAGACAGCGCCTGCCGTGCGGCGCCCGCACCGGGGTTCGCGCCCTCTGTCCAGACCGGAAAACCACGCCCCGCCGCACGGATCAGCACCACCGCGATATGCGGGTCCGCCAAGGCGCGCCCGACCGCCGCAGCCAGATCCTGCCATAGCGCGGCCCCCGGTTGAAACCGGGGCGGCGCGGCCAGCAGCAATACGGCCACGTTGCCCTGATCCTCCCGCGTCACCTGCGCGCCGTCCAGCCCCGCCATCCGCTTTCCCCCCTGCTTTGCGCAAGTAAGAATCGAAACGGGGCGGTTTGCAATCCCGCCCCTTGGACACCGGTACCAGAGCCGGTCACTTTTTCTTGGATTTCCGAAGACTTATGCCCGGTCAGATCGGCAGATCGTCAAAACCGGCTTCCATCGCCACATCCAGATCACAGGCCAGATCCTCGGCCCGGCCGGGCGTCACACCGCCCATGGAACGCGCAGGCAGAATGCACATCAGCGCGCGCATCTCCTCCAGCAGGGCGGTCAATGCAACCGGCGGCACCGGAGCGGCGGACAGAGACTGTTTCTGGGTCATGGCTGGTCCTCTCACTGCGCGCAGCTGTGGCAGAACGGCGTGAAGGGCAGCACATCCAGCCGCTGTTCAGCGATCTGCGCGCCACATTTGGCGCAGAACCCGTATTCGCCTTGGGCAATGCGCTGCAGCGCGGCCTCGATCATGCGGATTTCCTGCAGGCCGGACAGACCCATCCCCTCCAGCACTTCATCGCCCTCGCGCTCAGTCGCGGCCTCTTCCCAATCCTTGGCTTCATGGCTGTCCAGTTCGGCCTCAATCTGGCTGAGCCGGTCCTGAAGCTGGGCCAGGCGCGTTTCAAGCTGGGCTTTGCGTTCGGTGATGGGGGTCATGTCACGTCCTCCTGTGTCGCCCCGCTTTTCTAGGCCCTTCCGGCCCCCAAGACCTTGATCGAGGTCAAGCCCACGGCGCTGCGATCATATTCAAACCTTGCAATGCAATAGGGCACCCCTATATCAAAGACACAGCTTGAACCCGAGGTATGCCATGGCGCCGATTGTGACCGCCTTCTTCGATGAGGCGACCAATACCATCACCTATGTCGTGCAGGATCCGACAGGCACGGCTGCGGCGGTCATCGATTCCGTGCTGGATTTCGACTATGCCTCAGGGCGGACGGATACACGGTCGGCGGATGCGGTCATCGCCTTTCTGCGCGACCAAAATCTTGATCTGAAATGGATTCTCGAAACCCATGTCCATGCCGACCATCTGTCCGCCGCGCCCTATATTCAGGAACAACTGGGCGGCCTGATCGGGATCGGCGATCAGATTACGGTGGTGCAGCACACCTTCGGCAAGGTCTTCAACGAAGGCACGCGGTTCCGGCGTGACGGATCGCAGTTTGACCGGCTCTTCCGCGAAGGCGATGTAATCGAGATCGGCAGTTTGCGGGGCAAGGTTTTGCATACCCCTGGCCATACCCCGGCCTGCCTGACCTATGTCATCGACGATGCGGCCTTTGTGGGCGACACGCTTTTCATGCCGGATTTCGGCACGGCGCGCTGCGACTTTCCCGGGGGATCGGCCGAGGTCATGTATGACTCGGTCCAGAAGATCCTTGCCCTGCCCGACAGGACGCGGATTTTTGTCGGCCATGATTACAAGGCGCCGGGGCGCGAGGTCTATGCCTGGGAAACCACGGTCGGCGCGCAAAGGGCGCTGAATGTGCATGTCGGGGCCGGTCGGTCGCGCGAAGACTTCGTCGCCATGCGCGAGGCCCGCGATGCGACGCTTGATATGCCGCGGCTCATCATTCCCAGCCTGCAGGTCAATATGCGCGCGGGTCAGATGCCAGAGCCCGAAGACAACGGCGTGGCCTATCTCAAGGTGCCGGTGAACGGTCTTTGACCGGCGGCACGACGGATCAAAGGACGACACATGATCGAGCAAGACTGGGTGCATGGCTTTATCGGTGGCCTGATGATCGGGGGCGCCGCAGCGTTGTATCTGCTGGTCAACGGACGCATCATGGGGGCCTCGGGCATCCTTGGTGGCCTTCTGGACGGAACCGAGCGCGGCCTTTGGGCCGAACGGCTGAGCTTTCTGGCCGCGCTGATCCTTGTTCCCGTGCTGATCGTGCCGCTTTACACGGTGGTCGATACGCATCTGACGCAGAACTGGGCGGTGATCGTGGCCGGGGGGCTGCTGACCGGGATCGGCACGCGGCTCGCCAATGGCTGCACCTCGGGGCATGGGGTCTGCGGGATTTCGCGTCTGGCGCCCCGCGGCATCGTCTCGACCGTGTTCTACATTCTGGCGGGCGGGCTGACGGTGGCGCTGTTTCGTCATGTGCTGGGGGTGATCTGATGCTGCGGAACCTTTTTGCCGCGCTGTCGGGCGGGCTGTTCGGGGCGGGGTTGCTTGTGTCGGGCATGGTGGACACCACCAAGGTGCAGGGTTGGCTGGATGTCTTTGGCAACTGGGACCCGACGCTGGCCTTCGTGATGGGCGGGGCCATCCTGCCGATGGCGCTGGCCTGGCGCGTCGCCGCACGGCGCGGCGTGTCCCGCTTGGGCACGCCGATCCCCGCGCGGGCAGAACCGCGGCTGGACCACAACCTGATCATCGGATCCGTGCTGTTTGGCGCGGGTTGGGGGCTTGCGGGGCTTTGCCCGGGCCCGGCGCTCGCCTCGCTCAGCTTCGGGGGATGGGGCGGCGCCCTCTTCCTTCTGGCCATGGGCGCGGGTATGGTGGCCGCACCTGCCATTCGCCGCCGGATTGACCGGCTGCCCGCCTGAAGGTGACTTGTATGGACATCCGCGCCCTGACCCCGAGCTATGCCGTCTCTCCGCAGATCAACCCCGAGGATCTGCCCGCGATCAAGGCAGCAGGCTATGTCACGGTCATCGACAACCGCCCGGATGCCGAAATCCCCGGCCACCTGCATACAGAAACCATGCGTGCCGCGGCCGAGGCGCTGGGGCTGACCTTCGTCGCCAATCCGGTGATCGGCGGGGCCATTACCGAAGGCAACGTGACCCTGCAGCGCGAGGCGATTGCCCAAAGCGCCGGTCCGGTCTTTGCCTATTGCGCCAGCGGCAATCGGTCTTCGGTGGTCTGGGCACTGGCGCATGCGGGCCAGCACAGCGCGGATGAGTTGATCGGCACGGCGGCACGCTTTGGCTATAGCCTTGAATGGCTGCGCCCCGCGCTGGAAGAACAGGCCTGAGCCGAACATCTAGCCCGCCGCCGCAAGACGCAGCGGCGGCGCAGCTTCGGGCTGCGGTTCGACCAGAGAGGCGGGCGCCATGCGGGCCTCGCCCTCAATCTGCGTGACGCGGACGGCCCGCAGCCCCCTTTGCTGCCCGAGGCGCCCGACAACCTGCGCCTGACCATCAATCCCCGACAACTCGATCCGGTCGAGCGTGGCATGCGGCAACGGCATCACATCCCCCGCCCGCAGGGCCAGCAGTGCCGAAAGCGGCACCGTGACGCGGCACAAAACCCCCTGCAAGACCGCTTCGGCCCCCAGCACCTGTTCCGCCAGCGCCGCGGCAAAGAGAGCCGGATCAGGCGCATCCGGCGCGGGCGCGGGTGGCGCCCGGTCGGGCCGACGGCCCTGCCCTTCGGCCGGCAGCGCAAGGAGCAGCGGCCCCGTCTTGGCCCCGGCCAGCGTCACTTCGCAGGTGACCACCTTCCACGGCAGATCTTCCAGCATCAGGGCCAGAGGTCGCGGTTCATCCAGATAGCTGACATAGCGGAAGGCATCGGTCCAGATCAGGTCATCCTCGGTGATCAGCGCATCTTCCACCGCGGCCATGACCGCATCGACCCAATCGGCCACCATCGCGGCATCGGTGCGCGTGGGTTTGCGCGGGGCGGCGGGGGTCTGCAGAACACGGCCCAGCGTCTGCGCCTCAATCAACCCCGACAGCAGATCGGGGCCGAGGATCATCAGCCCCGTCGCGGCCCGCGGCCCTTCCAGCAAGGCGATCAGCGCGCGGTCGGCGGGTAGGTCAAGCAATTCGGCCAGCGACAGGCGCCGCACCTGCAACCCCTGACAGGTCAATGCCAGATCCAGCCTGTCGCGCGCCGCACGGGCCAGGGCCAGCGGCCAAGCCTTTTCAATCCCCCCGCCCAAGGTCGGGGCCGCGGCTGCGGCCGGTGCAGCCGCCAGTTTCCGCCGTATCACACCTTGATCCAACGTCCGCTCCTGTCTGCCGTTTGGGGCAGTCTGGCCGCGGAAAGGTTTAAACTTCGTTAGGCCGCATCCGCCCTGGGCGATTTTTCCAGCCGCAAGGGCAGCGTCACGCGGAAGGCCGCGCCGCCTTGCGCGGGCAGATATGTGATCGTACCGCCGAGGTTTGCCATGATCTCGCGGCAGATGGCCAGCCCAAGGCCTGCGCCGCCCGCGCGGGTCTGATCGGTCAGGCGCGCGAATTTCTCAAAGATGATCTGCTGCTTGTCCTTGGGGATGCCCGATCCGTTGTCGATGAAATCGACAATCACCCGCGCGCCGCGCTGTTTGACATTGATCCGCAGCGCCGGGTCGCGGCTGTCGCAATATTTGCGCGCATTGGCGATCAGATTGATGAAAACCTGCGTCAGACGATCCGGATCTGTGCGAAGAAACAGCGCCTCGGCGGGCAGATCGCGCAGGATATCGAAGGAGCGTTCGGGCCGGGTCTGCCGCGCGGCCCGCAGGGCGCGGTCCACCATCTCGGTCAGGCTCACGATCCTGAGGTCAAGCTGCACGGTACCGTTTTCCAGCACGCTCAGATCCAGTAGATCATCGAGCAGCCGGGTCAGGCGGATCGCCTCTTCGTTGATGATGCGGGCCTGCGCGGCGGCCAGCGCGGGGGGTACATCCCCCTCCATCAGGATTTCCGAAAAGGCGCGGATCGAGGTCATGGGCGTGCGAAGCTCATGGCTGATCTGGCTGAGGAAGGCATCCTTCTGTATCGACAATTGTGTCAGCTTTTCATTGGCTTCGCGCAGCTGGCGGGCAGTGCGTTCCAGCTCGGACCGCTGGCTTTCCAACCGGCTGGAATATTCCATGATCTGCGCGGTTTCATCGGCCAGCCGGATCAGGTCGGCCACCGTGACGCGCGCGCGGCCTGCAACCTCGGCAATCACCGCATGGGCAGCGGCGGCGCCCACGGCGCCTGCAAGCTTGCGTTCCAGCGCATCCAGAAAGGCCGGTGTGGGATCGGGCAGATAACCTGCCTTGCCCTGCTGGCGGGCGGCATCCTCAAAGAACAGAAGCGCCGGTTCATCACCCAGAATCCGCTGTGCCAGCTTCAGCAGCTCTTCAGGATCAGCCGCGCCCTGATCATCCCAGACACGGGGTTCCGCCCGTTCGGTATCAAAGACATTCACGAAGGCAAGCCCCTGCACGCGCTCCACCGGCGAAGGGAAACTGAAAAGCGAACCAAGACAGAAGGCGCTGGTATTGAGCGTGAGGCTCCAGAACAGCGCATGGATCAGCGGGTCCAGCCCCTCGGCCCCAAAGAGCGCGCGCGGGCGCAGCCAGGCCAGACCGAAAGGCCCGTGGTCGAACACCGCCTGCGGGATCATGGCGACCGGGCCGAAGCTCGGCAGGAACAGCGTATAGGCCCAGACCACCAGCCCGATTGTCAACCCCAGCGCCGCCCCCACCCGCGTGGCCCCGCGCCAGAACATGCCCCCCAGCATCGCCGGCAGCATCTGCGCCACGCCGACGAAGGAAATCAGCCCGATGGCGGCAAGCGAAGTCGCCCCTTCGGAATGCGAATAGTAGAAATAGCCAAGCCCCAGCACCCCCGCGATGGCCACCCGCCGTGCCACCAGCACCAGACGGCGCACATCGCCCGTCACCTCGCGCGTGGGGCGCAGGCTGAGCCAGAGCGGCATGACGATATGGTTCGACACCATGGTCGCCAGCGCGATCGAGGCCACCACCACCATCGAGGTGGCCGAGGAAAACCCGCCCAGAAAGGCCAGCATCGCCAGCCCCCCCTGCCCCTGGCTGAGCGGCAGGGTCAGCACGAAGAGATCGGGGTTCGCCTCGGCAGGCAGCATCTGCAGCCCCACCACGGCGATGGGGACGACAAAGATGCTCATCGCTGCAAGGTAAAGCGGGAAGGCCCAGCTTGCGGTGGCCAGATGGGCCTCATCGCTGGTTTCGACGACCAGCACCTGGAACATGCGCGGCAGCGTCATCACCGCCGCCGCCGAAAGCCCGATCAGCCCCGCCCAGCGGGACGGGACAAGATCCCAATCCGCAATATCGGAATAGCCGATCCGCATGATGATATCGGACGGACCCGAGGCCATGAACCAGACGACGAAAATGCCCACCGCAACCAGCGCGACCAGCTTCACCACCGCCTCGACGGCAATGGCGATCACCACCCCGGTATGCTGTTCATTGGCATCCAGATTGCGCGTCCCGAACAGGATGGTGAAGAAGGCCAGCCCCACCGCCACCCAAAGCGCGGTCGCATCACTGTCGGGCAGCGCCCAGCCATAACTGCCCGCCGCCGCAAAAACCCCGAAGCTGAGCGTCACCGATTGCAGCTGCAATGCGATATAGGGCGTGGCGGCAATGACGCAGATCAGCGTGACGATCACCCCCAGCAGGGTCGATTTCCCGTAACGGCTTGAAATCAGGTCGGCAATCGAGGTGACGCGCTGTTGGCGGCCAATCCGTACCAGCTTGCGCAGGATCCACCACCAGCCAACAAAGACCAGCGTGGGGCCAAGGTAGATCGTCAGAAACTCCAACCCCGACCGCGCCGCATAGCCCACCGCGCCGTAAAACGTCCAAGCCGTGCAATAGACGGAAAGCGAGAGCGTATAGACCAGCGGTGACCGCAGCCAGCGCGCCGCCCCGCGACGCGCCCGACGTTCCACCGCAAAGGCGATCAGGAACAGGAAGGCCACATAGGTGATGCAGGCCAGAACCAGCAGGTTGAAGGGCATCAGGCCGCTCCGTCTTCATCCTCGGCGCTGGCAGGCGCCTCGGCCTCTTCCCCGGTGCCAAGCCCCGGAGCCAGCACCGCCGCCACCGCGATCAGCACCCCCCAGACCACGAAAAGGTAGATCCCGTCGCGCGCGGTATCCCGCGTGACGGTTTCGGCGGGCGCCCAAAGGATCGGCAACAGGAACAGGAACACCCCCGCCAGCGGCAAAAGCCGCGCCCCGTCGCGCAGGCGGCGGATGCGATAGGACCGCCGCGCCAGAAAGACCGGGCCGCGGCGGTTCACGTCTCGACCAGCGACCGCGCAGCCGCCACGAATTCAGCATTTGAAAACGGCTTGGCCATGAAGAGATCGGCCCCCGCCCGCTCGGCCGCCTCACGGTCGCGGCCCTGGCCCTTGGCGGTCAGCATCATCACCGGCAGCTCGGCCATATCCGGATCGGCGCGCACCGCGCTCAGGATCTCCAATCCCGACCGTCCCGGCAACATGACGTCCAGGATCAGAAGATCGGGCCGCGCCGTCCGCAAGGCCCGTTCGGCGGCCCCGCCATCAGCCAGCGCCGTGACCTGCCAACCATCCCGCGTCAGCAGAAAGCGGATGGCTTCGGCAATATGCGGTTCATCCTCGATCAGCATGGCATGGCGCGCCAATCTGCGTCCCCCCGGTCCTGTCTCGCCCGCCATGCGGCGGCCCCCGCGCTGACTATCAGCGGAAATCCGCCCCGTGTCAAAACCGGATCGCAGCCCGGCCCGGTCAAGTGCCACCAAGGATGGAGCGTTCGCGTCGCGCCGGGCAGGTCGCTTCCGGGCAAATGCGGCAGGTGGGTCCGATCCGCAGCACAGGCCCCGCGGCGCCGGGGCCGCGGCCTGCCTGAAGGGGCGTCAGGATCATCGCGGCCTGCCGCACCTCGACCCCGGAAAACCCGCCCGGATGGCCCGTCTCGCAAAAGGCGCGCACGCGGAACCACTCTCCCGTGCGCTCGGCCAGTTCGACCACCGCCTCGATGGGCTGAAAGGGCCGCGCCAAGGCGGTGAACAGCGGCCAGAGCGCACAGGCCGCCCCAAAGCGCGGCGGGCGAAACCCGGCTGCGGGCTTGCGGAAGGTCAGCGCCCCGGCGCCATCGCAGACGACCACGCCTTCGGGCGCCTCAGGCAGCGTCGCCATGCGCCGCATCACCGCCACGACCCCCGCACCGAACCGCGCCGCCACCTGCACCGGATCGCCCTGCAGATCGGCCAGCGCCGAGCGGAACGGACCCTCGGGCAGCGCCCGCGCATCGGCCTCGGCCAAGCGGATCTGATCCTGCGCCAATTCGCGCGCGGCCTCGGATCCGAGCTCGGCCAACGCCTCGCCCCCCAGCCCCTGCAGATCCCAGCCCCGTGCCGCCATCCACAGGTCCACCTCCTCCTCCGGCGTACCGGTGCGGATGGTGGTATCCTGCTCGGCCCCCTCCAGATAGGCCACCAGCGCCTCGGCCCCGCGGGCAAGCCGCTCACTGTCCTGATAAAGATTGGCGTGAAAGCGCGCGCGCCATTCCGGCTCAATATCCTCGGTCTCAGCCAGAATCCCGGCAGTCGAGCGTACAGAACTGACCGCCGACAAGACCTCGTGCAGCGCCGCACCCAGATGCGGGTCATGGGCGATCCGGTCATTCAGCGCCGCTACCGCGCGCTCCAGTTGCCCCACCCGCTGCTGCAGGCCCGCCGTCAAGCCGGCCCACCCCGGATACCGCCCGATGAACTCCTCCAGCCGGTCCAGCTCGGCCCCCTCGCCGCCCGGCTCCCGCGCAGCCTCGCGCAGCGCCCCGGCAAGCACCCCCGCCGCGCCCGCCTCCAGCGCCCCGGTCTCCACCCCCAGCGCCTGTGCCAGCCGGTCCAGCGCCTCGCCTGTGATCCGCCGCCGGTTATGTTCAATGAGATTGAGGTAAGAGGCCGAAATCCCCGCCGCCCGCGCCACATCCGCCTGCCGCAGCCCCAGCGCCAGACGGCGTTCCCGCACCCGCGTTCCTGTCAGTTCGTTCAGCGCCATCTGCCACCCCCGGAAGGGAATTTACAACAGCACCCGCAATTTACACAGACCGAAAATCCCTTTCATCTTGGCAAAAATATCCCGGGGGGGCGCCGCAGGCGCGGGGGGCAGAGCCCCCCTCCCCAGCCGCAAAACGCGAAACGCGCGAGGGTTGCCCCCCGCGCGCACGCCAAAGTCCAACAAGCCGTGCTTATTGCAGCGCCTTGTCCGTGATCTGATGGGTCCAGGCCCCTTCCGGTTCCTTGGTGATGACCGGGTCCGACCCGCCCGACATCAGCGCCGCCACGGTGCGGATATAGTCGGTCTGGTCCAGTTCACCGTTCGACCCTGCGGTCAGTTTGGCGATCTCGCCCATCATGCGTTTCTGATGGGTTTCGGTCTGCGCGCCGGTCTCATCGTTCTCCAGCACGATCATCGCCGCCTCATCCGGGTTCGCCTCGGCATATTTCCAGCCCTTCATCGAGGCGCGGACGAACTTGACCATCTTCTCTTCAAAGGCCGGGTCCTTCAGGTTCTCTTCCATGACATAGAGACCGTCCTCCAGCGTGGCGACGCCCTCGTCCTCATATTTGAAGGTGATCAGATCATCGGGCGAAATGCCCGCGTCGATCACCTGCCAATATTCGTTATAAGTCATGGTCGAAATGCAGGCCGCCTGTTTTTGCAGCAGCGGATCGACATTGAAGCCCTGCTTCAGCACCGTCACATCGGTGCCATCGGTCTTGAGGCCCAGCTTGCTCATCCAGTTCAGGAAGGGATATTCGTTCCCGCCGAACCAGACGCCCAGTGTCTTGCCCTTGAAATCCTCGGGGGATTCCACGCCCGATTCCTTCAGACAGGTCAGCATCATCCCCGAGGATTTGAACGGCTGCGCGATATTGACCAGCGGCAGGCCCTTTTCCCGCGCGGCCAGCGCCGAGGGCATCCAGTCCACCACCACATCGGCACCACCGCCCGCGATCACCTGGGTCGGCGCCACATCGGGGCCGCCGGGAAGGATGGTGACATTCAGCCCCTCTTCCTCATAGAACCCCTTGTCCTTGGCGACGAAATAGCCCGCGAACTGCGCCTGCGTCACCCATTTCAGTTGCAGCGTCACATCCTCGGCCTGAACCGCCGAAGCGGCGAGGGCAAAGGCAAATGCCGCCGAAATCGTGTATTTCATTGTCAGACCTCCGTGTTGTCCGGGTTTGCCCCGGTTTTGCTAGTGCCTTTGGGACGGGTGCCAGAAGGTGACCCGCTTCTCGATCAGTGCGACCAGCCCATAGAAGGCCGAACCTGCTACCGCCGCAACCGCGATTTCCGCCCAGATCATCGGAAGCCCCAGCCTTCCGATCTCGGCGGTGATGCGAAAGCCCATGCCGACGATGGGGCTGCCGAAAAATTCGGCAACGATGGCTCCGATCAGCGCAAGGGTGGTCGCAATCTTCAACCCATTGAAGAGAAACGGCATCGCCGCCGGCAGGCGCAACTTCCGCAACGTCTGCCAATAGCTTGCCGAATAGGTAGCCATCAGGTCGCGCTGCATGCTGTCGGTGGCCTTGAGCCCCGCCACCATGTTCACCAGCACCGGGAAAAAGACCATGACCACCACGACCGCCGCCTTGGACTGCCAGTCGAAGCCGAACCACATCACCATGATCGGCGCGATGCCGACGATGGGCAGCGCCGCCACGAAATTACCCACCGGCAGCAGCCCGCGCTGCAAAAAGGGCGACCGGTCGATCAGCACCGCTGTCAGCACCGCCGCCCCGCAGCCCAGCAGATAGCCCGACAGCGCGCCTTTCACGAAGGTCTGCACGAAATCGGCCCCCAGCGTCGGCAGGCTTCCGGTGATCTGCGCCCAGATCGCCGAAGGTGCGGGCAGGATGACCGGCGAAATCGCCCACATCTTGACCGACATCTCCCACAGCGCCAGCACCGCAAGGCCAAAGATCACCGGCACGATCCGCCGCGCCAGCCCCGATTGCGTCTCGGCCAGCCCCGCGTTCAGCGTCCAGGCGCCAAACCACAGCATCAGCACCAGCCCCAGCCGCAGATCCAGCACGAAGCCCGCAAGGATCAGCGCGCCCTGCACCGCAAGCCCGATCATCGCACCATCCCCATCCGCTTGAGCGTGGCCCGCTCGATCCAGCCGATCAGACCGACCAGACCCGCCGCGACCGCCGCCGCCGCAAAGAGCGCGGCCCAAATCTGCACCGTCTGTCCGTAATAGCTGCCCGAAAGCAGGCGCGAGCCAAGCCCCGCCACGGCCCCCGTCGGCAGCTCGCCCACGATGGTCCCGACCAGCGAGGCCGCAACCCCCACCTTCAACGAGGCAAAGAGATAAGGCATCGACGACGGCAGCCGCAGCTTGCCGAAGGTCTGCGCGCCGGTGGCGCTATAGGTCCGCAACAGATCAAGCTGCATCGCATCGGGGCTGCGAAGCCCCTTCACCATCCCCACCACGACCGGGAAGAAGGACAGATAGGCCGAGATGATCGCCTTGGGCAAAATCCCCGTCACCCCCAGCGAATTCAGCACCACGATGATCATCGGCGCAATCGCAAGGATCGGGATCGTCTGGCTGGCAATGGCCCAGGGCATCACGCTCAGGTCCATCGCCCGGTTGTAGACGATGCCGACCGCCAGCAGGATCCCCGCGACCGACCCCATGGCAAAGCCCAGAAGCGTGGCCGACAGTGTGACCCAGCCATGATAGACAAGGCTGCGCTTCGAAGTGATCTTCTGCCCCGCCACGCCATCCCACAGCCCCTTGACCACCTGATGCGGCGCGGGCAGCACCGGGCGTTCCTGCGTCAGCGTCTCGGCTACCAGATCGACCAACATGACCTCGCGCCCCTCGCGGGCAGCCTGATCATAGACCCAGGTCGCATTCATCCGCACCGCCGCCAGATACCAGATCCCGCAGATCGCCGCGATCACCGTCAGAACCGGAAGGATTGACCGCATCACAGCCCCCCCGTCCGCTGCGTCATGCCCGCCCGGTCACATTGCATCGCCATGCCCCGCCCGCAGGCCATCGCGCACGCGATGGGCGATCTCGATGAACTCTTTGCTGTCGCGAATTTCCAGCGGCCGTTCGCGCGGCAAGGGGCTTTCGATGACATCCGAAATCCGCCCCGGCCGCGGCGACATCACCACGATCTTGGTGGACAGATAGACCGCCTCGGGGATGGAATGGGTCACAAAGCCGATGGTCTTGCCCGTCCGCGCCCAAAGCTTCAGCAGCTCTTCGTTCAGACGGTCGCGCACGATCTCGTCCAGCGCACCAAAGGGCTCATCCATGAGCAGGATGTCGGCATCAAAGGCCAGCGCGCGGGCGATGCTCGCGCGTTGCTGCATCCCGCCCGAAAGCTGCCAAGGGAACTTCTTCCCAAACCCATCCAGATCAACCAGTTGCAGCACGTTCTTCACGCGCTCTTCCTGTTCGTCGCGCGAAAACCCCATGATCTCCAGCGGCAGGCGGATATTGCCCGCAATGGTCCGCCAGGGGTAAAGCCCCGCCGCCTGAAAGACATAGCCATAGGCCCGGCGACGGCGTGCCTCGTCGGGCGACATGCCATTCACCTTCAGCACCCCCGAGGTCGGATGCTCCAGCGCCGCAATACAGCGCAGGAAGGTGGTCTTGCCACAGCCCGAGGGGCCAATGAAGCTTACGAAATCGCCCTGACCGATGGTCAGATTGACATCCTTGAGGGCCTGAACCGGCCCATCCCCCGTCTGAAACACCAGGTTGAGGTCCCTCGCCTCAATCACCGGCTGCGCCATCGCTCCCGTGTCCTTCATTCCGCCCCGCTGGCGGGCCATTTCGCCCGCATCTTGTTCTGGCGGGCCAACCCGGCCCGCGTCATGTCCCTGTCACCTTGCCCTGCCAGACTGCGTCCCACCAGACGGCATCCTTCAGGGAGGAGACCATGCAAACCACTCTCGCCTTCGCACCGACGCCCGAGGATCTGGACGATGTGTCCTTCACCGTCCCGATCCTCAGCTTCACGCCGCCGCCCCCGAAACCGGCGCCCGTTCAGACCCCCGTGGCCGGCACACCCGACCGCTGAACCGGCCGCGGCGCGGTCAGATCCTTCCAGGCCGTCAGCGCCCGGTTCACCGCCGGACGCGCCGCACGGCCCACGAACTGCCCGTGACCCTCCTGCGGGCGGATTTCGCCATCCTGCACCGCCACGCGCCCGCGCGTCAGCGTGAATCGCGGCAAGCCCGTCACCTTTTGCCCCTCAAAGACGTTGTAGTCGATGCTCGACTGCTGGCTTGCCGCCGAAATCACCTTCTCCTTCGCCGGGTCCCAGACCACCAGATCGGCATCTGCCCCCACCAGCACCGCCCCTTTGCGGGGATACATGTTCAGGATCTTGGCGATATTCGTGCTGGTCACGGCCACGAATTCATTGGGCGTCAACCGCCCGGTGTTCACCCCATGGGTCCAGAGCATCGGCATCCGATCCTCAAGCCCCCCCGTTCCATTCGGGATCTTGGCGAAATTCCCTTTGCCAAACCGCTTCTGTTCGGTCGTAAAGGCACAGTGGTCCGTCGCCACACAGGACAGGCTGCCCGCCTGCAACCCGGCCCAAAGGCTCGCCTGATGATCCTTGCTCCGGAAGGGGGGCGACATGACCCGCCGCGCCGCATGGTCCCAGTCAGGGTGGAAATACTCGCGCTCGTCCAGCGTCAGATGCTGGATCAGCGGCTCCCCCCAGACCCGCTTGCCCGCCTGGCGCGCGCGCCGGATCGCCTCATGCGCCTCCTCGCAGCTCGTATGCACCACGTAAAGCGGCACCCCCGCCATATCGGCAATCATGATCGCGCGGTTCGTGGCCTCGCCCTCGACCTGGGGCGGGCGCGAATAGGCATGGGCCTCAGGGCCGGTATTCCCCTCGGCCAGCAGCTTCGCCGTCAGCTCGGCGACAATATCGCCATTCTCGGCATGGACCATGGCAAGGCCGCCCAGATCGCCCACGCGCCGGAAGCTCGCAAACAGCTCATCGTCATTCACCATCAAGGCGCCCTTGTAGGCCATGAAGTGCTTGAAGCTGGTGATGCCCGCCTTGACGCTCGCCTCCATATCCTCCCAGACCTTCTCGCCCCACCAGGTCACCGCCATGTGATAGCTGTAGTCGCAATGCGCACGGCCCGATTTGTTGTGCCACATCTGGGCTGCGTCCATCAGCCCCTGACCCTGCCCCGGCAGCACGAAATCGACCACCATGGTCGTCCCGCCCGCCAGCGCCGCCCGGGTGCCGCTTTCGAAATCATCGGCCGAATAGGTGCCCATGAACGGCATTTCCAGATGCGTATGCGGGTCGATCCCCCCCGGCATCACATAGCAACCGCTCGCATCCAGCACCGTATCGCCCTGCAAATTCGCGCCGATCTCGGTAATGACCCCACCCTCGATCCGCACATCCGCCGCATAGGACAGATCCGCCGTCACGACCGTCCCGCCCTTGATCACCGTTGATGCCATCATCGCTCTCCCTGCGAGGGTGACCCCTCATTTTCTGTCCGGAAATATCCTCGGGGGGTCCGGGGGGCA
>NZ_BMYQ01000001.1:0-60146 GCF_014652355.1 Gemmobacter lanyuensis | reverse complement strand
CACGCCGGCCACCTCAAGCACCGCATGCAACAGGACATCCGTCCCCGCCGCCGCCCATTCGGGTGAAATCTCTTCGGCCTCGTTATGGCTCAGACCATCCACACAGGGGCACATGATCATGGTTGTGGGGGCCACGCGGTTGATCCAGCAGGCATCATGGCCCGCACCCGACACGATGTCGCGGTGGCTGTAGCCAAGCGCCTCGGCCTTGGCGCGCACGATCGATACCAGCTCGGGCGCAAAGGTCACGGGGTCGAAATGCCCCACCTCCTCGATGCCGCAGCCCAGGCCCAGTTCCGCCGCGACGGCATGGGCCGCGCGGATCACCTCGGCCTTCATCGCATCCAGTTTGGCCTGTTCCGGGCTGCGGATATCGACCGTGAACACCACCTTGCCCGGGATCACATTGCGCGAATTCGGAAAGACCTTGACCTGCCCCACCGCGCCCACGGCATCGGGCTGATGGCTCATGGCAATCTGATGCACCCGCTCGGTGATGCGGGCCATGCCAAGCCCCGCGTTGACGCGCATGTTCATGGGCGTGCTGCCGGTATGGGCGTCCTTGCCGGTCAGGGTGATTTCCAGCCACCAGAGGCCCTGCCCATGCGTCACAACGCCGATGGTCTTGCCCTCGGCCTCAAGGATGGGGCCTTGCTCGATATGCAGCTCGAACATGGCCCTCATCTTGCGCGCGCCGACCTTCTCATTACCGACCCAGCCGATGCGCTCCAGCTCCGCCCCAAAAAGCTTGCCGTCCAGATCGCTGCGCGATTTCGCGTAATCTTCGGTATGGATGCCCGCGAAGACACCGCTGGCCAGCATGGCCGGGGCAAAGCGCGCGCCTTCCTCATTGGTCCAGTTCGTCACCACGATCGGGTGGCGGGTGCGGATGCCAAGGTCATTCATCGACCGCACGACCTCCAAAGCACCCAGAACCCCCAGCACCCCGTCGAATTTGCCGCCGGTGGGCTGGGTGTCCAGATGGCTGCCCATATAAACGGGCAGCGCCTCGGGGTCTTCGCCCGGGCGGGTGAAGAACATGTTGCCCATGCTGTCCACGCCCATGGTCATGCCCGCGGCTTCGCACCAGCGGCGGAAAACGTGGCGCCCCTCATTGTCGGCATCGGTCAGGGTCTGGCGGTTGCAGCCACCCGCGACGCCGGGGCCGATCTGCGCCATCTCCATCAGGCTGTCCCACAGCCGTGCGGAATTGATACGAAGGTTCTCTCCGGGTGCTGGCATCAGCTTGCTCTCCCTGTGGCCGCTGCCCTTGTCGGGCCTTCGTGGCCCATGCCTATTCTGGCAGGTCTTGCGGCGAATCTTTTCCTGACCATATGGTCAAGGAGAGAGGCTATAGAAGCTGACTATCCGGTCAACAAAATTTTCCAGTGCCACAAAGGGCCCCCGGTTCGATGACAGATACCCCCCGCCCCTCCAAGCGCAACGAAATCCGCGCGCAGAATGAAACGCTCATTTTGCAGGCAGCGGAAAAAGTCTTTGCGGAAGCGGGGTTTGGCGGGGCCACGATGCAGCTGATTGCCGATGTGGCGGGGCTGCCCAAGGCAAATCTGCACTATTATTTCGCAACCAAGGAAGAACTCTACCGCCGCGTCGTGCAGAACATCTTTGAGATCTGGCTTCACGCCGCCGACAGCATGGACGGGGCCGATGACCCGGCCGAGGGGATCGGCGCCTATATCGAGGCGAAGATGGAAATCTCGCGCCGTCACCCCAATGGCTCCAAGGTCTGGGCGTCCGAGGTGATGCACGGCGCCCCGGTCATTCAGGACTATCTGGAAACGACGCTGCGCGACTGGACACGGGGGCGTGCAGCCCTGATCCAGCGCTGGATCGACGAAGGCAAGATGGCGCCGGTCGATCCGGAACACCTGCTCTACATGCTTTGGGCCACGACGCAGCATTACGCCGATTTCGGCCATCAGATCGAGACGCTGAATGGGGGGCGACCTCTTGACGATCTGCAATGGCAGGCGGCGAAGGACAGCGTCAAGTCCATGATCCTGCGGGGGATCGGCGCAGCTTGATCGGGGGCGGCGATCAGCGGCCCAGCGGAAGCTCCTCGATCCGTAACAGGCGCAGCAACCCTTGATCCGCCGCCATCTTGCGATAGACGAAGTTGCGGCTGGGGCCCGTTTTGCCGCCGTAAGATCCCACATGTTCGACGGCGATCAGCGCCTCGACCGCAAGGCCGATATCATCCCCGTCGACCCGCGTGACCACCACCGCCGCGCGGTGATCGAAGGTCGTGGGCGGCAGGCCCTGCAGCTCGGCCAGCGAAAAGATCGGCAAAAGCCGCTTGCGGTGGCTGACATTGCCCAGATGGCCCAACCGCCCCGAGGGGTGATGCGCAGCCTGCATCGGCAGGATTTCCCGCACCTCGGTTGCAGGCAGGGCAAAATCCTCACCCGCCCGCATCAGCAGCGCCAGATCGCTGCGCAAGGCGGCCGCCCGCGCGGCCCGCCCCGCCAGATCGGCATCCGCGGTGGACACCATCGCCGTCGCCCCCAGCGCGAGCAGCGCCGGATCTGCGCGCAGGGCAGCGTGGTTCAGCAGAAAATAGGCGCTGCCCTCCTCTCGCGGGACGACACCGGAAAACAGCTCGGGCCGGGTGCAGACCAGACGGGGCAGCGGTGCGATATCGCCCTGCCGGATATGCGTGATGTCATAGATCCGGTCGGCCCGCAGGGCGATGCGCCGTTCGCCTTCAAGCCGCAGCACCACCGCCGACGAACGGCCCTGGCGCGGATTGCCCGGCGCAAGACCCGCGAGACGCACTGCATCAACCACCGCGATTTCGCGGCCCAGCCGACGTAGCGTCCCGTCGCAATAGCGAGAATCCATGCCCTTCCGCTCGATCTCGGTTTCGGGAACGGTGGCCTCGATCTCGATGATGGGCAGGGCAAAACTGATGCCCGCCATTTCGAACAGCAGGAACTGGTCGGTCCGGTCAAAGCTGCTGGTGGTCACGCGATCATCGCGACTGAGCGGCAAGCCCAGACCGGCCAACGCCGGGACATCAAGGATGGGGATCACCTCGGCCCCGATCAGGGCGAAGGTCGCCAACAGGGTTTCGCGCAGCCCCGTCGCGGCATTGCGGATCGGCTGGGGCCGGATATCCTGCGCGGGCACGATGCGGTTGGCCGCGGCGGCGCAGATCCCGAACAGCTGATCCTGAAGGCAGAGGATCACCACGATCCGTGCCTTGCCCCCGTCCAGCGCAGGGCTGTCACCGATCATGGCCGCAAGATCGACAACCGGGATCACCTGCCCACGCAGCACCACGCAGCCTGCAACCCCCGTCACGGATGAGGGCAAGGGCTCCAACCGCGCGGGCATGGCCATGACCTCTCGCAGATGCGACACGGCGATGCCCACGGTGCGCGCGCCCAGATCCACAAGGGCCATGGACGTGGGACGCTCGGCGGTCTCCGGCACCTCGGTCACGGACGGAGCAGGAGAAAAGCCATCCATCCTCAATGGCTCCGCGTGACCTTGGCCAGATCAGAAATCAGTTTCACCACCTCTTGCGTGACGCCCTCTTGCTGCCCGGCCGAGGCCGAGATCGACCCGATGGCCCCGGCGGTATGGTCCACGCTGTCCACGATCCGCACGAAGGCCTGCCGCGCGGCCTGCGACCGTTCCGTCCCCATGTTGACGCGCGACGCGCTTTCCCCGATCAGCCGTGTGATTTGCATCGCGGCGGCAGAGCTGCGTTCGGCAAGCTTGCGCACCTCATCGGCCACCACGGAAAAGCCCACGCCATATTCCCCCGCCCTTGCCGCCTCGATGGCCGCGTTGAAGGCAAGCAGGTTCGTCTGGTTGGCAATGTCGCTGATCACGCGCACCATGTCCGAGATTTCGGACGAGGACCGTGAAATCAGCTCGATCGCGCCGATGGCCTTGTCGAGCGTCTCGAACCCGTCAGAGGCGTTCTTCTTGGTTTCCCCCGAAAGCCCGAGGGCCTGTTCCGTCGCACCGTTGATGCTGTGGATCGACTGGCTCAGCTGCGTGACGATGGCCGACATGGCCTCCGATTTCTCGCGGATCAGCTGTTCCAGCTTCATCTGGTCCGTGATGTCATGGGCATATTTGATGACACCGATCGGTGTGCCCTTGGCATCCAGAAGTGGCGAATAGGTCGCCTGGATCCAGATGTCGCGTTCGAACTTGCCCACCCGATGGAACCGCCCGGCCTGGTTTTCCCCCTTGCCGAGGGCAATCCAGAAATCCCGGTATTCCTGCGATTTTACATGATCGGCGGTGCAGAACAGCGAATGGTGCTGGCCCCGGATTTCGCGCAGCGAATAGCCGGTCAGCCGCAGGAAGTTTTCGTTGGCCGAAACGATTTCCCCGTCAAGCGTGAATTCGATCACGCCCTGCGCCCGATCGATCGCGCGGAACTTGCTTTCGAATTCGGCATTGCGACGGCGCTGGAGCGTGACATCGGTTGCAAATTTCACCACCTTCACCGGCCGACCGTCGAGATCGAAGATGGGGTTGTAGGTGGCCTGGATCGTCACCTCGCGCCCGGATCTGGTGACACGGTTGTAGATGCCCTGATCGAATTCCCCGCGACCCAGCTTTTGCCAGAACATCCTGTAGGGTTCGGATTCGGCATCCCTCGGGTCACAGAAGATGCGGTGATGCTGGCCGATGATCTGGTCGGCGGTATATTCCATCAGCCCCAGGAAATTCTGGTTGGCCCCCAGAACGCGGCCCTCCATGTCGAATTCGATCACGGCCTGCGCCCGGTCCAGCGCGGTCAGCTTGGCCTCGAATTCAACCGTGCGGCGCTTTGCATCGGTAATGTCCTGCGCCAGCATGACCACGCGGGTCAGTCGACCGTCCAGATCCGTGACGGGGGTATAGGTGGCCTGCAGAAAGTGTTCATACCCATTCTTGCCAAAGCGGCGGAATTCCCCCGTCATCGGCAGACCCGAGCGCAACTTTTCCCAGAACTGCCGATAAACCGGGGTTTCCTGGCCGTCCCGGCTCCAGAAGATCGCCGAAGGCTGGCCAACCAATTCGTCCAGGCGATACCCGCAGGAATCGAGGAACATCTCGTTGGCCCAAAGCAACCGGCCCTCCGGGGTGAAATCCGCGACCAGCTGGCTGTTGTTCAGGGCCGCGACGCGCCCCTGCAGCAGATTGCTTTCGACCCGCTCGCGCGTCACGTCCAAGGCGACCTTGATAATCCGGCGCACCCGGCCATCGGGGCCGGGGATAGGATTGTAGGTCGCGCGGATCCAAACCGGCTGACCTGACCGGCTCAGGCGCTTGTATTCGCCGCTATCGCCTTGGCCACTGCCCAACCTTTGCCAGAAGGCCGCGTAATCGGGGCTGGCGGCGGCGGCAGGGTCCATGAAGATGCGGTGATGCTGCCCCCGGACCTGATCAAGGTCATATTCCATTAGCGACAGGAAATTTTCATTCGCGTCCAGAATGGTGCCATTCACGTCGAATTCGATGGTCGCCATGGATCGGCTGAGCGCGGCCAGACGCCCCGCATCCTCGGACGCGCGGCGTTTCTGATCGCTCACATCCATGGCGAATTTCACCACCCGCTGCACGCGACCCTCCGGCCCGTAAAGGGGGTTGTAATTCGCCCGTATCCAGACGGACTGACGCGCTTTGGTCAGCCGCTCGAATTCGCCATCGCGGGTTTGGCCGGCAGCAAGGGCTTCCCAGAAGGCCACGTATTCGGCGCTGGCTGCAAAATCGGGCTGGCAGAAGATCCGGTGATGCTGGCCGATGATCTCGGCCGCGTCATAGCCCATCAGGCCCAGGAAATTGGAATTGGCCCGCAGGATGGTCCCGTCGGGTTCGAATTCGATCACCGCCTGCACGCGTTCCACAGCAGCAAGCATCCCGACAAGATCGCTGTCGGATTGCACCACGCGCCCGACCAGCAGAACCGATCCGCCCTCGGCGCCCGAGGCGGCAAGGCATTGGAAGGTTGCAAATCCTGTCGTATCGCGCAGATGGACGTTCAGCTCGACCGGGCTTTGCGCCCCCGTCGCCGCATCCTGCAACCGGGCCAGAACATAGTCCCCCTCGCGGAAAAGGCCCGGCAGACCCTGACCGACGATCTCTGTCTCGGCCCCCAAAAGCTGGGCTGCCCCGGCATTTGCCGCCAGGATTGTCCCATCTTCGGCACGGACCGACAGGACAATTCCAGCTTTGAGCATCACCTCGGTCGCAAGTTTGATGTCAGATGGCTTCAAGTCGGACGAGCGGGTTTCGGGCATGGGCGATCCTGAAAACAAAAACTGCGAACTTAAGTCGCAGGAACGGCTGTTTTCCGGGCAGCTTTAGAACCGCTCCCTACAATTCCCGACAGTGCCCCACCCACCCCCGGGCACCCGAGGGGGTTTCCGCTAGGTCATGAAAACTAGCGCTTTGAATTTACAGAATAATATCAGAGTCCGTCAGTACCTGAACGTCGCGGATACGCAGAACGAAATCTGCGGCGCCATCCCCGTTCACATCGCCCTCAAGCACCGAAAGCAGGCTGTCCCACCGCAGCAATCCGGGGGCAGGTTCGCCCGCCGTCCCCGGAAAGGCCTCGCCAGCCAGAAAGATGAAGGACTGACGGTCCGACAGGGTGCTGTCGGCATCGAAGCCGGACAGGTCGATCCGGTCGCCCGGCGCGAAATCGACGATCTGGTCCAGTGTGGCGCCGGGGGGCGCATCAGTTGCGGCCAGAAACACAAAAGTATCGGCGCCCTCGCCTCCGGTCAGACTGTCGATCCCGCCGCCGCCTTGCAGCGTGTCAGCACCGGCCCCGCCCGACAGTTGATCCGCCCCGGCGCCACCCAGCATCAGATCGCCGCCGCCGCCGCCCGTGATCGCACCGCCCCCGGCATGGGATTGCAGCGTCATGCCTTCGGATTGGCGGGTCAGCGCGACAGTCAGGCCCGCCGCCCCCAGAACCACTGTCTCGATCCCCTGGATCTGTGCATCCGACGCATCGGTGAAATCAGCCTCAAGCCGCAACGTGTCGGACCCGCTGTCGCCCTGCAAAAGCGCGTCTCCCTGACCGCCCCAAAGCGTGTCATCGCCGCCATTGCCGCGCAAGCTGTCGGCCCCGGCGGCGCCCGTGAGACTGTCATTCCCCGCGCTGCCGATCAGGGTATCGACCCCGGCCCCCCCCGTCAGCCGATAGCCCGTGGGCCCCTGCGCCAGCGTCATGTCGATCAGGCCGCCCGCGGCCCGTGTCGCAAGATAGGCGTTGCCCGCATTGCTGCTGGCCGCAGTCGCCACGAAGGTCGCGATATCGACAGCGGCCAGTGTGCCCGCGGTGATCTGGATCACGTCGCCCGTGCCAAGGTCAGACACACCGCCGACAGCACCCGCCAGCGTCACAAGGAAGCTATCCCCCCCCTGCCCGCCCACCAGCGTATCGGTGCCGCCGTCGGCCGTCAGCGTATCGTCCCCGGCTGCACCGGAAAGCTGGTCATTGCCACTGCCCCCGGCCAAAAGGTCGGCGCCATCCTCGCCCAGCAGGGTGTCCGCACCACTGCCGCCATAGAGACTGTCGGAATCCACCCCGCCATTGAGGATATCGGCCCCCAGACCGCCAAGCAGGCTGTCACCGCCGAGCGCGCCCCGCAGCGTGTCATCGCCGTCGAGGCCCGACAGCGTATCCTGCCCGTCGCCGCCGGTCATGCGATTGCCGATCGCATTGCCTGTCGCGTTCAGACCGGCGCTGCCGGTATAGGTCAGGGTCTCGACCTGCGCGGCCATCGTCACCACGGCCAGTGCGGTGCGGATTTCATCGGTGCCACCTTCGAAAAGTTCAAGGATCGTATCATCCGCATCGGACAGCAGGTAGACATCGTTGCCGACGCCGCCTTCCATCCGGTCGGCCCCGGCGCCACCGTCCAGCGTATCGTTGCCCTCGCCCCCTTGCAGCGTATCGGCCCCGGCATCGCCCAACAGACGGTCGGCCCCGTTCATCCCGCGGAGGGTATCGGTGCCAAGCCCCCCCATGATGACATTGGCGCGGCGATTGCCGATCAGCAGATTGTCGAGCGCATTGCCGGTCCCGTCGATTTCAGCGGTGCCGGCAAGTTCTAGGTCTTCAACCGCATCGACCAGCACGTAGCTGACACTGGCGACCACGCGGTCGCGTCCCCCGTCTGCGGCTTCGACCACAAGGTCGGCGGCATCTGCGACATGAAGCACGTCATCACCCGCCCCACCGACCAGCGTATCGGCGCCCCCGGCCCCGATCAGCGTATCGGCACCGATGCCGCCTTCAATCCGGTTGGCGCCTTCGTCGCCCGACAGGCTGTCATTGCCCTGACCGCCAATCAGCGTTTCGAACCCCGACAGGCGGTCGCGGCCTGCGGTGCCGGTCAGTTGTGCCGAACTGCGGGCGAGCGTCACCGTGACGTTGCCCACCGCATCCGCATAGGTCAGCGTATCGGTGCCATTGCCGCCGATCAGGATATCCTCGCCATCGCCACCGTTGAGGGTGTCGTTCCCCTCGCCCCCGTTCAGGCTGTCGTCGCCTTCACTTCCGGCCAGCCAATCGGCTCCGCCGGCCCCCAGCAACGTATCGTCGCCCGTGTTGCCATCGACGCGATCGGCCGCCGCCGTCCCGCTGAACAGGTCATTGCCCGGCCCAAGGCGCGTGGCATCGTCATTCAGAAGGGTGACCGCAAGCTCTTGGTTGACGAAGAGCAGACCCGATGCCAGGCCATTGAGCGTGAGGCGCAGGCTTTCATCATTCTCGGACAGAAGGTCGCCTACAATGCGCAACGTCAGGCTTGCCGTTTGCTGCCCTGCGGCGATGGTCAGGGTGCCTTGCGGCAGATCGGTCATGGCCTGCAACCCTGCCGTGGCGAAATCGGCGCCGGTCAGGCCGCTCCCCCCGTCGCTGACAGTATAGCCGACGGTCAGCGTGCTGTCCGCAGGGCGATCCAGCGTCAGGGTAAAGGTGATCTCGGTCACGCCAGAGTTCCCCTCCGTGACCGCCGTGGCGGCGGTGGTCAGGCTGGCCAGAACGGGTTTGCCATTCACGGCCGGGGCATCGGCAAAACTGAAGGTTTCCACGTCCGAGATGGTCAGCACGCGGTCGGCGGCCGTCAACGTATAGACGCCCCCGGCATAGGTGATTGCCGCCGCCGCCCGGTTCAGGTCGAGCTGGAGCGTATCACTGCCCGCGCCGCCAAGGATGGTGTCATCGCCGCCATCGGCCACCAGCAGATCATTGCCGCTGCCCCCCGACAGGACATCGGCCCCCGCGCCGCCGGTCAGCGTGTCCTCGCCCGTGTCGCCCAGAAGGCTGTCGTTGCCCGCGTCCCCGGCAAGACGGTCGTTGTCGAGCCCGCCATCCAGCGTGTCATGTCCGCCCGCCCCCGACAGCGTATCGCGCCCGGCAAATCCCATGACCCGTTCGGATGCGCTGGTTCCTGCAAACAGATCCCCGCCCGAGGTCAGCCGCACCGCGCGGAATTCGTCGGCGGCATAGGTCACGCCCGCAAAGCTGAGGGTTTCGATCCCGGTCAGAACGTCGGTGCCACTGGCGGTGGTGACGGTCAGCCGATCCGTGGCGACGTTCCACTGCACGCAGCCTTCGACATAGGCAGCCCCAAAAAGCGCGAGGTCCTGCCCCAGACCGCCCTCAAGCGTATTGGCCCCGTCCCCCCCGATCAGGGTATCGGCGCCGGCATCCCCGGTCAGAAGGTCATTCCCCGCCCCACCGTCCAGCCGGTCAGCATCGGCACCACCCATGAGCGTATCCGCGCCCGCAGACCCCAGCAGGGTATCGGCGCCGGCCCCGCCTTCAAGCTGATTGTCCCCGGTCGATCCGGTCAGACTGTCCGCCGCATTGCCGCCCACAAGGTTCTCGATCCCCGCCAGACGATCGCTGCCCAGCACCCCGAGCGCCTGCCCCGTCGTCACAGCCAGATTGAGGTTAACAGCCGTGGTCGCCCCGGCATAGGAGGCTGTATCGCGGCCCTCTCCGCCGTCCATCAGGTCATTGCCATAGCCGCCGACCAGCGTGTCATTGCCCGCCTCGCCCTGCAACGAGTCATTGCCGCCGCTGCCCGTCAGAAGGTCGTCCCCGGCACGCCCGGCCAGCAGATTGGCCGACATGTTGCCGGTCAGGATATTGGCGGCACCATTGCCCGTGCCATTCGCCCGCGCGCCGCCCTGCAGGGTCAGGTTTTCAAAATTGTCGGCCAGAACATGCGTGTACAGCGTTTCGACCAGATCGGTCCCTTCGTCCGCACGTTCAAAGAGCGTAGCCCCCCCGGCGGTGATGACATAGGTGTCATTGCCCTCGCCGCCCAAAAGGGCATCGGCCCCCCCGCCCCCGTTCAGGGTGTCATTGCCGCTGCGCCCCTCGAGCCGTTCATCTTCGGCGCTGCCTGACAGGCCGTCATTCCCGCTGCCCGCAATCAGCACCTCGATCCCGGTCAGGCGGTCCCAGCCCGCGCCGACCGTATTCTGCGTGGTGGTCAGGCCAAGCCGCAGGGTCAGGTTTTCCGTCACCTCGGCATAGGTCGCGGTGTCGCGCCCGTCACCGCCATCCAGCGAATCCGACCCCATTCCGCCATTCAGCGTATCGTCGCCCGATCCGCCGATCAGCCAGTCGTCGCCACTCCCCCCGATCAGCACGTTGGCGGCGGCATCCCCCTTGAGGCTGTCGTTGAAATCGCTGCCGATCAGCCCCTCGATACCATTGAGCAGGTCGCGCCCTGCCCCGACCGTCAGTTGCAGCGACCGGATGGTCAGCGACACGATCACCCCGGCTGTGGACCTTTCGTAACTGACGATGTCGAACCCCGCCCCACCGATCAGGCTGTCGGTGCCATCGCCCCCGGCCAGCAGATCATCGCCGTCTCCGCCATCAAGATAGTTCTGCCCCGCCCCGCCGATCAGCGCATCATTGCCGCCACTGCCGCGGAGCGTGTCATCGCCCGCGCCACCGTCGATCAAATCCACGCCAAGACCCCCCGAAAAGCTGTCGGCACCGGCGGTCAGCACGGTCAGGGCAAGGGCAGAGAAGGGCTTTTCAGACGGCATGTCTCAATCCGCAAATTGACGGTGGAAAGGGTTCAGCGGGGCGTCGGCGCAATGCCGATCACCCCCGCATTGACGGCACCGATCACGGTGGTCACGCTGTCGCCGATGGCGACGCTCTGGCTTTGGACGATGGTGGTGACAGCGCCTGTCACGGTCTGTGCATTGCCCGCAAGGTTCACCATCACCGCGCGCAGATCGGGTGCGCCGCCAAGGGCGCGGTTCTCAAAGTGCTGCGCCATGGCATTGGCGGTTGCCGCCCGATCAAGCGCCTGATTGGCACCCACCGCGATTTCCGACATGGCAAGGTCGATCCCGCCGCCCACCTGCCCCAGGGATGCCGTTACATCCAGATGGGTCACGATCTCGCCGGTATTGACGGATCCGATGACGGTGGATTGCACCTCGCCCAGCACCAGCCCGATGTCCGGGCCCTGCTGCACGGCATAGACCGCGGCCAGTTCCGGCGGCACGATGCCCGTGATGATATTGGTCACAGAGCCGTCGATCCGGGTCATGACAAGTTCGGTCGCAAGGGCCAGATCGCGCTGATCCTGTGCCTCCTGGAACAGGGAAAGCTGCCCGCCGGGCGGCACCGAATAGAGGGCACTTCCCGGCGGATAGAGCCCGGCCGCAAGACCCGAGGCAAGGCCGGAGGCGGTACTTTCGCTGACCATCACCCCCTCTGCCGTGGCGGTGGCGCGCACCGGATCACCCAGGGCATCATAGCCGATGATCACCGCATCCCCCGCCACCAGGCGGCGCCCCACCTGTTCCACCACCGGGGCGGTGCTGGCCGCGATATTGGCAAACAGCCCTGCCACCGGCGAGGCCCCCATCGCATCCAGCGCGGCAAGCACGCGTTGCAGCGTCGTCATCGCCGCGGCCCCCCCGGGCCAAAGACCTGTGGCCATGCCGAGCGTCAGGGAGATGATCGGCGCGGGCCGGAGGGGATGGCAGACACGTCTCATTGCCGCACCCCCTGCAGAATGTCATTGATCCGGATCGTGATCCCACCGGTGTTCACGCTCCCGATGGAAGAGGTCGCCATCTTGCCTTGCAGCGCCTCGGCTCCGCCCTGCCCGACCTGCAGGATCGCGCCCAGCACATCCGTGCCGGTGCTGGCAATGTTGCCCAGCGTGGCAGAATAGCCGCCGATCCGGGCCGCACCTTCGCGCGCAACATCGATGATGCCGGTATTGTTCGACGCCGCCACGACGGTCGCCACCTGTGCATGGCCGGACACAGCCCCCATGTTCGGCACCACGACCTGGACTGCGGGCGCAGGACCCGGCGCAAATGCAGCGGCCCCGGCCGCCAGATCGGGCGCCTCGCCGAAAAGTCGTACCGAGCCGTCCACCCGGTTCAGGATCGACCCGCCCTCATCCTGCACGGCGCTGTGTTCGGCCATGTTCAGGAACAGCTCGGGCCCGGCTGTGTCGGGGGCACGGCGGTCAAGATCGTGCAGGACACGGTCCAGAATGGATTGTGCGCATGCCACGCCCGGTTGCAGCACCCCCCCGATCAGGAAGGCACCGGCACAGAACGCTTGGATCAGGCGTTCCGGAAGGCGATGGATCGGGCGTCGGGCCATGCGGTGTCCCTTTGATTGCCGGGGGCCCGGGCGGGCCCCCGACGTGTGTCAGATTGCGGCAGATCAGTTGGTGCCGACGATGCCCGACTGAACGCCGGTCACAGCAGCGTTGATGCCCGAGGTGATGGTGCCGGTGTTGACGGCGCCCAGAACCGTGGTGCTCACGTTGCCGATCGAGCCGTTGAGCGACTCGAACGAGTTGTTGACCGAGCCGATGACGTCGGTGGCGTTCGAGGCCACGTTCAGCACAAGGGCGGTCTGGTCGGTCACGCCGCCCAGCTGACGGATCGACGAGGACACGGCCGAAGAAGTGCCCGAGATGGCCTCGGACACGTCCTGGTTCACGCCCAGGGTGATGTCGCCGGTGTTGACCGCGCCCAGAACGGTGGTCGACAGATCGCCGATATCGACGGTGACTTCGTCGAAGGCATAGACCGAACCCACGTCAGCCGTTGCTTCCTGGATCCCGGTCATCGTGTTGGTGATCGAACCGTCGATGGCGTTCAGGATCTGGCTGTTGCCGACCGTGACGACTTCGGGGTCATAAGCGGTCGACGAAGCAGTCGCCATGTAGGTGTTGTATGCCGCCGTCGAAACCGCAGCCAGAGCGGCCGCTTCGCTGGCAAAGGTGGTCGCCCCGCTGTCGGTCGACCAAGTCGCGCCGGCCGGGCCATCACCGTCCCAATCCTGGAACAGGGCCGTCGCGGCATTGGCGGCGGTGGTACCAGCAGCCGTCGCAGCCGCCTGGTTGGCAGCGACCAGGGCTTCGTATTCGGCCTGGGTCAGGATGCCGCCTTCACCGTTGTTGTACTGGGTGACCTCGGTCGGGCCCAGAACAGCGATGTTTTCGGCGATGTTGGCGAAGGTGCCCGTCACCGGCTTCATGTTGCTGTTGGTGTCGTTGATGCTGGTCAGCACACGTTCCAGAACGGATTGTGCCGAAGCCGCACCCGACATGGCGACCAGCGCCAGTGCCGTAGAAGCAAGCAAAGTTTTCATGACATGTTCCTTGTCGAAGAAAAATCCGACGCCCCCGGCCCAAGGCCGGAGGTGGCGAAGGGAAGTTTTCCCTTCGCCCGCGTCAGATCATCAGTTGGTGCCGACGATGCCCGACTGAACGCCGGTCACAGCAGCATTGATGCCCGAGGTGATGGTGCCGGTGTTGACGGCGCCCAGAACCGTGGTGCCCACGTTGCCGATCGAGCCATTGAGCGAGGTGAAGCTGTTCTCGACCGAACCCACGACGCTGGTCGCGTTCGAGGCCACGTTCAGGACCAGAGCGGTCTGGTCGGTGACGCCACCCAGCTGGTTGATCGAGGCGGAGACGGCCGACGAGGTGCCCGAGATGGCTTCCGACACGTCCTGGTTCACGCCCAGGGTGATGTCGCCGGTGTTGACCGCGCCCAGAACGGTGGTCGACAGATCGCCGATATCCACGGTGACTTCTTCAAAGGCCAGAACGTCCGAACCCACGGCGGCGGTCGCTTCGCTGATGCCGTTCATGGTGTTGGTGATCGAACCGTCGATGGTGTTCAGGATCGCGGTCCCGTCCGGGTTCGTCACGGCAACGTTCTCGGCGATGTTGGCGAAGGTGCCGGTCACGGGCAGCATGTTGGTGGTGTTGATGCTGTCCAGAACGCGTTCCAGAACCGACTGGGCCGAAGCCGCGCCCGACATCGCAACGATGGCAAGAGCGGTGGTCGCAAGGAGCTTTTTCATGTTACTTCCCTTTTTTTTCATGCCTGCATCCCTCGGGCAGGCACACATTTTCCGGCTTGAAAGAGGGGCCGGTCTTTCCGTCGTCAGAAACCTGCAAACGACTGGAATCCTGAATGATCTGTCGAATTCGGTGCATCAGGGGGCAGCCCCCCCAAGCACCTTGCTGTCGCCCGTTGCGGGGTTGACAGGGGCGGCCGGAGATGCGGCCGGGGTTTGGGGGGCGGCGTCATCAGGAACGGGGGGTGCCTCCGCTCCGGGTGCCTTGCCCGCCTTTTCGGCAGCCATCTTCTGCGCGGCCTCGGTCGCAGTGATGGCCTGTTCCACGACCGTGGCTGCGGCGTCGCCCTCGGGTCCGCTCAGACCTGCGGCCGCACCGGCCCGCAGCGCCTGGATGGCCAGGGTCATGTAGCGCACCGCCTCGGATGCCGCGGCCTCGGCCTCGGGTCCGGTCTTGGCCGCCACCACGGCATCGGCCGAGGCGATGGCCCGCGCGGCATAAGACGTGGCCGAATTGGCCAGCTTGCGCGCCTCGTCAGACATGGGCTTGGCCGGTGCGCCCGGCGCGGGGGCGACGGCGGCCTGCGGGCGTGGCGCCCCGCCGGGGGCCGCACCCTGCGGCATTTGCGCCGGTTGTTTCGCGGCCTCTTTGGCTGCGGTCTCCACCTCGGCGATTACCGCCGAACGCTTTCCTGCCGTCCCGCTTTTGACCGCATCAAAGGTGCTGATCTTGGCCCCGCAGGCGTTCGCCTTGCCTTCGGGCGCAATCTGAGCCAGCAGGTCATAGGTTGCGTAGCTCAGCATCTGGCGCAGGGCGAAATGCAGGGCCTCGCGCTCCATCCCGCCGGCATCCAGCGACACCAGCGTCTCACCGAAGAAACGGCCCGAGGAAAAGCCCATCTCCTCGGCGTAGATCTGCTTTTGCAGCGGCACGTTTGCCACCACCTCGCCGCTATGCGCGGCCGTCAGCGCCAGATCGAGCCCGATCAGAATCCGCGTCTGCCGATAGCGTGGGCCGACACCCGCAATTTCAAGCTGCGCCCCCCCGCCCGGTATGTAATCGAGGCTGGTGATCGACCCCGAGATATAGAGATCCGCCGGGCGCTGCAGCTTGACGTTGCGAATGCCCCAATTGTTTTCCGCCAGAATGATATTGGGATCGCGGCGGTTCACCACCGTCAGCCCGGCCCGGAACAGCGCCGATTGCACGATGTCACCAGCCCCCTGCGTCACCAGCTTGCCGGTGCCGCCATCGGCATATTGTTCCTTGCCGGTGTTGTCGGCGATCTGGCCCACCGCAAAGGTCACGCTGTCGGGCAGCGCACCGTTCATGCAAGATAGCGCCTCATCGAATTCGGTAACGATATCACGGATCGGCGGCCCCTTCGCCAGGGGCGCATCCTCCGTCGTGGGCGTGGTCGTGCCCGACGGCATGCCGACGCAGGCGCCAAGCGCCAAGCAGAGAGACAGGCCGGACAGGCGCGCGAATCCCACGTTTTCTCCGATCACTGACAGGCCGAGGCCACAGTCGTCTCATCGCGGAGGATCGACGGTTGGCCGGCGTTGGAGGTGGTGCCATCGGCATTCGCGGTGGCCGAACCATAAACCGTGGTATCGGCCTCGCGGATCGAGCCATCGACACAGCCGTTGGTTTCCGCCGAATTGACGGAATCCACGGTGTTGTTGTTGCCATGCACCTCAATCGTATTGCTGCCCGTGTTCAGCGAACCCACCGAATAGGTTTGCTGACCGATCTGGTCACCGATCTGCTGCGCGCCGGTCACCGATCCTTGGGCATTGGTTTCGATATAGCCGGTGCGGTTGTCGTAATAGGTTTCGGTGTTGTAGACGGTCGAGGGGTCGGCATTGCCCTCAACCGTGCGCAGCACCTGCGCCTGTTGAAGGCGCAGGCTGCGATCGGCAGCCGAGGTGAAGCCATAGCTGCTGGACCAGGATTGACCCGACGAGCCGTAGTTCTGTGCTGCGGCCCCCCCGGCCGACAGGGCCAAAAGCCCCGCCGCCATCAACCACCCCCCGAGGCGTTGCATCAGTTGCCCCCCGAAACCGAAGCAGAGCTGGACCCGTTCGACGCCGAAGCCGAAGCCGCGCCACCGCCACCTGCGGCGGAAGAGCTGCTCGATCCTTCCGAAGCGCCGCCCGCAGCCGCACCACCCTCATCGCCAGCGGCGGAAGAGGTCGCTGCCCCATCAGAGGCGCCGCCTGCCGCAGCCCCGCCGTCATCGCTGGCCGCGCTCGAGCTTGCTGCCCCGTCCGAAGCCGAGGCCGAAGCCGCACCGCCCGACCCGCTGGTGGCCGAAGACGAGGCCGAGCCATCCCCGGCCGAAGCCGAAGCGCTGCCCCCGCCGGTGTGGGGGTCATCGTGATGGTCATCATGGTGATGGCCGTCGTCCTGCCCGTCGGGATCGTCATCCGGGTTCTGGTCGTCGCCGCTCGGATCCGGATCAAGATTGCCCGGATCATCGCCGCTGCTCCCGTCTCCCGCCACGGCCGAAGCCGGCGATACGACCGGATGTTTCGCAGGCGGGCAAGGAATGAGATTGGGGTCCCATTTATCCTGCGAGATCACATATCCCGGGGCCGCCTTGACGCAATAGACCGGCGTCACCCCGGCCTCATAGGGGGCCTGGGGCGCTGGCACGCATCCCGCAAGCAAGGCCGTCGAAGAGACGAGGATCGGGATCAATGCAGAGGTTTTTGCCATGACATCTTACCTGTTCAAAAATAAAGCGATTACCGCCACTTAATCGCGTTATTTCGAATTCGGATCATTTAGTAAAAATATCTATTGACAAGCATCACCGCAGACACCGCCTGCGGATCATTGGATCATTCCATAAGGATCAGGATATTTTCCACCAAAGTCGAAACAGACGTTTTCAGATCTTTGGAAAATGAACACATACTTTGGGATGAGCTCGACTGGACGGGCCAGAAAAGCCAACAACCGATTGCATGTAAAAACCCTACGTAACCCAACAGGGACCAATCATTCCCTATAAAAGCGACACAGATTGGTGAAAACGACCAGAAATGTGACAGTTTTAAAGTTGAAAGCCCAAGAAAGTTAACGCTGCCTTTGCGAAGATGCATAGATCTTGGGTGAAGCTTGCCAAGCTCTCCGACCGGAACGTCAGCGCCTCAGCCCCAAACGATACCGACCATTTGCCCAAAAGAATTGGTTAGATACCTGACTTCTGTCAAATTGATAGTTGATCAGAATGCGAGTTATTCGATGATACCACAAGATCAAAACATCGAGTGAATGGCGGCCATGCATCCCCAGAATACCAGTCTCCCCTCCGATCCATCAGCCTCCTGGCTTGCGGCGCGACAGCCGACCAACGCGCTTATCGTTGATGAAAATCAAATCCTTGTAGATCTGCTGGAGGCCCAGTTCAGCGGGTCGGGTGATCTGCACATCAGCACCGCTGAAACCATTTCTCACATCCCCATCCGCGTCGAAGAGATCAATCCAAATATCATTTTGATAGGTTTTGATCGGTTCACGTCCAAGTCGGCCGCGCTCGTCTCCCACCTTCCTGCGGCTTACCCCGAAATCAAGATCGCCGTGATCGCATCCGAGGTGGAACGCAACGCGATTTTGTCTTGTATTGATGCAGGTTTTGCCGGGGTAATCCTGAAATCCATGCCGCTGCGGTCCTTCGTCAGTGCGCTGAAATTCATGGTCGCAGGCGAGGTTTTCATTCCCACGCGCATCTTCCCGATCCTCGGCCAAGCCTCTGCACCTGTCAAAAATGGCGGAAAACTTTCAGATAAAGAGATCCGCATCCTGACCATGATCCGGTCCGGCATGCTGAACAAGGAAATCGCGGCCGAAATCGAAGAGGCCGAAGCGACGGTAAAAATGCATATCCGATCCATCTTTCGAAAGATCGGGGCCAAGAACCGCACGCAGGCCGTGGTCCTGGGGGAAGAGATCGGCCTGATCTGACCGCCTGACGACAACCGCAGGCGCGACGGTGGGGTCTTTACGAATCTGCCGCGCATGCTAGATAGATGTTCTATGAATGTTCTTGTCTGGCTCAAACGCGATCTGCGGCTGAACGATCACCCTGCCCTTGCGCTGGCGGGCTCGCTCGGGGCTGTGCTGCCGGTCTATGTTGTGGAACCGGACTACTGGCGCCTGCCTGACAGTTCGGCCCGGCAATGGGCCTTTGTGGCGGAATGTCTGCAGGATCTGCGCGCCGACCTCGCGTCGGTGGGTCTGCCGCTGGTCGTGCGGGTGGGGGATGCGGTCACGGTGCTGGACCGGCTGGTCCGCGCGCATGGTATCAGCGAGATGGTCAGCCATGAGGAGACTGGCAATCTCTGGACCTATGCCCGCGACCTGCGGGTCGCCGCCTGGGCGCGGCAGACGGGGCTGCGCTGGCGCGAGATCCCGCAATGTGGCGTGACGCGGCGCCTGCCCAGCCGCGATGGCTGGGCTGCGGCACGGGACCGGTTCATGGCGGCCCCGCAAGTCCAGCCCGAAACCCTGCGCCCGGTGCCCGATGTCGAACCCGGCCAGATCCCCGGCGCCCGTGCGTTGGGTCTGGCCGAAGACCCCTGCCCCCACCGGCAGAACGGCGGCCGGACGCTGGGGTTGGCGACGCTCGACAGTTTCCTGACCACCCGCGGCGCGCCCTATCGCGCGGCCATGGCCTCGCCCCTTGCGGGGGAACGCGCCTGTTCGCGCCTGTCGCCTCATATCACCTTTGGCAGCCTCAGCCTGCGCGAGGTCGTGCAAGCCACCGCCGCCCGGCAGGCCGAACGGCCCGGCCCGCAATGGGGGGGCAGCCTGCGCAGTTTTCAGTCGCGCCTCGCCTGGCGTGACCATTTCATGCAAAAGCTGGAGGATGATCCGCAGATCGAGCGCAGCGCCCTGCACCGCGCCGCCGATCGCCTGCGCGAAACCGACGCCAGCCGTCTTGCCGCCTGGGAGGCCGGGCAGACCGGGTTCCCCTTCCTTGACGCCTGCCTGCGCTATCTGCGCGCCACCGGCTGGCTGAATTTCCGCATGCGGGCCATGGTGATGGCGACGGGGTCCTATCACCTCTGGCTCGACTGGCGCGATACGGGCGCCATCCTCGCGCGGCGCTTTACCGATTATGAACCCGGCATCCACTGGCCTCAGGTGCAGATGCAATCGGGGGTGACCGGCATCAACACGCCGCGCATCTACAACCCGGTGAAACAGGGCCATGATCAGGATCCGACCGGCGCTTTCACCCGACGCTGGGTGCCCGAGCTTGCCTCCGTGCCCGATGCCTTTCTGCAGGAACCGTGGAGATGGCCAGGGGCGCAGGGTCTTTTGGGGCGGCGCTACCCCGAACCCGTGGTCGATCTGACCATCACCGCGCGCGAGGCGCGGGACCGCATCTTCGCGCTGCGCCGGACACAGGATTTCGCGCAGGTGCAGGCGGGGATCGTCAAGAAACATGCGAGCCGCGCCCCGGCCCGCACGGCCCCCCCGCGTCGCCGCAGCGCCAGCGCGCCGGGGCAGCTGAGCCTGGATCTCTGACCCCGATCTATCCTGAAATCCTTCAGGTGTTTTCATTGGATGCCGAAGAATGAAGCCGCCTCGCCGGTTGCGCGGCGGGGCATTTTTCCGCATCCTCGCGCCAACCCGGACCCAGAGGAGATCGCCATGCCCGACCGCATCACGAAACACGGATTGCAGGTGGATCAGCGCCTCGTCGACTTTGTCGAAACCCGCGCCCTGCCGGGCACCGGGGTTGCGGCGGATCACTTCTGGCAGGGCCTGTCCGAGGCCGTGACGCGCCTCGGGCCGAAGAACCGCAGCCTGCTTGATCGCCGCGCCGCGCTGCAAAAGCAGATCGACGATTGGCACAAGGCCCGTCGCGGCCATCCCTTCGATGCCGAAGCCTATGAAGGGTTCCTGCGCGAGATTGGCTATATCGTGCCGGATGGCCCGGATTTTCAGGTGGAAACCCAAGGGGTTGACCCCGAAATTGCCCAGATCCCCGGCCCGCAGCTGGTGGTTCCGGTGATGAACGCCCGCTATGCGCTGAACGCGGCGAATGCGCGCTGGGGCAGCCTTTACGACGCGCTCTATGGCACCGATGCGATGGGCGATCTGCCGACCGGCGGTGGCTATGATGCCGCCCGCGGCGCAAGGGTGATCGATTGGGCGCGTGGCTTCCTCGACCAGGCCGTGCCGCTTGCAGGTGCCAGTTGGCGGGGCGTGACCGCACTGGCCATCCGCGACGGCGCGCTGGTCGCCACCACGGCCCAAGGCGCCATCGGGCTGGCCGAAGGGGCCACGCTTGTCGGCCATCAGGGCACGGCCGAGGCGCCAACCGCCATCATGCTGCGCCACCACGGGCTGCATATCGAGATCCGCATTGATGCTAGTTCGCAGATTGGCAGCAGCGATCCGGCCCATATCGCCGATGTCCGTCTTGAAAGCGCCATGTCCGCGATCATGGATTGCGAAGACAGCATTGCCGCCGTCGATGCCGAGGACAAGGTCGTGGCCTATGGCAATTGGCTGGGCCTGATGCGCGGCGATCTGACGGAAGAGGTGCAGAAGGCCGGGCGCAGCTTCACCCGCCGCCTGTCGCCCGACCTGACCGTCACCGGGCCGGATGGCCGCCCCGTCACGCTCAAGGGCCGCTCGCTCATGCTGGTGCGGAATGTGGGGCATCTGATGACCAACCCCGCCATTCTGGACGCCGAAGGGCGCGAGATCGGCGAAGGGCTGATGGATGCTTTCGTCACCACGCTCTGCGCGATGCATGATCTGTCGAAAACCGAAGGCGCGCGCAATTCGGTCGCTGGATCGGTCTATGTGGTGAAGCCCAAGATGCACGGCCCCGAAGAGGTGGCCTTCGCGGTTGAAATCTTCGATGCAGTCGAAGACACGCTGGGCCTGCCACGCAATACCGTGAAGCTCGGCATCATGGATGAGGAACGCCGCACCTCGGTCAACCTGAAGGAATGCATCCGCGCGGCCAAGGCGCGCGTGGCCTTCATCAATACGGGCTTCCTCGATCGCACGGGGGACGAAATCCATACCTCGATGGAGGCAGGCCCGATGATCCGCAAGGGCGACATGAAGGCCGCCGCCTGGATCAAGAGCTATGAGGACCGCAATGTCGATATCGGTCTGGCCTGCGGCCTGCAGGGGCGCGCGCAGATCGGCAAGGGCATGTGGGCCGCGCCCGATCTGATGGGCGCGATGCTGGAGCAGAAGATCGCCCATCCCCGTGCTGGGGCGAATTGCGCCTGGGTGCCCTCGCCCACCGCGGCCACGCTGCATGCCACGCATTACCATCAGGTCGATGTGCTGGCCCGTCAGGCCGAAATCGCCGCCGGTGGCCCGCGCGGCACGCTGCGCGACCTGCTGACCCTTCCGGTCGCGCAGGGGGTGAACTGGTCTGCCGAAGAGATCCAGTCCGAGATCGAGAACAACGCCCAGGGCATTCTTGGCTATGTGGTGCGTTGGGTGGATCAGGGCGTGGGCTGTTCCAAGGTGCCCGACATCCACGACATCGGCCTGATGGAAGACCGCGCCACCTGCCGGATTTCCAGCCAGGCGCTGGCGAACTGGCTGCATCACGGCGTCATCCAGTCCGATCAGGTCATGGCCGCGATGCGGAAGATGGCGGCGGTGGTGGACCGGCAGAACGCGGGAGATGCTGCCTATTGCCCCATGGCGCCCGGCTTTGACGGCCCCGCCTTCAAGGCCGCCTGTGACCTGGTCTTTGAAGGGCGCGTGCAACCCTCGGGCTATACCGAACCGGTGCTGCACCGCCGCCGGCAAGAGGCGAAGGCCCAGTAGTTTCCGAACGGGGGCCCCGGACACCGTACACCGGCGCCCCCTTTCATCTTGGTTCAAATATCCCCGCCGGAGGCACCCGCCCTCTGCGCGTGACGGGGATCAGCCGATATCCAGCGCCAGCGCGTGAATGCGCACCGTCAGATCCCCCAACGCCTGATGCACCGCCCGATGCCGCGCCACCCGCGTCATCGCGGCCAGCTGCGGGGCGCGGATCAGCACATTGAAATGCGTCTCGCCGCCTTCGCGCCAGCCGCCATGGCCGCGATGCTTTTCACTGTCATCCTGAATTTCCAGAACCTCGGGCGAAAACGCCGCCACAAGGCGGGCGTGAATTTCATCTTTCACAGTCATTTTGACGCCTTCCCCCTTCACGTTGCCGCGCAATGACCTAAACTCTCGCCTCCGAGTCGGAAAGGCCCTACCCCATGCAGAAACCCCCGTTCGAATTTGACATCCGCGTGTCCTCTGACAAGAAACGCCGCAAGACCGGGCGCAGGGGCATGTCCGGTGCCTTTGAAACCTCGCAAAAGAGCTGCGAGTTTCCGGGCTGTTCGGAATCGGGGCTGTATCGTGCGCCGAAATCGCCCGACCTGCTGGATGAGTTCTTCTGGTTCTGCAAGGATCACGTCCGCGAATACAATCTGAAATGGAATTTCTTCAACGGCACCTCGGATGAGGAATTCCAGAAGTTCCTCGACAAGGCCCGGGTCTGGGAACGGGAAACCAAGCCCTTCAGCCAGAAGGATGACGGCCGTGCCTGGCAGCGTCTGGGCGTGAATGATCCGATCGCGATCCTGGGGGAAAAGGCCACGCAGAACCCCGGCAAGGTGCAAAGCAATGTCACGCGCAAGCTGCCCTCGACCGAACGCAAGGCGCTGGAAATCCTCGATGCGCGCGATACCTGGACGCGCACCGAAATCCGCAAGCAATACAAAAGCTTGGTGAAGGATCTTCACCCGGATATGAACGGCGGGAACCGCGATGACGAATCCCGCCTGCAAGAGGTGGTCTGGGCTTGGGAACAGATCCGCGAAAGCCGCTATTTCCGCGACTGACCTCGGTCAGATCTGGCGCAGGAACCCGTATTTCAGCAGCCAGATCACCGCGCGGTCCAGCGTGATGCCGGAAATTCCCGTCTGCGCGTCAATCTCGGCCAGATCGAGCCCTAGCGCCCCTGCTGCCGCCACACGGGCCTGTACCAGCGCCAAGGTCTCGGCCCGCTCGGGGGCCCGGCCAAGGCCCGCATAATTGCGCAGCGCAAAGGTCTCGGCTATCCCCGGCCGCCCGGTCAGATCGGCCGCGACAAAGCGGCCCTCATCAAGCCCGCCCTGCCGGGTCGGATAGGCGCCGAACATCGCAAAGGGAGAAGGCGCCACTGGCAGCGCGGCGCGCGGGATGGCCGCTTCCGCCCGGGCCTGTGCGGTGTGGCGGCGAAGGGCGAGTTCCGCCCACAGATCCTGCATCTGCGGGATCACGTTTGCCCAGTCATAAACGTTGCGCGCCCGCGCCTGCGCGGCCTGCCCCATCCGCGCCCGAAGACCCGGATCGACGGCCAGCGCCACGATGGCCTCGGTCAGGGCGGGCAGGTCGATCTCGGTCATGGCCGAGGCGAGCGCGCAATACTGCGCGTAGCTGTCCACCCCGGTGAGATGGCGAAAGCTTTCCTGTTCGGCATGGCGGGGGGCGAGGGTGCGGGTGGGCACGCGAATGCCCACATCGGCGGTCACGGTATCACGCAGCCCGTCCCAGTCGGAGACAAGGCAGGGCAGACCGGCGGCCATGGCCTCGATCGGGGCAAGGCCAAAGGTTTCCTGAATGTTGTCGATGGCAAAGACAAAGACATCCGCGCCCGACAGCACCGCCTTGCGCTCTGCCGGATCTGCCCCGTCCAGAAGATGGAAGCCAACGGCGGGCATCAGGCCCGTCGCGCCCTTTTCGAAAACGCCGCGCGAATACTGTTCCCGAAAGATCCCGCAGAGCACCAGATGCACCCGGCACCCGGGCGGCATCTGCGCCTGCGCCGCCGCCAGCGCGATATACAGCGGCAGCGGATCGAATTTTTCATGCGGGCTGAGCCGCGCAATGGTGGCAAAGACCACATCGTCCGGCCCGATGCCCAGCCGTTGCCGCAATCCCTGCCCCGCTGCGGCATTCGGCGCGAAGGCCGCGCAATTCACGCCAAGCGGAATGACCGGCGTCTGCGGTCGGGCCGGGGGCGGGGCGCCAAACCGCATCGTTGCATGGGCATCGATCAACTCGAACTGATGCAGCACGGCGGCAAGCACCGCCCGCGAGGTGCAGATCACCGCATCCCACTCTGCCTGCGGCGCCATGCGCAGATCATGAAAGCCCTGCATCACGCCCTTGGTCGAAATGGTATGCGTGATCCCGCAGATCGACCAGGCGGCCTGCCCAAAGGGCGCGCGCCGCCAGGTTTCGGCAGCAAAGTTCGGGCTTGGGTAGAACAGCGTGCCCAGCGGCGCCATCTGCTGCACATGGCGCATCGGCACCGGGCGCACCGCCACGCGCGGCCGTTCCTCGGCGGCGATGCGGGCAAACAGCGCCTGATCTTCAGACCGCGGCGTCAGCGGGACGAATTCAGCAACATCAGCATGGCGAAGGAACCCGCGCAGGAAGCTTTCACCGGCAACCCGGCGCCCGTTGATACCGCGTCCGGCCGGATCATACCCGTCCGAGGCGAAATAAATGGCAGCATTGCGCTGTCGCTGGGTCATCGGCGGGTCATCCATAGCCACGGGGTGGGCGAAGATCGCCATTCCCAGATCATCAAAAGCCGGTCGAGATCGGACAAACCTTCATACCATCCCCCCAGGACCGAATCGTCCAAACGGCGATCGATCCGCAGAATGTTATGGCTTCGCGCAAAGCGCTCCTGCAGCAGCGCAAGCGCACCGGGACGCATCCCTTCATGCACCTCGACCAACAGATCGGCCGCAAGCAAGGCAGGGGCGCCGACCGGGTCCAGAAGCTCGACCTCGGCCCCTTCGATGTCGCAGATCACCACCGTCGGCGCCAGGGCACAGAGCGCGAGGTCCGCATGATCGATGATCCCACCGATCTCGACCCGCGCGGCCACGCCATTGGCCGTGGCCAGCGCCGCGCAAAGCGCCCGCGCCCGCGGATCTCCATCCCGCGCCAACACCCGCGCCCCCGGCATCCGCCGGGCAAGACCCACCGCGTAATACCCCTCGGCCGAGCCGATATCGAGAACCGTGGCATAGTCCCGCGCCACGATCTCTTCGATCACGGGGGCAAGGCTTGCCTCGTAAACCCCCAGCATGCGGGGGATCCGCGCGCCTTCCGAAGCGCGCACCACATAGGACATGCCCGCGAAGGGCCCGGCCACAAGGTCGCGGCCACTGCGACGCTCGACCTCGGCTTCCAGCCGCATGCAGCGCCATTTCGCCAGCAAGCGCAAGGCAGCCAGCAAGTCCTTTTCCCCCGGGACGCCGTCAAGAATGCGGCCGATCTGGTCCGCAACCTGCGCAGTCAGCGGTGCGACGGGCAGAGACATGCACGAAGAACCTGTTTGAATGACACGTCTTTCCTCCTCAGCGATAACGGCACCCCGCCGGGCCCGCAAATATTTTCAACACCAATCAGGCACTGACGTCGCGACCGGGCGCTTTGTGTCGGGCACAGCCCTTCCCCTTGCGGCCCCCCGCAATATGTTCCACAAAACCTGTGCAAGAACCGCGCCCGCAGGACGGGCGCCCGATGTGATGGCGGACGGAATGCTCGATCAAGTTGCGAAACCCACCGAAGAAATCTCTGTCCGGGATGTCTTCGGCATCGATACCGACATGAAGGTCAAGGGCTTTGCCGACCGCACCGACCGTGTCCCGGAAATCGACCCGACCTATAAATTCGATCCCGATACCACGCTCGCCATTCTGGCAGGCTTTGCCTACAATCGCCGGGTGATGATCCAAGGCTATCACGGCACGGGCAAATCGACCCATATCGAACAGGTCGCCGCCCGGCTGAACTGGCCCTGCGTGCGCGTGAACCTCGACAGCCACATCAGCCGGATCGACCTGATCGGGAAGGATGCCATCAAGCTCAAGGACGGCAAGCAGGTCACCGAATTCCACCCCGGTATCCTGCCCTGGGCGCTGAAGAACCCGGTGGCGATCGTGTTCGACGAATACGATGCCGGCCGCGCCGACGTGATGTTCGTGATCCAGCGCGTGCTGGAACATGACGGCAAGCTCACGCTGCTCGACCAGAACGAGATCATCACCCCCCACCCGTCCTTCCGCCTCTTCGCGACTGCGAATACCGTGGGTCTGGGGGATACGACCGGCCTTTATCACGGCACCCAGCAGATCAACCAGGCCCAGATGGACCGCTGGAGCCTCGTGGCCACGCTGAACTACCTCAGCCACGATGCCGAGGCCGCGATCGTGCTGGCCAAGAACGCCCATTACAACACCGAGAAAGGCCGTAAGACCATTTCGCAAATGGTCACCGTGGCCGATCTCACCCGCACCGCCTTCATGAACGGCGATCTCTCGACGGTCATGTCCCCGCGCACGGTGCTGAATTGGGCCCAGAACGCAGAAATCTTCCGCAATGTGGGCTACGCCTTCCGCCTCTCGTTCCTGAATAAATGTGACGAACTGGAACGTCAGACCGTGGCCGAATTCTATCAACGCTGCTTTGGCGAAGAACTGCCCGAAAGCGCCGCCTCGATGGCAATGAAGTGACCCCAAGAAGGGGGGCGCTCGCGCCCCCCTCGGCCTGCGGCCTCACCCCCCCTGAGGATATTTGAAGACAGAAAATGAGGCCGGCTTTCGTGCATTTTCTGTCCCTAAATATCCTCGGGGGGAGCTTCCCGAAGGGAAGCGCGGGGGGCAGACAGCCCCCCGCCCTTGGCGGCAAATCCTGACACGGAGCGCGCGTGACATGACCAAACCGACCGATAACCCCGCCGATCCGTTCAAGAAGGCGTTGGCCGAGGCCACCAAGACCATGGCCGATGATCCGGAAATGACGGTAAGCTTCTCCGTCGATCCGGCGGGCATGACCAAGGACGGCGTGCGCCTGCCGCAGGTAAGCCGCCGCATGACGCGGGATGAGGTGATGCTCGCCCGTGGGACGGCCGATGCATTTGCGTTGCGGCGGCGTCATCATGATGAGGGGATCGCCGCCCGCTACGCGCCGCCGACCGGGCTTGCGCGGGACATCTATGATGCCATGGAAACCGCGCGGGCCGAGGCTCTGGGCGCACGGGCCATGCCGGGCACGGCAGTGAACATCGCCCACAAACTGGGGCTTGAGGCCGAGCGCAAGGGCTATGCCCAGATCACCAACAGTGCGGATGCGCCTTTGCCGGTGGCGGCGGGCTATCTGGTGCGCCATCTGGCGACGGGGCAGCCTTTGCCGCGGGCGGCGGAGAATGTGATGAACCTCTGGCGTGGTTTCATCGAGGAGCAGGCCGGGGGCACGCTGGAAGGCTTGCAAGACAGTCTGGCGGATCAGGCGGCCTTTGCGCGGCTGACACGCAAGGTGATTGCGGATCTCGGCTATGGCGATCAGCTGGGCGAGGATCCGGACGCGCAGGACGAGGATCAGGACGCCGAGGACGAGGCGCAGGACGAGGAAAGCCCCGAGTCGGACGGCGAAGAATCCTCGGAGCAGGAACAGGAGGCCGAGGCCGATCCCGAACGCTCGCAGGATCAGCAGCAGGATCAGGCGCAGGCCCAAGTCTCCATGTCGGATGACACCGATATGGAGGAGATGGACGAGACGGAGATGCCCGAGGGCGAGCCGCCGCTTGAGCCGCCGCCGCCTGCCCCCTATTCCGATGCCGACCCGAACTACACCGTCTATACCTCGGAATTCGACGAGGAAATCCATGCCGAGGATCTGGCCGAGGCGGCGGAGCTGGAGCGGCTGCGCGCCTATCTGGACCAGCAGCTGGAGCCGCTGAAGGGCGCAGTTTCACGACTGGCCAACAAGCTGCAGCGCCGTCTGCAGGCCCAGCAGAACCGGAGCTGGCTGTTTGATCTGGAGGAAGGCACGCTGGATGCCGGGCGCTTGGCGCGGGTGGTGGCGAACCCCACGACCCCCCTGTCTTTCAAGCAGGAAAAGGATACCGAGTTCCGCGATACCTGCGTGACGCTTCTGCTCGATAATTCCGGCTCCATGCGCGGGCGGCCGATTTCCATTGCGGCGATCTGTGCCGATGTTCTGGCACGCACGCTGGAACGCTGCAGCGTGAAGGTTGAGATTCTGGGCTTTACCACCCGTGCCTGGAAGGGCGGTCAGAGCCGCGAAAAATGGCTCGGGTCGGGGCGGCCGCAGCAGCCGGGGCGGCTGAATGACCTGCGTCACATCATCTACAAGGGCGCCGATGCGCCCTGGCGGCGGGCGCGGGCCAATCTGGGTCTGATGATGAAGGAAGGCCTGCTGAAGGAAAACATCGATGGCGAGGCGCTGGAATGGGCGCATCGCCGGCTTGCGATGCGCAAAGAGGCGCGCAAGATCCTGATGGTGATTTCCGATGGCGCGCCGGTCGATGATTCCACCTTGTCGGTGAACCCGGCAAGCTTTCTCGAAAAGCATCTACGCGACGTGATCGCCATGGTCGAAAAGCGCAAGCAGGTGGAATTGCTGGCCATCGGCATCGGCCATGACGTGACGCGCTATTACCAGCGTGCCGTCACCATCACCGATGTCGAACAGTTGGCCGGGGCGATGACCGAACAGCTGGCCGGGCTTTTTGACGCCGATCCGCGCAAGCGCGCCCGCGCGCTGGGGATGCGCAAGACGGGCTGACCTGACAGGAGGACGCCATGTTCCAGAGCTTTGCCGCCGGAGCGGACCCGACGCAGGGGGGGCCGCGGCTTGCACGGCTCCGGGTGGCCATGGCCGAGGCCGGGCTGCAGGGGTTTCTGGTGCCGCGCGCCGACGCCCATCAGGGCGAGTATGTCGCCGTGCGGGATGAACGGCTGTCCTGGCTGACGGGGTTCACCGGATCGGCGGGCTTTGCGGTGGTTCTGCCCGGGATTGCGGGTGTTTTCATCGATGGGCGTTACCGGGTTCAGGTGCGCGCGCAGGTGGACCTTGCCGCCTATACGCCGGTGCCCTGGCCCGAAACCCAGCCCGGCCCGTGGATTGCCCAACATCTGGGCGCGGGGGTCGTGGGGTTTGATCCCTGGCTGCATACCGCCGACGAAATCGCCCGGCTGGAGGCTGCGCTGTCGGGCAGCGGTGTCACCCTGCGCGCCTGTGCCAATCTGGTGGATGCGATCTGGCCCGACCAGCCCCCCCCGCCGCAGGGCCGTGCCTTTGCCCATCCTGACGATATGGCCGGGCAAAGCAGCGCGGAGAAGCGCGCCGCCCTCGCCGCGGGTTTGCGGAAGGCGGGGGTGCGGGCGGCCGTGATCACCCTGCCCGACAGCCTGTGCTGGCTGTTGAACATCCGGGGCGCCGATGTGCCGCGCAACCCGGTGCTGCATGGCTTTGCCCTGCTGTCCGACGACGCGCGCGTCACGCTTTTTGCCGATCCTGCGAAATTCGACGCCGCGACCCGCGCCCATCTGGGGGATGAGGTCGATCTGCAGCCCCCGGCCGCGCTCGAGGCGGCGCTACGCGCCCTGACCGGGCCGGTGCTGGTGGACCGTGCCACGGCCCCGCTGGCGATCTGGCAGCTGCTGGAGGGCGCGGGCATCGCCGTGCAGACGGGGGATGATCCCTGCCGTCTGCCCAAGGCCTGCAAGACCCCCGCCGAGATTGTCGCCACCCGCACCGCCCATCTGCGCGACGGGGCGGCGGTGGTACAGTTCCTGCGCTGGCTGGACGAGACTCATCCGACCCGCCCCCTGACCGAGATCGACGCCGTCACCGCGCTGGAAGGGTTCCGGCGGGCGACCAATGCGCTCCATGATCTCAGCTTTGATACGATCTGCGGGGCGGGGCCACATGGCGCCATCATCCATTACCGCGTGACCGAAGAGACGAACCGCCCGCTGGGGCAGGATACCTTGCTGCTGGTCGATAGCGGGGCGCAATACCGCGACGGCACGACCGATATCACCCGCACCCTGCCCCTTGGCGATCCCGGGGACGAGGCGCGGGCGTGTTATACCCGTGTGCTGCAGGGGCTGATCGCCATTTCGCGGTGCCGCTTTCCCAAGGGGCTGGCGGGGCGTGATCTGGATGCGCTGGCCCGCGCACCGCTGTGGATGGCAGGCCTCGATTATGACCATGGCACGGGGCATGGCGTGGGGGCCTTCCTGTCGGTGCATGAAGGGCCCCAGCGCCTGTCGCGCCTGTCGGATGTGCCGCTGCAGCCGGGCATGATCCTGTCGAACGAGCCGGGCTATTACCGCGAGGGGGCCTTTGGCATCAGACTGGAAAACCTGATCGTCGTGACCGAGGCACCGCCGCTGGGCGATAACCGCGCGCAGCTCTGCTTTGAGACACTGACCTTCGCCCCGTTTGACCGCCGTCTGATCGTGACCGCGATGCTCGCCCCCGGGGAACGCGTCTGGATCGACGCCTATCATGCTGAGGTTCTGGCCAAGATCGGCCCGTTGCTCGATGCGGCGACGCAGGACTGGCTGAAGGCCGCCTGCGCGCCGCTCTAGGCCCGTCAGACTGTCACCACCACCTTGCCAGTGGAGCGACGCTCGCGCAGGCAGGCCAGCGCCTCTGCGGCCTCTGCCAGGGGGAAGGTGTAGCTGACATGCGGGGTCAGGCTGCCCTCGGCGATCCAGCCGGCAAGGGTGGCCAGGCTTTCGATCAGAACGGCGGGGCGGAAGCGCAGATAGCCGCCCCAGTACAGCCCCATGACCGAAAGGTTCTTGACCAGCAGCAGGTTCGCCGGCACCTGGGGCACCTCGCCCCCGGCAAATCCTATGGCCAGCAGGCGGCCTTCGGGGCGGGTGGCGCGCAGGGCATCGTGGAAGGCCGGGCCGCCCACACTGTCATAGACCACATCCACCCCGCCCAGATCCTTCAGCGTCTGGCGCAGATCGGGGGCATCGCTGTCGATCAGGTGATCGGCCCCGGCGGCCTTGGCCACCGCGAGCTTTTCGGCCCCGCGCGCCGAGGCGATGACCCGCGCGCCCATCCGCTTGCCGATTTCCACCGCCGTCAACCCCACGCCCCCCGCAGCCCCGGTGACAAAGAGCGTCTCGCCCGGTTGCAACCGGGCCTTGTGATCCAGCGCCAGATGCGAGGTGCCATAGGCAATCGGGAAGGCCGCACCGACCACCATGTCGATCTGCGCGGGCAGATGCAGGCAACGGTGCGCTGCGACGACGGCCAGTTCGGCAAGCCCGCCCTGCCCGCAAAAGGCCGCGATCCGGTCGCCCGGCTGAAACCCCAAGACCCCCGGCCCAACAGCACGCACCCGGCCCGCGATCTCCATCCCCAAAGTGAAAGGCGGTTGCGGCGTATCCTGATATTTGCCTTCAATCATCAGCAAATCCGCGAAATTCAAACCGCAGGCTGCAACTTCCACCACAAGTTCACCGGGGCCGGGAACGGGGTCGGGGACGTCGCGGAATGCGGGGGCTTGTCCAAGGGCGGCAACCTGAAAAGTCTTCATCTCGGCTCTCATCTGCGGCATGGAAGGTGCATTGTGCGGGACCATGCGTGCGGGCGACTCTGCTGTCCAGCCCCGTAAAAGTCGCGGTTGCAATTTGCACATTTTTTGTGCATCCATACAACTAGAGGCAGCATTATGGGAGAAAATTCGTTCTGAATTCCCACCTTCGGACAAGAAAAAGCAAGAAAAACCACCTATTTGTCCGGGGGAATAGCAATACTGACCAAAAAGACAGGTTCTTTGATCAAACGGTTCGTGGAAAACAGGTGAAACTCGGCCTAGTCTTACATCCTGAGGCTGCGTTTACCGGCCACGTCGATTTCGGCCTTCGGAAAGGGAGTATGAAGATGAAGCACCCCGTGGATGCCCATGTGGGCAAGCGGATCCGGCACCGTCGCTGGATGGTGGGCATGACCCAGCAGCAACTTGCCGACCGCGTGGGGATCAAGTTCCAGCAGATCCAGAAATACGAAACCGGCATGAACCGCGTCAGCGCCTCGCGTCTGTGGGACATTGCGGAAACGCTGGGCGTGAACATCGGGTTCTTCTTTGAAGGCATCGACGAAAAACGCGAAGCGCCCACCCCGGTCGAGGGAGATATTCTTGCGGACAAAGAGGCGCTGGAGCTGGTCCGGTCCTACTATGCCATCCCCGAAGCGCAGCGCCGCCGCCTGTTCGATCTGGCCCGCGTGCTGAGCGACGCCGCCTGAAAGCCGCCGGTCGATCAAGACCCTGGCGCGGGCATATGACATATGTCTGACGGGCGGACAGAAGGCCGCCCGCCCGCCTTGCGGCCCCACACTTCGTACGGGCCAAGCCCCTTGACCCCCCGCCCCCCGCGCCTTAGCCCTGTGTCAGGGCAGGCAGGCAAGACCATGAGGGGGCAGAAATGGCAGCACTTTCCGAACAGGTTCGCGCGGAACTCATCGCTGTGGCGCATGAACTGGCCGATGCTGCGCGCAGTGCCACGCTGGAACATTTCCGCACCGCGGGGCTGACCGCCGATACCAAGGAAACCGACCGCTTCGATCCGGTGACCGTGGCCGACCGCCTGTCGGAACAGCGCATGCGCGAAATCCTTGCCCGCCGCCGCCCGCAGGACGGGATCCTCGGGGAAGAAATGGGCCGTCAGGCCGGTGAAAGCGGCCTGACCTGGGTGCTGGACCCGATCGATGGCACGCGGTCCTATCTCTGCGGCACGCCCACCTGGGGCGTGCTGATTTCCGTTGCCGATGAGACCGGACCGATCTTCGGCCTGATCGACCAGCCCTATATCGGCGAAAGGTTCGAGGGCGGCTTTGGCCGCGCCGGGATGACCGGCCCGCATTGGTCGCGCGCGCTCAAGACCCGGGCGCCGCGGCCGCTGTCGGATTGCATCATCATGTCCACCTTCCCCGAAGTCGGCACCGCCGAAGAAGGCGCGGCCTTCCACCGGCTGGCCAAGCAATGCCGCCTGACGCGCTATGGCACCGATTGCTATGCCTATGCCCTGCTGGCAGCGGGCCATATCGATCTGGTGGTCGAAGCGGGCCTGCAGGCCTATGACGTGCAGGCGCCCATCGCGGTGATCGAGGCCGCAGGCGGGCTGATGACAGACTGGACCGGCGCGCCCTGCCCGCAGGGGGGCCGCGTTCTTGCGGCCTCCTCGCCCGAGGTGCATGCCGCCGCGCGCGCGGTGCTGGCGGGCTGAGGCCCACCCCTTGCCGCACCGCCGCCAAGGCTGCTAGCTTGCGCGTGGCGGTGCGAGTCCTTGCCCCTTCTGTCGCACGCCCATCGGTTCCACCGAAGGGGAGTGGAACAGAAAGGGCTTTGCCATGCAGGAAACCTTGATCCGCGGGGCGGCTGCGATCGTGACCATGGATGACACCCGGCGCGAGATCGCGGGCGGCGATATTTTGATCCGCGGCGGCACCATCGCGGCGGTGGGGAAAGGCTTGCAGACGACCGGCACGGTGATCGAGGCCGCGGGCTGTGTCGTGACCCCCGGCCTCGTGAACACGCACCACCACCTTTATCAGACGCTGACGCGGGCGGTGCCGGGGGGGCAGGATGCGCTGCTTTTCGGTTGGCTGCGCTGTCTTTATCCGATCTGGGCACAGTTCGGACCGGAAGAAATGTTCGTCTCGGCGCAGGTGGGGCTGGCCGAGCTGGCGCTCTCGGGCTGTTCGCTGACTTCAGATCATCTCTACCTCTTTCCAAACGGGGCGCGGCTTGATGACACCATCGCCGCGGCGCAAGAGGTGGGCCTGCGTTTCCACCCGACGCGCGGCGCCATGAGCATTGGTGAAAGCGACGGCGGCCTGCCCCCCGACAGCCTGGTCGAGCGCGAGGCCGCGATTCTGGAGGATTGCATCCGCGTGGTGGACCGCTTCCATGACCCCGCGCCGGGGGCCATGGTGCGGGTGGGTCTTGCGCCCTGTTCGCCCTTTTCGGTCAGCCGTGATCTGATGCGCGATGCCGCGCTTCTGGCGCGCGACAAGGGCGTGATGCTGCATACCCATCTGGCCGAGAATGACGAGGATGTCGCCTATTCGCTGGCGAAATTCGGCTGCCGCCCCGGCCAATATGCCGAGGATCTGGGCTGGACCGGCCCGGATGTCTGGCACGCGCATTGCGTAAAGCTCGATGGGCAGGAGATCGGACTTTTTGCGCGGTCGGGAACGGGCGTCGCCCATTGCCCCTGTTCGAATTGCCGTCTGGGATCGGGCATCGCGCCGGTGCGGGCGATGCGGGATGCAGGAGTGAAGGTTGGGCTGGGGGTGGATGGATCGGCCTCGAATGATGCAGGCAATCTGATCGCCGAGGCGCGGCAGACGCTGCTGTTGCAGCGCGTCGCACGGGGGGCCGATGCCATGGCCGCGCGGGAGGCGCTGGAGATTGCCACGCTGGGCGGCGCGCGGGTGCTGGGGCGCGACGACTGCGGGCAGATCCTGCCGGGACTGCGCGCGGATCTGGCGATCTGGGACATGCACGGGATCGAGGCGGCGGGGTCATGGGACCCGGTGGCGGCGCTGGTTCTGTGCGGCCCGACGCGGGTGCGCGATCTTTGGGTCGAAGGCCGGGCCGTGGTGCGCGAAGGGCGCATGGCGACGCTGGACCTTGAGGCGCTGCTGGGGCGGCAAAGACGGCTGGCCCTGAGGTTGGCGGGGCTCTGAGCCTTGCGCGGCGGCGCGGGCTGGGGCAACAGGACGGAAAACGGAGAGATGCGATGAGCCACGATTACAAGGCCCAGAAGGCCGAGACCTATGACAGCTTCGCGGCCTTTGCCGCAGATGCGCCCGCCGAGGCCACGATCACCTATCAGTTCTACCCCGAGGATGTGGATGCCAATTGGGACGGGCTGCAAAAGGCGCTGGCCGCCAAGGGCTTTCGCACCGCGCGCGATGACGAGGACGAGCTTCTGGACGCGATGATCGGGCCGCTGAAAATCAGCGCCGACGTGATCTGGAAATATGAACAGCTGGCGACGGAGATCGCGCTGAAATTCGACTTCACGCCGGACGGCTGGGGTTTGCTGGAAGACTGAGCCGCAGGTTGCGGGCGGCGGGGTCGGACGGGGGCTGTCTGCCCCCGCGCGCCCTGCGGGCGCTGCCCCCGAGGATATTTTCGGACAGAAAATGGGGAGGCGCGGCGCAGGAGATGGGGACCCGGATCAGGGGAAGGTCAGGGTCGCGTCTTCGGTGATGATGGCATCCAGCGGCTGATCGACGGGTTCGACCGGGACTTCGGGCAGTTCCTGGGCGGCGAAGGCAAAGCCGATGGCCAGGGTGGGGCGTTTGGCGCGCAGCCCTTCCAGGGTGCGGTCGTAAAAGCCGCCGCCATAGCCAAGGCGGAAGCCGCGGCGATCCCAGGCGACGAGGGGGACGATCAGCACCTCAGGTTCGATCCAGTCGCCCTCGGCCGGGATGAGGGCGCCGAAGTCGCCGGTGATCATGGTGCAATCCGGGGTCCAACGGCGGAACTTCAGGGCCTGTCCGGGGCCGAGGATGACCGGAACGCCCACCGGGCCCGCATGGGCCGCCATGGCCGCGGCCGGGTCGATTTCGGTTCGCATGGCCATATAGCCGGCAAGGGGCTTGTCGCCATACGGGCGGAGATAATCGGCGAGGCGGGCGGCTGCAGTGCCCTGCCCGGCTGCGAAGGCCAGTTTGCGGGCAGCAAACGCGGTCTTGCGCGCGGCAGCCTTCTGTTCCGTGATTGTCGTCATGTCAGTACCACCGTGGCGAGGCCGAGAAAGGCGAAGAAACCGACGACATCGGTTGTCGTCGTCACGAATGTGCCCGAAGACAATGCCGGATCGAGGCCCAGCCGATCGAGCAGAAGCGGCACAATCGTGCCTGCAAGCGCCGCGACGAAGAGATTGCAGATCAAGGCGGCCCCGAGGACGGCGCCCAGCATCGGCATGCCGAACCAGAAAGAGCCGACCGCCCCCATGATGCAGGCGAAGGCCAGACCGTTGATCAGGCCCACGCCCGCCTCGCGTCGGATGACGCGCCAGGCGTTGGAGCCGGTCAGGTCGCGCGTGGCCAGCGCGCGCACCGCCACGGTGAGCGACTGCGTCCCCGCATTTCCGCCCATGGAGGCCACAATGGGCATCAGCGCCGCGAGCGCCACCAGCGAGGCGATGGTCGCCTCGAAATGCGAGATCACCAGGGCCGCGAGGTTCGCCGCGATCAGGTTGACGAAAAGCCAGGGAAAGCGGCTGCGGACGGTCGCCACCAGGCCATCTGCGATGGAACTTTCGTCCCCCACCCCGGCAAGGCGGAGCATGTCTTCCTCATGTTCCTCATCCAGCACGTTCATCGCGTCATCGATGGTGATCACGCCCACAAGGCGGTCATTCTCATCCACCACGGGGCAGGAGATCAGGTGATACTGGTTGAAGATATAGGCGACCTCGGCCTCTTCCTCGGTCGCCTGAACGGTGCGGAAACTGTCTTCGGTGATGTCGCGCAGCGCCACGTCGCGGCGCGAGGAAAGAAGTCGCCCGAGCGTGACATAGCCCTGCGGCTTCATCCGCGGGTCGATCAGGATGACATGGTAGAACTGGTCGGGCAGGTTTTCCGACTGGCGCAGGAAATCGATCGCCTCGCCCACCGTCCAGTGATGGGGGGCGACCACGACCTCGCGCTGCATGAGGCGGCCGGCGGAGTATTCCGGGTAGGAGAGTGCGCGTTCCACCGCGACGCGGTCGGCATCCTCCAGCGCGCCGAGGATCAGCTCTTGCTGCGGCTCTTCGAGGTCTTCGAGGATGTCAACGACGTCATCGGTTTCCAGCTCGCGCACGGCCTCGGCGATGACCTCGCGCGGGAGTGCCTCGATCACCTCTTCGCGGATCGATTCGTCGAGTTCCGAGAGGATGTCGCCATCGATTTCCGGTGAATAGAGCCCCAGCAGATCGCGCCGGTCCGCGGGCGAGATCTGTTCCAGCAGGTCGGCGATATCGGCGGCGTGCAACGGCTCGGCCAGATCGCGCAAGCGCGCGGCATCTCCGGCCTCGACCGCGTCGAGAATCGCGGCAACACGGCGCGGATCCAGCGCCTCATCGTCTTCCGCCTCCAAAATGACCTGCCGCTCCGCCATCATGCCTCCGTCTCATTGGCGCGACCTTATGCGAAGCTGTTTCAAGGAAACAGGGTGCAGCTGGAAATTTACGCAAGCGGGTGGCGGTTCTAGGATAGGTTTCGCTTGGAATGAACCATCGGGGACCAGGATGACCGATCTTCTGCTGGGGCAGGTGCTGTCCTTTACCGCCGATCCCTTTGTCGCAGGGCCCGAGGCCGCGCGGCTCGAGGAAGGCCTCGTGATCGAAGGGGAGCGCATCCTTGCGGTGGGCCCCGCGGCCAAACTGCGCGCAGCCCACCCCGGCGCCCGGGTCACCGATTACGGGCAGCGGCTGATTTCTGCGGGCTTTGTCGATGCCCATGTGCATTTCCCCCAGACAGCCATCATCGCAAGCTGGGGCAAGCGGCTGATCGACTGGCTGAACACCTATACCTTCCCCGAGGAAATGCGCTTTGCCGATCCCGCCTATGCGGCCGAGATCGCAGCGCGCTATCTGGACCTCACGCTGGCCCATGGGACGACCTCGGTCTGCTCCTTCGCGACCATCCATCCGGCGTCAGTCGACGCGCTGATGACAGCCGCACAGACGCGGGGGCAGCGGATCTGGACGGGCAAGACCTGCATGGACCGCAACGCCCCGGAGGGCCTGCGCGACAGCGCCCAGAGCGCCTATGACGATAGCGCGCGGCTTCTCGCGCGTTGGCATGGCGTGGACCGGCTGTCCTATGTCATCACGCCGCGCTTCTCGCCCACCTCGACGCCCGATCAGCTGGAAGCCCTCGGCGCGCTTTGGGCGAAACACCCGGACTGCCTGATGCAGACGCATCTGAGCGAACAGATCGATGAAATCGCCTGGGTCCGGGGCCTCTACCCTTCAGCCCGGGATTATCTCGATACCTATGAACACTTCGGCCTGCTCGGGCCGGGCGGACTTTATGGCCATGCGATCCACCTCGAGGCGCGCGAAAAAGACCGCCTGCGCGAAGTGGATGCGAGCCTGATCCACTGCCCGACCTCGAACACCTTCATCGGATCGGGGATATTCGACATGGCCGGGCTGATGGCCGCAGGCCACCGGATCGGCCTTGCAACGGATACCGGCGGCGGCTCGTCCTTCTCGATGCTGCGGACAATGGCTGCGGCCTATGAACTGGGCCAGTTGCGGGGCCATGCCCTGCATCCGGCGGAACTCTGGTGGCTTGCAACCCAGGGCTCGGCGCGCAGCCTGCGGGCCGATCACCAGATCGGCAATGTCGTACCGGGCCTCGAGGCTGATCTGATCATCCTCGACCTCGCCTCCACCCCCGCCATCGCGCAGGCGAGCGCCAGGGCCGAAACACTTTGGCAGGCCATCTTCCCCACGATCATGATGGGCGATGACCGGGCGATCCATGCGACATGGGTCAATGGGCACCTGATCCGCTGACGGCGCTCCGCTGCCGCAGCCTCGGGGGCGCTTCGCCCCCCGAACCCCCAGAGGATATTTAAGGACAGAAAATAGGGGCTCTTTCCATTTTCTGTCTAAAAATATCCGCGGGGTGAATTGGCCGCAGGCCAAGAGGGGGCGGCGAGCCCCCTGCCCGGCTGGGCGATCAGATCGCGCGTTCCGCCTCGAAGACCCTGTCGATCATCGCTTGCGTGCCCTTGGAGAATTCGAGGGGGCAGCCGTAAGCGGTGCCTTGGAGCACGGCGCGACCGAAGGCTTCGACCTGCAGCACATATTGGTTCACGCCCGAATAGCGGAACAGCTCGGACTGACCGCCGCCGCGGTGGAGTTCGAGCTGCGCTTCGCCGAAGAGGCCTGCGTTGAAGGGGGCGGTCAGGCGGATCAGGCCGCGGGTGCCCTGGAAAACGACCTCCTGCCGCGGGAAGAGGCGCATCGAGGTGATGGCGGAATAGGTGAAGCTGCCGTCCGGCCCCTCCATTTCACCCGCCACCTGGGCGAAGGTATCGACGCCGTTTTCGCGGCGGATCCGGGCCTCAAGCGCCACGGGTTCGGCCTGGGCGGCGAAGCGCACCGAACCATAGGTATAGACGCCGATGTCGCGGATGCCGCCGCCGCCGGTTTCGGCGCGGTTGCGGATATTGCTGGGTTCGGCGCGGTTGTCGTAGCAGAAGGCGGTGTCGACATGTTCGATCCGGCCGATGGCGCCATCGGCGATCAGGTCACGGGCCTTCTGCCACTGCGGGTGATGCACGATCATATAGGCTTCGGCCACCAGACGACGGCTGGCATCGCGGGCGGCGATGAGCTGGTCGAATTCGGCCGCTGCCATCGTCATGGGCTTTTCCGTCAGCACATGTTTTCCCGCAGCGATCGCGCGCAGGGACCATTCGAGGTGCAGATGGTTGGGCAGCGGGATGTAAACAGCATCGATACCGGGATCGGCCAACAGCGCATCATAGCTGTCATGTCTTTGCAGGCCAGGTGCGAAGGTCGCGAATTCCGCGGCCTTGTCGGGCGAGGCGGTGGCCAGTGCCACCAGCTCGGCGCCCTTGGCCGCGTGAATGGCGGGTCCCATATGGTGGAGCGCGAATTTCGCGGCCCCGAGAATGCCCCAGCGCAGTGTCATGGATATGTCCTCCCAGCAGATCGCGGGCAGATTATCCGGCAGCGGGGGCGGCTGCTAGCGCAAACATCGGGCGCCACCCCCGGTGCAGATCAGTCGAGGCGGCGCAGGCGCAGATAGGTCATCAGGCCGAGGGGCGGCAGAGCATCTTCCTCGACCAGCTGAAGCCGCAGGTCGCCCAGTACGCGGGCGCGGGCGAAATCACTGTGCCAGCCCAGCAGATCCGACAGCGGCGCCATCAGCCGTTCCAGCCGCGCCATTGCGCCGGTGCCCTCGGCCGCGAAATGGTTGACGATCAGAACATGCCCGCCCGGCTTGCAGACGCGGGCCATTTCCGACAGCACGCATTCCGGTTCGGGGACGACGGACATGATGTGCATGGCGCAGACGGTATCAAAGCTGCCCTCGGCAAAATCAAGCGCGCGGGCATCCATCTGCCGCAGGGCGCGCACATGCGCCATGCGCTGTTCGGCCACTTTCTCGCGCGCCTTGGCGAGCATTTCCTCGGAGAAGTCGATCCCCGTCACCTGCATATGCGGCGCATAGAAGGGCAGCGCCAGCCCCGTGCCGACGCCCACCTCAAGCACCGTTCCGCCCACGTGATTGGCAAATCCTGTGGCGCGGCGGCGCCCGGCATGGGTCACGGCGCCGAAGGTGCGGTCATAGACCGGCGCCCAACGCGCATATGACTTGGTAACGGCCTCAAGCTCCATCCGATGGCTCCTCCCTCTCGGCTTTCGGGGTGCGGCGCAGCAGGCTTGCCACCACGACACAGGCATAGATCAGATCCAGCGCGACCAGCGTGGCCCAGGGATATGCGAACAAGGCCGCGAGCAAGGCAGCAAAGCCCACTACCACATAGCGCACGTATTCGGCCTGGAAGCTGACCTTCTTGAATGAGGGCGTCCGGAAGCGGCCGATCATCAGCGCCCCGACAAAGGCCATGTAGAGCGCGATCATCCCATCGAAGAAGGGCTGGGTTTCATCCACCGCGAAGGCGGCGAACATCGGCAGGAAGACCAACATTGCGCCCGCAGGCGACGGCACGCCCTGAAAGCCCGACTTTTCGGCCGCCTTGTCGATGGCGCGATTGCCCAGATTGAACCGCGCCAGCCGCAAAAGGCAGGAAACGACATAGATCAGCACGGCAATCCAGCCTGCGGCCTTCATGTCCTGCAGCGCCCAGAGCCAGAGGATGACGCCCGGCACCACGCCGAAATTGACGAAATCGCACAGGCTGTCGAGTTCGGCGCCGATCTGGCTTTCGCTCCGCAGCAGGCGGGCAAGGCGCCCGTCCAGACCATCCATGATGGCGGCCAGCAGGATCAGGATCAGCGCGATGCGGAAATGCCCCTCGATCGCGAAGCGGAGCGCGGTGATGCCGGCGCAGAGCGCGCCGACCGTCAGCATGTTCGGAAGCAGCCCGATGATCGACAGGCGGCGCGCACGGGGATCCATGGATCAGACCATCCGCGCCAGACGTTGCGGCAGGTCGCGGCCCAGTTCGGCCATGACCGTTTCCCCCGCGACCATGTTCTGCCCCAGCGCCACCAGCGGCACCACGCCGTCGGGCAGGTAGACATCGACGCGGCTGCCGAAGCGGATCAGGCCAAAGCGTTCGCCGGTCCGGAGGGATTGCCCCTCGCTCACGAAGGGGACGATGCGGCGGGCGACCAGACCTGCGATCTGCACCACCGCGATCTGGCGCCCGTCGGCCAGTTCAAAGCAAAGCGAATTGCGTTCATTGTCGACCGAGGCCTTGTCGAGCGAGGCATTGAGGAATTTGCCCGGACGATAGGCCATCTTGACCAGGCGCCCCGCGATGGGCGCGCGGTTCACATGGCAGTTGAAGACCGACATGAAGACGGACACACGCAGCAGCGGTTCGGGGCCCATGCCCAGTTCGGCCGGCGGCACGGCGCGTTCGATTAGCGACACGATCCCGTCGGCGGGGCTGACCATCAGACCCTCGCCCTGCGGGACGGCGCGCTTGGGATCGCGGAAGAAGTAGTAGCACCACACCGTCAGGCCCAGGCCCAGCCAGCCCAGCGGTTCCCAGATCCAGAACAGGATCAGTGTCGCAACACCGAAGGCGCCAACGAATTTGTAGCCTTCGGGGTGCATCGGTTTCAGGAAGGTTTCGAGCATGGTCATGGGCATCGTCCTTGATTTGGATGCGACGTTGGTAATGACAGCCGCCCGCGGGATCAACGCCTCCTGCCCCGTGGAATGCCGCAGCGCCGCATGATGCGCCGAATACGACGCTTTGGACACCATATCCGACGCGAAGTAAAGCCCCGCGAAATCACATTTGCAATCTGGCGGCGAGGAAGGCCGGTCACTTTGCGGCATGACAGGGCAGATGTGCGACCCGACCTCGCATTACGGGGCCGAAAATGCACAGGGGCGGCCCGAAGGCCGCCCCTGTGGGATAGATTGCCGGGGGGCTTACGCCTCGATCAACATGCCCTTGCCGCGGGCCAGTTCCTTCATGCGGGCCTGCAGCTTTTCAAAGGCGCGCACCTCGATCTGGCGAATGCGTTCCCGGCTGACGCCATAGCTTTCGGACAGATCTTCCAGCGTAACCGGCTCTTCCGCCAAACGACGCTGCACCAGAATGTCCCGCTCGCGGTCGTTCAGCACGGTCATGGCCTGCGCGAGAAGGCCGCGGCGGGCATCCAGCTCATCACGCTCTTCATAGGCGCCGGCCTGATCGCTGTCCTCATCTTCCAGCCAGTCCTGCCACTGGGTCGACGAATCGCCATCCGAGCCCACGGTCGCGTTCAAAGAGGCATCCGACCCCGACAGGCGCCGGTTCATGTCGATGACCTCATCCTCGCTGACCGACAGGTCGCGGGCGATCTGGGCCACGTTTTCTGGCCGAAGATCCCCTTCCTCCAGCGCGCCAAGTTTGGCTTTCGCCTTGCGGAGATTGAAGAACAGCTTTTTCTGCGCCGAGGTGGTGCCGAGTTTCACAAGGCTCCAGCTCCGCAGGATATATTCCTGGATCGCGGCACGGATCCACCACATCGCATAGGTCGCAAGGCGGAAACCCTTGTCGGGATCAAAGCGCTTCACCGCCTGCATCAGCCCCACATTGGCTTCGGAAATCACCTCGGCCTGCGGCAGGCCGTAACCGCGATAGCCCATGGCGATTTTCGCCGCGAGCCTGAGGTGCGAGGTCACAAGGCGGTGGGCCGCCTTCGGGTCCTCATGGTCGACCCAAGCCTTGGCGAGCATATATTCCTCTTCCGGCTCCAGCAGGGGAAATTTGCGGATTTCCTGCATGTAGCGGTTCAGGCCCTGTTCCGGGCTGGGTGCGGGAAGATTGGCGTAACTCGACATCGTCTGACCCTCTCTGGCCCCGGCGGATGTTGTCCCCGCGCGGGACTGGCAAATCTAGGTATCGCCTGCCACGGTGACAAGACCCCGCCTTTCGGCGGGCACCCCCGTGATCAGGATACCCGGTTTCACTGTCAGATGGGAAAGATCCGTCGCGGTTGCGAGTTTTGTGACAGTGCTCTCACGCAACTGTGTGTGAGCGGTAACGGTTCCCGCCGCCAATGCGGATTTTCCCCGGGGCCGGTCAGGCCAGCCCCCGGAGGAAGGCCGTCAGATTGTGCCCCAGCTTGGGCTGCATATAGCCCCCCTCCTGCACCACGACGAGCGGGCGGCCAAGGCTGGCAATGTCATTGGCGATGCGGGTGAAGCCGTCCGTGGTGACGCGCAGGCCCTGGAAGGGGTCATCCTCATGCGCGTCAAGCCCCAGCGCCACCACGATCACATCCGCGCCAAAGGCCCGGATTCGGGTCAGTGCCGTGGCCAGCGCCGCCCGATAACCATCATCATCAGTGCCACGCGCCAGCGGCAGGTTCAGGTTGCAGCCCAACCCCGCGCCCTCGCCCCGTTCCTGCGCGCCGCCCCAGAAGAAGGGGTAAAAGCGGTCGGGATCGGCATGAAGGCTGACCGTCAGCACATCGCCCCGCTGATAGAAAATCCCCTGCGTGCCATTGCCGTGATGCACGTCTACATCCAGGATCGCAGGCCGCAATCCACGGCTGAGAAGCCATTGGGCGGCAATGGCCGAATTGTTCAGAAAGCAGAACCCACCCGCCAGATCGCCAAAGGCATGATGCCCCGGCGGACGGCAGAGCGCATAGCTGACCCGCGCGCCCAGCGTCACGGTTTCGGCGGCGGCCAGCGCGGTCTGCGCCGACCAATAGGCCGCCTCCCAGGTGCCGGCGGCAATCGGGCAGGCGGTATCGGCCTGATGATAACCCGCCTGCCCCACCGCCGATTTGGGGTAATTCACCATGCGGCGATCGGGGTGGATATTGGGGATCACCTCATCCGCCGCGCCTGCGATGCGTTGCCAGCGGGGGTGGATGGTCTGCAGGAAGGTCAGATATTCCGGTGTATGCACGGCGGCAATCGGCCCCATGCCGAAGTCGCGCGGGGCGGCAAAGCGGGCCCCTGCCGCCTCGGCCCCGGCGCGGAGCATGCCGATCCGCGCGGGCTTTTCCGGATTGGGCAGACGGGTACCATTGGCCATGAACATCTGCGGGTCATGCGCGCTTTGGCGGGGGTCGAGAAAAGCTTTCATGCAAGCGCCTCCAGCGCCGGGCCTTCCAGCGTCAGCCAGATTTCATCAGGCTTGGGCCGAAAGCCCAGCCGGTCATAGAACCGCCGCGCGGCGGCATTGTCATCATAGACCGCAAGCCGCAGGAACACTGCGCCGAACTCCGCCGCCGCCGCATCGCGCACCGCGGCCAGAAGCCGCATGCCCAGACCGCTGCCACGCTGATCCCCGGCCACCCACAGATCGCTGACATAGGCCCCCGTCGCCCCCCGCGTGGTCGACAGGAACGGCGACCAGAGCGCCACGCCCGCCGCGCCGTCATCGGCCAGCATGGCGCGCGCGGCACCACTGTCGAGCGCACGGCTGACCTGCCGCAGGTCGCTGCGGAAGGGATCGTCCATCTCTGCCGCCAGATCGCAAAGCGCCGCAAACACACGCCCCGCATCCGCCCCCGTTGCCGCCCGGATCATGCGAAGTCCACCTTGCCTTTCAGGCCCAACAGGGCGCGGGCCTCATCGGGCGTGGCGACCGTGCGCCCCAGCGCCTCGACGATGCCGCGCACCTTTTCCACCTGTTCGGCATTCGACCGCGCCAACACGCCCTTGGCAAGAAAGAGATTGTCTTCCAGCCCCACGCGCACATGCCCGCCCATTGTGGCGGCCAGCGCGGCCATGTCGAACTGCCGCCGTCCGGCCGCCAGCACCGACCATTCATAGCGGTCAAACAGCCGGTCGGCCGTCTGTTTCAGATGCAGCAGATGTTCGGGTTCTGCCGCAATGCCGCCCAGCACGCCCATGGCGAATTGCAGGAAGATCGGCCCGGTGATCAGCCCGCGATCGACGAAATGGCGCAACATGTAAACATGCCCCACGTCGTAACATTCGAATTCGAAGCGCGCCCCGCGCTCGGCCCCCATCTGTTGCAAGACGCCCGCAATGTCGCGCGGGGTGTTCTTGAAGACCAGATCATCGCTGCCCCGCAAGAACGGCTCTTCCCAGTCAAAGCGCCAGTCGCGGGGCTTGGCCGCCATGGGATAAAGCGCGAAGTTCATCGTCCCCATGTTCAGGCTGCACATTTCCGGCGCAAAGGTCAGGGGGGCGGCCAGACGCTGATCCAGCGTCATCACCGCCGACCCTCCGGTGGTCATGTTCACCACCGCATCCGTCCCGGCCGAAATCGCGGGCAGAAAGCCGCGCCAATGATCCGGATCGGCCGAGGGGCGGCCATCGTCGGGGTTACGCGCATGCAGATGCAGGATCGCCGCCCCCGCTGCTGCCGCTCCCACCGCCTGTGCGGCAATATCCTCGGCCCGGTAGGGCAGATGGGGCGACATCGAGGGCGTATGGATCGACCCGGTGATCGCGCAGGAAATGATGATCTTCATGCCAGCTGCCCCGCCTGCACATGGGCATCCGCAAAGCGGGTCAGCGCGCGGGTCAGTTTCTCCATGATCTCGTCCACCTGCGGCTCGGTCGTGATCATCGGCGGGCACAGCAGGAAGTGATCGCCCGACCGCCCCCCGCGGGTGCGGCGGGAATAGATGATCAGCTGTTCCTCGTAGGCGAGTTCGACCAGCGTGTTGAAGGCGCGCAGATCGGGCGGCAGGGGTGCCATGGTCTGCCGGTCGGCCACCAGTTCGAACGCCAGAAGCAACCCCTTGCCCCGCACATCGCCGATAAAGCCGAAACGCTGCATCAGCGCCTCAAGCCGCGCCTTCAGCAGGGTGCCGACGTGGCGGCAATTGGCCATCATGTCCTGCCGCTCGATCTCTTCCAAAACGGCAAGACCTGCGCTGCAGGCCAGCGGGTTGCCCGCATAGGTATGACCGTGCAGAAAGCCACCCGCCCCCTGCACCGCATCGACAATCCGTTCCTGTGCAACCATGGCCCCCAGCGGTGCATAGCCTGCCCCGAACCCCTTGGAAATCGCCAGAATATCCGGCACCACCCCCCAGAGATCACCGCCAAGGAAGGCACCGACCCGACCGCCGCCGCTCATCACCTCGTCATGGATCAGGAGAATGCCGTAGCGGTCGCAGATCCGCCGCACCGCCTGCATGTAGCCTGCCGGCGGGACCAGCGCCCCGGTCGAGGCGCCGCCCACGGGTTCCTGAATGAAGGCCAGCACGGTGTCCGGCCCCTCGGCCAGAATCTTCGCCTCCAGCATCGCGGCATAATGTTCGCCGGTGGCGGGGTCGTCCATGTCCAGCCCATCCAGATAGGCGCGCGGCGCCGGGATCTTGGGCATCTCGACCATCAGGGGGCGGAAAGGATCGGTCAGGGGATCATAGCCCGTCAGCGACAGCGCCCCGAGGGTTGATCCATGATAGCAGGGAAAGCGCGAGATCACCTTCCAGCGCGCGCCCTGCCCGGTGACAACGGCATATTGCCGGGCCAGCTTCACAGCACTTTCCAACGCCTCGGACCCGCCCGAAACGAAAAACACCTTCTCCATCCCCGCGGGGCACAGGCTGGCCACCTTTTCCGCCAGACGTTCCCCCGGTTCGGTTTCAAAATGCAGCCGGTAGCCAAAGGTCGCCCGATCCATCTGCGCCTTCATCGCAGCCAGCACGCGCGGGTTGCTGTGGCCGATATTGCTGACCATCGCGCCAGACGAGCCGTCGATGAAGCGCCGCCCGGCGGTGTCCCAGATATAGATGCCCTCGGCCCGGTCGAGCATGGGGCGAGCGGCGGTAGAAAGGTAGAACAGGTGGCTCATCGGCGGGATTCCCAACAGGTCTGGCGGTGCTGCGCTGACTATGTCGGAAGGGCTTTCATTCTCAAAATCGATTGTCAAAATCATACGCATTGATAAGATCAATGTCATGCGCCGCTTGTCCCCCGCCGAAATCTTCGCCCGTGATCTGGATTGGAGCCTTTTGCGCGTCTTCCTCGCGCTGGCCGAGGCGCGATCCATCACCGGGGCCGCCGACCGGCTGGGCCTGAAGCAACCCGCGGTCAGTCAGGCGCTGAAACGGCTTGAGGATCGGGCAGGCCATCGCCTGATCGACCGCGCACCGGGGGCGTTCCAACTGACACCGCAGGGGCAGGCCCTGTTGCCCGAGGCCGAGGCCGTGCGCGCGGCCATCCTGCGCGCCAGCCTTGCGATGGAAGAGGCCGCGGGCGAGGTTGCGGGTGAGGTGAGCCTCGCGCTCGCCTCGCATGTCGTCTCGCCTTTGCTGGATCAGGCGTTGCAACGGTTTCATGCGGACTTCCCCAAGGCCACGCTGTCGATCGACATTCTCTCCTCGCGCGAGGCGGTGGCGCGGGTGGCGAACCAACAGGCGAGCCTTGCGATCTGCCTGCTGACCGATCCGCCGGCGCGGCTTGAGACGCGGGTCTTTTACCGCGAATTCTTTGGGCTTTTCTGTGGGCCGCCCCATCCGCTGTTTGGGCGCGACGTCGGCCTTTCGGATCTTGCGGGCCATGCCGCAGTCAGCTTTCTGACCGACCGTCTGGGTGATGCGCTGGCGGCGGTGGCAGACCTGCGTCAGCGCGCGGGCCTGTCGGGCCCGGTGGGTCAGGCCACGCATCTTGAAGAGGTGCGCCGCATGATCCTGGCCGGGATCGGCATAGGCCCCCTGCCCCTGCATGTGGCGGCAGAGGATGTGGCGCAAGGGCGGCTCTGGCGGCTGCCCCCCCATGACGACCCGCCCGCCATCGACGTGCATCTGGTGCTGAACCCCGGCCAGCGCCCGAACCGCGCGGAAACCGCCTTGCGCACGATCCTGCAAGCCCTGCTGGACGCCAGCCCGCCCGAGGCGCGGGTTTACGGCCCCGGCGCCTGACCCGCCCGCAGCCGCGCGCGCTCGCGCTGCAACCACAGCGCTGTCACCAGAAGCGGGGCATTGTCGACCTCACCGCTGGCAACCAGCCCCATGAAGGCGTCAAAGCTGATCAGATGGCCGCGGATATCCTCGGCCTCTCCCGCAACGCCAAAGACGCCCTCCACCCCGTCGGGCAGGTCGCAGAGCGCGACATAGGAATAGAGGTATTCGCTTTTGGCCCCCGGCGAGGCGTAATATTGCGCGACCTTTTCCAGCGCCCCCAGATGCAGGCCCGCCTCTTCCTCGGCCTCGCGCCGCGCGGCCTCTTCGGGGGTTTCGCCGGGGTCGATGCGCCCGGCAATCGCCTCGATCAGCCAGGGCTGCGGATCGCCGCGCCCATAGGGACCGGCGCGGAACTGTTCGATCACCAGCACGCGGTCGCGGGCGGGATCATAGGGCAGCACCGTCACCGCATCGCCCGAAACAAAGACTGCCCGGTTGATCCTGTCGCTCAGGCTGCCGTCAAAGCGGCGGAAACGGAGGTCATATTCCTCGATCGCGAAGAAATTGGCATAGGGCTGGGCAAAACGCTCGACGACCACATCATCGGGGGTGGCGCGGTGGCGGCGGGTGGTCGGGGGTGTCGCGGCCGCCCGCACCCGGCTTGCCCCACGCACGAGCATCAGGCGATAGCGGCGCACGACATCCGCCGCCGCGCGCTGCCCGCGCAGCGCCATGACATCGGCAGCCGTGGCAACCGCAACCTCGGCCCAGTCACGCTGCCAATCGGCCAACGACCAAGGCCCCGCAACCGGCGCCCCGGCGGGCGGCAGATAGACCAGCGCCTCTGCCTCCGGCGCCGCCAAGCGCAGAAGGGCCGTTTCATAGCCAAAGCCGCCTTCATAGTAATCCAGCCGGTCCAGATCCTCGGCCGTGGCGCCCCGCAACAGCATCCCTTGGGCCGCGGCCCCCGGATCTGGCACCAGAACGGGCCAGGCCCCTTCCGCCGACCACTGCACGCGATGGCCCGGCAGGGTCGCAGGTTCCACGTCAACCGGACGGGCCAGCACGGTTTCCAGAAGCGGCAGGTGGCAGAGCGTGCCGTAGAAGAAAAGGTCGGTCATGGGTAACGACGCCCGATCATCCCGGTCAGCCAGCCGCAGACGAAGCCGCCCACGACCATCAGCCCCAGCACCCGAGGCGTCATGGCATAGCTGCCATATTCCACCATCATCTCAAAAATCCCGACCACGGCCTCAAACGGGCCATCATACATTTTCCGCAGCGATTTCAGGATCATCTGCCAGGTTGAAAAGAAGAACAGCCCAAGGAACACCATCGTGACCGCGGTCTGAAGCCCCCCGTTCAGCGCGCCGACCAGACCGCTGCGCGCCTGCGCGCCGACGATGCGCCAGCCGCAGATCAGCCCCAGCAGCGCCAGCCCCGCACCGAAGGCGGGAAAGGCCGTGCCCGGTGGCAGGTTCATGGCATAGGCCTCGGCTATGACATATCCGAGGGCGGCAAAGATCACCGCCCCTGCAAGTTTTCCGGCCGTCGGCATCCTGCCCCCTGCGCTTGGTCGCGCCCCTGGTTCAGGCCGGGCGCGTTACGGTGATCTGTGTCACGTCGCAGTTTCCGCCCTCAAACGCGCCCGCGCAAGAGGTGAGGTAGAAATTCCACATCCGGCGGAAACGGTCATCAAAGCCAAGGCGCGCCACCTCGGGCCAGCGCTGGTTGAAGGTGTCATACCAGCGGCGCAGCGTCTGGCTGTAGCTTTCGCCGAATTCCGCCGATCCGGTGACATGCAGCCCTGCTTGCTGGGCCTGCGACCTGAGCGCCGAAGGCGAGGGCAGCATCCCGCCCGGGAAGATGTATTTCTGAATGAAATCAACCGTCTTGCGATAGGCGGCAAAGCGGTGGTCCGGCACGGTGATGATTTGCAGCGTCGCGCGCGCGCCGGGCTTCAGCCGGTCCCGCACGGCGGCGAAATAGACCGGCCAGTATTTCTCGCCCACGGCCTCGAACATCTCGATCGAGGCGATGCCATCATAGGTGCCGCGTTCATCGCGGTAATCCTGCAGCTTGATCGTCACCCGGTCAGACAGCCCTGCCCGCGCCATCCGCGCCACGGCAAACTCATATTGCTCGCGCGAGATGGTCAGGCAGGTCAGCCGCAACCCCCGCACCCCCGCCGCATATTCGGCAAAGCCCCCCCAGCCGCAGCCGATTTCCAGCACATGATCGCCGGGCTTCACCCCCAGCCGATCCACCAGGGCCGCGTATTTTGCATTCTGCGCGGCCTCAAGGCTTTCTTGCCCGTCGCGGAAAAGCGCGCTGGAATAGGTCATCGTCCGGTCGAGCCAGAGCGCGTAGAAATCATTCCCAAGGTCGTAGTGATACGAGATGTTGCGCCGGGCCTGACGCCGCGAGTTCGACCGCAGCACATGGCGCAGCTTTTCATAGGCGCGCACCAAACCCATGCCGGGAAAGCCATCGTTGACGGCGTTATTGGCCGGCACCTGCACCAGATCCATGAAGGCCTGCAGATCGGGCGTATCCCAATCGCCGTCCAGATAGGCATCGCAAAAGCCCAACTCGCCTTCGCGGATCAGGCGAGCAAAGATATCAAGATTATGAATGCGGATCTCTGCCTGCGGGCCGGGCGCGGCCCCCTCGGCCCGAAAGCGCCGCCCGTCGGGCAGCACGAAATCCAGCCGCCCGACCTGCAGCTTTTGCAGCACCCGCATCACATGGGTGAAGTAGCGGGGCAGATCGTGCCGTTCGGCCTTGTCTGAAATGTCGCTCATGCGCGCACCTCCCACAGGTGACAGAACCGAGTGTTTCCCATGCGGGTCCATAGCTCAAGCCTTTCGTTGCGCGTAAGCGGCCAGGGCGCGCGCGCGTCCCTGATCCAGCGGGATAAGGGGCAAGGGGTAAGCCGCCCCCGGTTGCAGGCCCCAGGACCGGGGGGTTGCCGCATACCAGGACAGCACCTCGGCGCCCGGATTGCGGCTGAGTTCGGCAATGAAGCGGCGGCGATAGCGGGCGTCAGGATCGAACTTCTCGGCCTGGCCTGCCGGGTTGAAGACGCGGAAATAGGGGGCTGCATCGGGGCCGCAGCCCGCCACCCATTGCCAGCCCATCGCATTGGCGGCCGGGTCCCAGTCGGTCAGGCAATCGGCGAACCAATCCAGACCCACGCGCCAATCCGTCAGCAGATGTTTGGTGAGGTAAGAGCCCACAATCATTCGCGCCCGGTTGTGCATGGTGCCGGTCACATACATCTCACGCATGGCGGCATCGACGAAAGGCTCACCGGTCTGGCCACGTTTCCAGCGTTCGGCATCGGGGTTGTCGCCGCGCCAGGGGAAATCCTTCCAATCCTCGCGCCAGTTTTCCTGGGCGATATGGGGGGTGTGATGCATCAGCGCCCAGGCGAATTCGCGCCAGACCAGTTCCTTGAGGAAATGCTCGGCCCCCGCAGCTCCCTCCTGCCGGGCGCGTTGCCCTGCATGCCAGACCTGCCGGGGCGAGATTTCGCCATAGGTCAGATTTTCAGACAGGCGCGAGGTCGCGTCACGCGCCGGAAAATCGCGCGCCTCTCGATAGACCTGCACCTTGGTGGAAATGAAGGTCTCAAGCCGGGTCTGCGCCGCAGCCTCACCCACCGCCTGATAGGGCAGGCAGACGGCCGCCCCCCGGCGCATGGCCGCGCCCATCTGCCAATCAGCGATCCGGTCCGACGCAGGCCAGGCGGTAGGCGCAGGCAAGCTGCGGGGGGCGGGCAAGGGCGCGCCCACATCGCGACCGCGAACGGCGTTCCAGTAGGGGGTATAGACGCGGTAAAAGCCCCCCTGCCCGGTCTGCACCGTCCAGGGTTCGTGCAGCAGGAAGCCCGCATGGCTTTCCGCCGCAATCCCTGCGGTGCGAAGGGCGGTTTTCACCGCCGTGTCCCGGGCCTTCGAGGCGGGATCATAGGCCCGGCTCCAGTGCACACCGCCCGCGCCGGTTTCGGAAATCAGCGCGCGCAGAACCTCAAGCGCGGGGCCGCGCCGCAGGATCAGACGGCTGCCCATCCGCTCCAGCGTTTCGGCAAAGGCGGCGATGGCCAGCCCCAGACGCCACTTCGGCGCGGCGCCGATCGCTTCGGTTTCGGGGTCAAGGATGAAGACCGGCAGAAGCGGGCGCCCCGTGGCCACCGCCTGCGACAGCATGGGGTGATCGGCCAGCCGCAGGTCGCGGCGGAACCACAGGATCAGGGGCGAATCCGTCATCTTGCGCAAGTTCCTCAATCTTCAGAAGAATATACGCTGTCCCTTCGACATCGGATCACAGCTTTTTTCCGCGCCTGCCCTTGGGTCATCCTCCGGGATGTTCGGTCCCTGCCCAGCCATCGCGGTAGAAGCGCAGCACCTCAAGGCGGATCGCGCTGGCAAGGCCCAGATCGCCACTACGCGCGGCGTCGATTTCGGCTGCAAGTTCATTGAGGCCCATGGCCCGCGCGGCAGCCAGCGCACGGAACCCGGCCCAGAATTCATCCTCAAGCGAAACGCTGGTGCGGTGGCCATGCAGGGTGAGGGAATGTTTCGCCGGGCGCGCCGACATGGGCAACTCCGTTCGGGTCAGCGGGCAAGGGGGATGCGGTCAGGCGCCGTCGTCTTCGTGGTCATTGTTCCTCAGATGGGCGGCATGGTCGCGGCTGCCTTTTTCGGCGCGGGCGCGGTCCAGCTCTTTCTGCGCCTTGGTGCGACCAAAGCACAGCGCATTGGCATCGGCCTCGGCGCGGTCTTCGCTGCGCCGCTTCTCCTTGCGAAAACGATTGAGGTTGACGACCTCTCCCATCCGACATCTCCCCTTCCTGACCTTTGGGGCCTTGCAGGTTCTGTGCCTGCCCGTGGCGGGGCGTTGATCCGCCCGCATCTGTCAACCTAACGCCGGGATTGGCGGCTTCAACCCGGCAAAACAGCCGCGCAACAGAAAACGCCCGGACCGCGGTCCGGGCGTCGCAGGGCAAGGGCGGGCCAGATCAGCCTTTGGGGCTGATCATGTCTTCCGGACGAACGACACGGTCGAAGGTTTCCTCATCGACGAAGCCAAGGGCAATCGCCTCTTCCTTCAGGGTGGTGCCGTTCTTGTGCGCGGTCTTGGCCACCTTGGTCGCATTGTCATAGCCGATGGTGGGGGCCAGCGCCGTGACCAGCATCAGCGATTCCTTCATCAGCTTGTCGATCCGCACCACATTGGCCTGGGTACCCACGACCATGTTGTCGGTGAAGCTGCTGGCGGCATCGCCCAGAAGCTGCATCGATTGCAGGACGTTATAGGACATCATCGGGTTGTAGACGTTCAGCTCGAAGTGACCTTGCGAACCGGCAAAGCCCACCGCCGCGTCATTGCCCATGACATGGGCGCAAACCATGGTCAGCGCCTCGGCCTGGGTCGGGTTCACCTTGCCCGGCATGATGGACGACCCGGGTTCGTTTTCCGGCAGGATCAGCTCGCCAAGGCCCGAGCGCGGACCCGAGCCCAGCAGACGCATGTCGTTGGCGATCTTGAAGAGGCTTGCCGCCACCGTCTTCAGCGCGCCCGAGAACATGACCATCGCATCATGCGCGGCCAGCGCCTCGAACTTGTTGGGCGCGGTGACGAACGGCAGGCTGGTGATCTCTGAGATCTGGGCCGCGACGCGGGTGTCCCAGCCCACACGGGTGTTCAGCCCGGTGCCAACGGCGGTGCCGCCCTGCGCCAGTTCGTAGATATGCGGCAGGCACATCTTCACGCGGTCGATCCCGCGTTCGACCTGCTTGGCATAGCCGCCGAATTCCTGGCCCAGCGTCAGCGGCGTGGCATCCTGGGTATGGGTGCGGCCGATCTTGATGATGTCCTTGAATTCCTCGGCCTTGGCGGCCAGCGCCTTGTGCAGCTTTTCCAGACCCGGCAGCAGCACATCGCGCGCCATCATGCCGATGGCCACATGCATGGCGGTGGGGAAGGTGTCATTCGAGGACTGACCCATGTTCACATGGTCATTCGGGTGAACGGGCTTTTTCGACCCCATGACCCCGCCCAGCATTTCGATCGCGCGGTTCGAGATGACCTCGTTCGCGTTCATGTTCGACTGGGTGCCCGACCCGGTCTGCCACACGACCAGCGGGAAGTTGTCATCGAACTTGCCGTCGATCACCTCTTGTGCGGCGGCGGCAATCGCCTCGCCCAGCTCTTTCGAGATGTCGCCCTGCGCGATGTTCACCAGCGCACAGGCCTTCTTGATGACTCCAAGCGCGCGCACGATGGCGACGGGCTGCTTTTCCCAGCCGATGGGGAAGTTGATGATGGAACGCTGGGTCTGCGCGCCCCAGTATTTGTCGGCAGGGACTTCCAGCGGGCCAAAGCTGTCGGTCTCGGTGCGGGTGGCGGTCATGTGCAAGCCTCCATAAAAACCACGCCCCTTCTAGGAGGAAGGGGCGCGGAAATCAATCGGTATACGGAGGTATACAGCACGGGTTCAGGCGCAACGCGCCTTACTTGCGGAACTTGTCCAGACTGACGATTTCGGCGGCATGGGGCTTGGCGACCTCCATTTCCTCCTCCTCGTCCTCTTCTTCGTCGTCGTCTTCTTCGATGTCCTCGTTCGTTTCGAACCGCAGCCCGAATTCGACCGAAGGGTCCACGAAGGTGCGGACGGCATCAAAGGGAATCACCAAGGGTTCCGGGGCGTTGCCGAAATTCAGCGTGACCGAGAACCCCTCGGGCGTGACTTCCAGCGCATCGAACCAATGCTGCAGCACCACGGTCATTTCCTGCGGATAGCGCGCGCGCAGCCAATCGGCGATGGCCACGCCGGGGTGCGTGGTATCGAAGGTGATGAAGAAGTGATGCGCGCCCGGCAGGCCGTTCTGTGCCACATCCTCCAACACAGACTGGATCAGTCCACGCATCGCGCGATGCATCAGGTTGCCATAATCAATCGTGCGCGCCATGAAGCACCTCTTCCAATTCTCCTTCAACATAGGCCGCGCCTGCCCCGATGGAAAGGGGGTAAGCCCCGCCGCGCGGGTCAGCCTGCAAGAACGCGGTCCAGCGCGGAGATCAGCTTCGTCACCTCCTCGGGGGCGGTATAATGCACGAAAGAGAGCCGCAGCACCCCCTTGGCCCGGTCGACCCCCAGCGCCTCAAGCGGGCGGACAGCGTAGAAATCCCCGCCCCCCGCCATGATGCCCAAGGGGGCCAGCGCCTCGGCCACCGGCAGCGCGAGACGATCCAGCGCCACGGCCACGGTAGGCGCCCGCCGCTCGGCCGCGCGCGGGCCGATCAGGCGCAGGTCATTGCGGGCGGCAAGGTAATCGAGCAGCGGCTGCAGCAAGGCAATTTCATGCGCGCGCATCAGATCATGAACCGCGCGATTGCGCGCGGCCGGGTCGGCGGCACCCTCGGCGCCAAAGTGATGGGCGTGCAGCGCATCGATGTAATCGGCAATCCCCGCGCAGGCCGCCACCTGGGCATGATCCGGCCCGGCAGGGGTGAAGCGTTTGTAGAGCACGTCACCATTGAAGAAATGCGCCTGATTGGGCAGCACCGCCCCACAGGCACGTCGGATCACCATGATGCCCTGATGCGGGCCATAGGTCTTGTAGGCGGAAAAGAGATAGATATCGGCCCCCAGCGCCGGAATATCAGGCAGGCCGTGGGGGGCGTAGCTGACCCCGTCCACACAGGTAAAGGCGCCCGCCGCCCGCGCCATCGCGCAGATCTGCGCCACGGGGTTGATCTCGGCCACCACGTTGGAACAATGCGGGAAGCAGACCATCTTCACCGCCCCATCCGCCAGCAGGGGCGCCAGTGCGGCAGGGTCAAGATGGCCGGTTTCGGGGTCGATCCGCCATTCGCGCACCTCGATCCCCTCATCGGCAAGCCGGCGCCAGACGCCGCTGTTGGCCTCATGGTCCTGATTGGTCACGACGATGGCGGCCTTTTGCCCGCGCAACCATTGGCGCACGGCATTGGCCAGAACAAATGTATTGGCGCTGGAGGAAGGGCCGAACGAGACTTCATCCGTCTCCACCCCCATCAGCGCGGCAAGCCTTGCGCGGGCCTCGTCCATCTCGGCGCCGCCCAGACGGCTTGCCTCATAGGGGGCATAGGGCTGCACCTTGCGGTCATGGTAGAAGCGCGTCAGCCGGTCGATCACCTGTCCCGCGGTATAGGACCCGCCCGCGTTTTCAAAGAAGGCCTGTCCCTCAAGGGCGGCGCTGGCAAATGCGGGAAACTGGCTGCGGACAAAGGCAAGATCAAGCGGCATGGTCGGGCTCCTCTGATGGCGGGGTGATCCTGCCCCGCGCGCCCGCCCCCCGCAAGGCCCCTGCCCCGGGAGCGCAAGAATTTTGATCAAAATTACACGAATCCCGCCGCATCAGGGCTTTGGGGCGGAGTTTCTGCTTGAGCGGGCCGGGCCGCTCGCTTAGCCTCCGGCCAGTCTGAGTGGTGCGCCCCCCGGGGCCGCGCTGCAGCCCATCCACCCTGACCGAGGAGCTTTCATGACCATTCGCACGACCCTGCTGACCGGCGCGGCGCTGGCGCTTGCCCTGCCCGCCTTCGCGGCCGATTCCGAACTGACGGTCCTTGACTGGGCTGGCTGGGATATCGAGGGGCTGATGACCTCTTATGTCGCCAAGAACGGCGACAAGCCCACCTATTCCTTCTTTGCCGATGATGACGAGGCCTTCCAGAAGGTGTCGTCGGGCTTCAAGACCGATCTCGCCCACCCCTGCGCCGCCCATGTGGGCCGCTACCGCGAAGCGGGCCTGATCGAGCCCTGGGATACCAGTAAGATCCCGGAATTCGCCAATATCGCGCCGCGGATGCTGAATTCGCCGATCTTCAAGGACGATGCGGGCGTCTGGTTCATTCCGACCGACTATGCCTATACCGCCATTGCTTATAACACCAAGGATGTCCCGGCCGAAGATGTTGCCTCGCTCAAGGTCTTTACCGATCCGAAATATGCGGGCCGCATTTCTCTGCCCGATTCGACGGATGATGTCTGGTCGCTGGCCTTCCTCGCCACCGGCGTGACAAGCTGGGAAAACGTGACCGACGAACAGTTCCAGGCGGCCGCCGACTGGCTGCGCTCAGTCCATCCGAATGTCCGCGCCTATTGGGCCGACCCGGCCGAAATGGCACAGCTGATGGCCACGGGCGAGGTTTTGGTGGCCTGGTCCTGGAACGACGGCGTGGCTGCCCTTCAGGACGAAAACTTCCCCGTGGGCTTTCAGCGGTCGCCCGCAGAAGGTGCCGCCACCTGGTTCTGCGGTTACGTCAACCTGAAGGACGCACCCGGCAAGGAAGAAAAGGCCTATGACTTCATCAACAGCATGCTGGCCCCCAGCTCAGCGCCCGCGCTGCTGGACGGGATCGGCTATGCCCTGGCGAACGATGCCGCGATGAAGACCGTGCCGGAAGAGGCGCTGAAGGCGGCCTTCGTCGATCCGGTGAACACCACGCTCTTTGCCCAGACCCCGGTCCCGACCGAGTTCCGCACCAAGATGATTGAAGAGTTCGAAGCCATCAAGGCCGGCTTCTGATCCCTTCCCCATGCCAGTGCAAAGGCCCGGGCCGCCCAAGGCGTCCGGGCCTTTTTGCTGCGCCGCGCCGCCCTTGCGTAACGCCCCGCCGCGGCCTATATCGGGGATGTTCGGGTTCGCCCGGACTATGGCGATAAACGCACCTGTAATAATCGGATCGGACCCGGGGGCGGTACCCGGCGGCTCCACCAACACACCGCTCGTTGGGCGTGGAGGGGGCCGAAACAGGATCGACGAACGACTAAAGAGGCCAGCTTTCGCTCGGTGAGGTACCACCGTTATCGGTCCAAAAGTACAGTTGCCAACGACAACCGTGCTCCGGTCGCTCTGGCTGCGTAAGCAGCTCGGGTAACCGAAACTTAAGCCCTTGCGCTTAGCCGCGTAAGGCGGGGTTCGCAGGTACCTGGCAACAGAAACCTGCACTTCTTCCCTTCATGATCCTGTGATGCGCTGCCTGCTGTAACCGGACAAAAAGAGTGGGTACGGGCGGCTTCATCCGGGAATAGCTGGGAACGTCCGGAAACGTCTGGAAAACACCGATATTTCATAGCCTTCCGTGAATGCATCAGGTTATGGCAATTCACTAGCGCAGCAGCCAGATTAACCCTGCACCACAGGACGCCGAGCTCCAAGTCGGTTTCTGTCTAGATGTCACTCCCAATGAAATCAGCGGCTTACCTCGTTGGAAGTGCCCACCCGAACCGCCAAACTTGGAACTGTTGCAGCCCATCCCATTGCTCAGTTCAAAGTTACGTAAAAACAACGCGTTAAGATGAGTTATCGGTCAGTTTAAGGCGAGTTTTGCCTGCCGTGCGGCCTCAAAACACTGCAGCAAGTTCAAAGTTACGTAAAAACAATGAGTTAGGAATTTTCGCGCCTCCGGAGCTATGCGCCATCCGCAAGTCTATGCGGGTAGCGCCAGAGGTGCCTGTGTTGGATCAAAGCTCCTGCATATGCTGCGAGACGCCCAGCTCGGACAAACCAGCGCGGGCATCGTCGGAGAACACGGCCACCAGTGCGGCCGGATCTGCGGCGCCGCCCACCCGGATCTTCGCCTGGGCGCGGGCGGCGGCGGCGAGGTCGCAGCCACAAGCCGGTTCACTCAACGGGCTTGTCGCTGCTCCCGCAAAGCCTTCCCCGACCATGGCCGAGGCAACGGCATAGGCATTGCCCGCAGCGTCCTTCCAAACAGGCTCGCCATAGGTTTGATCATCGTCAGGGCCAAGGCCAATGCAGCGCGCCAGCTGGTTCGCGTCCGCGCGCAGATCGACGGGACAAGCAATCGTCACTCTCGGCATCAGAAGCCTCCGGTGTTGAAGTTGGTGGAAAGCTCGACCATTCCAAGCTGCGTGGCGTCCAGAACAGCATTCACGGCAGTCAGGCCGAACAGGATACCGTTGAAGGGCAAGGACGTGCCTGCCCGCATCCCGATATAAAGCGGGTTGGTGGTGTAGGCCGAACCCGTCCCCTGATCTACCGCCGAAGTCCCGGCCTGTGTTGCATTTCGCCGCAGAATAAGTGTGTCTGTGGTGAGCTTCGCTTGTCCGGTAACGACCGAGGTATTGGGTGCGGCCGCGGCAGTGCCAAGCCCCGCCGTTGCTGTCCCAGCGGAATAAAAGCCGTAGTCTCCCAGACTTGCGGTAGGGGCATTCAGCTGGAAGTTTTGAGTGTTCGCAAACTGACCGAGTTCTGCAACCATGCCCCGCGCCGTATCTGACAGCTTCCGCAGACCCGCCGTGACCGTCACCTCATCGGTCGCCCAGGCGATGTTCCCGGTTTGCAGGAAGTCATCCACCCCGTCAAACATCAGACCGTAACAGTCTTGCACGCCGGGTTCGGTCAGGTCGTAGATCGAAGCCGCGTTCTGCAGCGCCGTAACCGACTCCCCGAATTCAAGCTGTCCGCCACCAATGCGAAGAGTCTAGGTCAAATGTTGTGCCCGCGTTAATGCGAAGATACATGCCGCAGTTTGCAGTTTCGACCATGTTGACAGGCACGGCAAGATTAGCAGCAGAAAACCGCTGCCATGTCGCTGTGGGGACATGCTCCAATGCGCTGGCGGCAGTGGTTGCCTTGCCGGAGCGCGACAGATGCCAGCCCAGCAGCTCGCGGGTGTGGCAGTCGATGACGAGGGCCAAAGTTGTCCAGCCGTCGCGCCCTGCCCAGACCCGGCACAGGTCGGTGGACCAGCGCTCGTTCGGCGCGTTCGCGACCGAGGGCACCGCTGCGATGCGCGGTCGCATGCCGATCGGGCGCTTGCGGACCTGCCAGCCCTTGATCTGGATCGAGGCCGTGAACGCCATTGGTTC